>JAWKVZ010000016.1:0-2822 GCA_041397725.1 Hyphomicrobiaceae bacterium | reverse complement strand
CCGAAGATGCTCCTGCACGAGAGCGGCCAGGCCGTCGAGCCCCTTGCGGAAGTCGACGGGCTTGGTCGCGATCAAGACGCGGACACCGGATGGCGGGATGATCACGACGCCACCCGCAGGGCCTTGATGACGACCGCCAGCAACCGCGCATCGACGCGTCCCTCGACGCGCACGCTCGCCCCGCCGATCACGATCTCGATGCTGCCGGGCTCCTTGGCTGCCGGCGTTACCCCGGCATCAGGCGCGGACGCCGCGACGCGCGCGACAACAGCCGGCACGAACTGCGGACCCTCCGACTCGGCGGCCTTCGCTGCGGCGAGCTCGGCACGCACCTTGGCACGCCAGCCGAACAGCTGCTGCGGCGAGATCCCGTGCCGGCGCGCGACATCAGATACGACGGCGCCCTCCGCGAGGCTCTCGGCGACGATCCCAAGCTTGTCTTCTCTCGACCAGCGACGGCGGCGCTCCACGCCCGTCATCACCTCCATCCGCCGCACCGCGAAAGGCTTGGTGACGTCACTATGGTCGACATTACGGTCAAAACGATCTCGCGCCATGGCACGCGAGACTCAACGACCCGCCTCAACTGCGGAAGGTGGGGGCGGCAGAGCGCTTACACCGGCTCGATGAGATGCCACCATGGAACTGGTTTGCACCGGCGACGCAGAGCGTCGCCGCCTGAACTGGCACCCGTCAAGTCGGACACGCCGCAGCTCTCAGCGGACGCTTACCGGCGGCGAGCGCGCCTGCCATTCCTCGCGGCGCCAACCGAAGAGTTTGGGCGGCGAAAGACCAGGACGCTGTGACATGTGGCTCACGACGGCGCCATCCTCGAAGCTCTCCTTCGTAAGCGCTCTGCCCCTCCCACCTTGACGGTTCATGCGGCGGTGTTCGCGTAGGCCCAGGGCATGAGGTCGGCGATGCGGGATGCTGGCCAGCGGTTGACGAGCTTCTCCAGCGTATCGGTGAGCCAGGCCTGCGGATTGACGCCGTTGAGCTTGGCCGTCTCGATCAGCGAGGCGATGATCGCCCAGTTGGCGCCGCCTTCGTCGCTGCCGGCGAACAGTGCGTTCTTGCGGTTGAGCGCGATGGGTCGGATCGTCCGCTCCACGACGTTCGTATCGATCTCGATGCGACCGTCATCGAGGAACCGGCCGAGCCCCTCCCAACGGGAGAGACCGTAGCGCATCGCCTCGGCGATCGGAGCGCGTCCCGAGACGCGCGTCAGCTGAGCTTCAAGCCAGGGCTTCAGCGCATCGACGATCGGCCGCGCGCGCGCCTGCCGTTCCTCGCGGCGTTCTGCGGCAGAGCGACCGCGGATGTCCGTCTCGATGGCATAGAGCGTGCCGATGTGGTCGAGCGCCTCGGATGCGATCGGTGCATTGCCGGCCTTGGCGATGTCGTAGAAGCGGCGGCGGAAGTGCGACCAGCACAGCGCCAGGGTGGCCGGGCCGTCGGCGCGATCGCCGTCCGACAGCGCGTCATACGCGGCATAGCCATCGACCTGCAGGATGCCTGAGAAGCCCGCGAGGAGGCGCACGGCATGCTCGGCACCGCGACCGGGCGCATACATGTAGGCGACGGCGGGTGGATCGGCGCCGCCCCAGGATCTATCGTCGCGGGCAATCGCCCAGAGATAGCCGGTCTTGGTCTTGCCACGCCCCGGATCGAGCACCGGACATCGGGTTTCGTCGGCGAAGAGTTTTTCCGAGGCTCTCAGGTGCATGACGAGCCTCTCGTGCAAGGGCGCCAGCTCATGGGCGGCGAATCCGACCCACCCGGCGAGCGTCGAGCGGCTGATGTTCACGCCCTCGCGCGCCAGTATCTGGCTCTGCCTGTAGAGTGGCAGGTGGTCGGCGTATTTTGCGACCAGCACGTCGGCCACTAGCGCCTCGGTCGGCAGACCACCCAGGATCAGCCGCGGCGGTGCGGGCGCCTGGATCACGCCCGTCGCGCCGTCGGCACCGGTCCGATCGCAGGTCCGGCAGGCATACTTCGGCCGCCGCGTGACGATCACCCGCAACGTCGCCGGGACCTTGTCGAGACGCTCGGAGACATCCTCACCGATGACGTGCAGATCGCCGCCGCAGCACGGGCACGACGTCGCCGCCGGTGCGATCACGACCTCCTCACGCGGCAGGTGCTTCGGCAGCTGGCCGCGGTTCGCCCGCCGCGCCTCAGTCCCTTCCCGCCGGGCGATCGGCTCGGCCTGCTCGATGGCCGCATCCTCGACGCCGAAGGCCGTCTCGACGTCCTCCAGCGCCAGCTCGATCTGGTCGTCGCTGATCTTCTCAGAGCGTCGGCCGAACTGGGCGCGGCGCAGAACCGAGACGATGTGATCGAGGCGCTCGTTCTGTGCCGTGAGCCGGTCAACCTCGGCGGCGAGAACCTCGCCCTCGTGCGCGAGGCGCGCACGCTCGGCATCGAGCCGGGCATTGTCGGCCCGCGCCGCCAGGATCATCGCCTTCAGCGTCTCGGCATCGTCGGGCAGGTCGTCGGGTGTCAGCCTCATGCCTTGCAGAATCGCTGATTTGGCAGCTGCGGCGCTACCCTCGAACGAGCGCAGGTGTGGATCATTGAGCCGCTGTGGGACGGACGACACGGCGTGTGTGAACGTGCCGCCAGTCGAGCCCCTCGATCAGCGCTGAGAGCTGCGCCGGCGACAGCCGCATGACACCGTCCTCGATCCTCGGCCAGCGAAACTGGCCCTGCTCCAGGCGCTTGTAGACAAGCACCAGGCCACTGCCGTCCCAGATCAGGAGCTTGATGCGATCGGCGCGCTTGGCGCGGAAGACGAAGATCGCGCCCGAATAGGGATCGAG
>JAWKVZ010000015.1:0-16041 GCA_041397725.1 Hyphomicrobiaceae bacterium | reverse complement strand
CCTGGGACTCGGTCTCGGGCGGCAACGCTATACCCAGCTTCTCGGCGCGGATGGCGGCATCCTCGACGATCTCATGGTCACCCGCTCGCCCTCCGCGCAGAACGACGGCACGCTCCTGCTCGTCGTCAACGCCGCCTGCAAGGAGGCGGACTACGACCACATCGCCCGTCATCTGCCGGCCGGCGTGACGCTGAAGCCGCGTCCCGAGCGCGCCCTGTTGGCGCTCCAGGGGCCGCTCGCGCACGACGTCATGGCCGGGCTGTCGCCGGCCGCCGCCGCCTTCGCCTTCATGCAGGCGGGGAGCGTCGACGTCGGCGGCTTCGCATGCCATGTCAGCCGCTCCGGCTATACGGGCGAGGATGGCTTCGAGATTTCAGTTGCCGCCGACAAGTCCGCCGACCTTGCCCGCGTCCTGCTCGCCGACGAGCGGGTGGCGCCGATCGGCCTTGGCGCGCGCGACTCGCTCAGGCTCGAGGCCGGCCTCTGCCTCTACGGCCACGACATCGACACCACGACCTCGCCCATCGAGGCGGCGCTGACGTGGTCCATTCAGAAGCGCCGCCGCGTCGAAGGCGGTTTTCCCGGTGCGACCCGCATCCAGCGCGAGCTCGCGGACGGTCCGAGCCGGCAGCGTGTCGGCATCGTCCCCGAGGGGCGTGCGCCGGCGCGCGAGGGCACCGAGATCCGCGCAGGCGACGGGACGCCGATCGGCGTCGTCACCTCGGGCGGCTTCGGTCCGACCGTCAACGGTCCCATTGCCATGGGCTATGTGGCGCGCGGGCACGAGACGCCCGGCACGCTTGTGCAACTCGTGGTGCGTGGCAAGGCCCTGCCGGGTCGTGTCGCGGTGCTGCCCTTCGCTCCCCATCGCTATCGCCGCAAGTCCTGAAGACACACGCCCGGGAGGCTCATGATGACAGACGTCAGATACTCGAAGGATCACGAGTGGATCCGCATCGATGGTGACATCGGCACCGTCGGCATCACCAATCATGCCCAGGAGCAACTCGGCGACGTGGTGTTCGTGGAGGTGCCGGAGGTCGGCAAGACCTTCGCCAAGGGCGACGAGGCGGCCGTGGTCGAATCCGTCAAGGCGGCCTCGGAGGTCTATGCGCCAGTTTCCGGAGAGGTCGTGGAGTCGAACGCCGCGCTGGCCGAGACGCCGGCGCTCGTCAACGAGGATGCCGAGAGCGGTGCCTGGTTCTTCAAGCTGCGCCTGAAGGACAAGGCGGAGCTCGACGGTCTGCTCGACAAGGCCGGCTATGACAAGTTGGTCGCGGAGAGCCACTGATGCGATACCTCCCGCTCGAGCCAGCCGACCGCACGGCCATGCTGGCGGCCATCGGCGTCGCCGGAGTCGACGAGCTGTTTGCTGCTGTCCCCAAGGACAAGCTGCTGGCGGAGCTGGCCGAGCTGCCTCGCGCCAAGGGGGAGCTCGAAGTCGAACGCGAGCTCGGGCGGCTGGCCGCGCGCAACACGCCGGCTGGCGCGGTGCCGTTCTTCATCGGCGCGGGCGCCTATCGCCATCACGTGCCGGCGACGGTCGATCACCTGATCCAGCGCTCCGAGTTTCTGACAAGCTACACGCCGTACCAGCCGGAGATCACGCAGGGCACGCTGCAATACCTGTTCGAGTTCCAGACCCAGGTGGCGCTCCTGACCGGCATGGATGTGGCGAACGCCTCCATGTACGACGGCTCGACGTCGGCGGCCGAGGCGGTGCTGATGGCCCATCGGGTGACGCGGCGCAAGAAGGCGATCGTTTCCGGCGGCCTGCATCCCCAGTATCTCGACGTCATCCAGACGCTGGCGCATCACGGCGGCTCGACGGTCGACGCCCTGCCGGTCGATCCGATGGGCGCCGAGGATATCGCCGCGCGCATCGACCGCGAGACCTCGTGTGTGGTCGTGCAGTATCCGAGCGTGTTCGGGCAGATCCGCGACCTCACCCCGATCGCCGATGCGGCTCACGCGGCTGGCGCCCTTCTGGTCGTCGTCGTCACAGAGGTCGTGGCGCTCGGCGCGCTCCGGTCGCCCGGCGCCATGGGGGCGGATATCGTCGCTGCGGAGGGGCAATCGATCGGCAACGGCCTCAATTTCGGGGGGCCCTACGTCGGCCTCTTCGCGACGCGGGACAAGCTCGTGCGGCAGATGCCGGGTCGTCTTGCCGGCGAGACGGTGGATGCGGAAGGGCGGCGCGGCTACGTGCTGACGCTCTCGACGCGCGAGCAGCACATCCGCCGCGAGAAGGCGACGAGCAACATCTGCACGAACTCGGGCCTCTGCGCGCTGGCCTTCACCATCCACATGACGCTGCTCGGCGAGCAGGGGCTGCGTCGCCTGGCGGCCCTCAATCATGCCGCCGCGGTGGATCTCGCTGATCGTCTGGCGCGCATCGACGGCGTGGAGGTGTTGAACCCGGCCTTCTTCAACGAATTCACGATCCGTCTGCCGGATGATGCCGCTGCGGTCGTCGACAAGCTTGTCGAGAAGGGGGTTCTCGCCGGTGTGCCGCTGTCCCGCCTGCTTGGACGCGACCGCACGCGCGACGGCCTCGAGCGGCTGCTGATCGTCGCCGCCACGGAGATCAACACGGACGACGACCGCGCACTCTACGCGCAGGCGCTGGCGGAGGTGCTGTGATGGCCATGAATACCCAGGGACGTCCGACCTCGGCCGGTGACGCCGCCAGCTCGTCGGCCGCCACGTTCACAGGCAACCGCGGCCTCGACCACGAGGAGCCGCTGATCTTCGAAATCGGCCGGCCTGCCAACTCCGGTGTCGACCTGCCGCAGCCGGCGAAGGTTGGCGCGAAGCTCGGTGGCCTCGAGCGTAAAGAGCCGATCGGCCTGCCGGGCCTCACGGAGCCGGAGGCGATGCGCCATTACGTGCGGCTCTCACGCAAGAACTACGCCATCGACTCCGGGCTCTATCCGCTGGGCTCGTGCACGATGAAGCACAACCCGCGCCTCAACGAGCGTCTGGCGCGCCTGCCCGGCTTCGCCGACATCCATCCGCTGCAGCCGCAGCAGACGGTGCAGGGCGCGCTGGCGCTGATGGAGGTGCTCTCGGGCTACCTGCTCGAGCTGACCGGCATGGCGGCGGTGGCGCTCTCGCCCAAGGCCGGCGCCCATGGCGAGCTCGCGGGCATGCTCGCGATCAAGGCAGCGCACGATGCGGCCGGCAGCAAGCGCTCGGTCGTGCTGGTGCCAGAGTCGGCGCACGGCACCAATCCGGCGACGGCCGCCTTCATGGGCTACAGCGTCAAGGCGATCCCGGCCCGCAGCGACGGCACGGTCGCCGCGGCCGAGGTGGCGTCGGCGCTTGGACCCGACGTGGCGGCGATCATGCTGACCAATCCGAACACGTGCGGCCTGTTCGAGCCGGAGGTGGCGGAGATCGCCGACGTGGTGCATCGCGCCGGCGCCTATTTCTACTGCGACGGAGCCAACTTCAACGCCATTGTCGGCAAGGTTCGGCCCGGTGCGCTCGGCATCGACGCCATGCACATCAACCTGCACAAGACCTTCTCGACGCCGCATGGCGGCGGCGGGCCGGGGTCCGGTCCGGTGGTGCTGTCCGAGGCGCTGGCGCGATTTGCCCCGGTGCCGTTCGTCCAGCGCACGCCGGAGGGTGGCTACCGGCTGATCGAGACGGTCGACGCCGCGGAACGGCGCGAGGCGGCCCCACTCGGGCGGCTGACGGCGTTCCATGGCCAGATGGGCATGTTCGTGCGGGCGCTTGCCTACATGCTGAGCCACGGCGCCGACGGCATGCGGCAGGCGTCGGAGGACGCGGTGCTCAACGCCAACTACGTGCGGGCGCGGCTGCGCGATCTGTTCAGCCAGCCGTTCGGCGACCAGGCTTGCATGCACGAGGTGCTGTTCGACGACCGCTTCCTCAAGGACACCGGCGTCACCACGCTCGACTTCGCCAAGGCGATGATCGACGAGGGCTACCATCCCATGACCATGTACTTCCCGCTCGTGGTACACGGGGCGATGCTCATCGAGCCGACGGAGAGCGAATCCAAGCAGTCGCTGGATCTGTTCATCGCCACGCTCAGGGATCTCGCAGAGGCGGCGCAGCGCGGCGACCTGGCCCGCTTCAAGGAAGCGCCGCGTCTCGCCCCGCGCCGTCGTCTCGACGAGACGCGGGCCGCGCGCGAGCCGAAGCTGCGCTGGCGGCGCGAGACCAACCGCTGATCGCTGGTGAGCCGGTGAGGGCGAGCGGAAGGGGGCGCAGACCTATCCGCAGCAGGCCAAACGAAAAGGGCGGGTCACGATGTGCCCGCCCCTTTTCCTGCGTCGCGCCAATGGGCGTCGAGGCTAATTCAGCTTGCCCTTGAGCTCGCGGATGCTCTTCTCGATGACGGACGTGGAGGCGTCGGTGCCCATGCGTTCGCGCACCAGTCGCTCGGCGGCGGCCATGGAAGCATCGACGGCGGCCGAGCGGACCTCGGCCATGGCCTGCGCCTCGGCGCGCTTGATCTTGTCCTCGGCGATGCGCGTGCGCCGCGCCAGGGTTTCGGCGAGACTGGCCTTGGTCTCGGCGGTCAGGGCTTCGGCCTCGCGCTTGGCCTGCGCGATGATGGCCTCGGCCTCCTTCTCGGCTTCCTGCTGCTTGCGCTGATATTCGGAGAGCAGCGCCTGTGCCTCCTCGCGCAGGCGGCGCGCCTCGTCGAGCTCGCTTCGGATCGCCTCCGCGCGGTCGTCGAGGAGCTTGGTGATCATGCCGGGCACCTTGAAGTAGATCAGGATGCCGATGAAGCAGAGGAAGGCGACGCCCACCCAGAATGTCGGATTGCTCAGCATGTCGTCACCTCAGTGCCCATCTCCGGCGGGCATGCCCGGCCTCGGTGAGGCCGTTACCAGTTTTGTCTCACGACTTGGCAGGCGCGGCCGCCGCCAGCGCCTTGACGACCTCGTCGCGGCTGACGTCGGCACCGATCAACGCCTTGACGACGGCGCCGGCGGTATCGGCGGCCACCTCGTTGATCTGGGCGAGCGCCTTGGTCTTGGTGGCGGCGATGCGCTTGTCGGCGTCGGCAAGTTGTGCGGCGAGCTGCTGCTCGACGCGTTGCCGCTCACGCTCACCATCCGCAGCCAGGCGCTCCCGCTCGCCGGAGGCGATGCCGTGCGCCTTGGCGCGAGCCTGAGCCAGGGCCTGCTCGTAGGCGGCCAGGGCCTGCTCGGTCTCGCCCTTCAGACGCTCGGCGGCGTCCAGATCCCGTTGAATGCGTTCCCTGCGCTCCTCGATCACCTGGCCGATCCTCGGCAAGGCGATGCGTGACATCAGCAGGTACAGCAATCCGAATGAGATCGCGAGCCAGATGAGCTGGGGCACGAAGGTCGAGGTATCGAGCGGCGGGAAATTCCCCCCGGACGGCGGAGGATGCCCTACGCCCGTGCCCGTCTTTGTCGGTGCGGCCATCGTCGTTCTCCAACGCTGGTCAGCGCCCGAGTCGGCGTGTCATGGCGCCGACGCAGGGCTGGCGAGCGTAGGCTTGCTACTTCACGAACAGCAGGATGAGGGCGACGGCGAAGGAGAAGATGCCGAGGGCCTCGGTCAGCGCCATGCCGATGATCAGGTTCGTGAACTGGCCCTGGGCGGCCGACGGATTGCGGAGCGCGCCGGACAGGTAGTTGCCGAAGAGGTGGCCAAGGCCGATGCCTGCGCCTGCCATTCCGAGGCAAGCGATGCCGGCGCCGATCAGCTTTGCTGCGTTGGGGTCCATGTCTGGGCTCCTTGGAGGTGGGTTGGTCCAATACCGATTGTGAAAGGCTCGTGCGTCTAACCTCAATGATGCCCGGGATGCAAGGCATCGTTGAGATAGATGCACGTCAGAACGGTGAACACGAAGGCCTGCAGGAAGGCGACGAAGACCTCAAGCACGGTCAGCGCCACCGTCATCGTGAAGGGGACGAACGCCAGGGGCAGGCCGGCGGCACCGAGGGCGCCGAGGCTTACCACGAAGCCGGCGAAGACCTTCATCGTGATGTGGCCGGCCAGCATGTTGGCGAACAGTCGGATTGAGAGGCTGAGCGGGCGCGACAGGAACGACACGAACTCGATCAGCATCAGCAGCGGCATGATCACCCACGGCACGCCACTCGGCACGAAGAGCTTCAGGAAGCCGAAGCCGTTCTTGTAGATGCCGTAGCCCACCACGATGGTCATGACCAGCATGGCGAGCGCGAAGGTGATGATGATGTGGCTCGTGACCGTGAAGAAGCCGGGGATCATGCCCAGCATGTTCGCGAAGAAGATGAACATGAAGAGCGAGAACACGAACGGGAAGAAGCGCATGCCTTCTTGCCCGAGATTCGTGCGCACGAGGCCGGCGATGTACTCGTAGGAGAGTTCCGCCATCGACTGGAGGCGTGTCGGCACCAGCGAGCGCCCGCGCATCGACAGGATCAGGAAGGCGGAAATGAGCGCCACGGCCAGCAGCATGAAGGCCGAGGAGTTCGTGAATGAAGCCTTTAGTCCGAAAACCTCGAGAGGAATGATCTCGTGGATCTCGAACTGATGCATGGGGTCGTTGCCCCCGCCATCACCGTGTGCGGCCGCCACTTCCAGCCCCCCGAGTGCTCATTTGTCCTCGTCGTCGTCCTTCACGGAGGGAGCCTTGCGCTGCAAGGGCTCCGACTCGGCCTGAAGCCGTCGTGCCGTCCGGATCACATTGAGCAATCCGGCCGCTACGCCGACCAGTAGAAACACAATGATCAGCCAGTTCGTGCCCAGCAGCTGATCCAATCCCCATCCGATGAAGAGGCCAACGGCCACTCCGGCGAACAGGTCGGTCGCAATCCGCAAACCCTGACTGAGCGCGCGGCTGCGCCCGGATTGCTCCTGGGCAGCCTCGCGGTCCGGCTCGTGCCTCGACTTCACCGCGTCGAGACGCTTGCCGATCTCAGCGGCGCGCCGCTTGAACGCCTCCCGGTCCTCAGGGCTGATTTCAGATTTGCCCGGGGACGCCTTGTTGCCATCGTCTGACATGGGAGGCCCGTTCCGACGCGCGTCGGCTGGCTGGATGGACGACCGTCAATCGCGGCGAACCTTAGTGACGCCCCTGGAGGGTGTCAAGGCGGTTGAGTGTGTCTTAATGCACTGATATTGCGTGAAAAATTCTGGCGATCGGCGGTTCTGCGACAAATCGACTTAAGTTGCACACCGTTTTCGCGGGGATCGCTGTCTTTTCGGCGGGGTTCGGTCCCTGGTTTTGCCTGTTTTCGAGCAGGCGGACGGTCGCGCACCCGGCGCGAAGGCGACGCCGAGCAATGGCCGGGTCTCAGCGAGATGGAGGACGTTGCGATCGCGACTGCCGAGCGCGCCAAAAGAAACGAGCCCCGGAGAGATCTCCAGGGCTCGCATCGGTCTCGGGACTGTGGATCGATCGCGCCCGTGCCGACGGGGCGCGTCGCGCTCGCCCTCAGGCGACGTCGCCCGCCGACTTCAGCCAATCCTCGATCTTCTTCTTGGTCACGAGCGCGCCGACATGCTGCGCGGCAACCTTGCCGTCCTTGAACAGGATCAGCGTCGGCATGGCCTGAATGCGATACTTGCTGGTGATGGCCGGGTTCTGATCGACGTCGATCTTGGCCACCTTGACCTTGCCGGCCATCGCCGTGGCAACCTCTTCGAGCGCCGGGGCCATAGCCTTGCAGGGGCCGCACCACTCCGCGTGGAAGTCGACGAGCACCGGCTCGGAAGACTTGAGGACTTCCTTTTCGAAATTCGAGTCGGAAACGTGGGAAGCCGCGCCCATGCATGTTCTCCTGAGATTGGTCCCGGTCCGGGACGAGCATCGCAAGTAACTAGGAAGTACGGACCCGAGCGTCAAGGCCGGAGCTGGCTCTCTCCCAAAGCCGTGATGTGGCGCCATCGAGCAGCGCCTCGGGAAGCTCCATCATGCGTGCGCCATCCGTCCATAATATGGCGGCTCTGACCCTTGAAACCTCGAAGATTTTTGCAACGGCGAGGCGGTAGGCCGCCATTTGCAGCAGATAAGCTTCGGGCGTTGCCTCGGGGCGGAGCGGCGGCGGCCGGTTGGTCTTGTAGTCGACGATCAGCGCGCAACCGTCGACGAGCGCCAACCGGTCGAGCTGTCCGAAGATCCTGAGCGCGCCCCCTTTTCCCGACGGCGGCTGGATCTCCGCCACGATCGCCACCTCGGCCCGGCTGTCGGGGCCGAACAGCGCGGCGAGCGCGGGATCGCTCAGGACCGCCAGCACCTCGTCGACGATGCTTTTCCGCGCGCGCGGCCTCAGCGCCCTGCCGCGACGATCCACGAAGGCCGTGGCGGCATGGCGCCAGTCCGCCTGCGGCAACGCGGGCAGGTGTTGCAGGAGAGCGTGCGAGAGGGTGCCGCGCAGGAAGCGGTTCTCGCGCGCGAGCTCGTGGGGCGAGACGATGGGCGGCACGTCCTGCGGGGGCGGTGTCGGCATCGGCGGCGGCTCGCCGTCGACCTCGGGATCTTCGTCGAGTGGTGCAAGGCGCGACGGCGCGACCGGAATGGTCGTCGTCTCCTCGCGTGGTACGCGCCGGTCGGCCCATTCGGGGAGGGCTGCCGGGGGCGCCGCGTCGGCAGCCGGCGGCGGCTTGCCATCGGGCGATCCGCTCTGCGGCGCCTCGAAGCGGCGCACCGGGCCACTTCCTGCATCGGTGACCTCGACGAGGGCACCGCCAAGCCCCGCCTCGACGAGCTCGTACCAGCAGCCTTTGGCGGGCCCCCTCTTCCCTTCGAAACCCGCAACGTAGAGCCGGTCCCGCGCGCGCGTCATGGCGACGTAGAGCAGGCGGTTCGCTTCCTGGCGCTCGCGCTCTTCTACTCGGCGCTTGGCTGTCTCGAGGGCCGCGGCAGCGCGCGTACCGGTCACCGGCCAGAGCATGGGGGGCTGCGCCTCGGCGAGCCAGGCGCCGCCGACCAGCGGCACAAGCTGGCCGCTGCGCGCCATGGCGGGCGCGCCGCATGTGTCCGGCAGGAACACGATCGGCGCTTCCAGGCCCTTGGCCGCGTGCACCGTCATGACGCGCACCTCGTCGCGCCCCTGCTCCATGTCGCGCTTGATCTCGGCCTGGCTCGCCGCGAGCCAGTGCAGGAAGCCGGCGAGGGAGGGGGGATGGCTCTCGTCATAGGCCATGGCGAGGCTCAGGAACTCGTCGATGGCGTCGGCGGCTTCGTGTCCGAGCCGGGCAAGGAGGCGCTGGCGGCCCTTGTCGGTGTCGAGCAGGGCGGCGAAGAACTCGAAGGGCGGGGTAAAGTCGGCGCGCGCGCGCCAGCGCTTGAGCTCGCCTGCGGCAACGGCGAGACGGGCATCGCTTTCCGCGCGGTCCAGCAGTGCGCTCCACAGCGAGCCCTTGCGACCGACCCCGATGCGCATGAGATCGTCGTCGTCGAGCCCGAAGAGTGGGCTCTTCAGGACGCTGGCGAGCGCCAGGTCGTCCTCGGGCATGGTCAGGAATTCGCCGAGGGCCATCAGGTCCATGATGGCGATCTGCTCGGTCAGCACGATCCGGTCGGAGCCGGCGACGGGAATGTCCCGCGCTTTCAGCGCCCGCACCATCGGCTCGGCGAACGGCTGGCGTTTGCGCACGAGGATGAGGATGTCGCCCGGCCGGATCGGCCGCGCCTGGGAGGCGAGCATCTCGCTGCGGGAAAGCCAGCCGGCGATATGATCGGCGATGCGCTCGGCGAGCCGGACGGCGGGCGATTTGGCGGCCGTATCGGAGAACGGCGCGAAGGCGGCGCCCGGATTGCTCTCCACCGGCTTTTCCGTGGGCCAGAGCTCGACCACTCCGGCTTGGCCGATGCGATTGGCGGCGTGGCGCACCTTGTCCCTGCCGCTGTCGAGACCAGGCGTGCGAGCGGGATCCGAGAAGACGCGGTCGACGGCTTCCAGAACGGGCGCCGTCGAGCGGAAGGAGAGCGTCAGCGGCACCTGGCGCCAGCCCGCGCCGGCACCTTGCGTCATTTGCTCGAATGCCTTCGCCATCTCGGCGAACATCTCCGGCACGGCGCCCTGGAAGCCATAGATCGACTGCTTCTCGTCGCCCACCGCGAAAATGGTGCGCGGCGTGTCGCGCGCGCCGCTGCCGGAGAAGAACTCGTTCGCCAGCGCCTCGACGATGCGCCATTGCAGGCGGCTCGTGTCCTGGGCCTCGTCGACGAGGATGTGATCGAGGCCACCGTCGAGCTTGAAGAGCACCCATTCCGTCGAGTCCCGTGCCGAGAGCAGGGACCAGGTCGACAGGAGCAGATCGTCGAAGTCGAGCGCGGCGCGGCGGGCCTTGGCATCGGTGTAGCGCTGCATGGTGGCGTCGGCGAGCCGCAGCAGGGCGAGCGTGGCGGTGACGAGCCGGACGCCAGCTCGCTCGATCTGGAGCTCCGCCAGTCTGTCCCGCGCCGTGCAGAGGGCCGTGGTCAGGCCCGGCTCCGCCACGCGGATGGCCTTCGTGATGAACCGGCTGTCGGAACGTGGCGCGCCCGCGCTCGTGAGCAGTGCCGTGCGCAAGTGTTGCAGGCGGAGCGGGATATCGCCGGCCTGCCGGGCAGCGGCGAGCGCGCTGGCAAGATCCTTGTCCTGCGTGCCGCTGTCGCCCAGCACGCGCGCGGCGTGGGCCAGTGTGGCATCGGTGAGCAGCGCCGCTGCTTCCCTGTCGAGATCGCCTTCGTCGATGCCCGCTCGGATGCCCATCGCCGCGCGGTAGGCATCGGCGGCGGCGGCGAGAGGATCGCCCTCCTCCGTCTCGAGCCGGCGCAAGACTTCGATCCAGCCCCGCTCCTTGACGGCGCTGCGCAAAATGGAGTCGAAACCGGCCTCGGCTGCGTAGGCGACGACGACGCCGAGCGCCTCGGCCAGCGGTCCCGTGCCGGGGGCAGCCTCCGCCAGCATGCCGTCGATGGCCTGCTGCATGAGTTCGGACGCCAGCGCCTCGTCGAGCACGGTGAAATGCGGGGCGATGCCGGCCTCGAGCGGGAAGCGTTGCAGCAGGCGCTCGGCGAAGGCGTGGATGGTCTGCACCTTGAGACCGCCGGGCGTCTCGATGGCGCGGGCGAAGAGCTGGCGCGCCCGTCCCGTCTCGGCGGGAGCCGCAGGGCGTCCCAGCAACGCAGTGAGCTTGCCGGCGAGCGTCGTCTCGTCCGCCGTCACCCACTCGGCCAGCATGGCGAAGACGCGGCGTGACATCTCGGCCGCGGCCGCCTTGGTGTAGGTGAGGCAGAGAATGCGCTCGGGCGACGTGTCGGCCACGAGCAGGCGGAGCACGCGCTGGGTCAGCACGTGCGTCTTGCCGGCGCCGGCGTTGGCGGCCACCCAGGCGGAGACGGCCGGATCGGCCGCGCCGGCCTGGTTGCGTCGGGTTTCGTCGCGCGCCTGCGCGATGTCCAGGGGGGCGTCCGCGCTCGTGCTCATGGGCTAGCCCTCGCCATCGTCGCCGCTCGACCACTCGGCCACGCGCGCCAGGTGGGCAAAGTCGTCGAACGTGTAGTCGAAGCCCGGCCGCCGCACGGCCTTGTAGGCGGTCGCCTCGTCGTCGAAGAGCGTGACGAGCGTCGTGAAGGCCTTCAGCGCGTCTTCGGCGAGGGCCTTCGGGTCGCCGTCGATCTCGAGCGCGGCGCCCGGCGGCTCGCCACCCTTGGCGGCAATGTAGCGGAGGTTCGTGATCCTCGTGCCGGCTACGTCGGGGAAGCCGCCGAGCAAGGCGATCGCGGCTTCGAGGGGAAGCTGCGGAGCCTTGAGCGATGTCACGCGCTCGCGGGGGGGCGGATTGCCGGTCTTGTAGTCGGTGATCGCGAGGGCGCCGTCGCTGCCGATGTCGAGCCGGTCGGCACGCGCCGTGAGCGTGAACGGCCCCGCGGGCGCCTCGATGCGGTGACGGCCCGACACTTCCGCGAGTACGCGCGTGACGCCCTGCCGGCGTGCCGGCTCAGTCTCACCGAACCAGTCCGCAAAGCGCGCGAGGCGCGGCCGCCAGAACGCCCGTACGCGCGGGCTCGCCAGGTATGCGCCGAGGATGGCGTCGCCGAGGTTGCGCACGGCCCCGGCGATGTCGTTCGGCAGGGCTGCCGGGTGGTCCGTGGCGAAGCGCCCGAGGACGGCGTGAATGATCTGGCCGCGTTCGCGCGCCCCAGGTCCGTCGCCGAGCGGTGGCATCGGCTGGAGGCCCAGCACGTGGCGGGCAAAGATGGCATAGGGATTGGCGATCCAGCGCTCGACATCGGTGACGCTGATGCGTCTCGGCCGGGCGGCGAGCGGCGGGCAGGGCGCCGGCCGGCCGATGCGGATCCGCTCCCTGGTGTGGTCGCGTTGGCGCGCCCAGTGCAGCCAGGGAGCCTCCGGTCGCGGAGCGATGGCGCCGGCAAGATCGAGCCCGCCGAGCAGGGCGTTGAGGCGCAGTAGCCAGCGCGACGGCACCGCAGGCACGCCGTCCACCTTGGCGGCTCGGGTCAGGACGACGACTGGTGCGCCCAGCATGGTCGCGACATCGTGGGCCGCATGGCCGATCACCTCTTCCGGCTGTGGCAGGCCGAGCTGCTGACGCATGGGACGGTTGAGCCAGGGGCCGGGGTCGGCGGACTCGGGCCACGTCCCTTCGTTGAGGCCGCCGAGCACCATGACGTCCGTCTGCTGCAGCCGAGACTCGAAGGGACCCCAGATGAAGATGCGGGGGTGTACGGGCACGCGCGGGCGCACGGCGGTTCCGGTGATGAGTGCGCGGTAGAGATCGGGGTAGTCGACCGCACGCACCTCGGGCGCGGCGAGTTGCGCGTCCATGAGGCGGGCCTGGATGAGAGCGGCGGCTTCGCCGGCCTCCCCGTGCCAGAGCAGGCCGGGCTCGTCGTCGGGCAGTCTCGCCATTGCCTCGGCGACCGTGACGTGGGCGGCGGCGAGTGCTGCGAGCGTATCCGGTTCGTCGCTGCGAAAGAGCGTCTCGAGCGGCGCGAAGGCCTCGGCGAGGCGCGCAACGAGATCGCGTGCGGACGCCCAGTCCGCCGGCCACAGCCGGTCGAGCGCCTTGCCGCGTCTCTGGCCGTCGGAGGTCTCGCGCTCGGCGCGCTCGATGGCCTGGGAGATGCCATCCAGCCCCTCGCCCAGATAGGGCGCGCGAAAAGCGATGATCTCGAGCGCGCGGGCGCTGCGCCGGACGTCGGCGGCCGGCAGGCCGAGCCGCGCCAACGGATGCTTGAGCAGCGCCATCAGCGCGACCGGCTCGAAGCGCGTGGCGACCGCGTCGAGGACGAGCTCGAGGAACGTCCCCGGCACCGTCTTGGCAATGGGGCGGCCGGCGGAGTCGTCCACCCTGAGACCCCAGGCCTCCAGCCGGATGGCCACGCGGCGGGCCAGCAGCCGGTCGGGTGTCACGAGCGCGGCCGTCTTGCCGGGGATCTCGGCGGCTTCTCTCAGAATGAGCGAGATCGCCTCCGCCTCGTCCTGCGCGCTCGGCGCCTCGAGCAGCGTCATGCCGGCGAGCGCCGCGCGCATCTGCTCGACAGCGGTCGTGGCGATAAAGGGGTGCCACAGGTGTGTCGTGCCGGCCGGGCGCATGGCCTCACTGACGAGCGCCTGGCGCAGGCGCGCTGGTGCGTTCTCGTCGTCGCCCGGCAACCTCCGGACCTGCTGCCTGCTGACGCCAAGCGCGGTGAGCAGCTTGGCTAGTCCGTATTGGGGATGCTCGGGGTGGTCGGGCACGATGGCCTGCCAGCTCTCCTCGTCGAGATGCATGTCGAGGGCGGGCAGCACAATGGCTCCGTGCGGCAGCGTCGCCACCACCCGCATCAACTCGACGGTTGCCGGGATGCTGCCGGTGACGCCGGCGACGATGACCGGTCCGGCCGGAGGATGCTTCGCCAACCGCTCGGCCTCGGCGCGAATGAGCGCGTTGCGCCGGCTCGCCGGAGAGCACACGCCCTGCTCGCTCAGGTAGGCCGGCCAGTGCTCCGTCACGATCTTGAGGAAGTCGAGTGTCGCCTGCCAATGCTCCGAGAGCGAGTCGGGTACCAGCGTCGCGAGGCTCGCCAGGCTGGCGTCTTCCGTCTCGATGCCGTCCATGAGCCGGGCGAGATCGCCAGCGAGGGCGGCCGCCTGCGCGGGGCTGCGCGGCGGCAGAACGGGCTGCTCCGGCTCGTCCATCGCGGCGGCACGGCGCTTTGCGGCGTCCCACGCGAGCACGAGCTGTGTCAGCACGAGCCGCCGTGCGAGCTCGTCGATGGCGGGCGGCTCGTCGCCGATGTCGGGGGCGGCGCTCGCCAGCCCAGCGAGCAGGCCATGGTCCTCGTCGCCGTCGCCGATGGGGCGGATGCGTGGCAGCAGGAGCGCGCGCTGCGCCCCGGCCGCCAGGAACGCCTCCTGGACGGCGCGGACGGCGCGCCGCGTCGGCAGGATGAGCGTGACGTCGGCGAGCTCGAGCGGGCTCGGTCGCCGCCCGCCGGGCTCCGGTAGATCGCCGGCGAGCAGTGCGCGCACGAGCACCTGCAGAAAGGGTCGGCCCGACCCGATCGAGAAGATGCGAGGGGGCGGCTCAGGAGTCGTCATGGCCGATGGGTCCGTTCGTCATAGGATCTGCCCGGTCATGGCCGCCTCTGCCTCGCCGATGGCCTCGGGGGTGCCCACATGCATCCAGATGCCGTCATGGCGCACGCCGTAGACGCGCTTCTTCGCGATCGCGGCATCCCACACGGCGTTGAGCGAGAATATGCCCGGCGCGAAGCCGGCGAGCGCCCGCGGATGCAGGATCGAGACGCCCATGAAGACGAACGGGGTCAACTGGCGCTCCGGCCGCCGCTGGAGCAGACCGTTGCGGTCCATGAGGAAGTCGCCAAACCCGTCGTAGCCGACGCTGGTGGCGCCGAGCGCGAGCAGGAGCAGCGCGTCCATCCGCTCGGGATCGTAGACGCGCATCAGCCGGTCGAGGCTCGAGCCGATGCCTTCGATCCAGATCGAATCCGAGTTGTGCACCACGAAGGGTGCGGAGCCGAGCAGGGGCAGCGCCTTCAGGACGCCGCCACCGGTGTCGAGCAGGCGGTCGCGCTCGTCGGAGATAACGATCCCGGGGCGCTTGCGGCCGGCAAGGTGAGCCTCGAGCTGGTCCGCCTGGTAGTGCACGTTGACGACGGCGCGGGTGATGCCGGCGTCCGCGAGACGGTCGAGCACGTGGTCGATCAGCGGGCGCCCGGCGACGCTGACGAGCGGCTTGGGCATGGTGTCGGTGAGCGGGCGCATGCGCTTGCCGAGCCCGGCGCCCAGCACCATGGCGGTGGTCGGGCGCGCGCCGGCGCTGCGCTTCGCCGTCTTTGCGGTCGGCCGTCGCGTCATGCAGGTCCTCTGCCGCTGTCGGGTGTGCGCTGGCGCAAGCCGGCGTCGAAATGACGATCGTACCAGGCCTGGAGCCGCGCCAGATCGGGATGGGCAAGATCGCGTGCGAGGTAGCTCCACAGGCGCGGCACGTGTGCGAGGTATCCGGGCTTGCCGTCGCGCCGCGCCAGTCGTGCGAAGATGCCGAGGATCTTGGTATTGCGCTGGGCGCCGAGAACGGCATAGGCGCGCCGGAAGGCCGACGCCGCGAAGTCCTGCTCGTCGGCGGCCACGCTGGCGCAATAGCGGTCCAGCAGCGCGGCCTCGAGCTCCGCCGGCACGGTCAGGCGCGCATCCTGGAGCAGCGAGACGAGGTCGTAGGCCGGGTGCCCGGCGAGCGCATCCTGGAAGTCGAGCACGCCGACGCGTCGATGGCCTGCGCGCTCGGGCAGCCACATGAGATTCGGCGAATGGTAGTCGCGGATCACCCAGCCGGGTGGCGTCTCAGCGATCGGCGCCAGCGCCTCGCGCCACAGGCTCACGAACTCGGCGCGAAGCTCCTCGCGCGGGAGCGACCCCGTGACGGCAGGCCAATACCAGTCGAGCAGCAATTCGAGCTCGATCATCAGCGCGGGCTCGTCGAACGCCGGCACGATATGCTCGCCGCCACCGGCGAGGGGCAGGCGGCTGTGGAACGGCGTCCTCCGGAGATGCACGAGCGCATCGACCGCGGCCGTCCAGAGGT
>JAWKVZ010000014.1:0-16129 GCA_041397725.1 Hyphomicrobiaceae bacterium | reverse complement strand
CGGCGGATCCTTGATGCTGCCGAGATCCGCGGCAAGCGCCGCAGTGCTGCCCGTGATCGCAAGTGCGGCCGCTGCTGCGACAATCCGAAGTGAACGCATTGAGGTTCTCCCTGTCATAGCCCAGAACCAGTTTCGAGTTTTTGATAGTGCCAGTTTTTGTTCCTAAGCTGATTCGTCTGGGCCCCAATTGATCTCCCGACTATCACGCCGGTGTTGTGCACGGTTTCAGCCAAAGCCTGAGGCCTGGGCGCCACAGGTGACGTGGGGGCGGCAGGATTTTAATGTGCGGCAGCAACCTTGCAGTCGATCGAGCGGTGCCTGCATGCGAAGCATGGTCGGGGAACCTATGCATTGAGCAAAGCTGCTGCTTCCTCGATCGACGGCCTGAGGAACGGTGCCTATCGGGTCCGGGCTGTCGGCGAGGACGGCAAGCCAGCCGGCTCCGTCCGCGCGGTGACGGTCTCCGGCGATTACGCATTCGAGGTGGATCTCTCCGTGGCCACGGCTGCTGCCAAGGCGCGCTGACGTGCAGCCCGCGCGCTACTCCGCGTAGTCGACGCGAGCGAGGTAGAGCCCGCAGGCCGGCGCCACCGGTCCGCAGCGAGTGCGATCCGCCGCCGCAAGCGCCGCGGCCATATCGTCCGGCGTCCAGCGCCCCTCGCCGACGAGCTTCAGGCTGCCGACCATGGAGCGGACCTGGTTGTGCAGGAAGGACCGGGCCGAGGCCTCGATGCGGATCTCGTCGCCCGTGCGCGTGACGGCGAGCCGGTCGAGGGTGCGTATGGGCGAGGTCGCCTGGCAACCTGCCGCACGGAAGGTGGTGAAATCATGCCGGCCGACGATCCGGCTGGCCGCGGCATTCATGGCGTCGGCGTCGAGGGGCTTGCGCACCAGCCATGCACGGTTGCTGTCGAGCGCCAGCCGGCTGCTGCGGTTGACGATGCGATAGACGTAGTGGCGCGCGCGGGCGCTGAAACGCGCGTCGAAATCGCCCGTGACGGCGCGGCACTCGAGCACGGCGATCGGGTCGGGCTTCAGGTGAAACGTCAGGCCGTCGCGGATGCGATCCGTCGGCCAGTCGCGGGCGAGATCGATGTGCGCCACCTGCGCCAGCGCATGCACGCCGGCGTCCGTGCGGCCGGCGCCGCGCGGCACCATGCTCTCGCCGGTCAGGCGCAACAGCGCTGCGGCGAGCCGCGCTTGCACGGACACGCCGTTCGCCTGGATCTGCCAGCCGACATAGGGCGTGCCGTCGTACTCGATCGTAAGCTTGTAGCGGGGCATCGGTATGCTATGCGCGATTCCTCGGGATGGGTCGATCCTCTCCCCACCTCAAGCGCGAA
Organism: Hyphomicrobiaceae bacterium; assembly: GCA_041397725.1. Lineage (GTDB taxonomy): Bacteria > Pseudomonadota > Alphaproteobacteria > Rhizobiales > Hyphomicrobiaceae > JAGRKR01. The sequence continues at coordinate 14,786 of JAWKVZ010000014.1, read as the reverse complement.
ATGAGCGGCGCGGCAAGCCCCGGCGCGATCCCGTTGTGCGGCTAGCGGTGTCCCTTGCCGTGGCCGGCAGTGTGGCCGCGGTGGCCGGGATGTCCGCTGCGGCGGCCATGATGCACCCTGGGCGCCGCCTTGATGCGGTCGCCGGCGATGCTGGTGCCACGGTGGCGGCGGCCGTAGTAGCCGTGGGGATAGCCGGACGTGTCCACGACCGGGCCGGTATCGCCGTAGATCCGGCCATCGGCGGCGTGCGGATAGCCCGGCGCTCCGTGATAGTGGTGATGCTTGGTCACCGTCACGCGCTTGATGCCGAGCTGCACCGGCGTCCGCCCGCCCGGATTGACGATCACGACCGAGCGCGGCGGCAACGGCCGGAAGACGCGCACGCCGCTCTCGAACGTCACGGTCGCGCCCTGCGGATAGCCGGGATCGATCAGGATGGTCTCGGAGGCCTGCGCCGGCGCGGAGGCGAGCAAGGCGGCGATGGCAGCAGCAGCGAATGCGGGCTTGCGCATGACGATCTCCCTGAGCCGTTCGTCGGCGACGCGACGTGGTCGCCAGTGGTTCGGAGTATTATATCGTTTGATCCTATGCTTATCGGCGCAGACTAACAAGTTTGATTAATGTGTTGATCCCGGGCGGCCGGCCAGCACGCGATCGACAATGTCCGGAGCGCACCCCACGTAATTGGCCGGGTCGACGAGCCGCGCCAATGCCGTGCGATCGAGAGCGGCGGCAACCTCCGGCATCGCCTCCAGGGCGGCGAGCAGCCCGCTCCGGCCCTCCAGGACCTCGCGGCAGGCGTCGTAGACGAGATCGTGGGCGCGCTGACGTCCGACATGCCGCGCCAGCGCCATCATGATCGCTTCCGCGACGATCAAGCCGCCGGTCGCGTCGAGGTTCCGCCGCATCCGCTCGGTGTCGACGGTCAGGCCTTCCAGCATGTCGCCGGCATGACGCAACGCGCCCGCCGCCGCGACGAAGCTCTCTGGGATCGCCACCCATTCGAGATGCCACGGACCCGTCGCCCGCTCAAAATCCGACGCCATGGCGTCGAGCATGACGCCGGCATTGCGCCTGACGAGCTTGGCCGCGGCGGCGATCACCTCACAGGAGATCGGATTGCGCTTCTGCGGCATCGTGCTGGACGAGCCGCGACCGCGCACGAACGGCTCGAAGGCCTCGCCGATCTCCGTAGTCATCATCAGCATCACGTCGGTGGCGATCTTGGCGAGCGAGCCCGTGACCAGACCGAGGAAGCCGATCACCTCGGCCATGCTGTCGCGGGCGGCGTGCCAGGGGGCCGGCGACACGCCAAGGCCGAGCTGGCGCACGAATGCCGCCTCGACAGCGAGCCCCGCTTCGCCGAGAGAGGCGAGCGTTCCAGCGGCGCCTGCGAGTTGCCCCACGAGGACACGCGGACGCAACTCGTCGAGCCGCGTGGCATGGCGGTCCAGCATGGAAAGCCAGATGGCGGCCTTGTAGCCGAAGGTGACGGGCAGCGCGTGCTGCAAATGCGTGCGTCCGGCCATCGGCGTATCGCGATACTTCGCGGCCAGTCCGACCAGCGCCGCCCGCACGCGCTCGATTTCCGCCTCGACCAGAGCCAGGCCGTCCCGCACCTGCAGGATCACGGCGGTATCCATGATGTCCTGCGTGGTGGCGCCCCAGTGGACATAGCCACCGGCCTCGCCGGCAAGCCTTGCGAGCTGATGCACGATCCCGACAATCGGATAGCCCACGATCTCCGTTTCCCGGCCGAGGGCCGCGATGTCGATGCGGTCCGGGTCGGCGGCCCGGGCGATGGCTTCGGCCGCGTCGGCCGGGATGAGCCCGACCTCGGCCTCGGCCCGCGCCAGCGCCACCTCGACGTCGAGGTAGCGCGCCACGAGCGCCCGGTCGTCGAACACCGCGCGCATCGCCTCGTGCCCGAGGAGGCCGGCAAATAGTCTCGAATCGAATGCGGTGATCGCCATGGGGCCTCCATCGTTGCTCGCGGTTCGGCGCCCACGCGCGCCGAGCGACATGAGGAATAGTCTAGCCGACGCCCGTGGGCATCTGTCATCCTATGGCGAGAAGACGCAGCAGGAGGGAGGTTTGGCGATGCCGAGAGCCATCGTGCTCGATGCCCGCGACAACGTGGCGACCTTGATCGATCCGGCGGCCGCCGGCGACATCGCGGCGCTGACCGGCGAGGCGCAGGGCGAGATCACGCTCCGCGAGGCGGTGCCCTACGGTCACAAGTGCGCCACGCGGGCCATCGCGCCCGGCGACGACATCCTGAAATACGGTCAGGTCGTCGGTCGCGCCATGGCGACGATCGCCGCCGGCCAGCACGTACATGTCCACAATGTCGAGTCCCTGCGTGCGCGCGGCGATCTGGAGAGCGGGAGGTCGTCATGAGCCAGGCTGAAACCTTTCTCGGCTACGAGCGCGCCGATGGCCGTGTCGGCATCCGCAACTGGGTGGCCGTCGTCTCGGTGATGGAGAACTGTAATTCGATCACGCGCGCCGTGGTGCGCAGCGTCCTCAACACGGTGCCTGTCGCCACGGCCTACGTGCGCGGCCAGATCGGGCAGGATCTCGAGATCACGATGTCGGTTCTCGCGGGCCTTGCGACCAACCCGAACATCGGCGGTGTCGTCATCGTCGGTCTCGAGCCGGTCACGTCGGAGGATCTGGCGCGGCGCATCAGGCCGTCCGGGCTTCCCGTCGCCATCGTCAACATCCAGGAGACCGGCGGCACGCTCGAGGCGACAATGCTGGCCTCGCGCCAGGCGGCGCGCATGGTGCGTGCGGCGTCGGCGATGCGCAGAAAGCCGTTCCCCGTGTCGCACCTCACGGTCGGCGTCGAGTGCGGCGGCTCCGACACCACGTCCGGGCTCGCCTCGAACCCCGCCATCGGCGTCGCCGCCGACCGCATCGTGTCGCTCGGCGGCCAGGTCGTGATCTCGGAGACGTCGGAGTTCCTCGGGGCCGAGCACGTTTTCGCCGACCGCGCGGCGACGCCGGCCGTGCGCGACAGGTTCCTGGCGGAGGTGCATGGCCACGAGCGGCGGATCATGGACCAGGGCGTCGACCTCAGAGGCTCGAACCCGACGCGCGACAACATCCGCGGCGGCCTGACGACCATCGAGGAAAAATCGCTGGGCGCCATGGCGAAGGCCGGGACGACGCCGCTCGTCGGCATCGTCGGCTACGGCGAGCGGCCGAGCAGTCCGGGCCTCCATTTCATGGCGACGCCAGCGCCTGCAGTCGAGTCGCTCACGGGCCTCGCTGCTGGCGGCTGCCAGATCAACCTGTTCTCGACAGGCGTCGGCAATCCCATCGGCAGCGTCATCTCGACCACCATCAAGGTGACCGGCAACCGCAATACGGCGCAGAACTTCTCCGACAACATCGATTGCGACGTGTCGGGCATTCTCGAGGCCGGCGAGCGCGTCGCCGCGGCCGGTGCGCGGGTGTTCGACTATATGCTGTCGGTGGCGTCCGGCGAGCTGACCAGCGCCGAGATCCTCGACGCGCGCGAGACGTCGATCAGCCGCTTCGGGCTCTCCATGTGAGGCCGCGGCATGTGAGGTGGCGGTGCACAGGCGCGCCGCCCCTCGTCAGAGCAGGCCCAGGCGGATCAGATTGAGGCCGAGTGCCGTGAGGACGATCCACACGATCAAGCGGAACGTCCGGTCCGCGAGCCGATGGCGGATGTTGGTGCCGATCAGGTAGCCCATCGCTGCCGGCGCAACCATCAGGATCGATGCGTACAGCATGTTCCAGTCGAGAATGCCGCCGAAGACGAGGCCGGCATAGAGCGGCGCCATGCCGATCAATGCCACCAGCGCCATCAGCGAGATGAACAGGTCCTTTTGCAGGCGCAGGACCGCGAAATAGATGATCGATGGCACGAAAATGCCCGTGGAGCCGCCGATCAGGCCCATGCCGCCGCCGGCGAACGGGTTGAGCAGCGCAAGACGCTTGGGCGAAAGCTGGCCGCGTGGCGCAAGCGCCTGCAACGCCGTGCTGCTGACGACGATGATGCCGAGCCAGAAGGCGACCAGCTTGGGATTGGCCGACACCAGCACTTTCGCCCCGAACCAGGCGCCGACGGCCAGCGTCAGCAGGTAAGACCAGAACTCCCGGAAAGCCTCGCGGTAGCGCGTTCCCTGCAGCGCTTGCCAGATGTTGACGAAGGCGACCGGCACGAGCGTCAAGGCGACCGCGAACGAGGGCTCGAGCACCATCACGAGAATGGGCACGGACGTGGCGGGAAGGCCGGCGCCGATGGTGCCCTTGACGATGCCGGCAAACGCGAATGCGAGCACGATCACCACCACGACCTGGACCGAGAGGTGTTGCAGCGCAGTCGTCATGTGACAGCGGTGTCCGTGTCTTCAGGTGATGCCGTTGGGAGGGCGTGACGGTATCGGGCAGTCCGGCGCGGCGGAAGCCGACCACGGAGCGAGGATGCGACCGGCCGCGCAGGCCGTAAGCTATTCTTGGACCGAAGGGCGGGCCAAGTGAAGCGCTTTCTGCCGGGGTCTCCGCCCCCGGCTCTGGCCCTTTCCCTCAGACGACCGGCCCGCCTTCCAGCCCGAATCGGGTCTTGATCCGCTTGAAGAGCTGATCCCGGACGCCGCGATAGACATCGAGCATCTGCGCCCGGCTGCCATGGCCGCGCGCCAGGGAGGCGTCGAGGGTCGGCCAGTACTCGACGTCGACCGCCATGGTGCGTGTCAGCTCGAGCGCCTGATGGTGTGCTTCAGGCGACAGCGTGACCACGACATCGAAGGAGGTGTCATGAAGGTCGGCCAGCGTGCGCGGCTTGTGGCGCGAAACGTCGATGCCGATCTCGTGCATGACCTCCGCGACGAAGTGGTCGATCTCGCCGGCCCTCACGCCAGCCGACTCGATATAGGCGCGGTTGCCGACGAGATGTTTCATGATGGCGGCCGCCATCGGCGAGCGCACCGCATTCATCGTGCACACGAACAGCACGGCGCCAGGCAGCTCTTTGAACTGACGCGGCAAGCCAAACGTGTTTGGCACGGCATCAGCCCTTCCAATGCAGTGCGCTGATCAGCGTGAACAGGCGGCGCGCGGTATCGAAATCGACGGTGATTTTGCCCTTTAGGCGCTCCATGAGCACGCGCGTGCCTTCGTCGTGCAGCGCGCGCCGTCCCATGTCGATCGCCTGGATCCGCGAGGGCGGCAGCGACCGGATGGCCTCGTAATAGCTGTCGCAGACGATGAAATAGTCCTTGAGAATGCGCCGGAACGGCGAAAGCGACAGCATGAACGTGACGACGCCGTCGGAGCGCTCGTGCCCGACGTCGATCACGAGACGATCCTCGGCGATCGACAGTGCCAGACGGTAGGGGCCGTCGTCGCGCCCCTCGAGCGCGAAGCAATTGCCCTCCAGCAGATCGAAGATCGCGACTTCGCGCTCGTGCTGGACATTGGGATTGTTGTTGGCGAGCGACTTCGGATCGAGATCGATCTGGTAGAGGCGTGTTGTCGCCGAAAATCCGTTGTCAGCCCCGCTCATCGACGCCGCCTTCCTCGAGCCGGATCGCCACGGAGCGCCGATGTGCCTCTAGCCCTTCGGCACGCGCCAGTGCCATGGCCGCCGGGCCGAGCTTGCCGAGCGCGGCGGGCGTCATCTTCAGGATCGAGGTCCGCTTCATGAAATCGAGGACGCCGAGGCCGGACGAGAACCGCGCCGAGCGGGCTGTGGGCAGCACGTGATTGCTGCCGGCGACATAGTCGCCGATCACCTCGGGAGTGTGATGGCCGAGGAAGATCGCGCCGGCGTTGGAAATGCGCGAGGCGAGGTGCTCGGGCGCGTGCGTGGCGATTTCCAGGTGCTCGGCGGCAATGCGATCGGCAAGGGGGCATGCCGCCTCGAGCCGGTCGACGAGAATGATGGCGCCGTAGGTGTTCCAGCTCTCGCCGGCGATGTTGCCGCGCGGGAGGCGGGCAAGCTGGCGGGACACGGCCGCCTCGACGGCGTCCGCCAGCCGGGCGCTGTCCGTGATCAGGATGGCCTGGGCGGCCGCGTCGTGCTCGGCCTGGGCCAGCAGATCGGCGGCGATCCACTCGGCGTCGTTGTCGTCGTCGGCCAGGATCAGGACCTCCGAGGGACCAGCGATCATGTCGATGCCCACGGTGCCGAACACCCGGCGCTTCGCCGCGGCGACGTAGGCATTTCCAGGGCCGACGATCTTGGCGACCGGTGCGATGGTCTGCGTGCCGTAGGCCAGCGCTGCCACGGCCTGCGCCCCGCCGACGCGGTAGATCTCGCCGACACCGGCGATCCTCGCCGCCGCCAGGACCAGCGGATTGAGCTCGCCGCGCGGCGCCGGCACGACCATGGTGATGCGCTTCACGCCGGCGACCTTGGCCGGCACTGCATTCATGAGAACCGAGCTCGGATAGCTCGCCGTCCCGCCCGGCACATAGAGCCCGACGGCCTCGACGGGCGTCCAGCGGCTTGCGAGCTCGACGCCGAGTGCATCGGTATAGGCGTCGTCTGTCGGAAGCTGGCGGGCGTGATGCGATGCGATACGATCGTGGGCGAGCTGCAGGGCGTCGAGTGTCCCGCGATCGGCGCTCGCGCAGGCTGCCTCGATCTCGGCGTCGGTGACACGCATGCCGACGACTGCGAGGTCGACCCCGTCGAAGCGGCGCGACAGCTCGATGACCGCGGCGTCGCCGCGTGCGCGCACGTCGTCGATGATTGCCGCGACGGCGGCATCGACGTCGCTGGAAACCTCTCGTTTGGTCGCCAGGAACGCTGCGAAATCCGCCTCGAATCCCGGATCACTCGTTGCAAGACGTTGCGGCATGGTTGCTCCAGGCTGGTCCGGCGCTCCACATCGATCTGTCGCCGGCTCGCGCCTTCCGCGTTCCGCGCGAGCCGAGGCGGCAGGACTCCCTCCTGCTAAACGTTGGTCTCGTCGGGATGCGCCGGCTTGCGCTTGGTCCGCCAGGCGATGCCCAGGTCCTTGAGCTCGGCCTCGATGCACTCGACGCGAAGGCGGATCGCCGCCCCTCCCGCAAAGACCAGCGTCACCTGGCCCGCGGGCGGCTCCCCCGCCTCGAACTGGACGGCGAGCAGCTCGAGAACGGTGTCCTTGGACTTGAGGTCGATATTCTGCAGTTGGGCGCTGAGCACACGCTCGAACCGGAGCGCCGAGCGCTGGCGCTCGAACTGCCGGCGCCGCTCGTTGCCGTCGGCAAGCGCCTGAACCCAGTTGAATCGGTTGGCGATGGCGGCGAACCGCTTCCCGTCCGGAAGATAGGTCATGTCGCTGACCAGCAGGACGGCATCCTGCAGGTGAGCGGAAATCACCTGAAGATCCTCTTCGTCGAAGGCAATCAGCCGCAATGGCTTCTGATCGGTGGCGGCCATGGGTCCTCTGCGAGACGGGCCCGAGCGACGCGAGAAACGAGCTTTGGGGCGCACTTCTGATAGCGGCTGGCGCCAGCGAGTGCAACGTCCGCAGCCTGAACCGACGGCATCCCTCTTGCGCTGGGGCCGCTTATAGCATTGAAATGCCATCCGGGAGCGGCCGTCCTTAACGGGACCGAGGCGCCGCCAGCGCCGGAGGCCAATGCTTGGGAGAGGGTCGAAAAGCCCCGTTCATTCTGGTGGGAGCCGGCCAAGCTGCCGCGCGGGCTGCCGACGCCCTGCGTCGCCAGGGTTACGAAGGCCGCATCGTGATGTTCGGCGAGGAGCCGCATCAACCCTATCAGCGTCCGCCGCTGTCCAAGAAGTTCCTGACCGGTGACGTGCTGGCGCCGCAGCTCTGGCTTCAGGGCGATGGCTACTTCGAGCAAAACGGCATCGAGTTGTTCACCGATGCCCGCGTCACCGCCGTCGATCCACGTCACAGCACGGTTATGCTGGCGGACGGCTCCAACCATGTCTACGACCGCCTGCTTCTGGCGACCGGCTCTATCGCGCGGCCTCTCCCGGTGCCCGGAGCCTCGTGTTCCGGCGTGTATTACCTGCGCACCATGGCCGATACCCTGCGCCTCAGAGGCGTCTGCGAGGCCGGTCATAACGTCGTCATCATCGGCGGGGGCTACATCGGCCTCGAGGTGGCCGCCTCGGTGCGCTCTATCGGCAAGAGCGTGACGGTGGTCGAGGGGCAGGAGCGGTTGCTCAAGCGTGTCGTCTCGCCTGTGGTCTCCGCGTTTTTTCTCGACCTGCACCGGCGCAATGGCGTCGATGTCCGCCTGGGGGCGACGGTGGCCCGCATCGTCGGCGACACAGCCGTCACCGGCGTTGAGCTGACCGGTGGCGAGGTGATCGCCGCCGACCTCGTGCTGGTCGCCATCGGCGGCGCCGCCAACGACGAGCTGGCGCGAGAGGCCCGCCTCGCCTGCGACGATGGCGTCCTGGTCGACGAGACCTGTCACGCGGGCTACGGCATCTATGCGGCGGGCGACTGCGCGCGCTTTCCTTCCCGCCGCTATGGCCGACTGGTGCGCCTCGAGAGCGTGCAGAACGCCAACGACCAGGGCCGCGCCGCCGCCCAGGCCATGCTGGGCAAGCCGACCTCCTACGATCCCATCCCCTGGTTCTGGTCCGATCAGTTCGACGTGAAGCTGCAGATCGCCGGGCTCAGCCAGGGCTACGACCGCACGACACAGGAGGGCGATCCGGCCAAGGGCGCCTTCTGTGTGTCGTACTGGCAAGGGGAGCGGTTGCTTGCGACCGACTCGATCAATGCGCCGCGCAGCCACATGGAGGCGCGACGCGCGTTGGCCCGGACCTGAGCGGCGTCGGCACCCTGCGTGGCTGCCACAGTCGCTGCGGTTTCACTCCCCTGAGGGCGCAATCCGACAGAGATAGGTCTTGAGGTTCGAGTGGTCCGACGCCGGATCGCGCTGATGCTTGTCGGTCAGAAAATTGACCGAGCGCCAGGGGTGGTACGGTTGCCGCTCGCCCCAGCCGATCGGGATGAAGATGGCATCCGGCCGGATGCCGGCGTGAAGCCAGGCGCGCGCCTCGATCTTGCCGTGCGCGGTCTCGATGACGACGCGCTGGCCGTCGGCGATCCCGTGCCTGGCGGCCTTGTCCGGGTGGACCTGCACGTAGAGATCGGGCCACATCTCCTGAGCCTGCCAGGCATAGTGCATCCAGGAATGGAAGTGCGGCGCCGGCGGGCGGCCTGTGACGAGCTCGGTATCGAAGCCCTGGGCGCGGAGCAGGCGAGACGGCGACGTGCCGTCGGGCGTGACGATGATCGCCGGCACGCTCGAGGTCGGCGTGCCCATGAAGAACGGCGAGACGAAGCCTTCGATGGAATCGTCCCCCTGCCGCTCGCAATAGGGCAGGTCGATGAGCTGCTCACGGTCCGTATAGAACTCCGGCAGCGCGGAGAGACCGACCGTCCTGAACTTCTCTTCGAGGTCCGCCGTCCAGAACTCGAGCTTGCCGCTCTTGGTGGGGAAGCGATGGCCCTCGGGCTGGCCGGCGGCCGTCGTGCCCTCGAGGTAGAGCGTCTCCTGTTCGGCGGCATCCTCGCTCGCCACGGGAGCGCGCACCCATCGCCACGGCACCGAGTGGAGTCGCTTCTGTGTGCAGCCGCGCATCTCCGGATGATTGATGCACATCTCGTCCCAGAAGACGGTCGGGTCCTTGTATTTCTCCTTGAGTACGTCGTCGAAGCCGAAGCGCTTGCCGAGCTCGATCCAGATCCAGCCGTCGGGCTTGGCCTCGCCGGGCGGGTCGATGATGCGGTCGATCCACACCACGCGGCGATCCTCGGTGCCGCGGCCGATCTCGCCCTTCTCGATGCCGGTGGCCGCCGGCAGCACGTAGTCCGCAAAGGCGCTCGTCTCGTTCTGGAAAAGCTCGATGTGCACGAGGAGGTCGAGCGCCGATGTCGCCTCGCGTATGGCCCTCTGGTCCGGCCATTGCGCCATCGGGTTGTTGCAGGTGATGAGCGCCTTGATCGGATACGGCTTGCCGTCGCGCATGGCGTCGGTCCAGCCGACAGCGTTGCGACGCACGGCGGGGCGGCTCGTCTTGGCGGCGCGTCCGGGCGGCGTCTTCACCTCGATGGCCGGTGGTGTCGACATGTTGAAGAACGTGCCGCCCTTGCGTCCCCAGTTGCCGGTCATGGCCGCCAGGAACATGAGCGTCCGATTGGTCTGCGTGGCATTCGAGTGCTGGTTGATGCCGCGGCTCGCGAACAGCACGCAGCCGTCGGCCCTGGCGATCTCCTCGGCGACCGAGCGGATCGTCTCGGCGTCGATGTCGGTAATCGCGGCGGCCCACTCCGGCGAATAGCCGCGCTCGCGCACGAAATCGCGCCACTTCTCCCAGCCGAGGATCCAGTTGGTGCAGAAGCGCTCGTCGTGCAGATCGCGATCGAAGATGTGATGGATCATGGCAAGCGCCAGGGCGAGATCGGTGCCCGTGCGGATCGGCAGCCAGAGGTCGGCCTTGCTCGCGGTGACCGTCAGGCGAGGATCGATGGCGATCATGCGCCCGCCCCGCTTGAGCCGCCAGTCGTTGACCATGCCGAAATGCACGGGGCGCGTCTCGGCCTGGTTGTCGCCGAAGTACACGTAGAGCTCCGCCGTGCCGATGTCGGTTTCCGTGTAGCTGTTGCCGCTGCCGATCCGGCCCTGGGTCAGCTTGAAGGCGAGGTTCTTGCTCTCCGAGCAGAAGGGCTCGGTGTCGCTGACGTTGGGCGTGCCCCACATGTCGGCGAAGAGCGGGATGTAGCCCTTGCGGGTCAGTGTGCCTGTGCGGGTTCCCGCATAGATGGCCAGCGCCTCGCTGCCGTACTTCGCGCGAACACCCTCGAGCTTCTCGGCGATCTCGTCCAGCGCCTGCGCCCAGGAGATCTGCTCGAACCGTCCTTCGCCCCGCCTGCCGACGCGCTTGAGAGGATGCGTCAGGCGATGCTCGCTGCCGTAGAGCTGTAGCGTGAGCTGCGACTTGGGGCAGACGCGGCCGGCAAAGAGCGGGTCCTCCTCGTTGCCCGTTACGCGCACCAGCCGGCCGTTGCGCAGGTGGAACTTGGTGCTGCACGAATTGAAGCAGATGTTGCAGCCGCCTGGCACCACCTGATCCGCCTGCCGCTCCTCACGACTGCGGCGGTACGGAAAAGCCGGCGCATCCTCGTAGAGCCGCCCCTTGGCGGCGGGATCGTCGACGACGATGGGGCGATGGCGGTCGCCGAGGGCAAGCCCCGTCGTGTTTGCGATGCGACCGGGCGCGACCTCCTTGGGCATGCGCTCCAGGTAGATCGTCGATGGTCCGAGCAGGTAGGCGTCGTGATCGACGGTGGAGCGGCCCTGTTCCCGGGCCTGGGCGACAAGCGCGTCGCGTTCCCCGAAAGTGATGGCGAAGCCGGGGCAGACCGTGGCGCAGGCGGGCTTCAGGCCGCCCGAACGGCGATCCGTGCAGAGATCGCACTTGACGGCATGATGATCGATGGCGTCGTAGCCCATGGCGCCATAGGGGCAGGCGACGATGCACTCGCCGCAGCCGGTGCAGCGATCCTCGAGCACGCGCACGACGCCCGTCTCGGGGTGCTTCTCGATGGCCTTCGGATTGACCGGGCAGGCGCGGAGGCAGGCGGGCCGCTCGCAATGCTGGCAGGCCAGCGTCAGGAAATCGAGCGCCGGAGCCGTCGTGTCCCCGTGCCAGACCACGCGGTTGCGGTACTCGCCCGGCCCGAGGGCGTGCTCGGCCTTGCAGGCGACCTCGCAGCTCTTGCAGCCGATGCAACGCTCGATATCGATCATGAGGGCCAGGCGGCTCATGGGTGCATCCTCTTCGAGTTGTGCTGCATCGCTCTCACCACGTGGCCAGGTGCCACCAGTAGATCTGCCGCCCGTCCGCGACGTAGCCGGCAAAGAACGTGACGACGACGACATGGGTGAGGAGGCCGGCGAGGAACAGATAGCCGATCGCAATGTGCAAGGGACGCCACCACGCCTGCAGGCTGCCGACCGACTGGCGCGCCCCGAGCAACTGGCTCTCCTCGCGGGCGAGCCGCAGATAAGCGAGCGCTCGCCGTGGCGAGCGAAGAATGTGAGCCAGGGTCACCGAGAATGTGGCCTCCCGGGCGGACGGATCGAGCGCCTTCAACAGCTCGATCTTGCGCTGGATGAGCCCTCTGAGGCGCGCCTGCACGTCGGGATCGACGCCGCGGAAGGGCGAGCGCTTCGTGCCGAGCGTGGCAGCCATCTGCCGGGAGAGCCAGAGACGAGCCAGGGCGCCGCTCAGCGCCAGGAAGGCCAGTGCGACCAGCATCAGGAAGGGCGGGCGCCCCATCCGACCCGCCGTATGAATGGCGACCAGCACGACACCGACGATCGAGGCCAGCACGTGCGCGGCGAACCAGCGCGGCGGAGATGCCGCGCGCCCGCCGCGTTTGGCCACCGCGAAGGCGAGAGGCATCAGCAGCAGGCACGAGCCGATGATGGCGAGGCTTTGCAGTACGGGGCTGCCCGGCGCATGCCAGGCGGGGGGCAGCGAGGGCCAGGCGGCGTAGTAGATCACCAGCACCAGCGCCGCCATCGCGAGGGCGCCGACGAGGAAGGCGTCACTCATGTCTGCACGCTTGCGCGCATCGCGTTTCGGTGGATCGCTCGCAAGCGCCATCGTCCAGGCCTCCAGATCGTGCTCCAGCTATCCCAAGTTCGTCCGGACAAGACAAGGCCCAAGGCACCCGCCTCGTCAAGGGAGACGGGTGCCTGTGGAGCGCTTGCGGCAGGGCCGGGGACGCCTATTGCAGGTAGGGCTTGTCGCCGGCGATCGTCGTGCGGATCAGATGGCGCGCCTCGCCCATGTCGTAATCGGAGATGGCGTTGTGCGTCGTGCAGCGGTTGTCCCAGAACAACAGGTCGCCCTTGCGCCACTTGTGGCGATAGATGAACTCGTGGCGAACGGAGAACGATACGAGGAAGTCGACGAGGGCTTTGCTCTCGTCGTAGTTCAGCTCGACGATCGCCTTGGTGAAGCCCTCGTTGACGAACAGCGCCTTGCGCTTGGTCTCCGGATGCGTGCGGATGACCGGATGCTGGACCGGCGGCACCTTGGCCTTCGCATCGGCACTGAGCGGCGGCCTTTCGGGAAAGCGCGAGAAGAACACGTCGTAGGCGTGGCTGTAGTCGTGGATCGCGGTCAGGCTTTCGAGGAACTTCTGCATCGGCTTCGAGAGTGCCTCGTAGGCCGCGTACATGCTGGCGAACATGGTGTCGCCGCCGACCTTGGGGAGTTGCTTGGCATGCAGCATCGTGCCCATGACCGGGATCTTCGAGTAGGAGAGATCGGAGTGCCAGTACTGGCCGGCACGGATGGCGCCGACCGGCTTTCCGTCCTTCTTGACGTTCGAGATGACGAACACGTCCGGATTCTCGGGCAGCGCGAAGCCCTCGAGAATGTGGCGGTCGAGCGGGCCGAAGCGGCGGCTGAAGGCTGCAAGCTGGTCGGGTGAGAGATCCTGGTCGCGGAAAACGATGATGGAGTTGTCGAGGAAGGCCTTGCGCAATCCGGCGATCTCCGAGTCGGAGATGTCCTTCGTCAGGTCGATGCCGACGACCTCCGCGCCGAGCGAGGTTCCGAGGCGGTTCACTTGGAAAGCCATATGACGAGCTCCATTACGGGGTGTTGTGCACGCCTCGATCGCCCGTCGTGCGGGCGGGGCGCGATGCAGGAGTGACAATCAGGTGAGTAGGAGGTTATAATCTCCTAACCCGCGAAGCTTATGTGGCCGCCTTGGCCGGCGCAAGCCGAAAAGAGGGAGTGGCGCGCAGAGAGCGCGGCGCGCTTCCCTTCGGCGAAACTCGACATGGTGCAGCAGAATGGTCGAACTCACGCGCTCGCCCGTGCCGCTCTATTTTCAGATCGCCAGCGATCTGGAGCGACAGATCAAGTCGGGCGCGCTGCGCCCCGACGAACAGCTTCCCAACGAGAAGGATTTGGCCGCGCGCTACGGCGTCAGCCTCGTGACTGTGCGCGGCGCCATGCGGCTGCTCCTGGACAATGGCGTGATCGTCCGCTACGCGGGCAAGGGGACGTTCGTCGCGAAGCGGGAGGCGCGCAAGAGCATCTGGTCGATCGGCTCGCTCGACGATCTCGTGGCGACGGGCCTCAAGAGCACCATGCGCATGATCTCGCAGGAGCGACTCGAGCCGCCGTCATGGGCTCTCGAGAGGTTGGGGCTGCCGCTCGGCGCCAAGGCGCACATGGTGCGCGCCCTGCGCGAGGCGCAAGGCGAGGCGTTCATGGTCACCGACCAGTTTCATCCGCTCGATCTCGCACGCGGGCTGCGCAAGGCGGATTTCGCCCGGCCGGAAGCGAGATCGAGACTGGTCGTGCAGATCGTCGCGGCCCATTGCAACCTGACCATCGGCAGTGTGCGCCAGACGATGTCGGCCGAGAACGCGAGCGGAGAGATCGCGGCGATCCTCGGCGTGCAGGCCGGTGATCCGCTGCTCGTCGTCGAGCGGGACTTCTTCAGCGACGCCGGACGCATCATCCAGACCGGCAAGGCGTACTATCGCACCGATCATCATCGCTACATGATCACGATCTCGCTGCTCGAGAAGCCGCCGGGGCGGCCGGGGTTCCAGTTCCCGGCCCAGCATCAGCCCGAGCCGCAGGACCAGAATTGAGGCGCCAACCGGCGTGCGCGCTCGGCAGCGGTCCCTTTGCCTTGGCCCAAAGTTGAAGACCGTCGCTGGCCGTTAGGGCTCGCCGATCTGGCTTCCGGCCGGGCCCTCGACTATGATCGCGGCGTCTGCGAGGCCTCCCGAGG
>JAWKVZ010000013.1:0-20163 GCA_041397725.1 Hyphomicrobiaceae bacterium | reverse complement strand
CCGCCGCGGATCACCATGTCCTTGAGGCGGTCGACGATGGCGAGATAGCCGTCCTCCGTCATGCGGCCGATATCGCCCGTGCGGAACCAGCCGTCACGCATCACATCGGCTGTCGCCTCGGGACGTCGGTAGTAGCCCTTCATGACATTGTGCCCGCGGATCTCGACCTCACCCTCCGCGCCTGCGGGCAGCGGCCGGCCATCGAGATCGACGACCCGAACCTCGGTGCCGGCGATGGCCTGCCCGACGGTTCCCGGCCTCCGCGTGCGGTCGGGATGATTGAAGGTCGCCACCGGGCTGACCTCCGAGAGCCCATAGCCTTCGAGCATGGGCACGCCGAATGTGCGATCGAACGCGGCGAGCACCTCTAGCGGCAGCGAAGCGCCGCCGGACACGGCGAGCCGCAGCGCATCACGGACGCGCCCGCCAAGCTCCGATAGCCGCTCCGCCGCGCCGATAAGGCCGATGTGCATGGTCGGCACGCCCGCAAACACGCTCACCTTCTCGTCGACCATCAGCCGCAGCGCCGCCTCCGGGTCGAAGCGCGGCAGCATGACCATCGTCGCCCCGACGATCACCGAGGCGTTCAACTGGCACGTCTGACCGAAGGAATGGAACAGCGGCAGCGCCAGCAGATTGACGTCCGACCACGACAGCTTGAAGAGCAACGCCGTGACGAGCGCGTTCATCGCCATGTTGGCGTGGGTCAGCTCGGCGCCCTTGGCGGGGCCGGTCGTGCCGGACGTATAGAGGATCACGGCGGTGTCGTCGGGTCGCATGGCGCGGCTCGTCGATGGTGCGCCAGCGCCGGTCGTGAACTCCGCCAGGGTCGTCAGGCCCGCCAGCCCCTCTGCGCGCGCGCGCCCTCCGGCCGGCATGACCACCAGCGTGCCGCAGCCCGCGACCTGCTTGAACGCTTCGGCGGCCATTGCCGCCATCGGCAGCTCCGGCAGCCCCTCATAGCAGAGGTAGGCCCCGGCCTCGCTGTCCGTCAGGTGATAGGCGATCTCTCCGGGCTTCAGCAGGATGTTGAGCGGCACGACGACCGCACCGGCCATGAGGATGCCGTAGTAGGCGATCGCGAACTCCGGCACGTTCGGACAGGAGAGCGCCACCTTGTCGCCGGGCACGATGCCGATGCGCTGCAGGCCCGCGGCAACGCCTTGGGCGGCCGTGCGCAGCTCGCCGTAGGTCAACCGCCGCTCACCGTGCACGATCGCAGCCTGCGATGGAAACAATCCGCTGTTGCGGTCGAGGAAATCAGCGAGATTGAGCATCGACACCTCCCCAACGGTCCGGCGGCCCGTCGCCGCTCAGAACCACGCATCCTTCATTTCCAGCGCCATCGCCTCGTTGCGCGCCAGCCGCTCGAGCCGGGCGCCAAGGCCGCCCATCTCGGCCTCGAGGAAATAGCGGCAGGTCAGGCGCAAGCCGTCGAAGAGCTCTCCCACCCGCCCCTCGATGGCCCGCATCAGGTCGAGCCAGAGCCACGCCACGGTCAGATGCCCGAAGGCATCGAGATAGAGGCTCGCGTTGGCCAGCCGGCGCTCCGGATCGACGGTGCCGGACAGCCTGTGCGTCACGCTGAGTAGCTCGTCGAGCCGCGCCCCGACCTGCCGGCCGGCGTCAATCCAGTCCGAATGCCCGCCCAGCTCCGTGAGCGTCCGGCGAACGCGCGCCGCATAGAGCGCGAGGGCGCGTCCCTCGGCCATGGCGACCTTGCGCCCCAGCAGATCGATCCCCTGGATGCCATACGTGCCCTCGTGGATGGGATTGAGGCGGTTGTCGCGGTAGATCTGCTCGAGCGGGAAATCGCGCGTGTAGCCGTAGCCGCCGAGCACCTGGATGGCGAGGTCGTTGGCCGCAAGCCCATAGCTGGAGGGCCACGATTTCACCACGGGCGTCAGCAACTCCAGCAGCAGGTGTGCCTCAGCGCGCGCCTCCGCCGTCGCCGCCGTGTTGCGATCGTCGACCAGCCGCGCCGCATAGAGGCAGAGCGCCAGACCGCCCTCGGCGAACGCCTTCTGTGAGAGCAGCATGTGCCGCACGTCGGCATGCCGGATGATGGGAACCGGGGCGCTTGACGGGGTCTTGGCGGACACGGGCCGGCCCTGCGGCCGCTCGTGGGCATAGGCCAGCGAGGCCAGATAGCCGCGGCAGGCGAGCGCGGCCGCGCCGAGGCCAACCGTAATGCGCGCCTCGTTCATCATATGGAACATCTGCGCCAGGCCGGCGTTCGGCGCACCGACCAGCTCCGCGACGGCACCGGCGGCCCCCAGCGGCGCGTGGCGCCCTTCCCCGAAGGCCAGGAGGCAGTTGGAGACGCCGCGATAGCCCATCTTGTGATTGAGGCCGGCGACCGTCACGTCGTTGCGCGGCCCACGCGCGCCATCGGCCCCGCCCAGCCATTTCGGCACGATGAACAGCGAGATGCCCTTGGGGCCCGGCGGCGCCCCTTCGATGCGGGCGAGCACGAGATGGATGATGTTGTCAGAGATGTCGTGATCGCCGCCGGAGATCCACATCTTCGAGCCGAACAGTCGCCAGCGCCCTTCGCCATCCGGCACGGCGCGCGTGAGAATGTCGCCGAGGGAGGAGCCCGCCTGCGGCTCGGACAGGCACATGGTGCCGAGACAGCGCCCCGACAGGAGATGCGGCACGTAGGCCGCGACCTGCTCAGGCGAGCCATGGGCCATGAGGCAGTTGGCATTGGCGATCGTCAGCCAGGCGTAGGCCGTCGTCGCGATGTTCGCTGCCGAGAACAGCGCGAAGGCTGACCGCTCGATACTGAAGGGCAAGCCGGCGCCGCCATGCGCCTCGCTGTGCAACGCCGAGAAAAAGCCCGCCTCGGCCATGGCCGTCAGCGCCGGCTTGATGTCCGGGTGCACGTGCACGGTATCGCCGACGAGCCGCGGCTCGTCGCGATCACTCGCCTGATAGTGCGGCGCCAGATGTCGCACCGCGATCTGCTCGGCGGTGTCGAGCACGGCGTCGAAGGTCTCGCGCGTGTGCTCCTGGAAGGCGGGCCTGCTGCAGAGATCGCCACTGGCCAGCCAATCGTGCAGCAGAACATCGAGCAGCCGCCGCGAGAGGAGCGCGGTCGTCATGCCCCGTCCCTCGAGCCATCAGACGTGGCGCTTGGCGTGATCACCGGCCCGTGCTCCGTTACGCCACCGCGAACAGGCCAGCAGCCCCCATGCCGCCGCCGATGCACATGGTGACGACCGCGAGCCTGGCGCCGCGCCGCTTGCCCTCGATCAGGGCGTGACCGGTGAGGCGCGCGCCCGTCATGCCGTAGGGATGGCCGACCGCAATGGCGCCGCCGTCGACGTTGAGGCGGTCATTGGGAATGCCGAGCTTGTCGCGGCAATAGATGACCTGGACCGCGAACGCCTCGTTCAGCTCCCACAGATCGATATCCGACACCTTGCGTCCCGCGCGCTGGAGAAGCTTCGGCACGGCGAACACCGGCCCGATCCCCATCTCGTCGGGCTCGCACCCCGCCACCGCGAAGCCGCGGAAGCTGCCGAGCGGCGTCAGGCCTTTGCGCTCCGCTGTCCTGGCTTCCATGAGCACGCACGCCGACGCCCCGTCCGAGAACTGGCTGGCGTTGCCGGCGGAAATCACGCCGCCCTCGATGGCCGGCCTGATCTTGGCCACGCCCTCGTAGGTCGTGTCGCTTCGGATGCCTTCGTCAACCGCGAGCGTCACCTCCTCCTGCCAGGTGCGCACGACCTCCTTCTTGTCGTTCATCTCGGCCTTGGTCATCTCCGTGACGAACGGCACGATCTCCTGGTCGAAGCGGCCCGCCTTCTGCGCGGCGGCGGCGCGAAGCTGGCTCTCCACGCCATAGCGGTCCTGCGCCTCGCGGTCGATCTTGTAGCGCTTGGCCACCATCTCGGCCGTCTGCAGCATGTTCCAGTAGATCTCCGGCTTGTTCTTCTCGAGCCAGGGATCGCGCCCCATGTGCCGGTTGGCCTGGTTCTGCACGCACGAGATGGATTCGAGCCCGCCCGCCACCAGCACATCGGCCTCGCCGGCGACGATGCGCTGGGCCGCGAGGGCGATCGTCTGCAGCCCCGACGAGCAGAAGCGGTTGACGGTCACGCCCGATGTGGTGACAGGGCAGCCGGCCGTGAGGGCGATCTGCCGCGCGATGTTGCTGCCGGTGGCGCCTTCCGGAAAGGCGCAACCCATGACGACGTCGTCCACCTCGCCGGGCTCGATGCCGGCGCGCTGGATCGCATGCTTGACGACATGGCCTCCCATCGAGGCGCCGTGCGTCGCATTCAGCGCGCCTCGCCAGGACTTTGCGAGCCCGGTGCGGGCGGTCGAGACGATCACGGCTTCACGCATGGGATGCTCCTTCCTCGGCCGGTCCCGGCCGGCCATTGTTGCAGGACCTCGCGACGCCAGGGGCCGCGGCCTCAGCCATTGAAACGCTTGCCCTCTCCGGCGAGGCGCGCCAGCAGTGGCGCGGGGCGCCAGAATTCGGGGTCGGCAAGGGGATTGCGCGAGAACTCGCTCATGCGCGCCACCACGTTCGCCAGCCCGACGGTGTCGGCATAGAACATCGGCCCGCCACGATAGCGCGGGAAGCCGTAGCCGGAGAGATAGACGACGTCGACATCCGACGCCCGCAACGCGATGCCCTCCTCGATGAGCGCGGCCGCCTCGTTGACCAGGGCGAAGATGCAGCGCTCCACGATCTCGCTGGCCGGAATGGCCCGTGGCGTCAGCCCGCGCGCGGCGCGGACCTCGCCGACGATGCGCGCCACCTCCGGGTCCGCGTGCGCCGTCCGGTCGCCCGGCTCGTAGCGGTACCAGCCCTTGCCCGTCTTCTGGCCGTAGCGGCCGGCCTCGCAGATTCGGTCGGAAATCTCGTAGAACGGCTTGAGCCGCGGGCGCTCCAGATAGCGCCGCTGGCGGATGCGATAACCGACGTCGTTGCCGGCAAGGTCGTACATCCGGAACGGCCCCATGGCCATGCCCCAGTCCTCGAGTGCGCGGTCCACCTCCTCCGGCAACGCCCCCTCGAGCACCATCAGCAGCGACTGGCGCACGTAGGGCTCGAGCATGCGATTGCCGATGAAGCCGTCGCAGACACCCGACAGCACGCCGATCTTGCCGATCGTGCGCGCCAGCATCATCGTGGTCGCCACCACCTCCTTCGAGGTCTCCTTGCCACGGACCACCTCGAGCAGGCGCATGACATTCGCGGGCGAGAAAAAGTGCGTGCCGATGACGTCGCCGGGCCGCGCCGTGACCGAAGCAATCTCATCCACATCGAGGGTCGAGGTGTTCGTCGCGAGGATGGCGCCCTCTTTCATCGTGGCGTCGAGCTTGCGGAACACGTCCTTCTTGACGTCCATTTCCTCGAACACGGCCTCGATGACGATGTCGGCCTTGGCGATCCCTGCGAATTCCAGCGTCGGCGTGATGTGCCCCATGCGCGTCTCGACATCGCTCGCGGACATGCGCCCACGCTTCGCTGTCGCCTCATAGTTGCGGCGCACCAGCGCGAGGCCGCGATCGAGCGCCTCCTTCTGCGTCTCGAGCACCGTCACGGGGATGCCGGCATTGGCGAAGGTCATGGCGATGCCCCCGCCCATGGTCCCGCAGCCGACGACAGCAGCCGACTTGATCGGGCGCATCAGCGTCTCCGGACCGACGTCCGGGATCTTCGCCGCCTGCCGCTCGGCAAAGAAGGCGTGGCGCAGGGCCTTCGATTCCGTCGTCTCGACCAACTCCTGGAAGCCCTTCCGCTCGAACGCGAGCCCGTCGTCGAAGGGCATCGTCAGCGCGGCCTCGACGCAGGCGAGACACTTGATCGGCGCGGGATAGCCGCGGTAGCGCCTGGCGATGTCGTTCCTGGCCTTGGCAAGGAACGCCGCGGCACCCTCCGCGGCGATGACGCGGTCGCGCACACGAGGCAAGGGGCGCGCCGCTGCGACCCGTTGCGCGAAGGCGACGGCGCCTGCACCGAGATCGCCGGCAATCATCTCGTCGAACAGGCCGAGCGGCGCCAGCGCCTCCGAGCGGCGCGCATTGCCGCTGACGATCATGTCCAGCGCCTGCTCGAGGCCGATCACGCGCGGCAGGCGTTGCGTGCCGCCAGCGCCGGGCAGGATGCCGATCTTCACCTCGGGCAAGGCGATCTCCGCCCCCTTCACAGCCACCCGGTAATGGCAGGCGAGCGCCAGCTCGAGCCCGCCGCCCATGGCAATTCCGTGGACCGCCGCGACGACAGGCTTCGCGAGCCCCTCGATCCGGTCGAGTACGGTTCGCAGCGAGGGCTCGGCGCCCATCTTCGGCGTATTGAACTCGCGGATGTCGGCGCCGCCCGAAAAGCCGCGCCCGGCCCCGATCAGCACCACGGCCTTGACCCCACCGTCCGCCTCCGCCGCCGCCAGCCCTTCCATGATGTGCGTGCGCAGCGCGTGCCCCAAGCCGTTCACGGGGGGATTGTCGAGCATGATGACGGCCACGCCATCCTGGGTCTGATAGGTCGACGACATGGGCTTCTCCATCGGGCTTGCGGGCGGGACGCGTCGGCATGACTGACCTGCCGTTGCGATCGGCGTTCGCGCGATTATAGGCCTCGCTCGGGCGCCTGCAATCGATGCGCCGCGAGGAACAACCGAAGGGGCCGCCACGCCGGGCGAGCCGCCCTGCCGGCACTGAGCGCCAGGCCCGCGATGAGAGCGCTTGCGCGCTGCCACCGCGAGCCCGCTCGCGTCAGCGGTCCAGCCAGACGTTGCCGAAGTCCAGGTTGAGGAAGTGGCTCGGGCTGATCTTCCACCCCTTCATATACGCCCGGTGCGCGATGATGCGGTGCCACCACAGCGTCGGCGAGGTGAATGCCAGCTCGTCGAGGACGCGCCTCTCCATGGCCTGCATCAACTCGCGCTGCTTCCTGGGATCACCCGTACGGTTCGCCTCCCGCCACAGCCGATCGATCTCGGGATCGCCATAGCTGCCGTAGTTGTTGCCAGCTCCCGTCGTGAACTTGGTCGTATCGAGCAGTGGATTGACCACGGAGTTGCAATTGAACTCCAGCGCCACGTCGAAGTCCTTCTTGTTGCGCAGCGTATCCCAGAACGGCCCGGTCGACTGCGTGCGCTGAGTCACGGTCACGCCGATCCGCTTCCACTGGTCGATGAGCCAGGTGGCGACGATCGTGTAGGGCTGGTCGACCGCGCGGTTCGAGAGCACGAACTTCAGATCCGGCACGCCCGCCTCCTTCAGCAACCGGCGCGCCTCAGCCTGCGACTTCTTGTGATCGGGCCAGAAGCCGGCGATCTTCTGCAGCTCCTCCTTGCTGCGCGCCAACTCGTGGCCGGGGAAGATGATGCCGCCGACCGTCTTCACCAGCGCGATCTGGGAGAGATACTGCGAGCCGCCCCAGCGATCGAGCGCGAGGGTCAGCGCCCGGCGCACGCGCACGTCGTCGAACGGCTTGCGCTTGAAATTCGGGGTGACGAAGAGCGCGCAGTTCCAGGTACTCTCCTGCACGGTGATGTCCTTGCCGAGCGCCTTGACGAGGTCGTCACGGCTCTTCGGCGGGATGCCGCGGAACTCGGCGGCCGCCCGGTCGCCCTGGATCGCCTGCATGCGCAGCGACTGCTTCTTGGCATAGATCGTCTCGATGCCGTCGAGGTAAGGCTTTCCCTTGTGATGATAGTGGGGATTGCGCGTCCCGCGGATGCGCGCCCCGGCCTCGTAGCCCGCGAAGACGAAGGGGCCACTGCCCATCACGTTCTTAAGCGGGAACTGCTGGTCCTTGTCGAGGATGGCTTTCGAGTAGATGAACAGGAAGGGATTGGCGAGAGCCGGGATAAAGGCGCCGGTGGCGTACTTGAGCTTGAAGACGACCGTGGCGTCGTCCGGCGACGTCACGCTGTCGACCATGGCGAACTCTTTACGCCGCGCACTCCATACGCCCTGGGGCGGGAAAATGATGCGCATGTAACTCGCATGCACGTCCTTGGCGGTCAGCGGCGTGCCGTTGTGAAACTTGATGTCCCGGCGGATCTTGAACGTATAGGTCTTGCCACCGTCCGTCGGCTTTGGCACCGAGCCCTCACAGACATCGCAGACGAAGTCGGTCGTGGACGACGGATTGTCCGGGCTCACGCGGATGAGCGTGCTGTAGTAGGGCGCCATGGCATGGATAAGCGCGAAAGTCGTCTCGCGATGGCCATCCCAGCTCGGGGGCTCGTCCGGCACCACATATCTGAGAATGCCACCCCGCTTCGGGGTCTCTGCGGATGCCGGACTGACCGCGACCAGCCCGGCGAGGGCGAGGCCGAGAGCGAACGGCCTCAACATCTGTGCAGGTGTCATCAGGGCTACTCCTCCTTGCGTCCTCCAATCCCGGTCCGCCACCGTTTCGGGCCATCGCCCTCGGCTGCGGCCGGGACACGCTTCGGTCCGGTCTCAATGGTCCGGACGTTCTTGGGCATTTTGCCGCACCTGACGATACCTCCGGATTGGGACCGGCGAAAAGCGGAACCGTCTCGAAAGCGCAAATTAAAAGTTGCGGCGATCCGGATCGCCGGGCCTGCACCCTTGCCATCGCGCCACCCCGTCGGGCGCCGACACACTGCATGAGCGTGCGCTTTCGCGCAGGGACGAAGCGCCGAAAAGCCTGGGGCGCCGCAGCGGACGGCATAATGCCTGCCGGAAACGACGAAGGCGGCCTCGAGGGCCGCCTTCGCAGAGGTCAACGATTTGTCCGGTGGACTATTGCGATCGCAACTTCGGATCGAGCGCGTCGCGCACCGCATCGCCGAACAGGTTGAAGCCGAACACGGCCAACGTGATCGCAAGACCCGGGAAGATGGCGATCCACGGCGCGCTCAGCGCGTACTCCTCGGCGCCACCCCTGAGCATCAGCCCCCACGCCGGCGTCGGCTCCTGCACGCCGAGACCGAGGTACGAGAGCGAAGCCTCGAGAAGAATGGCCTGCCCGACGAAGGCGGTCAGCATGATCAGGAAGGGCGCCATCACGTTCGGCACCATGTGCCGCAGCACGATGCGCGAGTGCGAGAAGCCATTCGCGCGCGCGGCGTCCACGTAGGGCATCTCGCGCACCGAGAGCGCGCTCGAGCGCACCACGCGTGCGCAGCGCGGGATGAAGGGCACGATGATGGCGATGATGACCGGAACCGAGCTCGGGATCTCCTTCAGCATCTCGATGCTGCTCGCGATGGAGACGACGGCCAGCGCCATGATGATCAGCGGGAAGGCCATGAACACGTCCATGACGCGCTGGAAGATCAGATCGAAACGGCCACCGAAATAGGCGCTGGAGACGCCGAGCACGAGGCCAACACCGCCGCCGATGAAGGAGGCTGCAAAGCCGACGAAGAGGGCCGTTCGCGCGCCATAGAGGATGCGCGCGAAGATATCGCGACCGAACTGGTCGGTGCCCAGCAGATGCTCCCAGCTCGGCGGCTGGTGCATGTCCGCAAAGTTGTTCGCGGTCGGATCGTAGCTCGAGAGCACCGGCGCGAAGACCGCCGCGATGACCATCAGCAGCACCAGCACAGCGCCGACGGCGCCGACGGGCTGCTTGCGCGCGGTCCGCACGAGCGATTGCCAGAACGAACGCTTTGCCGTGAGCTCTTCGATGTCTGCAGCGACGGCGACTTCAGAGGTCGTGGGCATGATGGCGCCTCTCAACGATAACGGATACGCGGGTCGAGCCACGCATAGATGAGATCGACCAGGAAGTTGGTGAGCACGAAGATGGTCACAACCAGCATCACCAGGGTCTGCGTCATGGCGTAGTCGTGGTTGGACACGGATTCGACGAACAGCTTGCCGAGACCGTTCAGGTTGAACACCTGCTCGGTCACGACGAGGCCGCCCATCAGGAAGGCGAACTCGATGCCGAACAGCGTCACCACCGGCAGCAGCGAGTTCTTCAGCGCGTGGCGGCGGATGATGATCTTCTCGAGCAGGCCCTTGGCGCGGGCCGTGCGAACGTAGTCCTCACGCAGCACCTCGAGCAGCGCCGAGCGAGTCATGCGCGTGGTCACGGCGGAATAGCGGTAACCCGTCGCCAGCGCCGGCCAGATCAGCATCGACAGGTTGTAAATGGGATCGACCCAGATCGGCACGTAGCGGATCGGTGGCATCCACGGCTGGCCGATCAGGCTCTGGGTCACATAGAGGATGCCCATGATGATCAGGATGCCCAGCCAGAAGGAGGGCATGGCGATGCCGGCGATGGAGAAGAAGCGCACGACGTAATCGATCCAGGTGTTCTGCTTGACGGCGGAGATGACGCCGAGCGGGATCGAGATGAACATGGCGGTCAGCGTCGCCATGATGGCGACCTGGAGCGAAAGCTGGAACCGCAGGGCGACCTCCTCGATGATGGGACGGCCGGTCCACATCGAGTTGCCGAAATCGAAGGTGAAGAAGCCGACGATGAAGCGGAAGAACTGCACGTAGATCGGTTGGTCGACGCCGATCTCCTGCCGGCAGATGGCCAGGGCGCGCTCGTCGAAGACGCCGCCCGTGCCGACCATCCGCAGCTCGCAGATGTCGCCCGGAATGAGCCGCAACAGACCGAAGACGAGGATCGCCGCCCCGATCAGGGTGGGAATCGTCAGGAGAATTCGCTTGATCAGGTACTGAAGCATGCTCTGTCCGGTCTGAAGCGCTGAAATGACCTAGATGGAAGCGTGGCGGCCGCTCTCCGAAGGACAGCCGCCACGCCTATCGTCGAAGAGCCGCGACCTACTTCTCGATCCAGACGTTCGCCATGTCGAGATTGAGGTAGTGGCTCGGGCTGACCTTCCAGCCCTTCATGTACGAGCGGTGCACGATGATGCGGTGCCACCAGAGTGTCGGGAAGCTCAGGGCCTCCTCCTCGAGGACGCGCTTCTCCATAGCCCGCATCAGCTCGCGCTGCTTCTTGGGATCGGCGACTTGGTTCATCTCACGCCACAGCGCATCCACCTTGGCGTCCTTGTAGGAGCCGTAGTTGTCGCCGGCACCCGACGTGTACTTGGCGACGTCGAGCAGCGGGTTGACGATGGACTTGCAGTTGAACTCGAGCGCGACGTCGAAATCCTTCTTGTTGCGCAGCGTGTCCCAGAACGGGCCGGTCGCCTGCGTCGTCTGTGTCACGGACATGCCGACCTGCTTCCACTGGTCGATCAGCCACGTGCCGACGATCGTGTAGGGCTGGTCGACCGCGCGGTTGGCGAGCACGAACTTCAGGTTCGGAACGCCGGCCTCTTTCAGCAGTCGGCGAGCCTCGGCCTGCGACTTCTTATGGTCGGGCCAGAACCCGGCGATCTTCTGCAGCTCGGCCTTGGTCGCTGCCAGCGGATGGTCGGGGAACACGATACCGCCCACGGTCTTCACGATGGCGATCTTGGAGAGGTAGGCGGAGCCACCCCAACGATCGAGCGCCAGGCTCAGAGCGCGACGCACGCGTGCGTCGTTGAACGGCTTGCGCAGATGGTTCGGCGTGACCACGAGCACGCAGTTCCACGTGCTCTCCTGCACCGTCACCTGCTTGCCCAGCGCCTTGACGAGGTCGTCACGGCTCTTCGGCGGCAGACCACGGAACTCGACGGCAGCGCGATCACCCTGGATGGCCTGGACGCGCAGCGACTGCTTCTTGGCGAAGATCGCCTCGATGCCGTCGAGGTAGGGCTGGCCCTTGTGATAATAGTCGGGGTTGCGCTTGCCGACGATGCGGGCGCCCGCCTCGCGGGAGACGAACACGAACGGACCGGAGCCGAGGATGTTCTTCTCGTACCAGTGCTGGTCCTTGTCGAGCTTCGCCTTCGAGTAGATGAAATGGAAGGGATTGGCGAGGGCCGGGATGAAGGCGCCAGAAGCGTACTTCAGCTTAAAGACGATCGTCTCGTCGTCAGGCGCTGTCACGCTCTCGACCATCGTGAACTCGGCGCGCCGGGCGCTGGCGACACCTTTCGGCGGGAAGATGATGCGCGCGAAGCTCGCGTGCACGTCCTTCGCCGTCAGCGGCTGGCCGTCATGGAACTTGACGCCCTTGCGGATCTTGAACGTGTAGGTCTTGCCGCCATCCGTCGGCTCGGGAACCTTGCCGACGCACAGGTCGCAGACGAAGTCCGTCGTCGAGGCCGGATTGCTCGGGTTCACGCGGATGAGCACGCTGTAGTACTGCGCGACCGGGTGAATGAGCGCGAAGGTCGTCTCGCGATGGCCGTCGAAGCTCGGCGGCTCGTCGGGGACCACCCACTTGAGCACACCGCCGCGCTTCGGCGTCTGTGCATCCGCGGGCGGGCTGCCCGCGGTCACCATCGCCAACCCGGCGGTCAGCGCGGTGACCAATCCTAGAGTTCTGTGCTTCATTACGTCCTCCCTTTCTGGACTTTCGGCGACCATGGCGGAGCGTGGGGTCACCCCGCCCGGGCACCAGCACCTCTCTTATTCAGACCTGCGAGCAGGACACCCAATGCCCCGGTTTGATCTCGCGGTATTGCGGCAATGACTTCTGGCAATCGGCGACTGCGATCGAGCAGCGTGGATGAAACACGCATCCCGGCGGCGGATTGATGGGCGAGGGGATCTCGCCGACGATCGTCTTGTGCTTGCGCGCCTGCTCGACTTCCGGATCGGGCACCGGCACGGCCGAAAGCAGCGCCTGCGTGTACGGGTGGATCGGATTGTCGAACAGCTCGTCACAATCGGCGAGTTCGACGATCTTGCCGAGATACATCACCGCCACGCGGTGACAGATGTGGCGCACGACGCTGAGATCGTGGGCGATGAACAGGTACGTCAGGTTGAACTGCTCGCGCAGATCCTCGAGCAGATTGATGATCTGCGCCTGGATCGACACGTCGAGCGCCGAGATCGCCTCGTCGCAGATGATGAACTCGGGCTTCACGGACAAGGCGCGCGCGATGCCGACGCGCTGCCGCTGGCCACCGCTCATCTCGTGAGGGTAGCGATCGGCGAACTTCGGATTGAGGCCGCAGATCGACAGCAACTCCCGCACCCGCTTGTCACGGGCCGTCGCATCGGGCTCCGTGCCGTGCACCTTCATGGGCTCGCCGACGATCTCTCCGATCTTCATGCGCGGATTGAGCGAGCTGTAGGGGTCCTGGAAGATGACCTGGATGCGCTGGCGCAGCGGCCGCATCTGAGCGCGCGACATGGCATTCAAGTTGACGCCGTCGAACACGATATCGCCAGATGTCGCCTTCTCCAGCTGCAGGATGCAGCGGCCGGTCGTGGTCTTGCCGCAACCGGACTCGCCGACGAGGCCGAGAGTCTCGCCGCGCCGGATGTCGAAGCTGATGCCGTCGATCGCCTTGACGTGCGCCACGACGCGCGGAATGAGAGAGCCTTCCGTCACCGGGAAGTGCATCTTGAGGTTACGCACCTGAACCAGCGTCTCGCCTTGCGGGCGACCGTCGGCCTCGGGGCGCTCTGCGGTTGCGCTCATGTCCATTGCGGAGCCCTCCTGGTGCGGGAAACGCGAGCCTTCTCCCAACAGGCGGAGATATGACTGGGACCGACGTTCTCGAGCACGGGACGCTCGGCCGTGCACTTGTCGGTCGCGAAGCCGCAGCGCGGTTGGAAGGCGCAGCCGGGCGGCAGTCGCGTCAGATCGGGCGGCTGCCCTTGAACGGGATCGAGGCGCTCCTTGCGGGGCTGATCCATGCGCGGCACCGACTTCAACAGCGCCAGCGTGTAGGGGTGGCTCGGATTATGGTAGATATCGTGGGCGCTGCCGCTCTCGATGATCTTGCCCGCGTACATGACGTTGACGCGATCGGCGTAGCGGGCGACGACCCCAAGATTGTGCGTGATGATGATGAGCGCCACGCCGAGTTCGCGCGTCAGGCCCTTCATCAATTCCAGGATCTGCGCCTGAATGGTGACGTCGAGCGCCGTCGTCGGCTCGTCGGCGATGATCAGCTTGGGCTCGCAGGACAGCGCCAACGCGATCATGACGCGCTGACGCATGCCGCCGCTCAGATGGTGGGGGTATTGCTTCAGGCGGCGCGGCGGATCGGAGATGCCGACCTTCTCGAGCAGCGACAGCGCCCTCGCCTCCGCCGCCTTGTGATCGAGCCCCAGGTGCTCCTGGATGGTCTCGGTGAGCTGCAGACCGATGGTGAGCACGGGGTTGAGCGACGTCATCGGCTCCTGGAACACCATGCCGATCGAGCCGCCACGCACCCGGCGCATCTCGGCGTCGCTCAGAGCCAGAATGTCACGCCCCTGGAAGCGGATATTGCCGCCGACCACGCGCCCCGGCGGGTTGGCGACGAGCCGCAGGATGGACAGAGCTCCGACCGACTTGCCGCAGCCGGACTCGCCGACGACGGCGACCGTCTCGCCCTCGTTCACGTCATAGGTAATGCCATCGACGGCCTTCACCACACCTGCGGATGTGAAGAAGTGCGTCTGTAGGTTCTCGACCTCGAGCAGCTTGGCCACCGAGTTCCCTTTCCTCCCTGTCGCAGGCTCTTATTGAGTGACCTGCTTCGTTCCCGTCACGCGTGCCGCGCGGCAAGGTCGTACCCGCTGGAATGTCGCGGATTGCTCACGGCGCTTCACGAGGCAGCGCCAGCGAGATTGCCGTATATAACCCAAACGGAACCCGCAATGCAATTCAAGTTGGTGAAGGCTTGCCTTCACTCCTGCGCTAGGGTCAAATCCGACAAAGTCCTTCCACACAGGCCGTCTAATGCGTTCGCGCCAGCTTTCCTCCGCTGGCGGAACGTGCCTCCGCGAAACCCGATCCCCGACGAGACCACGATATGAGCGATCCCATCACGCGACTGCCGGAGCACGCACGCCTCGCGCCTCCCGCCGACATGACACAGGGCAAGACCGCAAGCGGGGTCGCCTACGTCGCAGCCGGTAGCGGCGCACCCCACCTGCTCTTTCACGGCGGCGCCGGCTCGTGGCGTCATTGGTATCTGAACATCCGCGCGCTCTCCGAGCACTTCCGCGTCATCGCCATAGATTCCCCGAGCTATGGCGCTTCCGATCCCGTACTGCCCGACATCGCCGCCGAGGCTTACGTGGATCGTGTACATTCGGCGGTGGACGAGATCGTGCCGGCGCCCGAGCGTGTGCACATCTCCGGCTTCTCGTTCGGCGGCATGATCGGCGCGGCCGTCGCCGCCCGGCTCGGCCCACGCCTGGCCTCGCTGGCGCTCGTCGGCACGGCCGGCTTCCCCCGCAAGGAAATCCGTGATCTCGGCCTCGTCGGACGACGCAAGCTCGCCGAAGCGCTCGGCCGCGAGCCGAGCGAGGCGGAGGTGCGTGCAATGCACTCCGACAACCTCGCCAAGCTCATGATCTGGGACCCTGCCAAGATCGACGTGACGGCCATCGACATCCAGGCCGCCAACGTCGCCCGCACGCGCTTCGACTCGCGCCGGCTGAGCTGGATGGGGCGCATGCCCGAGTTCCTCGCGGCCATCCAGGCGCCCGTCAAGGTCATCTATGGCGAGCACGACACGACGACCTATCCCGCCCTTGAGCACCGGCTCGAGCAGGTTCGCGCCGCCAAGCCCGAGGCCGAGATCGAGGTGGTGCCAGGGGTCGGGCACTGGACCCAGTATGAAGCGCCGGACGCCGTCAACCGCGCTCTCATCCAGTTCCATTCCCGGGCCGAAAGCACGCGTCCATGAAGGCTTTGCGCGTAGAACCGCTCTGCTCTACGCTTTGCCTCGACCAGCCGTCCCACCCCTTCTGGAGAGCGCCATGGGCAAAGTCCTGACCGCCGCCGACATCGCCGGATATCAGCGCCACGGCTATCACTTCCCGACCCGCGTCCTGTCACGTGAGGAGGCTCGGCACTACCGCGGCCGCCTGGAGACCTACGAGGCCTCCTCCGGTGGCCCGATCGCGCCGCGCATGCGCCAGAAGGTGCACCTCCTCTTCACCTGGGCCGCCGAACTCGTGCGCCATCCCCGGATCCTCGACGCCGTCGAGGACGTGATCGGCCCGGACATTCTCTGCTGGACCTCGAACTTCTTCATCAAGGAGCCGCAGACGCCCGACTATGTTTCCTGGCATCAGGACGGCACCTACTGGGGCCTTTCGAGCAGCGACGTCGTTTCGGCCTGGGTGGCGCTTGCCGATGCCCCCGTCGAAAGCGGCGCCATGCGCTTCTGGCCGGGCAGCCACAAGATGGAGCAGCTTCCCCACAACGATACCTTCCACGAGCACAACCTGCTGACGCGCGGCCAGGAGATCGCCGTCGACGTTCCCGAGAACGAGGGCATCTCGGTGCCGCTCGCCGCCGGCGAGATGTCGCTCCATCACGTGCTGCTCGTGCACGGCTCCGGCCCCAACACGACCAATGACCGCCGCATCGGCCTGGTCATGCGCTTCATCCCCCCGCACGTGGCGCAGACCAAGACGACCGACTCCGCCACCCTCGTGCGCGGCGTCGACCGCTTCGGCCATTTCGATCTGGAGCCCGCGCCGAAGAGCGACCTCGACGCCGCCGCCGTGGCCGCACATCAGGACGCCGTCACCCGCAAGATCAAGACCCTCTACTCCGGCACCGACCGACAGGACTTCCGCGCCTGATCCCCGTCCGGCCGCACGCGGCCGGTCACGCCACCGAGGAGCGCCCATGGCGAGCAGCGCAATCGACTCCGAGCT
The DNA here is from genome assembly GCA_041397725.1 of Hyphomicrobiaceae bacterium. Classification (GTDB taxonomy): domain Bacteria; phylum Pseudomonadota; class Alphaproteobacteria; order Rhizobiales; family Hyphomicrobiaceae; genus JAGRKR01. Next base: position 3,513 of record JAWKVZ010000013.1, on the reverse strand, counting down.
CTTCGGCGCCTTCTTCGCGCCACCGGCCTATCGCGACATCTTCTCGGATCGCAACCGCGTGCAGAAGTGGCTCGACATCGAGCGTGTGCTCGCCGAGGTGCAGGCTGAGCTCGGCATGATCCCCGCGGCTGCCGCCGCCGAGATCGCCCGCCACTGCGATGCCGCCAAGATCGACCTGTCGCAGATCGGCGCGGGCGTCGCCGCCACGGCGCACCCTCTCGTGCCGGCGCTGCGCATCGTCGAGGGGCTGTGTGCCGACGGGCTCGGGGAGTTCATCCACTACGGCGCCACGACCCAGGACATCATGGACACCGGTATCGTGCTCCAGGTGAAGGAGGCTTGGCCCCTTCTCAAGGGCGACCTCGGCGCCTGCCGCACGGCGCTGGCCGCCCTCGCCGGACGCCACCGTGCCACCGTCATGGTCGGGCGCACGCACGGACAGCAGGCGCTTCCCATAACGTTCGGCTTCAAGGTCGCCGTCTGGATCGACGAGATCGATCGCCATCTCGAGCGCATGACCGAGGCGGAGCCGCGCCTCTTCGTCGGCAACCTCACCGGCGCCGTCGGCACCATGGCCTCCTTCGACGGCCATGGCCGCCGCATGCAGCGCGAGGTGCTGACCCGGCTCGGCCTCGGCACGCCGCGCATCTGCTGGCATGCCGCGCGCGACCGCTACGGCGAGCTGGCCTTCCTGATGACGCAGATCTCCAGCACGCTCGCAAAAATCGCCAACCAGATCTACACGCTCCAGCAGATCGAGTTCGACGAGCTGGCGGAGCCGCATCCCCACGGCAAGGTCGGTTCGTCCACCATGCCGCACAAGCGCAATCCGGCGCTGATGGAGCTGACCGTCGGCCTCGGCCGGCTGGTGCGGGCGAAACAGGTCGCGCTCACCGATGCCCTTCTCGTCGAGCACGAGCGCGACGTCTCCTGCAACCAGGTGGAGCGCACGTCGATCCCGGAGATGATGATCTACGTCGGGGCCATGCTGACGCACATGCGCTATTGCTTCGAAGGTCTCGAGGTGAAGCCCGCGAGGATGCGCGCCAATGCCGACCTGCTCGGCGGCTTGCTGCTCTCCGAGCGCGTGATGCTCGCCCTCGGCCGCCACATCGGCAAGCAGACGGCCCACGAAGTCGTCTACGAGATCGCCATGCAAGCTTTCGAGGCGTCCACGCCCTTCAAGACGGCGCTGCTGGCCGATCCACGCGTCGCCGCGCATCTCGATGCCGAGACCATCACATCTCTCCTCGATCCGGCCGACTATATCGGCGAGGCCGTCGCCATTGTCGACGATGTGATCGGCGGCTGAGGGCGTCCCGACATTCCGCGAATACCTGACAAGGGAGCTGAGCACATGGGCGACGATCTCTACGAAAAGGGCCTCAAGATCCGCAAGCAGGTGCTCGGCGAGGCGCATGTCGCCCGCTCGCTCGCCGCTGCTGAAGGCGACGACTTCACCAAGGCCGTGCAGGACTACGTCACGCGGATCGGCTGGGGCGAGATCTGGGGGCGGCCTGGCCTCGACCGGCGCAGCCGCTCCCTGCTCAATCTCGGCATGCTGTCGGCGCTGAATCGCTCCCACGAGCTCAAGGTGCACGTGCGCGGCGCGCTGAGGAACGGCGTCACGCGCGACGAGATCAAGGAGGCCTTCCTGCAAGTCGCGCTCTATTGCGGGGCGCCGGCGGCGCTGGAGAGCTTCCGCATCGCGCGCGAGGTCTTCCAGGAGATGGACGGCGAGACGAAGCGCTGAGTGCGGACACCGGTGGAGACAAACGCCATGCGTATCGAGCGCATCGAGACCATCGCCCTCGAGATGCCCTTGCCCCGCATCTACCGGGGCAGCTTCTACGACCTCACACACCGCGCCACGCTCATCACCCGCGTGTACACGGACCAGGGCATCGTCGGCGAGATCTATAACGGCGACGACGCCGAGGTGCAGAAGGATGTCGCCAGGGTTATCGACCGCTTCATCGCGCCGGTGCTCGTCGGCGCCGACGTTTTCAACATCGAGGGCTGCTGGGAGAAGGCGCTGCCCGTCAGCTTCAACATCCGCCTGCCCCGCAAGGTCGCCACCACCGCCATCGCCGCCGTCGACAGCGCGCTCTGGGATGCGCTCGGCAAGGCGCTGGGCCAACCGCTCTACAAGCTCTGGGGCGGCTATCGCGACCGGCTGCCGGTCATCTGCATCGCCGGCTACTACGAGGACGGCAAGACGCTCGCAGACTACGGCCGCGAGATGGAGGACCTGCGCCGGCGCGGCTTTGCCGGCTGCAAGTTCAAGGTCGGTGGACGCAGCCCCCAGGAGGACGCCGCGCGGGTGCGCGCCGCACGGGAGGGCGGGGGGCCGGATTTCGTGCTCGCCGTCGATGCCAACCAGGCCTACAGCGTCGCCGATGCGCTCGCCTTCTGCCGCCTCGTCGAGGACCTGGACATCCGCTGGTTCGAGGAGCCGTGCAGCTGGCGCAACGATCGCCTCGCCATGGCGCACGTCCGCAAGGCTGGCGGCATCCCGGTGGCAGCTGGCCAGAGCGAGTATCACCTGGCCGCCTGCCGGGATCTCATGATCGACGGCGCCATCGATGTCTGCAACTTCGACTCGAGTTGGGGCAGCGGCCCCACGGAATGGCGACGCGTGGCGGCGGTTGCGCATGCCTTCGGCGTGCAGATGGCGCATCACGAGGAGATGCAGGTTTCCGCCCACCTGCTCGCCGCCATTCCGCACGGCACCTACGTCGAGGCCTTCCACCCCGACCGCGATCCGCTGATGTACGCCCTGCCGGCCAACCTCAACCCCTTCGAGAACGGACTCTATCGCTTGCCGGAGGGGCCGGGCTACGGCATCACACTCGACCAGGGCTTCGTCGCCAGATATCGCCTGTGAGGAGCACGACATGCGCAAGGCCGTCATCGTCACGGGAGCGAGCAACGGCATCGGCCGCGCCACGGTCGAGCGGCTGGCGGCAGACGGCTACCTCGCCATCAACCTCGACATCGCCGCCGCACCAACTGCCGGGGCGCACATCGTCAATCATCGCGTCGATCTCGCCGACGAGGCTGCGACCCGCGAGCTGTTGAGCGGTATCGTCGCCGAGCACGAGGTGGCCGGCCTCGTCAACAACGCCGGGCACGCCTATACGGCGACGCTCGAGGAGACATCGACGGAGCTGCTGGAGAGGACCTGGGCGGTCAATCTCAGGGCGGCCACCCTTTGCGCGCAGATGGTCGTGCCGGGCATGAAGGCGCGCCGCTTCGGCCGGATCGTCAACATCGCCAGCTCGGCGGCGCTGGGCCGGCGGTTGCGCACGGCCTATGCCGGCTCCAAGGGCGCGCTCATCTCCATGACCAAGGTCTGGGCGCTGGAACTCGGCAGCCACGGCATAACGGTCAACGCCATTGGACCCGGCCCCGTGGCGACGGAGCTGTGGCGGCGCATGAACCCGGCCGACTCCGAGGAGGTCCAGCGCCGCATCGCCAACGTCCCCGTCGGGCGCGTCGGCGAGCCCGCTG
>JAWKVZ010000012.1:0-31215 GCA_041397725.1 Hyphomicrobiaceae bacterium | reverse complement strand
CGGCGCCGGGCGAGGCCGGCAGCCCCGTGGCGATCACCTGTCGCTCCGCATCGGGGTCGAGGGTCGGGTGCAGGAGCTGATTGAGCCCCTCGGCATCGAGGCGCAGCAACGCCTCGTCGCGCGTGATCAGCCCTTCGTTGGCCATGTCAACCGCGATCTTGATCGCGGCCTGCACGGTCCTCTTGCCCGAGCGCGTCTGCAGAATCCACAGCTTGCCGTGCTGGATCGTGAACTCGACGTCCTGCATGTCGCGATAGTGGGTCTCGAGCCGGTCGAACACCTGGGCGAGGCTCTCGTAAACGTCGGGCATCAGCGCCTCGAGCGAAGGATTGTCATCGCCGGCCTCGCGGCGGGCGACTTCCGTCAGGCTTTGCGGTGTGCGGATGCCCGCCACCACGTCCTCGCCCTGGGCGTTCACCAGGAACTCGCCATAGACCTCGCGCTTGCCGGTCGAAGGATTGCGGGTGAAGGCGACGCCCGTGGCAGAGCTCTTGCCCATGTTGCCGAACACCATGGCCTGCACGTTGACGGCGGTTCCCCAGTCGTCGGGAATGCCGTGCAGCCGCCGATACGTGTTCGCGCGCGCGTTCTGCCAGGAGCCGAACACGGCGCCGATGGCGCCCCAGAGCTGATCGTGGATATCGTCCGGGAACGGCGCGCCGAGCTCGCCCTCGACGGCCTCCTTGTAGAGCTTGATGATCTCCAGCCAGTCCTCGGCCGTGAGATCGGTGTCGAGCGTCAGTCCGCTCAGGTTCTTGTGGTTCTCGAGAATGTCCTCGAACACGCCATGATCGACACCGAGCACGACGTCCGAGTACATCTGGATGAAGCGACGGTAGCTGTCGAGCGCGAAGCGGCGATCCCCGGAGCGATCGGCAAGCCCCTCGACCGTCGCGTCGTTGAGGCCGAGGTTGAGGATGGTATCCATCATGCCCGGCATGGAGGCCCGCGCGCCCGAGCGCACCGACACGAGCAGCGGATTGGCCGGATCGCCGAAGTGGCAGCCGACCTTGCGCCCCACCGCCTCCAGCGCCTCCTCGACCTGTTCCCGCAGTCCGTCCGGCAGCTTGCGCCCGTTCTCGTAGTAGGCGGCGCAGACTTCCGTCGTCAGCGTGAAGCCGGGCGGCACCGGCAAGCCCAGCGACGCCATCTCGGCGAGATTGGCGCCCTTGCCGCCGAGCAGGTCGCGCAGCTCGGCCTTGCCGTCCGTGCGGTCGGCCCCAAACAGATAGACCCACTTCCGGGATGCGGGGGGCTTTGGCGGTCGCGGGCTCATCGGGCGCCTCATTCTTCCTGCTGGTGCCGGGTAGGCTTCGACGTGTGATAGCAGCCGGAAGCGCGGCGGGGCAAAGGACAATATGCAGCGGCAGGCCGATATTTCCACTGCCACCGCGCCGCTGGACCCCGCCGGCAAGGCACAGTACAGGTGATCCGCCGTCGTCACCGCCGGACGTGAGCGCGACGGCGCGGAGCAGCGCCAAGCGTCTGCGCCGGCGTCCGCTGTCCCCCGGCCCGCTACAGATGCGCGAGGAGCCCGACATGAGCGATCCGCTCGCCGCAGTGCTCACCCACCTCGATGCCACGCGAGCCGCGGCGGAGGATCGGCTGATGGCGCTCGCCCGCATTCCGAGCATCTCCACCGATCCGACGCACGCACCCGCCTGCGCCGAGGCGGCGCGCTGGTGCGCCGGACGTCTCTCCGACCTCGGCTTCACGGCGTCCGTGCGCCCCACGACCGGTCACCCGATGGTCGTCGGCCACTGGCGCCCAGCGGCCGCCACGCCCCCCGTGCGCCACGTGCTGTTCTACGGCCACTACGACGTGCAGCCGCCCGATCCGCTCGAGCTGTGGCGCGCGCCGCCGTTCGAGCCGAAGATCGAGCAGGACCCCGTCAATGGACCGGTCTTCGTCGGCCGCGGCGTCTCCGACGACAAGGGGCAGCTCCTGACCTTCCTCGAAGCCTGCCGCGCCTGGCTCGAAACGGCGGGCTCCCTGCCGCTGGCGGTGACGGTGCTTCTCGAGGGCGAAGAGGAGACCGGCAGCCCGAGCCTCGCGCCCTTCATCACCGCCAACGGTGACGAGCTGCGGGCGGATCTGGCGCTCGTCTGCGACACCGGGCAATGGGACCGCGACACGCCGGCCATCACCACCATGCTGCGCGGCCTCGCCGGCACCGAACTGGTCGTCAGGGGGCCGAGCCGCGACCTGCACTCGGGAATGTATGGCGGCCCTGCCATGAACCCCATCCGCGCGCTCGCGCGCGTCCTTGCGGCCCTGCACGACCGCGACGGCCGCGTGACCATCCCCGGCTTCTACGATGGCATCGTGCCCCCCTCCCCGCAGCAGAAGGCGCAATGGGATGGGCTCGGCCTCGACGGCGCCGCCTTCCTGGCCGAGATCGGCCTCGCTGAGCCCGCGGGAGAGCGCGGATACTCGGTGCTCGAGCAGGTCTGGGCGCGACCGACGGCCGAGATCAACGGCATCACCGGCGGCTACCAGGGGCCGGGCACGAAAACGGTGATCCCGTCGGAGGCCTCGGCCAAGATCACCTTCCGCCTCGTCCCGGGCCAGGACCCCGAACGCATATTGACGGCCTTCGACGCCTTCGTGCGCCGCGAGCTTCCTGCCGACTGCCATTACGAGCTTTCAGGAAGCCGCGGCAGCCCAGCCATCGGCTTCGCCACCGACGCGCCACACGTGACGGCAGCCGCCGGCGCGCTCGCCGAGGAATGGGGCAAGCCGGCCGTGCTGATGGGCTGCGGCGGCTCGATCCCGATCGTCGAGACATTCCGCACGAGCCTCGGCATGGATACGCTGCTGGTCGGGTTCGGACTCGACGACGACCGCATTCATTCCCCGAACGAGAAATACAATCTCAGAAGCTTCCATAAAGGCGCACGGAGCTGGGCCCGAATCCTGGCCAGACTGGCCAGCGGCCCGGCCAGCTCCGGCTGACACCGGGACGAGAGCCCTGTCTTGGCGATTGCTGAGGCATGCGAATTGGCTATGCTCCGCGGCGAGAGCAAACGGCGGAGTGCCGCGAGGACGGAGGATGGTATGAGCGAGATGACGTCGTCACCACGTCGCTGGTTCACGATGATCGTGGCGCTGTTCACCACGGTGATGTTGACGTGGCCTGCCGAGGCGCAACGGGGTCCGGGCCCTGGCGGTCGCGCGCCCTACGAGCAGGGCGGCGGGCGCAACGTCGCGGGACGGTTCGATTATTATGCCCTCGTGCTGTCCTGGAGCCCGACCTACTGCGCCGGCCTCAGACAGGGTCGCACGGATCCTCAGTGCCACCGCCGAGACGGCCGGCGCTTCGCCTTCGTGCTGCATGGCCTGTGGCCGCAGCACGAGCGCGGCTGGCCGGAGTATTGTCCGACGCGCGACCGGCCGTACGTACCGCAGCGCACGATCGACCGCATGCTCGACATCATGCCGAGCTCGCGCCTCGTCATCCACGAGTACAAGAAGCACGGCACCTGCTCGGGCCTCGACCCCGACGGCTACTACGCACTGTCGCGCCAGCTCTTCCAGAAGGTGCGCATTCCCCCGCGCTATCAGCGCCCCAACGACCACCTCACGGTCGCGACCAGCGATTTCATGCGCGACTTCATGGAGGCCAATCCCGGACTGAAGCCCGACATGCTCGCGGTGTCGTGCGGCGGCCCCGGCAACCGGCTGCGCGAGATCCGCATCTGCTTCACGCGCAACGGCGCGTTCCGCTCCTGCGGCCGCAACGAGGACCAGCGGCGGTTGTGCTCTGCCAGCAAGGTGTATCTGCCGCCCGCGCGCACTGACGGCCGCCGCGCGCCGGATCGCCGCGACGGCCCGCGCGACTCGATACCACGCCCACGCTCACTTTGAGGGCGACGTCGAGGCGATCTCGCGAGCCGGAACACGGGGTGCACTGATCTCTGTGGAGAACCTGTGGACAGGCGGCTTTTGTGGCGCGCCTGCCACACGCTGCCTCTTGAACGCAACACTCGTCGCGCGCATGGTCTGTGAGAGTGCTTGAGTCGTCGCCAGTGGAGGCGAGACCATGCGAGCGGACTCCCGGATCGCACGCGAACACGCAGATGACGGCGTCGCCTCGGCGATCGCCCACGCCCTCGAACCCGCGGCGCAACTGAAAGTCGGCCCGCACGGTGAGCAGGCGCGTCATCCGACCTTGCGAGCTCACACGCCGGCGCGACGCATCGGCGCGCGCCTCGCCTGGGGCCTCGGAGGATTCGTGATCGGCATCGTCTGCTGGCACCTGGTCGGCTTCTGGACATTCGTGACGGCCACCGTCCTGCACGGCCCGGAGATCGCCCGCAAGCAGCCCTCCTTGCTCGCCCTCTCGGAGACGCGCCTCGAGCTCTCGCGCACGACGCCGAGCCCGACAGCGCCGACGCAGGCACAGCCGGTCGGCGCCTGCACGCATGCCGTGGTGGACCGCGCCAGTCGCATCGTGGCGCTCGTTCCCTGCCAGGCGCGCACCTTCCGTACCGGCGCGCAGACGCCTGCCAGCAAGGGCGACCAGCTCGTCATCACGGCCCAACGCTGAAGCCACGCCTCCTCCGGGATCGTTCCGCGGATCGCGCATCTCGCGACAGAGTGTGCCCCGGACGTCCTTGCCCGCCGCCCCCCTCTTCCGCTAACACGACCGCATGCAGCGGGACGCGATCACGGGCCTGAGCTTCGCCGTCGGACAGTGCTGGACGTACCGGGCGCCGCCCGGCTTCGAGCACTCGCGTCTGGTGATCGGCGCCATCGTGACACACCACGCATCGCCCGATGTCGTCTGCGTCAGTGTCCTCAACGCTCCGCAGCGCCAGCCCGACGCCTCCATCATCGCCATTACCGTACCTTTCCTGCCGCTGAGCGCGGAGGCCATGCGTCACACGGTGACCGCGCTCGCCGCGACCGATGCGAGCCCCGCCGAAGCCTTCCGGGCAGCCTATGAAGCGTGGCGGTCGGACCCGCGCGGCCTCAGCTACTTCTCGGTCCCCTTCGAGGGCTTTCTCGACCAGCTCGTGGCTCGCCAGATGGCCGCCATCGCCGGTGTCGATGTCGACAGCTTGCGCTGATCCCCACCGGGCCGGCCCGGCCGCTCGCGCAACCTCCTCGCGGACAGCAGAAACGGCACACCCATTAACACGTTGGCAACGCCTGCCAGGGATACTGTCCCAGGGACGGGAAGTATTTGCGGTATCGGTAGGGGTCGTCGATGTTCCGACTTGCGCGAGTTCTCAGGGGCTTATGGGGTTTGATCGTGCGATCCGGCGCCGAACCCACTGCCGGCGCGACCGCAGCTGCTCTGCCGCCGCCCCCCGAAGCGCTCCCCGTCGTTACAAGCCTCGGCACCGCGCCGAAAACACCTGAGACACCCCGTACACACGACTTCTACCTGGCCGCCCGCCTGCACTCCGTCGCCAAGCTCAATGTCCGCAAAGACAGGCCCCGGGCGAAGAACCGCCTCCACGCCGCGCATGGCGGGACACCACGTCCGCTGCGCCAGGACGAGCGCGCCAAGCGCGTCGCCTCCGTCGTGGTCTGGCGCGAAGAGCGCGTTCGCCGGCTCGACGCTCCCGCCCCGAGTGCGCCGAGCGGAAAGATCATCCGTCTCGAAACGTCGGCCCGAACCGTCGCCACCCGCCGCACGCGACTGGCGCAAGCAGCGTAGACGAACGGCGCTTGTAGCATCGGCGAACGCCCTGCGCCCGTCGCTGCCGACACGACCTCTCCGCTTCCGCACCGAAACGTCCCGCCGGCGTGATTGTCATGGACCGCTGGGAGCCCGCAGCGTCGGCTATTTCACGTCGGCGACCTTGATGACGATCGGGTCCTCGATCAGGTGCGGGGCGAGCGGCTTCTTCGGCACGATCTGCGAGGGCGTAACAGCGCGCTCCTCGGCAGTGGCCGCGCGCCAGCCCCGACGCCCCGGCACCTTGTCGATGGCGACGGGATAGATCGTCACCCGGTCCGGCTCGAAGCTCATCCTCAGGAAGTGCTTGTAGTCCTTGATGCCGAGCGCGCCGAACGCGTCCCCACAGTGCATGTTGAACAGGATGGATGTCAGCGACCAGTAGAGCCCCATGATGAAGGCGCCGACGAGCCCGCCCATGAGGATCGAAACAACGGCATATGAGGCAAGGAAGGTTGCCTCGCCGATGGCGCCGGAGGGGCCGCCCGTCGCGCTGCCGGCCCGCAAAAGTAGGGCTTCCAGAGCGGCGACGAGCATGGTCGGCAGGAACGCGACCAGGTTCACGATCAGCAGCGCCGTCAGATGCATGGCGAAATGCGTCGTGCCGATGACGAGCTTGCCGAGCGTGTTGAGGAAGCCGCGTCCAAGCTCCACGTAATAGACGAGCCCGACCCACAGACCGAGCAACATGAAGAAGAATATGGGGCTGCCCCGCACCGCCTGCATGACGCGTTGCGGACTGATGACCTGCCAGAAGGCATGGCCGGCGGAGGCCAGGGCCGTCTCACTGCTCAGCTTGTGGGCCGGCAGGAGCGACTTCGGGTCCAGCGCAGGCGCCGAGACCTGAAAGACCCATGCGTAGAGGAAGTAGATGATGCCGACCAGCAGTGCGAACCGCACGTTGCGGAACGGCAGGAGCAGGTTCTTGAGCGCCAGCAGGCGGCTCTTGGCCTTCGACGGATAGATCCGCGGCGTATGGTAGGCGTAGTTGACGAGATCGTAGACCTCGCGGGCGAGCGAGTGTGACTTCGCCTTACGGGTGGCGCCCCGCGCCGCCGGCGGCTCTTCGGCCACCGATACGGTATAGTCCTTGATCGAAAAGTCGACGTGGTCGCGGTCCTTGATCGTCGCCTGCTCCATGCGGTTGAAGCCAGTGGGATCGGCCGGATCGGCCTTCCGGCTCGCCTCGCCCGTCGTCTCGGCCCATTGCAGATCGAGGCGGGGCTTGAGCTGATGCGTGGCGTGAGCGAAGGCGCCGCCTCCGCCGCAGGTGATGAACTGCACGCCGAGTTCGGGGTTCGTGTAGCGGCTGTAGTGGTGCCAGTCACCGGCCAGGACGGCGCAGACCTTTGCCCCGCGCTTGCGCGCGAGCATGCTGATCTCGTGCAGGTTGTCGTAGTTCTCGTGATGCCAGCTCGGCTCCGCGAGGCAGATGATGATCTTGTCGCCGGGGCGCGTGTGATCGCTGACGATGTCGAAATAGTCCCGCTGGGGATCGTCCAGATTGCCTTCGAGCTGGATGTCGGGTCCCCAGATCCACCAGTCGTAGGGCAGCTTGAGCGCCCAGTAGCTGCGGTGCTGATGGCAGCGCCACGCACCGAGATGCTTGCCGATGCCGCCGGAGATGCGATCGCGCGCCGACGTGAACAGGCTCGAGAAGGCGTTGAGCCCGTCGTACCAGTCATGGTTGCCCGGGATAGCGAAGAGCTTCCGCGCCGGCTGGTCCGTCGTGTAGGCCCAGCTGTAGGGATCGACGAGCCGCGCCTGATACTCCTGCTGCGTCGCCTGAGGATACGCCTGATCGCCACCCATCACCAGGATCTGCCCGGCTGGCAGAGCATGCCGCTCCTTCGGCGCACGCGCGTCCGCGACCTCGAGCGTCTCCCTGGCCATGAGAAAGGCCATGGCATAGGTCGCTTCGAACCCGTCGCCGAGATCGGCGATGTAGTCGATCCACACGCGCCCCTTCTCGTCGGTCGCGAGGCGCCTGGCGGGATCGGGATCGTAGAGATTGGCGTAGTCGTAGCGCAACGCCAGCTCCCGCTCCGAGGCCGGGTGATCGGACGCAGCCTGCATCAGTCGCTGGTCGGCGTACTGCCCGATCGTGCCCGAGATCATGTCGCGGATACCGATCTTCACGAGCAGGCCCGGATCGAACCAGTCGACCATCTGCGGCAGCTTCCCGCGTCTCAGAAGCGCGATGATCTGCGCGCCGAGCGCATCCTCGGGATCGGCTGGTACACTGTCGGGCCGGATGGCGGCGGCGACGGCATTGCGCAGGTTCGCCACGGAGGGCGCCAGATCCGGGTTGAGCAACTCCTCGACGGCCTTCATCAGCAACGCCGCCTGCGGGCCGCGCAACATGGCGTCGACCGCGAGCTTGACGGCGCTACGCTCGTTGACGCCGGGCGGCAGCGGCACGAGCGGCAGGTGAGCCATGCGCTCGGTGATGAGCGTGGTGACGTACTCGGCGATCGGGTCGAGGTTGAAGATCGACAGCGATGCATCGTGCCTGTGCGCGCGACGGCTCGGAGCGATCGGAGCCTTTCCCCAGAGCTCCCTCAAGGCGGCGATCGGATCGCGCACGGCCTCGACCGGCTGCTCCAGGTGCTCGGCCCAGAGCGCGCAGCGCAGCTCGTGGGCGAAGCAGCAGACCTTCTGCGGGGCGCCATCGATCGCGGTCTCGACGAGCGTTTCGTCGACCACGCCGATCTGAAGCTCGGTGTCGTTGGTGAGGCTGCGCGCATTGAAGTTGGCCGAGCCGATGGAGGCGTAGCAGTCGTCGACGATCAGCACCTTGGAATGGACGTAGACCTGCTTGCCGTCGTCGCGCTCGATGTGCAGCATCTGAAAGCGCTCGCCGCCCGCCTTGTGCAGCCGCGCAAAGACCTCGTGGCGCAGACGCTTGGCGACGCCTGCAAGCCCCGGTGCGTCGTAGTCCCGGGCGACGACCATGAGCACGTGCACGCCTCTCTCCAGGGCGCGCTCCAGCCGCTCGACGAGCGAGCACGGCCACACGTATTGATCCTCGACGTAGATGTAGTGCTGGGCCTGGTCGATGGCATGCTCGTGCGCCCGCGCGACGCTCATGTCGCCCGGACCGCCCGGCCGCGGGAACGCCCCCGCCGGCAGCGTCTGATTGACCTGTACCGCCTGGCTGCCGGCCGGCGGACAGACCGGGGGAGGCCCTTCGAGAGGGCTGCCGCCCCGGAACGCCGCCAGCAGCGGGTGGTGATTGGCGGGGCGCGGATCGTTCCAGCGGCTCTGGAACACCTGCCAGATCTGCGTCACGGCCGGCCCCTGGATGCGTACCTGCACGTCGTGCCAGCCGGGCTGGCTCGGCGTATGCGTTTCGATGCCGGCGGAGCGCACGACATCCTGCTGCCGCTCGGCAGCGGCATCGTGAGCCGGCCGGTCCCAGCGGTCGAGACAGACATCGATGCCGCCGACATAGGCGACATTCCGCTCGACCTCCTTCGATACGGCAACGACGAATTTCTGGTGATGAGCCGAGGCCGGCACCGGTGCGAGCCGGCTGTCGAGGATGGCTTCTCCCCCCGCCGCCTGCACCATCCGCGCGAACTCGTAGTTCTCCTTCGCGTGCCAGAAGCGGAACGGACCCGGCGCTTGCGTCCCCGGCACGTTGAAGAGCAGCGCTTTCACCTTGCAACCGCGCTTGGCCGCCGCCGTCACGGCATCGTCGAGACGCTCGCCGTGCAGGCCACCATCGGCGCCGATCCTCGGATCGAGACGCTGCTCGTTCGAGGTCCGCCAGCCTGCGATCAGCAGCGCGCCATCGCAACGGGCGAGCTCGGCGTGCAGATCGGCCATGTAGCTCATGCCGTCGATCAGCGCCGTAGCGGCGTTTCCACGGGTGAAGGCCGGCTTGCGTCGGGTCTGATCCGGACCCAGGAACCAGTACTCGGGTGTCACAACGGGCATTCGAGGTCTCTTGAGCGAAACGGAACATTGCGCCGCCGCGAAGCCGCGGCGTGCCTCTGGGCGGCGCGCAGCACCGTCATGTGATCCCCGAGCGCCCCCGGGGACACTTTATGCGGAAAATGCTGCGCGCACGGCGTTCGATCTCAGAGGTCCTGCATTGCCCGCGGCCGTTGGCACCGAGATCACACCAGACGTCTGACGATCTGTGGCGGGCGCCGCTTGCAAGATGGCAGGCCCCGGTGGCAGACTGACCGTCCGTCACGAGACGACCGCCGGGTTGACCCGGCTCGCTTCCCTCGCGTGCGCGCTGCAAGTCCGGGCCGGGCGACAGCCACGGCTCCCCGACAAGGGGGTGCAGGGATGATCAAGACGCCCGTTCTGATCGTGGGAGCTGGTCCAACGGGGCTGATGCTGTCCGCCCAGCTTCATCGCTATGGCGCGGAGCACGTCGTCATCGACCGGAAGGACGGCGTCACCCACCTGAGCAAAGCGCTCGCCGTGCAGGCGCGCACCCTGGAGCAATACCGGCAACTCGGCATCGCCGAACAGGCCATCGCGCAAGGCTTTGTCGCAGGCAACGTCCGCCTGATCGTCAATGGCCGCCAGCGCGCGCGGATCCCGCTCGGCGACATCGGCGGTGATCTCAGCCCCTACCCTTACGTGTTCATCCTCGAGCAGTCGCAGAACGAAGCGCTCCTGCGCGACTGGATCACCGCTCATGGTGGCAGCGTGCAGTGGGGCACCGCTCTGGCCGACCTCCGCACATCCCCCGCAGGCTATGCCGGCGTGCTGGAGAGGCGCGACGGCACCCGGCAGGAGTTCGAATGCCAGTATCTGGTCGGCTGCGACGGGGCCGGCAGTCGTGTCCGCCACCTTCTCGACATGCCGTTTCGCGGCGGCACGAACGAGCAGCTGTTCTTCGTCGCGGACATCGACATGGAGATCGGGCTCCCCAAGGACGGCTTGCTGCTGGCCCTCAACGGCAGCGATTTTCTAGGCTTCTTCCCGATGTCCGGCCCCCGGCAATACCGCGCGATCGGCGTCCTGCCCGCGTCCATCACCGACCCCGACGACATCCCCTTTGCGACCCTGAAGGCGCACATCGAGGAGAACGTCGGGCTGCCGGTGACGGTCACCGGCCACTCCTGGCATTCCGGCTATCGGGTGCATCATCGCATCGTCGATCGGTTTCACTCCGGCAATGCCTTTCTGGCCGGGGATGCGGCCCACGTCCACAGTCCGGCCGGCGGTCAGGGCATGAACACCGGCCTCGGCGATGCCGTGAACCTCGGCTGGAAGCTCGCGGCCGTCGTCAATGGCTGGAGCGATCCGCAGATCCTGGAGACCTACGATCGGGAGCGTCACCCCTTCGGCGTGCAACTCGTCCACACGACCGACCGCGCCTTCACGACCATCGTCTCGAAGAACCCGCTTGCCCGCATCCTGCGCACGCGCGTGCTGCCCATCGTGATCGCCACGGCCTCGAAGGTCGCCCCCTTGCGGCGCCTGTTGTTCAAGACGATCTCGCAGACCCGCATCGCTTATCGGCAAAGCGCCTTGAGCCATGGCGCGCACCGTGGCCCGCTCCGGGCGGGCGACAGGTTTCCGTGGTTCCGCTGGCAGGGGGGCGACAGCTTCGAATGGCTCGCCCAGCCCGGCTATCTCGTACTGACCTTCGGCGGCGCACGGCCGGCCGAGCCCGTGGACTGGACGGGACCGACGACACGCCTTGCGGTGGAGGGCCCGGCCGCGGTCGCCGCGCATTCCCAAGGCCTCCCCCGTCAGGGCAGCATCGTCGTCCGGCCCGACATGCACATTGCCGAGATCCGGGCGACGGCCTGACGGGCGCGATATGCGGGCGTGCCGCGTCCGATCGTGTTCAGGAGTGGCCGTGCCGGCTGGGACCAACAAGGACGGGTTGCCCCAGGACGGAAGCGCAAGTGAACGATGGCCGTATTCGGCAGTGCACGGGCGACCGCATTGCGGAGATCATTGACGCGGTGAACTGGCCAAGCCCTAACGTGAGCGAGCGCCCAATCATGGCCAACGCATGGCCAATTGCCGCGTACGGCTCGCGTGAGGGCAGTTCGACTTGGGGCTCCCAGCAGCGACCGTTGCAATAGCGTAGATGTTGCGTCGCACAGCGTGTCTATCCTGATGCGTCGTCGCCCCTGAATCTGTTATCGCGCCCATTATCGTTGGTGCGCTTAACAAAGCTTTCTATTCTGCGAAAGTGTTGCACGTCGTATTGAGCCAGTAATCGTCTGACAGCACCTCGACCCAAGCCATTTCATCTTCATCCACCAGAGCCCATTATGATACAAGCATGACCCGAGGGGTTAACACAGTGTTAATCAAATCAACGTAGCATCCATAGTCAATTTTATATACTGCAAATCGCTTTCCAGGATCATCCTTAGATGAAATGTTGCGCTTCGGCACGTGAATGATCCGACTGTCGAAATCTGTCATGCACTCATCTGCTAGCATTCAGATCGAAAGAAACGCCCTCGCGCGCCGCTGACCAATTACCTCTTTGACAATTCCCGTCATGAGCTGATCCAATTCTGGCCATGACTTGAATACAACCTGCCTTGTCTTGAATATCCGGTTCCTTGCGCTTGCTCCGATGTCAACCACGTTGCTGTGCGGCCATAGCATTTGCTTCCCAGCTTTGCAGCCAAGTTAATTGCGTCACGAGGAACACCCTCGACCCGCTCGGACGAATTCACTCGAAAACGAAGACCTGCGTAAATACAACGCGGACAAATCATCAGCATTTTTATGGTAGGAGTAGGAGTGGCAGCATGATAATGGCTAGAAGGAGCTGTTTCAAGAAACCGACAGAACGTTTCTGATCGGTGTCAAAGACAAGAAAACGTCGGATTAACGTCTGCCGCGATGTCTGCCCCAAGCTCAATGCCGGTGTACTCACGCTGGTCTTGGGTGAAAAGCCGACCGATGTTCTATCGCCGCTATTTTTACGACTACTTGCCTGAGAGGACAACGTCCGGCGAATCCAGATCCGCCGGAGCGGCTGAAGATCAACTGGCACTTCGCTCCATTCGTCGATGAGTAACCACACTTGGGATTGCCGAGATGCCCGAAGGCTTTCAAATGCCGATTGGACTTTGCCAAAGTTAATATGCTTCTGCTCCCGACGCTTTGTGCTGGACTTCGACTCAGCAAAGCTTGTTGTGAAATTTATCACTGCTGATGCCGCAGGAGGAAGCCGAAATTCCCCTTCGTCACCTCCAGCGCTTATCTTGGTAGAAGAAGCGTCTTTTTTCTCAACCGTCTCGCGCTGCTTCGCTGACGCCTCGCCGTCAAGCTTGACCTGCTCTGATATTGCAAGCGTTAGGTCATCTAGGCGCAATGCAACTTGATCCGGATTGGAGCCGTATCTATTCGAGCTACCGCGAGCGCATAAAGCTCATCCGCGAAGACGCTCACACGTCGAGTATCAGACCTGCTTGCACGCTCGGCGGGCGGTCTCGATGTTTCGGTGTACAAAGAACGATTAGAGCCAGGCGCAGATCGAATAGATTGAGTGCCACGCCCCCTACGATCGAACTGTAAAGATACTTGAGTGCATGGGTTTTACCCGTGCCACGTCATATGAATTACTTGGCTATTACAGTGGAGATGCTTTCCAAGAGCGGTGCGCTATCGACAAAGGTGCTGGTGAGCACCTCATCAGCGTTCTTCTCTGCGCGTTAAGGTCCTAAAATGCCTTGTGGACTTCCTGCAGGACGGCAGCGGTTCTCCGAGACGCCATCTCTGTCCTCAACAGCACCTAGTGTATTGTCTTGGTTTCCGGGATGATCACCTTGGTGAGGCGCGAGTCCAAAGTGCTTCTTATCGAGCGGAAGAACGCCCCAATGCTCACCGCGTCGCGGCTCGATCGCACGCATGCGGCACTTGCTGAGGGACCGCACTGGGTGGGTCGAACGCGGCGATTTCCAGTATCTCGCCAATGACAGCAGCACCTCCAAGGGCGGACGTCAAGATCGGCGCATGAGCATCATGACCGGCACCATGCCCGATAGCCGCTTCTGTATAATTGTCACTCTACGGGCCCAAATACCGCCCCTCCTGCCTCGGTCCGCTCCACGTATCGCCCCTGCCCGTCTGTTGGGCCCGGCGCACTTCACGCCCCCACCCCGGCCAGGCATGCCGCCACCTCGGCCTCGACGGCCTTGGCGCGGGTGATCAGGGTCGCGACGGCGGCGGCGGTGGCGCGCGCTCCCGTTTCGCCGACGAAGAAGAAGTGATTGCCCGGCATGCGCAGGCACAGCCGCTCGGGAAGCGCGTCGCTCAGCGCCACGAGCCGCCGCCAGGCCGCCTCCGGCAGGTCGTCGAGCCTGCAGCCACTCGCCCTGACGAGCCGCTGCACGACGGTCTGGATGTTGTAGAGCCCCCAGACGGCGCGATCCGTCAGCGCGTGCCGGGCGTCGAGCCGGCCGCTCGGCGTCAGCGTGCCCATCACGGGAAAATCGTCGAAGGCGAACGATTTGATGTCCATGGCCTGGGCCATGTGATCGCGCACGAAGCGTCCGTCGCGGTAGATCTGCCCGTAGCCGTAGAGGCTCACCGGAAAGTCGCCGACATACTCCGAGAGGAACACCTCGCGCGGCAGCACCACACGCCGCTCCGTCGCCTCGACCTCGTCGAGCTGGCGATCCCAGTCCGCGTAGATCTCGGGCCGCGTGACGTAGCCGCTCGGCGCCATGCGAAACTCCTGCGACCACGCGGGGATGCCGGGAATGCCGGGCGTCGCCGCGAAGCCGACGACGAGATCGACGGCAAGCCCCGCCTCCCGCGCCGCCTCGTGGACGGATTGGGCGATCTTGCCGGCCATGCTCCAGACGAGCACGACGAGGCGGGGCGCGAGACCGTGGGCCTCGACCGTCCGCCGCGCCAGCGCCGCCACCTGCCGGCCCCAGTCCCGCGCGGTGAAGGCGGGAAACGGACCCGGCATGGCCGCGCGCGGCGTCGCGACGGGATAGGAGGCGGCGAGGAACGGAAAGCCGCGCTCGGCGAGCCAGTGCGCCAGGAAATCCTCGGCCCGCGCGCCGTCGTGCCCGCCGTAGGCGATGCGCGCCAGGTGGTGCGCCCCCGGCACGAAGACGACGAGCGGCCGGCCGGCCTCACCGGGCCTGAACCAGGACAGCGCCGGAAAACCCGCGGCCTCCGCCAGCATCTCGCCGGGATAGTGGTAAAACTCCGTGCTCTCGCCTCGTGCGCCCATCCGCCACTTCTCACTTTGCCATTCGTCGCGCATTCTGGTGCGGGTCCGCCGCTCGCCAGCCCCTCCACTGTCCCCAATGACGGGGGAATGTCGAGCCCCGAAAGGATATGACGCCGATGATCGATCTGTCGCTGCCCGCCGACTTGCAAGACCTGAAGGCCCGGACGGCCGCCTTCGTGCGCGAGGAGCTGCTGCCGCTCGAGCGCGATCCCCGCGCCGCCGGCCACATCAGCGACGCCTTCCGCCGCGAGCTCAACGCCCGCGCCGCCGCGCGCGGACTGCTGGCCCCGCAGGTCGGCACCGCGTGGGGCGGGCTCGGGCTCAGCCACGTCGGCCGCGCCGCCGTCTTCGAGGAGGCCGGATACTCCTTCCTCGGGCCGCTCGCCATGCATCTCTCGGCCCCTGACGAGGCCAACATGCACATGCTCGAGGAGATCGCCAGCGAGGAGCAGAAAGCCCGCTGGCTCGCCCGGCTGACCTCGGGGGAAATCCGTTCGTCCTTCCTGATGACCGAGCCCGCGCCTGGCGCAGGCGCCGATCCGGGCCTGCTGAAGACCACGGCGCGCCGGGACGGCAATCATTTCGTCATCGACGGCCACAAGTGGCTGATCACCGGCGCTCACGGGGCCGGCCTCTACATCATCATGGCCAGGATGGCCGACGAGGACGGCGCCACCATGTTCCTCTGCGAGCCGGACACGGCGGGCATCACGCTCGTGCGCGAGGTCGGCACCATGGCGGAGGGCTTTGCCGGTGGACACGCCGAGGTCCGCCTCGACGGCGTGCGCCTGCCCGCAAGCGCGGTGCTCGGCGAGGTCGGCAAGGGATTCCAATACGCCCAGGTCCGCCTCGTCCCGGCCCGCCTCACCCATTGCATGCGCTGGCTCGGTGCGGCGCGCCGGTGCCACGACATCGCGCTCGACTACGCGCTCGACCGCACGGCCTTCGGCAAGCCGCTCCACGAGCACGAGGGCGTCGGCTTCATGATCGCCGACAACGAGATGGAGCTCAATCTGGCGCGACTCTCGATCCTGCAGTGCGCCTGGCTGCTCGATACCGGCGACAAGGCGAACATGGAATCGGGCCTCGCCAAGGTATTCTGCTCGGAGGCGCTCTTCCGCGTGGCGGATCGCTCCCTGCAGATCCTCGGCGGCACGGGCGTTTCGACCGACACCGTGGTCGAGCGCTTCTTCCGCGAGATCCGGGCCTTCCGCGTCTACGATGGACCATCCGAGGTGCATCGCTGGGCCATCGCGCGGCGGCTGACCTATCGGCGCGCCCGCGCCCGCAAGGCCTGAGGCGTCGCGCGCGAGTGCGCGGGCTCAGGCGAAGGGGCTGACCTCAGCCACGCCGGCGATGCGGCGGGCCCAGTCGCACATCTCTGCGTCCGCTCCCGGCCGCGCGCTCAGGATGCAGCCGAGCGGCAATCCGTCGGCCCCGAGCCCGGCGGGAATGGTGACGATGGGGCCACCCAGCATGGTCCAGGGCGCGATGTAGCGCGGATCGCCCGTCGAGGCGAGACCGGCCGGCGCCGCGCCGGGCGCTGCCGGCCACAGGAAGACGTGCGCATCCCGGTGGGCCGGGAAGAACTGACGGCGCATGGCATCGAGCTCACCGCGCTCGTCGAGATAGCGCTCGGGCGGGATCGCCAATCCCTCCCGGATCGCCTCGAGCAAGCGCGTGCCGATCTGCCCTGGCGGCAGATCGATGAAGTCGCGGTGCGCCCGCCCCGCCTCGTACACCATCGTCGAGCGGTGCAGCTCACGGACGCGCTCGAACGACACGCCCGACGATCGCGTCTCGACGCTGTGTCCGGCCTTGGCGATTGCCTCGGCCATGCCGCGATAGGCTGCCGCCATGTCCGGCGCCATATCGGTGATCAGCGGATCGTCGATCAGCACGACCTTGAGCGGATAGGTGCTGGTGTGGCCGATCTTGAGCCGGAGGAAGCGTGGCGCCGCCGCCTCGAAGGCCGTGACGGCATCGTCCACGCGCCCGCCGTAGAAGCCGACAGTGTCGTAGGAGGCGGCCAGCGGCGCCACGCCGAAACCCGACATGGAGCGCGTGCTCGGCTTGAAGGCGGAAACACCGCAATAGGCGGCCGGCCGGTTGACCGACGCCATCGTCTGCGTGCCCAGCGCCACAGGTACGGTGCCGGCACCAACCGCCGCGCCGGAGCCGCTGGACGAGCCACCCGGCGTGTGCGCGGGGTTCCAGGGATTTCCGGCGGGAGAGGGATCGAAGTAGGCGAACTCCGTCGTATTGAGCTTGCCGAGCATGATCGCGCCCTGGGTTTTCAGCGCCAGGACCACCTCGGCATCGGCGCTGGCCGGCGGCGCGTTCTCGCGCGAGCGGCTGTTGCAGCGGCTCGGCAGCCCCTCGACGTCGATGATGTCCTTGACGCCGACGGGAATGCCGTGGAGCACACCGCGAATGCGCCCAGCCTTGGCCTCCCTGGCGCGCGTCTCCGCCACTTTGCGGGCGCCCTCGCGATCGATCTCGCGCCACGCCTTGACCGCCACCTCCACCTCGTCGATGCGGGCGAGATAGCGCTCCAGCAGCGCGACAGGGGACAGGCGTCCCTCGGCGATCTCGCGTGACATCTCCGCAAGGCGTCCGGGATCGGCGGCATAGCCCCGTCCGCGCGCGGTGGTGCTGCTCATTCAGGTTCCTCCAGCGTTCGCCACGGCATCGTCGGGCGGGCGGGCGTCATCCGACCGAGAGGTACGTGTTCATGACCTGCGTATTGGCCCGGGTCTCGGCGGCGGTGCCGCGATGGACGATCTCGCCCTGCTCGATGATGGACGCCTGGTCGGCGATTTCAAGCGCGATCTCCGCGTTCTGCTCGACGAGGAGGATGCCGATGCCCTCCTTCTTCAGCCGGACCAGCGTATCCACGACCACGTCCACGATGACCGGCGCCAGTCCCTGTGACGGCTCGTCGAGCAGGAGGAACTTCGGGTCCGACATGAGCGCGCGCCCGATGGCCAGCATCTGCTGCTCGCCGCCCGACAGATTGCCGCCCTTGCGCCCGAGCAGCGCCTTCAAGGGCGGGAAGAGCTCCAGCACGCGCTCCGTCGACCACGCAGACCCCGCCTTCTCGGCGATCGCAAGGTTCTCGCGCACGGTGAGGGCCGCGAAGACGCCGCGGTACTCGGGCACGTAGGCGAGCCCGGCACGCGTGATCTGGTGTGGCGGCAGACGGCCGAGGTCGCGCCCGTTGAGCGTGATCTCACCCGACCATTTGCTCATGAGCCCGAAGATGGTGCGCAGCGTCGTCGTCTTGCCGGCGCCGTTGCGCCCGAGCAGCACGTGGATGGTCCCCTGCTCGACGTCGAGCGAGACGCCGTTGAGGACGTGGAAGTTGTCGTAATAGGCGTTGATGTTGCGCACCGAGAGGGTCATGCCCGCCTCCCGAGGTAGGCCTCGCGCACCTTGGCGTCGGCGCGGATCTGATCGGGCGTTCCCTCGCTCAGCACCTCGCCGAAGTACATCACCGTGATGCGGTCCGAGATCTTCATCACCACGTCCATTTTGTGCTCGATGAGCACCAGGGTGTAGCGCCCCTTGAGCCCTTCGATGAGGTTCATCACGCGCTGGGTGTCGGAGCGCGACAGCCCCGCCGTCGGCTCGTCGAGCAGCAGAAGTCGCGGCCGCGGCGCGAGCGCGATGGCGAAATCGAGCAGCCGCTGATCGCCGTGGGCGAGCTCGGTCGCGGGTTGATCGGCATAGCGGGCGAGCCCGACTTCGGCGAGCGCGGTCTGGATGGCGTCGGCGACCTCGGGATGCGAGTCGGCATGACGCAGCAGCTCCACCTTCGTGCCGATCTGGGCCGGGAAGGCAGAGACCCAGACGTTCTGGGCAACGGTCAGGTTGGAGAACACGCTCGTGCGCTGGAAGGAGCGCGCAATGCCGAGCGGCGGCAGTTCATGAGGCTTGCGCCCGGAGATGCGCGTGCCCTCGAACGTCACCTCGCCACCCGAGGGGGCGAGCTCGCTCGTGATGCAGTTGAACAGCGTCGTCTTGCCGGCGCCGTTCGGCCCGATCACGGAATGCAGCGCCCCCTTCTCGACGTCGAACGAGACGTTGCTGACCGCCTTTACGGCGCCGAAGTGCTTGGAGACGTCGATACAGCGCAGGATCGCAGTCATGTCGTCGTCGCCACCTGCTTGGCCGGAGCCTTGTCGAAGAGCTTGCGATAGACCGTCTCGACGAGGCCGGCCACACCGCCACGGAAGAACAGCACCACCAGTGCGAACACGACGCCGAGCACCAGCGGCCAGCGCGGCCAGAAGAGCGAGACGGTATCCTGCAGCCACGTGTAGAAGGCGGCGCCGATGACCGGCCCGATGAAGCTCCCTGAGCCGCCGAGCAGCGTCATGAACACGAGGTCGCCGGAGAACAGCCAGTGGATGCGGTCGACCGGCATGATCTGGTGCGCAAAGGCATAGAGCGATCCGGCGACGCCCGTGAAGGTGCCGCTGATGACGAAGGCGATCAGCTTGTATCGTGAGACGTCGTGGCCGGTCGCCGCTGCGCGCTCCGGATTGTCGCGAATGGCCTGGAGGATGCGCCCCGTCGGACTGTCGACCACCTTCTTCAGGATCACCAGCGACACCAGGAACACCAGCGCAACGAACGCGTAATAGGCCCACTGTGGCTCGACCAGGAGCGGACGCTTGATGTCCGGCAGCCCATCCTCACCGCCCGTCATCGTCGTCCACGAGTAGGCGATGAAATAGAACATCTGGTTGAACGCGAACGTGATCATGATGAAGTAGAGCCCGGTGCGGCGCACGCAGATGAGCCCCACCAGCCAGGCGATGACGCCGTTGACGAGGACCGCCACGGGGATGGCGATGAACCCGGACCAGCCGAGCTTGGCGACGAGAATTCCAGTCGCGTAGGCCGCGATCCCGAAGAACATGGCATGGCCGAACGACAGCATGCCGGTGTAGCCGACGAGCAGGTTTAGGGCCACGGCGGCGAGGCCGAGGGTCAGGATTTCCGCCGCCACCACGGGCCGTTGCAGGAACGGCAGCGCCACGATCGCGACGGCGAGGAAAAGAAGGGTCGGCCAGTTGAAGAGGGGTGTTCTCATGTCACCGGCTCCCGAACAGCCCTTGCGGGCGCAAGATGATCATGAGCCCCATCATGATGTAGATGGCGACATTCGAGGCCTCTGGCCACCAGATCGACGTCAGGCTCTGCACGATGCCGATCATGATGCCGGAGACGATGGCGCCGACGATGCTGCCGAGGCCGGCGACAACCACCACCACGAAACAGATGGGCAGGATATCGGCGCCCATCGACGGCGTCAGCCCGAGGATCGGAGTGGCGAGGGCTCCGGCCAGCCCGGCGAGGTAGGCGCCCAGGCCGAACGTCAGCAGGTAGATGAGATTGATGTTGATGCCGAGCACGGAGACCATCTCGCGGTTCTCGATACCCGCACGTACCGTCGCGCCGACATTCGTACGCGTCAGGAACAGCCAGAGCACGAGCACCACCACCGTCGTCACCACGATCAGCGTCAGCCGGTACATCGGGTAGACCACAAACCCGAGATTGACCACGCCGGACAGGCTCGGCGGCGCCAGCACGGAGAAGCCGACAGGACCCCAGATGATAATGATGAGCTCCTGAAGGATCAGTGCGACCGCGAACAGAAACAGGAGCTGATAATCGTGGTGGGCGGCGTAGAGGCGTTGAATGCCGATATGCTCGATGACGAAACCAATCAGCACCACCAGGAAGGGAGCGAACAAGACGCCGATGAAAAACGGATTGATCACGCTCGCGATCGCCGTTCCCGTCGTCAGCTTGACGATGGCATAGGTGAAATAGGCCCCGAAGGCGTAAAGCACACCGTGCGCGAAATTGGGAATGTTGAGCATACCGAGCACGAGCGTCAGGCCGACGCCCATGAGGGCGTAGAGCATACCCGTGGCAAGGCCATTGAGCAGTTGGCTCGCGATGAGGAAGGTGTTCATCTTCGACCGGCAAGAGGGCTTGGAGGAGAATGACGGTCGGTCGCCCCCCTCGGGGCCGACCGTCATCGCAACGGCAGGGGACCGCCCCGGCTCCAAGGTCGCGGAGCCGAGGCACTCCCGTCAGGTATGGCTCAGAACGCGCCCACGCCCTTCTTGCATTCGTTGAGATCCGCCGGCTGCGGCGTCGAGCTAACGTCGACGATCTCGGCGAAGTCGAACTTGTCCTTCATCTTGTCGGCCGGCTTGGTCTTCAGGACGAAGTAGGGCCGCACGGTCTGGTGCGTCCGCGCATCGATGGTCGTCGGGCCGATGAAGGTCTCGCCCTTGAACTTCTCCAGCGCCTCGACGACCTTCTTGGGATCGGTGCTGTTGGCCGCCTTCATCCCCGTGAGAACCATCGTCATGAGACCGTAAGTCGCGGCAGGGCCGTATCCTGGCGGCTGGCCATACTTCTTCGTGTAGTCGGCCACGAACTTCTTGTTCGCCGGTGTATCGATGGTCGGATAGTAGTTCGAGCCGACGATCAGATTGGCGCGCTGCTTGGCATCGAGCTGGATCAGCTCTTCGACACCCGCCGACCAGGACATGACGACCGGCTTCTTCGGCGTGAAGCCGAAGTTGTAGAGCTGACGGACGGCCGTGATCGCATCAAGGCCGAAGTTGATCATGTAGACCGCGTCGGGATTGGCGGCCATGGCCTTGGTGATGAAGGCCGAGTACTCGCGGTGCCCGAGCGGATGGCGGTCGACGCCGACCACCTTGAGACCGTACTTGGGGGCGAGTTGCTCGACGTATTTCTGCAGCGTCCAGCCGAAGGCGTAGTCGACGACGAACAGGTAGATCGTCTTGGCGTTCGGGTTCGCCTTCTTGAAGACCTTCAGGTTGGCGTCCATCGCCGTCCAGGCGGCTGCGGCCCACATGAAGGCATAGCGGTGGCAACGCTTGCCGGAGATGTCCTCGGTGCCGCCGGAGAACCAGTAGACCACCTTGTTCTTCTTGGCGACCTCGGTCACCGCGAGCGCCACACCCGACGACCACGGACCGATCACGGCAGCGGCCTTCTCGGTATCGATGGCCTCCTGCACACGCCGGGCGGCAATGGCGGATTTCGTCTCGCTATCCCGAATGACCAGCTTGATCTTCTTGCCGGCGACCGAGCCGCCGAAATGCTCGATGGCGAGACGCGCGCCCCGCTCCATCAGTGGACCCGTATCGGCGTATGGACCCGTCATGGGCACGACGGCCACGATCGGCACCTCGCCGTCGGCGGCCCGCGCCTTCTCGGCAGCCGCCCAGCCGGCCCCGATCGTCAACGCTCCGACCAGCGCCGCAACGCCAGGTCTTTTCCACGATTTGAGAATTCCGCTCATTCGACACCTCCTGACTACGCCTGACGGGACAGAGCCTCCCGCATTCGCCACCACCCAGCATCGCGTCGCACGGACGCGGCAGAGACTTGCACTTGTCGTTCGGTCACGTCCCCGCTGCTATTGCAGCATTCCCGAGCATGGGGCGACCGCAGGATTTGTCGTTTGATTGATGGTGACGCGCAATTGTGCATCTGTCAAACGTGCCATTATGCCAGCCACGGAGACGCCGACGACGCATATGCGTTCGCCCGGCCCTTGCGTTCCAGTGCTATTGCGCGACATCGAACGGAGTGATCTCTTAGGCCTTAGTGACTGGGCTCGGATCGGCCTTCGAAGGACCGAGCCCGTAGCGAAGCGTGGCGGCCCGCTCGGGGCCGGCCTGACACAGGGAGCCGACGACCATGGCCATCGAGAACCTCGATGCGATGCTGCAACAGGCCTTCGATGAGAGCACCAAGATCTATCAGGCGCGCGGCTTCCAGCGCCGGATTGGCTTCGGCAAGAAGCCGGCCATCATCTCGGTCGATCTCGCCAACGCCTGGACGCGGCCCGGCAATCCCTTCACCTGCGACATGGAGAAGATGGACAGCGAGATCATCCCCGGCATGCAGCGGCTGCTCGAGGCCGCGCGCAACAACGGCCACGTGGTCGTGCACGTCACGACGGCCTACCAGAACACCGACCGCAGCGATCCCCACACCGACATGGGACAGTGGCACAACAAGATCCCGGTCGAGGCCGTCAATCTCACCGACGAGCACCTGTGGGCCATCGACAGCCGCATCGCGCCGATCAAGGGCGAGTGGGTGATGCTGAAGAAGCGGGCCTCGTCATTCTCCGGCACGCCGCTCGCGGGCTATCTGCGCTCCTGTGGCGTCGATACGATCCTCGTCACCGGCGTCACCGCCACGGCCTGCGTGCGCACGACGATCTGCGACGGCATACAGGACGGGTTCCGAACCATCGCCGTCAGGGAGTGCATCGGGGACCGCGTTCCCGGCGCCGTCGCCTGGAACCTCTACGACATCGACGCCAAGTTCGCCGATGTCGAGACGGTCGACACCTGCGTCAACTACCTCAACAACGTCGAGGGCTGGAACAACGAGCAGCCGGCCTGACGACCGCGGTGACGCGGCGCGACGGGCCGCCTAGCGGCGTCGGTCCAGGCTGTTGATGAAAGCGATGATCTTGTCGACGTCGGCGTCGGGCAGCACGAAGCGCGGCATGACGTCGTGCGGGGCGGCAATGCCACGCGTCAGCGGCTCGCGCAACGCCAGCACGGGGTGGCGTTTGTGTAGTGTCCGGAAGGGCGGCGCCTTTGGATTGGGGCTGGCATCGCGCGAGCCGATGGCATGGCAGGCCGCACAATGCTTTGTCACCAGCCCCCGCCCCTCGGCCAGTACGCGAGCCGACTCCGCGGCGATCTCACCTTCGGCTTTCAGCCGCGCCAGTCCCTGCTTGGCGCCGATCAGGCTCGGATCGATCAACAGCGCCTTCCTGTAGTCTGCGACGGCCGCCGCCTTGCGCCCCAGCGCCTCATGAGCGTAGCCGCGATTGTTGTAGGCAAGCGCATAGATGGGGTTGAGCGCGATGGCCCGCGTATAGTCGGCGATGGCCCGCTCCATCTGGCCCGCGCGCCGATAGGCGAGCCCCCGATTGTTGTAGGCGCTGGCGCTTTGCGGGCCAAGGGCGATGGCCTGGCTGAAGTCGGCGACGGCAAGATCGAGATTGCCGCGGAGCATGTGGACGTGGCCACGCCCGTTCAGAGCGAAAGCCGAGCCCGGGGCGACCTTGAGCGCCGTCGTGAAGTCAGCGAGCGCGCCATCGAGGTCGCCGAGCCCTACGCGCGCCTGGGCGCGCAACAGGGCAGCCTGAGCGTTCGCAGGCGCGAGGCGCATGGCCTCCGTGAGGTCGGCGAGCGCCATGTCGAGCGCGCCGGCAGCCAGCCGGGCCGCACCTCTCAGGCGGAACGCCGTGGCCTTCTCCGCAGCCAAGTACTTGCCACCGGCGATGACCGCGCCGCAGGCCTCCAGCCGCTGTCTGGGGTCGCGTGCGGTCCGGCAGTCCGAGAGAGCATCGCCCCAGGCCGGCGTTCCCACGGACCAGAGAGCACCAGCGATGCCGATTGCCGCGAGGGCGCGTGTGCGCATAGTCTTCTCCTCGACCTTGGCCTTGCTACGGGCAGACAGGGTGTCCCGTCCTAGATGCCTCGTCGCAGGAGTCGCCCCCTTGAGGTCGATCAAACCTCGCGGCTCATCTTGTGTACAGCTCAATCCGGACGCGCTGCCACATCTGCATTCGTAGAGCGCGGATGATCGCTCCGGTATCGCCGGCCTTTGCCAGAAAGGACATCGCGCATGAGGAACGCGCTCGCATCGATGCTCTCCGCAACGGTGATCATTGCTCTGGCCGCGGCTCCCGGCCCACGAGCCTCTGCTGAGTCCACCCGCGCCACGGAAACCGCGCTCGGCTCCAGCCGATGCCCGGCCATTGGGATCACGAGGACGGACGACGCGGGCGAACCGCTCGAAAAGAGCCGCTGGTACGCCTCGCACTGGCGCTGCCCGGGCTACAAGGGCCTCTATGTCTACATCGCCTATGGCGACCAGCGGGAGGGACTCGCCTTCGGCAGCCGGACGCGGCCAACGACGAAGTATCTCTGGCCCGGCGGCTTCGGTGCCTGGGGGCCGACCGTGGAATGGCGGGGCGGCAAGACTTCGAGGGGCTCGCGCGCACCTCTGACGGCGATTATCCGCTATTCCTGGAGCATCGACGCCCGCGCGCCCGGCAAGGCGGCTGACACAGGGGCGGATCTCGCCGTCATTCGCGTCGGCCGCGGGCGCAAGGACACCTGCATCGTCGCCTGGGTCGACGTCTCACTCAACCGGGACGCCCTGGCGCTGGCGCGTCGCTACGCAGACAGCGCGGCACGGGACATCGTGTGCGCTCGCCTGAAACAGCCGGCGCGGCTCGGCCGCCAACGACCCGACTGAGCCGCGAGGCGCGGGGCGGGCACATCACCACCACAGGGCGGCGCGTCCCCACGTCTCATTTGCGCGTGGCGAGTTCCTCGCGCTTGATCTCGAGCGCGAGCCACTCCTCTTCCGCCGTCGCGAGCTCGGCCGAGCACGCTTCGAGCCGCGCGGCCGCGGACTTGAACGCCGCGGGATCGCGCGCATAAAGCGACGTGTCGGCGAGCCGGCCCTTCAGCGTATCGATCTCCGCCTCGAGCGCCGCCATCCGCTCCGGCAGGAGATCGAGCGCCCGCTTCTCCTTGAAGGACAGCTTGGCCGGGGACGTGACGCCGCTCCCTGCGCCCGCCTCGCTCGAGACGCCGCCCTGCGCGGCTTCCTTCCGCCGCGCCGCAGCGGGCTCCGGCGCATTGCCCGCTCTTTGCGCCTGCATGTCGGAGTAGCCGCCGGCATACTCCTGCCAGCGCCCCTCCCCTTCAGCGGCAAGAACCGAGGTGACGATGCGATCGAGGAAATCGCGATCGTGGCTGACCAGCAGCACGGTGCCCTGGTAGTCGGCCAGCAGCTCCTGCAGCAGGTCGAGCGTTTCGAGATCGAGATCGTTGGTCGGCTCGTCGATCACCAGCACGTTCGATGGCCGCGCAAAAGCGCATGCCAGCATCAGCCGGGCGCGCTCGCCACCCGACAGCACCTTGACCGGCGAGCGCGCCTGCTCCGGCAGGAACAGGAAGTCCTTCATGTAGCTTGCGACGTGACGGCTCTGCCCGCCGACCCGCACCGTATCGCCGCGCCCCCCGGTCAGCGTCTCCGCGAGGCTCGCCTCGGGATCGAGGCTCTCGCGCGTCTGATCGAGCGTCACGATTTCCAGGCGCGTGCCGAGCTTGAGTGTGCCGCGATCGGGCGCGAGCTGGCCGGTGAGCAGGTTGAGCAGCGTCGTCTTGCCCGCACCATTGGCCCCGACGATGCCGAGCCGGTCTCCACGCAGCACCTTGAGCGAGAGATCGGCGACGATCGGGCGATCGCCGAATTGCTTGCTGATGCCCTCCGCCTCGATCACGAGTCGGCCGGATGTTTCGGACTCGCTCACGACCATGCGCGCGCGCCCCTGCACCGAGCGGGCCTCGCGTCGCTGCTGCCGCATACCCTCGAGGGCGGCGACGCGGCCCTGGTTGCGACGGCGGCGGGCGGTGATGCCGCCGTAGTAGAGCCAGTCCATCTCGCTGGCGATCTTGCGCTCGAGCTTGTGCGCCTCCTCCGCCTCGCGCGCCAGCAGGTCGTCGCGCCAGGCCTCGAACTCCCCGAAGCCCCGGCTGAGCCGGCGCGTGAGCCCGCGATCGATCCAGATCGTGGTGCGTGTCAGACGCTGGAGAAAGCGCCGGTCGTGGCTGATGAGCACGACCGCCCCCCGCCGGCTCGCCAGCTCGCTTTCCAGCCACTCGATGGCCGGCAGGTCGAGATGATTGGTGGGCTCGTCGAGCAGCAGCACGTCGGGTGCCGGGGCCAGGGCGCGCGCCAGCGCCACCCGCCGCACCTCGCCACCGGAGAGACGCTGCGGCTCCTCGTCGCCGCTAAGGCCAAGCGCTTCGAGATGGCGGCGCGCCTGATGGCGGTCATCCGCCGGCCCGAGCCCCGCCTCGACATAGGCGAGCGTGGTCGCGAAGCCGGCGAGATCCGGCTCCTGCGGCAGGTAGCGCAGGCTCGTGCCTTGCCGTAGCACGCGCTCGCCGCGGTCGGATTCGACCAGTCCCGCCGCGATCTTCATGAGCGTCGATTTGCCCGAGCCGTTGCGGCCGACCAGGCAGATGCGATCATTCTCGGCGACGAGCAGGTCGGCGCCGGTCAGCAAAGGGGTGCCGCCGAACGTCAGGTGGATGTCGCGCAAGCTGAGAAGGGGAGCTGCCACGGGGTCGGCTACCGGATCGGCCCCTTGCCGCAGCGCGGGATCGGCCGGCCGCCGTCGGCGAGACCGATCACGATGACGATCTCGTCCGGGCGGGGGGCGTCGAGCATGCCGACCGTCACCGTATCGAAGTGATCGAACGACCAGACGTCGTCCTTGTGCCCAAGGGGGAGGTCGAGCATCGTTCCGGGGCCGCCGACCTTGGCGGTGGCGGGAATGAGCGCCTGTCCGCCGCCGATCCCGGCCCGCATCGGCTTGCCGAGCATGGGATGGATGCAGGCGTGGCCGTTCTCGACCTCACCGGCGACGCCGACGATGGCGCCCTTGCCGTAGGAGATCGCGGGGCGCGGCAGCATGGCCACGAGATCGCCGACGATCCGCTCCCCGACCGTGCGGCCGATCTCGTAGAGGGGCGAGAGATCTTTGGCGAAGCGACCGGCGAACGGGTTTGTCACGACGACGAGACCGACCGCGCGCGTGATGGCCGGCTCGAGCGCCTGCCCGCTCTCCGACAGCGCCGTCTCCCGCGTCAACAGGATCTTGCGGATCTCCGCCATCGCTCGTCTCCCTTGGCTGAACTGGCCCGAAGCTATGGCATTTTGCCGGCAGCGGGAACAGGCTTGTCTTGCCGCCCTTGCCGCACGGGGGCGATCTGGTATCGTCCGCCGGTCCGGACCAATTCAGCGAATATGTGATCAATGCCGAGCAAGCTGTTCTCCCCCCTCGCCCTGCGCTCCGTCGAACTCCCCAATCGTATCGTCGTCGCTCCCATGGCTCAGTACGCGGGGCGCGACGGCCATATGACCGACTGGCACGTGATGCACCTCGGCAGTCTGGCGCTCGGCGGGCCGGGCCTGCTGTTCTCCGAGGTCGTCTACACGCATCTCGAGGGGCGCATCTCCAAGCATTGTCTCGCGCTTTGCTCGGACGAGACGGAGGCGAGCTTCAAACGCGTGGTCGGTTTCTGCAAGGCCGAGTTTCCAACGCCCCTCGCCATCCAGATCGGTCATGCCGGCCGCAAGGGCTGCACACGCCAGCCGTGGGAGGGCCGGCGGCCCTACACCGCCGCGGACGGCGGCTGGACCATCGTCGCGCCCTCCGCCCTGCCCTACGATCCCGGCTCCCCCATGCCGGAAGCGCTCGACACCGACGGCATGGAGCGGATCAAGCGACAGTTCGCCGAAACGGCACGGCGAGCAGCGCGCGTCGGCTTCGACGTCGCCGAAGTCCACATGGCCCACGGCTATCTGCTGAACTCCTTCCTCTCCCCCCTGACCAACCGCCGCAACGACGGCTACGGGGGCGAGATCGAGAACCGCATGCGCTTTCCGCTGGAAGTCCTCGCGGCCGTGCGCGAAGCTTTCCCGGCGGACCGCCCAGTGGGCGTGCGCATCTCGGCGACCGACTGGGTGACCGGCGGCTGGGACATCGCCGACAGCGTCCGCTTCGCTCAGATCCTCGAGGATGTCGGCTGCGACTTCCTCGACGTGTCCAGCGGCGGCATTTCGCCCGACCAGAAGCTGACCGTTGCGCCCGGCTACCAGGTGCGTCTGGCCGCCGAGATCAAGCGTCACCTCCGCGCCATGCCCGTCATTGCCGTCGGGCTCGTGCGCGACCCGCAGGACGCCGAGCGCATCGTCCGCGACGGCGAGGCGGACCTCGTCGCCATTGCGCGCGGCGCGCTCTACGAACCGCACTGGCCGTGGCGTGCGGCGGACGAACTCGGCGTCGTACTCGACTATCCGCACCGCTACGAGCGGGCCCGGCCAGACCGCTGGCCGGAGGCCTTCGGACGCACGCGCCCGCCGCGTGGCGAGCGCTGAGGAACACCGCCATGTCGACCACAGGTTCCACTCCCCTCGCCACGCTCGAGGCGACGATCCGCGCCGAGCTCACCTATCTCGACTTTCCCGCCAACGACTGGCTGACGCCGGAGCCCGCGCCTGACGGCAAGCCCGCCTACGATGTCGTCATCCAGGGCGCGGGCATGCAGGGCCTCGCCATCGCCTACGCGCTCCGGCGCAAGCGGATCGCCAACGTCCTCGTCGTCGATCGCGCCATCGCCGGCCGCGAAGGACCGTGGTCGACCTTCGCGCGCATGCCGACGCTGCGCACGCAGAAAACATTCATCGGCCTCGACCTCGGCCTGCCCAGTCTGGCCTTTCGCGCCTGGTACGACGCCGTCGAGGGGGCCGGCGCCTTCGCCGGCCTCACACTCATTCCGACCGACGCCTGGCAGCGCTACATCGACTGGTATCGCCAGGTGCTGTCGCTCGCCGTGCGAAACGAAGCGGCGCTCGTCGGCATTCGCCCCGATGGCGGCCTCATCCGCGTCGATCTTCAGGAGGGCGGACGGACCACGCCGGTGTGGACGCGCAAGCTCGTGCGTGTGGCCGGTATTACCAGCGGCGGCGGCCCCATCGTGCCGGAGGTGATCCGCCGCCTCCCGGCCAGACTCTGGGCGCACAGCACCGACGACATCGATTTCGCTGCGTTGAAGGGGCGCACCGTCGCCGTCATCGGCGCCGGCTCCTCCGCCTTCGACAACGCGGCGACTGCCCTCGAAGCCGGGGCTGCGCGTGTGGTCATGCTCATGCGCCGGCGCAGGCGCCAGGACGTCATGTCGGTGCGCCCCATGTTCACCATGGGCTTCCTCGGACACTTTGCCGATCTCCCCGACGCCGACCGCTGGCGGGTCATGCATCATGCCACGCGCTTCTCGCCGCCTCCGCCCGCCCCCTCCGTCGCGCGCTGCACCCGCCACGAGGTGTTCGAATGGTGGACGGGCTCACCCCTCAACGAGGCCCATGTCGCCGGTGGCAAGGCGCAACTCGTGACGCCCTGCGGCACGCTCGCGGTGGATCTCGTGATCGCGGCGACGGGGTTCGATGTCGATCTCGCGCGCCGGCCGGAACTCGCGGCCATCGAGCCGGACGTTGCACGCTGGGGCGACGTCTATCAGCCACCCGAAGGACTCCAGGACCCGGCGCTCGCGCGTTTCCCTTACCTCGGCCGGCAGTTCGAGCTCGTTGCACGTCCCGGCCGCGAGGCCCCCTACCTCGCCGACATTCACGAGTTCAGCGCCGCCTCCGTCGCCAGCATGGGCCCCGTCTCGGTTGGCGTCACCGGGCTGTCCTTCGGCGCGCAGCGTCTCGTCGACGGTCTTACGCGCGACCTGTTCCTCCGCGATAGCGAGGCTCAACTCGCACCGGTGCTGTCACTCAAGGACCCCAATCCCGATCCGCACGACGATTGGACGATCTGACACCCGCAAGCAGCGAACCGCGGAAGGAGCGGCCATGCCTCCCATGCTCGGAACATTCGTCGGTGCGGCCGTCACGCCCGACCTCCTGGCGGCGTTCGGCGTGGAGGGCGAATGGCGCTTTGCGCAGCGCCGGCAGGTGTTGTGGGCGGATGTCGATCGCTTCGGCCATGCCAATCACACGACGTTCCTGCGCTATTTCGAGGATGCCCGCTGCACCTACGTCGAGGCCATGGGCGGCGCCCTCGCCATGGATCAGCCGGGCCCCGTCATGTCGCGCCTGTCGGTGCATTACGTGAAGCCCCTCGCCTATGGCGACGAGGCGCTGGTGACGACGCGCGCGGTCTCCATCGGGCGCACCAGCATCGTCTTCGACTATGCGACCTGGAAGGACGGCGCCTGCTGCACCGCGCAAGCCGTCATCGTCTTCGTCATCAACGCCAGCGGCGCGAAAGCGCCCATTCCAGCCGCCATGCGCGCAGCCGTGCTGGCGCTCGATGCGCCCGTTCAGCGCTGAGCCCGCTCAGCCCTTGCCCTTGGCGAGATCACGCAAGGCGCGCTTGAGGATCTTGCCCGTGGCGTTCAACGGCAACGACGGCACGATCTCCACGCGACGGGGATACTTGAAGGCTGCCAGCCGCTCGCGCGCGAAGGCGACGACCTCGTCACCGTCGATCGCAGCTCCGGGCTTCGCGACGACGTAGGCCGCGATCTCCTCCCCGAGGGTGGCATGCGGCACGCCGATCACGGCCACCATCGCGACGGCGGGATGCTGCATCAGCACTTCCTCGACCTCGCGCGGATATACGTTGTAGCCGCCGCGGATCACCATGTCC
>JAWKVZ010000011.1:0-53602 GCA_041397725.1 Hyphomicrobiaceae bacterium | reverse complement strand
CCGGCATCATCGCCCTCGCCGTTGCACGCGGGCGTCCTGTCGTCACCACGCCTGTGGGCGGACTGGTCGAGCAGGTGCGCCACGAAGCCAGCGGCCTGATAGCCGAGCATGCCACCGGTGACGCCCTTGCCCGCTGCATCGCGCGCCTCGTCGCCGAGCCCGATCTCTATCGCTCGTGTGCGGAGGGGGCGAGCAGTCTGGCGCTGCACGAGCTGGGCTGGGCGCAGCTCGCCCCTGCATATGCTCGTCTCGTTTCGAAGGCCGCGCAGCTCGCCTCCGATCAGGGATCGTCGTCCTCGCGCGCCTGACACCGCGATCCGCTCTCGAACGCGATGGGCGAACCCGTTTGCCCGTGCGTGCGTGTGGACGCGGCGCACAGACGCGAGGTCGGCCGCTGAATGCACTTGTTCGGGACTCGGCCGGGCGATAGTTTCGGCGGCTGGGGCCGGTGGTTGCAGGCGGGTGTCCGCGGCGACGCCTGATACTGTCAGGTGCGCCACGCGTCGCAGCGCGCTGCAAGATCGTCAACGAAGGCGGAACGGGGACAACCGATGAGCTCCGATAACGTGCCGATCGAGCAGGCACCGAACTGGCGTGGGCAACTCGTCGGCATGGCCAGATGGCCCAAGCGCGTGCTGCTGCTGCTCAGCGATTTCGCACTGTTGACGCTGGCGCTGTGGCTCTCGCTCTGCTTCCGTCTCAACACGATCTACGTGCCGCCGAGCACCGACATGGCCTTGGTGCTCGCCATGGCTCCCGCGATCGGCATCGTGACGTTCTATGGCCTCGGCCTCTACCGGCTCGTCACACGCTACATCGGCCAGAAGGGAACCATACGCATCCTCCTGGCCGTCGGCCTCGCGACGCTGCTCTGGGCGCTCGCCGTGCTGATGTCGGGCGTTACCGGGGTGCCGCGCTCTGTCGTCGTGCTCTACGGTGTGCTCGCCGCCCTGCTGGTCTGGGCGAGCCGTCAGGTCGTCGGCTGGATCCTGAAGGGCCTGCCGAACGTGCGGCCGGCCAGCTTCGACGACGATCGCAAGAAGGTGCTGATCTGGGGGGCGGGTCCGCCGGGCGTAGCGCTGCTCGAGGCGCTGCGGCGTTCCGGCGACAGCCTGCCCGTCGGCTTCCTGGACGACCAGCCCTCGCTGTGGGGACAGTCTCTCAGCGGCATCAAGGTCTACAAGCCGGAGAAGCTAGACAAGCTGATCTCCCGCGACGGCGTCAAGGAGGTGTTGCTGGCCATTCCCGAATCGCACCGGCGCGAGCGGCGCAGCATCATCGCGCGTCTCGAGCTGCATGCGGTGCGGGTGAAGACGCTGCCCAGCATGGAGGACATCGCCTCAGGACGTGTTGCGGTCTCGGATCTCCGCCCGATCGACGTGATCGACCTGCTCGGGCGCGATCCTGTGCCGCCCGATCCCCGGCTCCTCGCCCGCAACATCACGGGCAAATCCGTGATGGTGACGGGTGCCGGCGGCTCGATCGGCTCCGAGCTGACCCGGCAGATCGTCCGTCAGAAGCCGGCCTCACTCGTGCTGCTCGAACAGTCGGAGGTAGCCCTCTACGAGATCGGGACCGAGATCACCGATCTCGTCGACAAGCTCCCGCTCACGGAGCGTCCCCAGGTGATTTCGACGCTCGGCTCCGTGCTCGACGGCGCCTTGCTGCGCGACGTGATCGCCCGCCATGGCGTGCAGACGATCTACCACGCCGCCGCCTACAAGCATGTCCCGATCGTCGAGCACAACACCGCCGCCGGCATCATGAACAACACCTTCGGAACGCGTACCTTGGCGGCCGTCGCCCGCGAACAGCGCGTCGAGCGCGTTGTGCTCATCTCGACGGACAAGGCCGTGCGCCCCACCAACATCATGGGCGCGAGCAAGCGCCTGGCCGAGTTGATCCTGCAGGCTCATGCCGACGACCCCGGCGCTGTCACGGTTTTCACCGCCGTGCGCTTCGGCAACGTGCTCGACAGCTCCGGCTCTGTCGTGCGTCGCTTCAGGAAGCAGATTGCCGAGGGCGGTCCCGTGACCGTCACCCATCCCGACGTCATCCGCTACTTCATGTCGATCCCCGAGGCGGCCGAGCTGGTGTTGCAGGCCGGCGCCATGGCTGCGGGCGGCGACGTCTTCTCGCTCGACATGGGCGAGCCCGTGAAGATCGATGCGCTGGCGCGCTCCATGATCCGTCTGATGGGCCTCGAGGTGCAGGACGAGACGGCGCCCGATGGCGACATCGCCATCTCCTATATCGGTCTAAGGCCCGGCGAGAAGCTTTACGAGGAACTGTTGATCGGCGGCGAGACGATCATGACCGAGCATCCTCGCATCGTGCGCAGCAAGGAGCCACACCTGAGCAGCGCCGTTCTCGAGCGCGAGCTGACCTTGCTCGAGGCCGCCTTGTCCCCGCTCGATGTCAGCGCCGTCCACAAGATCCTGCTGCGGACGGTCGAGGGCTACCACCCGGAGACCCGGCACCTGGACCGCGAGCCCGGCATGCCGCCGATCAGCCGCACGGTCCATTGAGACACCGAGGCCCGCAGCGTGGCCGTTCTGGCGACGCCATCTCGAGCAAGCCTTCGTGCGCCGGCTGGCTCATGCGCCGGCGGGCGTGGCAATGACGGATTGCCCTCGGGGAGCCGGACGCGCTACTGTCCTCGGCACCAGTCCTCGAAACCGGCAGGATGCACCAGACAATGACCGTTCGCTATCACCTGATCAGCTCCTTCACCTGACCCTGGGTTCAGCGCGCCGTGATCCTGATGCGCGCCAAGAAGGTCGAATTCGACGTCACGTACGTCAATCTGCGCGACAAGCCGGAATGGTTTCTCAAGCTTTCGCCGCACGGCAAGGTGCCGGTGCTGCAGGTCGGCGACGAGGTGCTGTTCGAGTCGAACGCCATCGCCGAGTTTCTCGACGAGACAGTCGCGCCCCGACTGCATCCTGAGGACCCCGTGAAGCGCGCTCGCAATCGGGCCTGGACAGACTTCGTGCCGACGTTCGCCGCGGCGATGGGCGGCGTCACCTACGCGGCGGACAAGGCGGCGGTCGAGGACGGTGTCGCGAAGCTCGCCGGTCCGCTTGCGCGGCTCGAGGCGGCGCTCGCCACGGAACGCAAGGGTGACGGTCCGTATTTCAACGGCGGTGCGCTCAGTCTCGTGGATGCCGCCTATGCGCCGTTCCTGCAGCGCTTCACGATCTGCGAGTCGGTGTTGAAGACCGGGCTGCTGGCCGGCTATCCGCGCGTGCAAGCCTGGGCGGCTGCGCTCCTCGCCGACACGCGCGTGACTTCGGCGCTGCCGGACAACTTCGCCGAGGAATATCGCGCCAACCTCAAGCGGCGTGGCGCCTGGGCCGGGACCCTGATGGAGCAGCAGGCGGGCTGATTGCCCCCGCCTGCCCGGGGCGCGCCGCGTTTGCGGCCCTTTCAGTCGCCGACGAACACCGTGAAACCGTCGACGGGCTCGCGCTCCGTCACGAGGGCGTTGGCAGGGGCGGCTCGATCCTCGTAGCCCAGCGACATGCCGGAGACGACGACGCGGTCGTCGGGTATGCCGAGCACCTTGTGCAGCACCGCGCCATAGCGGCACCACGCCTGCTGAGGGCAGGTCTCGAGGCCGTGCGCCCGGGCCAGGATCATCACGTTCTGCATGAACATGCCGAGGTCCAGCCAGGAGCCGTAGAGCATACGCTTGTGCATGGAGAAGAAGAGGCCGACGGGCGCGCCGAACAGCTCGAAGTTCTTGAGCGCAGCGCGTGTCCGCCCCTCCATGTCCTTGCGATCGATGCCATAGTGGGCGTAGAGATCGAACCCGACCTTCCGCCGTCGGCTGAGGTAGGGCTCGCCCGGATCGTCGGGGAAATAGGCATACTCGGAGCTGCTGTTGGACTGGCGAGCAGCCTCGAGCACCGCTGTCGAGAGACGATCACGCGCCTTGCCCGTCACCACGTGCACGAACCAAGGCTGCGAATTGGTGCCCGAGGGCGCGCGCGCCGCCTCCTCGAGGATCGTCCGGATCGTCGCCTCCGCCACCGGCGTCGGCAAGAAGCCGCGCACCGAGCGGCGGCCTCGCACGGCCGCCCGCACGGCCTCTCCCTGGGCCTCGGTCATCTGATTGCTCACCTGCGCCTCCCCCTACGCTCGTCCTGATGGTCGTCAATCGACCTGCACTCCTAGCGGCGGCGCCTGCCCGGCGCAAGGCCATCTCGGACGCCCCCCGCGCCGTCGCGGCTTATCCTCGAGACTGCTCAGGAGGTCCGGCGCGCGCCTCTTTTGGACCGCGACCCGAAATTCACCGGTGACGAATTGCGTGACAAAGGTTATCAATCCGCCCGACCGTGAAATCAGCGCCGTTGGGCTGCATCGCATGCTCGGCTCGCAATTGAGCTGGGATCGCGCACATCAGGAGGAGGACGACAGATGCAGGCACTCGAGTTCGGATGGTTTCTCCCCTCGCGTGGCGATACCGACGACTACGGCATTCCCCAGAAGGTGCCGCCGAGCCCGCAGATGTACGAGCGCGTCGCCAAGGCGGCGGAGGACTCCGGGTTCGAGTACCTGCTGGTCCCGGTCGGCCACGAATGCTGGGACGCCTGGATGATCAGCGCGATGATGGTGGGCCGCACCAAGAAGATGAAGATGCTGGTGGCCGCCAAGCCCGGCTACATCAATCCGGTGCTGCTGGCCAAGATGATCGCCACATTCGACCAGATCAGCGGCGGACGCATCTGCATCAACCTGATCGCCGGCCAGAGCGAGATCGAGAGCAAGGCCGAGGGCATCAAGCTCGACAAGGCGCAGCGCTACGAGATCATGGACGAGGAGGTGACCATCCTCAAGAAGCTGTGGACCTCGGGCGGAACGCCGACGCATTTCGAGGGGGCGTACCACACACTGAAGGGTGCGGAGGCCGTCCCGCCGCCACTGCAGAAGCCGTTTCCCAAATTCTATCTCGGGGGCGGCTCCGAGCAGGCGGCAGAGCTTTCGGCCAAGCACTCGAGCGTGCATCTGTTCTGGGGCGACACGATCGAGCGGATCTCGGCGAACATGAAGGACCTGCGCGCGCGAGCCGCCAAGTACGGTCGCGAAAGCGAGCTCGGTTTCGGCATGCGCCTGCAGCTCGTCTGCCGGGAGCGGGAGGAAGACGCCTGGGAGGCGGCCCGCAATCTGGTGAAGAACATCACGACCGAGCGCGAGCAGTACATCAATACGCACTATGCCGAGTCGGTCGCCAACCAGCGCGTGCGCGAGCTGCGTCAGACGATGGGCGATCTGATCGCCCCCAACCTGTGGTCAGGCCTGACGCGCGCAAGACCGGGAGCCGGAATTTGCATCGTCGGCAACCCCGAGCAGTGCGCGAACGTGCTGCAGCAGTACATCGACATCGGCTGCCACTCATTCTGCCTCTCGGGCTATCTGCACGACGAGGAAGCGTGGCGCTTCAAGAAGATGGTGCGCCCGATCCTTGCCGAGCGCAACCGTGGCCGCATGGAAGCCTGATCGTCGGCGCGCCCGTCGGCAGGCGACATACGAAGCGTGTCACCGCCGGCACCGCCACCCGTTCTCCGTCGGCGCAGATCACGCGTGCGCCGACGCCTTCGTCTCCACGTTCTCGGCCAGCAGCTCGACGAGACTCTCGAGCGTGCCCGCCCATTGCAGCGCGGTCTTGCTCTCGTCCATGGTCAGGCGGCAATTCGAGCAGGCCGAGACCATGGTATCGACACCCGTCTCCGCGACCTGATCGATCTTGATCCGGAACACCTCGTGACGCACATCGGCGGCACGGCTCATGGCCTGCACGCCACCGCCACCGCCACAGCACCAGTTGTAATTCCCGGTCGGGCGCATCTCGCGAAAATCGCTGGCGACTGCGGCGAGCAGCACGCGGGCCGCATCCGTCGCGCCGCCCCGCCGCGAGATCTGGCAGGGGTCGTGATAGGTCATCGGCGTGTCCACGCGCTTGAAGGACAGCCGGCCGCCCTGCACGAGGCCGGCCAGGAACTCCGTGATATGCGTGACGGTGAACGGCAGCGGCCTGCCGAGAATGTTGGCACCCGACCACCTCAGCACTCCGAAGGCGTGGCCGCATTCCGGCACGATCACCGTCTTTGCGCCGACCTTCTCCGCCGCGGTGGCGATACGCGTCAGCATGATCTTGGCGATATCGGGCTTTCCGGAGAGGAAGCCGAAATTCGTGGACTC
This sequence comes from Hyphomicrobiaceae bacterium, assembly GCA_041397725.1. Taxonomy (GTDB): domain Bacteria; phylum Pseudomonadota; class Alphaproteobacteria; order Rhizobiales; family Hyphomicrobiaceae; genus JAGRKR01. Next base: position 47,398 of record JAWKVZ010000011.1, on the reverse strand, counting down.
GTAACCCTCCGACGAAAGCGTCCAATCGACACCCGCGGCGTTGAGCAGCTTGGCCATGGCGACGACGGACAGCGGGTACTTCATCAGCTCGATGGATGAAACCAGAAGGAGATGGCTCGCCGTGTCCTTGTCCAGCGGAATGTCCGTCTCGTGCTCGTCGGACAGCCATTCGACGCGGTCGGCGAGCACCGCCTTCGTGACGCCCAGCGGGCTGCCCTTGTCGCGCGCGTTGTCGGCAGCCTGGAACAGGTCGGCGGGACCGAGACCCGCCGCCGCGAACGCCTGGCGCGACAGCGCCACGATCGAGGCGATGTCGATGCCCATCGGGCACACGACCGTACAGCGGCCGCACATCGTGCAGCTATCGAAGATCAGCTCCTCCCACTCCTCCAGGTCCCTGCGCGTCAGCTCGGGTGCGAGACCGAGCGCGCGCCTCAGGCCCGCGAAGGGCGCCTTGTGACGGCGATAGACCTTGGTGATCGGCGCCAGCTTCATGGCTGGCACGCGGCGGGGATCGCGCGTCACCTCGTGAAAGTGACAGGCCTGCGCGCACTGCCCGCAATGCACGCACGCGTCGAGATAGGCGGCGATATGGGCGCCGGTCAGCGCATTGAACTTCGCGACGGCCGCATCGACGTCGACGGCGCGGGGCGCCGCATTGGTGGGTGTGCCAGAGCTCGGTTGTGTCATGGCGTGAAGCCTCGCCGCCCGTAGGTTGCACCGGTGTAGCCGCGCGCGAAGAGGAACGTGAACGCGTGCATCAATCGGCTGAAGGGGAAATAGATCATGAGCAGCTCGACGCTCAGCATGTGCAGGGCCCGCAGCCCGGCGTGCGCCTCCTGCAGCGCCAGACAGCCCGTCAGCATGGCCAGGAACGTGAGCCACACGCCCATGTGATCGTCGATATCCGTCAGGCCGCGGGAGACGGGATCGGTGAGGCGGCGGACGTAGAGCAGGATGAGGCCGGCGAATGCCGCTTCGGCGGCGATGATGAAGGCCCACCGCGGCATTGCCGGCCAGGGCAGCGTGAAGAACATCTTGTTGAAGAAGGCGATGTGCGGCGCCGCGAACAGCACGAGCGCGAATAGCCCGATATGGAACAGGTAGCCGGCAAAGAAGTGATAGAGCGTGCGGCCGAGATTGCCGCCGTGCGGCACCGAGTGAAGCACCACGGCCTTGGCGGCGCCCGCGGCGGAGGAAGCGGTCGGGACGCTCAGGTCCTTGGGCCGGCCGATCGCCAGCATGCCGACCAGCCTCCAGACGACGCCGAGCACGAATACGGCGAGCGAGAAGTACCACAGCGGCCCTTCGATGAAGCCCACGATCGTCATGATCCAGCCCTCCCGGCGACCGCGTCTCCACGCTCCGCGGCCAGCACCTCGGCGCGCCGCCGGTCGGTCGTCGCCTGCCCCTTATGCTCCTGCCACCACAAGTCGTGATGATCCCGCGCCCAGTTCTCGTCGACGGTGCCGTTCGTCATGCCTTCCAGCGCGCCTTCCATGCCGATCGTACCGAGATAGATGTGGCCGATGGCAAAGGCGATGAACAGGATCGCCGCGCCGGCATGCACGAGATTGGCGAGTTGCGCAGCGGCGCGATCCGGCAGCATGTTCGGGAACAGCAGCGCGAAGCCGCTGACGCAAAGCGCGAGCCCGAGCACGACCGACCACCAGAACCAGGTCTTCTCTCCGAAATTGTACTTGTGGGAGCTGGCGTGCCCGCCGAAAAAGCCGCCGCCCTTGAACAGCCATTTCACATCGACCCAGCGATAGCCGTTGCCCTTCACGAACGTTACGAGCAGCGCCAGGGTCGACGCGACGAACAGCGGTCCGAACAGGTTGTGCCCCTGCATCGAGGCGCTGGCCACGACAGCGAAGGCGTAGGGCCCCAGGACCGGCAGAAGCACGTGCTTGCCGAACATCAGGATGAGGCCGCTCACCGCCAGCAGCACGAACAGAACCGCCATGAACCAGTGGACGACGCGCTGCACGAGGGTGAAGCGCGGGATGAAGCGCCCGCTGCGGCCGCCCGAAATGCGAATGCGACCGCGAACGAGAAAATAGAGGGCGACAACCGCCACGACGCCGAGCAGCAGCCAGCCGCCGTAGCGCAGCACGGTCGCATTGTGGAGATCGCGCCAGGCAACGCCGCCACTGGTGATCAGCGTGTCGGCCTGCGGCCCCTTCGTGGCGCTGTAGCCGCTCTTGCCTTCGCGGATCTTGCGCCAGAGATCGCTGCCCTGCGCGGGCCCCTGCGCCGTGCCGGGCTTCGTGATGGTGTCCTGGGCGGAGGGCGGAGGCGCTGCCGCGCCATCAGGCGGCCGCACCGACGACTGAGCCTGCGCCGCGAGAAGCCCGGCGGTGCCGAGAACGGCCAGCGTCAGAACGAGCAGCGCAACGACCGTCCGGAGCCTGTCGGGGGCCGTACGCGCGCCGCGCGGCCCGCAGCGGGAACGCGCTCGGGGCGCGGGCGGCCCACCCTGCATCGACACGGAGACCAGTGTCGGCTTTCGTTCCAACGGCATTGCTGTCGTCTCCCCCTGATCGCTCATGTCCGCGAGCAAGCCGATGACTGGAGGTCCGTCGCATCGGCGCCGCGGAAACCGTATGGGCGTGCCCGAGCGGCTATTGCCACCCAATCCTTCGCCTGCAGATCCTGCGCCCGCCAACCGCACCGCACCCTGCAACCTCGCATTCGAAGCGCGATCTGCGACCTCTAGGGTTCGCGAGCGCGAACCCGCCTAAGGCCGGTGCACTCTAGCCACGACCGTCAACTGATCTCTTGACTGTGATCAATCGCGATCGCTGGTTTTCGACACGGGCCGCGGCCAGACCTATCCGCCCTCTCTGCGCGCAGGTCGCAGGATGCAGATTGCGACCTGGCCGGCCCCCAAAAGAAGACGGGCGGCGCACTGTCTCCAGCCCACCGCCCGACCAATGACATCCGCAGCGACAGTGGTCGCGTGAGCCCTACTTCAGGGGCTCTATTGCGGCCTCGGGCGCGCCCCAGCGATACTTGATGCCAACCGTCACCTCGAGCTGATCCATGGCGATCTGGACGCGGTGTGCCGGGTTGCCGAACGGAGGCGGCAGCTCGACGCCGGACACCGTCGCTTCCGGCGCGTAGAAAACGGCGGCCTCCAGCGACAGCTTGCGGTTCAGCTTGTACTCGAAACCACCGGTGATGTGATGCTGCACGACACCGGGGGCGAGGATGTTCAGCATGACATCCGCGGAGCGAATGGGGCTGGTATTGTAGGCGTAGCCGGCACGCAGAGTGAGCTTGCGCGAAGCCCGCCACTCCAGGCCGACCTTGAAGATGTCAATGTCGCGCCAGCCGAAACCGGGGCCGTTACCGGCGCCGAACGGAGCGATGAATGCGTTGGCCGATGGGTTGGCGATCGAGGCGACGGAGCCGTACCAGATGCGCTTGTAGTCGGCCATCAAGGTCAGGTGCGGGTTGACGTCGAAGGCGATGCCGGCTTGCAGGCTGGCGGGAATGTCGAAATCACCCTGGCCGGCGAAGAGCCGGGCGTACTTGTCGAACTTCTCCATGTAGACGCGCGTGTTGCCGGCCACGCCGAGGCGCAGGCCCGGCGCGATCTGCCACTCAATGCCGGCGCGGGCGCCGTAGCCCCAGGACACGTCGGTGACGCTGCCGGAGACGCCGAACAGACCCAGGCCTTCGGCCTCGAACTGCTGGCGGGCAACGATCGGGGCGACGCCGACAGAGACCGACCCGAACCGCTTCGCCATGGCGAACGAGATAAAGGCCTGTTGCAGGTTCACGCCGAGGCGGCCCCCGCAGAAGATGCCGGTAGCGCCGGGAGGACAGGGCGGGGTCGTGCGCGCAAGTCCGCCGAAGTCCGTGTTCATGCCGCCGTTGCCGTAGACGCTGAAACCGACCGCATCGACGATCGAGCCGGGCGCAAGCCGGTAGCTCCACGACATGTTGGGGACGAGGAAGAACTCGCTGCCGCTCTCGACCTTGCCGGACGGCGTGAAGCCGGGCGCGCCACTGCCTTCCATGGAACGGAACGGCATGAAGCCAGAAACGGCCATCGTGAACTCGTTGCCGGCGCGCCAGAGCGCGGCAGGGTTCAGCGCGATCGTCGTCGAATCGCGACCGTCGGCGACGCCCGCGCCGCCCATGGCCTCATGTCGCGCACCATAACCGTGACGGAAATAGCCTTCCGTCGCCATGGCCGCGCCCGCTGTCGTGACGACCACGCCGGCCGCCAGCGTCAGCGTGAGACACGTGCTCTTGATCCGAACTCGCATGACGTCCCCCCATGGACCCCGAAATATCCGCGCGCCGTCAGCTTGTGCTTCTTACGAGGGCGCGCAGTCCTATATTACAACATTCGAATTCTGTAATTTTGCTGCCCTACAGAGCAATAGCGATTCTCGCCGAAAGCCTGCTCCCGAGTGGCCATACGGGCGAATCGCTGCATTGCGTGGCTGTTGTGCCACAGGGTGGAGCGGCGATTTACTTCAGCCCGGCGATGCCGCGCCCCGCGCAATCAGATGAACAGGTTGATGTCGGACTTCAGCGCCTTTTCCATGTAAGTCGCGGCGCCGCCCAGCTTGATGCCGTCGATCATGTCCTCTTTCTTGAACTCGAAAAGATCCATGGTCATCTGGCAGGCGATGAATTCGACGTCGGAGTCGACGGCGGCCTCCCGGAGCTCGGGAATGGACGCGACGCCCTTCTTCTTGATGAGGTTCTTCATCATCGTCGTGGCCGCCGCGTTGACGCCCGGCATCGCCGCCACGATGTTCGGCATCTTCATGTGCATGCCCATCATCGGCATGGCCATGTCGGGCTTGCCGAGAGGCGAGATCTGGAGGTCGAGCTGCTTCTTGAGCAGCGGCAGGCCATAGAAGGTGAAGAACATGGAGACGTTGACGCCCATGGCGGCGGCCGTAGTCGCCAGGATGAAGGGCGGATAGGCCCAATCCAGCGTGCCCTTGGTCACGATGATCGACATGCTCTTGGCATTCTGGTCTTGCGTCTGGCTCATGGCTTCCTCCTCGCAATCATTTCAGCTCAACCCGGGCCGGCTCGGCGCGAGCGGCCCATTTCGCAGACCTCTTGCCGAGGTCCGCACTCCTCAATAGTCGGCCGGCCTCGAAATCGCCCGAACCAGCCATCCCAGCACCAGCGCCGCCAGGCCGATCGTCCAGAACGGCCATTGATTGCGGTAGAGCGCGCGATTGGCCGGATCGGCGAAGAGCACCGTCGGCTCGAAGCCGAGTACGCGCCCTGCTCCCTCGCACGCGAGGAAGAACACGCCGATCAGGAGCACCAGCGCTCCGAGCAGTCGGGCGAGCCCTCGCGCGCCCGACAAGCGAAGAATGATCGCCAGCACCAGTCCCGCGCCGGCTCCGAGCGCAAGGGGACGCATGAATGGCATCATGGCGCTCATCATATCGATCATTGTCTGCTTCATGTGTCCGCCTCCACGCCGCCTGGCGTCAAAGAATGCCCCTTACTTGATGCGGACGAAATCGCCCTTCGCACATACGCCCTTGTCGGTGCAGCCGTCGAGGCTCCACACGTCCGATGACTTCATTGTGAGCTTGGTCGTGTAGATGTCCTGGGTTGCGGGATGCGCCACCTTGCCGTGGAAGTCCGCGCCCTTCTTCTCGAGCTTGGAACGGATCATCTCCATGCCCTTGTTCTTCGGCCCGTCAATGACGGTGGCGCAAATGCCGGCACCCGAAGGATTGGTGGCGCACTCCTTCACCTCGACGGTGTAGTCGGTCCATTTCCACTTGCCGACCATGTCCTTCAACTCCACAGCCTGCGCCGGCTGAGGCACCATGGCCGCCAAACCGATCATCGCTGCAACGATTCCCGCCTTCTTGATCATGACGCTCGCTCTCCCTGAACATCGTGTGCGGAGGCTTCGCCGGATTTCCGGGCCTCTGCCAGCCTCCAACTTTCGGCCGGCACTTGGACCCGTCCCTGCACGGCCTATGGCCTGCCGCTCCGCCCTTCTAGGCAACTAAGCATAGCAGCTTTATCTATATTCGAATATTCGAAAGAGACGATTCAAAGGGCCATGCCGGCCGAGGCCACAACCCGTTGCGCGCGAACCGGCGGCCAGGACTGTCGGTGCCGCGGGCCAGCTAGTGGTCCTGCCGGAGCACCGTCGTGGAGTAGATTTCCGAGGGCTTACGCACGAGGTCGAAGCCGACGCGCACGCTCATGATCAGCACCAGCAGCGCCAGGAGCGCGCGCAATTGCTCGCCTTTGAGGCGGGCGCCGACGCGAGCGCCGATCTGCGCGCCGATGACCCCACCGAGGATCAGCAGTGTCGCCAGAAGAATGTCGACGCTGTGGTTGATGGAGGCCTGCAGCAGCGTTGTCAGAGCGCCGACGAACACGATCTGAAACGCCGAGGTCCCGATCGCGACAGAGGTGCGCATCCTCAGGAGATAGACCATGGCGGGGACCAGCACGAAGCCGCCACCGACACCCATGATCGCCGTCATCAGGCCGACGAAAACGCCGATGACGGCCGGCGGTATCATGCTCATGTAGAGCTTCGAGCGGCGGAACCGCGTCTTGAACGGCAGCCCCTGGATCCACGTGTGGCCGTAGGAGCCGCGCGCCGAGCCGTTCGTGCCGCTCGACTTCACCCACGCGGACACGCTCTCGATGAACATCGCGGCGCCGATGACGCCGAGCAGAACGAAATAGCTGAGGCCGATCACGAGATCGAACTGTCCGATCTGGCGAAGGAGCGCAACGCTCCAGACGCCCAGGATCGAGCCGACGAAGCCGCCGAGCAGCAGGATGAAGCCCATCTTGGCGTCGACGTTGCCGCGGAACCAATGCACATAAGCGCTGGATACCGATGTCGCCACAGCCTGGTTGGCGCCGGTCGCGATGGCCACCTCGGTCGGAATCCCGAGCATGATGAGAAGCGGCGTCATGAGAAAGCCGCCACCGACGCCGAACAGTCCCGAGAGAAAGCCGACGGCGCCGCCGGCTCCAGACAGGATCAATGCGTTTGCCGTGACCTCGGCGACCGGAAAATAGACCGGGAACAGTATATCGGACATGTCTTGTCGGTATCCGGGCCGGCGCGTCGCAGCACTGAGCGGCCGATGAATGCGCCCTTCGGAAACTCTGCTCAAATCGCGACCGAGAAGCGTCGCCCTTCACGTACCGGCTTGCGCCATTGTCAGCAAGCCCCTTCGCAGGACAAAGCGACGCTGAGCCGGCTCAGCTCACGACGTCGTAGGCATGCAGCTCGGCGCCATTGCCCCGCAGCCAGAGCCGCGCCTCTTCCATGCGCGGCATGGTCATGCGCACCAGTTCCCAGAAGCGGGGGCCGTGATTCATCTCGGCGAGATGGGCGACCTCGTGCGCCGCCACGTAATCGAGCACCAGCGAAGGCGCGAGAACGAGACGCCAGGAGAACGACAGCACGCCATTGGACGAGCAGGAGCCCCAGCGCGTCGCCTGATCACGCACCGCGATACGCCGCGGCCGCAGGCGCAGATTTCGGGCATGCCATTGCACGCGCGCGTCCAGATCGGCCCGGGCTTCGGCGATCAGCCAGTCTTTGAGCCGCCGCGCGGCATGCTCTGCCTTCCCTGTGACGTGAAGCTCGCCGCCGGCCTCCGTCGCGACCACCTCGACGACTTTCATCAAGCGCTGAGGGCCTACGAAGCGCAGGGTGTGGAGCGCGCCACGGAACGGGATGACCGTACCATCGGCGAAGGGTGTCACGGCCGGCAGCTTGTCGAGATGCTCGCGCACCCAGTCGAGGTGAGCAGCCAGGAAGCGGTTAGCCTCGGACAGCCCACAGCGCATTGGCATGGTCACGATCACGGCGCGACGCGTGGGACTGACGCGCACCGTGAGGCGCCGGGCTGCAGGATGTCGGCGGATCTCGACGGGTGCAGCCAAACCTGCGACCGTCAGGTCCTGGTGGTCTGCGCCGACCTGCTGAGCCGAGGATCGCATACCTTCTCCTCGCGACTGCGGATGACGACGGTCTTGCCGCTGCTGTCCTGGCTGGCGCGCACGAAAGCGGCGATACGGGGCGCGATGTCCCGCCGGAATCTCGAGCCGTTGAAGATGCCGTAGTGCCCGACCTTGGGCGCTTCGAAATGCAGGCGCCGGTGGTCCGGGATGCTCGGGCAGATCCCATGGGCGGCGGCGCATTGACCGAGCCCGGTGATGTCGTCCTTTTCGCCCTCGACCGTCATTAGGGCGACACGCCGTATGGCGGACGTGTCGACCTTGCGCCCCCGGTGCATCATCTCTCCGCGTGGCAGCGAATGGCGCACGAACACCGTATCGATGGTCTGCAGATAGAATTCGGCCGTCAGATCCATGACGGCGAGATACTCGTCGTAGAACTCGCGGTGCTTCTCGGCGGAATCGCCGTCACCATGCACGAGATGCAGGAAGAGGTCCTTGTGCGCCGTCAGATGACGGTCGAGATTCATGGTCATGAACCCCGTGAGTTGCAGGAAGCCCGGATAGACGCGACGGCCGAAGCCCGGATTGGGCCAGGGAACGTGCGTGATGACGTTGCGCGAGAACCAGGCCGTGCCGCGCCGCTCCGCCAGCCGGTTGACCGCGGTCGGCGAGATGCGTGTATCGACCGGCCCACCCATGAGGATCATGCTGTGGGGCGCGCACGGATCGCCCTCCTCCTCCATCAGCGCGACGGCGGCGAGCACCGGCACCGAGGGTTGGCACACGGCCAGGACATGCGCGTCGCCACCGAACATGGCGAGCATGTCGCGGATATAGTCGACGTAATCGTCCAGATCGAAGGCTCCGGCCATGGCCGAAACCATGCGCGCGTCCTGCCAATCGGTGATGTAGACCTCGTGGCTCGGCAGCAAGGTCTCGACCGTGCCACGCAGCAGCGTGGCGAAATGGCCGGACATGGGCGCGACGATGATGACCCGTGGATCGTTTCGCTCGACGCCCGCAGGCAGCTCACGCCGGAAGTGCACCAGCCGGCAGAACTCGCGATCCCACACGATCTCCTCGGTCACCTCCACCGTCTCGCCGTCGACCACGGTGTCGTGGATCAGGAACGACGGCTTGCCGTAGCGGCGCGTGGTCCGCTCGAAGACCTCGCAAGCGGCGACCGCGCCCCGACCGACGGCGGTGTGCCGAAACGGATTGAAAGGATTGTTGAAGAACAGCCTGCATGAGTCGGCTGCAGCTCGCGCTGGCCGAAACGCTGCATGGCTCAGCTCGTACCAGTGGTAGAGCACAGCCGCGAATCCCCCGGTTATTGTCCCTCGGGCCCGCTCGCGTCGGCAACCATGTCTAGCAGCAGCGTGTGTTGTCTCGTTTGGCCGCCATCCGAACGGGCTCTGTATCCACCCGTGACAGTAGAGACTGGACTGATTCCCTTCAATATAAAAGCCTTGTGTCAGTGAACGACCTTCGCCAACCCCTCGGCCAGGGCCTTCGGCGTGATGCCGTAGCGGAAGTGAGTGACGAACTTTCCCGAGGGGTCCATGAGGTAGGTGATGGCGCTGTGGTCAATCGTGTAGCCACTGGTGAGCTTCTTGTCCTCGACCTTGGCATAATAGACTCGGTAGGCGCGAGCGACGGCACGCACCTGCTCGGGCGTGCCGGTCAGCCCGACGAGGCGGGGGTGAAAACTCGCGACGTAGAGCTTGAGCTGAGCCGGCGTATCGCGCTCGGGATCGACCGAGATGAACACCGGCGTGATGCGCTTGCCCTTGTCGCCGAGCAGATCGAGTGCGCCCGCCATCACCTGAAGGCCGCCCGGACAGACGTCGGGGCAATAGGTGAAGCCGAAGGTGACGAGCATGTACTTGCCGCGGAAATCGCGATCGCTCACCGTCTTCCCCTGGTGATCGACCAGTGTGAACGGACCGCCGACGCGCGCCTGTCCGTACTCCTTGATCCGTGGCGCCCCGGCCAGGAGGAACGAGCGCGCCTCGGGCAGCACAGCCAGTGCGGCCGCCGCACCGAAGGTGAAGCAGGCGACGATCACGGCAACAAGCCGAAGACGCATGTGGAGGCGGCCTCCTGCCGGGCTGCGTGGGCGTCGTACGTCCCGGCGTACGCGCACCTATTCTCCGAGCTGCACCAGCGTCCCGTTGGCGCGAGCGCTGCGGAGCATCTGAGCGAATATCATGGCCCCCGCGGAAAGATAGATGGCATTGAGTAGCAGCGCCACGACCATCGACCAGGCATCGAACACCTGCGCGGCGAGCAAACTCCTCATGCCCTCGAAGACATGGGTCGGCGGCAAGGCCAGCGCCACCGGTTGCAGCCATGCCGGCAGCGTCGCCACGGGATAATAGACGCACGCCACCGGCAACAGCACGAACACGACGAGCCAGGCAAAACCTTCCGCGCCGAGGCCATAGCGCAGCACCGCGCCTGTCGCCACGAGGCCCAGCGCCCAGGCCGTCAGCATCAGGTTGGCGAAGAACGCCGCGAAGGCGAAACCGAGGACGAGCAGATTGAAGCCGAAGAACAGGTAGGCCAGCACCGCGACCGGCACCAGGGCGATCGCCAGGCGGATGAGGCTGACCAGCATGAGCGCCGCTACCAACTCCCATGGCCTCAGCGGACTCATCAGGAGGTGCCCCAGGTTGCGCGACCAGATCTCCTCGAGAAACGACACGGAGAAGCCGAGCTGCCCCCGAACCAGGATGTCCCACAGCAGCACCGCCCCGATCAGCAGACCCGCGGCCTTCGCGTAATAGTTGGTGGTCTCGGCCAGATGCCGTTGCATGAGGCCCCACATCAGCATCTGCACGAGCGGCCAGTAGATGAGCTCCGCGATGCGCGGCCAGGACGAGCGTATGACGTACCAGTAGCGCAGCACCATGGCCCAGATCCGCCGCAGCGAGGCGCGCGGACCGAATTGTTCGAGAGCTCGAGTCCGGCCGCCCATGACTGCTCCTATGTACCGCTCTTGGCCCCGCCGTCCCGGCGGCGGGCGATGTCGAGAAACACCTCCTCGAGGTTGGCGCGCCCAAATTCTTTCACGAGCCCCTGCGGCGAGGCGTCGGCGACGATGCGTCCGCGCTCGAGCATCAGCACCCGGTCGGCGAGCCGCTCGACCTCCGCCATGTTGTGAGAGGCCAGAACGACGGTGGCCGCCCGTCGCTCGCAGTACGTCTGGAGATGCGAGCGCACCCAGTCGGCGGTGTCGGGATCGAGCGAGGCCGTCGGCTCGTCGAGCAACAGCACCTCCGGCTCGTTCAGGAACGCCTTCGCCAAGCTGGCCCGCGTCTTCTGGCCTGCCGAGAGCTTGCCGTGCGGCCTGTCGAGCAGCTCCCCGAGCCGCAGCTCGTCAGCAAGCGTGGCGACGCGAGCGGAGAGATCGGCCACGCCGTAGAGCCGACCGAACACCTCGAGATTCTGCCTGACCGTCAGCCGCATGGGCACATCGACATACGGGCTCTCGAAGTTCATGCGGTGAAGGACCTTGCTGCGCTCCCGGGCCATGTCGTGGCCGAGCACGCGCGCGGCGCCCGACGTCGGCGTCACCAGCCCCATCAGCATGGCGATCGTGGTCGTCTTGCCTGCACCGTTGCCGCCGAGCAGCGCCGTGATCGAGCCCGCCGCCAGCACGAAGCTCAGGTCGTCGACGGCGACGACATCGCCGAACACCTTGCGCAGATGCGCGACCTCGACCGGAGGGGTGCCGCCCGCCTGTCGGAACGTGGACCCTGCCGTGTCATCTTGCATGCCGACAGTCAAAGTCGCGCCTCTCGAGATCCAGGCCGACGGCAAGCCGCCCATCGCGCCGCACTTCTGGTCAGGGCCGGCAATTTGGGCTAGGAAGCGGATATCGACAAGTTCGAACGTGCAAGGCTGCGCGCCGCAGCCGCAGGAGCTCCGATAGTGTCGTCATGCCGACATCCGGCCGAGTGAGATCGACCGAGAACGAAAGCCGTTTGAGGTTGCAGACGATCGTGCGGCTGCGCTGGTTCGCGGTCGCCGGGCAGCTGTTCGCCATCGCGCTCGTTTATTTCGGTCTGGGCTACGAGCTGCCGGCCGGCATCTGTCTGGCCGTGATTGCACTGTCCGCCTGGCTCAACGTGTACCTGCGCATCCGCTATCCCGTCCGCCACCGGCTGTCGGCAGCGTTTGCCATGTCGCTGCTCGCCTACGACACGCTCCAACTCGCCCTCCTGCTCTATCTCACGGGCGGCATCGAAAACCCCTTCACACTGCTGATCGTGGCCCCCGTCATCGTGTCGGCTGCCTCCCTGCCGGCGCGCAACACCGTCTTCCTCGGCGTGCTCGCCCTGACGGCCACCGCGCTGCTGATCAACTATGGCCGCCCCCTGCCATGGCGCGCCGGCGAAGCACTGACGCTGCCGCTCCTCTACAAGTACGGGATCTTCGCCGCGGTGGCTTGCGGCATGACCTTCCTGGCGCTCTACGCCTTCCGCCTCTCGAAGGAATCGCGCCAGATGAGTGCCGCGCTGGCGGCGACCGAGACCGTGCTGGCGCGGGAGCAGAAGCTGCACGCGCTCGACGGTCTCGCCGCCGCCGCCGCTCACGAGCTCGGCACGCCGCTCTCGACCATCGTCGTCGTGACCAAGGAGCTGGAGCGCGAGGTGCCGCCAGACTCCCCGCTCGCCGAAGATATCAAGCTCCTGCGCAGCCAGGCCCAGCGCTGCCGCGAGATCCTGCAGAAGCTGACCCGACAGCCTTCCGAACAGGACCCGCACCATACGAGCCTGCCGGTCACGCAGCTCATCGAGGAGGCCGCCGAGCCCTACCACGCCTTCGGCGCGAGGCTCAGGCTGTCGGCCCATCCCGCCGACGGCACCATCGGACCGGCCGCCGCCGAGCCGGTGTGCGAGCGCCTGCCCGGCGTCATCTACGGTCTCGGAAATTTCATCGAGAACGCCGTCGACTTCGCCGCCGCCAAGGTCGAGGTGACCGCCGTATGGACCGAGTCCAACGTCACGGTGACCGTCAGCGACGACGGACCCGGCTTTCCGCCGGACGTCATGGACGCCTTGGGCGAGCCCTACGTCACCACGCGCCCGCCGCGCGCCGGGCGATCGCGCGGAGCCACCGACACCTCGGGGCTGGGACTCGGCTTCTTCATCGCCAAGACGCTGCTCGAACGCTCGGGCGCCCAGGTCGAGCTGTCCAACCGCGAGCCGCCCGCACACGGCGCGATCGTCACCGTGACGTGGCCGCGCAGCCAGTTCCACTTGCCCCCGCAACCGCGCCCGCTCGCTGCCGAAGCGGCGGCGCCAGCCGGCACGATCGCCCCTTCGCCGTCAAGCTAAGGCAAATCCCTTGTTCAGCGTTAACGAATGAAAGCGCGCTTGGCTTGTCGCACCAAGGCTAGTAAGTACTTGGCATAGCGAATTGCAGGACCCGGGCGGTTGGAGTGTGCGAGCTACTCTTCGATTACGCTCCGAAGGTCCAGAGGACAGTGAAAGTGACCGAAGATCTTTCGTATCAACCCGACGAGCTGCCTGAAGACCGCTCGCTCATCATCGTAGACGACGACCGGGCCTTCCTCGCCCGTCTGGCGCGCGCCATGGAGATCCGCGGCTTCGAAGTCCGCACGGGCCACTCTGTATCGGAGGGCCTCGACCTCATCCGGCAGAAGGCGCCTGCCTTCGCAATCGTCGACATGCGCCTCGAGGACGGCAATGGCCTCGACGTGATCGCCGAGCTGGCGCGCCTCAGCCCCGCCTCGCGCACGGTCGTGCTCACCGGCTACGGCAACATCGCCACCGCCGTGTCGGCCGTGAAACTCGGAGCCGTGGACTATCTGGCGAAGCCCGCCGACGCCGACGACGTGGTCGACGCCCTGCTGGCGCCGCCCGACCAGAAGGCGCCGCCGCCCGAGAACCCCATGTCGGCCGATCGCGTCCGCTGGGAGCATATTCAGCGCGTCTACGAGCTGTGCAATCGCAATGTCTCGGAGACGGCGCGCCGGCTCAACATGCATCGGCGCACGCTGCAGCGCATCCTCGCCAAGCGGGCGCCCAAGTAGCACGACAGTAGCCGACGATCGCCCGAGCAGGCTGCGCCGGCCCAGACGCGCCGACGCATTCACAGCCACGTTCGCGGCGATCTATGGATACCGGCCGCGGGGATCGCAGATGGCCGCGAGCCGGTTGGCCGCTGCCGTTGCAAACCGCAGCGTCACTGCCTTGCGGCGTGCACCCGCCAGACGATGCTCGGGCGCGTCGCGCACCACCTCTCCGCCATAGCGATCCGCCAGGACGAGGCCGGTGTCGGCGGGAAGAATCTCGCTTGGGAAATCGACGGCAACAGCGAAGAAGAAGCGATCGCAGAAGTCCCGGTACTCCGGCCATTTCTGGTCGGAACGAAAGTCCTCGACGCTCGATTTGATCTCGACGATCCAGAGCTCACCGCTCGCCGACAGCCCGACGACGTCGGCCCGCCGGCCGGTGGCAAGCACCAGCTCCGTCACGCTGGCGCACCCCTGCAATGCGAGCAGCCTGACGACACCGCGCTGGATCTCACGCGCGCGCTCCGACTGTCGGCCATCGAGCGGCGGCGGTTCGGGGAGCCCGCTCGGCACGCCCATCTCATTCTCGCCCATGTTCGTCGCAACCCTGGCGTCGCGCTGGCACCGCAGGGGTGGTCATCGCGTTCCTGCACCTCTATATACAGCGCTTGAACGGACTGGAGTAAACCATGCTCGCACGAGATTCCGGGAATGCCGGGTGCGAGGCGTGTGATCGCGTCTCAGTGCCTGTTCTGCGCCAACGGCTGTTCGCCACGCGGCGCCTGTCCAGCGAACTGGCAGCGCCGCTCTCGCCGGAGGACCAGACGGTTCAGGCGATGGACGACGCCAGCCCGACGAAGTGGCACCTCGCTCACACGACTTGGTTCTTCGAGACCTTCGTGCTCAAGCCGCACTTGCCGGGCTATCGGCTGTTCGACGAACGGTTCCCCTATTGCTTCAACTCCTATTACGAGGCGGCCGGCCCGCGACATCCGCGCCCCTATCGCGGGTTGCTGACGCGGCCGTCGGCTGCCGAGGTCGCCGACTATCGCAGCCACGTCGACGAAGGGCTCGACAGGCTGCTTTCCGGCCTCGGCGAGGAGATTGATCTCGCCGGCCTGATCGAGCTCGGCATCAATCACGAGCAGCAGCACCAGGAACTCCTGCTCACCGACATTCTGAGCCTCTTCGCGGCGAACCCCCTGCGGCCGGCATATCGGGCAGCGAGCGGACCGGATTGCCAGCCGCGCCCGACGACCGCGACGACCGGCCGCGACTGGCTGTCCTTCGCCGGCGGCATTCACAGCGTCGGCCACACGGGCGCGGGCTTCACCTATGACAACGAAGGCCCCAGTCACGAACAGCTCCTGCGTCCTTTCCGTCTGCAAAGCACGCTCGTCACCAACGCCGACTGGCTCGCCTTCATGACCGACCGCGGCTACGAGACGGTCGAGCACTGGCTCGCCGACGGCTGGGCGACCGTGCGCCGCGAAGGATGGCAAGCGCCGCTCTACTGGGAAAAGCGCGAGGGCGCGTGGCTGCAGATGACGCTCGACGGGCTGCTGCCGGTCGAGCCCGCAGCACCCGTCTCGCATATCAGCTACTACGAGGCCGATGCCTTCGCTCGCTGGGCCGGCAAGCGTCTGCCGACCGAGTTCGAATGGGAGGCGGCGGCCGCCGAGGCGACCGAGGAGAATACGCTCGCAACCGGCGCCCTGCGTCCGCGCGCGGCCCAACCGGGACCATCCCGGACGCCGCGGCAGATGCTGGGAGACGTGTGGGAGTGGACGCAGAGCGCCTATGCCCCTTATCCGGGCTTCCGGGCGTCGGCCGGCGCCATCGGCGAGTACAACGGCAAGTTCATGGTCAGCCAGTACGTGCTGCGCGGCGCCTCGTGCGTCACGCCTGCGGGGCACACGCGCAGGACCTATCGGAACTTCTTCTACCCACACCAGCGTTGGCAGTTCACGGGCCTCCGGCTCGCTGACGACCACTAGCAGCGAGGTCGAGACCATGGGCACGCACACCACCTCCAACGCCGACGCGACCGACGCGGACTTCGCCGAGGCCGTGATCAACGGCCTCACCGGCCCGACACGCGCCATCCCCTCGCGCTTTCTCTACGACGCGCGCGGCAGCCGCCTGTTCGAAGAAATCACCGACCTCGACGAGTACTATCCGACCCGCACCGAAATGGAGCTTCTGGCGCGGCACGCTCCCTGCCTTGCCGACAAGACGCCGCCAGGCTCCGCGCTGGTCGAATTCGGCTCCGGCTCGAGCCGCAAGACCGAGATCCTGCTCGAGAGCCTGCCGGAGGTCTCCGTCTATCTGCCGATTGACGTCTCGGCCACGGCGTTGAGCGAGGCCGAGCAGAGGCTGACCGAGCGCTTTCCTGATCTCAAGGTCATCTCGGTCGTCGGTGACTTCTGCCAGCCGCTCGACCTGCCAGAGGAAGCGAGCGCCGCGCCGCGGCTCGGCTTCTTCCCCGGTTCCACCATCGGCAACCTGATGCCGGACGAGGCCCGCGGCCTTCTCGCGCATTTCGGCGAGGTCCTCGGCCATGGCGCGCGGCTGGTGGTCGGCGTCGATCTCAAGAAGGACACGGACATCCTGCATTCCGCCTACAACGACGAGCGCGGCGTCACGGCGCAATTCAACCTCAACCTCCTGCATCGCATCAATCGCGAGCTCGGCGGCGATTTCGACGTCGACCGGTTCGAGCACGTGGCGCTGTACAATGACGATCTCGGTCGTATCGAGATGCATATCGAAGCGAAAGCCCCGCAGACGGTGAACGTGCTCGGCCACGAGATCAGCTTCCGCGCCGGGGATCGCATCCACACGGAAAACTCCTACAAGTACACGCGGGACCAGTTCTCGACCCTGGCGACGGATTCAGGCTGGAGCCCGGCCGATGTGTGGATCGACGACGGCAACCTGTTTTCCGTGCACGAACTTGTGCGGACTGACTGACGAGG
Source organism: Hyphomicrobiaceae bacterium (assembly GCA_041397725.1). GTDB lineage: Bacteria > Pseudomonadota > Alphaproteobacteria > Rhizobiales > Hyphomicrobiaceae > JAGRKR01. The sequence continues at coordinate 30,430 of JAWKVZ010000011.1, read as the reverse complement.
GCGGTTCGGCACCATCTGCCGCCAACTTGTCGCCTCGTTCCGATACTGTAACTTTGCGAGTAATCGCAGGCGCGAGGGGGCGACATGTTTTTCAAGAAGCACAAGAAGGAGGCCGGCGCGGGCGCGACACCCCAAGACGGGCACGTGCCGGCTGCGGCCTCGACGGCGACCGTGCCCGCCGAGCCGGCACGCCCGATCGACAGATCGGCCGCCCGACCCGTCGTCGATCCGAAATCGCTCGGCTTCCGCACGACGGCCGAGCTCGAGCCCGTCTCAGGCCTCATCGGGCAGGACCGCGCGCTCAAGGCCATCCAGTTCGGCGCGGACATCAAGGAGAGCGACTTCAACATTTTCGTGCTGGGGCCGGCCTCCTCCGGCAAGAGCACGGCGGTGAAGTCCTACCTCCAGAAGAAGCTGGCCGAGTCTCCGACGCCCCCGGACTGGGTGTACGTGAACAACTTCCGCGACGCGAACAAGCCCAAGGCCCTGTCGCTTCCCAAGGGGCGCGGCCATCTGCTCGAGCGCGGCATGATCGCCGCGATCGATGAATTGCGCACGTCGCTGCCTTCCATGTTCGAGGGCGAGGAATACCAGTCGCGCCGCCGGGCCATCGATGAAGAGGTGCGCGGCGGCCACGAAAAGGCCTTCGAGGCCCTGAACGAAAAGGCGCAGTCGCAGAATATCGGCATCATGCGGACGCCGATGGGCTTCGCCATGGCCCCCATGCACGAGGGCAAGATCGTCAAGCCCGAGATCTACAATCAGCTTCCCGAACCGGTGCGCCGCGAGATCGAAGGCAAGATCGGGACGCTGCAGAAGGAGCTCGAGGAGATCCTCGCCCGCATGCCGAAGGCGGACAAGGAACGGGGTGCGCGCCTGCGCGAGCTCAACGAGGAGTTTGCCGCGATCGCCGTCCGCGAGGCCCTCGACGATCTCAAGTCCGAGTACGGCGACCTCGCCCACGTCGTGGCCTACCTCGACGCTGCCGAGGCAGACCTCATCCGCAACGTCGGCCTGTTTCTGATGGCCAGCGGCGAGGAGAACGAGCTCGTCCGCCAACCGGTCGACACTGCGCGGGACGCCCGCTTCCGCCGCTACATGGTCAACCTCGTCGTCTCGAACGGCGGGGAAGGCGCGCCCCTGATCGAGGAGCTCAACCCGATCTACGGCAACCTGATCGGGCGCATCGAACATATTGCCCAGATGGGCGCCCTGCTCACCGACTTCCTGCTGATCAAGCCCGGCGCGCTGCACCGAGCCAATGGCGGCTACCTCCTGCTCGATGCTCGCAAGCTCCTGCTCTCGCCCTTCGCGTGGGAGGCGCTCAAGCGATCGCTCAAGTCTGCCTGCATCAAGATCGAGATGCCCGCGGAAAGCATGGGCCTCATCACCACCCAAAGCCTCGAGCCAGAGCCCATTCCGCTCTCCGTCAAGATCGTGCTGCTCGGCGACCGCGAGCTCTACTACATGCTGTCGGCCTACGATCCCGACTTCGATCGACTCTTCAAGGTGCAGGCCGATTTCGACGACACCATCGCGCGCTCGTCAGACAACGACATGGCCTATGCGCGCCTCATCTCGTCCATCGTCACCGAGCACAGGCTGAAACCCGTCGATGCCGGCGGCGTGGCACGGCTGATCGAGGAAGGCTCGCGCCTCGCCGACGACAACCAGCGCATGACCATCCAGATCGGGCGCATCGCCGACATCCTGCGCGAGGCCAATTTCTGGGCCGGCGAGGCCGGGCGCGGCGAGATCACTCGCAACGACATCGCGCGCGCCGTGCACGAACGCATACAGCGCGCCGACCGCCTCCGGGACCGCTCGCAGGAGACCATCGATCGCGGCATCGTCCTCATCGACACGTCGGGCACGAAAGTCGGCCAGATCAACGGCCTCAGTGTTCTCTCGCTCGGCGAGTTCGCGTTCGGCCGCCCGAGCCGCATCACCGCGCGCGTGCGCATGGGCTCCGGCCGCGTGACCGACATCGAGCGAGAGGTGAAGCTCGGTGGTCCCCTGCACTCCAAGGGTGTGATGATCCTCTGGGGCTTCCTGGCCGGTCGCTTTGCGCACGATGTGCCGCTGGCGCTCGCCGCTTCGCTGGTGTTCGAGCAATCCTACGGCGGAGTCGACGGCGACAGCGCCTCGGCGGCCGAGCTCTTCACACTGCTTTCAGCCCTCTCCGAGATCGGGATCAAGCAGAGCTTTGCGGTCACCGGCTCGGTCAACCAGCACGGCGAGGTGCAGGCCATCGGCGGCGTCAACGAGAAGATCGAGGGCTACTTCGACGTCTGCAGCGCCAAGGGACTCACCGGCGAGCAGGGCGTCCTGATTCCGGCAACGAACGTGCAGCATCTCGTGCTGCGCGAGGACGTCGTCGAGGCGATCAGCGAGGGCAAGTTCGCGATCTATCCGGTGCGCACGATCGACGAGGGCATCGAGATCTTGACCGGCGTCAAGGCGGGCGAGCGAGATTCTGGCGGAAACTTTCCCGAAGGCACCGTCAATCGCCGCGTCGAGGATCGCCTGATCGCGTTCGCGAACCGCGCCAAGATGTTCGCCCGCAGCCGGGGCGACGACCGCAACAACGACAAGCTGACGTCGTGACCATGACGGATCGAGACACAGATCTGCCGGGACCGAACGACCCCTACGAGGTGGAGCCGGGGCGTGTGCTGGTGCAGGTGCGCGCCGGGGCCGCCCACCCCGTGGCTCTGGAAGCCGCCATTCATCTGGCGCAGGCCCTGCACTCCGAGCTCGAAGGGCTGCTCTTCGAAGATCAGCAGCTCCTGGACCTCGCGAGCTTCCCCTTCGCCCGGGAGATTTCCTTCTCGGGCCGCCACTCGCGCGCTCTGTCGCGCGACGACCTTGAGCGCGACACGCATCTCGCGCTCGCCGCCGTGCGCCGCCGCATGGAGGCCCTGGCGCGTCAGGCGCGCGTTCCGCATCGCCTGCGCGTGGTTCGCGAGGAGCCGCTGGCTGCCCTGTCGCAGGCCTGCTCGGCGTGCGCAGCCTGGAATGTCCTTGCCCTGGCGGAGCCGTTCGATCCCAGCATTGCCGCACGTGTGCATGCGCTCATCACCCAGCTCCACACGATCACCGGACTGCTCCTGGTCGGACCGAGGTCGCGGCGTGCGCCGGGACCCGTCGTCGTGGCGCTGGAGGAGGCCGAGCGCCTGCCGATCATGCTGCGGGCTGCCCAGCAGCTGCATGCGGCCCAGGGCGAGCGCATCATCATCTACATCATCGCGGAAGGCGAGGAGCAGATCGGCCACATCGAGGGTCAGGTGCGCCTGACGGTCGGGCGGCAGGCGAACATCAGCATCACCTCTGGACTGACGACGCGTGGCGATGTGCGCGTCCTTGCCGAGGATTTGCGGCGCCTGAAGTCCGGCTTCATCATCGCGGAGTACGGCGGCATTCTGGTTCCCGGTGGCAGCGATCTGCGTCACCTTGCGGCGGCGCTGGAATGTCCGATGCTCATCATGAGATGACGAGGCGCGGCAGCGGACGGCCGTAGCGCGGGGGGAGCGATGCCACGATTGCCAATTCGCCGGGTCGCCGGACATGTCATGCGCGCCATGATCGTGGCTGCGCTGACGTTGGCCCAGGTGCTCACATCGGGCGCACCTCCGGCGCACGCGACCGCCGAGGCGAGCGGCAAACCGCACTACTCCATCGTGGTTCTCGTCAGCTCCGAGCCGAACGGCACGGAATCGGAAGAGCTGCGCGCCATTCGCGCCTTCGTCATCCGGCGCGTGGCGATGATCAATGCCGCAGGCGGTGTGCGCGGCCATCCGCTGCGCTTGACCTTCCTCGACGACCAGCAGTCGGCAGCGCGGACACAGGAGAACGTCCGTCGCGCGCTCGCGGACGAGCGGCTGATCGGCATTGTCGGGCTTTGGAACTCGAGCCGGGGCGCAACCGTGGTCGATGCGATCGGCGCGAGCGGCATCCCATTCATTTCGGAGATGTCGGTCAACAAGCTGTTCGCGGCCTACCCGAACATCTACACGATGACGCGCTCGATCGATCACGAGGCGTCCGCCATCAACGCCTTCATCAAGGCGGGCTACAGAAAGGTCGCGTTCGTCGGTCGCGACAAGGACGCCTATACCTCGGCACTCCACCGCGCCATCTCCGATGGCGGCACGCCGGTCGCCGTCACCCGCCACATCGCCGCCGATCGGACGCTTTCTGCCGATGAGATCAAGCAGCTTGCCAGCGAGCTGAAGTCGAGTGGTGTCGATCTCATCTGCGTATCTCTGGGCAGCGACGCCGGCGCCAGGCTTCTCGGCGCCCTGGCGCGCGAAGGCATCCAGCTGCCCGCCTTCATCCTGCTCGGCACCGTCGGCAAGGTGCTTCGCAACCCCGACGGCGCCGGCTATCCCGGCGCGATGTACGACGTGGCTGAGGGAGGCGTGCCGAAGCTCAACAACGAGCGATTGCAACAGTTCGTGCGCAGCGGCACCTTCGGCCGCGACCTCGCGATCTTCAGCCCCGATGCGCTCGGCTACGGCGCGCGCTACGCCGATCTCGTCGCCATGATCACCACGCTCGCAGGAGAGAGCGAGGCCAACGATCCGCGCCAACTGCGCCGCGATATCGGCCGCGCGCTATCGAGCTTCACGCCCGGCAACCGCATCTATCGGGGCTGGGCGCAGGACTGGTCCTTTGCCGAAGGGCGGGCCTCGAGCGAGCAGACGCTCATCGTCTGGCGGCCGGCGGGCCGCGCCTTCTTCATGCTCGCGCCGCTGCAATACGTCCGGGTGGGCGCCGAGGTGCGCACGGTCCCCGTCGTCTATGTCGGCATCGACATGACCCGGGTGTACAACATCGACACCAGCGAGCGGACCTTCCAGGCCGATTTCTATCTGTCTCTGAAGAGCGAGCGCGACATCGCCGTCTCCCAGATCGAGTTCACCACCGCCGCCCGCAGCCTTCTGGACAACCGCGCCCTCGTCTCGATCCGGGAACTCGACAGTGGCAAAGGGCGCAGCTCGGGCGGCGTGCGTCTCTACAAGGTCTCGGGGAAGTTCATGTTCAACCCGGCGCTCGAGGCCTATCCGTTCGATACGCAGAAGCTCTCGATCTCCTTCCAGCCGCTGCGCACGACCGAGCCGTTCTTCGTGCAACCGCCGCCGGCGGCCGCGCGTGATAAACTGTTCGAGGTCGATGGTTGGCGGCTCGCCACGCACTACGTCGGCTCGGATCAGGACCTCATCGTCACGATCCGCGATGCGACGGGCGACCCCCGCACCATCCCCTTCTACAAGTTCAACTACACGTGGGTCGTGAGCCGGCTGACGACCGACTTCATGCTGCGCGCCGCCATCCCGCTGTTGTTCATCGTGCTCGTGGCGTATCTGGCGGTGTTCACCCCGCGGCGCGAGTTCGAGGCGCGCATCGCCATCCAGGTCACCGCGCTCCTGTCCGCCATTGCCCTCTATCTCTCGATCGCGAAGCCCTCTGCCGACGCCGCCACCTTGTCGGACCGCCTGTTCGTCGGCAGCCAGATCGCCATCAGCCTGTTGATCGGGCTGTCCATTCTCGAGACCAATAGAGCCTTGATGGGCCGCGCCATCGTTCGCATGCCCGTGCGTTTCGTCCAGTTCGTGCTGTTCCCGGTATGCGTCCTGCTGGTGACGGCCGCCGTCGTGCGTCTGGCTGGGGGCGTCACCTTGCCAGATTGGCTCAGGCCCGCACTCGGCTACGCGGGGATCACACTGTGACGAGCCGGGTGACGGAACCGCTTGCATCGGACTGTCGGCAGCGAGACACTGCCCCGACCGAAGAACCGGGCCGGGACGCCCCCCCGGCCACATCGCTTGAAGACCTCCGGAGATCTGAATGTCCTCGACTGCACTCATCGTCGGCGCCGGCAGCGGCATCAGCGCGGCTCTGGCGCGACACCTGGCCAAGGACGGCTATCGGGTGGCGCTGGCCGCGCGCAATACCGACAAGCTGGCCTCCCTCGCGAAGGAAACCGGCGCCATGCTTCTCTCTGGCGACGCGACGCGGATCGACGAGGTCGCAGCCGTGTTCACGGAGCTCGATCGCGCCTGGAGCCGCCAGATCGATCTCGTCATCTACAACGCCAGCTTTCGCGTGAGAGGCCCGTTCCTGGAGCTCAATCCCATGAAGGTCGCCGAAACGCTGAACGTCTCGGCGTACGGAGGCTTCCTCGTCGCCCAGGAGGCGCTGCGTCGTATGGTGCCGCAAGGCCGCGGCGCACTGTTCTTCACCGGCGCCTCGGCGAGCGTCAAAGGCTATGCCCAGTCCGCTCCGTTCGCCATGGGCAAGTTCGCCCTCCGGGGCCTGGCGCAATCGCTCGCGCGCGAGATGCAGCCCAAGGGCATCCATGTCGCCCATTTCGTCATCGACGGTGGTGTCCGCAATGCCGACAAGGGGCGCACCGAGGCCGCGGGAGAGGCGGACAGCCTGCTCGATCCTGACGCAATCGCACAGACCTACATGGCCGTTCTGAAGCAGCCGCGCAGCGCCTGGAGCCTCGAGGTCGAGCTGAGGCCCTGGGTCGAGAAATTCTGACGGGACGGATACCGATCAAGAGGCGAGGAGAGATCGCAATGACCACACGGCACATCAACGAGTACGAGCAGAGTCTGATCGACAAGGCCAAGACCTACCTGCCGGCCGGCACCTTCGGCAATGTCACCCACGACATCGTCATCCGCGAGGGCCGCGGCGGGCGCGTGTGGGATCACAGCGGCAACGAGTACGTCGACTTCCTCCTCGGTTCCGGACCAATGCTGATCGGGCATGCGCATCCGAAGGTGATGGAGGCCGTCCTCGACCAGATTCCGCGCGGCACGACCTTCTTCGTCAACAACGAGAACGGCATCCTGCTGGCCGAGGCGATCTGCAAGGCCGTGGCCTGCGCGGAGAAGGTCCGCTTCACGTCGAGCGGCAGCGAGGCGACGCACTATGCGATGCGGCTGGCGCGCGCCTACCGAGGCAAGGAGAAGATCCTGAAGTTCGAGGGCGGCTTCCACGGCATGGGCGACTACGCGCTCATGAGCATGTCGCCCAAGCGACCCGGGAACTTCCCCGTGGCGACACCCGACTCGGCCGGCATCCCCGACGCAGTGCGCGGGGAAATGCTGATCGCGCCGTTCAACGACGCGGACGCGGCCGCCGACATCATCCGCCAGCATCGCGACGAGCTGGCCGGCGTCATCGTGGAGCCCTTCCAGCGACTGCTGCCGCCGAAGCCCGGCTTCCTCGAGGCGCTGCGCGAGGTCACGGCCGCTCTCGGCATCCCGCTGATCTTCGACGAGGTCGTGACCGGCTTCCGGTTCGCCTATGGCGGTGCACAGGCCTACTACGGCGTCACGCCCGACGTCTGCACCCTCGGCAAGGTCGTCGGCGGCGGCTTCCCGCTGGCGGCGGTCGCGGGCCGCGCCGACATCATGAAGCATTTCGACAAGGGCGCCGTGCCCGAGGATCGCTACATGCCGCAGATCGGCACGCTCAGCGGCAATCCCGTCGCCGCGGCGGCCGGACTGGCGACGCTTGGCGTCCTCTCCGAGCCCGGCGCCTACGATCGGCTGTTCACGACAGGTAATCGTCTGCGCAGCGGGCTCAAGGCTCTCATCAAGGAGCGTGGCATCGCGGCGCAGGTCATCGGCGAGGCGCCGCTCTTCGACCTCGTCTTCACGTCGTCGGAGGTGCGTGACTACAGGGGCATGCACTCGGGCAACGCCGACCGCATGCGCCGCCTCAACCGCGCCCTGCAAGCCCAGGGGATCCTGAAGGGCGAGAGCAAGTACTACATCTCCCTCGCCCACGACGAGGCCGACGTTGCCAAGACTCTGGCCGCCTGGTCGACCGCCTTCGACGAGATTTCCGAGAAGGCCCCGGCCTGAAACCGATGGAGGCGGGCATCGCCCCGCCTCCTCCTCGCGCCGTGGCGCCATCTCCGGCGATCGGGCTCTTGCTCCAGAGACCGATTCACGCCTTCGATGGAAGCGCGGACGCTTCCATCTCCGGCGATCGGGCTCTAGGCAAGACCCAGCTCGCTGGCGACGCCGAACTTGCCGGCGAGGTCAACGAAGGCCTTCCAGGTCTTTTCCTCGACGCCTACACCGGCCTTCAGTCGCTCCTGCTCCCGCCGGTACTCGACCTCACCGGGATAAAGCACCTCGTCGAAGCCATCGGCCGTGGGCGTCTCCTTGAGGTAGCGGGCAAAGTCGGCAACCTCCCGCTTGAAGGTGGCGAGGTCACGGAACGCCGGCACGTTGAAGACGGCGATGAAGCAGCCGTCGTTGTGCCGCCCGGTCGGATCGACACCGAAACCGAGCCCCGGCAGCAGCGCCGACAGAACCTCGATCATGGCTGATAGGCCATAGCCCTTGTGGCCCTCCGCACCACCCAGTGGCAGCACGACGCCGCCACGGCCATAATCCGCCGGATCGGTGGTCGGCTTGCCCTCCTTGTCGACGATCCAGCCTTCCGGAATCGTCTGTCCGCGAGCCTCCGCGAGCTTGATCTTGCCCACCGCCACTCCGGACGTGGCCATGTCGATGTAGAAGGGCGCCTCGAGGTCGGACGGCACCGCAATGCAGATCGGGTTCGTGCCAAGGCGCGGCGCGCGGCCGCCGAAGGGTGCCACGGACTTCGGCGAGCGGCCGGAATCCGCCGTCATGATGGCAATCATGCCGGCTTCGGCGGCCATCAGCGGATAGGCGGACACGCGGCCGATATGGCTCTGGCGCAGGATCGTCGTCGCCGCCACGTTGGACTTGCGCGCCTTCTCGATGGTCAATTGCATCGCCTTCTCGGCGACGACGTAGCCGAAGCCCCAGTTGCCGTCGATAACCGTGGTCGTCGGGCTCTCCTGCTTGATCTCGAAGGGTGCGCCAGGGACGATGTGGCCCTTGCCGATACGATCGATGTACGTCGGAATCTGAATGACACCATGAGAGTCGTGGCCCGCGAGGTTCGCGGCGACGGAATAGCGCGAGACGGTGGCGGCCTCGCTCTCCGAGGCTCCCGCGGACATGAGCAGGGTCTTCACGATGGTACGCAGGCGATCGACTGGCACGACGGGCATGAGGAACTCCTTGATCCTGTAGTTTCGCTAGGGCGTGAGGGGCGTGAGCCCGCAACGCGAGGCGTCAAGCCGTTAGGCCGAGCGTGGACGGGTGGAACAGCGCGGCGGGGTCCAGCGCGCTCGCCGTCAAACCGTCCTCATGGGCGTAGCGCGTCATGGCGGCGAGTTCCTTCTGGTTGCGTGCGAAGCCGTAGGGCCAGAGGTCCGCGCCCATCAACGCCCGCATCTCGGCCATGGCCTTGTGCAGGAACGGCAGCGAGACGCGGAGCACGTCGATGTGCTCGAGATCCTGCATCGCCAGATTGCGCGCATCGACGAACGCCCGGAAAACCTTGAGTGGCAACTCCGGATGCGCCGCAGCGAGCGACTTGCGGATGGCCACGCAATGCATGATCGGGAAGAAGCCGGTGCGCGTGTGATAGTCCGCCTCGCGCGCAGCGTAGTCCTCGAACAGGCGACGGACCGGCACGCCGGCATCGCCGTAGTAGGGCGGTGGATGCGGTGAGATGATCGCGTCGAGCTCCCCCTTGGCGAGCAGGCCGTTGAGCGTCTCGCCGTCGGGGATGGCGGCGACGTCGAGCCCTGCGGGCAGGACGACGTCGCTGCGCCGGCTGGCGCGTGCTACATCCTGTCCGCCGATGCGCCAGGAGACGTCACGCACCCCGACGCCATGCTCGTCGCGCAGGATGCCCCGAACCCACATGCCTGCCGTCTGGGGAAACTCCGGCACGCCGACGCGCCGGCCCTTGAGATCCTCCGGGCGGTCGATGCCGCGGTCGGAGCGCACGTAGATCGCCGAATGGCGGAACAGCCGCGACAGGAAGATCGGCACGCCGACGTACGTTGCCGTGCCACGCGCCGTCTCCATGATGTGGCTCGCCATGGACATCTCGGTGATGTCGAAGGCCTGCTCCTTGAGCGCCTTGACGAAGATCTCTCCCGGCGTGCCCGGCATGGGCCGGATCGAGACCCCTGGAATGCGAATTCGCCCCTCGAGCACGGCCCGCGACCGATCGGTCGGCAGGCAGGCCAGACTCAACGTCATATCGCTCATCAATGTCTCCAGGATTTGTCCAGACCCCTAACTGTGCTCCAAGGATGGGCGCAGCTCAATCGTCTTCTCGCGGCTTCGCGCACGAGGACGGCCGGACACGAAGCCGGGCCACCGGTCGTTGCAGGAGCGCTCAGGCGTCCTCCTGGAAGGCCTGCTCGCGGCCCTTGCGCACGCGTGGCAGCAGCACGAGGCAGAGCAGCAGGGCAGCCGTGATCAACAGAGCCAGCGAGATCGGATGCTTGAAGAACACCAGGAAGTCGCCCCGTGAGAGCACGAGCGCGGTGCGGAAGTGCTCCTCCATCATCGGCCCGAGAATGAAGCCGAGCAGCAGCGGCACGGGCGGGAAGCCGAGCTTCAGGACGATCATGGCCAGCACGGAGAAGGCGGCGACGACGTAGATGTCGAAGACGTTGTTTTGCGTGCTGAAGACGCCGATGACGCAGAATGTCAGGATGGCCGGGAACAGGTAGCGGTAGGGGATGGTCAGCAGCTTCACCCAGATGCCGATCAGCGGCAGGTTGAGAATGACCAGCATCAGATTGCCGATCCACATCGAAGCGATCAGGCCCCAGAACAGGGTCGGGTTCGAGGTCATGACCTGCGGACCCGGCTGGATGTTGTGAATGGTCATCGCCCCGACCATGAGCGCCATGACGCCGTTCGATGGCAGCCCCAACGTGAGCATAGGCACGAAGGATGTCTGAGAGGCGGCGTTGTTGGCGGACTCCGGCGCCGCGACACCTTCGACGGCCCCCGTGCCGAGCTCATTGGCGTAGCGAGACACCTTGCGCTCCAGCATGTATGCCGCGAACGCCGACAAGGCCGCGCCGCCACCGGGCAGCACGCCCAACAGCGAGCCGAGCGCGGTGCCGCGCAGCACCGCGGGCGTCGCCCTGCGAAAGTCCTGCCGGGTCGGCCAAAGCCGCGTGATCTTGCTCGTGAACTTCTCGGTATCTTCGGGCGACTCGAGATTGCGCAGGATTTCCGCGATGCCGAAGAACGCCAAGGCGATCGTGATGAAACCGATGCCGTCCGCCAGCTCGGCGATGCCGAAGTCGAAGCGCGGCTTACCGGAGTTGACGTCGATGCCGACGAGCCCCAGCAGCAAGCCGAAGATCACCATCGCGATCGACTTGATAAGCGAGTCGGACGCCAGCACGATGGCGCCGCACAAGCCCAGCACCACGAGGGCGAAATTCTCCGTTGGTCCGAATTTCAGCGCGAACACCGTCATGGGTCCGGCGAGCGCGGCGAGCACGAGGGTTCCTACGCAGCCCGCGAACAGCGAGCCGAGCGCGGCAATCGCCAGAGCAGAGCCGGCGCGCCCCTGCTTGGCCATCTCGTAGCCGTCGAGACTGGTCATTACCGAAGAGGCTTCGCCGGGCACGTTGACGAGAATCGCCGTGGTCGAACCGCCGTATTGCGCGCCGTAGTAGATCCCCGCCAGCATGATCAGGGCCGAGACCGGCGGGAGTGCGTATGTGATCGGCAGCAGCATGGAGATGGTCGCCAGCGGCCCGATGCCGGGCAGCACGCCGATGAGCGTGCCGAGCAGGCAGCCGATCAGGGCATAGCCGAGATTCTGCAGCGTGAGCGCTGTTTCGAACCCGAGCGCGAGATTGGAAAAGAGCTCCATGACGCTAAACCTTTTCCAGCCACGGCGGCAGCAGCGGCAGCGGCAGCTCCAGCCCCTTCACGAAGATCGCCCAGCACAGAGCCATCAGGACGAGTGCGGTAACGACGGTGCCGCGCCAGCCGAAGCCGGGATCGGCCATGCTGCTGAGCACAACCAGGGCCAGCAAGGCGACGAGCAGCCCAAAAAACTTCAGGAGAACACCGAAGGCGATGATCGAGCCGATGATCAGCAGCGTCGACGGCCAATGGACGCGAGGAACCTTGGCGGTGGAGCCGCTCGCCGTCAGTGACGAGAGCGATATGATGACCCCGAGCACGCACAGGATCATACTCAGCCAATAGGGAAAGAAGCCCGGTCCGAGCGTCGTCGGCGCGCCGAATTCGTACTGCAGCGACTGATAGGCGAAGAAGCCCCCGACGGCGACGAGCAGAATGCCTGCCCACAGATCCCGGCGATCCCAGATGCTGGTGCGCCCCGACATGGCCACCCCTCCCCCGATCGATTTGCATGACCAGCACCGGACAGAAGCTCCGTCCGCCACGAGCGCAGCCGATGTGCCGTCAGCTACGTCCTGCAAGACGCGATCGGAGCACGACGGCCCCGATCGCGCGCAGTCCCGGTCAGGACTACTTCTTTTTCAGCATGCCCAGCTCTGCCAGGATGCCCTTGAGCTTGGCCTCTTCACGGGCAATGAATGCCACGGCCTCCTTGTGACCGAGGAAGCGTGGCCGCCAGTGATTGCGCTCCAGCAGCGCCTTCCACTCCTTGGTCTCCACCACTTTGCGCAGCGCGCTCTCCCAGAACATGATCTGGGCGGGCGTGATGCCCTTGGCGCCGAGCACACCCTGCGAGGACGAGAACTCGGCATCGACGCCTTGCTCCTTCCAGGTCGGAACCTTGGACATGGAGCCGGTCATGCGCTTGCCGGCGGCTGTGGCGATGACACGGATCTTGCCGGCCTCCGCGAGCTTCACCGCGTTGGGCGCGGAGGCGGACACGGCATCGAGATGACCGCCGAGCAGAGCCGTCATCGACTGGGCCGAGGACTTGAAGGCGGCGACGGTCAGCTTCTTGATGTCGACGCCGGCCGCCTTGAGGGGCACCGCCAGTCCAATGTGGATGTGATTGCCGACCGCCGTCGCCACGCCGAAGCGGACCGAGCCGGGGTCCTTCTTCAGTCGCTCGATCAGATCCTTGCCCGTCTTGATCGGTGAATCGGCGCGCACCGCCACGATCAGCGTCTCGTCCACCAGGATGGCGATCGGCGTGAAGTCCTTGGTGCCGAGCGTCGCCGTGCCGATCAGCGGATTGTTGATCGTCGAGTGCGTCATATGGGCGAGAACGTGAGGATCGCCTGCCTTCTGATTGAACACGGACAACGCCACCATGCCGGCGCCACCCGGCTTGTTGGTCACGATCATGGATGTCGGCGACAGCTTGTAGCGCTCGATCACCTCCTTGATCATGCGCGCACCGGAATCGAGCGCCGCGCCCGCACCGGACGGCACGATGTATTCGACGTTGCGTGTTGGCTTCCACTCCTGCGCTGCGGCGGGAACGGCGGCCAGCGCCACTCCTGCGAGCGCTAACGCCAGCTTCTTCATCACGTGATCCTCCCTTGTTTTATGGACCCTTGTCGAAAACGGACCTTCAATCGCGGCCGCGGCCACGATCGCACTTCAGAACCTCCCAGGCGTCCTCCACCCAATCCGCGAGCACGGCGCGCGTCTCGCGGGGATCGATGATGTCGGTGATGCCGAACCGCTCCGCCGTCCGGAACGGCGAGCTCAGGCGATGGTAGTGCTCCTCCAGCTCCTTCAGCTTCTCCTCCGGATCGGCGGCAGCGGCGATGTCGGCCTTGTGGGCGGCGCGCACGCCACCCTCGATGGGGATCGAACCCCAGCGCGCGGACGGCCAGGCGAAGCGGTAGAGCAGTTGCGGGAAATACTTCGGCGCATGCAGCCCCCCGGCCATGCCAAAGGCGCGTCGCATGATGATCGATACCCAGGGAATGCGTGCCCGCTCGGTCGCTGTCAGCACGCGCACCGCACCGCGCAGCGTGCCATTCAGCTCTGCCTCCGGACCCGTCGCGTTCCCCGGCTGATCGACGAAGTTGATCATCGGCAGGCCGAAGGTATCGCACAGCTCGATGTGGCGCTCGACCTTGAAGGCCGACTGGATGGTCATGGCGCCGCCGACGATGCGGGGATCGGAGCACATGTAGCCGACGGGATAGCCGCCGAGACGCGCCAGGCCCGTCATGATCGAGGCGCCCTGATGGCGGCCGATCTCGAACACCGAGCCCTTGTCGAGCACCGCCTCGACGATCTTGCGCGGATCGTACACGCGGCGCCTGTTGTGCGGAATGGCATCCTTGAGCCAGTCCTCGACGCGATCCAGCGGATCGTCGGCAGGCGTCACGGGCGGCGCCTGATACACGTTGCGCGGCAGGTAGCTCAGGAATCGCCGCGACTGCGCGAACGCATCGGCTTCGTCGACCGCCTCGTTGTGCACCAGCGCGCTCTTGCGATGCACCTTGTAGCCGCCGAGATCATTCTTATCGATATCGATCCCGTACGCCTGCTTGACCACCGGCGGGCCGGCCGCAAAGACCTGCGACTGGTCGCGCACCATGACGGAGAAATGCGACATGAGCACCTTGATGGCGCCGAGGCCGGCACAGGCGCCGAGAGCAACGCCGACCACCGGCACTTTCGTCAGCAGATCGACGATGGGCCAGTTCGGATAGCCGGGGATCTTGGTGCTCTGCATCTGCTCGAGCAGCTTGACGCTGCCGCCGGCGGTATCGACGAGACGCACGATCGGCATCAGGTACTGGTGCGCCATGCGCTCGGCATAGACCCACTTGTCGGAGATGGTCCCCTCGGACGAGCCGGCCCGGATCGTGTAGTCGTCGGCCGAGACGACGATCTTGCGCCCCTCGACGCGGCCGGTGCCGATGATGGCGTTGACCGGCGAGAGATCCTTGAACTCCCCGCTCTTCTCATAGACGCCCTTGCCGGTGACGCGGGCGATCTCGCGGAACGACCCATCGTCGAGCATCATTTCGATGCGCTCGCGCGCGGTATTGCGGCCGCGGGCCTTGAACTTGGCGACGGCCTCCTCGCCACCCATGCGCTTCGCAAGCTTGCGCCGCGTCTGGAGCTCCTCCAGCTCGGCGTCCCACTCACCACCCTTCTTCTCGACTTTATCCTGCATGTCACCCTTCCGAAGGCTTGCCGGGCCGAATGCCGAGTCGCTCGAGCGCGCCCGGGATCTCGGACAATCCATTGACTACGTTGATGCCGGCTGCGCGCAACATCTCGCGCTTGGCCGAGACGGTATCGGAGGCGTCGTTGATCATCGCCGCGGCGTGACCGAAGCTGACGCCCGCGGGATAGCGCTCCTGAAACTCGCCGGCCAACAGGGCGATGACGGGCTTGGGGCAGCGACCTGCCCGCACGAAGTCGGCCACTTCCTGCTCGTTCGGCGTCCCGGGCTCGCCGAACATCAGGATGGCATCGGTGTCGGGGTCCTCGACGAACAAGCGGACGTACTCGACCATCGGCGTGCAGGGGATGGCGTCGCCGCCCATCGAGATGGCGGTCGTCATGCCGTAGCCGGCCGTCTTCAACGTCAGTCCGAACTCTGCCGACATGCCGCCGGAGCGAGAGACGGTGCCGATACGACCAGGCACATAGACCCGTGCGGGCTTGTCGCCGCCGATGCCGCCAAGCTTGCACTTGCCGGGCGAAATGATGCCGTTGGTGTTGCAGCCCACCACGACAGCGCCACGCTTGATGCGCTCAGCCCGAATGATCGCCGTATCGTGGACGGGCACGTTCTCGGCCAGCACCACCACGAGCTTCAGTCCGGCGTCCAGCGCCTCGAGCACGGCGTCTCGCACCTGCAACGGCGGCACGTAGACGAGCGATACGTCGACCTCGTGGGCCGCCACCGCCGCCGCCACCGTGTTGTAGACAGGCAGGTCGAGGGCCGAGGTGCCGCCCTTTCCGGGGGTGACGCCGCACAGGATGCGCGTGCCGTAGGTGAGCGCATGACCGGCATCGCGCATGCCCTGGGCGCCGGTCAGGCCCTGTACGACCACGCGGGTCTTCTCGTCGATCAGGATGCTCATAGGCTCACCCCCGGGCGCGGACCGCCGGTCAGCTCGATGATCCGCGCCACGGCGGCATCGAGCGGGCTTTCCGGCGGCATGTAATGTAAGCCGGGAATGCCGGCTGCGATGCGTCGCGCCTCGTCATCGGCCGGCCCGAACAAGCGCACCACGATCGGGAAGCGGGTCGGATCGACCTTGCGCGCCTCGAGAATGCGCGCGATGCGGCGCATGCGGTCGTCGACCTGAATCAGTTGCAGGAAGTTGTAACTGATCAACAGCCCCTTGACGTTGGGGTTGTCGAGGATGGCATCGATCACGGCGCCCATCTTCTCGTCCCAGCCGGCGCCCGGCGTGGCGTCCAGGTGATTGGCGGGCTTGGCGCCCATCTTGAGCATGAGGTCATGCTGGAAGAGGCTTGCCCCGCCGCCGCCGACGACGAAGCCGATATCCCCGTCGAGCTCCGTGTAGCGGAAGACCGCGCCGGGAATCCTGTCGTTCGCGGCGATCACGCGAAGCTCGCGCTCGTTGGCGCGTCGGCCCGCCCGCATGGCGCTGTCCTGTGCCGCCTCGCGCCAGGCCGGATGCCGCCCGACGGCCGCCTCGTCGAGGCCGAGCATGGCACCGACCAGACTGAGCGAGCCGTCCGGCCGCACGGCGATCGGGTTCAGCTCGAGCGTCAAGGCATCGCCGTCGACGAAGGCCCGCCAGAGCGCCGCCGTCAGCCGGGCAAGCCGCGGAATTCGCGCCGACTCGATGCCGGCCGCCTCCCACAGCGCCGCCGCCGCCCACGGCGTCAGGCCGGTCGCCGGGTCGACCTCGCGCTTGATGATGTCCTCGGGCGCATCGCGATGCACGTCCTCGATATCGACGCCACCGCGCCGGCTCGCCAGCACCATGGGCGGATAGCTCTCGAGCACGAACGCCAGATAGAGCTCGGCGTCGATGCTCTCCTTGGCCTCGACGTAGACGCGCTCGACGGTATATCCGGCGATCTCGCCACCGATGATCTTGCCGGCGGCCGCCTCCGTCGCCTCGGGCGAGGTGGCGAACAGCACCGCACCCGCCTTGCCGCGCCGCCCCGTCGGGACCAGCGCCTTCACGACGACCTCGCCGCCGAGCTTGCGCGCGAGCGCGGCCGCCTCAGCCGGGCTCGACGCGGCACCCCCGCTCGGCACGGGCAAGCCTCGTCCCTTGAGATACGATTTCGCCAGATCCTCCGTCAGCGTCAGCATCCCACCCTCACGTTTTCGGCCCGTAGACCAGACGCGCCAGATCCTTCTTCAGCTCCTCGAGCCGCTTGGCGCCGAGAATCGACACGTAGTGCTCTTCGACGGCGTGACGCGCCTCGGCATTGCGCTTCAGGAAGCGCCGGCCCTTGTCGGTGAACACGATGATCGTGGCGCGGCCGTCGTCTGGGTCCGGCCTGCGGCGGATGATGCCCAGGCGCTCGTACTCACCGACGATCTTGGCGACGCGCTGCTTGGAGAGCCCGCTGCGCTCGGCCAGGGCGCTCGCACGCATCCCGGACGGCTCGAGGAACGGCAAGATGGCCAGTTGAGCCTCGGACAGCGGCTGCCCCTGGCGCTCGCGCACATGCCCCAGCGCACGGGCCAGAAAATCGCGCCGCGCCAGCGCCAACAGGCGCCCGATGCTCAACTTGAGCTCGTTGCCCATGTCCGCGAGATCACGCTCGGGGATGCTCAACTCGCGCCCTCGTGAAATTCGTCAACAGAGGGGACTATATTTGTCCACACAACTGCCGGGCGTCAACCGAATCTCGCATCACAGCTTTCGCTGCGCCGCGTTCCGTCCCGCCGTCCGCCCACCGACGAAGCATTCGGCCAGATTGCCGCCGCCGATGTAGAGGTGACCGAAGACGCCACCGCATTCGCCGGCCGCGTACAGGCCCGGGATCGGCTGGCGATAGCCGTCCAGCACGCGCTGCTCGACGTCGTGCACCGGTCCGCCGTGCGTATTCGAGCAGACGGGCCAGACCTCCGCCCAATAGTAGGGCGGCGTGGCGATCGTCATCATCGAGGACGGCGGTCGCCCGAAGGCCTCGTCCGCACCGGACGCACAGGCGGCGTTCCAGTCGCGCAGAAGCGACGCCAGAACTCCGTGGGCGATGCCGGTCTGCTCGGCAAGCGCCTCCACGCTGTCGGCTTTGCGCACGATGCGATCCTCGAGAGCCCGCAGCGTAGCCTCGCTCCAGTCGAATTTGAGGCGCCGATCATTGAAGGTCGGCGAGACCAGCGGATAGGTTCCGCGCCCCGGCGCATCCATGATCATGATCGAAGGAATGCGCAGGTAGCTCATTGTCTCGGTATCGAGCGTCGCCATGTGGCGCCAGGAGGTGTCCTGGGCATAGGGCGGATACTCGTTCATGTAGCGCCGGCCGGCGCGATCGACGATGATCCAGGGCATTTTCACGTCCGCGCGCGCGCCGACGCCCGGCACCCAGTCGGGAAGCCGCTTGGGCCGCAGCCCGAACGGATAGGCGGGGTCGGGATGGCGGAAGCCGTAGACCCCGTGCCAGTGCCACATGTGCCAGAGCTCGGCGCCGACATCCTGCGCCATGCGGATGCCGTCACCCGTGTTGCCGAGGAAGGCCGCATTCAGCACGGGCTTTTCCTGCCAGAACTGGCGCTGGATGTCATGGCCGGCCTCGAAGCCGCCGCACGTCAGAACGACGCCGCGGCGCGCCTCGATGGCGATGTGGCGACCGTTGTGCGAGGCGGTGACGCCGATCACCGAGCCGCTGCTGTCGGTGATCAAGCGCTGCGCCGGCGTCTCGAGCTTCACCTCGATGCCGCGCTTCCTGATGTTCTGGTAGAGCGTGTGGAAGAGCCTGACGCCCGGTGCGCGCTCGATCGGCACAAAGCTCGAGACATAGGGATAGGTCTTGGCCGGCTCGAAGCCCGGCACCTCGCTGATGCTGATGAATCCGAAGGTATCGCGACCGGGAAACGGATAGTTGCCGCCATTGAGCCGCTTCTCGTAGCGCGCGCCGTTCACCTGCACGAGCTTTTCGAAATAGGCGGGCATCTCCGACATACCCTGCGCGAGCGCCTCCAGCACGTCGTCCGGCGTCGTATCGGCGCAGGTCGCCTTGAGGTAAGCGAACCCCTGCTTGACGTCCTCGACGAAGCGAACGCTGCCACCGGACGTGATGGAAATGCCGCCGGGGTCCGGCATCTTCTCGAGGATCATCACCTCGGCGCCGGCATCGTGCGCCTCGATCGCCGTGACGCCGCCGGCATAGCCGAGACCGATGACAACGACGTCTACCGACGCGTCCCATTTGCCGGGCTTGCTGCGAGATGGATTTTGATCTGGCGTCATTGCGCACTCCCTCCCATTATCGCTCCCCGGACAGGCGAGCATGATGATTGGCCGCCTGCATCGGTCGATTTCGCACCGACCCTAGTGATGGAGGAGGCTCATGAAAATAGTCCGCGCCGCAGCGCGAACAACGAAGCAGGCGCCGGCGGACAAGTTCACCGGCGTCGTACTGCAAGAAGAGGTCGTCGTCGGCAAGGCGCCGTCGCGCATGCGCGCCACCAGCGTCACGTTCAATCCCGGCGCCCGTACCGCCTGGCACACGCACCCCGTGGGGCAGACGCTCTACGTGCTGTCCGGCGTCGGGCGCGTGCAGGAGAAGGGCAAGCCGGTGCAGATCCTGCAGCCCGGCGACACCGTGATCATTCCCCCAAACGTCGAGCACTGGCACGGCGCGGCGCCGGACCGGCTCTTCACACATCTCGCGATGTCCGAGGTGACGGCCGACGGCGAGGGCACGACCTGGCTCAAGCACGTGAGCGACGAGGACTACGCCAAGCCGCCAGCGTCCATCGCCTGACGAGACGATCGATTTCTGCTGGGCCGTCCGCAACGCTCAGCCCTTCGGCGTCTCCGGCACGAGGCTCTTGACGATGGATGCGTCGAGAGCCTCGTAGTCGTGATAGCGGATGACCTCATAGAGCCGCTGGCGCGTCTGCATGCGCTCGAGCTGCGGCGCCGTGGTGTCGTCCTTGGCGAGGCCGCGGTAGAGCTCGGCGAGCGCGTGCGCCGCGACGCGCAGTGACGAGGCGGGCCAGATCACCATCTTGTAGCCCATCTCCTCGAACTCGCGGCCCGTCATCATGGGGGTGCGGCCGAACTCCGTCATGTTGGCGAGCATCGGCACGCCCGGCATGGCCTTGGCCACGGCCTGGAAGTCCTCACGCGACCGCAAGGCCTCGGGGAAGAACACGTCGGCGCCGGCTTCCATGAAGATCCGGCCGCGCCGCACCGCGCCTTCGACACCTTCGGTGGCCGCAACATCTGTGCGCGCGATGATCAGGAGGTGACGCCGCGCCCGGCGCGCCGCCGCGATCTTGGCAGCCATCTGCTCGGCCGTGACAAGCACCTTGTCGTTGAGGTGGCCGCACTTCTTCGGCAGCACCTGATCCTCGATCTGCACGGCGGCGGCGCCGGCGTCCTCGAGCTCGCGCACCAGCCGCATGGCGTTGAGCGCCTCGCCGAAGCCGGTGTCGCCATCGACCAGGATCGGCAACTGCGTGGCGCGCGATATCATGCGCGTGAAGAAGCAGAGCTCCTCCATCGAAATGATGCCGAGATCGGGCAGGCCCATGCTGGCCGTGATGGCGGCGCCCGAGATGTAAAGCGCCTCGAAACCGGCATCCTTCGCCAGCAGCCCGGCCATGGCGTTATGGGCGCCCGGCATGCGTACGATACCGGGTCGCTCGAGCAGCTTGCGAAGCCGATGTCCTGCCGGCTCGAGATCGGCCTTATCCCCTTGCAGCCATGCCGCCATGATGCACTCCGGTTCCGCTTGCGATGAAAAATTGTGAGATCTCGTGCCGCGCCGTACGACGCCCGCCGCAGGACGCGCGACAGCAGACGCGACGATTGCTGACAAGACAGCAACGATGCACGAATTGCCTCGAGGCGCAAGAGGCGGGCTCGCGGTGCCGTCTCGCTCAGGTCTTCGCCTTGATGACGATCGGCGGCTCGATCAGGTGCACCTCGATGGGCTTCGCAGGAACGAGCCGCGGGTTGCTCGGGTAGCTCGAAGCGCCCTCCTGCGGAGCAATTTCGAGATCTTCCTCGCGTGGCACCCGCTCGATGCCGATCGGGTAGACGGTCAGGCTCTTCTCATCGAAGCGCAGCCGCAGAAAGTTCTTGTAGTCCTTGATCCGCAGTGCCGCGAAGGCCTGCTCCGCGTGCATCTTGCCGAAGAAGCCCGTGAACACCCAGTATGCACCCCAGACGAAACCGCCAAGCAGACCGCCGATCGGGATCATCTCGAGGGGATAGAGGCTGCCGAGCAGACCGCGGACCCAATTTCGCCGCCCAGCCGGCCCCTCGCCAGCCGCGCCGGGGGCTGCCTCGAACGGCTTCTGGATCTGCTGGGTCAGGTCGCTACCCCGCTCGCTTCCACCGATCTGATATTGAAGCATCCCGATGAAGCCCTCGACCCACGACTTGATGACATTGGCAATCTCGTTGTGAGCCGCCAGGGCCAGCAGGAGCAGGGTCATCATCAGCGTCAGGTGTGCGAGGAAGTGCAGGGTTCCGACGCCCACCTTGAGCAGTAAGCGGGTCATCCTCGACCAGTTCTGCGTCAGTTCGACATAGCTGACCAGCACGAGCCCCGTGCCGAAGAACATCACGAAAAAGAAGATGTCGAGGCTGACCGCCTGGAAAATGTAGAGCGGCAGCTTCGTCCATACGGGCCAGAAGGTCGAGAAAGTGACGGTGTCGATAGAGTGGCCGATACCTGGCGCGGCGGAGATGTTGAGCTTTTTCGTGACGAGGTGGAACTGCCACGTCATCAGCCAGTAGATGAGGCCGATGCCGAGTGCGAATTTGAAGTTGTAAAGCGGGAAGAGGAGATTGCGGAAGCTGAGCATCATGCTTCGCGACTTCGGCGGATAGCACACGGTCGATGGCCGCGCGACGGCATCCTCCGCAGGGGCCGGGGCAGGCGCCGCTGGCGCGCCCGGCGCGTAGCTCTCGGGCTTGGGCTCCCCTTCCGTTGCGCGCTTCTGGTCCTCACCGCTCTGCGCGGGCTTCAGCGAGACGTCGACCTTGCGCTTGGCCCAGCGCTCCGTCATGGGCGCGGCCTTGCCATCGCCGCCTTCGGGCTCGACGTCCGCAGGCTGCGCCGGCACCTTCAGCTCTGGCCAGCGCACCTGGATGGTGTCCTTGAGGATGTGGGTCGGGTGCAGAAAGGCGCCGCCGCCGCCCGCCACGAAGAAGTGCACGTCGATGTCTTTGGTGTAGTAGCGGTTGTAATGGTGCCAGTCGCCGGCGATGAGGGCGTGGACCTTGGCGCCGTTCTTGCGCGCGATAGAGGTGATCTTGAAGAAATTCTCTTCCGCGTCGATGCCTTCGTAGTCGGCCAGCAGCCAGTTCGGCTGCGCCATGCAGATGACGATGCGATCGTCCGGGCCGGTCTGGTCGGCGAGCAGCTCGAAGTAGCTCACCTGGCTGCTGTCCAGGTACTTGGAGAACTGGATGTCGGGTCCCCAGATCCACCACTTGTAGGGGAGCTGCAGCGCCCAGTACGAGCGGTGCTGCTGTGTTTCCCAGCCGCCGATCTTGGTGCCCTTGCGATCGAGCGTGCCGTCACGAGAGACGCAGAAGAGCGAATCGAAGCTCGACAGCCCATCGTACCAGTCGTGATTGCCGGGCAGGGCGAACAAGCGCCGCTGCGGCTCGGCGACGTTGAAGGCCCAATCGAAGGGATTCTGCAGCCGCAGCCGGTACTCTTCGCGCGTCGCCTGAGGATAGGCCTGATCACCACCGAGGATGAGGATCTGGCCCGCCGGCAGCGGGTCCATGCTCGCCAGGCTCAGCTCGGGTTGAGCCAGCAGGAATGCGGTCGCGTACGTCGGCTCGAAGCCGTCGCCGATGTCTGAAAGATAATCGATCCAGAAGGCGCCCGATGCATCGCGCCGGATGTAGTTCTCGAACTTGCTCGGATCGGCGCTCGAATAGTCGTAGCGCGTCTTCAGCTCGTCGACGCTGGCGCGGTCGGTCGCGGCCTGCATGAGCCGGTTGTCGGCATACTGGCCGAACAGGCTCGAGATCACCGTGTGGATGCCGGTCTTGATCAGCACGCCGGGATTGTACCAGCGCACCATCTTCGGCAGCTTGCCCTTGCGGATTTGCTGCTGTGGCTCGTCCGCCATGCCGATCCCCCCCTGCGTACGCGGTACCTTCATGCGGCGGCCGCGCTGTCGGCGGCCTCACGGCAACCGTCCACGCTCGCCGACCACTGCCCTGAGCAGGCATCGCCAGGGGTACAGCATAGCCACTTGCCGGCGAGGGACAAATGCCTTCCGAACGCGTCGGAAGACCGGCGCACGAAAAGTTGCCGGGCGTTGCCGAGCCGTCGCGGTCAGCCCACGCCGCCGTCGTTCAGGTGGCAGGCGGAGAAGCGCTGAGGCGCGATCGGCCGCAGCTTGGGAACCTCGGCCCGGCAGCGCGGCCCGGCATGGGGACAGCGCGGATGGAAATGGCAGCCCGGCGGCGGATCGATCGGGGACGGGATCTCGCCCTTGATCGGCTGGAAGTTGCGCTTCCTCTGGTCGAGACGCGGCACCTCGTCGAGCAGCGCCCGGGCGTAGGGATGGTTGGGCGCCTCGAACAGCTCCTGGGTCGGAGCCGTCTCGACGATGCGGCCGAGATACATGATGACCACGCGATCGGCGATGTGCTCGACGACGCCGAGGTCGTGGCTGATGAACAGGTAGGTCAGATCGTAGGTCTCGCGCAGGTCCATGAAGAGATTGATGATCTGCGCCTGGATCGAGACGTCGAGTGCGGCGATGGCCTCGTCGCACACCAGGAACTCGGGCTTCACTGCGAGCGCGCGGGCGATGCCGATGCGGCTGCGCTGGCCGCCGGAGAACTGATGCGGGTAGCGGCGGCGGAACTCGGGATCGAGCCCGACCTTGCGCATGACCTCCCCGACATAATCGTCGACCTCACGCCGCGAGACGAGCCCGTGCGCCTTGGGGCCCTCGCCGATGATGTCGCCGACGCGCTGGCGCGGATTGAGCGAGGCATAGGGGTCCTGGAAAATCATCTGCACGGCCAGTCGGGCGTCCTTCGCCTCGCTGCCGGAGAGATGCGAGCGCTCCTTGCCGCGGAAGCGCACGACGCCCTTCGTCGGCGCCAGCAGATCCGCAACGATGCGCCCGAGCGTGGACTTGCCGCACCCGGACTCGCCCACCAGACCCACGACCTCGCCCTTGTTGATGGCGAGGTCGACACCGTCGACGGCGTGCACGACGATCTCGCGCACGCTGGAGCCGAGCTTGGCGGCGATGCGCTCAGCGAGATCGAGCGATTTGACGAAGCGCTTGTAGACCCCGGCGACCTCGATGATCGGCGTTCCGGTCGCAGTGCCGGGCTTCGGCGCAGCGGTTTCCATCGTTGCCTCGGTCATGTCAGCGCAGCCTCCGAAACGGGATGGAAGCACCGCACCTTGCGATCGGGCGCAGGCGAGGTCTCGGGCGGCTCGTTGGCACACTCGGGCTTCGCGTAGAAGCAGCGGGCGCGAAACGCGCAACCCGGCTGGATGTTGAGCAGGGAGGGCGTCATGCCCGGAATCTGCGTCAAGCGCTCGCCCCGCTTGTTGTGGCTCGGCACCGAGCCGATCAGCCCGTGGGTATAGGGGTGCAGCGGCCGGTCGATCACGTCGTCCGTCGATCCGGTCTCGACGATGCGGCCCGCGTACATGACCGCGATCCGGTCGGCGAGCGCCGCCACAACCGCCAGATCGTGCGTGATCCAGATGAGCGCCGTTCCGGTCTGGCGGCAGAGCTTCTGCGCCTCGAACAGGATCTGCGCCTGGATCGTCACGTCGAGGGCCGTGGTCGGCTCGTCGGCGATGATGAGATCCGGCTTGTTGAGGAAAGCGATGGCGATGGCCACACGCTGGCGCATGCCGCCGGACAGCTCGTGCGGATAGTTCTTGAGCCGCTGCTCCGGTGAGGGGATGCCGACCTGCGCCAGCGCATCCCGCGACAGAGCAAGCGCAGTCTTGCGATCGACGTCGCGGTGCGCCAGCACGGTCTCGACCATCTGCGTGTCGACGCGCAACACCGGGTTGAGCGTCATCATCGGGTCCTGGAAGATCATGGCGACGCGGTCGCCGCGAAGGTGCTGCAGCCGCTGCTCGCCAGCAGTGACGAGATCCTCGCCCTTGAAGCGAATGGCGCCTTCGACGATGCGTCCGGGATGGTCGATGAGGCCGATGATCGAGAAGCCGGTAATGGACTTGCCGCAGCCGGACTCGCCGACCAGCCCCAGCACCTCGCCGGCTCGCACGTGGAAGCTGACGCCGTCGACCGCCTTGACGACGCCGGCCTTGGTGAAGAAATGAGTCTTGAGGCCGTCGACCTCGAGCGTCGGTGCGTCGGTCATCGCTTGAGCCTCGGATTGAGCACGTCGCGGAGCTGGTCACCGACGAGGTTGATCGACACGATCGTCAGGAGCAGCGCCACGCCCGGGAAGAAGCTGATCCAGTACTGGCCGGAGAGCATGTATTCGTGGCCGTTGGCGATCAGCACGCCGAGAGACGGCTCCGTCTGAGGCAGGCCCACGCCGAGGAAGGAAAGCGTCGCCTCGAGGGCGATGGCATGGGCCGTCTGCACGGTGGCGACCACGATGAGCGGCGCCAGGCAGTTGGGCAGAATGTGGCGGAAGAGGATGCGCGCATTGCCGAGGCCGAGGCAGCGGGCGGCCTCCACGTATTCCTTCTTGCGCTCCACCAGCGCCGAGCCGCGCACGGTGCGGGCATAGTAGGCCCACTGCACGATGACGAGCGCCAGCATGATCTTGTCGATGCCCTTCCCGAACAGCGCCACCAGCATCAGGGCGATGAGCACCGACGGGAACGAGAGCTGCAGATCGACGATGCGCATGATCAGGCTCTCGATGCGCCCGCCCGCATAGGCCGCGATTAGGCCGATGGCCGCACCAACCATCATGGCGAGGAAGCCCGAGGTGACGCCCACCGCCAGGGAAATGCGCAGGCCATAGAGAATGGCGCTCAGGAGATCGCGGCCGGCGCCATCGGAGCCGAGCCAGAACGTGTAGCCCGCCATGCTCTGCCCGCCGGGCGCCTGCCGGCTGTCGAGCACATCGACCTGACCGAGGTCATAGGGGTTCTGCGGCGTGATCCACGGCGCCAGCAGGGCGAAAACGACGATGATCAGCAGCACGCCGAGCGCGAGCGCGGAAATCCTGCTCTCCAGGAACTCGGAGAGGAAGCGCCGGAACGGCGTCTCGACGGGTGGTGCCGCCGGGCCGAGGGAACCGCCGCGGTCATCGGTTGCAATGGTCATGACGATTTCTCCCCGAGCCTGACACGCGGATCGAGCAGCGAGTAGACGATATCCACGATCAGGTTCACCACGACGTAGAGCAGCACGATCATGACCAGGTAGGCCACGATGATCGGCCGATCGAGCTGGAGAATGGAATCGATGAGGAGCTTACCCATTCCGGGCCAAGCGAAGATGGTCTCCGTCACGACGGAGAACGCCACCTGCCCAACGAATTCGAGCCCGAGCACCGTCACCACGGGGATCAGGATATTCTTGAGCAGATGCACGAGGACGATGCGCGAGGGCGCAAGCCCCTTGGCGCGTGCGAACTTGATGTAGTCCTGCAGGATGGCCTCGCGCGTGCCGGCCCGGGTCAATCGGATGACCAGCGAAATCTTCAGGAGGGCGAGATTGAAAGCCGGCAGGAACAGATGCGACAGGCCGTTGAGCGTGAAGTAACTCGAGGTGATCCCGAGAAACTCCGCCGTCTGGCCTCGCCCTGTCGTCGGCAACCAGCCGAGGATCACCGAAAAGATCATGATCAGCATCAGTCCGACCCAGAAGGTCGGCAGGCTGAAGCCGAAAATGGAGGTCGCCATGATCGACTTGGCCGCGAAGGAGTTCGGCTTCAAGCCGGCATAGAGCCCGAGCGGGATGCCGATGATGATCGCCATCAGGAGAGAGGCGACCGTCAGCTCGAGCGTGGCGGGCAGGCGGTCGAAGATAAGCTGCAGCGCCGACTCGCCGAAGACGAACGACTTGCCGAGATCGCCCTGGAAAGCGCCCTTCATGAACAAGAGGTACTGCTGCCACTTGGGCAGATCGAAGCCGAATTGCTTGGTGACGCGCTCGATCTCTTCCTGATCGGCGTCGGGACTCACGAGAACGTCGACGGGATCGCCGATGACGCTGACGCCGAAAAACACCAGCACCGACATGGCGAAGACCACCATCGCGCTCTGCATGAGGCGTCTGATGATGAAAGCCGTCACTCGGCCCCCTCTCAGTGTTCGAGTAAGACTACGGACCGCCGAGGACGCTCAAACCGGGCTCGTCCCTCGCGGGAAAGGCAGTCCCGCCGCCCCGTGCGCGTCGGCAGGGGCGGCGGTTGTCGTTGCATCAGGCCTTAGCCTTACTTGGTCGCGGCGACTTCCATCGCCACCGTGCGCTCGTCGGTGCGCGGCGTGTACTTGAGGCCCTTCCGCGTCGCCCAGGTGTTGACCTGATAGTGCAGCGGAATGATCGCGCCATCCTCGATGGCGACTTCGGTGGCCTTGGCAAGAAGCGCGGCACGCTTCGTGTCGTCGACCGTCGCCAGTGCCTCTTCGATCAGGCGGTCGACCTCCTTGTTCGAGTAGCGGCCGCGATTGCCCGCGCCCATGCCCTTGGCACGGTTGAACGTGGCGATCAGCGACTTGAGCGGCGAGGACGCCTCACCCGAGCCTGCACCCCAACCAACCAGGATGAAGCTGAACTCGGGAGACTTGTCGGGACCGCCCGACGAGGCGCGCTTGAAGAACACGGAGCGCGTCATCGTCTCAACCTTGGTCTGGATGCCGGCTCGCGTCAGCATCTGGCCGACCGCTTCCGCGATCTTGGCGTCGTTGATGTAGCGGTCGTTGGGGCCGTGCAGCGTGAGCTGGAAACCGTTCGGATAGCCGGCGGCGGCCAGCAGCTTTTTGGCGCCCGCCATGTCGAACTTCACGGGCTTCAGCTTCTTGGAGACGCCGAAGAACGTCTTCGGCAGGAGCTGGCCAGCCGGGATCGCCTGCCCCTCCATGACGCGGGCGACGATGGCGTCGCGGTTGATGGCCATCGAGATCGCGCGCCGCACCCGGACGTCCCTCAGCGGGCTCTTGATCTCCTTGCCGTCCTTGCCCTTCACGAAGGGAGACTTGTCGCGCGCGTGATCGATGTGGAGGTAAATGACGCGGTTGGACACGCCGCTCGAGAGCACGAGCCGCTTGTCCTTCTTGAGGCGCGCGATGTCAGTCGTCGGCACCTGATCGACCACGTCGACATCACCGGCAAGCAGAGCCGCCACCCGAGACGGGCCCGACTTGATGGGCTTGAGGGTGACCTTGGTCCAAGGCGACTTCGGACCCCAGTAGGCGTCGTTGCGCGTGAACACGATGCGATCGCCCGGCACATACTCGGTGAACTTGAACGGCCCCGTGCCGACCGCGGCCTTGCCGGAGTTGTAGTCGGCCGTCGAAGCGCCGGTGCCATGCTTCTTCGAGACGATGGCGATCGTGGCGACATCGTTCGGCATCAGCGGATAGGGCTTGGCGGTCTTGATGTGGATCGTGTGGTCATCGACCTTCTCGACGGTCTTACCCCTGACGTAGATGCCGAAGCTGCCGGGGCTGTTCGGCACGTTGGGCGCGCGACCGAAGGTAAAGACGACGTCGTCAGCCGTGAACGGCGAGCCGTCGTGCCACTTCACACCCTTGCGGAGCTTGAACTCCCACGTCGTCGGATTGACCGCCTTCCAGGACACCGCAAGACCGGGCCGCAAGCGCTGCTGGGCGTCGAAATCGACCAACCGATCGAAAATGTGCGCCATCAGCGCGTTGTTGGGACCGAGGTTGTGATAGTGGGGGTCGATCGACGTCGGCTCCGTGCCGAGGGCGATCTTCAACTCCTTCGCGACGACCGGCGTCGCGGCAAAGGCAGTCGAAACCACCGCCGCAAGCGCAAGGCCGCGCATTACACCGCGCATTCTGAACATCTCGCTCGTCTCCCTCCTCGACAGAACCGGCGGACCACCGTGGTCTTCGTTCGATCCTGAAATCATGACCGTAGCAGACAGGATTTGTTTGTCTTATTGGAATACCCGGACCCAACGCAACACGAACATGCCTTGCCGGCCACCCGGTAGCCTCATTAGTCTATGAGCAACGGGCATTGCCTGTCGAGCAATGGCAGCCATCTGGTGGACGGTGGGATCGGCGGATCACAACATCAAAGAGTACCTTGTGCTGCGCACCCTGCTCGCGACGGGCACAGCCACGGCCGCCGGCCAGCGCCTGGGCATGTCACAATCGGGCGTCAGCCGCTGCATCGCGCAGCTCGAGGCGAGGCTCGGGCATATGCTGTTCGTCCGCCAGCAGGGGCGCATGACGCCGACGCCTGAGGCACAGGCGCTCAACGCCAGCCTGGCCCCCCTCTTCGAGACGCTCGAACGCATCGAAACCGGGCGCTGGTCGGACGCGGGAAACGCGGTTCTGCGGTTGGCCGCGCCACCAACCCTGGCCCACCGTTTCATGCCGGACCAGATCGCTTCGTTCCTGAAGCTGCACCCCGAGCGCCGCATCATGTTCGAGATCTGCTCGAGCGACGTGCTCTTTTCCGGCATCGCCGAGGATCGCTTCGACATCGCCATCGCGTCGCTCGGCGCACCGCGAACGAGCGTGCATTACGATCCGTTCTGTCGCTCCAGGGCCGTCTGCGTGATGCCGGCCGGCCACCCCCTCGCCAAGCTCGACGTCGTGCGGCCCGAGCACCTTGCCGAGACGGCGTTCGTGGCGCTCACCCGGCGCCATCGCACACGCGCCTTCATCGACCGGATTTGCAGTGAGGCCGGGTTCGTGCCGCATATCGTGGTCGAGACGGCGACGGCCGTCGCCCTGGTCGAACTCGTCCGGAGGGGGATGGGTGTTTCGCTGACGAACCCCTTCCCCGTCGCCCAGAGCCTCGGAAAGGGATTGGAGATGCGGCCGTTCGAACCGGCGCTCGAGTATCAGACGTGCTTCATAACGGCGTCCGCCACACCGATCAGCGCCACTGGCCGGGCCTTCATGCGCCATGTCCGCATGCGCCTTAGCCGGCTCGATCATGTCGAGCCGTGCTGACGCCTACCAACTCCGGCGCGGCCCGTCGTCGATGTGATAGAAGCCGAAGGCATAGCGCTTGAGGCCACCGATGTCCGGTTGCGACTTCAGGAACTGCCAGAGCCCCTTGTCACCGCCAACCACCCGGAAATCGACCGCGCGACAGTCGAGGTGCAGTGAATGGCTGGCACCACCGACCCTGGCATTGTGCGAACGATCGCGGTGCGTCGACGAGACGACCACCGGACCGAACCGCGCCGCCACCTTCTCCAGCACACGACGCAGGCTTTCCGGCAAGCAGGTTTCGCGCGCCGCCGGAAGGTAGGAGATGGCGGGCTCGGCCGGCGCCGATCGCTCGATTCTGGGCT
>JAWKVZ010000010.1:0-58184 GCA_041397725.1 Hyphomicrobiaceae bacterium | reverse complement strand
GTGCGGGCGGCGGCGACGGACGCGCATTCGCGGGTCCGCCGGGTCGTGACCGATGCTCATGCTCACACGTCCAGGGTGCGTTGCACGCTCGCGAAGCAGGCGCGGAGCGCATCCCTCGTAACCGATCGCATCCGTGCCCTCGTGCCCCGGCACGCCGCGGGGGTCGTCGATCGCCGTCAGCCCAGGGAGGCCCGTCTCATGCCCGTTCCCACGCTCGTGCTCGATGCCGAGCAGATGCTCGCCCGCATTTTGAGCTGGGTCGAGGTCGAGAGCCCGACGATGCACGTCGCCGGCGTCAACCGTATGATGGATCTCGCCGCGGACGAGCATGCCGCCCTCGGCGCCGTGATCGAGCGCCGGCAGGGGCGTGATGGCTTCGGCGACATCGTGCTCGCGCGCTATCCTGGTCCCGCCGGCGTCAACAGCCCGGGCGTCCTGGTCCTGAGCCACCTCGATACCGTGCAGACGCTCGGTACGCTGGCGGGCCGCCTGCCGATCCGTCGCGACGGCGATCGCGTCTACGGGCCGGGCATCTACGACATGAAGGGAGGGGCCTATATCGCCATCGAGGCCATGCGGGCGCTGCGCTCCGCCGGCCAATCGCCTCGCCTGCCGGTGACCTTCATGTACGTGCCCGACGAGGAAGTCGGTAGCCCTTCGTCGCGCGCCGACATCGAGGCCGAGGCGCGGGCCCATCGCTACGTGCTGGTGACTGAGCCGGCGCGCGATGGCGGCAAGATCGTGAGTGGACGCTTCGCCTTCCAGCGGTTCTGGGTGACGACCCATGGCCGGCCGTCGCATGCCGGCGGGCGGAACCGGGAGGGCCGCAGCGCCATCCGGGTCATGGCGCGCATCATCGAGCGGATCGAGCAGATGTCGGACTTCGAGCGGGGCATGTCGTTTTCGGTTGGCACGATCGAGGGCGGCACGTTCGTCAACGTCATGCCGATCCTGTGCCGGGCGCAGGTGCTCACGGTGGCTCCGACGGCAGAGATCTACGAGGAGGTGGGCCGCCGCATGATGGCGCTGGCCGGCGAGGAGGACGGTTGCCGCATCGAGGTCGAGCGTGGGCCGTTCCGCCCGCTCTGGTCGCCACACGCGGCGACGATGGGATTGCTCGAGCAGGCGCAGGCGCTGGCTGCCGAGATCGGCTTCACACTCGCGCATGGTCAGTACGGCGGCGGCAGCGACGGCAACTTTACGGGCGCGCTCGGCGTCGCCACGCTCGATGGTCTCGGCGTCGACGGTGCCGGCGGGCATACCTTCGAGGAGCATCTGCTCGTATCGTCGCTCGTTCCGCGCTGCCGCCTCATGGCCGGCCTGCTTTCGACCCTCGCCTGATCCAGGAGCCTCGCACGGGCGTACCGGAGCGAGGAGTGATGACATGAACGACCTCGAGACACGCGCCAAGCCGGGACCGGATCGCCGGTTCTGGCCCAAAGAGCATCCGCCCGTGGCCGCCGGCCGGATCGGCGTGCTGCTGATCAATCTCGGCACGCCCGACGGCACCGACTACTGGTCGATGCGGCGCTATCTGAAAGAGTTTCTGTCGGACACGCGCGTCATCGAGTGGTCGAAGCTCTACTGGTGGCCGATCCTCAACCTCATCGTGCTGCAACGCCGGCCGCAACGCAGCGGCAAGCTCTACGAGGCCATCTGGAACACCGAGCGCAACGAGAGCCCGCTCAGGACCTTCACGCGCAGCCAGTCCGAGCAACTCGCCGCGACACTGAAGTCCGTGGACGACCGCATCGTGGTGGACTGGGCCATGCGCTACGGCTCACCATCGATCGCGGAGCGCATGGCGTCGCTGGCCGCGGCCGGTTGCGAGCGCGTGCTCGTCTTTCCCCTCTATCCCCAGTACAGCGCCAGCACCACGGCGACCGTCAACGACAAGGTCTTCGAGCATCTGCAGCGCCAGCGTTGGCAGCCGGCGCTGCGGACTGTGCCGCCCTATCACGACGATCCCGTCTACATCGAGGCTCTGGCTCAGAGCGTGCGTGCGGCCATCGCGCATGAAGGTTTCGAGCCCGAGGTCGTGCTCGCCTCCTATCACGGCATCCCGCTCTCCTATTTTCAGAAGGGCGACCCCTATCACTGCCAGTGCATGAAGACGACGCGGCTGCTGCGCGAGGCGCTGGGCTGGCCGGCCGAGCGGCTGGTCACGACGTTTCAGTCGCGATTCGGTCCGGAGGAATGGATCAAGCCCTACACCGACGACACCGTCCGCGAGCTGGCGGGACGCGGCGTCAAGCGGCTCGCCATTCTCAATCCGGGTTTCGTGGCCGATTGCCTCGAGACGCTCGAGGAGATCGCGGTCGGCTCCGCCGAGATTTTCGCCCAGGCCGGTGGCGAGAGGTTCGCCCATATTCCCTGCCTCAACGACGGCCCCGAGGGCATGCGGGTCATCGAGCATGCCGTGCGACGCGAGCTGGCAGGGTGGCTGTGAGGCGACACGAGCCGTCCGTCTGGCTCCGAGACCTTGTTCTGCATGGCTGACGCCACCACATCCGCTGAGGACCGCCTTGTCATGATCGTCCGCGGCGAGAATTGCGCGGGCCAGGTCTTGTTTTGTGTATCGGAAACTACTTGTCCTTCTTGGCGTTTATATTTCATTCATTCTGTGTCGCGAGTTAACGTTTGCTTCGCAATAGTCCACTAAAAATGCCACACATGGCTCCCTACGTCTGGACGACACGACTATTGCGGAGGAGAAACGCGAATGGCGCTCAAGGGAATTGAGATACTCGGCCTATTGCTGATCATCGTCAGCGTGGCCGCGCTCTGGTCCACGGTGAAGATCGTGCCGCAGGGCTACAACTATACGGTCG
Source organism: Hyphomicrobiaceae bacterium (assembly GCA_041397725.1). Taxonomy (GTDB): domain Bacteria; phylum Pseudomonadota; class Alphaproteobacteria; order Rhizobiales; family Hyphomicrobiaceae; genus JAGRKR01. The sequence goes on along the minus strand of JAWKVZ010000010.1, from coordinate 55,353 downwards.
AGCGTTTCGGGCGGTACATGCGGACGTTGCGTCCGGGCCTGCACATTCTGATCCCCGTTATGGATCGTGTCGGCTACCGCATGAACATGAAGGAGCAGGTGCTCGACATTCCGAGCCAGGACGTCATCACGCGCGACAACGCGCTCGTGCGCGTCGACGGCGTTAACTTCTTCCAGGTGCTCGACGCCGCCAAGGCGGCCTACGAGGTCGACGCGCTGGAGTCCTCCATCGTCAATCTCACCATGACCAACGTCCGTACCGTCATGGGTTCGATGGACCTCGACGATCTCCTGTCCAATCGCGACCAGATCAACGCGCGTCTGCTGCACGTTGTGGATGCGGCCACCGAGGCGTGGGGCATCAAGGTCACGCGTATCGAGATCAAGGACATCGAGCCGCCGCGCGATCTGGTGGACTCCATGGGCCGGCAGATGAAGGCCGAGCGCGACAAGCGCGCACAGATCCTCGAGGCCGAGGGCCTGCGTCAGGCCGCGATCCTTCGGGCCGAGGGCGAGAAGCAAGCTGCGGTGTTGGAGGCCGAGGGCCGTAAGGAAGCTGCCTTCCGCGACGCCGAGGCGCGCGAGCGCGCCGCCAAGGCCGAAGCAGAGGCGACCCGCATGGTCTCCGAGGCCATCGCGTCGGGCAACGTGCAGGCGATCAACTACTTCGTCGCCAACAACTATGTCCGTGCGCTGGAGAAGCTCGCCACCTCGCCGAACCAGAAAGTGCTGATGATGCCGCTCGAAGCCTCGTCGGTGATCGGCTCGCTCGCCGGGCTCGCCGAGATCACCGGGGAAGCCTTCGGCAAGAAGGGCGACGGATTGCTGCCGCCGCGCTCGAGCCGTGGCGGCGTGCCGAGCGTCTGACGACGATCGGCCATCCGCTTCGATGACGACAAGAGGTGACCGGCGGCAGTCCTGCCGCCGGGGCGCGTTCTCGAAACCAGAGATTGGTGATGTGGCATGCAAGCCGTTCGTGACTTCCTCTTCGGGCTGGGTCCCTGGAACTGGTTCATCCTCTCCGTTCTATTGTTCGTGATGGAGACGATCATACCGGGAGTGCATTTCCTCTGGTTCGGCATTGCCGCGACCTGTGTCGGCATCCTCGGCCTGGCGACCGGCTTCAGCTGGGAGTGGCAGGTGATCGCCTTTGGTCTCATCTCGATGTCGACGGTGTTCGTCATCAATCGGATGTTCAAGTCCGAGGAGAGCGAGAGCGAGCAGCCCGATCTCAATCTGCGCGGTCAGCAGTACATCGGCCGCACGGTTGTCGTGGAGCAGGCTATCTCCAGCGGCCGCGGCAAGGTGAAGGTCGGGGACACCATCTGGACGGCCGAGGGGCCCGACCTGCCGAGCGGCGCCCGCGCCAGGATCACGGGCGCGCGGGGCACGATCCTCCTCGTCGAGGCGGCCTGAATCGCGGCTGAAGCGGCGGCGAAGCGGCTGGCGTCAGGCGATGCCGGCTCGCAGCAGGTCGTGGACGTGCAGGATGCCGACGGGCTTGCGCTTGTCGACCACGAACAGCGCGGTGATGCGCAGCGAGTTCAGCATCTCGAGCGCTTCCGCCGCGAGCATGTCGGGCGCCACGGTCTTCGGGGCCCGGGTCATGATCTCGCCGGCGCGGGCCTCCAGCAAATTCGTGTTCATGTGCCGGCGTAGATCGCCATCGGTAATGATGCCGACGAGGCTGCCCTTGGCATCGACGATGCCGAGGCAGCCGAAGCTCTTCTGAGTCATCGTCACGAGTGCCTGGGCCATATCGGTGTCGAGCCGCGCCAGTGGCAGCCGCTCGCCGCTGTGCATGACATCGGCCACGAACTTGAGCTGGGCGCCGAGCGAGCCGCCCGGATGAAACACCTTGAAATCCCGCGCCGTGAAGCCGCGCGTCTCGAGCAGCGCGATGGCGAGGCAATCGCCGACGGCAAGCGTCATGGTGGTCGACGTGGTCGGCGCCAACCCGTGTGGGCAGGCTTCCTTGGCCTTGGGCAACTCGAGCACGATGTCGGCCGCCTCACCGAGCGTCGAGTCCACCCGAGACGTCAAAGCGATCAGCGGAACGGCGAAACGGCGAGAATAGGTGATGATGTTCTTGAGCTCGGCGGTCTCGCCGGACCAGGAGATCGCCAGCACCACGTCGTCCGGAGTGATCATGCCGAGGTCGCCGTGGGAAGCTTCGCTCGGATGCACGAAGAAGGCCGGTCGGCCGGTCGAGGCGAACGTGGCGGCGATCTTCTGGCCGATGTGGCCGCTCTTGCCGATGCCGGTGACGATGACGCGGCCGCGGGCCGCATGCAGCACTTCGACGGCATTGGCGAACGGCGCGGCAAGACCGTCCGCGAAGCCTTCGGCGACGGCGAGCAGCCCCGCGGTCTCGATCTCGATCGTGCGCTGGGCCGAGGCGAGCGGCCCCGACCTGTGGCGAGCCACCTTCGCCTTGGCGCCTTTCGACCGTTTCCCCGGCGTCTTTGCGTCCGGTGATTTCATGTCCGGTGTCCGGGCTCTCGTCCTGTGGGCGTCGACTGCCATCGCTGAGTCCCTCGCTGTCTCAGCAACTCATGTAGAGCAACTTGATGCGCCTGGGAATTGCTGCTGCGACGCAGGGACGAGGTTTCCAAGGCTGATTTGCCACGAGGGGCGCGATCGTCCGCCGACGCACGGATCGTGGAAGCTAAACGCGGTGTTAACCACTGTCCTGCTACCAATCGTGAAGATGTGCATGCGTTCGTTGGATCTGGTCGGGAATGGGATCGCGGCACGTCATGCGTCTGCTCGTATTTGCGCTCGCCGGGCTCGTGGCCACCGGTCTGATCGCTGCGACATCCTCCACTGCCGAAGCCCAGGGCGCCCAGCCGTTCCCCGGCATACCCGGCGATCAACGGCTTCCCCAGGAGGTGCGTGGCACGCCGCGCGCGCCCTCGTCATCCCCCGTCGAGACGGATCCCGGCCTGCCCCAGCCCATTCTGGAGCCGCCTCCCGATGCCGCCCAGGACCCTGGCGGGCGCGATCCCGGACAGCGGCGGGTGCGCCGCGGTCCGCCGCAGGACGGCGATCTCGCCGATCCTCCGGGACCCGCGGAGCCGCGTGATGGCGACCCGGCGATCTCGCAGCCGGGCCGGACGGACGACCGCATCCCCGACGACATCGAGGCCGTGACCCCGCCGCCGATCGATCCGGATGGGCTGTTCCGCTCGCCGGGTGGCTTCGACATCTTCCAGCAGATCGCCGAGCCCGAGCCGATGCTCGATGCGCGCCCCCGCCGGCTTTATCGCTTCGAGCCGTTCGCGCCGGTCGGCATCAAGGCCGGCAAGTTCGTGCTGTTTCCCGAGGTCGAGGCCGGGCTTGCCGCGTACGACAACGTTTTCCGCACCACCAGCGGCCGGCGCAGCGACGCGGCTCTCGAGCTGCGCCCGAGCGTCGACGTGCTCTCGAACTGGCGCACCCACGCGCTGGCGTTTCGCCTGCAGGGGCGCACGTCGTTCTTTGCCGAGTACAGCAGCGAGGATCAGCGGGCCGCCTTGATCGAGGCGCGCGGTCGCCTGGACATCGCGCGCCGCACCAACGTGGAAGGTCTGGTGAGCTTCCAGCTCGATCAGGAAACGCGCAGCACGCTCGATTCCCCGGCAGGCGCCCGCGAGCGCAGCGATATCGAGACGCGCCGTGCCCAGCTCACCCTCAACCACCGCTTCAACCGCGTCTCGCTGCAACTGCGCGGCGCCCTCGCGGCCTTCAGCTACGGCGGCGTCGAGACGCCGACAGTCACCGACGCCGGCAACGATCGCGACTATGTCTCGCGTGAGGGAACGGTCCGGGTCAGCTACGAATTCAAGCCGACGTTCTCGGTCTTCGGCGAGACCGGACTGAACCGGCGCATCCACGAGCGGCCGGGCGCCAGCGATGGCATCCTGCGGGACTCCTCCGGCGAGCGCTACCGTGTGGGCCTGTCGACGGGAACCTCCGGCCAGGTCCTGCGCGGCGAGGTCAGTCTCGGTTACGCACGCCAGCGGCCGGACGACTCTCGCCTTCAGGAGATCTCCGGCGTCATCATCGACGCCAACCTTGCCTGGCGCATGTCCGGCCTGACGTCGCTGCTGCTGTCGGCCCGCTCGGACGTGCTCGAGACGACGCAGGCCGGCTCGCCCGGCGGCCTCTCGCGCGCCCTCGGCATCGAGCTGCGCCACGCGTTCCGCCGCCATCTCATCGGCACGGCGGGCCTGACGTACACCTGGCAGAGCTACAAGGGCATCCAGGTCGACGAGAGCGATCTGACGGCGCTCGTCGGGGCGGAGTACTATCTCAACCGCGACGTCGTGCTCTATTCGCGCCTGCAGCACACGTGGTTCGATTCGACGATCCAGAGCCGCGACTACGAGGCGACGGAAGCGCGGATCGGCGTGCGCGTGAGGCGCTGATCGGGGCGCTAGACCAGCTTGGCGATCTCGGCCCTGAGCGGGGCGGCGAGGTCCTCGCGCTCGAGCGCGAAGGCCAGATTCGCCGTGAGGAAGCCGACCTTGGAGCCGCAGTCGAAGCTGCGGCCGGCGTAGCGCAGCGCCCAGAACGGCTGCTGCTCGAGCAGTCGCTGCATCGCATCGGTGACCTGTATCTCGCCGCCGGCGCCTTTCTGGCGCGCCGACAGCAAGGTCATGATCTCGGGCTGCAGAATATAGCGCCCCATGATCGTCAGGCTCGAAGGGGCGGTGCCCTTTGCCGGCTTCTCGACCATGCCCGTCAGCGGCCAAACGCGATCCTTCACGACCGCCTCGCCGATGCTCACGACACCGTACTGGTCCAGCTCGTGCGCGGGTTTCTCCTCCACCGCGATGACGTTGCCGCCGCGCTCCTTGTAGACTTCCATCATCTGGGCGAGGCAGCTCTTGTCCTGTGCCTGCACGAGCACGTCCGGCAGCAGCAGCGCGAACGGCTCGTCGCCGACGAGATCGCGTGCGCACCAGACCGCATGCCCGAGGCCGAGCGGCTCCTGCTGGCGGGTGAAGCTCGACGAGCCGGCGCCCGGCATCAGATTCATGAGCAGGTCGAGCTCGCGCGTCTTGCCGCGCTTCTCGAGCGTGGCCTCGAGCTCGATCTGCCGATCGAAGTGGTCCTCGATGACGCCCTTGTTGCGCCCGGTCACAAAGATGAAATGCTCGATGCCGGCGGCGCGCGCCTCGTCGACGACATGCTGGATGACGGGACGGTCCACCACCGTCAGCATCTCCTTTGGCATGGCCTTCGTTGCCGGGAGGAACCGCGTTCCCAGGCCGGCCACCGGAAAGACGGCCTTGCGGATGGGGCGTGGAGTCTTGGGCATTCAGGATGTCCTTACCAGTTATGCTCAGAATAGTTGGCCGACGTCGCAAAATACGACACGTGGTCCGCCATCCCGTGCGCAGGTGAGCGCCGCAGGCTGCGCGCACGGTCGATATTTAGGCTGGCGGTGCGCCATCTGCCAGTGACGGGGGCGGAAACTGTAAAGGAAGTGTGAATGGCAATTCTCGTTACGGGCGGTGCCGGCTACATCGGCAGTCACGTCGTCCTCGAGCTCATCGACGCGGGTGAGACGGTCGTCGTGCTCGACGATCTGTCCACTGGACGCCGCTCCGCGGTGCCACCCCAGGCTCGCCTCGTCGTCGGCGACATCGGCGACGCGGCCCTGGTCGCCTCCATCGTGCGCCACCACGGCGTGACGGCGGTGCTGCATTTCGCCGGCTCCGTTATCGTGCCCGAGTCCGTCGCCAATCCGCTGAAGTACTATCACAACAACACCGGCAAGTCCCGGACGCTCGTGGCCAGCGTCGTCGAGGCGGGCGTCGAGGCCTTCATCTTCTCATCGACGGCGGCCGTCTACGGCATGCCGCGGCACATTCCCGTGACCGAGGATGCCGCCCTCGCGCCGATCTCGCCCTACGGCACCTCCAAGCTCATGACGGAGTGGATGCTGCGCGACACGGCGGCGGCCACGTCGCTGCGCTATGTGGCGCTGCGCTACTTCAACGTGGCGGGCGCCGATCCCAAGGGGCGGTCGGGGCAGTCCACGCCCGAGGCCACTCACCTCATCAAGGTTGCGGCGGAAACGGCCCTCGGCAAACGCCCGTCGCTGAGCGTGTTCGGCACGGACTACGATACGCCGGACGGCACCTGCATTCGCGACTACATCCACGTCACCGACCTCGCGCGCGCTCACCTCGCGGCGCTCGACCATCTCCGGCAGGGCGGGCGCTCCGAGATCTTCAATTGCGGCTACGGCCGGGGCTTCTCGGTTCTCGAGGTGATCGGCGCCGTCAGGCGATGCTCGGGCCGGGAGTTCGAGGTGCGCCACACGTCACGCCGCGCCGGCGACCCTGCCGCGCTCGTCGCCAACTCGGATCGCCTGCGCCGGCAGCTCGGCTGGCAACCCGAGCTCGACGATCTCGACACCATCGTCGGTCATGCCCTGCGCTGGGAGGAGGGGCTGGCGGGAGGCCGGCGCTAGCGTACCAGTCGCGAGCCGACGCGTTGGTGGCTCTCATCCGCGAGCCAGAAGGCCGGCGCTGGGTGGCGGCCCAACTCTCGCCTCAGACTCGCGTCATCTGTGCAGCCTCGGAGTGGAGGATCTGCTGATCGTGACTGCCGTCGCTCCTGTTCGTCCGGCGCGCGCCGACCGGCTTCTGGCCGTGGTGCTTGCGGCCATGACTTTGGCGCTCGTCCTGCGGGCGGACGCCACGCCCGTTGCCGCGCAAACGCCCGTGCCGGCGCAAGCCAAGGCCACCGCAGCCTTCCGGGCCTGGATCGAGACGCTGTGGCCCGAGGCCCGCGCGGTGGGCGTCTCGCGCCCGACCTTCGATCGCGCGTTCGCGGGCGTGACGCCCGACCTCAAGCTGCCCGACCTCGCACGCCGCCGGATCGGCCCCCGCTCCGGGCAGGCGGAGTTCGACAAGACGCCTGCCGAGTATCTGTCGGAGCGGACGCTGGCGCAGTTGACAGCGCGCGGCCGCAGGTTTCTCGCCGAGCATCGCCAGTTGCTGGAAGCGATCGAGCGGCGCATGGGCGTGGACCGCCACATCATCCTGGCGATTTTCGGCCGCGAGACGGCTTATGGCGGCAAGGCCACGGGCTACGGCACGTTCGAGCCGCGCCATCACGCCATTCGCGTGCTGGCCACCCAGGCCTATCTCGGGCGTCGCAAGGATCTCTTCCGCAAGGAGCTGATCCTCGCCCTGAAGATGGTGCAGGAGGGCCACGTTCGCCTCGACGCCATGCGCTCGTCGTGGGCGGGCGCGATGGGGCTCGGCCAGTTCATGCCCTCGAACTTTTACGCGCACGGCGTCGATTTCGACGGTGACGGAAAGCGCGACATCTGGCGATCGCTCGGGGACTCGCTTGCAACGACGGCGAAGTCGCTGACCGACCAGGGCTGGAAGGCCGGCCGGCGCTGGGGCTACGAGATGCGCGCGCCGGCACGTCTTGATTGCCGGCTCGAGGGGCCCGATCAGGCGCGTCCGCTTGCCGACTGGCTGAAGCTGGGCTTCCGTCGGGCCGACGGCCGGTCGTTCACGGCCGACGAGCGGGCGATGCGGACGTATCTGCTCATGCCGGCCGGCGGGCAAGGACCGGCCTTCCTGCTGCACAACAACTTCCTCGTGCTCAAGACCTATAACTTCGCCGACCTCTATGCGCTGTTCGTCGGTCATCTCGCGGATCGCATCGCGGGGGGCAAGGGGTTCGTGCAGCCATGGAAGCGGCTTGTGCAACTCAACACGGCCGAGACCGCGGAGATGCAGCGCCTGCTCGGCCGACTCGGCTACGATATCGGCAAGATCGACGGCAAGGCTGGTGTCAGGACGCGCACTATCGTCGGCGCCTACCAGCAGGCCCACGGGCTATCACGGGATTGCTGGCCGTCGGCCGCAGTCCTCGGACACCTGAGGCAGAAGGTGGCGGCGAGCCGATGACGAGCAAGGCAAAACGGCCAGGCGCGGCGCGCGGCGGCGCGGCAATGACGCTCCCGCGGGGACGGGCTCGGCTGCTGCTGCGCGGGCCGCTGGCGCTCGCCTGCGTGCTGCTGGCGGCGCTGGCCCCGGTGACACCGGCCCGGAGCGAGGCCACGCCCTCGCAGGCGCCCGATCTTGCTCCGGCAGCCGCGACGGTGCGCACCGGGCTGACACCGGTCGCGATGCCCCGCGCGACAGTGGACGAGGCGCGCCGCGCCGCTTTCAAGGCCTTCGTGCAATCGCTCTGGCCCGAGGTTTCGGCGGCCGGCGTCTCGCGCCGCATCTTCGACGCCGCCACGCGCGATCTCGAGCCGGACCCCTCCGTGCTCGAGCGTCTCGATACACAGCCCGAGCACGTGCGGCCGCCGTGGGCCTATCTCGAGGGGCTCGTCTCCGCCCAGCGGATCGCCGCGGGCCGGGCGAAGCTCGTCGAGATCGCCGGAATTCTCGACGCCGTTGAGACGCTGATGGGGGTTGATCGACGCATCGTCGTGGCGATCTGGGGTGTCGAGTCGAACTTCGGCGCCGCACCGGGCGACCGCAATGTGATCCAGTCCCTGGCGACGCTGGCGTTCGAGGGACGGCGCCAGACCTTCGGTCGGCGCGAGTTGATCCATGCTCTGCGCATTCTCGAAAGAGGCGACATCGACCTCGCACGCATGACCGGCTCCTGGGCGGGCGCCATGGGGCACACCCAGTTCATTCCGTCGACCTACGCCGCCTACGCCGTCGATTTCGACAAGGACGGGCGGCGCGACATCTGGGGCGGCATTCCCGATGCGCTAGCGTCGACGGCCAACTATCTGCGCGTGTCCGGATGGCGGGCGGGGGAGCGCTGGGGTGTCGAGGTTCGCCTGCCGGGCGGCTTCGATTTCGGCCTGGCGGCCCGGCGCGAGACGGCGAGCATGGCGGACTGGACGCGACGGGGCGTCAGTCTCGTCGACGGCCGCCCGCTGCCGGCGAGCGGTCTGGCGCACTATGTCGTTCTGCCGGCCGGTGCGCGCGGGCCGGCCTTCCTGGTCAACCGGAATTTCCGCGCGATCCTGCGCTACAACAATTCCGTCTCCTATGCGCTCGCGGTGGGGCTGCTGGCGGACGCCTTCGCCGGTGTGCCTGCGGTGCAGGCGGCCTGGCCGCGCGACGAGCGCCCCCTCGGCCGCAGCGAGCGCATCGAGCTGCAGCGTCTCCTGGCACGCAACGGCTTCGAGATCGGTGTGGTCGACGGCGTTCTCGGAACGCAGTCGCGGCGTGCCGTCCAGGCGATGCAGAAGCGTCTCGGCTGGCCCGAGGACGGCTATCCGAGCAGCCGGTTGCTCGAGCATTTGCGTGCCCAGGAGAAGCCGTGAGCATCCCGTGAGGCGTGCCGCTGACGGCGTCCTTCGTGTCATATTTTTGCGCGGGTTGGGGTATAGTCGTGAAGCGAACGCCGCTTCGACCGGCACGTCTGCCGTAGTCACATCTCCGGGTTGAATGTGAGATGATCTGCGCGCAGTGTGTGTCCGGCACAAGGCCTGCGGCGATGGGGGAACGGGACTGCAGCATGGCGAAGCTTTGGCTCACGCATGTCCGTGCAGCGGCGCTGCTGGTGCTCGCCGGCATCGCTCTCGCGAGCGTCCCCCGGATGCCTGCCGTGGCGCAGGAGGCCGTCGCCTGGTCCAGCTATGTGACGCCTTTTCCCGGCCGCGGCACCTACACCATCGAGATTGCCGGCGATTCGTGGGCGGAAGGTCTGCTCGACGGTCTCAGAGCATCTTTCGAAGGTGATGCGCGCGTCGAGATCGCGCGGCGGCGTCGCGCGCTCACGTCTATCGTCCGCGCCGAGTTCGAGGCGCAGGTTACATCGCTTTTCGAGGACCTCGGGCGATCGCCCGCCGACGTGCTCGTGGTCATGACGGGCGTGGGTGATCGCCAGTCGCTGCGGCTCGCGGGAGGTGCGCGCTTTCGCTTCGGCAGCGAGCGCTGGCGCACGGAATACGGCAAGCGCATCGATCAGCTCATGAAGCTGGCCAAGTCCAAGCGCCTGGCGGTCTACTGGGTCGGCTTGCCGATCGTCAGGCGCGCCGAGGCGCAGGACGATGTGCGGGTCATCAACGAGATCATCCGCGAGAAGGCGTATCTGAACGGCATCCGCTTCATCGACACATGGGCCGGCTTCGCCGAGGAGGAGGGGCAGTACAGCGCCTACGGTCCCGATGTCGCGGGCACGATCCGGCTGTTGCGCGATGGCGACGGTGTGCACTTCACGTCGGCTGGCAACCGCAAGCTCGCCCATTTCGTCGATCGCCAGATGAAGCGCGATATCGCCACGGCTGAGAGCGAGCGACGCCTGCCGTTGGACGGCGGGGCGTCGGAGATGGCGCGGCTGGCGCGGCTGGCGCCGGAGGACTCACCCGTCAAGAAGGCCCTGGCCGAAGCGGCGAAGAAGCGCGCCGAGCGGAGCAAGGCCAGCATTCGCGCCGCCGCCGGCAAGCAGCCGCGCGGACCCCAGGCGCCGCCCGGCGTCCAGGATCAGCCGGCGGACAAGTCCCGTGTCACCGTCCGGGTCACCGGCCGCGGCGGCAAGGAGGAGAGTTTCACCATCGATATCGTCCGCCCGGCCATTCCGGCCGCCGTGCTGGCCCACGTGACGCGGCGGACATCGCCCGACGTCGCCACGCCCATGGGCGATACCGTTGATGGCGACACGATCGGCGGGCTGACCGCACTGAGTTCGATCACGCCGACCGGCGACACCTCGGGCGGACCGCAGCGCCGTACGACGCCGCTGACGCAGGCGGCCTATTACAGAGTTCTGATCAAGGGGGAGCGTCTGGCGCCGAAACCCGGCCGCGCGGACGATTTCAGTTGGATGGCGAGCAAGGCGACCGGCAAGGAGGCGGATCGTCCCAAGCAGTAGGACATGCGACAGGTACGCGTAGGGGGATCGTGTGCGTAAAGTATCGTTTCGGCCGTCGAGAACGTGCCGATGCTTCGGTGTCGTGATTGCGCTGGGGCTTGCGCTGAGTGGCTGCAAGCAGGACGGTGCGCCCGCCGCCGGCAGCGAGACCGTCAACAGGTCCAGCAAGCAGGACCGCCTGGATGTCACGCTGCGTCGCATCGACGTGCCGGCGAAGGTCGCCGTCGAAGGCGCGCTGGCGCCCTCGTCGTTGCAGCCCACGGTGGCGCCCGCCGCGCCGCCGCCCTCTGCCTCCAGCCGGCTGCCCACGGCCTTCTTCAGCGCTCTGGGTGAGCACGAGAAGGGCGCTCGCCAGCGGCCGGTGACCGTGCTGCATCTCGGGGACGGGATTGCCGCGGCCGGTGGGCTCGGCACCGCACTGGCCGAACAGCTCCAGCGCCGCTTCGGTGACGCGGGGCCAGGTCTCCTGGCGCCTCCCGGGAGCTATCCCCGACAGCGCCAGCCCGGTCTGCGCATGACGCGCGCGGGTCCATGGCGCACATCCTCCGTGGATACGCCAGCCACTGTGGTCGGCCTGTCCGGGTTTCGCGCGGATGCAGAGCGCGCCGAGGCAACCATGACCGTCGAGGTGACGGGGCCTGTATTCGATTGGGCCGAGATCACCTTCCTGACCGGCCCCGGGCAGGGCACCGCGAGCATTGCGGTCGATCAGGCGAAGGGCACGGCCAGCACGCGGACGCTGGAGGCGAAGGTCGTGCGCGTGCGGGTGCCGGTCAAGGGCCGCCGGCTGACTCTCGGGCCAAAGGGGGATGGACCGATCGCCGTGCTCGGTGTGGAGCTCGGGCGCGGGGAGCGCGGTATCCGCTACGCCACGCTCGGCCGCCCGGCAGCGACGCCGGCGGCGCTGCTGCGGATGGACAAGGTCGCCCTCGCCAACGAGCTCGCGCATATGCGACCGGAGCTCATCGTCCTCTCCTATGGCACGCAAGCGAGCCTCGACGATCGCCTCGACGTCGCCGCCTACGCCGCGTCGTTGAAGGCCGCCGTCGGGCGCCTCAGGTCGCTCGCCCCGCAGGCGTCGGTGCTGGTGATCGGGCCGGCAAACGTGGCGAAGCTGCCGGCGCATGCCGGAAGCCACGTGCGAGACGCGCCGGCAACCGCCTGTCAGCCGCTATCGGCTGCCGAGCGCGCGGGCTATCAGGCGCTCCTGAAGGCCGCCGACCCGCGCCTCGCGCGCTGGCACGAGCCGGTGCGGCATGGCCCGCTCAATCGGGCGCTGGCCACCGTGGCGCACGAGACAGGGGCCATGTACTGGGATTGGAGCCGATGGATGGGCGGGGCGTGCGGCATCCAGGCCTGGGTCCATGCCAAGGAGCCGTTGGCGCGGCGCGACCACGCCACGCTGACGTCCGCCGGCTACGAGCGCACGGCGCGGGAGATCTACCGGCTGCTGCTCGACGGCTATGCGCGGCGCGGCGCTGTGCAGCGATGATGCCGGCAGGGATTGTCGCGGGCGTCGATCCGGGCGATCATCCCGCGATCTTGAGAACGCTGCGAGCGCGGGAGGCACGCCACCATGAAGGCCCAGGTCAACGGTATCTCCATCACCTATGAACTCGCCGGCAAGGCGGACGGCCCCGCCGTCGTCCTGCACCACCCGCTCGCCACCAATCTCAGCATCTGGGACGAACTGACCGCCGCGCTCGCGCCGAACTACCGCGTGCTCCGGCTCGATGCGCGCGGCCATGGCGCCAGCGAGGCGCCGGCCGGCCCCTACACGTTCGAGATGCTGGCCCAGGACGTGGTGGCGCTCATGGATCATGTTGGCATGACGAAGGCGCGCTTCCTCGGTCTTTCCATGGGCGGCATGATCGGCCAGTATCTCGGCCTCCTGCACGCCGATCGCTTCCACAGCCTGACCCTCGTCTCGACGTCGAGCCGCATTCCGGCGGAGGCCCAGCAGATCTGGGACGAGCGTATGGCCAATGCGCGCAAGGGTGGCATGAAGAGCCAGGTGGAGGCCTCCATGCAGCGCTGGGTCGCGCCCGAGGCCTTGAAGACGCGTCCGGCCCTCGTCGCGCGGCTTTCCGCCATGATCGCTGCGACGCCGCTCGATGGCTTCCTCGGCTGGTGCAGTGCGATCCGCAAGCTCGATGTTACCGATCGCCTCGGCGCGATCCGCTTGCCGACGCGCGTCATCGTCGGCGAGCTCGATCCTGCGACGCCGGTCGCCGCCTCGCAGGCGATCCACGCCGCTATTCCGGGCTCGGAGCTGATCGTGATGCCGGGCGTGTCGCACATGCTCTGCGCCGAGGCGCCGGAGGCCTTTCACGCGCACGTCCTGCCGTTCCTTGCACAACACGGTCCGGTCTGAGCCGCACGCGGCAATGGGCGGCGGGGCCGACGCGGTTCAGTGCGGGGCCGTCGCTCTTGCCCACCCGATGCTATACCTGAACTGTCCGCGGCCGGCGTGGTGGCCGGTGCTCGCCCGCCTCGCTTCAGCCGCCGACGCGCTTGGGCGGCAGCTTCGGCAGGAACGTCGCGGCGCTCAGCGCTTCGACCTCGCGCTCGAGCACGGCGAAGCGCGCGAAGGCCCGCTCGATGGCCTTGGGGTTGCGGTCGGTGATGTACCGGTTGCCGAGCACCAGCACGTCCATGTCGGTTCTCAGAAAGCAGGAGATGGCCTCTTCCGGGCGGGTGACGATGGGCTCCTGGCGGTTGAAGCTCGTGTTGAGGATCACGGGCACGCCGGTACGCTCGCCGAAGGCTTTGATGACGTCGTAGTAGCGGGGGCTGGCGGCGCGCGAGACGGTCTGGATGCGCCCGGTGCCGTCGACATGCACGGCGGCCGGGATGATGTCCACCTTGTCGGCGCGAACCCTTGGCGCGATGGTCATGAAGGGGTCGGGGCGGTCGATCTCGAAATATTCCGAGCAATGCTCCTCGAGCACGGCCGGCGCGAACGGCCGGAAGGCCTCGCGGTGCTTCACGCGGGCGTTGATAATGTCCTTCATCTCGGCGCGGCGGGGATCTGCGAGGATCGACCGGTTGCCGAGCGCGCGTGGACCGATCTCGTAGCGGCCCTGGAACCACGCCACGATCTTGCCGGCGGCGAGGTCGTCGGCGACGGCCGGGATCAGTTCGCGCTCCTCGATGTAGCGTGACTCGAGACCGGCATCGGCCAGTGCCGTGACGATGGCCCTGTCGTCGTACTCGGTGCCATAGTAGGCATGCGTCATCTCGAAGCCGCGCGGATGACCGAGCGTCTGGTGGTAGTGCCAGAGCGCGCTGCCGAAGGGCGCGCCGGTATCGGAGGCGCAGGGCGGCACCCAGACGTTCTCGTAGTCGGTTTCCTCGAGCACGCGGGCGTTGGCGACGCAGTTGAGCGCCACGCCGCCGGTCAGCACGAGGTTGCGAGTGGGGTGCGTCCTGGCGAAGTGGCGCACCATGGACAAGATGACTTCCTCGACACGCTTCTGCAGGGCATAGGCAATGTCGCGCTGGCGGTCGCTTAGCGGCTCTCCAGCCTTCAGCGCCGGCCCGAACGTCTCGTAGAAGCGCGGCTTCATGGGCTTGATGAGGCCGTGGGTGTCGAAGGAGAAGTAGTCCATGTTGATGACGTAGCGGCCGTCGTCCGTCGGCCTGATGACGTCGCGGAAGCGGTCGAGATAGGTGTCGGTGCCGAACGCCGCGAGGCCCATCACCTTGCCCTCGTCGGCGAGGGGCTTGAAGCCGAGATAGGCGGTCACGAGCGTGTAGATCATGCCGAGCGAGTTGAAGAGGCTCGTGTTCCACTGCCGCTCGACGCGGTTGCCGCGGCCCACGTAGGCGCTGGTCGAAGCGTCGTCGCCATAGCCGTCCATCACGAGGATGGCGGCCTCGTCGAACGGCGAGACGAAGAAGCTGGCGGCGTGGGAGTCGTGATGGCGCACGCCGACCAGCGGCGGCAGGCGGCGCACGCCAAGCTGGCGGCGCAGGCGCATGGGCAGCAGCCAGCGCTGGAACAGGATGTCGCTGTTCTGCGTCGGATGCGAAGCCTGGCGGATCAGGGCGAGGCTCTGCGGCAGCCGCCGGGCGACGGCCCCGAGATATGTGCGCATCATGCTTGGCACATGCCAGGGCGTGGTGATCACGTCGATGTCGGCGATGTCGAGCCCGCGCTGGGTGAAGGCGATGTCGAGCGAGTGGGCCGGAAACTGCCGCGAATGCTTGTCGCGGTTGTGCCGCTCCTCCTCGAGGATGACGTCGGGTACGCCGTTCTCGAGAATGGCAAGTCCGCTGTCGTGGCTGTCGTCGACAATGCCGAGGATACGCACGGGGCCATCATCCGGTTGGAGCGCGGGCGGTACAGGCTTCAACCGTCCTGGGCCGAAGCGCGGCTCATGTCGCTTTAGGCGGGCGTCGCGCCCGACGGGCATGCTGTCGCGCCGGCGCGGCCCGGATCTCCGGCGCGTCGAGCGTGACAACACCTAGTCCGCCGAGGCGGGCAATTCAAGACCGGCCGGGCTGCATCACGGTGCGATGGCGGCGAAAGACGGCCGGTGTGCCCGGCGCGCCATCAGCCGCGGCCTCGTCAGTCGCGCGAGCCGTGGCAGTGCTTGTACTTCTTGCCCGAGCCGCACGGGCACGGAGCATTGCGCGAAACCTTGCCCCACGAGTCCGGATCGCTCGGATCGACGGCACCGGCCACCTTGCGCCGCCGCACCGGCTCGCTGCGGGGTGCATCCTCGCGATCGCGGGCGCGCTGCAGCGCGGCATCGGCGAGCGCGAACTCATCCTCGCCGGTCATGGGGTCCATGTGGTGGGCGTGCATCTCGGGCAGCGCCTGGGCTTCGAACTCCGACAGATCCTGGTCGGGCGACAGCTCGACATGCATGAGCTGGCCGGTCACGGCCTCCCGGAGATGCGCGAGCATCGCCTCGAACAGCTCGAACGCTTCGGACTTGTACTCGTTGAGGGGATCGCGCTGGCCATAGGACCTGAGGCCGATGACCTGCCGCAGGTGCTCGAGCGTCACGAGATGCTCGCGCCAGAGGTGATCGAGGGTCTGCAGGAGAACCATCTTCTCGATCTGGCGCATGGTCTCGGCGCCGATGTCCGCCGTCTTGCGCGCCGCCTTGGCGTCGACCTCCTTCAGGAGACGTTCGCGGATTTCCTCGTCGGCGATGCCTTCCTCGGCGGCCCATTTGTCGATGGGCAGGTCGAGGCCGAACACGTCCTCGACGACCTTTTTCAGGCCGGCCACGTCCCACTGCTCGGCGTAGGCGTTCTCGGGGATGTGCTGAGCGACCATCTCGCCCGTCACCTGATGGCGCATCTCCGTGACCATCTCGCTGACATCCTCGCGCGCCATGATCTCGATGCGCTGCTCGAAGATGACCTTGCGCTGGTCGTTCATCACGTCGTCGTACTTGAGGACGTACTTGCGCGCCTCGTAGTTGCGCTCTTCCACCTTCTGCTGGGCGCGCTCGAGCGCCTTGTTGATCCAGCGGTGGGTGATGGCCTCGCCTTCCTCGAGCCCGAGACGGCGCAGGATGCCGTCCATGCGCTCGGAGCCGAAGATGCGCATGAGGTCGTCCTCGAGGGACAGATAGAACTTGGTGCGACCGGGGTCGCCCTGGCGTCCCGAGCGGCCGCGCAGCTGATTGTCGATGCGCCGGCTCTCGTGACGCTCCGTGCCGATGACGAACAGGCCGCCCGGCAGCGTGCGCGTCTCCGGCGGCTTGCCGCTCTTGGCCGGCGCCACCTCGATCACATCCTCGGCCTTCAGCACGAGCTCGCGCTGCTGCTCGATCTCTCTCTTGATCCTGGCGACCTTCTGCTCGCGCTCGCTGCCCTCCGGCATGTCGGCGCATTCCTTGAGAACGCGCATCTGCTGGTTGCCGCCGAGCTGGATGTCGGTGCCGCGGCCGGCCATGTTGGTGGCGATGGTGACCGTGCCGGGAACGCCGGCCTCGGCGATGATGTGGGCCTCCTGCTCGTGATATCGGGCATTGAGGACCTGATGCGGGACCTTCCGCTTCTTGAGCATCTCGGCGAGCATCTCGCTCTTCTCGATGCTCACGGTGCCGACCAGAACGGGCTGCTTGCGTGCACTCGCCCGCTCGATCTCGCTGATGATGGCTTCCCACTTCTCCTTGGCGGTGCGGTAGACCTCGTCATCCTCGTCGGCGCGCGCCACGGGCACGTTGGTCGGCACCTCCAGCACGTCGAGGCCGTAAATGTCGAGGAACTCGTTGGCCTCCGTGGCCGCCGTGCCGGTCATGCCGCCGAGCTTCTCGTAGAGGCGGAAGTAGTTCTGGAAGGTGATGGAGGCCAGCGTCTGGTTCTCGGGCTGGATGTCCACCTTCTCCTTGGCCTCGAGCGCCTGATGCAGGCCTTCCGAGTAGCGCCGGCCCGGCATCATGCGGCCGGTGAACTCGTCGATGATGACGACCTCGCCACTCTTGACGATGTAGTCGCGATCCTTCTGGAACAGCGTGTGGGCCCTGAGCGCCTGGTTGGCGTGGTGCACGACGCTGACGTTCTCGATGTCGTAGAGGGACTCGCCCTTGAGCAGCCCGGCGTCCGCGAGAAGCTGCTCGATGTGCTCGTTGCCCTTTTCCGAAAAGCTCACCGTGCGCTGCTTCTCGTCGATCTCGTAGTCTTCCTTGACGAGGCCCGGGATGACGGCGTCGACGGCGATGTAGAGATCGGCCTTGTCCTCGATCGGACCGGAAATGATGAGTGGCGTGCGGGCCTCGTCGATCAGGATCGAGTCCACCTCGTCCACGATGGCGAAGTAGTGGCCGCGCTGGACCATCTCCTCGACGCTCATCTTCATGTTGTCGCGGAGGTAGTCGAAGCCGAACTCGTTGTTCGTGCCGTAGGTGACGTCGTAGCCGTACTGTGTCTGGCGCTCCTCGTCGTCGAGCTCGTGCACAATGCAGCCGACGGAGAGGCCGAGGAACTTGTAGACCTCGCCCATCCAGCCGGCGTCGCGCTTGGCGAGGTAGTCATTGACCGTGACCACGTGCACGCCGCGCCCTGTGAGTGCGTTGAGGTACACCGGCAGCGTCGCCACTAGCGTCTTGCCTTCACCGGTCTTCATCTCCGCGATGCTGCCCTGGTGCAAGGCCATGCCGCCGATGAGCTGGACGTCGAAATGGCGCTGGCCGAGCGTGCGCTTGGCGGCCTCGCGCACGGTGGCGAAGGCCGGCACCAGCAGCTTCTCGAGCTCGATGCCCTCGGCGAGCTGCGTCCTGAACATCTCCGTGCGGGCCCGCAAGGCCTCGTCCGACAGCTTCTCGAGCTCAGGCTCGAGCGCGTTGATCGCCTCGACGGCCGGACGGAACGTCTTCAAACGGCGATCGTTGGCATTGCCGAAGATCTTGGCGGCAAACGAGCTGATGGAGAGCATTCGTAGGAAATCCTTGAACGCCGTCGCGTTTCAGCGCGGCAAAGCCTGTTGGTCCGTCAACCAGCCGTGCGGCGGCTTGTGCGACCCGCAGGCGTGGGCACGAGGATCGGGGCATGGTCGGGCACGGCAAAAGGCGCAACCCCCGCCACTGCAGCGCGGTGCCGCGGCCGGGGTCTCGAACGCTCAAGAGATAAGGAGCGCACCAAACCTTGTCAACGCGGTTGCCCGCCGCTGCCGAAGGCGGGGCGGAGCCGGAAAGCGCCCCATATTCGCCTCTATCGTGCGGCACGAGTACACTGGCGCCCGTACCCGGACGTGTTCTGGCCAGCCGGTGTCGGCCAGACGTGTCGCGCCTAGTCTTGTCTTGGCAAGTGTCGCCCGCAAGGGTATTTGATGGCGTGCCCTCAGAAGGGGCACGAAGGTTCATTGCCGGCGCGACGGACCGCCGCGCCGTGCCAAGCACCGACAGGGCCAGGTTCAGCCCAAGATCGAGGATCATCCCCGTGACATCATCGAGACGCCTGCTGGCAGCCGTTGGCGCTGCCGTTCTTCTGGTTTCGGCAAGCTTTGCCGCTGTCGCCGAGGAGAAGATCGTGGCGCGCGTGAACGGCAAGGTCATCACCGAGGCCGACATGCGTCTGGCCGAGGCCGAGGTGGGCAACGAGCTCGCACAGTTGCCGCCCAACATGCGCCGGCGTGTTCTCGTCGAGTTCCTGATCGAGAACCAGCTCTTCGCCGATGCCGCCGACAAGGAGAAGCTCAGCGAGCAGGCCGCCTTCGCCGAGCGCATGAAGTATTCGCGCCGCCGGGCGCTGCGTGACGCCTATTTCGAGAAGGTCGTGCAGAAGGCCGTGACCGAGGCCGAGGCCAAGGCACTCTACGACAAGCAGATCGGCTCCGTGAAGGCGCCCGAGGAGGTTCGTGTCCGTCACATTCTGGTGAAGACCGAGGCCGAGGCCAAGGACGTGATCGAGCGGCTGCGTCGCGGCGACGCGTTCGACGCCGTCGCCAAGGAGAAGTCGCTGGACCCGGGCTCGAAGGCGCGCGGCGGTGATCTCGGCTATTTCGCCAAGGGGCAGATGGTCAAGGAATTCGAGGAGACCGCCTTCAAGCTCAAGAAGGACGAGATCTCTGCGCCTGTGAAGACCCAGTTCGGCTTCCACGTGCTGAAGCTCGAGGATCGCCGCACGCGGCCGCTGCCGACGTTCGAGATGCTCAAGGACCGCATCATGGGATCGCTGATTCACCGCAAGGCGCAGGAGGTCATAGCCAAGCTGCGCGAGGGCTCGAAGGTGGAACTCGTCGACGCCGAGTTGAAGAAGGTCGAGGAGGCCGAGAAGGCCGCCGCCAAGAAGAAGGCGGAGGAGGCCAAGAAGAAGGCCGCAGAGCCCAAGAAGGCCCCTGAGAAGAAGTAGCAGGGCAAGCCTGCACGAGGTTCGAAAGAGGCGCCGGCGGGTCGATCCCGCCGGCGTTTTTGCGTGAGGGCGCGCCTGTCAGCCGCTCCGCGCGCCCTGCCGGCGGTGACGCGCCGCGACTGGTACGCGCGCCCCGCTTGATGTAGAGCAGAATGCGCCGCGAGTGGTCGCGGCTGACATCGAGTGTGTTTCCCGAGGCTTCACCAGGATTGCGCGCCATGGCCCACGGCACTGCCAAGCCTTCCCCGTTTACTCCCGCGACTCTGGCGGTTCTGCCGCCCATCGACGGCGTGCGTTTCGCCACCGCCGAGGCCGGCATCCGCTACAAGGGGCGCACAGACCTGCTGCTCGGCCTGTTCGACGAGGGGACCGTCGCGGCAGGCGTTCTGACGCGCTCGAAGACCTGCTCGGCGCCGGTGTTGCAATGCCGGGCGAACCTCGAGTCCGAGGGAGCCGCCCGGGCGCTGGTGGTCAATTCCGGCAATGCCAACGCCTTTACCGGCAAGCGCGGCATGGAAGCCGTCGAGATGACCGTCGACTATGCCATGCTGGCCGCGGGCACGACGCTGCGCAACAGCATCTACGTCGCCTCGACCGGCGTCATCGGCGAGCCGCTCGACGCCAAGGTGTTCGTCGATCTGCTGGCTGGCCTGGCCAAGCGGGCCGTGCCCGACGCCTTCGAGGCGGCCGGCCGCGCCATCCTGACGACGGACACCTATCCGAAGCTGGCGACGCGCCGCGTCGACGTCGGCGGCGTGACGGTGACGCTCAACGGTTTCTGTAAGGGCGCCGGCATGATCGCGCCGGACATGGCGACGATGCTCTGCTTCATGTTCACGGATGCCGCCATCGCCCGGCCGGTGTTGCAGCGGCTGGTCGCGGAGCGGGTCAAGACGACATTCAACTGCATGACGGTGGACGGCGACACCTCGACCAGCGACACCTGCCTCCTGTTCGCCACCGGCGCGGCGGCCAGGCGCGGCCAGGCCCCGATCACGGACACGGCGGACCCGAGGCTTGCCGCATTCGATGCGGCGCTGCACGACATGATGCGGGAGCTGGCGATCATGGTCGCCAAGGACGGCGAAGGGGCCTCGAAGTTCGTCACCTTCAAGGTCGGCGGCGCGCAGGATTTCGCGGCGGCCCGCGCCATCGCGCTCGCCTGCGCCAACTCGCCGATCCTCAAGACCGCCATCGCCGGCGAGGATCCGAACTGGGGCCGCGTCGTCATGGCGGTCGGCAAGTCGGGGGAGGCCGCCGATCGCGACCGGCTCGCCATCTGGTTCGGGCCTTATTGCGTGGCGCGCGCGGGGGAGCGTGCGGAGGAGTACGACGAGAAGACGGTAGCGGCCTACATGAAGGGCCGCGAGATCGAAATCCGCGTCGATGTCGGCATCGGTGCCGGGGAGGCGACGGTGTGGACCTGCGACCTCACCCACGACTACGTATCCATCAATGCCGACTATCGCAGCTAAACTGTAGAAAATTTTCTACGGTTTAAGAGGAATTCAGCAGTTTCGCTCGGCGTTCATTAATCTCTTGCGGGCATTCTCGGATCACGCATGACCTTGAAGATCGTTCTTGTGGCTGCATGCGCTCTGGTCGATGTCGACGGGCGGGTTCTGCTCGCGCGACGTCCCCCGGGGCGGCCGTTGGCGGGACTCTGGGAGTTCCCCGGCGGCAAGGTGGAGCAGGGCGAAAGGCCGGAGGAGACGGTGATCCGTGAGCTCAGAGAGGAGCTGACGATCGATATCTCTGAAAGCTGCCTCGCACCGTTCACGTTCGCCAGCCACACCTACGAGGACTTTCACCTGCTGATGCCGCTCTACGTCTGTCGACGGTGGCGAGGCGAGGTGAAGCCCGCGGAGGGCCAGGAGCTCGCATGGGTTCGTGCCAACAGAATGGGTGAGTACCAGATGCCCCCAGCGGACGAACCGTTGAGGGCCATGTTGAGAGACCTGCTTTGAGAACAGGGCTCGCAGCGTCAGTGGAGGAGCGTCATGTCTCGCGCGTACGTTGGAAATGACTGCTGCGGGAAGTCCCGCACGATGATCACACGGTTTGTGAAAGACGAGCGCGGCGCTACGGCCATCGAGTATGGCCTGCTCGCGAGCTTCATCGCACTGGGCCTCATTCTCGCCGCCACCACACTCGGTCAGAAGACCGCCGGAAGCTTCGATTCCGCTGCCGCCGGCTTCAAGTGATCCGCTGAAGCCTCGCATCCTGCCGATTCAGCCCGACGTGTGCTCGTCCGGTCCCGGCGTTTTCTCGCCGGCCGGGCGTTCGCACGTGCCGAGTGCATCGGCTAGGCGCATGCGGGCCGTGCCGGGACGCAGGGGCTGCTGCTGGCTCTCGTGAGGCGCCCAGCCGGTCAGCCATACGATTTCGAAGGTGGCGCGCACGCGGCCGTTCCCGGCGCTATACCGCTCGTCATAGTTCTGCAAGGCTTGGCCGAGCACAGCGCGCGACAGCGGCCGCCGGCTGCGCGCGGCCAGCATGTTGCCGGCGCCCATCCCGCGCAGATCGTGCATCAGCTCCAGGGCCGACGCATACGTGACGGTCAGCGTCTCGGCGTCCGCCACCGGTAGCGCGAAACCTGCCCGCTGCAAGAGCGCGCCGAGATCGCGGACATCCGCAAAGGGCCCTACGCGCGGACTGGCGCCACCTGTGAGCCAGGCTTCGGCCGAGAGGAGCGCGTCGGCGAGTTCGCCCAGCGTGCGACCGCCGAGGATCGCCGCGAGGAACAGACCGTCCGGCCTGAGCGCGCGCCGGATCTGGATCAGAGCCCCCGGCAGATCGTTGACGAATTGCAGACCGAAGGCCGACACCACCAGATCGAGCGAGGCGTCCGCGAAGGGCAACAACTCCTCGTAGGCGCAGACGGTGGGACCGGGCGAGGCGCGCAACAGATCGGGGCAGGGATCGAGAGCGATAACCTGACCGATCGCCGCGTTCTCCGCGAGCGTGCGCGCGATGAGGCCGTGATGTGCTCCGAGGTCGAGCGCCCTGGGGAATTGGCGCAGCACGGCCGAGATGCGGAAGGCGATCTCGTCGGCGGCATGGCGCAAGAGGAAGTCGTGCCGGGGCAGCGCGGCGGCGGCCCTGCGGCGTCGCTGCAGGACCAGGGTGCGGTCGAAAAGGGCCTGATCGGTCGGAGGGGCGCGCACGGGCAAGCTCGACTGTTTGAGCCTATTGAGGGCTAGCCAGGGATCTTCCTTCAAGCTTAGCATGGTTGCCGGTTGGTTAGTGTAGGCGAGGGCGATGGCGACGATCGCAGAGGCACGGGGAGCGCTCGCGCGGACTCTGCACCGCCTCGGCGAGTATGTGCTGCCGCCCGTCTGCCTGTCCTGCCGGGAGCCCATCGCCCGACACGATGCGTTGTGCGCCGCATGCTGGCGCGGGATCGATTTCATCCGCGCGCCGCTGTGTGATCGGCTCGGCCTGCCGATGCCCTATGATACCGGCGGTCCCATGCTGTCGGCAGCGGCCATGGCCTCTCCGCCCGCCTACGATCGGGCGCGGGCAGTGGCGCGCTACGATGGCGTCATCCGGCAACTGCTCCATCAGTTCAAGTATGGCGACCGGCACGATGCCCGCCGCTTGTTCGGGCGATGGCTCGAGCAGGCGAGTGCGCCGTTGCGCGCCGACCTCGATCTGATCGTGCCGGTGCCCCTGCATCGCTGGCGTCTGCTGTCGCGCCGCTACAACCAAGCGGCGATCCTGTCCGGCGAGCTGGCGCGCCTGACGGGGGTGCGGCACGATCCGACGCTGCTGGTGCGCCGGCGCCGGACCCCGTCTCAGGTCGGCCTTACCCATGATCAGCGCCGCCGCAATGTCGCGGGCGCATTCGCCCTGCGGACGCGGCCGAGCCGGCCGGTCGACGACCTCCGGATTCTGCTCGTGGATGATGTCATCACGACGGGCGCCACCGTCGAGGCCTGTGCCAGGGTGCTGAGAGCCGCCGGTGCGGCACGGGTCGACGTCGTGGCCCTGGCCATGGTCACGGATGCCGTGCTCGTGGGAACGTGACGGCTTCCATCGGGGCCGATGGCGCTTTAGATTCTGGATTCCTGTTACACTGTCGGCACTACGGACACTGCGTGCCGGGTTTGCGCTCGCGTTCTCCCACGATCACGGATTGGATTCGCGCATGGCGAAGGTTACGATCTACACGACGATGATGTGCCCCTATTGCTACAGCGCCAAGCGTCTGCTCGGCGCCAAAGGGGCCGAGGTGGACGAAATCGATGTCACGTTCGATTCGTCCCGTCGCGCCGAGATGCGCGAGAAGGCCGGTGGGCGTCACACGGTGCCGCAGATCTGGATCGGCGAGCGCCACGTAGGAGGCTGTGACGATCTCTACGCGCTCGATGCCAAGGGCGAGCTCGATCCGCTCCTGGCAGGTGATGGGCAAGGGAATGGGAGCAAGGCATGACCACGCAACCGGCTGGGGCCAGTGGGCGCTTCCGGGTCGGCCTCGTGCAGCTCAGGACGGGGCGCGACGTCGAGGCCAATCTCGTTGCGACGACGGATCTGATCCGCGCGGCGGCCCGTGGCGGTGCCCAGTACGTGCAGACGCCGGAAAATACCAACATCATGGAGATGGACCGCGCCCGGCTGTTCGTGGCGACGCGTCCCGAGGAGGGCAACCCCGTCCTCGCGCATTATCGCGCCCTGGCGCGTGAACTCGGCATCTGGCTGCACCTCGGCTCGGTCGGCGTCGCGGTCAGCGCCGACAAGATCGCCAACCGTGCGCTGCTGATCGACCCGAAGGGCGTCATCGTCGCGCGCTACGATAAGCTGCACATGTTCGACGTGACGTTGCCGGGCGGCGAGAGCTATCGCGAGTCGCGTAATTTCGCGCCGGGCGCCACGGCGGTGGTGGCCGATCTGCCGTGGTGCCGGCTCGGTATCACCATCTGCTACGACCTGCGCTTCTCTCATCTTTACCGGGCGCTGGCGAAGGCGGGTGCGCAGGTGCTGACGGTGCCCTCGGCCTTCACGCGCCAGACCGGCGAGGCCCACTGGCACGTGCTGCTGCGGGCGCGGGCGATCGAGACGGGGTGCTGGGTGCTGGCAGCGGCGCAGGGCGGACGTCACGAGAACGGCCGCGCCACGTTCGGCCATTCGCTGGTCGTGGCCCCCTGGGGCGAGGTCGTCGCGGAGGGCGGCATCGATCCGATGGTCGTGTTCGCTGATGTCGACTGCGCCAAGGTGGAGGAGGCGCGACAGCGCGTGCCGTCGCTCGAGCACGATCGGGAGTTCGAGGTCGTGGAGGCGGCGGCGCAGAAGAGGGCGTCGGAGGTCACATGATCCGATACCGTCTGGTGTGCAAGAAGGGGCACGAATTTGAAGCGTGGTTCCGCAACAGCGCGACCTACGACCGGCAGGCCAAGCGCAAGCAGGTGACATGCCCCGACTGCGGCTCCAACAATGTCGAGAAGGCGCTGATGGCGCCCGGAATCGTCTCCAAGTCCGAGAGCGCACAGCCCGTGGCGGCGCCAGCGCCCGCGATGACGCAGGCGGCGGGCATGCCAGAGGAACAGCGCAAGATGCTGGAGGCGCTGCGCAAGGTGCGCGACGAGGTTCTGGCGAAGTCGGAGTACGTCGGGCCGCGCTTCGCGGAGGAGGCCCGCAAGATCCATTACGAGGAAAGCGAGCCGCGCGGCATTTACGGCGAGGCGTCGCCGAGCGAGGTGCAGGAGCTCGAGGAGGAGGGCGTGCCATGCTATCCGATCCCCGTGCTGCCGGAGGACCGCAATTGAAGGCGCTCGTCGTGGCGGCACTGCTGGCGCTCGTGACGCTGGCGCCCGCCGCCGCCTCCGCGCGTGAGGTCAGGGGCGAGGCGGCGTGGAAGCTCGTCGCGACGTCCGGCTACGTGGTTCTCATCCGCCACGCCACGGCGCCCGGCACCGGCGATCCCGCCCGCTTCAAGCTCGGCGACTGCACGACGCAACGCAATCTCGACGCCACCGGGCGCGCCGAGGCCCGCCGGCTCGGGGAGGCGTTCAGGCGGCGCGGCATCAAGGTGGCGCGCGTGCTCTCGAGTGAGTGGTGCCGCTGCCGCGAGACGGCGGAGTTGCTCGGCCTCGGAAAGGTGGAGGAGCGGACGTTCCTGAACTCGCTCTACCACGATCCCAGCAAGGACCGCGCGCGCACTTCCGAGCTTCGCCGCTACATCTCCGCCATTCCCGCCGGCGAGCTGCATGTGCTGGTGACGCATCAGTTCAATATCAGCGCGCTCACCGATACCGCGGTGTCGTCGGGAGAAATGATCATTCTCAGGATCGATCCGAAGGGCGGCAAACACACCATCGCCGGCCGCATCCCCGTGGCGCAGGCGCGCTGACGGCATCGCCGGGTCGTCACCACCTCGCGCCGAAAAAAACAGCGCCGCCCCGGAGTGCTCCGGGGCGGCGCTTTCAATGAAGCCCGTCGTGAGGCTCGTCCAGAGAGGACGCTCGGATCTTAAGCCACCTTCTCGAGCTCCGGCTTCCACTTGCCGGAGGCGGCGAGGCCGTTCATGCGGGCGCGATGCGAGAAGGCCCGCTGTCCGGCGGCCACGTTCTCCGCCTTGCCGCTCCAGGCCTTGAGTGCCGCGGCCTGAAGCGCACGGCCATAGGAGAACGACAGCTTCCAGGGGTTCGGGCCCATGGCGTTCATGTAGTGAAGGTGCGCCGTCGCGTCCTCGTCGGACTGGCCACCCGAAAGGAAGGCGATGCCCGGCACGGCGGCCGGCACGGTGCGCTTCAGAACCATGAGCGTCTTCTCGGCCACCTCCTCGTGGCCCGCCTGCTTCGGCGACTTCTTGCCGGCGATGACCATGTTGGGCTTCAGGACGGTCTGCTCGAGTGTGACGCGATTGTAGTAGAGCTCCTGGTAGACCTCCTTGAGCACCCACTCGGTGACCTCGGCGCAGCGGTCGATGTCATGGGTGCCGTCCATCAGCACCTCCGGCTCGACGATCGGCACGAGGCCGCCCTCGAGGCAGATGGCGGCATAGCGGGCGAGCGCGTGGGCGTTGGTCTTGATGCAGGTGTAGGAGGGGATGCCGTTGCCGATGTCGATGACGGCGCGCCATTTGGCGAACTTGGCGCCGAGGCCGACGTACTCCTTGACGCGGTCGGGCAGGCCGTCGAGCCCTTCGGTCACGACCTCCGCCGGGCAGAACTGCAGGGGCTTGGTGCCCTTGTCGACCTTGATGCCGGGCAGTGCACCGGTGTCGGCGATGACCTTGGCGAGCGGCGTGCCGTCCTTGGCCTTCTGGCGCAGCGTCTCGTCGTAGAGGATGACGCCGGAGATGTGGTTCTTCATGGCGTCGGTGCAGCGGAACAGCATCTCGCGGTAGTCGCGGCGGCTGTTCTCCGTCGACTCGGTCTTGATGGAGTCGAACCGGCGCTTGATGGTGCCGGTGCTCTCGTCGGCGGCGAGAATGCCTTTGCCGGGCGCCACCATGGCCTGGGCGATCTGCTCGAGCGTCTGCGTCATGGATACTCTCCGTGAGGATCGGGTCGTTGAGGAATTCGATGCGGCCTCTGATAGCCTGGATGCAAGTGCAAGGCCAGAGGCCGGCGCCGGGGCCGGCCTGCGAACCTGGGGATGCGCTTCAGACCTTGCCGTCGACGACCACGTCCAGCAGGTTGGGGCCGGGATTGGCGAGCGCTGCCTCGAGCGCCGGCTTCAACTGGTCCGGATCGGTCACGCGCGTCGCGGTGACGCCCATCGAGCTTGCCAGCCCGACCCAGTCGATGGCCGGGTCCTTGAAGTCCATGCCGATGAACTGGTCGTTGCCGTGGAAGGCCAGCAGGCGCTGCTTGATGATGCGATAGCCGCCGTTGTTGCAGATGATGTAGGTGAGCGGCAGCTTGAGATGTGCGGCCGTCCACAGTGCCTGCACCGAGTACATGGCACTGCCGTCGCCGATGACGGCAACCACGCGGCGATCGGGATGGGCGATCTGCACGCCGACCGCCGCCGCAATGCCCCAGCCGATGCCGCCCGAGGCGAGACCGTGGAAGGAGTAGCGGTCCCGATAGGGGACGAGGTCGTTGATGAGGCGGGCCGAGGTCAGGCCTTCGTTGACCACGATGGCATCCTTGGGCAGGGCTTCGGCGATCCGCAGTGTCATCCAGTCCGGGGCGATCGGCTTGCCCGGGGGAGCCGCGTCGATCTGCGTCTTGAGCTTTGCACGCCTGGCGGACCAGTTCTTGTCGGCGAGCGCCGCCACGGCCGCCTTCGCGCGGGCTTCGAGCGCCGCGCCACCCTTGCGCCGCAGCACCGGGATGAGGGCCGCGAGCGTCTCCCGGACATCGGCGAGAATGGCCATCTCTGGCGAATAGTTCTTGCCCATCTCCCAGTCGACGAGGCCGATCTGCACGTGAGAGAGGCCCGGCGGCATGGGATCCGTCTCGCTCCACACCGACATGCGCAGCACGTCGGCGCCCACGACGATCATGAGGTCGTAGGGCTCGAGGACCGAGCGCACCTGCTTCTGGTCGCGCGAGAGCGCTCCCATGAAGGTCGCTCGCTCGGAGAGGAAGTGGGCTCCGTAAGGGCAGGTCTGCTGGTAGGCCGGTGCCCCCAGCGTCTCGGCGAAGGCGGCCGCCTCCTCGAGTGCGTCGCTCTTCACGACCTCGTCGCCGCAGATGATCACCGGCCGCTCGGCCTTGAGCAGGCGGTCGGCGAGGCGCTCCAGCAACTCGTCGGACGGGCGCACGCGTGTCTCGATGCGCGTCGATTGGCCGAGGTCGATGCCGGCCTCGTTGTTGAGGATGTCGCCCGGCAGCGAGATGAACACCGGGCCGGTCGGCGGCGTCATGGCGATCTTGGCGGCGCGGCGGATGATGCGCGGCATGTCCTCCAGGCGATGGATCTCGGTCGCCCATTTCACCAGCGGCTCGGCCATCGGCACGAGCGTATCGTAGAGCAGTGGCTCGGTGAGCCCGTGGCCCAGCTCCTGCTGGCCGGCCGTCAGGATCATCGGTGTGCCCGTGAACTTGGCATTGTAGAGCGAGCCGAGCGCGTTGCCGAGGCCGGGGGCGACATGCACGTTGCAGGCAACGAGGCGTCCGGTGGCGCGCGAGAAGCCGTCCGCCATGGCGACGACGAGGCTCTCTTGCAGGGCGAGGACGTAGTTGAGATCGGGATGCTCCTTGAGAGCATGCATGATCGGCAATTCCGTCGTGCCGGGATTGCCGAAGAGATGCGTGATGCCCTCGTCCTTCAGGAGCGCCAGAAAGGCGCTGCGGCCGGTGATCCTGTTCATGGAGCGTTTCCTCGGGTCTCGTTGGGTGCGCGGCTTGTCCGTACCAAAGGCATCATGCCGCCGCTGCCCGGCCGATGGCAATGCCGGATTTCCTGGGGGCGCCGGCCGGAGAGGCGGGTCTGATACGGCGAGAGCGGAACAGGCGCTGGCCCGTCCCGCTCTCGCATTGGCATATCCTCGCTGGCTCGCTCAGATGAGCTTGGCCATGGCGACGGCGGTGTCACTCATGCGGTTCGAGAAGCCCCACTCGTTGTCGTACCAGCTCAGGACGCGCACGAGCTTGCCATCGACGATCTGCGTCTGCGTCATGTCGAAGGTCGAGGAGTGGGGATTGTGGTTGAAGTCGATGGAGACGAGCGGCTCTTTGGTCACGCCCAGCACGCCCTTCAGCGCCTGATTGGCAGCGCGCTCCATGGCCGTGTTGATCTCGTCGACGGCCGTCTCGCGACCGGGGATGAACTTGAGGTCGATCACTGAGACGTTCGGCGTCGGCACGCGGATGGCGGTGCCGTCGAGCTTGCCCTTGAGCTCGGGCAGGACGAGGCCGACGGCGGCGGCGGCACCCGTCGATGTCGGAATCATCGAGAGCGCGGCGGCGCGGGCGCGGCGCATGTCGCTGTGGGCCTGGTCGAGCACGTTCTGGTCGTTGGTGTAGGCGTGCACCGTGGTCATGAAGCCCGACTTGATGCCGCAGAGATCATTGAGGACCTTGGCGACCGGGGCGAGGCAGTTGGTCGTGCAGGACGCGTTCGAGACGACCTTGTGGTCGGCGCTGAGCTTGTCGTGATTGACGCCGTAGACGACCGTGAGGTCTGCGCCCTTCGCGGGAGCCGATACCAGCACGCGCTTGGCGCCCGCCTCGAGGTGCATGGCGGCCTTGTCGCGGTCGGTGAAGATGCCCGTGCACTCCATGACGATGTCGATGTCCATCGCCTTCCAGGGCAGCTTGCGCGGATCGCGCTCGGCAAGCGCCTTGATTGTATAGCCGAGGCCGATGTCGAGCGTGTCGCCGTCGACCTTGACCTCGCCGGGGTAGCGGCCGTGCACCGAGTCGTACTTGAACAGGTGCGCATTGTCCTTCGGCGTGCACAGGTCGTTGATCGCCACCACCTTGACGTCGCTGCGCTTGGATTCGGCGATCGCCCTCAGAATATTCCGACCGATGCGGCCGAAACCCGAGATTGCAATCTTGACGGTCATTCTCTCTCTCCTTCGGTCCGCTGGCGCTCGCGCCAGCCGTGGCGCCCGGCTCCCGCGCGTGGGCGCGAAGAGCGAGCAGAGGTGATCTGCAGGTGGTCTTGGCCGAGCCGCCGAGACGATCCCGGTCCGGCGCCGAAGCCGACGGGAATGCGGCGCCGCATCTCGGAAACACCGGCCGCCGCACGCTCGGTGCGGGTGAGCCGTCGGCACTCTGTCGAGGCCTGGAAGCACTGTCAACGCTCGCGATGGTGTGTTGTGAACACGTCCGTCATGTTTTCGACATGCAGTCAATTGCAGCGATTGACCGCAGCCTCCGCGCCACCCTATGTTCGATGATGGAGCGCGTCAGGCGGCTTGCGGCGAACGCGTGTTCCTAGAGGGCACTGACCGAACGGACCTCCGGCACGACCGGGAGGGAGCGAAGGATGGGCGCCGCCCGCCTTGCGGACGACCTCCGCGCGGGCAGGGCGCAGCATCACGCTCATGCCGTTGCGGCCGGGAATGGGCGTTTTGCCCTGATTTGGCAGCGGGGGCAGCCAATGAACGGATCGGCAGGTCAGAAGAAGAGGCGCACCGCTGTGACCGGCGATGCCGACGATCTGGAAACTCGCCTGCAGCAGCTCGAGTCGGAACGCGATGAGCTGGCTCGGCGGTTGCAACTGGCCGAGGAGCGCGTCCGCCTCCTCGAGGAGCGGCAGAAGGCCGTGCTCGATCGCATTGATTGGGTTATCGATTCACTGCATAACGCTATGGAGATCCAGACGTGATTCGCCGTGGCGCCGACGTTCTGTGACCATGGCGGGAAGGGGGCGATGGGCCAGATCTCCGTCACAGTGAACGGACGCACCTACCGCCTGCGCTGCGGCGAGGGCGAGGAGGAGCGATTGCTGGCTCTGGCCGGGCACGTCAAGGAGCGGGTCGAAGCTCTGGCGCAGGATTTCGGCCAGGTCGGCGACGACCGGCTGATGCTCATGGCGGCGATCCTGATCGTCGATGAGCTCTGGGACGCCAAAAGCGCGCTCGGCGCGGCGAACGCTGCAGCCCCGAGGCCGCGCACAGCCGATGTCGCCTGACACCACGCTGGTGGCGGGGGCGACCCGGTTTCTCCCCTGAAATTTCCCGTTTGGCGGCTTTCACTGGATTTTTCCGGGCTGCACCCTACATTCCCCGACGCAGGGCTGCGGGGCGCGTCAGGAGCAATTCGTTCCCGGGGGCCTATAAGATCCGCACGGGAGCTGACCCTGATCGGGACCGTGGTTCCGTTCACTCGGCGCCCACCTACGACAGTAGGGACCTTGCGGGATCGTCGTCTCCAACGGCTCAGGCGGCTCTGCATTTCCTCCTGTCATCCCGCCGGCCGGGCGCAGCGCCCGGCCCTGCCGCTGTCGATCGGTCGGGCTGCTCGGGGCTCGCCGTCGGTACGCGGCGTTGCGACGCTGGCGGACCATCCTTGAGCGAATTGTAAGAATCATCCTGTATCGCGCTTACAGGCTGAGCCGGGCCAGGGACGGCCGCCGCCACAGACGTTTGCAGCGGGGCGATCCCGCAGGGGGGGAACATGAAACAGATCGCGGCAGGACTCTTCTTCGGAGCGCTTTGTGCGTTTCTCATTTACCTCCTGGGGCCTCCGCTCATGTCCGATTTCGGGCGTGATGCCAAGAGCCTGGTGCCGGCGCGCGGCGTGGCGGTCGACGAGGCGAAGTGCAAGACGTACGTCTTCGTCGTCGCCTTCTGCAATGTGAAGCTGACGGGTCGACAACTCGCCGGAGGCTCGCAACGGATCGAGTATCTCATGCTCGGGCGACCGGGTGGTGAGTCCGTGCGCGCGATGCAGAGCCCGGGATCCGGACCGGCCAGCGTGACGACGAGCTTCGGCATGTCCCATCTGACCAACAGGCTGGTCTCGTTCCTGGTGCTGACGGGCTTGATCGGGGCGATGGCGCTCGCCGGCCTGTGGAGTGGGATCAAATCCCTGCGTGACTGAGGCTGGCGAGAGCCAGCGGTTCGGCACCCCTCGGCAGAGCCCGCGCAAAAGCCGTCATGCCGCGTGTCGTGCGCTTGCCGTCGGACGAGCGATTTGCTCTAAAGCGCCGATGGCGAGTGAGGACCTGAGGGCCGAGAAGGCGCGGCTGAGGATCGAGTGCGAGGCGCGGCGGACGGCAGTCCACGCAGCAGGCGCCGCGGCTGCTGCTGCCGCGATCGCCAACCGAGGCCTTGCCTTTCTGCCGGGGCGCCACGGACGGACGGCCTCGGGTTTCCATTCCATGGGCTCCGAAATCGATACGCGGCCGTTGCTCGAGCGACTGGCGGGCGGGGGCTGGAAGCTGGCTCTGCCCGTCGTGGTGGGCAAGGGGCAGCCGCTCGTCTTCCGCGCTTGGTCACCGGGGGACGCGCTGGGCCGTGGTGTATGGGGCATCCGCGAGCCGTTGCCGTCGGCCGCCGAGGTGCGCCCGGACGTCGTCCTTGCACCATTGCTCGCTTTTGATGCCCGCGGACATCGCCTCGGCTATGGCGGAGGCTTCTACGACCGTACGCTGGCGGCGCTGCGGCGGGCCGGACCTGTCGTCGTCGTGGGGCTGGCCTTCGACGAGCAGGAGCTGGCGGACGTGCCGGTGGCCGACTACGATCAACGCCTCGATTGGGTTCTGACCCCATCGGGCGCCAGACAATTCGAGGGATGATCCACGGTGCGCCTGCTGTTTCTCGGTGATGTCGTCGGGCGCTCCGGGCGCAATGCGGTGATTGGTGCGCTGCCCGAGCTGCGCCGACGCTACGATCTCGATTTCGTCGTGGTCAACGGTGAGAATTCGGCCGGCGGGTTCGGCATAACCGAGAGCATCCTGGTGGATCTGCTCGACGCCGGCGCCGACGTGGTGACGACCGGCAATCACGTCTGGGACCAGCGGGAGGCGCTGGTCTTCATCGGGCGACACGAGCGCATGCTGCGCCCGCTCAACTTTCCGGCCGGCACGCCAGGGCGCGGCGTCGGCCTCTTCAAGGCACGCAACGGCGCCGATGTGCTGGTGACCAATGTCATGGGGCGGGTCTTCATGGCCGAGCTCGACTGTCCGTTCCGGGCCGTCGACCGGGAGCTCTCGTCCTGCAGGCTCAAGGGGGGCGCCGACGTCGCGATCATCGACTTCCACGCCGAGGCGACATCGGAAAAGCAGGCGCTGGGACATTTCGTGGACGGGCGCGCGACGCTCGTCGTCGGTACGCACACCCATGCGCCTACCGCTGACGATCACATCCTTCCCGGCGGCACGGCGTACATGTCCGACGTCGGGATGTGCGGTGACTACAACTCGGTGCTCGGCATGACCACCGACGAGCCGATCCACCGCTTTCTGACCCGCATTCCGAGCGGACGGTTCGAGCCGGCCATGGGGCCGGCTACGATCTGCGGTCTCGCGGTCGAGGTGGATGACGGGACAGGGCTGGCAACGGCCGTCGGACCCTTGCGGCTCGGTGGGGTCCTGAGACCTACCGAGCCGCAATTCTGGGTCAGATGAGAAAGAGGTCTGGCTCTTTCGTGACAGCATCCCGCTGTCTGTCTTGATGCGTGCCCGAAGCGAAATGCGACCCGCCTCGTCGGCACGAATGTCGGAAGCTCGATACTCCCTGGCCTCCGTAGTGCCGCCGCTGGGCAGCAGGCGCGGCACAAGGATGTAATGCATCCTGTCTGCAAGCTAGGCCCAAAGTATTAATAAAGCGTTAACTGGCGTGCCGAAGTGGCACCCCATGGATTTCGCGAGCCTGCGGACGTATAAGGTGGCGAACCCCACCACCACCCCAGATCCGGACGAGACGTCGATGGCAGGTCATTCGCAATTCAAGAACATCATGCACCGGAAGGGGCGCCAGGACAAAGCGCGCTCCAAGGTCTTCTCGAAGCTCGTGCGCGAGATCACCGTCGCGGTGAAGGAAGGCAGTCCGGACGTCGACTCGAACCCCAAGCTGCGGCTCGCCATCCAGAATGCGCGCGCCGAGAACATGCCCAAGGACAACATCGAGCGGGCGATCAAGAAGGCGCAGGGCGGCGACTCCGAGGCCTATGAGGCCATCCGCTACGAAGGCTACGGCCCCGGCGGCGTCGCCGTCATCGTCGAGACCCTGACCGACAACCGCAACCGCACGGGCGGCGGCGTACGGGCGGCCTTCACCAAGCACGGCGGCAATCTCGGCTCCACCGGCGCCGTCTCGCACATGTTCGCGCGCGTCGGCGAGATCGTCTTCGCGCCGGATGCCGGAACCGCAGACGCGGTGCTCGAGGCCGCCATCGAGGCGGGCGCCGACGACGTGCAGTCGGATGCCAACGGCCACATCGTCACGTGCGCCTTCGACGGCCTCGGCGCCGTCGCGGCAGCCCTCGAGAAGTCGCTCGGCGCGCCGACCTCGGTGAAGCCCGAGTGGCGGCCGCAGGTATCGGCGCCCGTCGACGAGGAGCAGGCCCGGAGCATCCTCAAGCTCATCGCCACGCTCGAGGACGACGACGACGTGCAGGCCGTCTACTCGAATTTCGAGGTGGACCAGGAGGTCCTGGCCAAACTGACGGCGGCCTGAGCCGACGCGCGAGCCCGGTTATTCGCACCGACGACCGGACCGACTACTTGAGCAGGAAGGCGGCGGCCGTCAGCCCGGCGCCGCCGAGCAGGCCGGCAAGCGCCAGCTTGCCGACGATCTGCGCGATCACGTGCCGGATACCGAGCCCGGCGATCTTGCGTGCGCGGCCGACGTGCGAGCCGGCGCGAACCTCGTCGAGGTGACGGCCCATGTCCGTCTCTGCGAAGCCCTTGCCGCGCCGGCGCGCCACGTCCCAGGCCGCGTCGACGGCCAAGTCCGTGACGCTGTTGCGGCCGGCCCAGCGGCGCATGAGCAGCGCCACGATGATGATTGTGACGCCGGCCATCAGTAGAATCGGGTGTCTCATCTCGCTCTCCCGCCGATATCTCTGTGCGCGCTCCCGTGAGCGGAGGATGCCAGACGCCGGACATGCTATCCAGGGCGCATGATGGGAAACTCGATTCGCATTATCGGCATAGATCCGGGGCTGCGCCGCACGGGCTGGGGCGTGGTCGAGTCGGATGGCGTCCGGCTCGCCTACGTCGCGAGCGGTCACATCACCTCCCAA
Organism: Hyphomicrobiaceae bacterium; assembly: GCA_041397725.1. Classification (GTDB taxonomy): domain Bacteria; phylum Pseudomonadota; class Alphaproteobacteria; order Rhizobiales; family Hyphomicrobiaceae; genus JAGRKR01. The sequence continues at coordinate 20,084 of JAWKVZ010000010.1, read as the reverse complement.
TCGGACGAGACGCTCGCCTACCGCCTCCGCGAGATCTACGAGGGGCTGTCGAGTGTGCTCGCCGCTTTCGCTCCGCGTGAAGCGGCTGTCGAGGAGACGTTCGTCAACAAGGATGCCCGTGCGACGCTGAAGCTGGGTCAGGCCCGCGGCATCGCGCTGCTGGTGCCGGCGCTCAAGGGCATCGCCGTCAGCGAGTATGCGCCGAACGTCATCAAGAAGACCGTGACCGGGGCCGGGCATGGCGAGAAGCGGCAGGTACAGGCCATGGTCGGCTTCCTGCTGCCCAAGGCGAAGTTCGACTCCGCAGACGAGGCCGACGCGCTCGCCATCGCCATCTGCCATGCCAGCCATCGCAGTTCACCGGCGGCGCGCCTTGCCAGGGAGGCCCGCGCTTGATCGGCAAACTCAGAGGCAAGGTCGATGCTATCGGCGAGAGCCACGCCATCATCGACGTCAATGGCGTCGGCTACGAGGTACAGCTGTCCTCGCGCACCCTGCGCAGCCTGACGCTCGGCGGCGAGGTCTCGCTCACCATCGACACGCACGTCCGCGAGGACGCCATCCGCCTGTTCGGCTTCGCGAGCGAGGTCGAGCGAACCTGGTTTCGCACGCTCCAGTCCATTCAGGGCGTCGGCGCCAAGGTGGCGCTTGGCGTTCTCGGCACGCTCGGTCCTCAGGAACTGGCCAATGCCATTGCGCTCCAGGACTGGGCGGCCGTGGCGGAGGCCCCCGGCGTCGGCAAGAAGCTCGCGCAGCGGATCGTGGCGGAGCTCAAGGACAAGGCGCCGGCGCTGTCGGTGGCCGGTCTCGTGGTCCCGGCGACGGGCGCACGCGATCGTGCCGCGCCCGCCGACGGCAATGCCTCGGCGGAGGCGATATCGGCGCTGGTCAATCTCGGCTACAACCCCGGGCAGGCCAGCCAGGCGATCGCCGTGGCGCACAAGGAGCTCGGTGCGGAGGCCGATACCGCCAAGCTCATCCGCCGCGGCCTGCGCGAGCTGGCCCGCTAGAGCGGCCACCCCCTCGAGGAAAGCTCTCCGCGCGTCCGGCGCAGGCAGAGGCGCGCGGCCCAACTCATCGTGACCTGGCATGCGAGCGCCGCGGCCGGTCACGCTTGCGCGTGCCGTCCGCGGCGACGAGGTTCCCGGTGGCCTGTGTCAGATGCGGAAGACGGCCCCGGCGACCGAGCGGGCGCGCTCACGCACGCGGCCCCCGTCATTGCCGGACTTCACGATCCAGCGGCCGTTGGAGGCCTGGCCCGTGATGATGCCGACGTGGTGACGCCAGACGACCACGGCGCCCACCTGGGGCCCCGTCGGGCTGCCGTACTTGCGCCAGTTCCAGGCGACGTTGAACTCCGGACCGCCGCCGAGCTGGGTGCGCATCCACCAGCCGCACCACTTGCGCGGGCGGGCGCCGACGCCGCTGTGCCTGCCGAGGCTGGTCAGGCGCAAGGTGCCTTCGCGGCGCGATGTGCGGGTGTAGCGGGCGGTGCGTGTGTAGGCGCGCCGGTAGCCGTCAGGCCGTGCATAGCGGCGGTGGCTGGCGCGTGAGCGATAGTGCTGGCGGCGATGTGCGCGTGTCGAGCGGTAGCTGCGGCGCACCTTGCGCAGGCGTGTCGTCCGCGTGCGATAGGTCCGCTTGTGTGTCGCCTTTCGTCCCTCGATTGTACGCTCGCCCTTGTAGCGACGCGCCTCCGCGTCCGGTGTGGCGAAGACAATTCCAATAAGGGCTGCAAGGCCCAACGCAAACCACTTCATCTGGTCCATCCCGTACTTGTTAACTCAGCGCGGGGATAGAGGCGATGGAGCTATGGAAAAGCAAGCTGTTGCTAACGTATTGCGACAATCTGTCCGAAGTTGAGGCGGAAGTGTCGGACTTGAGTATAAGTAAGTAACACAATGAAAGAATTCTGCTTTGTCTCCATCCGCCTGGGAAATCCCGGGACGCTCCTTGCAGGTGACTTTCAGGTTGCTTCTGTGGGATGACGCAGGCGGTTTGGCGGGCTTTGCCGGTCCCGGTGCCCATTGCCGACACTCGGATGTCGCAACGCCGTCGCATCATCCGACAGCGGTATTTCGGACCGGTCCTGCTGAGGCGGCGCGGGACCGATGACAGGTGTGGGTCGGGGGACGTAGCCTGACGTGGACGAGTCGATCGACGCCGGGCGGTGGCGGCATGTCTGCCGGCAACCGTCAGCGGCAACGCAAGGACGCTGCAGACGCGATGTTCGAATCCGCCAATCTCGATCACAGGATCTCCAAGACCGACTACGACGCGCGCGAAGGGACGTTGCGCACCGAACTGCTCAACGCCCAATACGACCTCTTCCAGAGGAAGGACCGGGCGGTCCTGATCCTGATCGCGGGCGTGGACGGTGCCGGCAAGGGCGAGACGGTCAACCTGCTCAACGCCTGGATGGACCCGCGCCAGATCGAGGTGCAGGCCTTCCCGCCGCCGACCGACGAGGAGAGCGCCCGGCCCCGCATGTGGCGGTTCTGGCGGGCCTTGCCGCCGAGGGGCAAGATCGGCGTGTTCTTCGGCGCCTGGCACACCATGCCGATCATCGAGCATGTGCAGGGGCGCATGTCGCGCGGCGACTTCGTGCGGCATCTCGAGGAGATCCAGCGCTTCGAGCGCATGCTCGTCGCCGAGGGCGTGGTGCTGCTCAAGTTCTGGTTCCATCTCTCGAAGTCGCAGCAGCGCCAGCGCATGCAGGAGCTCAGGGGCAATCCAAGAACGCGCTGGCGTGTCCCCAAGGAGGAGGTGAAGCGGTTCGCGCTCTACGACGACTTCGTCGCGGTCAGCGAGGACTTCCTGCGGGAGACCTCGACCGTCGAGGCGCCCTGGATCGTCGTGCCCGGCTACGAACCGAGATACCGCTCGCTCAGCGTCGGCGAGCATGTGCTCGGGGCTCTGCGAGCCGCTCGGCCCGCCGCGGCGAAGAAGGCGCGCGCCACGCCCGCCGAAACGACGCACGCGCTCGACGGGCTCAACGTCATCCGCGCGCTCGACCTCGACAGGACGCTCAAGGGGAAAGAGTACGCGCAGGCGCTGGAGAAATGGCAGGGCCGCCTCAACAAGCTCTCGCGCGAGAAGCGCTTCCGGCGTTCCGGCGTCGTCTGCGTCTTCGAAGGCAGCGATGCTGCCGGCAAAGGCGGCGCGATCCGGCGCGTCACGGGAGCTCTCGACGCGCGCTTCTACCGGACGATCTCGATCGCCGCGCCGAGCGACGAGGAGAAGCGGCTGCCCTATCTCTGGCGCTTCTGGCGGCATTTGCCCATGAAGGGCTTCTTCGCCATTTACGACCGGTCGTGGTACGGGCGCGTCCTCGTCGAGCGGGTCGAGGGGTTCGCGGCACCCCACGACTGGCAGCGCGCCTACGCCGAAATCGCCGATTTCGAGCGAGACCTCGACGAGCACGGTCTGGTCGTAGCGAAGTTCTGGCTGGCAATCAGTGCGGACGAGCAGTTGAAGCGCTTCAAGGCGCGCGAGACGTCGCCGTTCAAGCGCTTCAAGCTGACCGAGGAGGACTGGCGCAATCGGGAGAAGTGGGACGCCTACGAGGCGGCGGTGTGCGAGATGGTCGACCGCACGTCGACCTCCTACGCGCCATGGACGCTCGTCGAGGCCAACGACAAGCAGTACGCGCGCATCAAGGTCCTGAAGACGCTGGTGCGCGCCATCGAGGCCCGCCTCGACGAGGCCTGAGACGCGCTTCCCTCTCCCCGTGACCCCGTCGCGGCTCAGTCTGTGAAGCGCGCGAGAACCGCCAGCGCCTCGTCGATGTCCCCGGGGGTGTGGTCGGCCGAGATCTGGAAGCGGATTTCCTCATCGCCCCTCGGGACGACCGGATAGTTGAGACCTGTCGCCAGAATGCCGTTCTGCTTGAGATGCGCGACGAGCCGCGACGTGCGTTGCGTGTCACGCACCATCGCCGGCACGACCGGATGCCGCCCGTCGAGCGTCTCGATGCCGAGCTGCGTGAGCCCGTCGCGAAAGCGCCGTGTCATGGCGCCGAGATGGGCGAGCAGCCCGACACCCTCGGCGCTGTCGACGATGGCGACGGCCGCCTCGGCCGCCGCTGCCTCGGCCGGTGTGATGGGGTTCGAGTAGATGTAGAACGGCGAAGTCTCGCGCAGGTAGCGAACGATCTCGGCCGAGGCGACGAGATAGCCGCCATTGACGCCGAACGCCTTGCCGAGCGTGCCGATCAGGATGTCGACGGGCCGACCGCCGCACACTTCCTCGCTGCCGCGCCCGGTGGCGCCGAAGGCCCCCACGCCGTGGGAATCATCGACGACCACGATGATGTTCTCGCGAAAGCGCGGGTCGTGTCTCTCGACGATTTCCATGATGCGGTCGAGCGGCGCGTGATCGCCGCGCATGCTGAAGACGCCGTCCGTCACGACGATGGCCCGCTCGCAATCCGCCGCTGCCGCGTCGAGGTGGCGGTCGAGCTCGTCGAGGTCGAGATGGCGGTAGATGAGCTTGCGGCGCGGGCGCGATAGCGCCGTCGCGTTGATGATGCAGTTGTGATTGAGGGCGTCGCTGATGATCGCCGTGCGCTCGCTGACCAGCGGCGGCAGGCTGCCCATCACCGTGGCGTAGGCCGAGCTGAACAGCATGCCGGCTGCGCGCCCGTGGAAGCGTGCGAGGCGCTGCTCGAGTGCGACATGGGGCGACCAGGTGCCACTGATGAAGCGGACGGCGCCGGGGCCGGAGCCGAAGCGGCGCACGGCTGCGTCCTCCGCGTCCCGCACGGCAGTGGCGAGCGCAAGCCCGAGATAGCCGTTCGAGTTCATCCGCAGGAACGGCCTGTCGCCGTGCCCTTCGAGACGGTAGCGCGGCCCGCGGCCGCCGCCCGCCGGAACGACGCCGGAGAATACGGCTTCCGCGCCTTTGCTGCGGCCGGATGCCTCGAGCTCGCCGAGGCGGTGTTCGAGCCAGCCCGTCAGTCTCGTCGTCGGCATGTGCACCGCTCCCTGTTGCGTCAGGCCCCTCTGCCCGGCGCCAGCCGCGCCCGCACGCGCGCCAGCATGTCCCGCGTCATCGCCTCGAGATCGTAGCGCGGCGCCCAGCCCCAGTCCTGGCGGGCGGCGCTGTCGTCGAGGGAGCGCGGCCAACTGTCGGCGATGGCCTGGCGGACCGGATCGATGTCGTAGTCTATGGCGAAGGCGGGGATGTGCCGGGCGATGGCGGCGGCGATCTCGGCGGGCGTCACGCTCATGGCCGTGATGTTGTAGGCGTTGCGATGGCGAAGGCGCGCGGGGTCGGCCTCCATGACGCCGATCATCGCCTCGACGGCATCGGGCATGTACATCATGTCGAGCCGCGTATCAGCCGCGAGGAAGCAGGTGAAGTGCGCGTAGCGCACCGCCTGATGGAAAATGTCGACGGCATAGTCCGTGGTGCCGCCGCCTGGCGGGGCGGAATGCGAGATGAGGCCCGGCAGCCTGAGCCCGCGCGTGTCGACGCCGAAGCGGCTCGCGTAGTAGTCCGAGAGCAGCTCGCCGGCAACCTTGGTGACGCCGTACATCGTGGTCGGTCGCTGCACCGTCACCTGCGGCGTGCGGTCGTGGGGCGTCGAAGGCCCGAAAGCGCCGATGGAGCTCGGAAAGAACACCTGGCAGCCGTACTGGCGCGCGACCTCCAGCACATTGTAGAGCCCGCCCATGTTGAGCGTCCAGGCGACCTGCGGCTTGGCCTCAGCCGTTGCCGAGAGCATGGCCGCCAGATGATAGATGACGCCGACGTCGTGACGGCGGACGATCTCCAACAATTGGTGCGGCTCGGTGCAGTCGAGGTGGGCGTGGGGACCGGCGGCAGACCCCATCGCGGATGCCATGCGCAGGTCGGAGGCGATCACGCGATCACTGCCGTAGTGGCTGCGCAGGGCAGGGACCAGCTCGGAGCCGATCTGGCCGAAGGCGCCGGTGACCAGAATGGCTCGGCTCTTGCGCGGCTTGGCGGACACGGGTGCGACGTCTCCATCGTTGGCGGCAGGCCTGACGGCCTGCCTCGCGGCAAGACTCGCATTGCCGCCGGAGCTGCGGCTTGACCGAGGTCAAGATGGCGGCGACCGCCCTGCCATGGCCGCTGCGCCCCCAGGGTCAGCGGATCAGCACGTAGCTGCCGGGCGCCGGGCCGAGTGGGTGCAGCAGGCCGGCGGCCCGGCGGTCGCAGCGCGCCTCGACGCGCGACGAGCTCCGTGCCGCGAGCCACGCCGTCCACGCGGGCCACCAGGAGCCGTCGCGAGGTGGCGTTTCAGCAGCCCAGGTGTCGGGATCGCGATAGAGGTCGAGCGGCTTGCGCAGCGACATCCGGTAGTGGCGGTGCGGGTGCCCGGGCTCGGAGACGATGCCGGCGTTGTGGCCGGCGTTGGTCAGCACGAAGGTCATTTCGTTGTCGGTGAAGAGGTGCGCCTTGTAGACCGAGCGCCAGGGTGCGATGTGGTCCCGCTCGGTGCCGACGACGAACATCGGCGCCTCGATGTCCTTGAGCGCGACGACGCGGCCCTCGACGGAAAAGCGTCCGGCGGTCAGCCGGTTTTCGAGGAACAACCCACGCAGGTATTGCGAATGCATCTTGTAGGGCATGCGCGTGAGATCCTCGCTCCAGGCCTGGATGTCGAAGACGTCGCTTCGCTCTCCGAGGACGTACTCCTGGATGAGACGCGACCAGACGAGCTCGTTGGAGCGCAGCATCTGGAAGGCGCCGGACATCTGGCGGCCGCGCAGCACGCCCTGCGCCCACATCATGTCCTCGAGGTAGGCGATCTGGCTGTCGTCGACGAACAGCATCAGGTCGCCGGCCTCGCTGAAATCCGTCTGTGCCGCCAGCAGCGTCAGCGAGGCGAGCCGCGTATCGCCGTCGCGTGCCATCGTGGCGGCGGTGATGGCGGCGATGGTGCCGCCGAGGCAGTAGCCCGCCAGATGCAGGGCGAGGCCCGGTGCTGCGCTTTCGATGGCACGGATGGCGGTCATCACGGCGCGACGGTAGTCGTCGAAGGCGATGTCGCGATCCTCCGGCCCGGGGTTCCGCCAGGAGATCATGAAGACGGTGTGGCCCTGGTCGAGCAGGTGGCGGACCAGCGAGTTTTCGGGTCTGAGGTCGAGGATGTAGTATTTCATGATCCAGGCCGGCACGATCAGCAGCGGCTCTGCGTGCACGTCGGGCGTCGTGGCGCGGTACTGGATGAGCTCGAACAGATGGTCGCGATAGACCACCGTTCCCGGCGTCGCCGCGAGGTCGCGGCCGACGGTGAAGCGATCGGAGCTGCGTGGCGGCTGGCCTGTGAGCTCGTGCTCGAGGTCCTCCATCAGGTTGGCGAAGCCTTGCACCAGCGCGCGTCCACCACTCGTCATAAGCTTCTCGGCGATCACGGGGTTGGTGAGCGCGCTGTTGGACGGCGAGAGCACGTCGAGAAGCTGGCTCGTCATGAAGGCGACGCGCTCGGCATGCTTCGGCGAGACGCCGCGCAGGGGCGAGACCGCAAGCGACCACCAGTCCTCCGCGGCCAGGTACGCTTGCGCCCACAGGCACGCCGGCGGCGCATGCCATTGCCGGGCATCGAAACGGTGATCGCCGGGCCGCGGGCTGAACGGCGGCTCCTCATGCCGCCCGCCCGCACACGTCGTCGCGAAGGCGGCGAGGCGCGCTTGATACGACAGCGCCGCCAGCATCAGATCGAGCTGGCGTCCCGGTGAAAGGCCGAGGTGCAGCGCCCAGTCGAACCACGCGGCGGCGACGGCGTGTGGTGACAGGCCGAGCGTCAGACGCGCCGAGGTGGCCCTGAGGAAGCGGTCGAGGTAGTCGAATTGCGGCTCGTAGGCGGTGTGAGCGGTGCGGGCGAAGCCGTCGAGCGGCGTCCGCGATCCCGCGTGCTCCGCCGGCACGCCGCCGACCGGCTCCGGGGAGGCGGGCTCGGCGGGCTCGAGTGTCGGGACCGGCTCATTGGCGGGCCTGCTGGCGGGCGATGGCATGCTCACTGTCGTGCTCACTGGGGCGGCGTCGTAGCGCGCTCGAGGGGGCCGCCTCGCGCCTCGGGATGCGTTTCCAGGAAGTGCCTGAGCACCATGACGAGTTCGCGGGCGTGCGCCTGCTGATGGGCCTGTCGCGCCAGCACGATGTCATCGAGGATCATGTCGCGGATGCGCCTCCCTCCGTCGGGAGAGCTCAAGAGATACTGTGCAAGTCCGGCTGCGGCGACCTCGGGAATGTGTTCGTGCTCGGCGATCGCCTGCACCTCCGCCTCGGTCAGTCCGCAGAAGGCCAGGCAATCCTCGAGCGTGAGCATGGGGACCGGCGATCCTTCCTGCGGTTGCCGTGCCATGAGACCCGGAAATGGCCCCTCGAGCGTTGATCGGCGTCAATCGATGATGCTGGCGGGGCGTCTGGCGGCGGGGACCGCGCCCCATCGCGCCGCTCCAAAATACGTCCACGCGCTTGACGTACCTGCCCCGCCCTCGATAATGCCCTGGCATCGGCCCCGTAGCTCAGCAGGATAGAGCATCAGATTCCTAATCTGAGGGTCACAGGTTCGAATCCTGTCGGGGTCACCAATAAAATCAAAATGTTAAGAGGTCTGCCAGGAGCCACCAGAGGCGCCATATCTCTCAGATATACGTCTGAAGCTGCGGGTTGATGCGGGCTCGTGACGGCTCCGGATAAATCAGGATCGGGGAACGAGTCGCGCGATTGTGGCGTGATGAACCCTGAAATCCGCAGCGATGGCACGACAGGTCTCGCCGGCGGCAAGGCGGGCGAGGGCACGCTCGCGTTGCTCGGGGTTGAGCTTCGGCTTCGGTCCGAAGCGGACGCCACGGATGCGAGCGGCGGAGCGGCCTTCGGATGCACGGCTTAGGATGCGCAGGCGTTCGTCTTCGGCCAAGGCTGAGAGGAAGGCGAGGAACCCCTTGCCGATGGGCGTTGTCAGATCGAGCCAGGGCTTGTCGAGCACCTTCACGGTGGCCCCCATGCGGGCGATGCGTTCGATGATCGTGATGCCGTCCATCATGGACCTCGTGGCGCGGTCCCATTCGGCGATCACCAGCACGTCACCTGGGGCGAGGGCGGAGATGGCCGCATCCAGCTCGGGGCGGTTGTGGGTGGCCTTGCCCGAGGCCTTCTCCTGGTGGACGCGGTCACAGCGCTCGGCATTGAGGGCCGCGATCTGTCGGTCCAGGTTCTGGGCCAGGGTGGAGACGCGGGCGTAGCCGATGCGCATCGCACCTAGCCCTCGGTCCGGCGGATAACGCGCATTTGGCCGAGAGCGGCGTGGCGGGCGACCCGGTGCCGCAGCTTGATCATGACCTCTTCGGGCAGATAGCCCAGAGCGACGCTTGCAAGATCGCCGGGGTTTCGGGGGCGAAGGTCATGACCCGGCCAGGTGAAGGTGTTGGCTTCCGTCGTGACGATCCACGAGGGTTGATCATCGAGCCCGAGAGATTTTTTGGCCGAAGGGGGAAGGGAGACGGCGTCGGCTGGGTCGCGGGGTGGCGTGTGCGTTATGCCAAGAACGGTGACATGGAGCTGCAGCCCCTTGACGAGAACAAGGACGACGGCGGCGGGCCGATTTTTGGATCCTTCATCGAAACCCCGCAGGTGCTCGTGGCGCCAGAGGTAGCTGTAGTTGATGACGAGGCCGGCAACGGGTGTGGGCAGGCTCACAGATCCCAGTCTTTCGCCTCGTGGTTGAGAGCGCGGGATTCGGGGGCGATATCGTCGGTGCGACTGAGGGCTTCGAGGATCTCAGGCGGCAGCTCGTGGGCGAAGTAGGCGCGGCGATCCGATTGCTTGAGGCGGGCGTACTCGTCCGCCGACATGAGAACGAGATGCTCGCGTCCGTGCTTGGTGATGTGAACGGGGTCGGCGAGGGCCTTGTCGGCGAACTGCCCGACCTTGCGAGCGAATTCCACAGATGAAATACGTGTCTCCATGAATAATCCTCCTTATACGAATATTATGGGAGATCTGAATAAGAAATGCAAGAGAAATCACATTGATATATGCACCAAAATAATGCGACAGAATTAAACGAGACTTTCTGCGGGGTTTCGTTTTGTCGCATATCTTAGGAGTTCTGCGGCAGACTGACAAGGAACCCCAATACCATTCGTTGCTTGATCCCATTTGCAGACATTGGCCAGCGCCGATATGACGCCAGCGGAGGGTCGCTTAGCCATGTCCGGGTTCGACGGCATAGCGTCCGCAAGTGCCTGGAATGCGGCTCCACAAACAGGCTCTGCTCGGGTTGGAACTTTCCTATCAGCCCTCGCGGGTGTTGGTTGCCGTCGTGCATTCTGCGCACCATCCTCGGTGAACTGAAGCCTATGTTCCGTTACACTTGCAAGTTGCGCTCCCTCAAGTATGTCTGAAACGAACGGGCCGGCGGAGCCACTGATTGCGCTGAACCCGCCCATTGTGGAGGGACCATGGCCGATGGCGAACGCCTTCATGTCGATACAGCCGGACATCATCGATCGGCTGACCAAGGCGCGCCCACTGGCCGCGCTCGCCGAGCTCATCTGGAACAGCCTCGATGCTGACGCCGATCTAGTGACAGTGACACTCACCCGCGATCCGTTGAAGACACTGACCGCGATCACCATAGCCGACGACGGTGACGGCCTGCCGCGTGTCGACGCGTTAGCGCAGTTCAAGCGCTACGGTGGTTCGTGGAAGCAACCGGGCGGCCTAACCCGCCGAAAGAAGCGTGCTCTGCACGGCTTTGAAGGGCGCGGCCGGTTTAATGCGCTGGCCTTGGGCGCGCTGCTGAATGGCATATCGTCTACGAACTCAATCCTGGCGGCCAGCGCCGCAAGTACACCATCAATATGCTCGCCTCCGACAACCGCGCCGCTGTCATCAGCGCCGAGACCGCGACCAAGGAAGCTACGGGGGTGCGTCTCGTTGTCTCTGAACCGCATCGCCAATACACCGCTCTCGACCCCAGCAACGCGGTACCGGCGCTGCTGGAAATCTTCGCCCTCTATCTCATCGACTACCGCGACGTCCGCATCACGATCGAGGGAAAGCTGGTCGATACCACCGATGCCGTCGGCGACCGCATCTCCGAATCCCTAGACGCCGTCTCCACGCCTGACGGCACCTATGCCGTCGACCTCGAAATCATCGAGTGGAAGCGCCTCTCTAACCGCTCGCTGCAACTGTGCACCGAGACCGGATCCGCTGTTGCCAGCAGTCACACGGTTCAACGTCGCCGGCAACTACAATTTCTCCGCATACCTAAAATCGCCGCTAGTCACCAAGCTGCACGAAAAGCGCGCGCTCGATTTTGCCGTCAATGCCGAGCTGTCCGAGGTCATCGACCAAGCGCGAGGAAAGATCCAGGCTGCATCGCAACGCCACGCTGCCGAGATCGCGCGCGGCATCGTCCGGCGTTGGAAGGACGAGAAAGTTTACCCCTTCGAAGCCGAGGCCACCAGCGACCTCGAACGCGCCGAGCAACAGCTCTTCGACATGATTGCGGTCACCGCCAGCTCACAGATAAATGGGTTCGAACAGAGCGGAACGCGCAACAAGGCCCTGCAACTGCGATTGATGCGGGCGGCATTGGAAAAGACGCCCGAGCAGCTGCAGTTCGCACTTCCGAAGTGCTTCGCCTGCCGACCAAACTGCAAAGCGAGTTGGCCGAGTTGCTGAAGGAAAGCTCATTGCCAGCGATCATCGGGGCAGCCAGTACTGTCGCCGAGCGGCTGAAGACCTGTCCGGCCTTGAAGGCATCATTTTCGATTCGGACACCAAGCGCCGTTTAAAGGGCGTGCGCAGCTGCATAAGATTCTGAACGACAATACCTGGCTGTTCGGCGACGAGTATAGGATGTCCGCCACCGACAGCAGCCTTACGACGGTTCTTCGCGAGCACAAGAAACTCCGGCGACGACGTAGTCATCGACGAGCCGGTCCGTCACATCAACCAGCAACGGGGCATTATCGACCTGATGTTTTCGCGCGTCCTGCAGAGCCATCGTCCAAAAGAAGCCGAACACCTCGTGGTTGAGCTAAAGGCGCCTCGGGTCCCGCTCACCGTCAAGCACACCGGCCAAATTCGCGGTTATGCTTTCTCGGTCGCCGCTGATGAGCGGTTCCGGAACGCCAAGACACGATGGGCATTCTGGCTGGTGGCGAACGAGATGGATGAACATGTCACCAAAGAAGCTCGCCAAGCCCACCTTCCCCCTGGCGTGCTCTATCAGGGTGCAGATCCAGACATCACCATCCAAGTGAAGACTTGGAGCGAGATATTCGACGACAACAAGGCGAAGCTGAAGTTCTTCAAGGATCAGCTGCAGCATACGGTCGATCAGGGCAACGCCATCAAATTCGTGGGCGAAAAGTATCGTCATTTCCTGGAAGGCGTACTGACTGAGGTCGAAGCCACTGAAGTCGCCGCCGCAGACATCAAGACGGCTGGCGAAGTCAGATGAAACCCAAAACCAAGGTGCGCGACGAACACCATGCTCAGATTTTTCGAATAAAGGACGAACTCCGGCGTGCTGGCTATTGTTTCGTCGCTGGCCTTGCTCCTTCGCTGACCACGCAGGCGCTTTGCACGCTTATCGGCGCCCCCCTTAAGCTCGGCGAGGGAAGCCCCGTTCACCAGCTCACAGCGAAGACGACCAACAACGCTAGCAGAATTTCATACAGCGGGCTCTATGGACTCGGCCAGTTCCCGATGCATACCGATATGGCGCAATGGCAAGTCCCGCCGCGCTTCCTGATGTTGCGGTGTGTCCGCGGTGCGCCTGATGTGGCAACCCTTCTGCGTGATAGCCGACCCATAGTTTCGAAGCTTGGCACTTGTGCTTGCAGCGCGCTTTGGTTCGTCCAAGAAGGCCTGTGCGAAAGGTCCAGTTGCTTCATCTACTTGAGAGCAGCCAGAAAGGCGAAGTCCTGTTCAGGTGGGACCAGACATTTCTAGAACCGGCGACGGCGGCATCGAAGGAGATATTCGCCCAAGTCCGGCTCGAGCTTGATGCAGAGGCCGATGTTGCTGTCAGGCTGGAGAATGCGGCCGACACTCTTGTCTTTGACAATTGGCGCATGATTCATGCTCGAGGTCCGAAGTACCCTCGCATCCACTGACCGCACGATTGATCGTGTTTACTAGGAACTGTCCAGTGAAGAAGAAGGTCAAACCTGCATCTCACCCTTGGACAGCGATACTTTGCTGGCCAAGGCGGAGCTGTATGCTGCTAAGACTATCGAAGCCTCACGAGATGATTGGGAATTTGGACTTTGGGCATCCCTGACTTTCGAATTCTTGGCCCAGCAGCTCTGGCCAGGATCAGCCCTGCGCTGCTTGCCGATACCAAGCAGAAGTGGCAGCATTTGTACTACGCCCTCGGCCATTCTCCCTCCACTGAGCGATATGTTCCTCGATCGATAGCGATCGGTGAAGTGCTGGATCGTCTTCACGAGATTCTGCCGGCCTTCAACAAGGAGCTAAAAGACGCTGCCTTAGCGCTGGCGGAGCGCCGCAATGCAGAGCTTCATTCTGGCGACATGACGTTCAAACAAGCCGCCCCTGATGTTTGGCTCCTAGGTATTATGAGGCAAGCAAGGTTCTACTCGACTCGCTTGGAAAGGATCTTGAATCGCTTTGGGACTGATGAGGCGGATGCAGCCGAGAAGCTCCTCGCTGCGGCTAAAGAGAACAAGACCAAAGAGACGCAGAAACTCATAGCCGAGTACTCCAGCCACGTGGCGCAAGCTCACCAAGGTCGAGGCTCAGGAACGAGCTGCGCAGGCCAAACTATGGGCCACCAAGCACGAAGGTCACCGTGTGAAGTGTCCTCGTGCAGAGTCAACTGCAATCGTCATCGGTGAAGCAATCTCAGCACCCAAGAAATCCCTGGACGCGGACACGATCATAGAAAAACAGGATCATCTGCCGTCCAAGTTCGAATGCATTGCTTGCGGCCTCAAGCTCTCCGGTCTTTCCAGCTTGGTAGCGGCGGGCCTCGGCGCAACCTACGTCAGCACGTCGATGTATGATGCTTCGGAATACTACGCGGAGGACGATTCCCCCGTCTGGGAGGATGACAACAACGAGCCGTATTGATTGGCTTGGTAGCACAATCTTGGACGATGTTGTACTTGCCAAAGCCCAGCAGGGGAGGTAAGGTATGAACGTCCGACCTCTGGAAAACGATTGCGAGGCCGAGATCTCCACGGGAGCGGACGCATGGATGCGCGACTCCGGGCTCACAATGGCAGATTTCCCCGCGTTTGGGTACACCAAGAAGCAGGTCGTAAGGGCTGGCGACGCTCTTCGTGGTGAGTTGCTGTGGTCTGATGACAGCAAGGAAAAGACACAAGAGATCTTCCGTATCGCCTATGCGTGGCGCGACTCGCACGTGTACCCAATGTACCGAATGCGTCACGAAATGCTTGGCATTATGCGTGCCGGCAGGCTGCGCGGGCTAACAGTGGCTCGACTGAAGCGAATGCCATCGATCCGTAAGAAGCTTACTCGGATCCCAGCTAAGCTCAACCAAATTCAGGATTTGGGCGGATGTCGCGCTATTCTCCCATCTATAGCGGACGTAAATTCTTTGCGAACCAGTTACTTGCATTCTTCCCGACATCAATTGAGAGAAGAAAACAACTATATTGAATCACCAAAACTGGGAGGATATCGCTCGTACCATATTATCATGAATTTTGCAGGGAACGGCGCAGACGAGGTATACAATGGAAGGCGCATTGAAATCCAACTACGATCAAGATTGCAGCATAGTTGGGCGACCGCCGTTGAGGCGGCAGGCTTACTGAGAAGAGAAGATTTGAAGGCCGGAGAGGAAATCCCGACTGGCTGCGATTGTTTGACCTCATGTCTGGGGAGCTTGCGTTGGCTGAGAGATGTCCTGAGCCGGCACATTTGCCGTCGCATAAGGCAAGGGTTGGGAAATCCAGGAACTGGACGCAAGGCTCAATGCTCTTTCGAGGAAGTAGGTAGCTGACAAAAGCGGACGCCGCACCGACACCGCGAGCGCCGACGTTCAGCCAACAGACCGGCAAGCCTCGACAGGTTGCCAGAATCGGTTGTTTGACTTAAGGTCAAGGTTGAGTGGAAGAAAATTCCAACTCAGGGAGTGGCTGGAGGTGGAGGGACTTGCACCTCAGGACCATGGATCGGAAGCCCGGCCCCGCACTTCCTACCCCCGCAAGACCCCGGATGTCGGCAGGACGCAGTACGTGCCTGCCGACGCCGGGATCGCCAGCTGACGTGACCGGGGTGCGCTTTCGCAGGGGCGCCCCGGTTGCGGCCAGCGGATCGGAGTCTGGCCCAAAGCCAGCGACCTTTACAAGCACCCATGCCCAGAAAACGCGAGCCAGACACCGTTCAGCCCGAGGTCTCAGAAGACGAGATTGCTCGAAGGCGGGACGAGGGTTTAAAGCGCGCGCTCAAGACGCCGCCGAAGCCGTACACCAAGAAGAGAGGGGCTCATGCAGGTAACGCAGCAACTCCACAAAATCTGCGGAAGTGATTGCGCCTATGAGTGTGCTCATCGGAAGTACGGAGGCACCTTCATGCTTGCGGTCCTGTGGTTTGGCGCATCAATTGGCGGCATCGGAGCCGCCTCCGCTTTGCTTTTGCTGGGGGTCATCACGACGCACTGAGGTTCTCCACCCCTCAACAAGGGATTGTGGTGGCTTTCCGATGATCTGATCTATGAGTCTGTTTGCGTCCACAGAAACGTTAATCTTGCAGTTGCCTAGAACTATAAGAGCGATCAAGAGCAATGCTGTTGTCGTTGTCTTTTTGGCGTTGCGGATAACCTCGCCGCATTTAGGATGTATCTTTTGAGCTTCTTGCTCTAGTTCTGAGATGGACAAATTAGTTTCATGGGCGTGCTTTAGAAGCTCTTGGAATTTGCTAATAATTTCAAGGGTGATGTCTGGTCCAGACAGTAGTTTTATGGTCCCTGCTGTGGCTTCATAGATGCCGTCAGCTATACTTGCCATTGCACCACAGTAGGGGCAGGTCTCCTGATTTCCGTGGAGACTGAGGGATCTGATGCTGCCGCTGATACGTATGCCTGCTGACGGAAATATGCCCCCGCAAGAGGGGCAAGCGCAAGGAAGCTGATTCATAGTTTTGAACTCCGTTAGAGGATGGCTTGACACCTCCATTCTAGCGCGAGTCGCGGCAGGCGCGCTTCTTCCTCCACCGGAGGAAGTGGCGCGCTCGCTGCTTAAGGGTTCGGGGCTTCGTCAATCCGCCGGTAAGTCAAGCGCTTGCCACGTGCGCCTCTGATGGCGACGGCAGCGCGGGCGGCATCGTCGTAGCCCATGGCGATGCGATGGTTCCAGCGGAACATCGCTTCGTTGACGTAGCGGAACAGATGGGCCTCGCTGACGCTATGATGCGATCCGTAAATTTGTCGCTTCAAAATGGCAAAGAAGGATTCTGCCGTGTTTACATGGGCTTGCCCGTCTTTCGTGACGTACTGCTTCGCGCTATGATTGACGGCGCGATGCCTCTTGAACTCGCGGCCGAGCCAGTAGTACGCCAGCGCATCATCTGTATGCAGCTCTGACTTTCGGCTGGCCTGAGTGACGATGGCGTCTCGAAGGGTTTTGGCGGTCACGTCCGGGACATGCTTCGCGCGAAGCTTGCCGCCGCGCTCCACGAGGGCGTGGACGGGGTGCTTCTTCGGCGCGGGCTTGCCAACGTGGACGTTCTTCTTCTTGCCGCCGACAAAAGTTTCGTCGGACTCGATGATCTTTCCTTCGCCGCCAAGCGGGCCTTCGTCGGTCTCTGGCGGCAGGTTCATCGCCTCGCGAACACGCATCGAAAGGAAGTGGGCGGTCTTGTAGCTCAGCCCGAGTTGGCGGCCGAGCTGGTGAGACGAGACGCCCTTCTTGGGTCTCCCTCCGGTGAGCGCCGCCTTGTTGTGAAACCAGGGTTGGCGGACTCTGCGCGCTGATCCGAGGTGGCGCGGGATGTGGATGTGTCCACAAAGGCGATCATGGACACAAGTGGGAGGCGGCGGAACAAGCGCTGGCCATTGGCGCTGAAGCGCGAGATCGTCGAGGCGACGTTTCTGCCGGGTGCTTCAGTATCGGTGGTGGCGCGTCAGTACGACGTCAATGCCAACCAGGTCTTCGCGTGGCGGCGGCGCTATCTGGAGGCGGCTGAGGCATCTGTGCCCGCCCATTCGCTGCCGGGGCTGGTGCCCGTGACGATCGCACCTGAGCCGGAGTGCCAGAAGTCTGCAGCACCCGCGCCGATCCAGTCCGACATCATCGAGATCGAAGTTGGCGGCGACTGCCGCGTCCGCGTCGGTTCGGACTTCGATGCCCGTGCGCTCAAGCGCGTGCTCGACCTTCTGAGGAAGTGATGATCCCGGTGCCCTCGGACGTGCGTGTGTGGCTTGCTGTCGGCAAGACCGACATGCGGCGCGGCATGAACGGGCTGAGCCTCCAGGTGCAGGAGACGCTCGGCCGCGATCCCTTCGCCGGCGATCTTTTCGTGTTCCGAGGCGCCAGAGGCGACCTGATCAAGATCCTCTGGCATGACGGCCTCGGGCTCTCGCTCTACGCCAAGCGGCTGGAGCGTGGCAGGTTCATCTGGCCGCCGATCGTGACCACCTCGCCGGCGCGTGCGCCGGAGGAGCGCTCGGTCACCATCTCGGCGGCCCAGCTCGCCTATCTCCTGTCCGGGATCGACTGGCGTAACCCGGTTCACACATTCCGCCCGGAACGCGCGGGATAGCAGCGTTTTGTGCGAGCGGCGCAGCGCGGTCTGTGATTCTTTTGGATCATGGATTCGCCAGCCGACATAGACACGCTCAAGGCCGAACTGGCCGCCGCGCTCTTGGCACGCGCAGCGGCGTCGGAGCGCGCGGCCAAAGTGGAAGCCGAGCTGGCTCTCGCCCGCGCCAGGAACGCCGACGATGCGGCGACGATCGCGCACCAGAACCTGGAGATTGCCAAGCTCAAGCGCAGGATCTACGGGCCGCGATCCGAGCGCACCGCGCGCCTTCTCGATCAGATGGAGCTGGAGCTCGAAGAGCTGGAGACGGCCGCCACCGAGGACGAGATCGCCGCCGAGCAGGCCGCCGCCAGGACCACGAACGTTACGGCCTTCACGCGCAAGCGTCCGTCACGCCAGCCGTTCCCTGAGCACCTGCCGCGCGAGCGCGTGGTCGTTCCGGCGCCGACGGCTTGCGACTGCTGCGGCGGCACCCGCTTGAGGAAGCTCGGCGAGACGGTCACCGAGACGCTGGAGGTGATCCCGCGTCAGTGGAAGGTGATCCAGCACGTGCGCGAGAAGATGACCTGCCGGGACTGCGAGAAGATCTCCGAGCCACCGGCGCCGTTCCACGTCACGCCGCGCGGCTGGGCCGGCCCGAACCTCTTAGGGATGCTGCTGTTCGAGAAGTTCGGCCAGCACCAGCCGCTGAACCGTCAGGTCGAGCGCTATGGCCGCGAGGGCGTGCCGCTGGCGCTCTCGACGGTTGCCGATCAGGTCGGGCGGGCAAGCGCGGCGCTGGATCCGCTCCTGAAGCGTATCGAGGCACACGTCTTCGCCGCCGAGCGATTGCATGGCGACGACACCACGGTGCCAGTGCTGGCCAAAGGCAAGACGATCAAGGGTCGATGCTGGGTCTACGTGCGGGATGATCGCCCGTTCGGCGGAAGAGCCTCGCCGGCGGCGATGTTCTACTACTCACGAGATCGCGGCGGCGTCCACGTCGAACAGCACCTGTCGCGTTGGCGAGGCATCCTGCAAGCCGATGCCTACTCCGGATACAATCGATTGTACGAGGCCGGCCGAACGCCGGGTCCGATTTTCGAGGCCGCCTGCTGGGCACACGCGCGCCGGCCGTTCTTCGCACTCGCCGACATCGAGGCCAGCGCGCGGCGCAGAGCCGAAGGCAAAGCACCAGCGCCGATCTCGCCGCTGGCGCTGGAGGTCGTGCAGCGCATCGATGCCCTGTTCGAGATCGAGCGCGGTATCAACGGCAAGAGCGCCGACGAGCGCTGCGCCGTGCGCCAAGAACTGAGCCGCACGCTCGTCGACGAGCTCGCTGCCCTTGTGCGCGCCGAGCGGCCGAAGCTCTCCCGCGGCAGCGATCTCGCCAAGGCCATCGACTACATGCTGAAGCGCTGGCCGGCCTTCACGCGCTTCCTGGACGACGGCCGCATCTGCCTGAGCAACAATGCAGCCGAGCGAGGCTTGAGGGGAATTGCACTCGGAAGAAAGTCATGGCTCTTTGCCGGCTCCGACCGCGGCGGCATGCGAGCCGCTGCCATGTACAGCCTCATCGTCACGGCCAAGATGAGCGACATCGATCCGCAAGCTTGGCTCGCCGACGTGCTGGCGAGGATCGCCAGCCATCCAGCATCGAAGCTCGACGACCTGCTGCCATGGAACTGGCGGCCGGCGACATCAGCCGTCAGCCACGCCGCCTGAAGACCCCCGCCCCTGCGGCGCTCACCGGATGCTTACGTTGAGCGCGATGGGTCGGATCGTCCGCTCCACGACGTTCGTGTCGATCTCGATGCGACCGTCATCGAGGAACCGGCCGAGACCCTCCCAACGGGAGAGACCATAGCGCATCGCCTCGGCGATCGGAGCGCGTCCCGAGACGCGCGTCAGCTGAGCTTCGAGCCAGGGCTTCAGCGCATCGACGATCGGCCGCGCGCGCGCCTGCCGTTCCTCGCGGCGTTCTGCGGCAGAGCGACCGCGGATGTCGGTCTCGATGGCATAGAGCGTGCCGATGCGGTCGAGCGCCTCGGATGCGATCGGTGCATTGCCGGCTTTGGCGATGTCGTAGAAGCGGCGGCGGAAGTGCGACCAGCACAGCGCCAGGGTGGCCGGGCCGCCGGCGCGATCGCCGTCCGACAGCGCGTCATACGCGGCATAGCCGTCGACCTGCAGGATGCCTGAGAAGCCCGCGAGGAGGCGCACGGCATGCTCGGCACCGCGACCGGGCGCATACATGTAGGCGACGGCGGGTGGATCGGCGCCGCCCCAGGATCGGTCGTCGCGGGCAATCGCCCAGAGATAGCCGGTCTTGGTCTTGCCACGCCCCGGATCGAGCA
>JAWKVZ010000009.1:0-171328 GCA_041397725.1 Hyphomicrobiaceae bacterium | reverse complement strand
GGTCGTGCCGGGCATGAAGGCGCGCCGCTTCGGGCGGATCGTCAACATCGCCAGCTCGGCGGCGCTGGGCCGGCGGTTGCGCACGGCCTATGCCGGCTCCAAGGGCGCGCTCATCTCCATGACCAAGGTCTGGGCGCTGGAGCTCGGCAGCCACGGCATAACGGTCAACGCCATTGGACCCGGCCCCGTGGCGACGGAGCTGTGGCGGCGCATGAACCCGGCCGACTCCGAGGAGGTCCAGCGCCGCATCGCCAACGTCCCCGTCGGGCGCGTCGGCGAGCCCGCCGATATCGCCAACGCCATCGCCTTCTTCATGGACCCGCGCGCGGGCTACGTCACCGGCCAGGCGCTCTATGTCTGTGGCGGCATGTCGATCGGCAGCGCCGCCATCTGACGGCGCCGCCAGCGCCGCTCAGCTCCCCGAGAAGTTCGGCTCGCGACGCTCCGACATGGCGCGCACGCCTTCCTTGAAGTCCTCGGTCTTGCGCAGCCAGGTCTGCTCGACCAGCTCATGGTCGGTCGCCGCCTTCACGGCCTCGGCGAGCCCCTGACGCATGGTCGCGCGCGTCGACTGGACGGCGAGCGGGGCGGAGATGGCCAGGTCGCGGGCGAAGTCGAACGCCGCGGCGCGCAGCTTCTCGAGCGGCACGAGCATGTCGGCGAGGCCCATCCGGTAAGCCTCCTCCCCCTTGATGCGCTCGCCCGTGTAGAACATCCTGGCCGCCGCCTGCTGGCCGACGATGCGCGGCAGGGTCGTGGTCAATCCGAAGCCCGGATGGAAGCCGAGGCGGGTGAAGTTCGCCGAGAAGCGCGCTTCGGGCGCCGCTACGCGGAAGTCGGGCATGAGCGCCAGACCGAGACCGCCGCCGATGGCCGGCCCCTGGATGGCGGCGACGATGGGCTTCCTGGTGCGGAAGAGACGGATCGCCTCGACGTAGAGATGCTGCGAGTCGACACGGTTGCGCTGCCCTTCGACGCTGCCGTCGGATTGAATACGGCTGCCATCTCCGAAGTTGGCGCCGGCGCAGAACGACTTACCTTCCGCCACCAGCAGCACGGAGCGGCACTCAGACATCTCGTCGAGCGTCTCCAGGGTGTCGGCGAGCTGCTGCACGAGCGCGTAATCGAAGAAGTTGTGCGGCGGCCGCCGGATCTCGATGGTCGCGACGTACTTGTCGAGCGAGACGCCCATATCCTTGTATTGCTTGAGGGTCGTCATGGTCGTCGGGTCCTTTCTGCGGTCGGTGTGCCGACAGGCGCGCGCCGGTCAGCGTTTGGCGATGAGCGCATCCAGCACGGTCGCGCCCTGGCCGGAAGCGTGGACGCGCACGGGATTGAGGTCGATCTCCGACACGAGGTCGGCGTTGTCAGCGGCAAAGTGCGACAAGCGCACCAGGATGTCCACGACTGCCGGCACGTCCGCGGCCGGCGCGCCGCGCACACCGTCGAGCAGCGGCGCCGCGCGCAAGACCCGCACGAGACGCTCGGCGGCGGCCGGCGTCAGAGGCACCGGCGCGAAGGCGACGTCCTTGAGCACCTCGACATGAATGCCGCCGAGACCGACCATGAGCAACGGCCCGAACAGCTCGTCGCGGCTGACGCCAACGATCATCTCGAGGCCGGCCGCGGCCATGGGTTGCACGAGCACGCCCTCGATGCGGGCGGCGGGGGCATGGCGCTGGGCGCTCGCCAGGATGCGCGCATAGGCGGCCGCGACCGCGTCGTCGCCCTCGAGCCCGACGGCCACGCCGCCCGCCTCGGTCTTGTGCAGGATGTCGGGCGACTGCACCTTGAGCACCACCGGCCCGCCAAGGCCCCTCGCCTCGGCGACGGCCGCCTCGGGCGTCGTCACGAGCACACCGCCCTCCCGACCGCCGATGCCGTAGTGCGTCAGCACGCGGCGCGCCGTCACTTCGCTGAGAAGCGGGCCGGCAGCGCTGAGCTCGGCCCTGGCCGCGGCCCTGGCCGCCTCGGCGACCGGGGATGGACCGTCGCCCGAGCGATAACGCTCCAGGAAGGCGCCGTAGTCGGCCATCGCGGCCATGGCGCGGGCGCAATTCTGCAGGTCGGTGTAGAGGGGGTAGCCCGCATCGGAGAGCAGCGCGATGGAGCTGGCGACGGGCAGTGTATAGGTCCACATGACCAGCGGCTTCGGGCACTCGCGCGCCACCTCGAACAGCAGCTCCTTCTCCGGCTCGTAGGAGTGCGCGCTGCGCGCCGTCGTGACCACCACCACCCCGTCGATGATGGGCGAGCGGGAGGCCAGCTCCGCCAGCCGCGCGTAGCCGAGCGTGCGGATGGCCTGGGCCGTACCGTCCACCGGGTTCTGCGAGGTGCCGTAGGCCGGCAGGTAGGCATCGATGACGTCGCGCGTCGGCCGGTCGAGCTCCGGCACCTCCAGCCCCGCACCGGCGCATGCATCCGCAATCCAGCCGGCGCCGCCGCCCGAACCCGAGACGATGCACACCCGGCGCCCTTTCGGCAGCCGCCGCATGTTGCACGAGAAGGCCGCGGCGATGTCGATCATCTCGTCCATGTCGCGGCCCTCGATCAGGCCGTAGTGGTCGAACATGGCGCGATAGGCGCTGTAGGAGCCGGCGAGCGAACCGGTATGGGACGCCGCCGAGCGGCGCCCGGCGTCCGATTGCCCGATCTTGGTGAAAATGATGGGCTTGCCCGCGCGCGCCGCCTTGTCGGCCACGCGACGGAAGGTTTCCGGGTTCTTGATCGACTCGACGAAGAGGATGAAGACGTCCGTCTCGCCCTCGTCGAGCATGAAGTCGACGATGTCGAAGCTCTCGAGACAGGCTTCGTTGCCGGTCGTGACGACGTAGCTGAAGGGCAGTCCCTTGGCGTCCCCGCGATCGAAAAAGGCGAACCCGACGCCGCCGCTCTGCGCCAGCACCGCGATGCGGCCGCCCTCGCGCGTCGTCGAGATCAAGGGACGCTCGCGCAAGGCCATCGACGGGCTGAAGGTCGGACAGAGCGCGGTGCGAGTGTTGACGAAGCCCTGCGAGTTGGGGCCGCAGACCGCCATGTCGTAGCGTTCCTGCACGCGGCGGAGCTCGGCCTGCAACTCACGTCCCCGCTCGCCCGTCTCCTCGGCGAACCCGGACGTGATGATGTGCGCCGCCTTGACGCCCGCCTTGCCGCAGCGCTCGAGCTCGGCCGGCACGTGCTCGGCCGGGATGATGAGCACGGCGAGATCGACCTGCTGGGGCACGTCGGCGATCGCCGGATAGGCCTTGAGCCCGGCGACCTCCGCCTCACGGCGCGCTATGGGATAGACGGGCCCGGCGAAGGGGTGGCCGCGCATGACCGAGAACGTCCGCCCGCGCAGTTTCGACTGGTCGTTCGTCGCCCCGACGACGGCGACGGCATTCGGCCACAGCAACGCCCGGATATCCGGCATTTCACGCCCCTCGCCTGACGCCAGCGACTCGACTAGCGCAACCCGAGGCCGCGGGCGATGATGCCGCGCAGGACCTCGGTGGTGCCGCCCTGGATGGTGAGCTTCGGCGCGATCATGGTGGCGTAGGCGAGTTGCTGCTCGAACGACTCGCGGTTCGACGGCGACGCCTTGGCGAAGGCGGCGAGGTCGCGCACGCGCGCCGGCAGCGACTGCTCCCAGAGCGTGCCCATATCCTTCACGATCGAACCTTCGAGCACCGGCTCCTTGCCGGCCTGCAGCATGCCGTTGACCGAGACCGACATGCGCCGGAGCGTATGCAGTTGCGCCACCAGCCGGCCGATGCCTTCAGCACCCCGCAGGTCCGGCTTGTCACCGAGCACCCGCACGAGCTCGACCAGCACATAGATCGTCTCGAGGAAGCGCTCGGGGCCGGAACGCTCGTAGGCCAGCTCGCTCGTCGCCTGCTTCCAGGCGCCGTCGATCTGCCCGAGCACGTGATCATCGGGCATGAAGGCGTCCTCGAACACGACCTCGTTGAACTCGTGACGGCCCGTCAGGTTGCGGATGGGATTGGCGGTAATGCCCTTCGTCTTCATGTCCACCAGGAAGCTCGTCAGCCCGTGGCGGCGGTTCTCCTTCGTCGGCGGTGAGGTGCGGAAGAGACCGATCATGTAGTCGGCGTTGTGGGCGTTCGAGGTCCACACCTTCGTGCCGTTGACGAGCCAGCCACCCTCGGTCTTGGTCGCCTTGGTCTGCGCCGCGAACAGGTCCGAGCCGGAGTTTGGCTCGCTCATGCCGATACAGAAGCAGCACTCGCCGCGGGTGATGCGCGGCAGGATGTCCATCTTGATATGCTCGGGCGCGTACCTGAGCAGGATGGGTCCGCTCTGGCGGTCCGCCGTGAAGTGCAGGCCCACCGGCGCGCTCGCCACACGAAACTCCTCCGTCACGACGTAGCGCTCGAGGAAGCTGCGCTCCTGGCCGCCGTACTTCTTCGGCCAGGTCATGCCGATCCAGCCCTTGGCCCCGACACGACGGCTGAACTCGGCGTTGAAGCCGCCGGATATCGAGCCGTTGAAGGGCGCGAACGTGCCGGCGGCGATCTCCTCGGCGAGGAATGCACGCACCTCGCGGCGCAGCTCCTCGGCCGCGGCGGGTAGACGGACCTGATCGAATTGGATGGCGGTCGACATGATTGGCTGTCCTTGGGTCTCTGTTCGCGTCGTGAGGCGAGGCTGGCTAGCGGGCGGCGATGGTCGGCCAGAGCTGATCGGCGCCTTCGGCGGCGATCTTGTTTCCGAGCAGCACGGCCCATTCGGATTCCGTGCCGAACTCGTCCCGCCACGCCCACAGTCGCCGCGTCAGCCGCTGCAGGGCGTGCTCGAGCGTGAAGCCGATGGCGCCATGCACCTGGTGCGCGATGGCCGCGCCGGCCCCGGCCGCCTCGCCGACGCGGATCTTGGCGGAGGCCACCTCGAGGAAGACGCTGTCGTCGAGCGCGCTCTGCGCGGCCAGCGTGTCCGCCGCCGAGCCGGCTACGGCCAGCGCCGCCGCCGTCTCGCCCGCGAGCTTCGCCAGATTGTGCTGCACGGCCTGGAACTGCCCGATCTTGCGCTCGAAGGCGATGCGCTCCTTGGCATAGGCGGTGGCCATTTCGAGCGCGCTTTCGAGCGCCCCGGCCATCTGCATGGCACGCGCGGCGGCACCGATCAGCGCCACCGGACTGGCGCCGACAGCCGTCTCGAGCTCGCCCACGGCGACGGCCGAAGCGTTCTCGAATGCCACCTCGCATTTCGCATCACCGGCGAGGCTCTGGCCCTTGCTGATCCTGGCCCGCTTCGCCTCCAGCAGCGCCACCGAGGAGCGCTTGCCGCTGCCGGCGACCGCCACGATATGGCCGGCCTCGCTGGCAAACGGCACGCCCATGGCGACGCCGTTGACGGCATTGCCCGTACCGAGCGTCAAGCCACCCTCGAGTGTCACGGGAGCGACGGTCATGATACCGGCCGGCGCGGCTATGCCCGCACGGGCCAGAAGCCAGCCCGCAATCAGCGTCTCGGCCAGAGGCACCGGCGTGGCCGAACGCCCGGCAACGCGCAGCACGTCGAAGCCGTCGCCGATCGAGGCCCCCGAGCCACCCAGCTCGTCCGGCACCCAGGCGAGCGGCAGCCCCGCCTCCTCCAGTGCCTGCCAGAGCGGGGCCTTCCAGCTCTCGTCCTTGGCCTTGTTGAGCTCAAGGGGGTCGGCGAGATCCTTGAAGATCCGGGTTGTCGTATCAACGACGATGCTGTCGTCGGCTGCCTCGCTCACGCCTCTTCCTCCACCAGTTTGCTGCGCCGCCGCTGCGCGCGGCGCCAGATGTGCGGACCAATCCCCGCCGTGCAGGCCGTTCGACGGATCAATATCGCGCCCCGGCATCGCGGACGGCGCCGTGACGCCGCGCGAGTTGCCGTGGCGATGACGCCTGGGACACCACCGAACGAGCCCGCCGATCCCGCATTAAGGTCGGCGTCACCCTAGCGCGGCCCTATCGCCTTGAAAACCGCCGCGTGCGCGCAAGTCGCAGGGGTTGCCCAGGACGCCGCAGGGGTGCGTGCGTCGCTGGCCCTGACCTCGCAGCTGCGTTAGACTGGACTGGACCAATACCAAGGCATGTCGAGTGCAAGTCAGGGAGACGCCCGATGAATTTCGCCCAACGTCGCGCCGGTGACGGCGACCAGAACCTCGCGCTGACCAGCGATCTCGCCAAGTGGGTCGCGAACTTCAAGACCAAGGATGTTTCAGCCAATGCCCTGACCTGGGCGAAGCACGCCATGCTGGACGTCATCGGCGTCACCGTCGCAGGCGCGCGCGAGCCGCTGTCGGAGATGCTGCTCGAGGAATGCGCCGGCGGCGGCGACGCACCATGCAGCATCATCGGCCACCCGCGCCGCGCGAACCTGCTGGATGCCGTGCTCATCAACGGCGCGACCGCGCACGCCCTCGACTATGACGATGTCAACCGCCGCATGCACGGTCACCCGTCGGTGCCCACAGCCCCCGTGGCCCTGGCGCTCGGTGAGGTGCTCGGCCTCGGCGGCCGCGAGGTCCTTGCAGCCTTCATCGCCGGCACCGAGGTCGAATGCCTGCTCGGCGAGATGGCCGGCGATGGCCATTACGACCACGGCTACCACGCCACCGGAACGATGGGCACCTTCGGCGCCGCCGCGACGGCCGCGCAGCTCATGGGCCTCGATGTCGGGCGCACGACGCATGCGCTGGGCATTGCCGCCTCGCAGGCCTCGGGCCTCAAGATCAACTTCGGCACGATGACCAAGCCCCTGCACGCCGGCAAGGCCGCCATGAACGGTCTCCTTGCCGCACGCATCGCCGCCCGCGGCTTCACCGCGCGCGAGACGGCCATCGAGGGCGCACAGGGCTTCATCTCCACCCAGGCCCCCGGTTTCAAGCCCGCGGTCGTGCGTCCCGACCCGTCGCGTCTCCTCGGCATCGAGGAGACGCTCTTCAAGTACCATGCCGCCTGCTACCTCACGCACTCCACGATCGAGGCCATCAAGGAGCTGCGCCAGAAGCACAAGATCGGCCTCGCCGACATGGATGCGATCACGCTCCTGGTCGCCGACGGCCACCGCAAGGTCTGCGACATCCCCGAGCCGGTCAGCGGTCTCGAGATCAAGTTCTCGATCCGTCACCTGGCCTGCATGGCGCTCGACGGCGTCAACACCGCGAGCCTCGACATCTACTCCGACGCCAACGCACATGAGGCGCGCTACGTCGCCGGTCGCAAACGGGTCACGCTCGAGTCGAAGCCCGCCGAGCAGGACCGCATGGCCGCGCGCGTGAAGATCCGACTCAAGGACGGTCGCACGCTCGAGGCCGAGGCCAACGTCGGCATCCCCGCCAAGGACCTCGGCCGCCAGTGGGAGGCGCTCACCAGCAAGTTCAACGCCATCGCCGCCCCGATCCTCGGCGCCGCGAAGTCGGCCGCGCTGGTCGAGGCCATCGCCGGGCTCGACACGGCGCCGGACCTCAAGGGCCTGACGCGCCATCTGGCCTAGGCTGCATGGCGACGCTCGGGCGGAGGCCGTGCCGCCCGGGCGACGCCACGCTACGCGCCGATCGGGCCGACACCAGCCGCCGGGTCGGACCCGGGCAGCGGCTGATGGAAAGTCTTTTGCGGCGGCCTGACGATGATTTACACCAGATAATGTGACTCAACTCGCGCCATCCACGTTTGTTCTGTGGCGAGGCTCCCTGACGCAACGGTTGCGTCTCGGGGCGGGCTTGGTGCTGCTCCTCTTCGCCGCCACCCATTTCCTCAATCTCGCTCTCGGCCTGTGGAGCGTCCAGGCCATGGAGAGCGTGCAGGTGTGGCGCACCGCGATGACGCGCTCCTGGCTCGGCTCGGCCGTGCTCGGCTCCGCCCTGCTCATCCATGTCGCACTGGCGCTCATCAAGCTGTCCCAGCGCTCGACGCTGAAGATGCCGCCCTGGGAGGCTGTCCAGATCCTGAGTGGGCTGGCGATCCCGTTCCTGCTCTTCCCGCATATCGTCAATACGCGGGTCGCCTGGACGCTGTTCGGCGTCTCGGACACCTACAGCTACGAACTCGTGCGGCTGTGGCCGGTGAAGGCGCCGGACCAGACCGTGCTCCTTCTGCTCGTGTGGCTGCACGGCCTGGTGGGGCTGCATTACTGGCTGCGCCTCTCCCTCACCTATCGCCGGCTGGCACCCCTGCTGCTGATCCTCGCCACGGCCATTCCGGTGGCGGCGCTTGCCGGCTTCATGGTCGCCGCCCGCAGCATGGCCCCGGTCATCGCCGACCCCGCCGCGTTCCAGGCGCTCAAACAGGCCAGCCATTGGCCGGGCAAGGTCGCCTCGGAGGACCTGGCCGCGTGGCGGGATGCGGTGCGCATCCTGTTCGGCACACTGGTGGCCCTGGCGATCGCCACGGTTGCCATCCGGCGCATCCTGGCCAGCCGTGAGGGCAAGCTCTCCGTGCATTACGTCTCCGGCCCGACCGTTGCCGCGCGCGCGGGCGCCACGCTGCTCGAGATCAGCCGCGACCATGGCGTGCCGCATGCGGCCGTGTGCGGCGGACGAGCCCGCTGCTCGACCTGCCGCATCCGCGTGCTGAGCGGCGGCGACAAGCTGCCACCACCCGGCCGCGCCGAGCGCCACACGCTCCTGCGCATCCAGGCCCCGCCGGGCGTCCGCCTCGCCTGCCGCGTGCGACCGACCGCCGACGTCACCGTCGTGCGCCTCATCCACCCGCTCTGGGACGCGGAGAGCATCCCGCTGGTCAACGGTCCAGAAATGCTGGGGGCGGAGCGCACGCTGGTCGTGCTCTTCCTCGACATCCGCGACTTCTCGCGGATTGCCGACGGCCGCCTGCCCTTCGACGTCTTCTTCATGCTCAATCAGCTCTACGCCGCCGTCGGCGAGGCGTTGCAGCACGAAGGCGGCTGGATCAACAAGTACATGGGCGACGGTCTGATCGCGGTGTTCGGCCGCGATTGCGAGGCCGACGTCGCCGCACGGCAGGCGCTGCGCGCAGCCGCGGCCATCGACATGGCGCTCGACTACGTCAACACCGCGCTCCTGAGCGAGATCGGCGAGATCATCCGCATCGGCATGGGTGTGCATTCCGGCCGCGTCGTGCTCGGGCGCATCGGCTTCGCGGAGAGCGCCGATCTGACGGTGATCGGCACGGCCGTCAACATCGCCTCGCGTCTCGAGGAGCTGACCAAGCAGTTCGACTGCCAGCTCGCGCTCTCGCAGGACGTCGCCGACCTCGCCGGCTGGGACGGCAAGGACGCGCGCTGCGAGCTGGTGGACATCCGCGGCACATTGCGGCGCGTGCCCGTGCTGCTGCAGAAGCACGCCCGCAACCTGCCGGACTGGATCATCACACCACCGCCGGCAGCAAAGGAGCTCACCCGCTCTGCCGGCGAGAAGGCCAGTGCCGCCAAAGAGAAGGGCCCCACCCGTTGAGCGGGTGAGGCCCCTGCATTACGGCGGCCGCCTGCAACCTGCGCGGCCGTCAATAGGAGCGCGGCAGGCCGAGGACGTGCTGCGCGACATAGCTCAGGATGAGGTTCGGCGAGATCGGCGCATTGCGCGAAAGCCGCGCCTCCCGCCATTTGCGCTCGATATGGTACTCGCGCGCGAAGGCGAAGCCGCCATGGGCCGTGAAGCAGGCTTCCGCAGCCTCCCAGGTGGCATGAGACGCGAGGTAGCGGCCCATGTTGGCTTCGGCGCCGCAGGGTTTGCCCGCATCGAACAGCGCCGTCGCCTTGCGCACCATGAGGTCGGCCGCCTCGAGCTCGGCATACGCCTTCGCGAACGGAAATTGGATGCCCTGGTTCTGGCCGATGGGACGGCCGAAGACCACGCGTTCCTTGGCGTAGGCCACGCCCTTTTCCATGAAGTAGCGCCCGTTGCCGATCGACTCGCTGGCCGTCAGGCAGCGTTCCGCGTTCATGCCGTCGAGGATGTACTTGAAGCCCTTGCCCTCCTCGCCGATGAGCGAGTCGCCGGGGATCGGCACGTTGTCGAAGAACACCTCGCACGTGTTGTGGTTGATCATGGCGTCGATCGGGCGGATCTCGCAGCCGTTCTTGGTGGCCTCGCGCAGGTCGACGAGAAACACCGAGATGCCGTCGGTGCGCTTCTTGACTTGATCAGCCGGCGTCGTGCGCGCCAGCAGCAGCATCAGGTCGGAGTGCGCGGCCCGGCTGATCCAGACCTTCTGGCCGTTGACCACGTAGCCGTTGCCGCGCTTCTCGGCGCGCGTCTTGAGCTGGGTGGTGTCGGAGCCGGTGGTCGGCTCCGTGACGCCGAATGCCTGCAGGCGCAGCTCGCCCGAGGCGATCTTCGGGAGATAGTAGGCCTTCTGCTCCTTGGAGCCGTGGCGCAGCAGCGTGCCCATGATGTACATCTGCGCGTGCCCGGGCGAGGCGTTGCAGCCGCAGGCGTTGATCGTCTCGAGGATGACGGCGCCGCCGCGGATGGGCAGCCCGGCACCACCGTATTCCTCGGGGATCAGCGCCGCGAGGTAGCCGGCCTCGGTCAGCGCCTTGATGAACTCCGTCGGGTAGCTGCCCGACGGCGGCTGATCCTCGAGGTTTCGCCAGTACTCTCCGGGGAAGCGCTCGCACAGCTTGCTCACCTCCTGCCGCAGCTCGGGGTAATCGTTGCCGACGTTGACGTTGAACTCGCTCTCGCTCATGGCTGCTCCGCTCTTTCGGGGGATCTCTGGCAACTGACGCAAGCCGGCGCTGACGCGGCCTCGGCGGACCGCAGCCGGCGGCGGCCGAAGGCCTCAGCGGCCCTTGTAGACGGGCTTGCGCTTCTCATTGAAGGCGTTGATGCCCTCCTGGCGATCCTCGAGGCCGACGAGGCGGTTGTAGGCCTCGAGCTCGAATTGATAGCCGGTGTGCCGGTCCACCTGATTGGCGACGGTGACCGAACGCTTGGCGCGCATGATCGACTGGGGGGCATTGCCGGCGATGATGCGCGCCGTCTCGATGGTCTCCTCCAAGAGTTTCTCCGGCTCGCAGACCTTGTTGACGAGGCCCCACTCGTAGGCCTGCTGGGCCGTGAAGGCGCGGCCCGTCATGATGATCTCCTTGGCCCGGCGCTCGCCGACCGCGAGCGGCATGTTCTGCGTGCCCATGGCGCCCGGCATGATGCCGAGGGTCACCTCGGTCAAGGCGAAGCGGGCGCTCGACGAGGCGTAGCAGAAATCGCACAGCAGCGCCGTCTCGCAGCCGCCGCCGAACGCCGCGCCGTTGATGGCGCCGATGATCGGCACCGGGCAATTCCGCATGGCCATGACGCCCTGCTCGAAAACAGCGTGCTGGGCCTTCCACTGGGCATCCGTCATGCCCTTGCGCTCCTTCAGGTCGCCGCCGGCGCTGAAGGCCTTGCCGCGCCCCGTCAGGATGACAACCCGCACATCCTCGAGATCCACATAGAGGCTCTCGAAGATCTCCTTCTGCTCGCGGCCCATCTCGGTGTTCTTGGCGTTCATCACTTCGGGCCGGTTGTAGGTGACCACGAGGATGTGCTGGTCGACCCGCTCGAGCGCGATGGTCTTGTAGTCGGTTCGCATCAGGCTTTCCTTCCCTTGATGTCCTCGTTGTGCTGACCGAGCGTCGGCGCCAGCCGCCGCAGAGGCGGGCGCTCGCCGTTGAACGACAGGGGCATGCCCATGAGCCTCGGCCCGCCCGTCGCCAGGCGCTGCAGGATGCCGAGCGCGAGGGTCTGCGGGTCCGCCATCATCTCCGAGGTGTTCTGCACGGGCGCGCTGGGAATGCCGACCGCATCGAGCTTCTGCTGCCAGTGCTGGCGCGGATGCTCGGCCACGATCGGCTCGATCAGCGCATTGAGCGCCGGCAGGTTCCTGGCACGCTTCTGGTTCGTGTCGAAGCGGGGATCACTCGGCCATTCGGGATGCCCGAGCACCTCGGAGAGCCGTTTGAACAGGCTATCGTTGGGCGCGGCGATGACCAGGTGCCCGTCCGAGCAGGCGTACGCCTGATAGGGCGCCATGCCGCGCGCGCCGGAGCCCTCCTTCTTGGGGTTGAGACCATCGACCTGCACGGCCGAGACGTGGACGTTCATCCAGGCGAGCGACGTCTCGTAAAGCGAGGCGTCGATGACGCAGCCCTCGCCCGTGTGGTGGCGATGATTGATGGCGGAGAGAATGCCGACCACGCACCACAGGCCCGAGCCCATGTCGATGATCGACGTGCCGACCCGGATCGGCGGCCGCCCCTCCTCGCCCGTCACGCTCATCAGGCCGCCATACGCCTGCATCAACGGATCATAGCCGGGCCGGTCCTTGAGCGGTCCCTTGAAGCCGAAGGCCCAGAGGTTGCAATAGATGAGCTTCGGATTGAGCCGGCGCAGATGCTGCGCCCCGAGGCCATAGCGATCGACCGTGCCGGGCCGCATGTTCTGGAGGACGATGTCGGCGCCGACGCACAACTCCTCGAGCCAGGCGCGATCGGCGGGGTCCTTGAGGTCGACGGTCACGCCGCGCTTGTCACGGTTGAGCGCGTGGTAGGTCGACGAGCTGCCATCGGGGAAGATCTTGCCCCATTGGCGCGCATCGTCGCCGCTCCCCTTGCGCTCGACCTTGATGACGTCGGCGCCGAGCGTCGCGAGAATCCAGGCCGCAAACGGCGCGGCGACACTCGTGCTGATCTCGATCACCTTCAGCCCGGCAAGAGGCAGATGGGCGGCAAGTGGGGTCTCGGCCACTGGCTAGGCTCCTGTCATCTCAGCGTTCGGATCTCCCGCTCGGGCAGCCACCGGCCACCCACGCGGGCCAACATCAGGATAAGCATACACCGCCGGGGCGCGACCACGTTGCATGGCGCCGGCAGCCTCGGCGGGGGATCGATCCGGCGGGGTCCGCGCCGCAGCGGAAACACGTCCCGCGGCGACAATCGCAGGCCCCGCCCAT
This sequence comes from Hyphomicrobiaceae bacterium, assembly GCA_041397725.1. Classification (GTDB taxonomy): domain Bacteria; phylum Pseudomonadota; class Alphaproteobacteria; order Rhizobiales; family Hyphomicrobiaceae; genus JAGRKR01. The sequence goes on along the minus strand of JAWKVZ010000009.1, from coordinate 158,441 downwards.
CGATGTCCGGACCAATGATAAGCCCGGCGCGGGACATCACAAGTGGCCTCAATGCCGCGACCACAGCCGGGGGACGAGCCCCCGGCCGAGCGACGGTCCCTGGACGATGAGCGGCAGGTCCAAGCGCTGCAGGCGGGCGTCGTAGTGGACATGCGCGTTCATGGCCATGCCGAGCCCGAGCATGACGGCCAGCATGGCCGAGCCGCCGTACGACACCAGCGGCAGCGGCACGCCGACGACCGGCACCATGCCGGAGACCATGGCGATATTGACGAAAACGTAGGCGAAGAGCCCCGAGGCGATGCCCGCGATCAGCAGGCGTCCGAAGCGGTGGCGGCAGGCGACGGCCATCCACAGCAGCAGCGCGATGAGCAGCGCGAACAGCATCAGCAAGGCCGCGGCGCCGACGAAGCCCATCTCCTCCGCGAACATCGTGAACACGAAGTCGGTGTGCTTCTCCGGCAGGAAGCCGAGGCGGCTCTGCGTGCCGAGCATGAACCCCTTGCCTGTCAATCCCCCGGAGCCCAGCGCGATCTTGGACTGAAGGATGTGATAGCCGGCCCCGCTCGGATCTGCTTCCGGATTCAGGAACGTGAGCAGGCGCTGACGCTGGTAATCGTGGAGGACATACCAGGCGAGCGGCGAGACGACCGCCGCCAGCACCGCGCCTGCGATGAAGTAGAGCAGACGCACGCCTGCGAGAAACATCACGACGAGCCCGCAGAACATCAGCAGCAGCGCCGTGCCGAGGTCAGGCTGGCGGAGCACGAGTGCGATCGGCAGGACAATCGCCAACAGTGGGACCAGCACGGCGCTCGGCCGCGACACGCGGTCCGAGGGCAGATCGTGGTAATAGCGCGCCAGCGCCAACACGAGGACGATCTTCATCGCTTCCGACGGCTGCACGGCCATCCCGCCGAGCCGCAACCAGCGCCGCGCACCCATCGCCTCCGTGCCGAAAAGCATGACGGCGAACAGCGCCAGCAGCGTGATCAGGTACGCTGGATATGCCGCGCCGAGCCAGAAGCGGACCGGCAGCAGGGCGGCGGCGAGGAGCAGCCCGAGCCCCACGAGATAGCGGGTGGCGTGCTGCTCGGCCCAAGGGTGGAGACTGCCGCCGGCCGCCGAGTAGAGCGCGATGCTGCCGACCGCCGCCAGGATCGCGGTCACCAGAACCAGCGGCCAGTGGACCCGCCAGAGCTTGGCGGTGATGGTGAGGTAGGCGCTCGGCTTGAAATAACGATGCTCCATCGGCTCAGCCCCGCTCCGCCTCGCGTGGGGAAACGCCCGGCCCACGGCTCTCCGGCTCATCGTCGCGGCGCAGAAGCTCGGCGAGGACCTCTCCGACCAGCGGCGCGGCCGTACGCCCGCCGCTGCCGGCATGCTCGAGCACGGCCGCCACCGCGTAGCGCGGCCTCGCGACGGGCGCATAGCCGACGAACAGGGCGTGATCGCGCTTCTCCCAGGGCAGGACGCCATCCGCAGCGTCGTCGGCGAGGCGGGCGACCTGCGAGGTGCCCGTCTTGCCGGCGACGAGGCCACGGCCGAGGCGGTCCGCCGCCGCATGGCCGGTGCCGCCGGGCTCGTTGACGCACGCCACCATACCGCGCCGCACGGCGAGCAGCGCCTCTGCCGGAAGCTCCAGCGGCTTGGCCTCGACGGCACGCATCGTCGGCGCGGCGACGATCCTCGGCAGCACCGCACGTCCGCTCGCGAGGCGTGCCGTCATGACCGCGAGTTGCAGCGGTGTGCTCAGCACGTAGCCCTGCCCGATCGATGCCAGCACGGTGTCGCCCGTGAACCACGCCTGCTCCAGTTGGCCGCGCTTCCAGTCGGGATCGGGTACGATGCCGGCCTTCTGCAGCGCGAGGCCGCACGGATAGGCCATGCCGAGCCCCAACTGCCGCGCCATGCCGGCGATGCGCCGCATGCCGACCTTGAGGGCTGTTTCGTAGAAATAGCAATCGCACGACTCACGCAGCGCACCGTGCAGGTCGAGCCGGCCGTGGCCGGACCGCTTCCAGCAGCGAAAGCGCTGGGAGGCGACCTCGATGCTGCCCGTGCAGGTGATCCTGTCGCGCGGCGTCGCCACGCCGGCCGTCAATGCCGCCAGCGCCGTGACCATCTTGAACGTCGAGCCGGGTGGATACTGACCACGGATGGCCCGGTTGGTCATGGGATCGTCGTTGGCGTCCTGCAGGCGCCCCCATTCGCCGTCGCTCATGCCGGTGACGATGACGTTGGGATCGAACGAGGGCACCGAGGCCATGGCGAGCACGTCGCCACTGGTGACATCCATGGCGACCACCGCGGCCCGGCGATAGCCGCCGAGCAGCCCCATGACATACCCCTGAAACTCGGTATCGATGGTGAGGTGGACATCGCGGCCGCGCGTCGGCTCACGGCGATCGAGCGTTCGCACGATGCGACCGCGGGCGTTGACCTCGAGCTGGAGCGCGCCACTCTCGCCGCGCAGCACCTGATCCATGCCGCGTTCGACGCCGGTGCGCCCGACCCGCACGCCCGGCAACCGGAGCACGGGATCGTCGTCGAGCGCCACGCGTCCGGGATGTCCGACATAGCCGGTGACGTGCCCGGTCAACGAGCCCTGGACATAGCGGCGGCGGGAGACGATCTCGGTGCTGACGCCGGGCAACTGCGGCGCCGCCATGTTGATCCTGGCGACCTGCTGCCACGTGAGATCGCGCGCGAGAACCAGCGGCAGGGCGCGCGGCTGGCGGCGGGCGCGCCGCAGGATCTGCCGCCTCTCGTCGAGTGGCAGGCGCACGAGCATGCCGAACGCCTCGATCACCTCGTGCAGGTCGCCGGCCAGGTCGGGCACGACGATGGCCTGATAGCCCTCGACGTTATCGGCCAGGACCTTGCCACGACGGTCGAGAATGCGCCCGCGGGCCGGCACCAGCAGGCGCCCGAACACACGGTTCCTGTCCGCCAGCGCGCCGAAATGCGCGTCCTTCGTGACCTGCACGCGATACAGCCGCTCGCCGAGCAGGCCGAGCAGCCCGAGTTGAACGCCGCCCAGCAAGAGTGCGCGCCGCGTGAAGGAACGCGCCCCGCCATCGCGACCATCGCCGTCCCAACTGCTCATGGCGCGGCCGCTCCCCGCCTCAGCGGCGCAGAGCTGCGAACGCCTTCCCCACTGGCGAGCACGCGAAAGACGAGAGCGCACACGGGATAAGCCGCCGCGACCAGGATGCAGGCCTCGAGCAGTTGCTGCGCCTCGAGCGGCCGCAGCGCGTAGAGCGTCGGGATGGCGAAGGCGAGCAGGCCCGCCGGGAGGATGGCGATCCCGAAGCGCCACGTGGCCGCCCATACCTTCCCCGCACCTTCGCCGCCCGCGATCCGCCCACTCACGCAAGCGACGAGATAGACGAGCGTCCAATAGCCGAGGGGGCCGCCGAAGAGCGAGTCCACGACGATCCCGACGAGGAAGACCAGCCCCGCCGGCATCCGTTCCGACCGCTCCAGCGACCAGTAATGGATGGGAATCACGGGAAGCAGCAATTGCGCCAGCCGACCGGTCTGGGGCCATCCCAGCGGCGCGAGCGTCAGGAGCAGGACAACGACCAGCGTCGCGGACGGCAGAAGCCAACGATAGACGAGCACGCTAGCGCCTCCCACCGGTCATGGCCGTCGCCCCGCGACGCTCGGTCCGCCACCTTCGCGTGACGGGGGCTGGCGCTCGTGGCCGCCGGCCTCCCCGGTCTCCATCGAAGGACCGGAATAGAAGAGTACGCTCACGTAGCTAAGCCGGCCGAGGCGGGCATGCGGCTGCACGCGGGCGCGACCGCCGGACAAGGCCAGCCGGCCGACGCGCAAGCCACTCGGCAGCATCCCCGATGCCCCCGACGTCACCACCTCCGCTCCGTCGGAGAGTCGCTCGAGGCTCGCGACCATGGAGAGTGTGAGCGTGCCGGACGTGTCGCCCTGCACGATCGCCGGCACCTGCTGCGGGCCGACCGTCACCGGCACGCGGCTCGCCGGGTCCGTCAGCAGCAGAATGCGCGCCGCACGGCTACTCACGGCGATGATCCGCCCGACGAGCCCGCCGCCATCGACCACGGCGTAGCCCTTCCGGAGACCCTGGGCCGTGCCAGCGCCCACCAGCGCCGTGCGCGAGAAGGGGCCGCGCGGCTCGCCCACGACGCGCATGGTCAGGAACGTGTAGCCGGCCTCCGGGACCATCCGCACCATCGGGGCAAGATCGTCCAGCCGGCGCTGAAGCTCGCGCGCCCGCGCCTCCCAGCCTTCGAGACGCGCGACACGCTCGCGCAGATGCTCGTTCTCGCTGATCAGGCGGCGGGCATCGCTGGAGGCGCCGATGCGGGTCGCAATGGGCTCGCTCCAGCGCGCCAGCGTCGAAAGGACCGGCGCCAGCAGTTCCGTCACGCTCGTTCGCAGGTCGCGGACGACGGGATGCTCGAGCCGGCTCAGCACCAGGAGCGAGATGGCGAGGAACACGAGTGCGAAGAGCCCCCAGCCGCTCCGGTTGGCACGCCGCCGCCCTCCCCGCTCCAGATCGAGATCATCACGCAGAACCGGCATTCTCGGCAGGGTCCCTCGGTTCCCGATCTGCGCGCAAGCCGCCTGCACCGAAGCGATTGCTTGCCAGCGTCAGACCATCCTCACATCGGTCGAATGAGCAGATGCTCGCGTGTCGTCAGCCGCTCCAGCACCATGGCGCTGCCTCTGATGACGCAATGGGTCGGCGTCTCCGGCACCAGGAAGGCGACGCCGACGCGCCGTTCGAGCTCCATGTCGAGCTTGTCGAGCAGCGCCCCGCCGCCCGTGAGATAGATGCCGCGGTCGCAGATGTCGCCGGACACCTCCGGCGGCAGATCCTCGAGGGCCCGCTGCACGAACTCGGCGATCTCCTCGACGGGGTCCTCCAGGGCCTCGGCGATATCGGGCGGACCGAGCACGATGCTTTTCGGGCGCCCCTGCCGCAGATCGCGGCCGCGGATATGGATTTCCGCGTGGTGGCCGTTGACCCGGGCCATCGCCGTGCCGGCGGCGATCTTGATGCGCTCGGCGTTGGCTTCGCCGATCAACAGCTGATGGCGGCGGCGGACATAGCGGATGATCGCCTCGTCCATGGCATTGCCCGCGCAGCGCAGGGAGCGCGCGAGCACGACGCCCCCGAGCGAGAGCACGCCGATGTCGGTCGTGCCGCCGCCGATGTCGACCACCATCGTGCCGGCGGGATCGTCGATCGGAAGGCCCGAGCCGATGGCCGCAGCGACAGGCTCCTCGATCATGAAGACACGCCGGCCGCCCGCCTCGATCGCCGTCTCGTAGACGGCGCGCCGCTCCACCGGCGTGGCGCCGGCCGGGACGCAGATGAGAATGCGCGGCCGCCTCAAGCCCAGCACCGAGCGCGCCCGGCGGATGAACTGGCGCAACATCTCTTCCGTGGCCACGAAGTCGGCGATGACTCCGTCACGCAGGGGGCGGATGGTCTCGATGCTTTCGGGCGTGCGCCCGACCATCATCTTGGCCTTCTGGCCCACCGCCAGCACCTCGCGTCGCCCGTCGAGGGCGCGGATGGCCACGACCGACGGCTCGTCGATGATGATGCCCCGCCCCACGACGTGCACGAGCGTGTTTGCCGTGCCCAAATCGATAGCAATATCGTCCGATAATACGGACGCAATGCTGCTGCGCATCCTACTGCCGCCCCGGAGCTACACTTGCCTCGACTTGCAGCTGCCGCCGAGCGTCCCGGCATAGGCGTGCAATCGACATGCCAACCCCCACCCATGAGCAAGGCTGCCCACGACGACGGAGCATCAGTCGAGGTCGAACTTGTGCGGGAAAGCGTAAGGTATTGAAAGAAAATTGGCAATCGGATGAGGGGTGGCATGGTGACCACCCCTCGCCGTTTCAGCGATCAGGACGCCAGCATATGCCCCGGCGCCGACTTCTGACGCTTGACCAGCAGCTTGTTGAGCGCGCTCACATAGGCTCGGGCCGACGCCACCATCGTATCCGTGTCGGCCCCACGCCCGGTCACGGTGCGCCCGGCCTCCTCGAGGCGGACCATCACCTCGGCCTGGGCGTCGGTTCCTTCGGTCACGGCCAGCACCTGATAGAGCGGCAGACGCGCCTCGTGCGGCACGATGGCCTTGATGGCATTGAAGGTTGCATCGACAGGACCGTCCCCCGTCGCCTCGCGCGTGGTCTGCACGCCGTTGACGTCCAGCGTCACGGTCGCCTTCTGCGGGCCGCCAGTGCCGGCGATGACCGTGAGCGCCACGACCTTGATGGCGTCGTCGTGGGTTGCGACCTCCTGATCGACCAGCGCCTCGATGTCCTCGTCGAACACCTGCTTCTTGCGATCGGCCAGGTCCTTGAAGCGCACGAAGGCGTCCTCGAAGGCGTTCTGGCCCAACTCGTAGCCCAGATCCTTGAGCTTCTCGCGAAAGGCATGGCGGCCGGAGTGCTTGCCCATCACCAGCGAGCTCTCTTTGAGGCCGACGCTCTCCGGCGTCATGATCTCGTAGGTCTGGTTGTTCTTGAGCATGCCGTCCTGGTGGATGCCCGACTCGTGCGCGAAGGCGTTCTTGCCGACGATCGCCTTGTTGTACTGCACGGGGAAGGCGCTGACCGCCGAGACCAGTCGCGAGGCGCGCATGATGCGCGTCGTGTCGATGCCCGTCCAATAGGGCAGCACGTCGTTGCGCGTATCGATGGCCATCACGATCTCTTCGAGCGCCGCGTTGCCGGCGCGCTCACCGATGCCGTTGATCGTGCATTCCACCTGCCGCGCCCCGCCCCGCACGCCGGCGAGAGAGTTGGCCACGGCCATGCCGAGGTCGTTGTGGCAATGCACCGAGAAAATGGCCTTGTCGGCGTTCGGCACGCGCTCGCGCACCATCTGGAACATGGTCATGTACTCTTCCGGCACGGTATAGCCGACCGTGTCCGGCAGATTGATGGTGCCGGCTCCCGCCTTGATCGCCGCCTCGACGCAGCGGCAGAGGAAATCGTGATCCGTACGGGTTGCGTCCTCGGCCGACCACTCGACATCGTCGGTGTACTTGCGGGCGTGCGCGACGCTGCGCGCCACGGCCTCGATCACGGCCTCCGGCTCCATCTGCAGCTTCCACTTCATGTGGACGGGGCTCGTGGAGATGAAGGTGTGGATGCGCGAACGCCTGGCGTGGCGCACGGCATCGGCGCAGCGATCGATGTCCTTGAGTCCGGCACGCGACAGCCCCGCGACGACGGCGCGCTTGGTCACCTTGGCGATCTCGGTCACGGACTCGAAGTCGCCGTTCGAGGCGATCGGGAAGCCGGCCTCGATGACGTCGACGCCCATGTCGTCGAGCAACTCGGCGACCTGCAGCTTCTCCTCGAGCGTCATGGAAGCGCCGGGCGACTGCTCGCCGTCCCGCAACGTGGTGTCGAAAATAATGACACGGTCCTTGGGATCGTGTTTCGCCTTGGCGGTTGCCGGCTTCTCGCTATCGGTCATGTCGGTCGTTCCTTGGATGTGCGGACGGGCTGACTGCCCCAGTGCCTGTGGCTGGTTTCGGGATGGTCCGTCTATCCCCTGAGCGCCGCCCCCGGTTCAACCGGAGCAGTCGAGGCTCAGGGGCACATAAGGAGCAGGGCAAGCAGGCGCTTGGTGCACGCGCGTCCGGCGCCTCGACGCAATGCTGCGGAGGCGGCCTTCCGATCATCGATGATACGGCTCGCAGAAATCATCTGCCGGATCTTTCACTGGCGCGTTCCGCCCCATAAGCCACAGCCCCGCGGCGAACGCAAGTGTGCTGCTACACCACTCTGACGTCCGGGCGTTGCGATTGCGTTAACTCAAACCTCGAGGTGTCCGGACGCGACGCGCACGGCATGGCCGCCGATGCGCACGCCGTGCAATTTGCCCGCCTCGATATCCATGGAGAGGACGATGCGGCTCGGCCGCCCCATCTCGAGCCCCTGCTCCACCACGCGCTTGTGATGACCGTCCGGCAGGTCGTCGAAGCGATGCACCACGCCGGCCAGCCCGACCACGGCAGACCCCGTTGCGGGATCCTCGGGCACGCCGACATCGGGCGCGAACATGCGCGCATGGAAGGCCGCACCCGCGTGCACCGTCTGGCGGCAATAGAGAAACGCGCCCATGGCGCTCCCCTTGGGGAACGCCTCGCCCCAGTGACCGGCGACGATCTCCGCCTTCGAGATGGCCTCGAGGCTCGACACCGGCACGAAAATGCAGGAATTGCCCGACGAAAACGCGCTCGGCCGATGGTTCTCGAAACCGATCTCGGTCGGCAGCAGGCCGAGGGCCGCTGCTATGCGCTCGACGGTCGAGGGATCGGCCAACGGCTGCGGCAGCCGCGGGGCATCGAACTCGGCGAAGGGCGCCTCGGCCGCGCGCAGGCGAACTCCGACCCGGACCCGACCGATCCCCTGCTCCAGAACCACGATGGCGTCGCGCTCGTGTTCGCCGGCCGGCGCGCGCAATCCGGCGAGCAGCACCGCCGTCCCGACGGTCGGGTGCCCTGCGAACGGCAACTCGGCCAGCGGTGTGAAGATGCGCAGGCGTGCGGAGTGTGCGGGGTTCTCGGCTTTCAGGACGAACACCGTCTCGGACAGATTGAACTCCCGCGCGATGCTCTGCATCACCGGCGTATCCAACGCGTCGGCAGCCAGCACCACGGCCAGCGAATTGCCGCCGAAACGCTGATCCGTGAAAACGTCCAAGGTATGGAATTCCAGCCGCATCGACACCCCTGCGCCAAGATGAAAGCCGCACTCTGCCGTATCGCCGCAGTAACGCCAAGCATTCCGTACATCGGGGTCCCTCGGCGGCGGGTGAACGGCCACTGCTGCGCTATTCTCCGAAAGATTGTGGCACCGACGCCACAACCAGAGGGGCGCATGCCTGCGCGCCTCTCCACCATGGCAACCTATTGGTTTTGCGCCATTTTGCATGCGATCCGCCAACGCCGCTTCGTGTCTCAGGTCTTCGCGGAGGCGGCCGCATGGCTGTGCACTCCAATCTTCCGGACACAGGTTCCGGAGCCGCGAATCAGGTATCCACAGAGCACTTGGAGTTCCGGGTCGGACCACGTCACGCCAGTACCGAACCCTCAGAGATACCTTTGACGCATTCCTAAGGGGACAGGTGGGACATGATGTCTTTGAAGAAACTCGCTACGGCCTGCGCTGGCGTCGCCATTGCGGCCTGCATCTCGACGGCTCCGGCTCAAGCGCAAGGCAACTGGAGCGGCTTCTATTTCGGCGGTAGCGTCGGCGCTGCCTGGGGTGGCGTCGACTACACGAAGAGCTTTCCGGGCTTCCCTGCGTTCACCGAAAACTTCGGCCATGACGTCAGCGACGTGATCGGCGGCGGCCATATCGGCATCCAGCACCAGATGGGCCAGTGGGTCCTCGGCGCCGAAATGGCTCTGAGCGGCGTCGGCATGGACAGCAAGATCACCTATGCACTGCAGCCTCCGGCCTTCGAGCGCGCGGACGTCAACTGGCTGCTCGCGATCACCGGTAAGATCGGCTACACCTGGGATCCCAAGTGGCTGGTCTACATGAAGGTCGGCTACGCCTCGGCCAACGTCACTGCGCATCTCTTCCGTCCCGACAACGGCGTCGTCGAGATTGGCGGCACGGAGCGTGAGCATGGCTGGACGATCGGCGTCGGCCTCGACTATCGCCTCACCGAGCACGTCGCGCTGGGCCTTGAGTACAACTACTACGGCCTCTCCGGCGACGACCGTCAGGCGCGTCTCAGCAACGGCAATCCGATCAACACGACGAACCTCGATGCAGACATTCACGCCGTGACGGCGCGTCTGACCATCCTGTTCGGCCGTCGCGCTCCGGTGGTTGCTCCGCCGCTGAAGTAGTGACGCGCACGACGCATTCGGCACTGTCGTTTGCGGCACGAGATGAGAAGGCTCCGGTGAAATGCCGGGGCCTTTTCCTTTGCAGCGATGACTTGGCACGACTACGTGAAGACTCGTGCAGCTCGATGCCCTCACGCATCGTAAGGGGGTGCTGGGCAACTCCTCCCGTTTTGTAGGCTTCTCGACCTAACACTCCCTGCGAGACTATCCGATCTCTGGAATTCTGTGACCACAGCGCCACAGGCTGCTCTGCCTGTTTCCCAGTCACAAACCTCCGCTAACCCGCGGTATTATCGGCGAATTCCCTCTCCACTGCTGATTTTCTCGGCACCTTGTGCTCGCGTCTTGCACTTGTCGCCGAGTTGCTTGGCCATTCAAGCCCGCGGCGCTAGACTGCCTCTATCGACGACTTGCGTGGAGAGCGCGTTCCGTTGTGTCATCCGGCGCTGACTTAGTCGGGGGGCCTCTCGGGGGACGATTGTTTTTGAGGACAGGTGGGACATGAGGATGATGCGTAAGGTTCTGGCAGCGTGCGCAGGTGTTGCTCTTGCAGCCTCCGTCGCCGCAGCTCCGGCCCAGGCACAGCGTAGCTGGAGCGGTTTCTATTTCGGTGGCAGCGTTGGTGCTGCCTGGGGGAATGTGGATTACACGAGGGCGTTCCCCGGTTTTCCTGCATTTACCGAGAACTTCGGCCATGACATCAGCGACGTCATCGGTGGTGGTCACGTCGGCATCCAGCACCAGATGGGCCAGTTCGTGATCGGTGCCGAGGCGTCGCTGAGCGGCATCGGCATGGACAGCAAGGTCGGCTATGCCTTGCAGCCGCCCACTTTCGATCGCGCGGACGTCAACTGGCTGCTCGCTGTCACCGGCAAGATCGGCTTTGCGTTCAGCCCCCAGTGGCTCTTTTACGTCAAGGGCGGCTATGCCTCTGCCGACGTCACGGCCCACCTCTTCCGGCCTGACAACGGCGTCGTGGAGCGTGGCGGCACCAAGCGCGAGCACGGTTGGACGGTCGGCGCAGGTCTCGACTATCGCCTGACCCAGCACGTCGTGCTCGGCGTCGAGTACAACTACTACACGTTCGACGGCGACAACCGCGTGGCTGCTCTCTCGAACGGCAACCCGATCACGACAACGAACCTCGACACCGATATTCATGCGGTGACGGCTCGTTTGACGATCCTGTTCGGTCGGCGCGCACCTGCGGTAGAGCCGCTGAAGTAGCGGTAGCTCGCCAGCCGCTTCCATACCGAACGAACTAGAGACGAAGAATAGGCCCGGGGTCACCTGGGCCTATTCGTTTGTGAGCAGATGACGCCAGCATTCTGAGGATCGGATCTTTAAGGGCCTCTGCGCGACTTGAGATTAGCGTATTACTCATGCCGATGTGCCCTTCGGGTAACATAATTACTGGATTACTCTGTTTGCTTCCTGCCCAGTTACCTCATTGCGAAGACGTATGTTTCCGAGATCACTTCACTTTCCTCCCGCCTACGGACTATCATCTTTGCTTGCTTCCGGGAACTTCTTGGTCGCGGGTCGTGAAGCGGATATGATCCACTTTCGTGTTGGCGTGTTGGCAAGCTACGGGTCGCCCAACGGCAAGACGCCGAAATGGGCACGGGGGATGACTCTAACTCAACAATAGGTGGGAATATGGGTGCGATGCGGAAGGCGATGGCCGCGTGTGCCGGCTTGGCACTTTCGGCCATGGTTGCAGGCGCTCCGGCACCGGCTCAGGCGCAGACGGGCTGGAGCGGCTTCTATGTCGGCGGCAACGTTGGCTGGGTTGGGACCAACTTTGACTGGACATTCGACCCGTCGCTTGCACCCTTCCAAGATCGTTATTCGCTCTCTGAGAACAATGGCATCGCTGGCGTCCATGCCGGCGTGCAGTTCCAATGGAACAAGATCGTCATCGGCGCCGAGATGGGGCTGAGCAGTACGGCGGCGTTCGGTCGCGACTTCGTCCGTCAGCCCATTCCGCCGGCTGGCGTCAACCCGCTGACGGACGTGGCCGCTCGCATGGGGCCGATCTTCACCATAGGGCCGCGTCTGGGCTGGGCGGTCAACAACCGCTGGCTCGTGTTCGTCAGTGGCGGTTACGCAAACCTGACGATTGCCTCCCAACTGGTCAACCAGGTGAATGGGGTTCCGTTCTTCCCTTCGAGCCGACGCCATGACGGCTGGTACATCGGCGGCGGTGTCGAATACGCGCTGACAGATCTCCTGGTCCTGGGCGTCGAGTACCAACACCTCGAGTTCAACCGGCTGCACCACTGCGATCTGCCCTGCGAGCTCAACCTTGGCGGCTATCGCCGGATCAATGCAGACACAGACATCGTCCGCGCGCGCCTCAGCCTGAAATTCGGCCGCCGCGATTCGCCGATCGAGCCGCTGAAGTAGGCTGATTTTCGTTTCCAGTGGGCCCGTCCGCGGCCACTGCCAATTTGGGCCGCACCTACATGCAGCAGGTGCGGCCCTTCTCATTCTGGTTCGCCGCGCGACGGCCAGGCGGACCATGACGCCACGGCGCCCCTCGGCGTTCACTTATATTTCAAAGCCTTACAGATCATTTGATCGGCGCGCCCCGAGGTTTGCCGCAGAACCTCCACACCGGCGCCGGAATTCGGACCGTTAATGTCCTGAGCCCACCGAGCCTCACCGCCTGCGCATCGGCGCCTCCAGGCTCCCCTTGAGCGGTTCGATGCAACAGGGCTCGGATCTGCCACGCGACACGATATGCGTCGCCGGTCACTCTGCCGGCGATGTCCGGGAAGGCCGCACGGGACCCCGCGTTCCGTGTCGGTCGTCGGCGAAGGGGTCGTTCCTCCGTACCGCCACACCTCCCTCCCCGAAACGGGGGGATGGCCCCTTCGGTGACCAAGCGCCCCAGGTGACGGTATCGCCAAGCTCGCGCGGTGCCCCCGCGCGAGGGTGTGAATTCGTCAACCGATACAAGAGCTCGTCATTGCCAAAAGCCCGGGCGGCTTGCTAGTGTATACGCACTCTCCGACGGAGTCCCGTCCGGCTGGAGGGGATGCATGCCCGCCCGATCGATCGTCGATCTCGTGCGTGCATGAGATGTGCGGTCTGGGGCTGGGCAATGGCAGGCTGGCTTCGCAGCGTCGTTCTGTGTGTGCTCGCTGTCGCGGGTTCCGCCGCCGCTTTGGCTGGCGAGGTGAGCGAGCGTTCCTTCGCCTCTTCCCTGCTCGGCCGTCCCTACCAGTATTCGGTCTATCTCCCGGACGGCTACGCGAGCGACACGCGGCATTACCCCGTTCTCTATCTCCTGCACGGCGCGGGCGGCGATCATCGCGCCTGGGCGAAGCGTGGCGACATACGCCGCATCGCCGACCAGCTCATTGCCAGCGGCGAAATTCCGCCAGCGATCATCATCATGCCGGGATGCCCGGGCTGCTGGTGGGTGGACGGCGCGCGTGAAAGTGGCGAACGGGCGTTCTGGGAAGAGCTGCTGCCGCACGTCGCCCGGACATTTCGTGTGATCGACAGGCGGGAAGGCCGCCTCGTCGCGGGGCTGTCGGCCGGCGGTTTCGGCGCGGTCCGCTTCGCCTTCAAGTACCCCGACAGGATCGCGGCCGCCGCAGCGCTCAGCCCCGCCATCTATAGCGCGCTGCCGCCCTCGCGCTCGGCCGCCCGCAAGCAGCACGCCTTCATGACCATGGACGGCACCTTCGACGCCGGCGCCTGGAAGACCGCGAACTACACCAACCTCATCGACGGCTATTTTGCCCAGCCGTATCGCGTGCCGCTCTATCTCTCGTCGGGCGATCACGATCGCTTCGGCATCGCCTTCGAGACGGCGATGCTGTTCCAGCACCTCTTCAGGCGGCAGCCCGACAAGGTCGAGTTCCGCGTCATCGACGGCGGCCATAGCTGGAAGGTCTGGTGCGCCTCAATCGTCGGCGCCATGCGCTACATGTTCAAGTTCGCGGCCAGGCCGGGCGACCCAGCTTCCCCTCCGTACCCCTCGACCGTTGCTGGCGCCCTGGCCGCGCCGACCGTCGCCGCCAGCCGGCGGCTCACGGCGCCACTGGACACCACCGCCGATCCCCACTGAGCGATGGCCGATCGCGCCTTATCACCGGCCAAGGCTGTGAGCCATGCCCCCAGGGCGGGCGCGCCGGGCTTCCACCAGCAGTGCGGGCCGGCAAGCCAGCAGCCGCCTTCGACCAACGCGCCGCGCACGTCCACCGAAGGCGGCGCGAGCTTCAGAGGCAACCCGTGATCGTGGAGCCGCACTTCACGTAGCTGATGGCGTCCCAAGCGCAGCAGGGCTGCTCCTTCTTGCACACCCAGGCACGCCGCTCACCCGACGGGAAGCGATAGCGGCAGACTTTCTCGCCCTTGCCCGCCTTCACGGCCCGCGGCTTCGCCTTCGCGGCCTTGGCCGGGGCCTTCTTCGCCGCAACCTTCTTCACCGGCGCTTTCGCCTCCTGCGCCCCTGCGCCAGCCGGAGCCAACGCGAGTGCCACGGCGCACGCCAGAATGGCCAGAGCTTTCATGATGATCCTCCTCAAATGACAAGTGCCGGGGGTGATTATGCCCCCGGCACCCGCATCGGCCTATAACCGTTGAGCCTCAGTTCTTGGTCTTATCCACCAGAGCGCGCTCGGCGATCCAGGGCATCATACCGCGCAGCTTGGCGCCGATGTCCTCGATGGAATGCGCGTCGTTCATGCGCCGCGTCGCCTTGAAGCGCGGCTGGCCGGCCTTGCACTCCGTCATCCAGTCGGAGGTGAACTTGCCGGACTGGATGTCGTGCAGGATCGCCTTCATGGCGCGCTTGGTCTCGGGCGTCACCACGCGCGGACCGGAGACATATTCGCCATACTCGGCCGTGTTGGAGATGGAGTAGTTCATGTTGGCGATACCGCCCTCATAGATGAGGTCGACGATCAGCTTCACCTCGTGCAGGCACTCGAAATAGGCCATCTCCGGCGCGTAGCCCGCCTCGACCAGCGTCTCGAAGCCGGCGCGGATGAGCTCGACGAGGCCGCCGCACAATACGGCCTGCTCGCCGAAGAGGTCGGTCTCGCACTCTTCCTTGAAGGTCGTCTCGATGATGCCGGCGCGGCCGCCGCCGATCGCGGACGCGTAGGACAGCGCCACGTCGTGCGCGTTGCCGGTCGCGTCCTGATGGACGGCGACGAGGCACGGCACGCCAGCGCCGCGCTGATACTCCGAGCGCACGGTATGGCCCGGTCCCTTCGGCGCGATCATGATCACGTCGATCGTCGACTTCGGCTCGATGAGATTGAAATGGACGTTGAGGCCGTGGGCGAAGGCGATCGCCGCGCCATCCTTGATGTTCGGGGCGATATGGTCCCGCCAGATGTCGGCCTGCAGCTCGTCCGGTGTGCACATCATCATGAGATCGGCGGTCTTGGCGGCCGCCGCCACCTCCATGACCTTGAACTTCGAGCCCTCGGCCTTCTTGGCGGAGGCCGAGCCCTTGCGCAGCCCGATCACGACGTCCTTGGCGCCGGAGTCGCGCAAATTGAGGGCATGCGCGTGTCCCTGGCTGCCGTAGCCGACGACCACGACCTTCTTGCCTTTGATGAGGTTGATGTCGGCGTCGCGATCATAGTAGACGCGCATGAGGTCTTCGCTCCTTGCAAGGTGTCCCGAGGTAAACTTTGGAGAAAGCTTGTTCAGCCGGTGCTTGTGCTCCGCTGCGATATCCCTAGACCATCCCGCCAGCGCGAACAAGCTACAAGCCGTCGCGTGGGGGCGTCAGGGAGCCTGTCGGCAGCCGGAGGCTTAAGATCGGCTCAGGCGACCGCCTGGCGATCCATCAGATCGACCAGTTCGCCGGTCCCCTGCTGGCGGACATAGACGGAGAAGCCGAGCTCATCGACGAGGCCGCCCATAGTGTGTCGCAGCTCGGCCGCAACCTGCGCGATGCGGGCGCGCTGGGTCAGGTCGCCGTGCCGCAGCATGAGATGCCAGAAGATCAGGTCGAGCGCCGCCGACTTGATGTAGTCGATGCTGGTCTCGTAGCCGGCGATCCAGGCCATCTTGTTCGAGGCGGACAGCAGGTACTGGGCGTTGCGCGCGCTCATGAAGAGGCAGGAGCCGAGATAGAGCCCGTCGAGGCTCGAGGCTCCCAGCGCCTTCACCAGACACTTCTTGATATCGGCCCGGGACACGTGGTCCCCGTTGGGACACTCGAGGTAGTCGCCCTGACCGTGAGCCGCGATATAGACGTAGCGCACCTCGCCGCGCGAGCTGAGCCAGACGAGGGCTTCCTTGAAGCTCTCCTTGCCAACGAAGCGCTCGTACCAGAACGCGTGGCTGTCGTGATGAAACTGGCTGAGGAAATCGAAGGTGGGCTTAACCGTATCAGGGCTGCGCCGCCACCACTGGGCCTCGAGGACAGCCAATCTGAAATCCGTATCCGCCATCCCCTGTCTCTCACGCGTCGGTGTCTTCGCCTTGCGGCGGCGCTTCTGAGCCTGTGGGCGAATCGGTTTTTTCATGCCCACAGCATACTGGAAGCCCGGACGGCGTCACATGCCCTCCGCGCCTCGACCGATCGCTGCAAGACCCGTGCGAGATACCTCCACCAGGCCGAGCGGCTGCATCAATATGATGAACTGGTCGATCTTGCTGGAGCGCCCGGTGATCTCGAACACGAAATGCTCGATGGAGGCGTCCACGACCGTCGCACGAAAGGCCTCGGCCAGCCGCAGAGCCTCGACACGCTTGTCGCCCTTGCCCGCAACCTTGACGAGTGCCAGCTCGCGCGCCAGCGGGTTGCCTTTGACCGTGAGATCGACGACCCGGTGCACCGGCACCAGCCGCTCGAGCTGATGCTTGATCTGCTCGATCACCATCGGCGTCCCCGTGGTCACGATGGTGATCCGGGACAGATGCTTCTCGTTCTCGGTTTCGGAGACGGTAAGGCTGTCGATGTTGTAGCCGCGCCCCGAGAACAGGCCGATGACCCGCGCGAGCACGCCTGGCTCGTTGTCGACGAGGACGGACATGGTGTGCTGCTCGGACTGATCGGATGGTGCCATCGTCTTTCTCACTCTCCCGGATTGAGCGCTCTATAGCCCAATCCTCGGGGCATGGGAAATGGCCACGCGCGATGCCTTAATACAACATCGTTCAATTGTTTTGCCGGAAACTATATCTCAACGGCTTCCTGCTACCTATCTGTGGGCAAGCCTCAATTCGTCAGACGTAGGACTTGGACCATGAAGCGCTCCAGAAAAATCGCCCTCATCAGCATGGGCGTCAGCACGCTCGCCCTGGCAGCCTGCGAGGAAGCCAAGACCGAGGCCTCGATTTTCCGGACCGTCGCCGAGTGCGTCCAGAGCGGGCAGTTCACGGCCAAACAGTGCGAGCACGCCCAGGCCTACGCCATCTCCGAGCACGACATGGCGGCGCCCCGCTACAAGACAAAGGAAGACTGCGAGGCGGTCGCCGGCAAAGGGCAGTGCGAGCACCTCGAAGGCACGCGCCGCGAGCCCGGTACCTATCGCCCGGGCATCGCGGCCTTCATGTTCGCGGCCTCGCGCAGCGTCTATCCGCAGCCGCTCTATCGCAAGGCCGGCTCGCCCGGACAGTTCACGACCGCCGACGGCCGCCGCGTACCGGCCCGAATCGGCCGCGTGACCATCCCGCAGTCGGCCGCGGCGCGCCCGACCAGCAAGATCCATACGGCGACACGCAGCGGCTTCGGCTCGACGACCCGCTCCTTCTCGACGACCGGCAGGAGCTGATCGGTCGACGCTTGAGCGCCCGACTGCTGCAGCCTGAGATCACGGGGGAGACATGGAGCGCATCCGCGTTCGTGAGCGTAGCGACTGGCGCCGCACCGCCGAAGAGCACGGCTTCGACTTTCATTCTCCCGATGGCAGCCTCTACTGGGACGAAAGCGCCTACTACGCATTCACTCTCGAGGAAATCGAAGAGGGGCTCGAGTCTCCGGCTGCCGAGATCGAGAGCATGTGCTTCGAGGTCGTCGAAGCGGCCTGCCGCGACGAAGCCATTCTGAAGCGCCTGGCCATTCCCGAGCGCTTCTGGGGCTACGTTGCCGAGACCTGGCGCGCGAAGCACCGCAACCTCTATGGGCGGATGGATTTCGCCTTCGACGGACGTGGCCCCGCAAAGCTCTACGAGTACAACGCGGACACGCCGACCTCGCTCTATGAGACGGCCGTCTTTCAATGGGTCTGGCTCGAGCAGGCCCAGGCCCAGAACCTGATCCCGTCCGGCTCCGACCAGTTCAACTCGCTGCACGAGCGTCTGGTGACGGCCTTCGGGCAGATGGGCCTGCCGCCGACCTTGCATCTCGCCTCGGTGCGCAGCTCGAACGAGGACTGGAGCACCACGCTCTATCTCGCCGATTGCGCCCAGCAGGCCGGGCTGGCAACCGTGATGATCGACATATCCGATATCGGGGTTTCCACCGACGGCCGCTTCACCGACCTCGACGACCACGCCATCCAGGCCCTGTTCAAGCTCTATCCCTGGGAATGGCTGCTGCGCGAGGAGTTCGCCACGCACATCCCCGGCGCGCAGTGCCAGATGATCGAGCCGGCCTGGAAGAGCGTCCTATCCAACAAGGGGCTGCTGGCGCTGCTGTGGCAACGCTTCCCTGGCCATCCCAATCTGCTGCCAGCCTTCTTCGAGGACGATCCGGCCGCCGCCACGGTCGGCGCGCGTTACGTGCGCAAGCCTCTCTATTCACGAGAAGGCGCCAACGTCGAGATCCTCGAGCGCGGATCGCGCGTCCCCAGGGTCTCCGCCCCCGGCCCTTACGGCGAGGAAGGCCATATCGTGCAGGCCTACCAGCCGCTGCCGGAATTCTCGGGCGAGCGGCCGATGTGCGGGCTATGGATGGTGGCGAGCGAGCCGGCCGGCCTCGGCATCCGCGCCGACAGCTCGGAAATCACCGGCAACAACGCCCGCTACCTGCCGCACATCATCCGCGGCTGAAGCCGCAGCCCTGCGGCCGAGACACCTGGAAACGCGCCCTCTTTTCGAAGGCTCAGTTCGCGGCCGTGCGCCGTGGCGGCGCCGCCCGCAGGCCGCCTGACGCGACCATCTCGCGATACCAGCGCTGGGCCATCAGGTAGGCCCGCTCGCGACTGGTGTCGCCGTCGAGAGGCGCGCGACCGATATAGCGCACCCGCACCCGCGACAGCCCCTTGCCCTCGAAACCGAGGATGCGTGCCGTGCCGCGCGACAGGTCGATGAGGCGGTTGCCGACGAAAGGACCGCGGTTGTTGATGCGCACGAGAACCGTGCGGCCATTGGCGAGGTTGGTCACTTCCGCATAGGACGGCAGCGGCAGCGTCTTGTGGGCTGCCGTCAGCGCGTGCATGTCGAAAATCTCGCCGTTCGCCGTCTTGCCGCCGTGGAAATCGGCGCCATACCAGGAGGCCACGCCCACTTCGTCGTAGCTCGGCTGCTCCTTGGGATAGTACCACTGGCCCTTGATCTGATAAGGCTTGCCAATCTTGTAGGTGCCGCGTCCGATGCCGCGACTTGGCATCGTGGGCCGCACCAGAGCGAGCTGCGACGGCGCCGCAACCTGACGGCGCGGTCCGGCATCGGGTTGCATGGGCGCGGGAACGACCTCGACCCGCTCCATGGGGGTTGCGAGCTGCAACGTCGCGGTGGTGCTGGCGGGCCGCGCGCAACCGCCAGCCGAAACTGCCATGGCAACGACGCCTGCAACGACGAGACGTCCGGCACCCCTGAAACGCGCCCCCCGCCCGCCTCGGGCAATCCTGTGCGCGGCCTCGTCGTACATGTCGGCTCCCCTCGCTCCCGGACGCCGGCCTGTGCCGACGCTCCCGTCCCTGTCGGAGCATGCGCATCAAACCTGACAGGAGAATGGTGGCAACATGACAGATTCGTCTTTGCACAGGATCAACAAGGCGCTGCGTCTGCGGCGAAACTGCTTCGCCACCGGCCGCCTCCCGCCCCCGCCCCGGTCGCGGCCCGGACCCGACGGGAATTGCCTTTGCCGGCAAACCAACGTATGTCCGCTCCCTGTCGTCCCGGATGGATGGGTGGCCGAGTGGTTGAAGGCACCGGTCTTGAAAACCGGCAGGCGGGCGACCGTCTCGTGGGTTCGAATCCCACCCCATCCGCCAATACGGCTGGCAATACAGTGTTATATCGTTGAATTCTCTTTTGCCGCGTCGTTGTTCCCACATCAGCCAAGGGCTACCGGCCCTCTGCTCATGCCAACCTCCGCAGCCTAACTCTTCAGCGCGTGTGTCCGCGCAATCGACTCCACCGTCCGAATGACCTCCTCGTCATCAAGGGGCGGTCGGCAGCGCACAGCATTCCACGCCAGCATCAGCTCGAGATTGCGACGGCACTCGCGTTTGAGCCGGCGCGACGACGGCACCTGGTTGAGATAGCCGTAGACGTAGAGCTTGAGCATCGTCGCCGGGTGGTACCCGGACCGGCCCGTCGCCTCGGGCTCGACATCAAAACCGAGTGCCGCCAGATCCAGCATGTCGATGAAGGCATCGACGGCGCGGACCCGATTGTCCTCGTCGACGTAATCGTCGATGCAGTCCGGCAGGAGGGGTGGTCTGGCTTCGATCCAGGCCTTCGATGAAGCGCTTCATGGGAGCCCCCGCTCGCAACGCGGGGATCATACGACGCTTGGCTCATCAGCCAGCGTCCTCACATGGCCTCCAGAGGGAGCGGAGGTCGGGACGCGATCGTGTCAGCGTCATGACGGTTGATCCGGCGCGGTCGCGAGCCCACCGACCGCAGACACTCGACCGCTCGTGCGACCGACAAGTGCGGTCGCACGCGAAGTCACGCAGTTGACGCGAGGCCCGACATCAAACTGCTTCACCGCAGCTCTGTCAGTCGATTGCCGTTTGTCCGCTCCGCCCGACTCTCACGCGTTCGCGGCCGGCTTGGCGGCGGGATCGGCGCTGGCCTCCTGCCGGATGCGTGCCTCGTGTCTCGCGTTGGGATCGATGCGGGCGCGGATTGCGGGATCGCTGCTCGTGCGGCTGTGCATATAGCGGAACGCTCCGTGGCGGATGCAGGCCGCATCCACCTCGCGCGCAAGAGCATCGACGCGCGCCGACGTCATCGCCTCCGGCACCACACCGAGATAGAGCAGCAGATCGCAATGGCGCTCCCTCTCATCGGCAGCGAGCCACGGGGAGCGGAGTCCCACGACGTAAAGGCTGATCGACGTCAGGCAGCCATGCTCGTCGCGATAGCGGGTGGCAATCGCGTGAAGTTCGCGAAAGAGAGCGCCATAGGTGCTCATGGGGGCGAGCGCCGCGTAGAAGCGCACGGGGTCACCGACCGTGTGATCGACGACCTTCTCCGTGAAGCTCTCGATGTTGCGCGCCGTGGCAAAGCGCGGAGGCAAGAGGAAGCCGAGGCCTGACAGGGTGTTCGCAACGCGACCGAGCCCCGCCGGCAGCCGGCCGGCGAGGTTCCGCAACGCGTGCAGACCGCCGAACGCCACGCGCTCACGCAGCCGCTTCCAGACCGACTGGCGCGTCGGCGTGTAGGCTGAGCACTGGCCAAAGGTCACGGTCTGTCCGAGCACCGTGCGCTCGTCCCAGATGGCGTGCTGGTAGAGGACGTCGTCGTCACTCTCGATGTTGGCGCGCGATCGCTCGATGAACTTGGCCATGTCGAAGGTGATGTGCCGCCGGTTCCTGACGACCGTGGTCCGCTTGTCGATGGCGACGATCCTCAGCGTCAGCGTGGCGATGATGCCATGCCGCCCCATCCCGCCGAGAATGCGGTTGAGCTCAAGCGCGTCGGTGCCGCGCGCCAGGCGGCGGACAGCTCCGTCCCAGCCCACGATCTCGACGGCGAGCACATTGTCGACGAACATGCCTTCGCGATGCGAGGCCGGGCTGACGCCGCCGACCGAGGCGAAGCCGCCGGCCGTCAGATGCTGATGATCTCCGAGTACAGGCAGACCGTACCCGAGCTCTCCCAGCATCTCGTCGACGCCTGCGAGCATGGCGCCCGCCTGCACAGTCACAGTAGCGTCCGCCAGATCGACGTCGACCAAGGCGTTGAACAGCTTGGTCCACAGGATTGCCCCGCCGTCCTCGACAACGAGGTCATTGCTCGAATGGCCGCTCCCGCGGATGCGCAAAGTCTGGCCGAACTGGCGCGTCTCGCGCACGGCCGCGGCGATGTCTTCGATGCTTCGCGGCAAGTATACCTTGGCCGGATATTTCGGGCGCACCGCCGGGTCGCCGACGCGGCTCCAGTCGTATCCGAGTGACAGAATGCTGTCGTGAGGCAACTCGACCAGGCGCGGTCGCGAGGCCCCTCCCGCTGTCCGGACGCCCGCCGAGGAGGATTCGACGCGGCAGGCTGCCTGTTCGGTGCATCCGTAGAGTTCGGCACGCGCGCTCATTCCGGCGACCTCCCACACATGAGCAGACAAGGCGATGCTGCTTCACGTGGGTGTGATGCGCTGCCGACAAATGACACAGGTGTCGCAGGCAAAGGAAAGCGTGATTTTTGTGATGCACGTCACGCATCCCCGTGTCGAACGGGCGGTCCAGTCCAAAGCACAGGAGGCCAGATCCCCGAAGTTCTGAGCAGAGGTTCGGGAGCGCTCCGTCTGGATGGCGCGCAGCGATGCGGGCGACGCCCCGTCGCAGTGGACGGCATTGTCCTGGCTCGCGGACAAGATCGTTTGCACGACGGAGACGCTATCGCCTGGGTCCGCCAAGCCGGCTGCGATGCCGGTCCCAAGGGGTGCAAGGACCACGGTGCGACCGCCAGCCTGCCGATCTGCCGTGCGAGCGGCGCCACTCACGAGGCGAGCAGATACCAGAGCCCGAGCATCACGCCGACCATGAGCACCTCGAAGATGGAAATGGCGATGAGCATGAAAGTGATCCGGCGCGCCGAAGGTGTCATGGGCTTCCACAGACGCAGCATGTACCAGCGCCACGGAGCGAACCGCCCCCAGCGCGCCCAGCGCCGCAGAAGGATGTGGAGCGCACGCGCCCACGCCGTCAGACTGAGGTCGACCTCGGCGAGCCGCTGCCGCCGTTCCGCTTCTGGCACGCTGTCGTAATGGTCGATGATGGTCACAAGGGAGCCGCAAGCCTGCGGCGCGACACGGATGGTCGTGCGAGCCTTGAGGCCCTGGGCGTAGAGGAGCGAAACCTCGCCAGCCCCGCGCGTCGCAGTGACCAGAGTATCGATCGCCTGCCCATTGGAGAGGTTTCGACCGGCCACGCGCCAGACGCCGGGGCCTTGAGCCTCGAAACGCGTCAATTCGAGCAATGGATTGGTCCTGAGCGCCAACTCGATGTCATCGAGCCAGACGAGGATCGACTCTGTGTCGAGCGGACAGTCGAACGACGCCCAGGCATAATCCGGCTCACCTGCCAGCTCGAGCCCCGGCTCTTGCGGCGCGGGCTCGCTCGTCATGCCGCGCCGTCTTGCGCGAGCCGGCTCGGGTGCGGGATGACCATGAGCGGAACAGCGAGCCTCGAAACCAGCCGATCGAGCCGCATGCGCGAGCGAAGCCCGGGCTGCCCGGCCGGACGCGGAGAGCCCAATACGACGAGATCGTAGGCGACGCGCAGCGTCTCGGCGATCAGGCACTCCTCGAGGGCGCCGTGCTCCGAGCGAGCCGAGAAGACCACGCCGTGCAACCCGGCGAGGCGCGCCAGCCTCTCGACCTCGGCGCGCACCTCCCGCTCGATCTGGCCTTCAAGGTAGTCGCAGAACTCGTGCTCGGTCGAGGCATTGATGCGCCAGCCATCGCCGGACATCGAGCGCCACAACTCCGGTACGATGACCAGCTGGCAGAGATGCTGCCCGGGCTCGAGGCGAGCAAGAGCGGCGCGCTCGGCCGCCCGAGCCCCGTCCGTGCCATGGCTCGCCACGAGGACACGCCTGGTCCGCGCGCCCCGCTCCAGCGCAACGTCGGCCGAACCGCCCCGCTGCCGACCGGCCGACGTCACGTGCGCGGCGCCCGTCACTTCAATCCGAGCCAAGTGAAGATGCCCCAGCCGAGATTGACGTGTGCCCACACACCAAGTGCAATGAGCAGAGCGCAGACAAGCGCCACGAGATCCTCGCGCCGGTCGCTCTTGAAGATCGAGAGGGCCGAGCCGCGATGATACTGAAAGCCGGTCTCTGTGGTCTGCAGGTCGACATTCTGACTGCGATCGTTTGTCATGTGCCCCTCCTCAAAGCGTCTCGAGCCCGAGCATGCGGGCGAAGATCAGGATGAAGACCAGCGAGCCGACGGCCTTGATCGTGCCGACGACCCCGCCGATCACGAGCGGCTGCCCGCCCGCCTGCTTCAGCGAGGCGAGCGTGATCTGCATGCCGAGACCGGTCAGGCCGAAGGCGAACAGCCAGACGATCCAATCACGAAACCAGCCGATGATCTTGGGTGAGTGCAGCACTGCCGAGCTCGCGGACTTTACCGCCTTCGCCGAGTCTTTCGAGAGCACCTTGGCGCGCGACAGGCCATCGAGGGCATGCACGTCCCCGAGGCTCATGACCTTCTTGTTGGCGATCAGCCGCTCGACCGCCGCCTTCTGCGCCGGCAGCTTGACCTTCGGCAGGTCGGCCCTGAGCGCGGCGAGATCCTTGTCCTTCAGCAGGCGCTCGGTCTTGAGCTTGTTGTCGAAGTACTTGCCTTTCCACAGGTTGTCGGCCGTGACGCCTTTGGGCAGGAAGACGCCCGTCAGATTGATCAGGAACATGATGATGAAGCCGATGACGAACAGCGGGAACTTCGAGACGATGACCTGCCAGACATCGACCTTGGGCGCACCGACCGACATGGCACCGACGCTATGGCCTGCAGGAACAGGGCCGCCAACCACTGTCTCACGCCGCACGTACCAAAGCGCAAGCCAGACCACGATGAGCGGCAAGAACAGGATGCGCGTGATATTGAATATCTCGGCGACCTTGAGCGCCTCGATGCCGTCCGGTTGATAGGCCAGCGCCGCACCTGCGACCTGGGCCGAATTCAGAATGCCCGTGCCGGCCCAGGCGCCGAACGCCTCGTTGCTCATGCCGAGCAACTTCCCGATCACCGGGAAGATGAACATGCAGCCGACCCCCCAGAGCAGGATCGTGCCGATGGTGTAGGCGATCTCGGCTGACTTGGCCTGAACGACAGGCGCCGAGGCCACGGCCGCGGACACGCCGCAGACGCCAACGCCAGCCGAAAGCACGCCACCCATGGAGTTCGAGACGGCCATCATGCGGGCCATCAACAGAACCAGGCCAACCGAGCCCAGCACGAAGATGCCGATCAGCGTGAACGATGCGACGCCGAGGTGCAGGATCTCCTGCAGGAAATAGAGCGTGCCAAGCAGAATGACGCCGGTCTTGAGGCCGAGACGAGACATGCGCACGCCGTTCTGCGCCCAACTCGGAATGCCGAAGACATTGACGACGATGAGGCCCGCCATAATCCCCAGGACCACGTAGTTCAAGCCGAACACGCTATGGATGTACTGTCCCCCGATGATCGGCCCGGCCGCCCGGCTCCACACCGCCACCAGCGGTGCCAGGAACCAGCGCACGAGCATCGCAATCAGGAGAATGAAGAGGGCGCCACCGATCGCAGACCGGTAATAGTCGAGGCTTCCCTCACGCAGCGGACCCAGCAGCTTGAGGAGGCCGATCACCACACCCACTGCGCCAAAAACGTAGGAGAGATGGATCATCTCCGGCTTCAAGCGCCCGGTGCCCAGGAACTTGACGACACCATTGAAAAGGCCCGCCTGGGTGGCGTAGCCGAGCGCCAAGAGAATGACGCCGATGATCAGTACGGCTGGATGTCGCTTGGTGTAGATCATTTCGCTCTCCCGGTCACAGTAACCTCCGCGCGTCGGACGAGCCGCAGCTTGTCGCAGTCTGACGGAGAAACCGGGAGCGCCATGACCGTTCTGGAGACGGCAATCTCGCTGTTGCGAGATACCGTTCGCAAGAACACTTACGCCATTATTTTTGATGAGTTATGGCGACCCGAATCCCCCCCACTGGCTTCGTCTGGAGATATCGACCGCAATATCCGTTAGCGGCCGAATTCTTCTTGTGTTGCTTGCCGACGATCCTCGTTGACTCGATTATTACATCGCAACAGTTCTTTGACCAGCGCCAAATTCAAACTCGCTCCAGACGTCTACAATTCATCTGTACTCCTGCAGATGTTCATCCGACATCCTCCAACGAGACCGTGAATGGGGGGGGGAAGGCCACGCCGTCACGAAGGCGTCAGCCATGTGCTTCGGTGCGGCAGTTGCTCCGCACGTCATCACCACGGTGCGACCAGTGGCGCACGGCGTCACGGAATGGGCTGCGGATCATATCGTGACATCGCCGACCAGCAGTATGTCCGAACGCGCATCGCCGACAGAGAACGCGATCCAACTACCGGAAGCGATGATCCGGTTGCGCGGGTGGGTAGACGTCAAGGCGCGCGCGAGCTGCGGCTTGCGAGGAACTCCGTGCGTTCGAACATGCGGGTGGAGACCGAAACCAAGCGGCGGTACGAACGACGGGAGCAGCCGATGTCGCAACTCGGGGCTTATGTCGCGCAGCTCGATGAGCTGCTGGCCGCCAACGTGAAGCGGCCGAAGCGCGAGCGACTGACCTACCAGCGGACCTTCGAGGAACTGCGGGTCGCTGGCTACAGGTGCTTCACGATCTTCGTCACGGTCGAGTTCACGACGCCGAGCCGTTCGGTGACAGCGCGACGGAACGCTCCCGTCTCGGCGGCGGCGATCAAACGTTTGCGAAGGTCTACCGAAATTGGCTCTGCCGTACCGACACGACGGGTGAGGAATTGGCATCGCCTCATTCGATGACCTCGTCGGCACTAACGAGAACTGACGGCGGAATGGTCAGGCCGAGCAAGCGTGCGGTCTTGATGTTGACGACAAGCTCAAAGCGTCTGGGCTGCTCGAAAGGAAGCTCACCGGGAGCCTGGCCCTTCAAGATGGCATCGACCTGCGCGGCGGCCCGCCGCCACAGCTCTTTGTGATCTGCGAAGTAGGAGACCAGCCCGCCGGCCGCCACGTCACTGCGCTGTGTCATCATTGACGGGAGACGCCATTCTGTCGCAAGCCGAGCGGTCGCAGCGCCAATGGCAAATGCCTGCCCCGCGAGCCTGACCAGGCCCTGCGCCTTCCAAGCCCGCGCCGTGTCAAGTGCTCGCGGCAGCTCGGCCTCGCTTCGCATGGGAAACGCCCGGGTTTCGATCCCAAGATTGCCAGATTGCGCTTCGATATCGCGCAATTGCGGAACCTTGATGGGGTCGTCCGGATGCAGGAACAGCGCAATCCTGCTGGCTCCGGGCACAAGCTCCAATAGGATTGCGGTACGCTTGCTTGTCATATTTCCGGACAAATTGGAAACGCCGGTGATGTTACCACCCGGCTTCGAAAGCGTCTTGGCGAATCCCGCACCAATCGGATCGCCTACGATTCCAGCGACGATAGGAATGGTCCTGGTGGCAGATGCCATCGCACGCGTCGCGGGCGTGTTGACAGCCACAATGACCTGCGGCCGACGGTCCGCGATGTCTGTTGCAAGCCTGGTCAGCCGATCGAGCCGCCCGGCAGCCGATACGACATCGATCGCAAAGCCATCACCGACGCGGCGGCCCAGCCGCTCCAACTCGGACGTGAAGATCGCTTGTGACCATTGTGTAGGGCCTGGCGTCAATACAGCGATGCGAATGCCCGTTTGAGCGCGCACCACGCTAGGCATGGCGACCGCCGCACCCATAAGTAGGAAACTGCGCCGTCCAATCATTCGATCATCTCTTGAACGCGAATGTGTGTCGATGAAGGATCGTGCCTCGGGAGCGAACGGCACAGACCGGTTACTTGCGACGCCGTTCAATTGCGCGCCAAGTGCATCGAAGGCGACAAACGGTACAGATGCACATATCGAAGCTCCGTTCAGGATATCGCGGGAGCCTATCACGCAGTCACATGCTGGAATGTGTGATTTCGCACTCGACGGCGACTGAAAACTCTGCGAGCGCCAAGCGCTCGATCGCGGATTTTGATCTCTCTCAGGTGTCCAGCACTTGCGAACCAAGGCTGATGCCTACTGGTACAGAGTCCGCGTGGGGGCTCCATGTCGCTCGCGGCCAATGGCCGACACGGACGGTCCTCACACCACTCCGACCGGCGTTGACGGCACCGAGCAGGAGGCGTCCGGTCGCGTGGGGAGTGATCCGGGCACGACTGTCATCCATGCAGGCGTTCCGGCGCGTAGAAAGTGACCGCGTTCCAGGTGCCAAACGCTCATTGCCGGAGCGTGCGGCCTACGCGGAAGCCCAGGATGAAATAGCGGTTGTCCGGCGAATACCACGTCCGTGCTGCTGACCGCAGGAAGTCGGCATCGTCATCCCAGGATCCGCCGCGCACCACCCGCCTCTCGCAGCGGCCGTCCTGGATCCCGCTCGTGCCCGGTGCCAGCATCGGGCGCTGATGAAAGCAGTCCTCGACGAACTCCCAGACGTTGCCGTGCATGTCAAAGAGGCCGAACGCATTAGGCTTCCTGCCGGCAACCGGCTGCGGCCCTCTTGGGGAATTGGCGCGAAACCACGCGAAATCACCGAGCTTTCGCGAATCGTCGCCGAAAGAGAACTTGGACGGGTTGCCGGCCCGGGCGGCGTATTCCCACTCCGACTCTCCCAGCAGTCGGTACGGTCGTCCGGTGACGTGCGCGAGCCAGGTGACGTAGAGCTTGGCCTCGTTCCAGCTCACATTGATCGCCGGGCGCTGCTCTCGTCCGAAGCCGCTGTCACTCAACGGGGCGCACGCACCAGACCGTACGCAAAGGTTCCATTCGGCATGCGTGATCTCCGTCCGCCCAACGGCGAACGGAACGGCGAAGGTAAGCGTGCGACGGTGCTCTGCCTCGCCAATGACGGCGGTACCAGCAGGAAGCACGACCATTGCAGGACAACCGACGGCGCACTCCCTGAACACTCGGCCCGGCTCGGCTGCCAATGCACGTTCGGCCTCGGCGGAGAGAACCGTGGGCTGCATCGTCAGCCGCCAAACGAGTGCCTGACGAACAGTATCGACGGCGCTCCTGAGCAGCAGAAGCATGATGGCGACCGCAACGAGGAAGAGCCCCCAGGCTGGACGGCGCCTTCCAACTCTCATCCGACGGCTCCATGGCGAGACAAGGCCGAGCTGCAAACCGATCAGTATCGCGGAAAGAAAGAATAGTTGACCGATCCGCATGCTATCCGTGAGATTTGTCACAGCGGAATGCGGTATGCCGGATGGACCGCACGGCGCTCTCCGGACGGGTTATCCGAAACGTTGGTCGAGATGCTCTCGTGGGTCTTGTGGGGTATCTGGTCATGTCCCAACACGGTCTGCCTGCCGGACCACTGGCAACAGCCAAGCTCCTCAGTCGTCTGGAGCCGTCCGTGCGCTCGCGCCTGGAGCGCTCAGCCTTCCGGCGCACGCTCGCACCAGGTGAGATACTGTTCTCGCGCGACGATGTGGACGATAACGTATACTTCGTTCTCGCGGGCACGTTGCGGATCATCATTCATGCTCCCAATGGGCGGGTCGTACTGTTCAGGGATCTCGGCCCGGGAGAGGCCATCGGCGAGCTTGCGGCGATCGATGGCGGACGGCGCTCGGCGACTGTCGAAGCGAGAGGGCCTGCACAGGTCATGCGGGTTCGCGGCCAGGCGTTTCGGGATCTCGTCGCGCGCGAAGTGACCGTTGCGATGGCGCTCCTTCAGCAGTCAATCCGATATGTGCGGGAGCTCACGGATCGCGTTTACGAATTCAGCTCGCTTGCTGTCGCCAATCGAATCCAGGCCGAACTGCTGCGTCTGGCCCGTGAAGTGTCCGCCGATGGCAACTCGGTTCTGCTGTCGCCAGCGCCACGTCATGTCGACATTGCCGATCGTGTCAGCACGCACCGTGAGGCCGTGACGCGCGAGCTCGGCCGACTCGCCCGCATCGGAATTGTCGAGCGCCAGGGGCGCCGTTTGAGGATCACGGACATGAAGCGTCTTTCGGTCCTGGTGGATGAGGCAGCCAACTGCTAGCCCTGGCGGGAACATGCCTGCGGTCGGTGTGCGTTTCCTCACAAGAGCCCGCTCAAAGCGCGTGCTAGCTTTGACATGACCCGCGCTGCCGCATGCCTCGATGTGGCAGCCGATCACTGAAGCTTGAACAGCTGGAAGTCGACATGGATCGCCGGACGCTGCTCATCGGCTCAGCAGCACTCATTGCCGGTCTTCCTCGGCCAACCGCGGCCCAGCCGCGTCCCCGCCGGGCGGTGGTCGGGCGGCTGTCTCCGATCTCGAAGCCTGCCGACGAGAAAATGATGGCGGCGCTCCGGGATGGGCTGCGCGAGTTCGGTTGGGTGGATGGGCATAACCTCGACTTCGTTTTTGCCTACGCGCATGGGCAGATCGAGCGCCTCGGCGACGCAGCTGCCGCCCTCCTGCGTCACAAGCTCGACATCTTGGTCGTCGGCTCGACACCGGGAGCGCTGGCTGCCAAGCGCGCCACCTCCAGCGTGCCGATCGTATTCGTGACGACCGGCGATCCGGTGGCGGGCGGGCTTGTCGACAGTATGGCACGGCCGTCCGGCAACCTCACCGGCATCGCCGCGCTCGGGCAGGGATTGAACGGGAAGCGACTTCAACTGTTCAAGGAAATGCTGCCACGCGCCAAGTGCGTACTGGTGCTCGGAAACCGCGCCTCCAGGTACACGCACGAATTTTACAAGGAGCATCGTGCTCTCGAGTCTCTCCTAGGCCTCGCACTCGTGCCGATCATGGTCGAAAGCCTCGAGCAGATCGGGGGTGCACTGGCACGGCCTGACGCCTCCGGAGCGGATGCGGTCCTCATTCTTCCCGACGTTCTCTTTCTGAGCAATCCAGCACGTATCGTGGCGCAGACCAACGAACGGCGGCTGGCGACGATCTGTCCGGATCCCGAGTTCGTCCGGCACGGCGGCCTCATGTTCTACGGCGCAGGCCTGCCGCGCATGTACCACCACGCTGCGACGTTCGTGCACCGCATCCTGAAGGGCGCGCAACCCGGTGACCTGCCGGTCGAGCAACCGACGCAGTTCGAGCTTCTGGTGAACGCGAAGACCGCAGCCGCCTTCGGGATCACGCTTCCTCCTTCGTTTCTCATCCGGGCCGACGAGGTGATCGAATGAAGCGTCTCTGTCGAACGGGACACGTGCAAGCCCTCCCGGCTTGCCGTTAGAGCCTCCGAACCCAACAGGGTGGTCTTATGCTCGCCCGAAATGGCCCACTGCAGAACATGGCGTCGCGATTCCTGCTGCGAGGGTTGCGATCTGCGATCGGCCAGCGCGTGGGGAGCCGACTGTTCCGCAAGTATGCGCTGCTCCTCGTTGCCCTCGTTGCGAGTGCACTGACGATCACTTCGCTCGTCGAGAGCTACTACTCCTACAACGAAAACCGGTCAGCCCTCATTGCACTTCAGCGCGAGAAGGCCCAAGGGGCGGCTGTCGTCATCGAGCGCTTCCTCAAGGAAATCGAGGGGCAACTCGGCTGGACCACCCATGCCGTCGCGGCATCGAGCGCCGCACTGTTGGAAGCGAGACGGCTCGACTTCCTGCGGCTTCTGAGGCAAGCGCCAGCCATCACCGAGGTGACGCTCGTCGGTGGCGATGGTCGCGAGCAGCTCAAGGTCTCACGTCTGGCGATGGATTCGATTGCCAGTGGAATCGATCGTTCCGGCGAAGTGGCCGTCAAACAAGCGCTGTCGAGGAAGCGCTACATTGGCCCTGTTTACTTCAGGAAGGAATCCGAGCCCTACCTGACGATGGCGATCACCGGGCCCAACCGACGCAGCGGCGTCATTGTCGCCGAGGTCAATCTCAAGTTCGTCTGGGATGTCGTCCAGCGCATCAAGCCCGAAGGGGACGGCGTGGCCTTCGCCGTGGACGACCGCGGCCTCCTGATTGCACATCCCGACATCGGGCTCGTGCTCCGAATGACCGATCTCTCGTCGCTGACCCAAGTGAAGGCCGCTCTTGCCGCGCGACCGGTCGCGGAGACGATCTCCATCGCGCGCAATCGAGCCGGGCGCGAGGTCCTGACCGCTCATGCACGCGTCGATCCGTTGGGGTGGCACGTCTTCGTCGAGCAGCCCGTCTCCGAGGCCTTTGCGCCGATCTACGCGTCCCTGCTGAGAACCGGAGTCCTCGCCCTGGTAGGGCTCGGCCTTGCCGCACTGGTGGGGCTATGGCTGGCGCAGCGGATGGTCGTGCCCATCGCAACGCTGGCGGCCGGCGCCTCCCGCATCGGCTCCGGTGACCTCGATCACCGCATCTCCCTGAAGACCGGCGATGAGGTCGAGCTTCTGGCGGACGACTTCAACCGCATGGGACAGCACCTCAAGGAATCCTATGCCAGCCTCGAGCGAAAAGTCGACGAGCGTACGAGAGAACTGGCGGAGGCATTGGAGTACCAGACGGCCACGTCCGATGTACTCGGCGTCATTAGCCGCTCGCCAACCCAGATCCAACCCGTGCTCGACGCCATCGTCGGGACGGCGGCACGTCTCTGCAATGCGGAGTACTCGTTCATTGCGCGCGTGAGGGACGGTCATTGCCATCTGGCGGCCGCTAACCGCCTCGAAGCCGAGCATGTCGCCTACATCGCCCAAAATCCCGTTCCCATCGATCGCTACTCGATCTCCGGGCGGACAGCGCTCACCCGTTCCACCGTGCATGTCGCGGACGTGATCGAGGACTCGGAGTTCGATTGCCGCGAGTGGCAGAAGGTCGGCAAGCAGCGAACCGTTCTAGGTGTCCCGCTCCTTCGGGAGGGGTCGCTCATAGGCGTCATGATCCTCGCACGCACTGTCGTCTTACCGTTCGAGGACAAGCAAATCTCGCTCGTCGAGACGTTCGCCGATCAAGCCGTGATCGCCATCGAGAATGCACGCCTTTTCGATGAGGTACAGGCGCGCACGCGGGAGCTGATGCGCTCGTTGGCCGAGCTGAAGGCGCTCGGCGATGTGGGTCAGGCGGTCTCGTCATCACTGGATCTGGCGACCGTACTCGGAACGATCCTGCGGCATGCCTGCGAAATGTCGAGCACCGGCGGCGGCGCGATCTACGTCCTCGACACCACGAGCAGGCAGCTGGTGCTCGAGGCTGGCCACAACATGAGCGACGAATTGCTGGCGCTGGTGCGCGATCAGCAACTGGACTTGGACTCGCCCGTCGTCGGGGCATGCGCGAGCCAGGGAGTGCCTGTGGAGATCGCCGACCTCGGCAGCCAGCGCTCTCACCCCCTGCTGTCCGTTCTTCATGAGAGCGGAGTCCGAGCCCTGCTGGCGGTCCCGCTGGTGCACCAGCACAAGACCATTGGCGTGCTTCTGGTTCGGCGCATGCGTGCTGGAGCGTTCGCTCCGGAAGCCATCTCCCTGCTCCAGGCTTTCGCGTCGCAGTCCTCGATCGCCATCAACAACGCTCGCATCTACCGCGAGATCGAGGAGAAGGGCCATCAATTGCAGATCGCCAGTCTGCACAAATCTCAGTTCCTTGCGAACATGAGCCACGAGTTGCGAACCCCACTCAATGCGGTGCTCGGATATACGGAGTTGATTCAGGATGGCGTCTACGGAGAGGTGCCGACGAAGATCACCTCTGTCATCGAACGCGTTCAATCGAACGGGCGACATCTCCTCGGTCTCATCAATGATGTGCTCGACCTGTCGAAGATCGAGGCGGGCCAACTCGTCCTCAGACTGGAGGAGTACTCCATTGCTGACGTCGTGGGCACCGTAGCGGCCTCCACAGAATCCCTCGCCCGCGAGAAGGGTCTCACCCTCGGCATAGATATTCAGCCGGATCTTCCGACCGGCCGCGGCGACGAACAGCGGCTCACCCAGGTTCTTCTCAATCTGGTCGGCAATGCCATCAAGTTCACCGACAGGGGATCAGTCCTGATCAGGGCGAGAGCTCGCAGGAACAAATTCATCATCAAGGTCATCGATACCGGACCCGGCATTCCGGAGGAAGAACAGGCCCGCATATTTGAGGAATTCCATCAGGTGGACAGCTCGAACACGAAGCAGAAGGGCGGCACGGGCCTGGGGCTGGCCATCTCCAAGCGCATCGCCTACCTGCACGGCGGACGAATTGCTGTCACCTCGAAGGCAGGGAATGGCTCGACATTCCGCATCGATGTGCCGATCCGCGTCGAGAAGCAGAGGAGCGCATGATGATGAAGCGGATACTTGTCATTGAGGACCAGGAAGACAATCGGGCGATCCTGAGAGATCTCCTCGGTGCCGCCGGATACGTCTATCTGGAAGCGGTCAACGGGGCGGACGGCGTGGCAACGGCGTTGGCGGAGAAGCCCGATCTCATTCTAATGGACATCCAACTCCCCGAGCTCGACGGCTACGACGCGACGAGACGGATCAGGACCATACCGGAAATTGCCACCGTGCCGATCATTGCCGTGACGTCCTATGCGCTATCGGGCGACGAGGCGAAGGCGCGCGCGGCCGGGTGTAACGACTACGTGACCAAGCCTTACAGCCCGCGGGCCCTGCTGGCCAAGGTGCGACAGTATCTCCCCGATTGAGAGGCGCCATGCGCGAGCCACCCCTGATCCTTGTCGTCGACGATGTCGAAGCCAACGTCGACATTCTGGAAACGCGCCTCACCGCGCAGGGCTACAGCGTGATAACGGCGAGCGACGGTGAGGAAGCCTTGGCGAAAGCCCGAGCGGAGCATCCGGATCTCATCCTCCTCGATGTCATGATGCCGAAATTGGACGGCCTGGAGGTCGCGCGCCGCTTGAAGGCCGATGAGACGCTGCCATTCATGCCGATCATTCACGTGACAGCGAAGGCGGACGTCAGTGACGTCGTGGCGGGTCTCGATGCGGGAGGTGACGAATACCTGACGAAACCCATCGATCATGCGGCACTGTCGGCACGAGTCCGCTCGATCCTGCGAGCCAAGGCACTGCATGACAAGGTGGAGGCACAATCGCGGGACCTGGCGGTTCAGGCAGAAGAACTTGCTCAGTGGAACCGGAAACTGGAGGAGCGCGTCCGCACCCAGGTCGCCGAGCTCGAGCGTCTCGATCGATTGAAGCGGTTCCTTTCGCCGCAAGTCGCGGAGCTGATCGTTTCATCTGACGCAGAGGCGCTGCTCAACAGCCATCGGCGGGAGATCACCGTACTGTTCTGCGACCTTCGTGGCTTTACGGCATTCTCGGAGGTCGCCGAGCCAGAGGAAGTGATGGGCGTATTGTCCGCCTATCATGAGGCGGCGGGTGAACTCATACACCGATATGAGGCGACGCTCGAACGCTTCGTCGGTGACGGCATGCTGATGTTTTTCAATGATCCCATACCGTGTCCCGATCCTGTGCACCGCGCCGTTCGCCTCGCCGTCGAGTTGCGCTCACGCGTCGCTGCATTGGCAGACGCCTGGCTCGAGCGAGGACATCGGATCGGTTTCGGCATCGGCATCGGTCACGGCTTCGCCACGCTCGGGCGCATCGGGTTCGATGGGAGAGGCGATTACGTAGCCATCGGCACCGTGGTCAACATGTCGTCCCGGCTCTGCGACCTGGCGAAGAGCGGCGAAATACTGCTCTCGCATCGCGCGCGCACCCTCCTCGCCGACGACATCGAGGCCGAGTCGCTCGGAGAGCTGAAGCTCGACGGCCTGCGCCAGCCCGTCGTCGTGCACCGGCTCACGGCCATGACCGGATAGGCGCCAGGCCCTCGCGCAACACCACCTTGCAATTGCTTTCGCGCGGCCCTGGGGAATTCGTCCACGCGCTGTGAGCTTTATCACTTCGGATCCGCAAGATCGCTCCCACATCCCGGTCAACAACGACGACGATCAAGATCGGGAGCAGGTCATGCTAAGCCCTCAGGATATTGCCGACCGCCAGCTTTCCTGGCGCGATGTCGTAGCAGGTTGGTTGTTCGCCGCCTCGTTCTTTTGCCTCGTGGCGTTCGTGCTGGCGGCATCAGTCCACCCGTTCACTGAGCAGGCCACGTCCGAGGTCCTGCCTCCGACTTCGAACATGTCGCATGCCGTCCTCGTGCAGCGATGGGTTCATGTCGAGCGCGAGCCCGAGTGAGTGCGCGATCATCGCGACTTGAAGGTCTCAGGTGACCGTGCTTGGGACAGGGGCGCGGTAGCAACGGCTGTTACCCGCCGCCACCCGCGCACATCCATGAGGTCAGCGCCCAGGAGATCCGCCTCAAGGACTGGCTGCATCCGGTCCAGGGCGTCGCGTCGAAATGTCTGTCGAGTTGGCTCGGATGGCGCCGCACGATCGTGCGCGCCGACGCTCGCCTCACCCCACCCCACGTCATCGGGCATGCCACGGCAGCTTGAGACGCTATATCAGATCCGAACAGAGCATCGACCTTCCGCCTCACTTTTGTACCGAGAACCGCGCCGAAGGATTGCCCCCTCCCCCAACGAGCGGTCCCCGACCCGAGACCGGAGAAGCGGATCTCGAGCGCGCCACCTCATTCATTGTCGGCTGATTGCAGATGCTTGATGATGGTCTCCGTCGCTGGCGGCCTCTGCCCCTTCGGCCAATGGGAGCGAATCATTCATGCCTGCACAGCGCGGATGCTCGGCCTATTCTCCGACTTCTGCAATTGGTCCCTCAGGGCTGAAGTGGTCTTCCTGTGCGACGATCGACCTGACTTTCCTGGCGCCCTCTTGCCCCGCTCCAGGCGCCGTCTCGACGGCGGCCGTGTCGGGGAGCAACGCCTCCCCGCGCCCATAGACGAGATGGTGGAGTGACTTGCTGCCGTCGCCGCGGACGCTCGCCGCCCCGTGCACCCTGCAGCGCTGCCCGATGCGCGCCGGCGAGTGCACTGCTGATCGGCCCTCGATGGGAGGCGCCTTTTCGGACAGCTCGACGGTAGCGACGGACACTGGCAGGCCGGACCGTTGACCTGCTAGGCTGTTCACGAGGCTAGCCTCGGGATGAGCCTTGCACAGCGCCACCTGACTGAACTGACTGATACGGGGGTCCAATGTCTCGACATCTCGCCTCGCCATCGTTTTTGCGCAAGCCGACCACACGGCGAGTGGCGGCGGGGCTTTGGGGCTCGCTGTCGGCTCTTGTCGTCTTCAGCCTGGTGCTCACCGACCCCGCCGCATCGCAGCGGCGCGGAGGTCGCACTGCAAAAATGCCCGCTGTCTCCACGGCAGACGTGAAGTTGGAGCGGATCAATGAGCGCGTGGCGGCCGTCGGCTCCGGACGAGCGCGCCTCCAAGTGACCGTGACCACACGCATCTCAGGCGTCGTCGAAAAGGTATATTTCGAGCCGGGCCAGCGGGTGTCCCTCGGCGATCCACTGGTCGCCTTCGCCTCCAGGCCGGAACAGATCGCGGTCGAGACTGCCGAGGCACAACGTGCCCAAGCTGCCGGCGTCGTCGCACGATACAAGCAGCTCAGCGATACCTCCGTGTCCCGAGCCGCACGCGCCGAGGCGGAGACCGCACTCAAGATCGCCGACGCCGCGGTCCGGCGCGCCCGCGAGGATCTTGCCCGCATGACGGTGCGCGCGCCGTTCAATGGCGTCATCGGCCTCACCAACATTCAGATCGGCGACTATGTTGCCGTAGGTACGCCCATCGCCCCACTCGATGACCGCTCTGCGCTGCTCATAGACTTCACCGTTCCCGAGGCCTACTCGAGTGCGATGAAGAAGGGTTTGCCCGTGCGCGCGAACCCCATCACCCGTACCGGGGAAACCTACAATGGTGTAGTCGCGGCGGTCGGTACGCGCATCGATCCTGTGTCCCGAACGCTTTCGGTGCGCGCCGAAATTCCGAACCCGAACCTGACACTCATTCCCGGCTCGACGTTCTCGGTCAGCGTGCGACTGACGGGGACGAGCGCGCCGGTCGTGCCGTCACTCGCGGTGCAATGGGACCGGCGCGGCGCCTACGTTTGGCGCGTGAAGGACAAGAAGGTGGAACGCGTCAGCGTCGCCATTCTCTCCCGCGAGTCCGACAGGGTGTTGCTCGATGCCAAGCTCGGCGCGGGCGACGTCGTCGTGCACGAGGGGGGTGATCTGCTGCGTGAGGGCCAGGTCGTGAAAGTGACGACGACCCTGACGGCTTCCGAGTAGCCAAACCCGGAGCCAAGCCACAGGAGCCTTCAATGCCCGATCGGCAACGCGAGCGCGATGATGGTGGATGGGTCGGCGTCTTCGTCCGGCGGCCGGTGCTCGCGGTCGTACTCAATCTACTGATCATCGTTGCCGGATTTGCGGCTCTCCAGGGCATCGAGATCCGCGAGTTGCCCGACGTCGATCGACCCGTCGTCACGGTGCGCACCAGCTATCCCGGCGCAACCCCGGAAAGCATCGACGCACAAATCACCGCCATCATCGAGAGCGCCGTATCGCGCGTGCCGGGCGTTGCATCGATTTCATCGAATTCGTCGTTTGGCCAGAGCCGCGTCGTCATCGAGTTTTCCAGCAGAACCAAGCTTGATAGCGCAGCGATGGACGTTCGCGACGCCGTCGCCAACATCGTCTCGCAGTTGCCGAAGGATCTGAAGGAACAACCTCGCGTCCTGAAAGCGGACGCGGATGCCTCTCCAATCATGCGCCTCTCGGTCTCGTCCGCGACACTCTCCGAAGCGAAGCTGACAGACCTCGTCACCAACGTGATCGAGGAGCGCCTGGCCGCCGTGGGGGGTGTCGCGTCGGCCACCGCATATGGCCTGAGAAAGCGCATCATCGAGGTGCGCGTATCGCAGGTCGCTCTGGCGGCCCGCGGCTTGACCCTCGCAGACCTCACGGCAGCGATATCGAAGGCGACGCTGACAGCGCAGTCGGGTTCTCTCGAGAGCGCGACGCAGCAACTCCTCGTGCGGGCCGAGGCGCCCGTGGCGACGCCCGGGGATGTGAGCGCGCTCGAACTCAACGCCCAGACGAGGGTCGGCGACGTCGCATTCGTCAGGTGGGCCTTCGAGGAAGCGACGGCGATCACCCGTCTCGATGGCAGGCGCGCGATCGGCGTCGAGATCGTGCGTCAGGCCCAATCCAACACGATCGCCATATCGCAAGGCATACGCGCCGCGATCTCCGAGCTCAAGCGCAGCCTGCCGGCTGGCGTCGATCTTGCGGTGACGTCGGATGACGCCGTATTTATTCGCTCGTCGATCGAGGAGGTGGTCACGAGCCTCGTGCTCGCCACCATCATCGTTGTTCTGGTGATCCTTGTCTTCATGCGGTCCTGGCGGGCGACGGTCGCGCCGGCGCTCGCGATCCCGGTCTCCCTGGTTGGCACCTTCGCCGCGATCTGGATGGCCGGCTTCTCGATCAATATTCTCACGCTCCTCGCCTTGGTCGTCGCCACCGGCCTGGTCGTCGACGATGCAATCGTCGTTGTGGAGAACATCGCACGCCGACGCGCCATGGGCCTGGGACCGCGCGCAGCCGCCGTCGTTGGCACGCGTGAGATCGTATTCGCCGTGCTCTCGACGACGGCGACGCTTGCCGCGGTCTTCGTTCCCATCTCGTTCCTTCCGGGCGTCGTCGGCAGCCTGTTCTCCGAGTTCGGCTTCGTGCTCGCGTTTGCCGTTACGGTCTCGTCGTGCGTCGCGCTCATCCTCTGTCCCATGCTTGCCTCGAAGCTCGGCACCGGTCAGAGCGAAAGTAGCGGCGGCGGCATGCTGGGACGGCTGGGGGACTGGCTGGCCGCACGCTATTCCCATGCTCTCGACCTCGCGATTCTCTGGCGCTATCAGGTGGTGATCGCAAGTCTCGCGTTTGCGGCGGCTGCCTGGCTTGCCCTTGTTCTTGTCCAGCGTGAGATCACGCCCACCGAGGATCGTGGCCTTCTCCTCGTCAGGCTCACGACGCAGCAGGGCAGCAACCTGACCTACAATGCGGCGAAGGTCGCCGCTGTCGAGCGTCTGCTCGGCGAGTTGAAGGAGAAGGGCGAGGTAACCGGCGTGCTCGCCATGATCGGACGGGGGGCGACAAATCGCGCATTCGTCGTCGCGACGCTCGCGCCGTGGTCGGCCCGCAAGCGCAGCCAACAGCAGATCCAGGCCGAGCTGACAGAGCGGCTCGCTCGCATCCCCGGTCTCTCGGCAACTGTCCTTGCCCCCAATAGTCTGGGCATCCGGGGCGGCGGCCAGGGCCTGCGCTTCGCAATCGCTGGCCGTGATTATGCCAAACTCGCCGACGCAGCGACCGTCATCGCCGGGCGGCTGTCCGAGGCCCCCGAGTTCCGCGGCGCGCGCACTGATTTCGACACCACGCAGCCGCAGCTATCGGTCCGCATCAATCGTGAGGCAGCTACCAAGCTCGGCGTGCCGATCGAAGCCATAACCAGCCTCATCAGCACGATGGTCGACTATGGCAAGGCCGCCGATCTGTTCATCGGTGACGACATCGTAGAGATCCAAGTGAAGGCAGGCGGTCGGCCGATCAACGATCCTTCCGATCTTGCAAACCTCTTCGTGAAGACCAGCGATGGCAGCTTCGTCACACTCTCGGCGCTGGTTTCGATCAAAGAGATCGCCATCGCGCCGACTCTCGCTCGCGAGGATCGCCGACGCGCCGTACCGGTCACGGCCGCACTCGCAGATGGCGTGGTGCTGTCCGAGGCGATCGCCGCCATGCGCAGGATTGCCGGCAAGGTGCTTGCCCCCGACATGTCCATCGTACTACTCGGCGAGGCGCGGACGCTTTCCGAGACTTCAAAGAGTACGGGGCTCGTCTTCGGCATCGCGCTGCTGATCGTCCTCCTGGTGCTCGCCGCCCAATTCGAGAGCGTGGTGAGCGCGCTCGTCATCCTGTCCACCGTCCCGTTCGGCCTCGCCGCGGCGATCTTTGCCATCGTTGCAACCGGCGGCACGCTCAACGTGTACAGTCAGATCGGCCTCGTTCTGCTCGTCGGCGTGATGGCCAAGAACGGCATCCTCATCGTCGAGTTCGCCAATCAGCTCCGCGACGAGGGGCGCACTGTCGACGAGGCGATCCGGGAGGCGGCAACTGTCCGGCTGCGGCCGGTGATGATGACCATGGCGTCAACCGTGCTCGGCGCCCTGCCGCTCGTGTTCGCTACCGGCGCCGGTGCCGAGGCACGCCTGGCCCTCGGCTGGGTCATCATCGGCGGCCTCGGGTTCGCGACGGTCTTCACGCTGTTCCTGACACCGGTGGCATTCCATCTTCTGGCGCCGCTGTCGAAGCCGCGGGCGGACGAGGCTCGGCGACTGCTCGACGAGATGGATGCGGCGACACCTTCCTCTCTCCAGTGAGAGGGACCCGGCGAGCCATAGCCCCAAGCTGTTTGCGGCGGATGCGCGGCCCGTTCGGCTGTCGGCCGGCCGTCGAGCCGGACCCGCTCGCACGACCGCGCGTCTGCACGCAATGATGCGGCCTCAGCCGTCCGTCAGCGTGGGGATTGGCGCTCCGGCTCAGGACGCCGGGTCCGCCTCGCCTGCCCGCGCGGTGACGCAGAGGCCGCCGTGGAACACGCGGCTTGCGCGGATGTCGGCTTCGTCGACGGCCGAGAGGGCCGCGGCGTCGAGCGGCCCCGCCGCCGTCTCCAGCAGGCGGCTCGCCTGCCGGAGGCGTGCCCGGTCGAGCGCATTTCGAATCGAGCGGGCATTGGCGAACTGGGGCTGCCGGCGGCGGTGAGCGATGTACTCGGCCATAGCCGCACGGGCCGCCGGTGTCAGGCGATAGCTCTGCGCGGCAAGCATCGTCTCGGCGATGTGCAGCAGCTCGGCGTCGGTGTAGTCGGGAAACGCGATGTGATGGGCGATGCGCGAGCGAAAGCCCGGGTTCGACGCGAAGAACCTGTCCATGCGGTCGCCATAGCCAGCGAGGATCACGACGAGGTCGTCGCGGTTGTTCTCCATCACCTGTAGCAGGATCTCGATCGCCTCCTGCCCATAGTCGCGCTCGTTGTCGGGCCGATAGAGATAGTAGGCCTCGTCGATGAAGAGCACGCCGCCCATCGCCCGCTTGAGAACCTCCTTGGTCTTCGGCGCGGTGTGACCGATGTACTGGCCGACGAGATCGTCGCGCGTCACCGAGACGAGGTGTCCCTTGCGCACGTAGCCGAGCTTGTGCAGCAGACCGGCCATCTTGAGCGCGACGGTCGTCTTGCCGGTGCCGGGATTGCCGCTGAAGCTCATGTGCAGCGTCGGCGTATCGGCGGACAGCCCGAGACGCTGGCGAGCCCGGTCGACGAGCAGCAACGCCGCGATGTCCCGGATGCGTTGCTTGACGGGCCGCAGCCCCACGAGCTCGGCGTCGAGCTCGGCCAGGATCTCCGCCACGCCAGAGGAGCGCAGATCCCCGGCGAGATCGACGGTTGCAGCGCCCGCGGCGGGCTCGTCATCGTCCGACATCGTGGTCGCGTTCATCGCGTCACCCGCGCACCGGTTTCCAGGAGTAGGCCTGCGCGCGCCCGCGCACATCGACACGGGTCATGTCGAGCTTGGGCTCGACCTCCGGCCGATTGACGATGAAGGACATGCGGACCGTCTCCCACCCGCGCGTGGAATCGAAAGCGTTGAGGCGGATATACGCCTGCGGATGCGCCTGCCGGCAGGCGTCGAGCTCCATCATCACGCCCTTGGCGTCACGCAAATCGAACATCGGGTTGCCCCACATCTCCCAGTAGGTGTTGCGGGGATGCGGGTCCTCCGTGAACTCGATGCCGACGGCCCAGCCGTTGGCGAGGCAATAGTCGACCTGCGCGTGGATCTGCGCGTCGCTCAGATCCGGCAGGAAGGAGAAGCAGCCTTGTGTGATGCGCATTGGTTCGGTCTCCCTTGCTGCGGCCCCGTCAGGCGACGCCCGGCGTCGGTACGAAATCAGACGTGTCCGTGGGCGCGTAGTTGAAGGTGATGTCGCCCCACACATCGAGAGCGGCCTCCAACGGCTTGCACCATCTGGCGGCGGCGCGCAGGATTTCCGGCCCCTCGTGTCTGATGTCACGCCCCTCGTTGCGGGCGAGCACCATCGCCTCGAGCGCCACGCGGTTGGCGGTGGCGCCGGCCTGGATGCCCATGGGGTGGCCGATGGTGCCACCGCCGAATTGCAGCACGACGTCGTCCCCGAACAGATCGAGAAGCTGGTGCATCTGGCCGGCGTGGATGCCGCCCGAAGCCACGGGCATGACCTTCAGCGTATCGGCCCAGTCCTGCTCGAAGAACAGCCCGCGCGGCAGATCGACCGCGTTCTTCATCTCGCGACAGACGTTGTAGTAGCCCTGCACCGTCAGGGGGTCTCCCTCGAGCTTGCCGACGGCGGTGCCGCAGTGGAGATGATCGACGCCGGCGAGCCGCAGCCACTTGGCGATGACGCGGAACGAGATGCCGTGGCTCTTCTGGCGCGTGTAGGTGCCGTGTCCGGCCCGGTGCATGTGCAGGATCATGTCGTTCTGCCGGCACCACTCCGAGATCGACTGGATCGCGGTCCAGCCGATGATCAGATCGACCATCACGATCACCGATCCGAGCTCCTTGGCGAGCTCCGCGCGCCGGTACATCTCCTCCATCGTGCCGGCGGTGATGTTGAGGTAGTGCCCCTTCACCTCGCCAGTCTCGGCGGACGCTTTGTTGACGGCCTCCATGCAGTAGAGGAAACGGTCGCGCCAGTGCATGAACGCCTGCGAATTGATGTTCTCGTCGTCCTTCATGAAGTCGAGGCCGCCCTTGAGGCCCTCGTAGACGACGCGGCCGTAGTTCTTGCCGGAGAGGCCGAGCTTCGGCTTGGTCGTGGCGCCGAGCAGCG
The DNA here is from genome assembly GCA_041397725.1 of Hyphomicrobiaceae bacterium. Taxonomy (GTDB): domain Bacteria; phylum Pseudomonadota; class Alphaproteobacteria; order Rhizobiales; family Hyphomicrobiaceae; genus JAGRKR01. The sequence continues at coordinate 114,748 of JAWKVZ010000009.1, read as the reverse complement.
GCTTGCCGAACTTGTCGAGGCGCTCGCGCTCCACGACGATGCCGGTGGGCGGTCCCTTGTACGTCTTCACGTAGGCGGCGGGAAAGCGCATGTCCTCGAGCCGCGCCGCCTTGAGCGGCTTGAACGAGAACACGTTGCCGATGATCGAGGCCGTGAGGTTGGCGATGGAGCCCGGCTCGAACAGGATGAGATCGTAGGCGACGTAGCAGAAATACTGCCCGGGCGTGCCGGCCACAGACTCCACTCGGTAGGCCTTGGCGCGATACTGGTCACAGGCCGTGAGACGGTCGGTCCACACGACCGTCCAGGTCGCGGTCGAGCTCTCGCCGGCAACCGCGGCTGCCGCCTCGATCGGATCGACGCCCTCCTGCGGAGTGATGCGGAAGAGCGCGATGACGTCGGTGTCCTTGGGCTCGTAGTCGCTGTCCCAGTAGCCCATCTGCGCGTATTTCAGGACGCCGGCCTTGTACCGCTCCTTGCCCTTGATCTCGGTCGTGCTCTTGTCCTGCATGACATCTGTCCTCTCGGGATTACTCGGGGCGCCGCCGTCAGGCTGCATTGGCCGTGCGGCCGGGATCGAGGGCGCCTTGCGCATAGCGCTTGGCCATGTCGCTCATCGGCACGACCTTGATGCGCGCGGCGTGGCCGGCGGTGCCGAAGGCCTCGAAGCGCTCCCGGCAGACCTTGCTCATGGCGTCCAGGGCCGGCTTGAGAAACTTTCGCGGGTCAAACTCGCCGGGGGCTGTCGCCGCCACGCGACGGAACTCGGCAGCGGCGGCGAGGCGCAGGTCGGTGTCGATGTTGACCTTCCTCACACCGTGGCGGATACCGCGTACGATCTCCTCGACCGGCACGCCGTAGGTCTCGCGCATCTCGCCTCCGTGCGCCTTGAACACGGCCTGCCATTCCTCCGGCACCGACGACGAGCCGTGCATGACGATGTGCGTGTCGGGCAGCCTCGCGTGGATCTTCTCGATCACGTCCATGGCGAGCACGTCGCCTGTCGGCTTGCGCGTGAACTTGTAGGCGCCGTGACTGGTGCCGATGGCCACCGCCAGCGCGTCGACCTTCGTCTCGGCGACGAAGCGGGCGGCCTCGTCGGGGTCTGTCAGCAGCTTCGCCCGGTCGAGCCGCCCCTCGAAGCCGTGGCCGTCCTCGGCCTCGCCGTGGCCGGTCTCGAGACTGCCGAGGCAGCCGAGCTCACCTTCGACCGAGGCGCCGACCATGTGCGCGAGGTCGGCCACCTGCCGCGTGATGGCGACGTTGTAGGCGTAGTCGGCCGGCGTCCTGGCGTCCGCCTCGAGCGAGCCGTCCATCATCACCGAGGTGAAGCCGTTCTGGATGGCGGTGAGGCAGGTGGCGACAGTGTTGCCGTGATCCTGATGGATGCAGACGGGAATGTCCGGATACATCAGCTCCAGCGCCTCCATCATCTTCGCCAGCATGATGTCGTTGGCGTAGGAGCGGGCGCCGCGGCTCACCTGCATGATGACCGGGCTGTCCGTCGCCCTGGCCGCCGCCATGATGGCGAGGCCCTGCTCCATGTTGTTGATGTTGAAGGCCGGCACGCCGTAGCTGTGCTCGGCGGCGTGATCGAGAAGCTGCCTCAGCGTGATGCGTGCCATGCCTCACCTCTCTGTGTTTTGCCGCCGGCTGTGGCGGCACCGTCAGCCCGCGCGGCGAGCCCGCTCGACCAGGCGAATGATCATCGGCGTCAGGATGAGCTGCATCGCCAGATCGAGCTTGTCGCCTGGGATCACGATCGAGTTGGCGCGGCTCATCCAACTGCCGGGGATCATGGTGACGAGATAGGGGAAGTCGATGCCGCGTGGGCTGCGGAAGCGGATCACCACGAGCGACTCGCCTGCCGTCGGTATCCAGCGCGCCACGAACGGGTTCGAGGTATCGACCGTCGGCACGCGCTGAAAGTTGACATCGGTTTCGGAGAACTGCGGGCAGATGACGTTCACATAGGCCGTCATGCGCCTGAGGATGGTGTCCGTCACGGCCTCGGTCGTGTAGCCTCGCGCGGCACGGTCCCGGTGGATCTTCTGGATCCATTCGAGATTGATGACCGGCACGACCCCGATCTTCAGGTCGGCCCAGCGCGCGATGTCGACGGCGGGCGTGCGCACTGCACCGTGGAGCCCCTCGTAGAACAGCAGCTCCGAACCTTCGCCGATCTTGCGCCAGTCGGTGAACTGGCCCGGCGGCATGGCGTGCACGACAGCCTCCTCGTCGCTGTGGACGTAGGTGCGCGAGCGGCAACGGCCGGTTTCCGCATAGGCCTTGAACTGCGCCTCGAGCTCGTCGAGCAGGTTCGCTTCCATGGAGAAATGGCTGAACGTGTGATCGCCAGCGGCGATGCGGCGCTCCATCTCGGCCTTCATGGCCGCGCGGTCGAAGCGGTGGAAGGCATCGCCTTCGATCATTGCGGCCTCGATACCTTCGCGCCGGAAGATCTGCTCGAAGGTATGGCGGACGGTGCTCGTGCCGGCCCCGGAGGAGCCGACCACCGAGATGATGGGATGGTTTGCCGACATGGGCGGCCTCCTCAGGCCCGGAACAGGCTGCGCTCGGCGAAGAGCGGAGCCTTCTGACGCTGGTATGCCGGCTCTGTGTGGTAGTCCCTGATGCGCTGGACCTTCTCCGCAGAGCCGAAGATCAGGGGCGTGCGCTGGTGCATGTCGGCCGGCGTCTTGTCGAGGATGCGGATCTCGCCGTCGATCGCCACACCGCCCGCCTGCTCGGCCAGCAGCGCGATGGGTGCTGCCTCGTAGAGAAGCCGCAGCCGCCCCCTCTCGTAGCCCTTGCGCCGATCTGCGGGATAGAGGAACACGCCGCCGCGCGCGAAAATGCGGTGCGTCTCGGCCACCAGCGAGGCGATCCAGCGCATGTTGAAGTCTTTGGCGCGCGGACCGTCCTTGCCGGCAACGCAATCGTCGATGAACGTGCGCACCGGCTCCGGCCAGTGGCGATAGTTCGAGGTGTTGATCGCGAACTCGCGCGTCGCCGCGGGGATCGTCAGGCCCGCCCCCGCCAGCACGAACGCGCCGCTCTGTGGATCGAGCACGTAGAGATCGACGCCCTCCCCGGTGGTCAGCACCAGCGCCGTGTGCGAGCCGTAGACGAAGTAGCCGCTGGCGATCTGCTCGCGGCCCGGACGGAAGAACGAGGCCGTCGCCCCGTCGCGGGAGGCGGGATAGATGGAGAAGATGGTGCCGATGGAAACGTTGACGTCGATGTTGGACGAGCCGTCGAGCGGATCGACAGCGACGGCCAGCAGGCCATTGCGCGCCAAGGTCAGGATCGCGTCCTCCTCCTCGGAGGCGTAGTAGGCGGTCGGCGTGCGTTTCAGAGCCTCGATGATCAGCGTATTGGCCAGCACGTCCAGACGCTTCTGCGCGTCACCATCGGCGTTGGCTCCCCCCGCCGCCTCGCCGAGCCGCCCGGCCAGCGGACCACGAGCCAGCAGGCCGGAGATCTGACGCGCCACACTGGCCAGCGCCACCACAACCTTGGCGACCGAGCGTTTCGTCGGATTCCGCCGGGCCGCCGCCAGCAATCGCTCGCCGAGATCGAGGCTCGTTTCGTGATCGATCTGCGCCATGGCCGCCGCTCCCTGGTTACCCGCACTCGTCGTGACGAGGGGCAGCGTGGTGCAGGTCGCGACCAAAAGAAAATTTAATAATTTTGCAGACTGATGTAGAAAAATTGAATGCCAGACTTTCGCAGCCTCACTCTGAAGCACCTGCGCGCGCTCGCCTGCACCGTCCAGACCGGCTCGGTGACAGCCGCCGCACGCGAGCTGTCGGTCACCCCGCCCGCGATCACGACACAACTGAAAATACTGGAGAAAAGCGTAGGCGCCGCCCTCTTCGACCGCTCGCGCGACGGGTTCGTGCCGACCGAGGTCGGACAGGTCCTGGTCGATGCCGCTGACGACATCGAGCGCCTGCTCGCCCGCACCCGCTCCCGCATAGACGATCTGCGCTCAGGTGCCGCAGGCTCGGTGCTGCTCGGGGCCGTGAGCACCGCCAAGTACATCGCGCCGCAGATCGCGGCCACCTTTCAAGCCGCTCATCCCGCGATCCGTGTGCGCCTCGCCGTCGGCAACCGCCGTGAGATCATTCGATGGCTCGAGTCGAGCGAGGTCGACGTGATGATCATGGGCCAGCCGCCGGACCATCTGCCCCTGACGGCCATCGCGCTCGGCGACCATCCCCACGTGCTGATCGCGCCGCCCGGCCACCGCCTCGCCGACGCTGCCGACATCGACGTCGGAGAGTTGTTCGCGGAGCGCTTTCTCGCGCGGGAGAACGGCTCCGGCACGCGGCGCCTGATGGAGCGGTTCCTGGAGCGGATCGGCGGCGGGCGGCCCTTCGACGTGGTGGAGATGGGCACCAACGAGACCATAAAGCAGGCCGTCCTGGCCGGGCTCGGCCTCTCCATCATTTCCGCCCACACGTGCATGGCCGAGATAGAGGACGGCAAGCTCGCGACGCTGGATGTCGCGGGGCTGCCGGTCATCCGCCAGTGGTTCCTGGTTCACCGCAGCGACCGCCTGCCGAGCCGGGCCGCCGAAATCCTCATCCGCTTTCTCCTGGACCGCCGCGCGGCACTGATGCCGCGCCTGTGACGGTTCTGGTCGCAAAATGTCGCGCTCAGCCCGCCGCCGCGTTGCTTCGACGCGCGCGCATCGATAACATGACGTCAGTAAGCAACCCGGCCGTGCCTCCGGCAGCGGCAGCCACCAGTGACACCAGGAAGCGGGATCGGCCCATGGCACAGCGCGACATCACCTTCGGATGGTTTTTGCCGACCAACGGCGACAGCACCTGCCTGACCGATCCGGCCCAGCGCATCCCGCCGTCGCGACCGATGCTCGACGAGATCGTCGATGCCGTGGATAACGGCGGCTACAAGTACCTGTTGATGCCCGTCAATGCCATCTGCTGGGAGGCCACCGTCGTGGCGTCCTGGTACGCGGCGCGCACGCGCAACGTGGCGCCGCTGATCGCGTTGCGCTCGGGCTACGTCAACCCTGCTCTCTCCGCCCGGTTGCTCGCAACTCTCGATCAGATGTCGGGCGGCCGGCTCTGCATCAACCTGATCGCCGGCATCAACGACGACGATTCCGCCGCCGACGGCATCCTCGACTCCAAAGAAGTCCGCTACGAGAAGATGGACGAGGAAGTCACCATCATGAAGAAGCTGTGGGCTTCCGACGAGCCGATCGGCCACGTCGGCAAGCACTACACCTGCAATCAGGTCATCGAGCCCAAGCCCTTGCAGAAGCCCCACCCGCCATTCTTCCTCGGTGGCGGCTCGGCCTATGCCGCGGAGATCTCGGCCAAGCATTCCACCGTGCATCTCTTCTGGGGCGACAAGCCCAAGGTGATCGAGCAGCGCATCGGCGAGCTTCGCAAGCTGGCGGCGAAATATGGACGCGAGAAGGCGCTGCAGTTCGGCATGCGGTTGCAGATCGTCTGCGCCGACACCGAGGCGGAAGCCTGGGATCGCGCCAATGCGCTGGTCAAGGGCGCGGTCGGCGTCAGTCCCTACAATATGCGCAAGGGCGCGGACACGGTCGCAGCCATCCGCCGGACGTCGGAAGCCAACCGCCGCGTCTGGGAGCTGCTCGAGCAGGCCGGCGACGATCTCAAGATCCATCCGCACCTGTGGGCCGGCATCTCCAAGGCCCGCGCCGGCGCCGGCATCGCCGTGGTCGGCAATCCCGAACAGGTCGCCGCGACCCTGCAGGAATTCGTCGATGCGGGCTGCTCGTCGTTCTGCCTGTCCGGCTTCACGCACGCGGAGGCGGCGCGCACCTTCTCCCAGAAGGTCATGCCCTACTTCGCCGACCGGCTCGCGGACGGTCTGCCGCAAGCGGCCTGATCACGTCACAGGGGGGGGCGTCAATCTCACCCTCGCACGTGGGCCGGCGTGGCAACAGCGGCGCCCGGCTCGATGGAGTAGGCGATGGACGACCTGCTGATCCGTGGCGGTGCGGTCGTCGACGGCACAGGCGCGCCGCCCCGCACGGCCGATATCGTCGTTCGCGGGGATCGCATCGTGGAGATCCGGTCCGACTGCGCACGTACGGCCCGGCGTACCATCGACGCGAAGGGCCTGGTGGTGGCGCCGGGCTTCATCGACGTGAAGACCCATTCGGACCTCAGCCTGCCGCTCTACCCGCGGGCGGAGAGCCGCGTGCACCAGGGCATCACGACCGAGTTGATCGGCAGTTGCGGCTTCACGGCGGCGCCAATTCCACCAGGCCGTCTGCCGGTCCTCGCCGACTACCTCTCTGCCATGGCGCCAGCGCTGTCGCTTCGCGAGACCGACTTCGCGGGCTACATGGCGTCGTTCCCGCCGACCTCGGTCAACGTCGCGATGCAAGTCGGGCACAACACGGTGCGCGTCGCGGTGATGGGGCTGGAGAACCGCGCACCCACGTACCACGAGCAGGCCGCCATGGAGCGACTGGTCGAGGAGGCTCTGGACGCCGGCGCGGCCGGTGTTTCCTCCGGCCCATTTACCGCGCCCGGTGCGTTCGCCTCATCCGCCGAGCTCGAGGCTTTCGCGCGGCTGGCGGCACGCTACGGCGCCCGCTATGCCACGCATCTGCGCGACGAGGCGAACGACGTGCTCACAGCCGCGCACGAGGCTATCGCGGCGGCCGAGCGCACCGGCGCGCGCACGCGGATCGTCCACATCAAGGTATCCGGATCCGACAACTGGGGCGCGGCGCAGCGTCTACTGGAGACGCTGGCGGCAGCGCGCGAGCGTGGCGTGCCGATCGATTGCGATCACTACCCATACCCCACCGCAGTCAATCCCCTGCGCAACCTGCTGCCGTCCTGGATGCTCGAGGGCGGCGTGGCGCGACTGCTGGAGAGGCTCGCCGATGCCGATGCCCGCGCGCGCGTGCGCGCGGACATCGCCGCGCGCGGCCTCAATGCCTTCGGCCGCATCCCCTCGTGGGATGCGGTGCGGGTTTCCACCTCGCCCGGCAGTGCGGATGCCGTCGGCGCGACCATCGCAGAGCTCGCTGAGAGACACGGCTGCGACGGCGTCGACGCGCTCTGTGCGCTCCTGCTCGCCGACCGGGGCGCGACGCGGGGCCTGATCACCGCCATCGCCGAAGCCGATATCGAGACCTTCGTGGCCTGCCCCTGGGTGCTGGTCGGCTCCGACGGCCGCGCCCTCGGGCCCGGCGGCCCGCTCGCCGCAGACCTGCCGCACCCCCGCCTGTTCGGCACCTTCCCGCGCATCCTCGGCCATTACGCCCGCGACCTCGGCCTCCTCGATTTGCCCGCGGCCGTGCACAAGATGACCGGTGCGACGGCCGCCGCCATCGGCCTCACAGACCGCGGCACCCTTCGCACGGGCGCCATGGCCGACATCACCGTTCTCGATCCAGCCACCGTCGCGGACCGTGGGACATTTGCCGAGCCGCGGCACTACCCCCGCGGCATTCCCTATGTGATCGTCAATGGCGTGCCGGTCATCGACGGCGGCGTTCACACGGGCGCGCTGGCCGGGCGCGTCTTGCGACGCACCGCGGCCGGCGTCGCCTGATGGTGCGGGCGGCGAGGCGCCGATCGCAGCAGCGTCCGGCGCAAGCTCAGCCGTAGGTCTTCTCGACCGCCATCGCCTTCTGCACGGCAGGGCGCGCCATCATGCGCTCGGCATGCGCCTCGAGAGCCGGGAACTTGCCCGCCAGCCCCTCGACGGTCGTGCTGAAGCGCCAGAAAACGCGGAAGAGATGGATATCGGCGACCGAATAGTTGCCGATCGCCCAGGGCCGGTCGCCGAGCCGCGTGTTGGCCACCGTGAAGGCCGAGACGACATGCTCGGGACCCTTCGAGCGCGAGCCATGCATCGTCGAGGCGACGAACGACATCCACGAGATCGCCTGCGCCTCGGCCTCGAGATCGCCTTCCGGCCAGAGCTTGGCGGCCGGATGGGTGCGGGCGATGTAATAGAGCGTCGCCGCCACCTCCGTGAGCACGCGTCCGCCCTGCGTGACGAGCGCCGGCACCTTGCCTTCGGGGTTGATGGCCAGATACTCGGGAGAGCGTGTCTCCTGTTTCGACATCAGCCGCGGCACCAGCTCGAACGCGGCGCCGGCCTCGATGAGGGCGATGTGGGTGGCCAGCGAGCTGGTGAAAGGCGAGAAGTACAGCTTCAACATGGTGGGACCTCGTGGCGACGTGGGATGACCGAGCATCGGCGATCGCAGGCCCGCAGGCAAGCGCGACCGCCGGTGCCTGCGCAAGGCGTCATCAGGACAGCGGGAAGCCGAGACTGCGCAAGGCGGCCTTCAGCTTGTGGCGACCGCTCATGCCCTTGAGTGGACCGAGCCGCGACTTGACCCGCTCCGTCCAGGTGTACTGGGACATTTCATGGCGCTTGGAGAAGGCGGTCATCTCGGCGTCGTAGGCGCGACGCTTTTCCGCCTCGCCGCTCGTGTCGTAGCGCTCGTGGAAGAGGATGGCCGATTGCGGCAGGCGCGGCTTGACCTCGCTCTTGGTCTCGGCCCTGGCGTGCCCGACGCACAGGCCGAACACGCAGACCACGCCGGGCGGCAGCTCCAGCAGCTTCGCCACGCGCTCGGGATCGTTGCGGAGCGCGCCGATATAGACGGTGTGGAGCCCGAGCGACTCGGCCGCCACGACCGCGTTCTGCGCCGCCAGGGCGGCATCGATGGCCGCAACGAGGAACGTCTCGATGTAGGGCAGCCCCTCCAGCGTGAAGCCTTCCTGCTCGGCCATGCGACCATTGCGGGAGAGATCGGCGAGCCAGCACAGGAAGATCGGCGACTCCGTGATGTGCTTCTGGTTGTTGGCGACCTCCATGAGCACCTTGCGCTTGGCCGCATCGTTGACCGACAGCACCGACCAGGTTTGCAGGTTGGAGCTCGTCGCAGCCGACTGCGCCGCCGCGATCAGCGTCTCGAGCGTGCCTGCCGGCACGGGCTCGCTGGTGTAGCCACGCACCGAGCGATGGCCGAGAAGCACGTCCAGCGTCGCGTTCCACGGGCCGGCTGCGGGCATGGCCGACGGGCCGTAGCGAAGTTTGAGCGCGTCCGTCTTGGCGCCCGCGGTGGGGCGTGCGGTATCAGTCATGGCGAGCCGGATCTCCGTACCACTGATCATGAGGGAATTGCGGCGCGCACTGTGCCCTGAAGCCGATGACCCGACAAGAGCCCGACACCGGCCTGGGGAACCGCGCAGATCCTCCCGCGGGGGCGCCGCGGGGCGGCCTGGTCGCTCTCCCGCCCCTGCGACCGATCGCCCGCGACGTTGCGGCAGGCCTTGCCGGGCCACAGCCCGGGCGACCTTGCAAAAGGCGCTGCACCGTATACGGACGCTCAGCCTTCCGCAGGCGGGATCGACGCGCCAGACCCCGTCGTCAGCCGCCGCGCGCGCCAAACTGAGGCTGACCGGTCGACCATGACAATTTCCGTGAGGTTTCAACGGCTCCGAGGCGGGCCTGGCGGGCGACGGAACACCCGAGCCGGGCGTGTCCGGCGTTCAGCAGCAGCTCCCGGACATCCCTCAGCCCGAACATCCGATCTCTGGCGCGTCGGACATGCGTGCCCCCCACCTTCTGTCGCGGCCCGCCGCGCTTCCGCCCTTGGTTAAGGCTGAGTGCGCTTGACGCGCTGCCCGCCGTCGCACTTCTGCCATACTCGACGCAAGAAAAGGCCCGCCCGGGCACGACCTGGGTCTTCAGTCAGTCGATCGGACCAGAATAGTGAAGATTACAGCAAGAGCCTTCGTGGCGACCGCAGCACTCGTGGCGTTCGGCGCCCCCATTGGGGCGATGGAGTTGCCGAGAGAGGTGACCCCCGCGATCCGCGCAGCGTGCGAAACCGATGTCCGGCGTTTGTGCATCCAGCCGGGCGCCACCATTGAAACGGTCAAGGCGTGCGTCAGACGCAACTTCCGCAAGCTCAACCCAACCTGCCGTCTCAGGCTCGTGCGCGCCGGACTCTGATCCCGACGCGCCCGCCCCCGAGACGGTCCAGCCATGAGCCGTCGCTCATCCGCGGTCAGCCGACAGGTACGAACGCGTAGCCGTTGCCATCCTTCACGACGCTGCCGGCGCCGGGCATGCCCCAGTGGTAGCCGCTGCAGATGATCTTGTCGGCGACGGCCTTGTCGAATGTGCGTCGCCGCGTCGCCTCGGCCATCTTGGCATCCTGGTCGAACATGACGTGCCAGCCGGGATTGCGCATGTTGACGGCGGGAATGCTGGTGACATCGCCCAGCACCATGAACTGGCCGCTGCCCGAGCCGAGCATATAGCTGGTGTGGCCGGGTGTGTGGCCGTTGGTGGCGACAGCGCGCACGCCCGCCACCGCCTCCTTGCCAACCGCAACGCGCTTCAGGTTCTTCCACTTGGGCATGGAGGCCTGCACGCGCTTGGCGATGCCCTGGCGCGCCTTCGGCAGCTTGGCCACGACGCCCGGGTCGGACCAGAAGGCATACTCGCTGTCGGGCACGACGATCTCGGTATTGGCGTAGACCTGCCCGTTCTCCTTGGTCAGCAGCCCGAAGATGTGGTCGGGATGGAAGTGCGTGACGACGATGGCGCTGAGCTTGCTCACGTCGATGCCGGCCGCCTTGGCGTTGGCGGCGAGATGCCCGACCAGCGGGTTGCGCCCGGCGCCGTTGCCGGAATCGAACATGATGGTGCGCCCGCCGATCCTGACGAACGTCACCGTGTAGCTGTTCGGCACCCTGTCGTCCGCCAATCCGGCCGCCTTGAGCGATGCCTTCACCTGATCGACGCTGGCGTTCTTGACGAAGCCCGGATTGTGGTCGCGGAAGATCGCGCCATCGAGGACCGTCGTCACCTCGATGTCGCCTACCTTGAACTTGTGAAACTTGAGCGCCTTGGGATTGAGGGGATGCGCATCGCCCGCTGCTGCGGCGGCGGACGGGAAAAACTCAACCGGCCCGGCAAGGCCCAAAGTGGCTCCGGCGGCCGCTGCCGACAGGACGAAACTGCGACGCGTTTGAAGGACCATGACGAGGCTCCACAGGTTGACTGCAAGAAGAACTGCGGCGGGCACCGGCCCGCGCGTGCATACCAGAGTCTGATCGGTCGCGCCGGACGCGCAAGGCGCCGCCCTCCCGATCCCTGTCACCCTAATTGCGCGTGCAGCGGCGGGGAACGGGCAACCCGCACCGTCCGCCCCCCGATCACGCGATCTTGAAGTGGCGCTGTACCGCCCCTGCGGGGGCTCAGATGCCGAGCTTGGCCTTGAGCAGCGCGTTCACCGCCTGCGGATTGGCCTTGCCGCCGGTCGTCTTCATCACCTGCCCGACGAACCAGCCGAGCATGGTCGGCTTGGCCTTGACCTGCTCGACCTTGTCGGGATTGGCGGCGATCACCTGATCGATCGCGGCCTCGATGGCGCCGGTATCGGTGACCTGGCGCATGCCGCGCGCCTCGACGACCGCGGCGGGATCGGCGCCGGGCTCGCTCCAGACGATCTCGAAGAGCTCCTTGGCGATCTTGCCGGAGATCGTGTCCGAAGCGATGAGATCGACGATGGAGCCGAGCTGGCCGGCGGAGACGGGCGAGGCGCCGATCTCCAGGCCTTCCTTGTTGAGCCGGCCGAAAAGCTCGTTGATGACCCAGTTCGCCGCCAGCTTGCCGTCGCGCCCCTTGGCAACGGCCTCGAAGTAGCTGGCGTTCTCCCGCTCGGCGACCAGAACGCCGGCATCGTAAGCGCTGAGCCCGTAGCTGGCCATGAACCGCGCCTTCTTCTCGTCCGGCAACTCCGGCAGATCGGCCTCGAGTGCCGCGACGTAGTCCGCCGTCAGCTCGAGCGGCAGCAGGTCCGGATCGGGGAAATAGCGGTAGTCGTGCGCCTCCTCCTTCGAGCGCATCGAGCGGGTCTCGCCCTTGGCGGCGTCGAACAGGCGCGTCTCCTGATCAATCGTACCGCCGTCCTCGATGATGGCGATCTGGCGCCGCGCCTCGACCTCGATCGCCTGGCCGATGAAGCGGATCGAATTGACGTTCTTGATCTCGCAGCGCGTACCGAGCGGGTCGCCGGGCCGGCGCACGGAGACGTTGACGTCGGCGCGCAGATTGCCCTTGTCCATGTCGCCGTCGCACGTGCCGAGATAGCGCAGGATCGTGCGCAGCTTGCCGACATAGGCCTTCGCCTCATCGGCGGAGCGCATGTCGGGCCGCGAGACGATCTCCATCAGCGCCACGCCCGAGCGGTTGAGGTCGACGTAGGAATTGGCCGGATCGATGTCGTGGATCGACTTGCCGGCGTCCTGCTCGAGGTGCAGACGCTCGATGCCGACCTCGATCTGGTCGCCGTCGGGCAGATCGACGAGCACGCGTCCTTCGCCCACGATCGGGCTCTTGAACTGCGAGATCTGATACCCCTGCGGCAGGTCGGGATAGAAGTAGTTCTTGCGGTCGAAGACGGAGACCAGATTGATCGCGGCCTTGAGGCCGAGGCCGGTGCGCACGGCCTGCGCGACGCAGGCCTCGTTGATCACCGGCAGCATGCCCGGCATGGCGGCATCGACCAGAGACACGTGGCTGTTGGGCGCCCCGCCGAAAGCGGTCGAGGCTCCGGAGAAGAGCTTCGCCTGGGTCGCCACCTGGGCGTGGATCTCCATGCCGACGACGATCTCCCAGGGGCCGGATGTCCCCTCGACGAGATTCTTGGGCTTGGCTGAATTGGCTCGGTCCTGCATGCTCCGCCCCTTGCGCGGGTCGTTGATGGGCTTTGCCGCCTCAATAGACCAGGAACGCGCCCAAGGGAACATGCCATGCGCGCCCGGCCCGAGGGCCGGGGGTCAGGAACCGGTGTGCGGGAGCCGAACGCGCCGGACGCCGATTACCAGCCGAGCTTGCGCCGCACGGGATCCATGATGTTCGAATAGTCGTCGGTCCACACCCGGCCTGCCGGTCCGGCTTCGGCCTTCGACCAGCTCGTGTCGGCGGAGATCCGGCCGACATGCTCCGGCCGCCGGGCGGCGATCGCCACGTGCGCGCGCGCCTGCAGCGAGGCCGCGAACGGGGGCAAGACCGCCTGATCACGCTTGTGCCAGGCCATCAGGCCGGCCGAGCCGGCAGCCCCCGCCACCACCTGGTCGAGCAGCATGTGGCGGTTGGTGATGTTGAAGACGATCGCGCCTTTCGGCGAGAGCTTGGCCGCATACATGGCCAGCGCCTCCGCCGTCAGCAGATGCACGGGCACCGCATCGGAAGAGAACGCATCGAGGATGATGAGGTCGTAACCCGGCTTGGCCTCGGCCAGCGTCAGCCGCCCGTCGCCCAGCACCACAGGCGCACCGGGGGCGCAGGCCGTGAACGAGCGGAACACCGAGCGGTCACGCGCGATGCGCACCACCTCGGGATCGATCTCGAAGAACTCCCAGCCCTCCCCGCTCCTGGCGTGACAGGCGAGCGAGCCCATGCCGAGGCCGACGACCGCCACGCGGCCGAGCTTGCCCCCATGCACCTGACGCGCCGCCTCGATGGCCGCCGCATAGGGACCGCCGCGATAGAAGTAGCTGGCAGGCTCCGGTCGGCTCTTCACCGGCGCACCGTCCGCCGTGCGCACCCATTCCGCCCCGTGCACCGTGCTGCCGTGCACGAGGTAGCGGGCCCGCCCGTCCTCCGTCTGGCGCACTGTGTGGACGGCGAAGAAGCTGCGCGTGCGCGAGACGATCTCGGAGCCGTTCATGCCGAGCTGCTGCAGGAGCACGGCGAGGACCGTGGCCGCCACCAGCCGCAGCGGCGCCTCGCGCGAGATCACGATCGTACCGGCCAGGACGAGCAGAGCCCCGAGGCCGACGAGCATCGGCAGCACCACGCGCCCGGCCTGCAGCGCCACGAACGCCAGCGCCACCGCGCCAGCGATAATAGCCACGCGCGCGATGCCGACCCTGCGCACCTCGGCGCGCAGGCCCGGCCGCGCCAGGGCAGCCGCGATGATCAGCAGCGGATATTCGAGAATGTCGTTGAAGATCGCAGGGGCCACCAGGCTCGCGAAGACGCCGCCGAGCACGCCGCCGAGCGAGACGTAGAGATAGAACTCGGTCAGCCGGCTCGCCTGCGGACGCCGGCGGTAGAGCTCGCCGTGGCAGATCATGGCCGAGACGAAGAAGAAGCCGAGATGCGCGGCCAGCACCACGCCGAGCGGCGCGATGCGCGGCAGCACGACGATGGCCACCAGCACGGCCAGCACCGCCGGCTGCAGCGCCAGGAGCTTGACGTGCAGACGCTCGCCGCGGCTCGAGAACGCGAGGACGAAGGTCAGCAGGAACAGCGCCAGGGGCAGGACCCACAGCAGCGGCACGGTTGCGATGTCCGTCGAGATGTGGGCGGTGACCGCCACCAGCAGCGCGGACGGCACGAAGGCGAGCGCAATCCACGCGGCCCGCTTCTGCCAGCCGATGGCCGCGCCAGCATCGCGCGCCTGCGACGGCTTCAGGCAGGCCCCCGCCGCGGCGCTGCCGCTCATGGCGACGAAACCGGAAGCGGCAATGCTGACGGCGAGAAGCACGAAGCCGACGCCCCAGAGCGTGCTTTGGGTCTTGAGCGCCAGCCACGGCTCGATCACGAACGGATAGGCCAGCAGGGCGGCGAAGCTGCCGAGGTTGGACGCGCCGTAGAGGAAATAAGGATCGCCCGCGTGGGCGTGGCCGCTGCGCGAGAACCAGGCCTGCAAGAGCGGACCATTCGCCGACACCGAAAAGAACGGCAGTCCGACGGACAGCGCGAAGACGCCGATCAGCCAGAAGGCCTGGCCCTGGCTCGGCGGTGCGCCGAGCGTCTGATCGAAAGCGATGGGCAGCCCGACGAGCGCCACGACGGCGCAGACGCCGACATGGGTGAGGACCGCCTGGCGCGGCGTCAGCGTGCGGTTGAGCGCGTGGGCGAAGCCGTAGCCCGCCAGCAGCACGGCCTGGAAGAAGACCATGGCCACGGACCACACCGCCGGCGTCCCGCCGAGCTTGGGCGTGACCATCTTGGCGAACATCGGCTGGACTGCGAACAGAAGGAACGCCGAGAGGAAGATCGTGACCACGAACACCGGCAGGACCAGCCGCTCACGCCATGCGCCGAGCTTGCCCGGAACCGCGCCCAGACCATCCGACATGCTCATTGACGGCAAACTCCGCTTTCGCGTGCGGTCGGGGCTGGCTGGAAACGCCGTGCGGTCCCATGCGAGCCTCGAGCGCGCCCTACCTCTTCGATCGGAGCGTCGGTCACGACGTCGAGGGACTGCGCGAGCGCGCCCTCCAACATCGATCGCGCCCCAGCGCGGCACGTACAGGCCAATGGAGCAGCCGTCACCGCCCCCCAATCGCCTGCACCCGACGAAACACGACGCGCCGCACCCGCGCGCGGTCGCTCGCATCCTCGTCAGACTGCCTACGATACGGAGAAAGCCGTTAAGAGCGATTTAGCGCTATTCGAGTTGCATCGGCCGCGACAGGCCGCTCGCCCCGTGCGGGGCCGCTGCGCGCATGCCGAAGCGCCATCACGACGGCCTGCACACGCGTCGCCACGCCGAGTTTCCGCTTCACGTTCTCGACGTGGTAGTTCACCGTCTTGGCGCTGATGTCGAGGATGCGGCCGATCTGCCAGTCGGACTTTCCTTCAGCGATCCACATCAGGCATTCCCGCTCGCGCTCGGTCAGGCCGATCGCCCGCTCGCGCGCCCTGGCTGCCAGCACGGACAACCGGCAGTGCGCCAGGGTCGCCGCCATCGTCAGCGCGGTCCGCTCTGCCCGGCACGGCGCCTTGCCCTTGCCGCCGATGCTGACCACACCGAACTCGCCGCCGGCATCGAAAATGGGCACGACGAAGCCACAGTCCATGCCGTACCCGGCGGCATGTTGCATGACCTCCTCTTCCTCCGGATCGAGCCGCCTCCCGCCGACCGCTTCCGCCCAGGTGAAGGGCACATCCGTCCGCGCCAGCGCCCGGCAGATGGGATCGACATGAAAATAGCCGCGCGCCACGTACTCCCGCACCCACGCCTCCGGCCGCGTGCACATCAGCAGGGACCCGGGGTCGGGCGCCCCCATCTCGTCGAACTGGACGCACACGACATTCGACCAGCCGAGCCTCTGGACGAGCTTCTGGAAGTGCTCCGCGACGACCGCAGGCGATCTCAGCCCCGCAACGCGCTCGACGAACGCCAGCGCCAGTTGGCGGGGGTCGGCAATGTCCTGTGACAAGCTGCTGCGCATTCCACTTCCCATCGCAGAGCGTCGAGCAACGCGGCCGACCAGTCACCGAGCGAACATCGGATGCATGTCCGAGATGCGAGAATGAATTGGGAAGAGTTTCCTTGTCAATGCCAAACGATGGGCTCACTGCGCTCGCGTCCCCGGCTCTCACTCACTAGACTGGCGCCGATCACGGGCCGACGGGAGTGGGGCATGAGCGAGACAGAGACCTACGAGATCTTCGCCATCAAGTACGGCGAGCGCACCCAGCGCATCCGCGCGGAAAATTTCATCATGGCCGACAATCACGACGCGCCGGAGCCACTCGACTTCTTCGTCTGGGTGATCCGCAACGAGACGCGCACCATTCTCGTCGATACCGGCTTCGACCGGCGCGAGGCCGCCCGCCGCGACCGCTCCGTTCTGCGCGAGCCGGTCGAGGCGCTGGCCCTGCTCGGGATCGATGCCGCAAAACTCTCCACCGTCATCGTCACGCATCTCCATTTCGACCATGCCGGCACGCTCGACGCCTTCACCGGGGCGACCTTCCATCTACAAGCCGCCGAGATGGCCTTTGCGACGGGTCCTTGCATGTGTCACCCGCACATGCGCGCGCCCTTCACCGCCGATCACGTCTGCGCCATGGTGCGCAACGTCTATTCGGGGCGTGTCGTGTTCCACGACGGCGACGGCGAGGTGGCGCCGGGCGTCAGCGTGCATCACATGGGCGGCCACAGCCGGGGGCTGCAGGCCGTGCGCGTGATGACGGCGCGGGGCCCGGTCATGCTGGCCTCCGACGCCTCCCACTTCTACGAGCACGTGGAAACCGGTAAGGTGTTCCCGATCGTCGTCAACGTCGAGGAGACGCTCGAAGGCTACAAGCGCCTGAAGCGCCTCGCCGCCTCTCGCCAGCACATCATTCCCGGGCACGATCCTCTGGTGCTCAGACGCTATCCCGCTCTCTCGCCTGCGACCACGGGTATCGTGCACCGGCTCGACCTCCCGCCCCAGACCTGACGCGCGCCCCGACCCAGCACTGCCCCCTACAGGAGACCGGCCTTGCCCGAGCATGTTCTGTTGATCGTCGCCGGCGCGCTGGCCGGTGGCTTCGTGCTCGGCCTTACGGGCTTCGGCAACGGGCTCACCGCCTATGGGCTGTGGCTGCACGTGCTGCCGCCGCAGCTCGGGGCGCCGCTCGTCGCGATCGGCTCCATCATCGGGCACATGCAGACGTTTCGCGGCCTCAGGCATGCCATCCATCCGCGGCGCTTCTGGCCCTTCATCATCGGCGGCCTGCTCGGCGTGCCGATCGGCACGTGGCTGCTCGGCGTGATCTCCACACCGGCCTTCAAGCTGTTCGCGGGCGTCGTGCTCGCCGTCTACTCGATCATCTCGCTGGCCGGCGGGCTGAATTTCACGCTCAAGCGCGAGAACCGTATCCTCGATGCGATCGTCGGCTTCATTGGCGGCATCGGCGGCGGCCTCGCGTCCCTCTCCGGACCGCCGCTCACCATCTGGTGCGGCCTCAAGGGCTGGCCCAAGGACGAGCAGCGCGGCACCTATCAGCCGTACAACTTCGCGATGCTGGTGGCGGCTATGGTCTCGTTCGCCATTGCCGGCCTGCTCACCGCGACCTTCTGGAAGCTCGCCCTGCTGACCGTGCCGCCGACCATGGCCGGCGTCTGGCTCGGGCGGCTGCTCTATGGCAAGGTCGACGACGCCGTTTTCCGCAAGATCGTGCTGGCGCTGCTGACGTTGTCAGGCATAACGCTCGTCTGGGGCAATCTCTGAGAGCCGCCGTTACGCGCGGCCCCGCGCCGCCAGATCGCGCTCGCGCGCCCGAAGCTCCACGCGCCGCACCTTGCCCGTGATGGTCATCGGCAACGCCTCGACGAAGCGGATGTGGCGCGGATACTCGTGCGCCGCCAGCCGCTCGCGCACGTGCGCCTGGATGGCCACGGCGAGCTCGGGCGACGCCACCTCGCCGCTGTTGAGCACGAGATAGGCCGTCACCGCCTCCCCGCGCACGGCATCGGGCGCGCCGACGACGCCTGCGAGCGCCACGGCGGGGTGCGAGACGAGGCATTCCTCCACCTCGCCCGGACCGATGCGATAGCCGGCCGAGGTGATGACGTCGTCGTCGCGCCCCTTGAACCAGAAATAGCCGTCCGCGTCCTTCACCGCGATATCGCCGAGCAGACACCAGTGACCGCGGAACTTCGCCTCGGTGGCGGCCGGCTGCCGCCAATAGCCGAGGAACATGACGGGGTCCGGCCGCCGGACGGCGACGACGCCCTCGCGCCCCGGCGGCAGCACCGCGCCGCTCTCGTCGACGATCTCGACGACATGACCGGGAATGGCCCGCCCCATCGAGCCCGGTCGCACCGCGAAGAGATCCGGCGCATTGCCGACGACGAGATTGACCTCCGTCTGGCCGAAGAACTCGGCGATCGTCAGGCCGAACGTCTCTCGCCCCCAGGCGATCAGGTCGCCGCCAAGCGTTTCCCCGCCGGTGCCGAGCGTGCGCAGGGCGAAGGCGTAATGGAGCCGTGGCGCCGCCACCTGACGCATGAGCCGCAGGGCCGTTGGAGGCAGGAAGACGTTGCGTACGTGGTGACGCGCCATGAAGTCGAAGGCCCAGTCCGGCTCGAACTTGCTGCGGGTCGCCGCGACCACGGGAACGCCATGGTAGAGTGAGGGCAGCAGGACATCGAGCAGACCACCCGCCCAGGCCCAGTCGGCTGGCGTCCAGAAGCGATCACCTGCCCGCGGGAAGCCGTCGTGGGGCACCATGACGCCCGGCAGATGGCCAAGGAGGACACTCTGCGCATGCAGGACGCCCTTGGGATTGCCGGTGGTGCCCGAGGTGTACATCAGCAGCGCCGGATCGCAGATCGCGGTATCGGCCGTCTGGAACGACGCGGCCCCCTGGGCGACGACGCGCCAGAACTCGTGCGCCGGCGACGACGCCTCCGCCCCGACCACCACGACATGGCGCAAGCTGGCGATCGCGGCCAGAGTGCCGGCGAGCCGCGCATGCGCTGCGGCACTGGTGACAAGCAGCACTGCCGCGCTGTCCGCGAGGCGAAAGCCGATGGCATCCGGCCCGAACAGGCTGAACAGCGGCAAGGCAACGGCGCCCACCTTCTGCACGGCCACGTGCGCAACGAGGCATTCGACGCCTTGGGGCAAATGGATCGCCACGACGTCGCCCCGGCGGACGCCGAACGCGACGAGGGCGTTGGCGAAACGGTTGGCCGTCTCCCGCACCTTGGCGAACGTCCACGTCTCGACGGCTCCGTCGGCCGTCTCCACGAGCAGGGCCGGCGCCTCGGGGGTGCGGGCGGCATGACGGTCGACGATCTCGGCGGCGATGTTCAGGCGCGCCGGCAGCTCCCAGCGGAACGAGCGATAGACCTCCTCGTAGCCGGAGCCTGCGAGGTGCATGCGCGTCCTCCCCGTTCTCGGCGGCTGTCCCCGGCCGGCCCGGCGCACAGCGGAGCGCCGAACGCGCCGGCCCGGGGGTGACGACGCAGGCCGCGCCGCCGCCTCAGCGCTTGGGCTTCATGCCATCCAGCATACGATAGGTTGCCAGCTTGCGCTCGAGGATCATGTCCTTCACCGTCGGCGCGTAGGCGGCCATGTGCGGGCTCGTCTTGTGCGCCTCGAAAGCGGCGTCGTCGACGTAGACCTCGAACAGGAACACGTTGGCCGCGTTCTCCGGATCGACGGCGACGTCGAACTGCAGGCACCCCGGCTCCCTCTCCAGCGCGTTCCTGGCGTGACCCAGGATGGCCTTGTGGAACTCGCCAGCCCGCTCGGGCTTGATCTTGAAATCGACAGTCACGACCAGCATCTGGCACTCCTCCCTCGTCTTTGGCTCATCCTTCTGTCCAAGCCCGCCGAGCCGCCTCTGTCAAGCTATCCACCGTCAATCACCGGCGTCGGCAACCATTCCCGGGCATTGGCTTGCAAATATCAGTGGTCACGAATATTTTAGCAGCCTGGAATACCGCATCGGCCCCATCCGCCCGCGGGTGGCGCTCGAGGGGCAAAGGACCGGCGCATGAGCGAGAATGCACTCGAAGGACTCGACACGCAGGGCCACGCCCCGCCACTGCTCGAATCCATGCGCGCCGCCGCCGAGGAGGCGGCCGAGCTTCTGCGCTCGATCGGCAGCCCCTATCGCCTGATGATCCTCTGTCTGCTCATGGAGCGCGAGAAGACCGTCACGGAGATCTGCGACGCCATCGGCGCCCGCCAGAGCCTCACTTCGCAGCACCTGACGCGCCTGCGGCTCGACGGCCTGGTGAAAGCCGAGCGGCGCGGCCATTTCGCGTACTATTCCCTCACCGACACGCTGGCGAAGGACATCGTGGCGACCCTCTACCAGCACTATTGCGCGAAGAACCCGAAAACTTCCAAATCGTCGGGTAGCAATTGATGACCGCGCCACCGGGGCGATACCCCGGGGCGCCGTGCCTGAAGACGGCCGAGACCGTCGCGCTCGAGGAGGACGGCCCATGCTGCCTGCGGCTTGCGCGCGCGCCGCGCAGATCGTGCGATATGCTCTGCTGATGTTGCTCGGCCTGGCGGGAGAGACCGCTCTGGCGGACGAGAAGGCCGATCGTATGATGCGGCTCGGCCGCCACCTCGCCCAGGAATGCACCTCGTGTCATCGCCTCGATGGGGCCTCGAGCGGCGCCATCCCGAACATCCTCGGGATGCACAAGGACGATTTCATCGCCACGATGCAGTTCTACAAGACCGGCGCCCGCACGAACCAGGCCATGGTCTCCGTCGTGCAGAGCCTCAGTGCCGAGGAGATCGAGGCACTGGCCATATTCTACGGCGCCCAGAAGAAGCCGCCCCGGCGCTGAGCGCCCCGCCCCACACGGAGCGGGCAACGCAGGCACGCCGTCGCGCATTCGCGACTGCGGTTCGGCTCGTATTCACACACGGCCCTGCCCGCGAAACCAGGCGACGCCGAGCATTCGACGGCCAGCACCCAACGGCCGACCTTCGCCGGCCGCACGGCATGCAAAGGGGGTCCGGACGCGCGTCCGGACCCCCTTGTTGGCAAGCGCGCTGGCCTGGCGTGATCAGCCCTTCTTGCGCGCGGGCTTCTTGGCCGGCGCCGACTTGGCGAACACGTCCGTGACGATGCCGGCGTACCAATCGACCGACTCGAGGTAGTTCTGCCGGCGCACTTCCGCCGTCTCGCCCGGCTTGGAGACGAAACCGCCGCTCGCCTTGAGAATGCCGCCCTCGGGCTTGTAGCTCGCACCGACCTTGATGCTGTCGTTGGGCGCCACCAGGGACCAGCAGGTGTTGCGGAAGCGCGGGGCGAACTTCTCCTTCTTGGCGAGTGCCGCCAGGATGTCGCTCGCGACCACCCTCGCCTGGCTGTTGGCCGAGAAACCGGACTTCGGCATCTGCGTGGCGACCGAGGCATCACCGAGAACATAGACGTCCTTGGCTTTGGTCGAGGCGAAGGTGTCGGGCACCACCGGGCACCAGTCGCCCTGCGTCAGGCCGGCCTTGAAGGCGATCTGACCGGCGCGCTGGGCCGGCACGATGTTGGCGACGTCGAACTTGATCTTCTCGCCCGACTTCGTCTCGACCATGCGCGCCCGTGGGTCGACACGCGCCAGAGCGAAGTTGTCGATCTCCGTCGTCAGCCGCACGTCGATGATGCCCTTGTAGTACTTCCCGTAGGCTTCCATGAACGCCGGCTGCTTGGAGAAGCTCTTCTTGGGATCGAGCACGATGAGCTTCGATTTCGGCTTATGCGTCTTGAGGTAGTGCGCGATCATGGCCGCGCGCTCGTAGGGACCGGGCGGGCAGCGATAGGGATTGGGAGGCGCGGCCAGGACGACCACACCACCGTTGCGCATCTTCGTGAGTTGGCGCTTCAGGAGCTGGGTCTGCGGGCCCGCCTGCCAGGCGTGGGGCAGCGTTTGAGCCACCTTCACGGAGTAGCCGGGGACGGAGTCGTACTTGATGTCGATGCCCGGCGAGACCACGAGCTTGTCGTAGGACAGCTTCTTGCCGCTGCGCAGCGAGACCACGCGCTTCGACGTGTCGACGCTGGTCGCCCAGTCGCGCACGATCTTGATGCCCATCTTGCGCAGGTTCGAATAGGAGTGCGTGATGGAGTCGAACGAGCGGAAGCCGCCGAGATAGAGGTTGGAGAAAAAGCAGGTGGTAAAGCGACGGTTGACCTCGATGAGCGTCACGTCGAGCTCTGGCGCGCCCTTCTTGACGTAATGCGCCACGGTGGCGCCGCCTGGTCCGCCGCCGATGATCACGACCTTGGCACGCCCTTGGGCGTAAGCGATGGGCGCGAGGCTGCTGCCCGCGAGAACGGATGCGCCGGCGGCACCCGCCAATTTTGCGAAATCGCGTCTGCTAAGCTCTGACATTGCCCGTTTCCTCCTCCAGTAGAATGTCCGTTCTTATTTCGGTCGAGGTCGCAACCGCCGATTTTCGTGTCCAAGGACTATCCGGTCAATGCGCCCTGCATTCAATCGGAAAGTCGCCAGTGCGACATAGCACCTACGTCTAAATCCCGTGCCGACGGCCGACACGAGGCATGCCCGCCGCGCTACGGCTCAGCGGCCGATGGCGGGTGCGGGTGCTCGATAGCCGGCCTTCTCGAGAATGGGCGCCAGCATGCCCCAGAAGAAGTCGGCGCCGGGATAGCCGACGAGGCGGCCGACCTCGACGCCATCCCTGACGACGATGAAGGTCGGCGAATAGAGGACGCGGCTGTAACGCTTGGCCTCCCCCGCGCCGCGCTGCAAACGCACGATCGGCGCGAACCGCCCCTCGTCGGAGCGGTCGTAGGCGACGCCGACTTCCCGTTCCCAGCGCGCGCAATAGGGGCAGCCGACGTCGGCGATCATCAGAAGGCGCGCACCTGAGGGCACACGCGCCTCGGCCGCTGCAGCCGGCAGGACATGATGCGCCGCGGCAATGGCGATCAGGACAGCCAGCGCCACCAGTCGCCCGACAAGCGATCCGACCACTGGTCGTCCAGCCGTGCGCAGCCTGAAGTGCGTCACCCGTCTCGCTCCATCATCGGCTGCGTTCCCGTCGAACCCGCAGCCGTCACGATCCCCGCGGCCGCCTCGACGAGTCCTGCGGAGAAACACCCCGGACGCATTTGCATCAGCATATTCTAATATGCTACGTAAAAGAGGCAAAGGGTGCGTGCCCGACGATGGCTCTCGCGTGAGCCAGAGGGGATGACCCGGTGCGCTGGGCGCGGGGTGGTGTGTGCTTGTCATACACGCAAGTGTTCCAGTCTGCATGTGGTCGCGTCTCATGCCGTCGTACCGGCCGAACAGCCGACGCGCCGGCCAGGGCGCTGAGTGCAGCTCATCGGATGAGGGCTGATTTCGACCCGACCCCGACAACACGGTTCCATAACGCCGGGAAACTCGAGAGGAAACAATGCGCGACATGATCAGGCTCGAACAGCTCGATCGCCGAGACTTTGTCTTGGGATCCGCGGCTGTCGCGGCCCTCGCGGCGATTGTGCCGCTGGGCTCGATGGCTCACGCCCAACAGAAGAGTGGTGGCTGGCAGGCCCTGCTCAAGGAGATCGCCGGCGACGCCACGCCCGCAACCGCCAAGATCACGATCCAGCTTCCCGAGATCGCCGAGAACGGCAATACGGTGCCCTTCTCCGTGGCCGTGGACAGCCCCATGACCGACAAGGATTACGTCAAGACCGTGCACGTGATCTCGACCGGCAATCCGCTGCCGCATGTGGCGTCGTTCAACTTCACGCCGGCCTCGGGCAAGGCGGGCGTCTCCAGCCGCATGCGGCTCGGCAAGACGCAGGACGTGCTCGTCGTCGCGCAGATGAGCGACGGCAAGTTCTACATGGGCAAGCGCCTGGTCAAGGTCACGATCGGCGGCTGCGGCGGCTGATCAGGGAGGAAAGCAACAATGTCGAAGCCACGCATCAAGATTCCCAGCTCCGCCAAGGCCGGCGAGGTCATCGAGATCAAGACCCTGATCCAGCACACCATGGAGACGGGACAGCGCAAGGGCGGTGATGGCAAGCTCATCCCGCGCAACATCATCAACAAGTTCACCGCGACCTTCAACGGCAAGGAGGTCTTCAGCGCGAAGATCCATCCGGGCATTTCCTCCAACCCCTACCTCGCCTTCTTCATGAAGGTGGCGGGTCCTGGAGAGATGCAGTTCACCTGGGTGGACGACGCCGGCAAGACCTACTCGGACAAGAAGTCCATCAAGGTCGGCTGACGGTCCGCCGATACTGCGCCACCCGAGGAGCCCGGAGCGATCCGGGCTCTTTGCTTTGGCGGGCCGCGGCCAGGCGCCAGGCGCCTTTCGACAGGGAGCGTCACCATCGCCCCTTGACCTCGCCGCGCCACGCGTGAAGATCGCCAGCATACCGCGCGTCGCCCTGTCCGCCTTTCCTGCTCCCCGGTCGACACGCACCGAGCACCAGCAAGCCGCGACGCGGCCGACGAGATTGGGCGCGCGGGCTGCCGCCGCCCCGTGGCAAAGGAGGCCGTCATGGCTGATGATCCGATCCCCGCGCAACTCTGCCCCTATCAGGTGACGCTGGAAGGCGGCCGGACCTACTCCTGGTGCAGTTGCGGCCGTTCGAAGAAGCAGCCGTTCTGCGACGGCTCGCACAGGGGCACGGGACTGGAGCCGGTGCGTTTTGTGGCCAGCGCCACGGGTACGGTCAACCTGTGTGGGTGCAAATCGACCGACGACCAGCCCTTCTGCGACGGCTCGCACAACGTGCTCTAGATCCACGGACCGGCGAAGCGCGGGCCTCCGCCCCCGTCTCGACCGATCGCCCCCTAGCGCGTCGCCTCGGCCCGAGCGCTCCGGCGCAGGGCCGCCGCGCCCTTCAGCCGCTCCGGACGCCAGCGGAGCGGCGCCTCCCCGATCAGACCCGGCCCCAGCTTGCGTCCCACCTGCTCGAGCTTCGTCGGGTCAAGGCTCCACAAGCCTGCCAGACGCAGCACATCGTCCTCGCCGGGAACATGCGCGGGATCCTCGGCGCCAACGTCCTCGCCAGCGCGCGCGCGCCCGGCCCGAGCACGCGTCGCAACGGCCGGCTCATCCTTCGACGCCTTGCCCTTGTTCCACAGGACACCGTCCTCGCCGGCCGCGTAGGCGCGCATCAGTCGTCCCCCGGCAAGACGCGCCCAGGCGGTCAGGCCGATCGGTGGGCAGGTCACGAAATACTGCACCTCCGGATAGATCTTGGCGAGGTCGAGCAGCAGCGGCATGGCCTTGTCCACGAAGCGCCGGCCCACCGGAGTCGGCAAGGCGATGCCCACGACGAAGGACCAGCCATCGACGGGTGGCGACACGAACAGCAGGCTGTCGGAGAAGCGATCGTCATAGGTGGTGGCGATGCCCGAGCGCCAGTTGGCGGCGCGCACCTGCTCCAGCCCCAGCACGTCCGCCAGCGCACTCGTGTTCTCGGTGCGGACGGCCAGCCATGCCGTGTTGTAGCCGAAGGCATGGGGTGAATCCGCGCGCCGGCGCAGGCGCGGCAGCATTCGATGCATGCCGGGCACCAGCACCAGCCCCGCGACCAGCACCGTGATGAGCACCATGATGGTTATGACGACAAGCACCGACGATTCCCCCGCCCGGTGACCTGTATCCTTATGTGACCGGGCGATTGCAGCCGCAAGCTTCTTCGCGGCCTCTGGGGATAACGCCCCCGTCCGGGCCGTTCCCGGCCGCCCGCAAAACGCGATCGCCCCCTTGAACGAAGAGCGGCCGCCCGGTGGGAGGCGGCCGCTTCAGCTTCGGGGATCGGGGGACTGAGATCCCCGTGCACCCTCTCGCGAGAGGTGCGGTACGACGGGGTTAGAACGTGATCTTGGCCGTCGCCACGAAGCGCTCGTCGCACTGGAACGCCGGGCCCTGGCAGAACCGGTTGGCGAAGCCCGCACCGGCGTTGTTGCTCTTGATGTTCGTATCCCAGTAGCGGAAGTCCAGCGTCAGCTTGTCGACCGCGAGCGCTATACCGGCATTCCAGTAGAGGTAATCGTCGGCGCCGTTGCCCACGAGCACCTGGTAGCGGGCATCATCTCCGGTCTGGTAGCCGAGCGTGCCGGAGATGGTCGGCGTGAAGATCCACATCTTCGGCAGGGTCACGGCAGTCGTGCCCTCGATGGTCCAGGTGGCACCGGTCTTGTTCGTGTATTCGGGCGAGTAGAACACCGTCAGGCCGGCGGTCCAGACGTCCTTCACGAGAGAGCCGGAGACGCCCGCCTTGATCTCGAGGTAGTCGAGTTCCCGCTGAGCGGGGTTTCCGGCCGTCACTTTGTCGTAGGCGCCGGGATAGGTGTAATAGATGAGGCCGAGATCGAGCTCGACCGGGCCGAGTGGGATCTTGACGCCGCCGTACCAGTCGATCTCGACGCTGGCGAGATTGACCTGGGAGGTGCCGGCGGCATTGGGAACCTGCAGGAAGTCGAGGTTCGACGCCCACATGCCCAGGTAGAGCCACTTCCAGGTCACGTCGACGCCGCCCTGCAGCGCCGGGTTCTGGGCGGTCTGCGAGAAGCCGCGGAACACGTAGTCGGTGGTGACGCCGATATTGGCCGAGATCTGGATCTCGCGCTTCGGCTCAGGCAACGGCCCGTCCTTGACGCTGCCGGCGAAGGCCGGGCTCGTCGCCATCATGAAAAGGCCTGCCACGCAGGCTGTTCCGAGTTTCGTCTTCGACATTGTGTTGCCTTGCCCCTCTCTGCGTCCGATCTCTGGCCTGCCGATGCTCCGGCAGCTGCCCTGGTTCGCCCCTGGTGCGGTGCTGGCGTTGAAACCGGGCCAACTCCGCCGTGTGAGCCTGACGCCAGGGTTGACTGCTTCCGCCCCATGACGCAACGACGACAAGTAGTTTTTGCGGACTTTCCGGATCATCTGTTGTTGCACTGCAACGCATTGAAAAGAATGATGTTTTTTGGAGCAGAATGTGCCTGTTTTTTATGCACGGAGATGCCGAATACTTCGTCAACGCCGCTGTTTTATGGGCAGCTTACGGAGCGCGGCGGTCTTGGCGTTGATTCTCCCGGGGGAAGTCGCTAGCGCTACAGGGTGATGAGCGTGGCTCGACTCGGGGGATGGGCCGCCCGATCGTGGCCCATCCCGGCCGCAACAGCCCGGGCGGGGTGGCGGCCAGACCGGTGGCGCTCAGCACGCTCCGACAGCCGCGATATCCTGCAAGGCAACGTCATGGAAGCAGAACGAACCGCACTCGTGACCGGAGCCAGTCGCCGCATCGGCCGGGCCATCGCCCTTGATCTGGCGCGCACCGGCTGGGCTGTGGGGGTCCACTACAATCGCTCGGCCGCGGACGCCCGCACGCTGGTCGATGAGGTCACCGGCGCTGGCGGCCGCGCCGTCGCCCTGGCAGCCGACCTCGACGATCCCGGCGCGCTGGACGGCCTCGTCAGCGCCTGCGCCGAGCACCTCGGCCCGGTGAGTTGCCTCATCAACAACGCATCGCTGTTCGAACACGACACGATCCACGCCCTGACGGCCGAGAGTTGGCGCCGTCATATGTCCGTCAACCTGGATGCGCCTGTGTTCCTGTCGCGGGCCTTTGCCCAGCGGCTCCCCCGCGGCGCGACGGGGACGATCGTGAACGTTATCGACCAGCGTGTCTGGCGCCTGACACCCGATTTCTTCTCCTACACGGCCGCGAAGGCGGCGCTCTGGGCCACCACGCAGATGCTGGCGAAGGCGCTGGCCCCGGCGATTCGCGTCAATGCCGTCGGCCCCGGTCCTGTGCTGCGCAACATCCACCAGACCGAGGCGGAATTCGATCGGGAGTGGCGTGCGACCCCTCTCGCGCGCCAGACGAGCCCCGAGGAGATCGCCGCCGCCGTCCGCTTCATCATTGACGCACCGTCCATGACAGGGCAGATGATCGCGCTCGACGGAGGCGAGCATCTGGCGCCATGAGCACCGGGTGCCAGGCAATGCCGGCGTCGCCAGCAGCAGCCACGGGGCGCCTGCACCGAGACGCGGCACCCGCCATCGCCTGCCAGGCGCGCCTGCAGGACCTTTCCGCCGCCAACCGCATCACAGCCGAGATGCACGGAACACCGAGCCGATGAACGACACCACTTCAGCCAGTCCCTCGCAGTCGCCGCGCGCGCTCGGCGGCCTGCGCCACGTGTTCATCGATCGGCTGACGGTGATGGCGCGGATCGGCGTGCACGCACACGAGAAGTTGCAGCCGCAGCGGCTGATCATCTCGGTCGATCTGACGGTCGATGACGACCGCACCGCCCACCACTCCGACGATCTTGCCTCGGTCGTCTGCTACGAGACCGTCGTGCGGCGAATCGAGGCGTTCTGCCGGGGCGAGCACATCAACCTGTTGGAAACGCTGGCGGAAAAGCTGGCCGAACTGTGCCTCGCCGATCCGCGCGTGCAGTCGGCGCGGCTCCGCATCGAGAAGCCCGATGCCTTCGCCAATGCCGCCGCCGTCGGCATCGCCATCGAGCGCTTCCGCGCCGCGTCGCGCAGCGCCGACTGAGCGATTTCTCCCTCCCGGACGCCATTACGGCCGCATTGCCACAATTGAGCCTCATGCACCCCACACTGAGGCCCAAAACCTCAAGACAATGAAGCTCATAGCTGCCGGCACGGAAACGGGTCGTTTACGTTAATGGCCTAGAAAGAAGACTAAGAAAGTGTCCGTGTCGTTCCGGGACGCCAAACGCATAGTCAGGTTCGGGTGTGTCATGAAGTTGGGTGTAAGAGCCATCAGTCTCGCGTTGCCAGTTCTCCTTGCCCTCCCCTCTCAGGCCTTCGCGGCCAAGCTCCCCGAGATCCTCGTCAGCGCCTCCAATCCGGTGCCGGCCTGCGTCACGCCGGGTCGGCTCAACGCGATGGTGAAGAGCCTGAACCCCTCCGTTGACCGCCGCTTCGAGGAGGTCGCGCGCGCCTACCGCAAGCATGGCCGCGCCCTGGGAGTGCGCTGGGACTTCGCCTATTTCCAGATGCTGGTGGAGACGAACTCTCTGTTCAAGGAAGGCAAGGCACGCCGTGGCGGAGTCAGCCCGGATCAGAACAATTTCGCCGGTCTCGGCGCCGTCGGCGACGATGACGAGGGCGAATCCTTCGACGACATCCAGACGGGCGCCCTCGCCCATCTCCAGCACATCCTGCTCTACGCCGGCGTCACGTCCAAGGCCCCCGTCGCGGAGCGCACCCGCAAGGTGCAGGAGTGGAAGATCGTGCATCCCTGGGCGCAGCGTCTGCGGCGCCCCGTCACCTATCGCGACCTTCTCGGCAAATGGGCCCCGAAGGACCGCCCCTACCATCGCGGCATCGAGCAGATGGCCAAGATGTTCTTCGACGATTTCTGCAAGATCGCCGATCCGGATGGCGGTCTCGACGGCGAAACCATGCAGGTCTCCAAGGTCCGCCCGCAAGCCCCAGCCAAACCCAAGACCCTCGAGGAGCTGACCGGGCCTTCGCCTGATGTGCCGACGCGCTCGAGCCTCGGCGCGGCCAAATTGGCCAAGGCCGTCACGCCGCCGACTCCGCCACCGGCCGTAACGCCGCCTGTCGCGCCGGCCGTCGTCAAGCCGGCCGCCCCCGAGGCGCCCGCCGCAAAGCGTCCTGCCCGCAAGCCGGCCGCCCCGCTGGTCACGGCTTCCGCCGGCGGCGTCGCCCGTCTGCCCGTGCCCAAGCCCGTGCCCGCCATGCAGCCCTGCCGCATCTGGACGGCCAGCTACGGCGGCAAGCGCGCCACGCTCATCAAGTCGGTCACCGGCGCTGTCGTGAACTACACCGTCCTCGACGTGAACGAAGGGGCCGAGGAGCGCGAGACCAAGGCCTTCATCGAGGCCTACGCCCGCGGCGGGGCACTGCTCGCCCGCTACAAGGAGCAGGCCAAGGCCATGCAGAAGGCGTTCGAGCTCTGCCCTGAGGGTTGATCGGTCAGGCTCGCGGGCAGTCCTCGCGGGGCCGTCGAAAGTTGCATGAGGGAAGTTGTGTCCATGGTGGCGTGGAGCGTGAGGCCGTCGAAACTCGCCCGGATCATCCTGGGCGCGAGCATCTTCGTCATCGCCGCCACGACGATGACCGATACGAGCGACGCGCGTCGGCGCAAGCGCGGCGCCAAGAAGGTCGCCTGGCTGGCGCCGCCGAACGCACAGAAGTTGCCGCCGATCCGCATCTCCGCCGCCAATCGCGTGCCGGCGTGCGTGACGCCGGACCGGCTGATGGCGTTCCTCGCGGATCGCAATCCCCGGCTCTACCCGCAGTTCAAGCGCATCGCCTACTACTATCGCCAGCACGGTGAGGCGTGGCGCGTCCGCTGGGACTATGCCTTCTTCCAGATGCTGCTCGAGACGAACTTCCTGAGCTACAAGACCGGCGGCGGACGCTGGGGTGACGTTCGCATCTCCCAGAACAACTTCGCCGGCATCGGCACGACCGGCGGCGGCGTTCCCGGCGACGCTTTCCCGACCGTTTCGGCCGGCGTGCTCGGCCAGATCCAGCACCTTGTCGCCTACTCCGGCGAGCGTGTGGCGAAGCCCGTGGCCAAGCGCACCGCCGATATGCAGGATCAGATAATCGCCATCTCGCTCCGGCTCGGGCGGACCGTCACGTTCAACGACCTGACGCGCCGCTGGGCCGTTGATCGTCGCTACGGACGCTCCATCGCCTGGGTCGCCGATCGCTTCTTCTCCAAGTACTGCAACGGCCGCGACAGCGAGCCGACCGTCGTCGCCGAAACGCGCAAGCCGAAGCCGAGCATCAAGCCGTCGCCGGAGCGGATCAAGCTCGCGACCGCCAGGCCCGACGAGAAGGCTGCGCCTGCCGCGCGCCGTCTCCCCGCGCCCGACGGTACACCCGGCATCGGCGGCACGGCCGCCGTGAAGGTCGGTCTGCGCACGATCTCGCCGCCGCATGTCCCCGCGCCAGCCGCAGACCCCGCCAAGTGCCGCGTCTGGACAGCGAGCTATGGCGGCGAGAAGGCCATCCTGATCAAGTCGACCAGGGACGACGAGGTGCATTACACCGCCTTGCAGGTCCTCGACGGCTTCGAGCAGACCATGGCCGACACCTACATCGACGTGCACGCCAAGGGTGGCGCCCCCATCGGACGCTACCCAAGCAAGCGTGACGCGCTGATCAAGGCCTTCGAACTCTGCCCGGTGAAGTGAGCAGCCGGGGGGCTGGCCTCCAGTCCCACCGCGGGCGGCCCGTGGCGGCCTGACGGTAGCTCAGAGGATGCAGGGGATGCGGATGCGGCAGCCGGTCGAGCGAGCTGCAATCCGGTCCCGCTTCCTGCTTGCCGTCCGGATCAGCTCCGCCCGACATTCGGCAGCCAGAGCTTGCGCGTGGTGGGCGGCGAGAAGAGCTCCTGGAAATAGAATGGCTCGCCGGGCACCGCCGTCGCCCTGATCTCAACCCGCAGCAGCGCTTCCTTCCGGGGCGTGCGGACCTGACGCGCCAGCTCGCCGGTTGCCTGGACGAGCGAGACGGCATGCTCGATCCGGGCGATCGGCATCCGGCAGCGCTCGCAAAGCAGCAATCGGAAGTTGGCGCCGTGCAACTCGTCGACAGGCAGCGCCTCCATGAGCTTCGCCTGATCGCCCGCCACGAAAAAGCGGCTGAAGGCGGTGAACTCGTGATTGACGTTGATCGCGCGGTCGATGCGCAGCAGTGAGGCGCTGGCGGCCCCGAGGAAGCGAGTCCACGGCCCCCGTTGCTTCGTCCATTCCCGCGCTAGGACCTTCGGATAGGCCGGCAACAGCGTCTCGCTGTCCTCGTCGAAGAACTGGAAGTGCCACGGCTCCGAGATGCGCCAGCTCGCACTGGCGACGAACGTACCGCTCCCCTGCCGGCGCAACAGAATTCCGTCGTCGGCCAGCATGCGCACGGCGCGCTGCACCGTGCCGAGGCTGCACCCCGTGAGCGCGACGAGCTCTTCCTCGGTCGGCAGCCGCGCGCCTTCCGCCCATCGGCCGCTGCGTATCGCCTCCATGAGCGCGATGCGGATCTGCTGATACTTGGGCAGGTCGGCGCGGCCCGGTGGCCAATGATCGCGCAGGACCCCGCCCAGTTCACGGTCGCTCGGTCGCATCGTCACTTCCTGTCCGTAGATGAGCTTGACGTGTCGGGGCATGGTTCGTATCGTGGTGATAATTCCTATATAGGATCTGAGAAAAACACTATAGGAATTTGGGAGGAGCAATCGCTCCGCAGGGATGGCGCAAGTCACGGTCGACAAGGTCTCGAAGACCTATCTGACGGACAATCGCTCCGTCACGGCACTTCACGATGTCTCCCTCGACATGAGGGATGGCGAGTTCGTTTGCGTCGTCGGCCACAGCGGCTGCGGAAAGACGACGCTCCTCAACATCCTCGCCGGCTTTTTGCAGCCCTCGTCCGGGGAAATCCGGGTCGACGGCGTGCCGCGCGAGAAATCCAAGGCCAGCATCGGCGTCGTCTTCCAGGAATATGCGCTCTTTCCCTGGCGCACGGCGCTGCAGAACGTCGCGTTCGGCCTCGAGATGGCCGGAGAGAGCAAGGCCGCGGCCCGCAAGCGCGCCGTCGAGTTCCTCGAACTCGTGCATCTCTCCGAATTCGCCAACGCCTATCCCCACCAGCTTTCAGGCGGCATGCGCCAGCGCGTGGCCGTGGCGCGCGCCATGGCCTACGAGCCGGGGCTGCTGCTGATGGACGAGCCGTTCGGCGCACTCGATGCGCAAACGCGCGAGCGCCTGCAGTCCCTCACCCAGGAAGTCTGGCTGGCGACGCACAAGACCATCTTCTACGTCACGCACAACATCAGCGAAGCCGTGTTCCTCGGGGAGCGCGTCGTCATCATGCGCCCCGGTCCCGGCCGCATCCACGACATCGTGGACATCAAGCTGCCCCGCCCGCGCGACCCGCTGAGCGACGAGTTCATCGACATCCAGCGCCACATCACGCGCGCGATCATGGATCGGGACGAGCGCCATGGTTGAGACCACGACAGAGAAAGCGAGCGCCTTCACGGCGAAGGCCGCTTCCCGCCCACGCCCCTCTTTCAGCGAGAGCACGGCGGGCCGCATCTTCTTCACGCTGCTTCCCTTCCTGCTCATCGCCGTCATCTGGGAAACCGTGGTCTGGTTGCAGGTCTTCCCGCCGGTGCTCATGCCCTCGCTCGGCCGGGTCTTCCAGACGTTCTGGAAAATGCTGCTCAACGGCTCGCTGTTCTATCACGTCGGAGCGAGCGTCGGCCGACTGCTGCTGGGCTTCCTGATCGGCAGCAGCGTCGGCATTCTGATCGGCATCCTGATGGGACAGTCGCGGGCGGCGGAGCGCTTCTTCCTGCCGCTGCTGAGCGCGCTCATGCCGGTGCCGGCGCTCGCCTGGATCCCACTGTTCGTCCTGTGGTTCGGGCTCGGCAACACCGCCACGCTGGCGGTCATCATCTTCGCCGCCTCGCTGCCGACCGCCTTCAATGCCTGGACCGGCGTGAAGACGGCCAACCCGGTCTGGGTCCGCGCCGCCCAATCGATGGGTTGCCGCGGCATGAACATGTTCCTGAAG
The DNA here is from genome assembly GCA_041397725.1 of Hyphomicrobiaceae bacterium. Lineage (GTDB taxonomy): Bacteria > Pseudomonadota > Alphaproteobacteria > Rhizobiales > Hyphomicrobiaceae > JAGRKR01. The sequence goes on along the minus strand of JAWKVZ010000009.1, from coordinate 80,930 downwards.
GTCATCCTGCCGGGCTCGCTGGCCATGATCTTCACCGGCCTCCGCATCGGCCTCTCACAGAGCTGGCGCGCCCTCGTGGCCGGCGAGATGCTCGCTGCCACGACCTGGGGCATGGGCTTCGCCATCTTCGACGCCCGCGAGTTTCTCGCCACCGACGTCATGCTCGTGATGGTCATGATGATCGGGCTCACCGGCTATCTCATCGTCAGCGTGCTGTTCGGCATGATCGAGAAGCACACGGTCGTGAAATGGGGAATGTTGCAGGAAGTGGGCGCTTGAGACCCACGGGGACGGAAACGAGACAGCGAGTTCAACCAGGGAGGTCTGCCATGACCAAGAGGTCTTCGATCAAGCCGGCTGCCGAGCGCGGCAACGTCAGCCGGCGCAACCTGCTCAAGGGAGTTGGCGCGGGAGCAGCCGTCACCGTGGCGGGACCGGCGCTGCTCGGTCTCGGCTCGGCGGCGCATGCGGCAAAGCTCGCCCCGGTCCGGCTCGGCTATCAGTTCCATCTGTGGGGCGCGCCGGCCGTGGTGGCCTTGCGCAAGGGCTTCTTCAAGGAACAGGGGCTGACGATCACGGATCGCAAGTTCGCGTCGGGCAAGGACACGCGCGATGCCATGGTCGCCAACTCCGTCGACATCGGCACCGTCGGCATTACGCCCTTCATCGTCGGCGCCACCCGCGGCGATCTCGCGGCGATCGGCGTCGTCTGCTACGCGGGCAAGACCGGCCTGGTCATGGCCAAGGCCAACGCCGGCATCAAGACCATCGCCGACTTGAAGGGCAAGCGCATCGTCTCGCAGGTCGGCTCGACACTCGACAGCGTCTTCAAGAACGATATCGCCCCGGCAGCGGGCCTCAAGAAGGGTGACTACGAGATCGTCAACGCGCGCTTCGCCGATCACGTGCAAGCCATCGCGTCGGGCTCTGCGCACGCCTTCCTCGGCCTCGAGCCCTTCTGCTCGATCTCGGAGGCCAAGGGCATCGCCGTGCCCCTGACCGACTACTACAAGTACGACCTCATCCCGAACATGCTGGCGGTGCGCAAGAGCTTCCTCGACGCCCAGCCCGACACCTGCCTCGCCTTCCTCAAGGGCTGGCTCAAGGCCGTCAAGGTCTTCGAGAGCGATCAGAAGGCGGCGGCCGACATCATGCTCTCGGTCTACCAGGAGCGGAACTACGGGCTCGATGAGAAGATCATCCGCAACGCGCTCGGGCGCCTCGTCGTCAATCCCAAATACATTCCCGAGCTGCCGAAGTACATCGTCACGCAGGCGACGGCGCTCGTGAAGGCAGGACGGCTCAACAAGGTCCCCGACCCCAAGGCGATCCTGCGCAGCGACCTTCTCGAGAAGGCGATGAAGGGCTGATCTCGACCGCGCATCCTCTGCCAGATCCTGGGGCGCCGGGCGAACCACACGCCCGGCCTCCGTTCATCCAGTCAAGGGAACTCGACGCATGCTCAACTACAAGAGATACGGACACGGCGAGCCGCTGATCCTGCTACACGGCTATGCCGGCGGCATTGCGTATTGGCTGCCGACCGTGATGGGACTGAAGCATGGGTTCGACATCATCGCCGTCGACCTGCCCGGCTTCGCCGGCAGCGCCCACGTGCCTGCACCCGACAGCATCGCCGGTTACGGCAAGGCCGTGATCGAGCTGATGGACCAGCTCGGGGTGAAGAAGGCCTCCATCATGGGCTTTTCCATGGGCGGTATGATCGCGCAGCAGGCCGCACTCGACTACCCCGAGCGCGTGCGTACACTCATTCTCTATGGCTCCTCCGCCATCGGCGATCTGCCTCACCGATTCGAGCCTTGGGAGGCCGCAATCCAGCGCATCGAGCGCGACGGCGTCGAGGCGACGACCGAAAAGACCTCCTCGACCTGGTTCGTCGAAGGCGAGAGCCACCCCTATTTCCCGCTGTGCCGGGAGGCCGGGCGTGGAGCCAACAAGGAGTCCTGCATCCGCGTCATGCGCGCCATGCAGAAGTGGAGCTCGCTCGACCGGCTCAAGGAATTGAAGATGCCGACGCTTATCATCGTCGGTGACAAGGATCGTTCGACCAAGCCTTCGGACTCGATCCTGCTCTGGGAGAACATCCCGGGCTCCCAGTTGTGCATCCTGCCGAACTGCGCCCACGGGACCCACGTCGAGAAGCCCGACCTCTTCAACAAGGTGATCTGCGATTTCCTTGTCGAGTACACCGCGGTCTGATCGCGGGCCGGGCGTCCGATCGGCCTGTGCGGTCCACCGCGCGCGGGGCCGCAACCTTGCGGCGGCCGCCGTCGATTCCCGGCCATGCCGGCTCGTCATGCCGCCGACGGCCGCGCGCCGCGATGCTGGCGGGCGCAGCGTTGCGTCCGCCCGCCGGGCGCAACGCGCAAACACCCGACAGACAGCCGACCACGTCTGAAGCGATGCTTGAGCCCCTTGAAAGTATTGGTGAGCGGGGTGGGGATCGAACCCACGACCATCTGATTAAAAGTCAGATGCTCTACCACTGAGCTACCCGCCCGAGTTTCGCTTGCCCCGTCGTGCCGGACGCGCCGCGTGATCGGCCTTGCGCAGCGCATGCCCCGCGGCTCCAGCCGGCGAGGCGCGACGCTCCCGATCATGCAACGCAGATCTGCACGGGCCTGCCATCTGCGACGGCCGCAGCATCACGAACTCAAGCGCGTTCTAGTGGATTTGTCCGGGCCACGCAATGCGGCTCAAGCCGGAACTGCCGGTAGGTCACGAGCGAGCGAAGCGCCGTCGCCGGACACCCCGGCGGCATGCCGCCGCCCGAGCCTGCCATGACCACGTGAGGTCCGCCAAAGGTGCGGCAGGCGACAGGCTTACGACGTGCCCCGCCGCAACCCGAGGAACGTGCCGAGCGTGCGCCGCCCCCGGCTCACCACGCCCGGAACCGACGGTGACACGGCCTGGCTCTGACGCCCCGCCTCCAGGCCCTCGTTGCACTGGCGGTGCCAGGCCATCGCCTCGCGCATGGACGTCGCCGCCTCGACGGAGCGACGGAATTCGTCCATCGTCCCGGCGGCTTCCAGCGTCGGACGCTGGCCGTCATCGCCGGACTTTTCCTTCTTGCTCTTCCCAGTGCCAATCACGTTCGCATCCCCCAATCGATGCAGTGGCGCACACACGACGGCGCCGAAGATAATGCTCCGCCCACGATATCGCCGACCAACTCCAAATGCTTGAATAACTTCCGTATAAGTTTATCTTTGTCGGGATTTTCCCGCATCGTCGCAATTGCAAGCGGACGTTGCGGAATGTTCGATCAAGTCGGCCAAGTACCTGCAATTTCAGAACATTGGCCTTGTGCCCTCCAGGCAACAGGCAACGTCTCCTAGCGCATCGATGATCTTGCCGCCCCAGCCCGGCACACCACTTGACTTGGAGCTAACCCTTCCAGGAACTCCACTCGAAGACTTCACCTCCTCACCGTCATGCGAGACATCCAGTCATGGAACACCTCTATTCGTTCTCCGGACGCATGAGCCGCAAGCCCTGGTGGCTCGTCTTCGTCGCGGCGATCATCGCGGGCATTGCCGGCACGATAGTCCTGCAGCCCGAGCTGCTCACAAGTTTCGAAAAGCCCCCCAAGCCGACGTTGGCGGTAACGCTCCTCAACCTCGTCTTGTTCGTGCCCCTCGCTGCGATCACGTTTCGCCGCTGTAACGACCGCGACTGGCCGACCTGGGTGCCAGCCCTAGCTTGCGCTGTCTCGCTGCCGTTCTACATCGGGCCGTCGTTCGGCGTGCTGATGGATCCGCTCGAGGGACAGACCTGGGAAATGATCTTCTTTGGCCTCGCCATAGTGGTCGGCCTCGCCCTCTTCGTGGACAACGGTTTCCTCCGGGGTACGCCGGGCCCCAATACGCACGGGCCCGATCCGCTCGCCTGACGGAGCTGATCCCGCTCGCGTCCGGACCGCTCTTGGCATCGCCCGCGCCTCGGGCGATGCTGACGGCTCCGGAACCGGTGCGATGGAGGCGGCCGCGCCACGGATGGCGGGCCGCCCCTGCGCCCGAATGAGTGGAAAGTCGTCAAGCGATGCGGATCGCCTCGTTCAATCTCGAAAGCCTCGACCTGCCCCCGAAGGCCCGGGTGCCGCTCGAAGCACGCGCGGAGATGCTACGGCCCCAGCTCGAGCGGCTCGATGCGGACGTGCTCTGCCTGCAGGAAGTCAACGCGCAGAAAATCCCCGGCACGGGCACGCGGCAGCTCGTCGCCCTCGATGCCCTGCTCGCCGGCACGCGCTATGCGAGCTACCAGCGCGCCGTCTCGACGAGCGGGGAAGCGGGGGGCGCCACGGATGTCCACAATCTCGTAACGCTGTCCCGCCTGCCGATCGTGGAGCAGCGCAGCCTGCTGCACTGCTACGTCAAGCCGCCGCTGCACGAACGCGTGACGGCGCGGCCGCCCGACGCCGAGCCGACGCCGATCCGGCTGGACCGGCCGCTCCTGCTGACGGAGATCGCGCTGGCGGACGGTCGCCGGCTGGCGGTGATCAACGTGCATCTGCGCGCGCCCCTCGCCACCGCTATTCCCGGCCAAAAGGAGGCGCCCTTCGTCTGGAAGTCGGTGGCGGGCTGGGCCGAGGGCTACTACACGGCGAGCGTGAAGCGCGCGTTGCAGGCGCTCGAGCTTCGCCTGGCCGTCGACGCCCTGCTCGACGAGGCCCCGCAACGGCTCGTCCTCGTCGCCGGCGATCTCAATGCCGAGGATCACGAGACGCCCCTGCGCCTCGTGATCGGCGCGGAAGAGGACACGGGCAACGGGCGCCTCGCCGCACGCGCGCTCGTCCTGCTCGATCGCGCCATCCCCGAGGACCGGCGCTTTTCCATCGTGCATTACGGTCGGCCGCAGATGTTCGACCACATGCTGGCGAGCCGCGCTCTGCTCGCCCACGTGCAAGGCATCGAGGTGCACAACGAGACGCTCGGCGACGAAGCCCTGGCTTACGCCAAGGTGGCCGTGGCCCCCGGCTCCTATCACGCCCCCCTCGTGCTGACGCTGAACCTCGACGGCGCGGGCACGGGCGGCGGCCCAACGGCATGATCGTCGCATCGCCCGCCGATAGCCGCACGCGAGACGTGGGTCAGGACCGCTCGCCCTCGAGCCGGCGGCGCGTCTCCGCCAGGAACGCCGCATAGCGCCCCTCCGCGATTGCCTGCCGGATGGCGCCCATCAGCTCCTGATAGAAGTGGGTATTGGCCCACGACAGCAGCATTGCGCCGAGGTACTCGCCCGAACGCACGAGGTGGTGCAGATAGGCGCGCGAATAATCGCGTGCCGCCGGACACGTGCTCGTCGCATCGAGCGGCGCGGGATCGTCGGCGTGCCGGGCATTGCGCAGGTTCACCTTGCCGTTCCAGGTGAAGGCGAGCCCGTGTCGCCCGTTGCGGGTCGGCAGAACGCAATCGAACATGTCGATGCCGCGCGCCACCGCCTCGAGTATGTCCTCCGGCGTGCCGACACCCATGAGATAGCGGGGCTTGTCCGTGGGCAGCAGCGGCAGCGTCATGTCGAGCGTCTCGAGCATCGCCGCGTGCCCCTCGCCCACCGCCAGCCCGCCGATGGCATAGCCCGGCAAGTCAAGCGCCACCAGCGCCTGCGCCGAGCGGCGCCGCAGATCCTCGAACACCGCCCCCTGGACGATGCCGAACAGCGCCTGCCCTTCCCCCGCGTGACGCGCGAACGCCTCGCGCGAGCGCTCCGCCCAGCGCAGCGACAGTTCCATGGCGCGCTCGGCGTCCCGGTGCTCGGCCGGAAACGCGATGCACTCGTCGAGTTGCATCTGGATGTCGGCGCCGAGCAGGCATTGGATCTCGATCGACCGCTCGGGCGACAGCAGGTGGCGGCTGCCATCGATATGCGACTGGAACTCGGCCCCCTCCTCGCGGATCTTGCGGATGCGCGACAGGCTCATCACCTGGAAGCCGCCGGAGTCGGTGAGGATCGGCCGCCGCCAGCGCATGAAGTCATGCAGGCCGCCGAGACGCGCCACCCGCTCCGCGCCGGGGCGCAGCATGAGGTGATAGGTGTTGCCGAGGATCACGTCGGCGCCGGCCGCCTCGACCTGATCGAGGTAGACCGCCTTCACGGTCGCCGCCGTGCCGACCGGCATGAACGCCGGCGTCCGGATCGTGCCGCGCGGGCCGATGATCTCGCCGCGTCGCGCGGCGCCGTCGCGCGCGAGAAGCTTGAAGGCGAAGCGAGAGGCTGGCGTCATGCCGTCATCCTCGTGCGGAACAGCAGCGTGGCGTCACCATAGGAGTAGAACCGGTAACGCTCGGCGATGGCGTGCGCATAGGCACGGCGCATGACCTCCAACCCCGCGAATGCCGCCACCAGCATGAACAGGGTCGAGCGCGGCAGATGAAAATTCGTCATGAGGACATCGACGGTCTTGAAGCGGTAGCCCGGCGTGATGAAGAGCGCGGTCTCGCCGACGAAGGGATGGATGACGCCTGTATCGTCACTCGCCGTCTCGAGAAGGCGGAGCGCCGTCGAGCCGACGGCGACGATGCGCCCGCCGGCAGCCTTGACCCGGTTGAGGCGCTCGGCTGTTGCGGCATCGATCTCTCCCCACTCGCCGTGTATGACGTGATCGGCTGTATCCTCCGCCTTGACGGGCAGGAACGTGCCGCCCCCCACATGAAGTGTGACATGTTCCGCCGCGACGCCGCGCCGGGTCAGAGCCTCGAACAGCGCGGGCGTGAAATGCAGCCCCGCCGTGGGCGCCGCGACAGCCCCCTCGCGCCGGGCATAGATGGTCTGATAGCGCTCGCGGTCCTCGGGCCGGAGCGGACGGCGGGAGGCGATGTAGGGCGGCAGCGGCACCTGCCCGAGCGCGGCGATGGCCTCGTCCAGGTAGGCGCCGTGTCGATCGAACGCCAGCACGACCTCGCCACCCGCGCCCCGCGTCTCGACCGTCGCCTCGAGATGCCCGGCAAAGCACACGTCGGACTCGCTCCCGAAGACGAGGCGGTCGCCGGCCTGCAGACGCTTGGCGGGTCGCGCCAGGGCGCGCCAGCGGCTCTCGTCGACGGGGGCCAGAAGGTTGAAGGAAACGGCCGCGACGTGCTCGCCGCGATGACGCCGGCCCGCCAGCTCGGCCGCCACGACACGGGTATCGTTGAGCACCAGCACATCGCCGGGCCGCAACAGCTCGGGCAGCTCCCGCACCCGCCGGTCCGCGAGTTCCGGAGTCTCCCCGGGAGCCACGACGAGCAGCCGCGCCCCATCACGCTCGCGCGTCGGCTCGAGCGCGATCAGGTCCTCGGGCAGTGTGAAATCGAAAAGCTCGGTTCGCATGCCGGCACATGGCCATCGCTTCGCCGTGGGCGTCAAGCCCTTGCTGCGAAACGGCGACGAGCTGGCCGCAGCCCGACCGATATCGTCCGGGCGAGCTCGACATCCCGGCCTCAGCGCGCCCGCTCCGCAAACGCACGCTGCCGCCTCCGCAGAGACGGCAGCGGCAGCAGTCCTACTTGACGTCGGCGGCGACGCGCAGCGACGTAATCGTGTCGGGATCGCGCACGGGCTCGCCGCGCTTGATCTTGTCGACGTTCTCCATGCCCTCGATCACTTTGCCCCAGACGGTGTACTGACCGTCGAGGAATGTCGCATCGTCGAAGCAGATGAAGAACTGGCTGTTGGCGCTGTTCGGGTTCTGCGCCCGCGCCATGGAAGCGACGCCGCGCACGTGCGGCTCGCGCGAGAATTCCGCCGGAAGGTTCGGATGCTGCGAGCCGCCGGTCCCCGTCCCGTGCGGGCAGCCGGTCTGGGCCATGAAGCCGTCGATGACGCGGTGGAAGACGATGCCGTCATAGAACCCCTCGCGGGCCAGCATCTTGATGCGCTCGACATGCTTCGGCGCCAGGTCGGGCCGCAGCGCGATGACGACGCGCCCCTTGCTCGTCTCCATGATCAGTGTGTTCTCGGGATCGGCAATCTGGGCCATCACGGCCTCCTCTTTGTTGTGGGATGGTCGCCTACTTGCGGCGGTCGGCTTCGATGTACATGCGCAGGATCTTGTCGGGGTTGGCCGGTGGCTCGCCCTTGCGCACCTGGTCGACGTGCTCCATGCCGGAGACGACCTGTCCCCAGACGGTGTAGTCGCCGGTCAGGCCCTGGCAGCCGCTGCCGAAGCAGATGAAGAACTGGCTGTCGGCGCTGTTGGGATTTTGAGTGCGAGCCGCGCCAATAGTGCCGCGCTTGAAGACGTAGCGGGAGAACTCGGCCGGCAGGTTGCCACGCCCGGAGCCGCCCGTTCCCGTGCCGGTGGGGTCGCCCGTCTGCGCCATGAAGCCGTCGATGACGCGGTGGAAGACGATCCCGTCATAGAACTTCGCCCGGACCAGCTCCTTGACGCGCGCCACGTGCTTGGGCGCGAGGTTCGGCATGAGCTGGATGACCACTTTGCCGGTCCTGAGCTCCATCACCAGCGTGTTGGCCGGATCGTTCGCGGCCTGGACGGGAGCGGCTGCGAAGAGCAGCGCCAGGGCCAGAGCCCAACTTCTCAGAGCATGCTTCACCATCGAACCTCCATCGACGCACACGTGTGCGGGACAAGTCGCATCCGGGCCGTTGCCGGTCGCGCATCCGCTCGCCGGATGCGCGCCATGCGCACTCGGCGACGGCGCAGGCGGTGCATAAAGCACGATTGCGGCGGAACGCGCAAACGCCACGGCGTTTCCCCCGACCGCCCCCGGCAACGACAAAGGGACCGGCCGGGACGGCCGATCCCTCGCCAGTTCTTACAGTCGCGGTCTCAGTAGCAGCGGCGGCGGCAGTAGACGCCCCGCGAATGCCAGCGACCGCAGTACTTGCGGCCACCCCGCCAATGGCAGCGCCGCACCAGCCGGCGATAGCAACGGCGATAGCAGCGCGCCGGCTCGGCGAGGGGCTTGATCTGGAAGAGCTCGAGGGCAGACGCAGGCGGAACGGACGCGGCTTCGGCCCGATCGGCTGCAAGCGGTGCAGCCAGAAGAGCCAGGAGAACAACGGCGAAGGCAACGACGAGCTTGCGCATGACGCACTCCATGAAAAGGATGATGCACCGATACGGCCGCTCAGGGTTGCACGATGCCGAATGCTCGGCTCCGGCGCTCACTCGCGATGTGAGCAACAGGATCGTGACTGCGAAGCTCCCCCGAGCCACCAGGCGCAAGTCTGACGGCAGGGAGACTGTGTGTCAACGGACGGCCCCCCAGCCGCCGCGCCCGGGCGAAGACACGTCGATGGCAGAGTTCACGCCGCGGACGGCACGACCGCCGGCGCGTCACGCCTTGGCAAAGCGCGCCTTGAGACGCGCAGCGACGTCCGGCGTCACGAACGGCCGTACGTCCCCGCCCATGGCCGCGATCTGGCGCACCAGGGTGGCGGCGATGTGCCGGACCGCGGGCGAGGCGGACAGAAAAACGGTCTGGAGATCAGGTGCCATCTCGCCGTTCATGCCCGCCATCTGCATTTCGTAGTCGAAATCCGTGCCGTCCCGGAGGCCGCGCACGATGATATTGGCGCCCTCGGCCCGAGCGGCGTCGACCACCAGCCCATCGAAGGTGACGACGCGGATGGGGACCCCGTGCTTCTCGGCCAGAGGCGCACATTCGGCCTCGAGCATGGCGATGCGCTCCACGGGCGGGAACAGCGGCGACTTGGCGGGATGCACGCCGAGACCGATGACGAGTTCGTCGACCATGGTCAGCGTCCGCGCGATCACGTCGAGATGCCCGCACGTCACCGGATCGAAAGTACCTGAGTAGAACCCGACATTCGACATTCACGTCTCCCGATCAGGGCGAAGTCGCCGCGAGGCTGCGGCCGCTCGGGCCCCCGCAAGCCCGGGCACTCCAAGGCGAACACAATCTAGGCTGCGATCGATCCGGATGGAAGCGCGGGGCGGCCTCTGAGACGAGGCCCGCCCCCCTGCACGCCATCTCACGGCCTGTTCGTGCAACCGCCGATCGGCTTGTTGCAGCGGTGGCCGCGCTTGCGGCATTCGCTCAGCGCGATCGCGGGCGTCGCGCCAGTCCCGTAGGAGACACCGCGGGTGCTGGAGCCGGTCGCCACGTAGCCGCAGCCGCCATTGCTGAAAGTGGTGGCGATGCGGCACCCCTGACCGCCCCGGCTGCGACATTGACGGATCGCATTGTCCCGCGCCTCCGCCGTCGTCCGGTAGTTCCAGGCAATGCCCACGGCAACGCGCGCGCGTCCGGAGCGGGTCTTCCAGAGCGCCACGGAAATGGCCCCGTACCAAGAGCCGGAACTGGCGGGCGGAGCCAGACGTGGTGGCACGCTTGGCGCCGCTGGGGTCGCTTGCGGCGAGTCGGGGCAGCGGCCGGTGTAGGAGAAGCGACCGCCGGGACAACAGATCGAATCGACCGGTGCACAGGCGCCCCCGAGGTTCTCGGGACACAACTTGTAACCGGGCTCGCACTGCAACTGCGCCAGCGCAGTCGATCCGTGCCCCATCATCGCCAGGCAACCAGCCAGTGCCGCGGCGATCAGCGAATAGCGCAACATGAATGTCATCCTGCCCTCCCGAAATCTCCAGATGCAAAGCCCGAACAGGTCCCCGTGCGCGACAATTGTAACCAATAGCCGGCCTGCACGACAATCGAATGAGCTATAAAGTAACCACGACGTACGCCGAGCCGAGCGATCCGCAGAGGCTTCACAGTTGGAGAGCGGAAAGATGACAGACCCCACGAGCAAGGCCGTGGCCGACGCCGTCTCTGCCGAGCGCGACTTCGTCAGCGACCTCTTCGACCGGCTGGCGGCCTGCAGCATCGCTGGTCCTGGAATTACCCGCGACACCTACGGGGAAGGCGAGCAGCGGGCGCATGCCGTTGTCCGGGGCATTGCCGCCGACATGGCGCTGGAGATCAAGGGCGATGCCGCCGCCAACCTCTACATGACCATGCCCGGGCGGGATCGCTCGGCGCCGGGCATCGTCATGGGCTCGCACCTCGACAGCGTGCCCAATGGCGGCAATTTCGACGGCGCCGCCGGTGTCGTCGCTGCACTCGTCGCGATCCGCGCCCTGCGCTCGCTCGCGATCACGCCTGCGGTGGACGTGACGGCCATGGCCATCCGCGCCGAGGAGAGCGTGTGGTTCGAGGTCTCCTACGTCGGCAGCCGCTCCGCCCTCGGTCAATTGCCGAAAGGCGCCCTGCAGGCGCCGCGCATCGATACCGGCCGGCCCCTTGCCGACCATATCACAGCCTGCGGCGGCTCGCCCGCGGCCTTGGACCGTGGCGAGGCGACGCTCACGCGCGACAACGTCAAGGCCTTCCTCGAGGTGCACATCGAACAGGCCCCGCAGCTCATCGAGGCCGGCAGGCCGATCGCCGTCGTCACCGCCGTTCCCGGCAATTTCCGCTATCCCAGTGCCCGCATCATCGGCGCCTACGATCACGTCGGCTTGCCCCGACGCTTCCGCCACGATGCCGTCACGGCCGCGGGCGCCTTCGCCGTCGGAGTCGATCGGATCTGGCGGGAGCACGAGGCCGCCGGCCGGCCCATGGCCATGACCATCGGCCGCTTCCACACCAACCCGGCCGAGGCGGCCATGACGAAGGTTGCCGGCGAGGTGACCTTCAGCATCGACGTGCGCGCCTACGACGAGGGGCATCTCCTGGCCATCGAGGCGGACCTGCGTAAGCTGATTGCAGCTATTGAGGCCGAGCACCGCGTGCGGTTCGATATCGGGCGGCGGACCTCGGCCGAGGTGGCACCCGCCGATCCGCGCCTGAAGGCGGCGCTCACGGCGTCGGCCAAGGCGCTCGGTATTCCCAGCCTGACGCTCGCGAGCCCCGCGTCCCATGATGCGGCCGCGTTCTGCGCCGCCGGCATTCCCATGGCCATGCTGCTCGTGCGCAATGCCAATGGCAGCCACAACCCCGCCGAGGCGATGGAGATCGACGATTTCATGGCCGCGGCGACCGTCCTCGCCCACTGGCTCGCCGGCGCCGTCGGCTGAACGGCGGCTGCGGTCGCCATCCCTCGCGTGCCCGGCACTTGCAGCGGCGTGCGTCAGCTCTGCGGCTCGGCCCCGTCCCCCGCCTCGTCCTCCTCGTCGCCGCCGGCGATGTCGGGAATCCGCTCCACCGACACCACGCGCTCCTCATCCGATGTGCGGAAGATGCGCACGCCCTGCGTGTTGCGCGAGGCGGTGCGGATGTCGTCGACGGGACAGCGGATGAGCTGGCCGCCATCCGTCACCAGCATCACCTGATCGCTCTCTTCGATCGGGAAGGACGCGACCAGCGCGCCGTTGCGCTCGTTGACGACCATGGCCACGATGCCTTTGCCGCCGCGCCCGGTGACACGGTACTCGTAGGAGGATGAGCGCTTGCCGAACCCCTTGTCCGAGACCGTGAGCACGAACTGCTCGTGGGCGCCGAGCTCGGCATAGCGCTCCGGCGTCAGCTCGCCGTCTCCACCCTCGCCTTCCTCGGCCGCGGGATCGGGCTCGGGCTCCACCTCGCTGTCCTCGATCGCCTGCGCCCGGCGCATGGCGAGCGCCTGCTTCAGGTAGGCCGCGCGCTCGGCGGGGCTCGCTGCGACATGGCGCAGGATCGCCATGGAGATGACCTGATCGGAGTCGTCGAGGCGGATGCCCCGCACCCCCGTCGACTCGCGCCCCTTGAAGACGCGGACATCGTCGACCGAGAAGCGGATGCACTGACCGTGGCCCGTCGTCAGCAGCACGTCGTCGTTCGCGCCGCAGATCGCCACGTCGATGATCCGGTCGCCCTCCTCGAGCTTCATGGCGATCTTGCCGTTGCGATTGATGTTCTCGAAGTCGGCGAGGCTGTTGCGCCGCACGTTGCCGCTCTTCGTCGCGAACATCAGCTCCAGGCTCTCCCAGCTCGAGGGGTCCTCGGGCAGGGGCAGGATGCTGGTGATCGTCTCGTCCTGCTCGAGCGGCAGCAGGTTGATGAGCGCCTTGCCGACCGACTGCGGCGTCGCCGACGGCAGCCGCCAGACCTTCAGGCGGTAGACCATGCCCCGCGTCGAGAAGAACAGCACGGGCGTATGTGTCGAGCCGATGAAGACCTGTGTGACGAAATCCTCGTCGCGCGTCGTCATGCCGGAGCGGCCCTTGCCGCCGCGGCGCTGCGACCGGTAGGTGGAGAGCGGCACGCGCTTGATGTAGCCCCGGTGCGAGACAGTGACGACCACGTCCTCGCGCTGGATCAGGTCCTCGTCCTCGACGTCGCCGTCGCTGTCGAGGATCTCGGTCTGGCGTGGCGTGCCGAACTCCGCCTTGATGCCTTCGAGCTCTGCCCTGATGATGCCGACGATGCGGTCCCGCGAGGACAGGATCTCGAGATAGTCCTTGATCTCGACGCCGATCTTGTTGAGCTCGTCGGCGATCTCCTCGCGCCCGAGGGCCGTCAGCCGCGCCAGCCTGAGCTCGAGGATCGCGCGGGCCTGCTCGTCGGAGAGACGATAGGTGCCGTCATCCTCCACCTTGTGGCGCGGATCGGCGATCAGTCGGACCAGCGGCGCCACGTCCTGCGCCGGCCAACGTCGCTCCATGAGCTGCTCGCGCGCCTCCGACGGCGACGGCGCCCTGCGGATCAGCGCGATGATCTCGTCGATGTTCGCCACGGCGATCGCCAGACCGACCAGCACGTGGGCGCGCTCGCGCGCCTTGGCCAGCAGATGCTTGGTGCGCCGGCTCACGACCTCTTCACGGAAGGCCGCAAACGCCTGGATCATGTCCTTGAGCGTCAGTTGCTCGGGCCGGCCACCCGAGAGCGCGATCATGTTGGCGCCGAACGACGTCTGCAGCGGCGAGTACCGGTAGAGCTGATTGAGCACGACATCGGCGACGGCATCGCGCTTCAGCTCGATGACGATGCGCATGCCCTCGCGGTTCGACTCGTCCCAGAGGTCGGCAATGCCCTCGACACGCTTCTCGCGCACCAGCTCGGCGATCTTCTCGACGAGCGTCTGCTTGTTGACCTGATAGGGAATGGCCGTGACGATCAGCGCCTCGCGGTCCTTGCGGATCTCCTCCACCTCGACCTTGGCGCGCATCAGGATGGAGCCGCGCCCCTTGTGATAGGCCGAAAGGATGCCGCCGCGGCCGAGGATCAGGCCGCCGGTCGGGAAATCCGGCCCTGGCACGATGCGGCAGAGATCCTCGATGGTGATGGCGGGATCCTCGAGATACGCGATGGCGGCGTCGACGACCTCGACCAGATTGTGCGGCGGGATGTTGGTCGCCATGCCGACGGCGATACCACCGGCGCCGTTGACCAGCAGGTTGGGGAACTTGGCCGGGAGCACCGAAGGCTCGCTCAGCGTGCCGTCATAGTTCTCGCGGAAGTCGACGGTGTCCTTGTCGAGGTCGTCGAGCAGGCTCATGGCGACCTTGGCGAGACGGCACTCCGTGTAGCGCTCGGCCGCCGGTGGATCGCCGTCGATCGAGCCGAAGTTCCCCTGCCCGTCGATCAGCGGCACGCGCAAAGAGAAGTCCTGCGCCATGCGGACCAGTGCGTCGTAGATCGCCAGATTGCCGTGGGGATGGTACTTGCCCATCACCTCGCCGACGACGCGGGCCGACTTGACGTACTTCTTGTTCCAGTCGAGGCCGAGCTCGTTCATCGCGAAGAGGATGCGGCGATGCACGGGCTTCAGGCCGTCGCGCACGTCGGGCAGCGCGCGCGATACGATCACGCTCATGGCGTAATCGAGATAGGAGCGCTTCATCTCGTCGGTGATGGAGACCGGGCGGATGTCGCTCGGCCCGTCGTCACCGCCGGGCGCGGCAGGGGGTGGGGTTTCTCTTCCGGACAATTCTCAGGGCCTGTTCTGGATGACGGTAACCGTCGGAGGCTCACAGTCGGGACGCACGTCGAAAAGCGCGGCGAGCCGCGAGACTCTGGCAAGGGCGGGTGGACGCCGATGCGGCGGCGCTCCCTGTCGCCTTCCTGATAGCGCAGACACGGGCCTTCGGCAATGCCGGAGCCCCCTCAGGACCCGCTTTCCCACGATCGAAAAGGGCTTTTTGCTCAAGCCATTATCGCGACCGGCCCAAACTGCGCGACGGCCGCGAACGGCGCACGCTGCCGCGGCGGCGGCCAACCCACCCGGAAACGGCATGCAGACGACTGACCTTATGTCACAAAGGTGCTGTATCAGGCACCTGCCGCCGGCGGGGGCGCTGCCTGCCGGCGCGTGGCACCTGTGCCTGTCGCGCAGGGACTGCTGACGCCGCCAGTACTTGGCGTTTCCGCCTCCAAGACACCACGTTGCGTCGCGCGCCACCGGCCAGAGCCCGTCGCCCCGCTACTGCGGCAGCTTCACCTTCAGCGCCTTGCCCCCGAAACCGTGCTTCTTGTCGTGGGCGCGGACGGTGACTTCGCCAATCCCAGCGGGAATGCGCACGTCATCGAGGGAGCGCGTGAACGGCTGCTCGTCGTCGTGGGGATGCAGGAGCACCCTACTGCCGAGAACCCGCCCGTCCGGCGCCAGGATGTCCCACTTGTCCGCGTAGTGCGACCAGCCGGCATCGGCATGGCGCACGGTCACGTCGAAGGCGTAGATGCCGTTGCCGGTCTTCCGCACCTTCACCTCGACGACGTCGGCCTTGCCGGCGAGCACCGGCAGAGCCAGCACGAGCGCGCTGATCATGAGGATGGGAGCCAACAGGCAGCGTCGCATGTGTGTCCTCGCTTACAAGCCCTGGCGCCGTGCGCCACGGACCCCACAGGCGGGCCGCAACCTCAGGCCGATGACGGCCACCCGCTCGCGCTTACCGGCCGGCCGGCGGCTCCAGCCCGAAGCCGGGCTTCTTCACGGGGGCCTGATCACTGAGCGAGTTCTGCGGATCGGCCAGCGACGGCGTCCCAGGCACGCTGCCCGACGGCTCACGCAGCGACTTGATGATCGGCACCCGCCGGCCATCCGCACACGAGCGGCTCACGCGGAACTGACCCAGGACGCCCAGCGCCTGCCCCTCGGGGACGACCTGCGCGCCATAGGTCCGGCGCCACTTGAGCACGGTGGTGGCGCTCTCGGCGCGGTTCACCTCGCCGGAGCCGCAGAAGATCGTCTGGTAGATCTCCTCGATCCACAGCCGTTCGTGACCCGGCGCATTCTCCACGGCCAGCGTCGCCAGGGCGAGCGCATGCCGCTCGTCACGCCGCACGAGACGACCGCGCCAGAGCAGATCCGCCAGCAGCGCCTGAGCGCCGGAATGCCGCCGCTTGGACAGGCGGGACAGCCAGTGCAGCGCCGTCGGCGCGTTGTTGGCGAAGCGCTCGTCACTCAGGTACAGCTTGGCCAGCTCGAACTGGGCGTCGTCGTCGCGGAAATAGCTGGCGGCATGCTGAAGGTACGTCTCGGCCGCCTCGAGGTTCGGGCGCACGCCGGCCTCGGGAACGCCCGTCTGCAGGAAGCGTGCGACCTCGACGAAGGCGTGGGCCACAAACGGCCGCCGCCTGTCGAAATCGGGATCGACCGAGGCGTAGCGCTCGGTGATGCCCTTCAGCAACTTCCACGCCCGCGCCAGATCGGCATGCGCGCTCTGCGTATCACTGTAGATGCGCGCCAGGAAATACTGCCCGAAGAACGACCCCTTGGCGGCGGCGAACTCGAGCGCGGGAATGGCGAGCTCGTAGTTGCGCGAGTTGTAGGCGCCGATGCCCTGCTCCAGCGCGACGCGCGGCGAGGCGAACTGCACGTCCGCACCCGTGCCCGCCGATCTGGCGGGCGACGACGCCACGGCGAGCATCAGAACGACAGCGGCAACGAGCTTAGATATCCGCATAACACACGACTTCCACTGCGCCGCCAGCATGTGTGACAGCACCCTTACGCGCCGAACCGACCTGATCGGCGTACTTGCGCAGAACGCCACTCTGATAGGGATTGGCCGGCGCCTTCCAAGACTTGCGTCGCTCGGCGAGCTCGGCCTCGCTCACGGCGACATCCAAGATGCCGGTCGCCGCGTCGATGGTGATGATGTCGCCATCGCGAAGTAGGGCGATGGGCCCGCCCACGGCTGCCTCGGGGCCGACATGACCGATGCAGAAGCCACGCGTCGCGCCCGAGAACCGCCCGTCGGTGATGAGGGCGACCTTGTCGCCCGCGCCCTGGCCGTAGAGCGCCGCCGTGGTCGACAGCATCTCGCGCATGCCAGGACCGCCCTTGGGACCCTCGTAGCGGATGACGATGACCTCGCCGTCCTTGTACTCGCGGTTCTCGACGGCGCGGAAGGCATCCTCCTCGCAATCGAAGCACCGCGCCGGTCCGCTGAACTGCAGCGTCTTCATACCTGCGACCTTGACGATGGCGCCATCCGGCGCCAGCGAGCCCCGCAGTCCGACCACGCCACCCGTAGGTGATATGGGATTGGAAACGGGATAAACAACCTTCTGATTTGGATCGAACTTCACGGCTTCGAGATTGGCCTTGATGCTCTTGCCCGAAACGGTGATGCAATCCTCATGGAGATAGCCGCCGTCGAGCAGGGCTCTCAGAATGACCTGGACGCCGCCGATGTCGTAGACGTCCTTGGCAACGTAGCGCCCGCCGGGCTTCAGATCGGCGATGTAGGGCGTGCGCTTGAACACGTCCGCCACATCGAACAGATCGAAGGCGATGCCCGCCTCGTGGGCGATGGCCGGCAGATGCAGCGCGGCATTCGTCGAGCCACCGGTGGCGGCGACGATCGTGGCGGCATTCTCGAGGGACTTGCGGGTGACGATGTCGCGCGGACGCAGCCCATCGGCCAGCATCCTCATGACCGCCTGCCCGCTGGCGAGCGCATAGGCGTCGCGGCTCTCGTAGGGCGCCGGTGCGCCGGCCGAACCGGGCAAGGCGATGCCGAGGGCCTCGGAGACACAAGCCATGGTGTTGGCCGTGAACTGGCCACCGCAGGCGCCGGCACCGGGGCAGGCCACACACTCGAGCTCGTGCAGATCCTCGTCCGACATGTTGCCGGCGGAGTGCTGGCCGACGGCCTCGAAGACGTCGACGACCGTGACGTCGCGCCCTTTGAAGGTGCCCGGCAGGATCGAGCCGCCGTACATGAAGACGCTGGCCACGTTGAGGCGCACCATCGCCATCATGACGCCCGGCAGCGACTTGTCGCAACCGGCGATGCCGACCATGGCGTCGTAGCAATGGCCGCGCATGGTCAGCTCGATGGAATCGGCGATCACTTCGCGGCTGACCAGCGACGACTTCATGCCCTGGTGGCCCATGGCGATGCCGTCCGTCACCGTGATCGTGCAGAACTCGCGCGGCGTGCCGCCGGCCTTGTCCACGCCCTGCTTGGCGGCCTGGGCCTGACGCATCAGCGCGATGTTGCACGGCGCCGCCTCGTTCCAGCAGCTCACCACACCCACGAACGGGCGGTGGATCTGCTCCTCGGTCAGCCCCATCGCATAATAATAGGAGCGGTGCGGCGCGCGCTCCGGTCCTTCGGTGACGTGTCGGCTGGGCAGCTTCGATTTGTCGAACGACTTCGCGTCCATTCCTTGCGGTCTCGTCTCTTGGCCCCCTGCTTGTCAGCGCGCCGAACCGTGCCGCCTCGCGACGAGCGAGGGTGCATCGGCGCGGCGCTTGCTGCGCAGGCCTCAGGCAGTGTCGTTATGGGTGCCGATCCGGTGCGGGCAGAAGGCTCGAAACCAGCGACGACTCCCGTGCGTGATGGTCTGTATCCTGGGAAGGGTTTGTGGCACAAACGCGGCACCATACGCCAAGGTTTGTGGCATCATGGCCACATCTTGAAACGAACCTTAATCAATTGTCGCCCGGCATCAGGCGCAAGGGTGACGGCAGCTGCCGCAGCATGCCGAAACCTCGCAGCGGATCAGAGAGTTAGCAAGAAACCAGACTAGCCCGGCACGCGCTGACCGAGCATCGCGGCGTCGCGGCGCGTGAGCAACCGCACGAGGCGGAGCACGGCGGCTCCCATGGCCACCGCAACCGCCGGCGCGGCGAAAGCACCGGCGACAGCGAGCACGATATCCAATCCCTCGGGCTCGACCGCCAGCAGAGACATCAAACCGTTGCCACGCGTCAGCACGGCGCTTCCGACGAAGCCCGCCACGAACGCAAGCAAAACGGCAACTAGGGCTTTACGCATTACACATCCCCGTCGCGTGTTCTTGTCGTTGACAGCGTTGAGGCTAGCGGCCCAGTTCGGCGTCGACTTGGCTCAACTGCGGCGATTCGGCGGCAGCGTGCAGAAACACCGTTGCCGCCAGGGTGGCGCCGTGCCGCTGTGCGTCAGCCCGCGGACATGATCCCCGCAGCGAGCCAGCCCCCATCCACGGCGAGCACGTGGCCCGTCACGTAGGAGGCCTCGTCACAGGCGAGGAAGGCGATCGCCGCGGCGATCTCCTCGGGCTCGGCATAACGGGCGAGCGGCACGGTCGCATTGAAGGCGGCGCGGGTTCCCTCGCCATGTCCGGCCCGCACCATCGGCGTGTCGACCGGCCCCGGCGCCACGGCGTTGACGCGGATCCGGTGCGGGGCGAGTTCCACCGCCATCACCCGGGTCATGACCACCACCGCGCCCTTCGACGCACCATAGGCGGTGCGTGAGTAGTTGCCGCGAAAGCCGGAGATCGAAGCGATGTTCACGACCGCGCCCCACCCCGCCACATCGGCCTGCGTGAACCGCTTGGCGAACGCATGCACCATGCCGGCCGTGCCAGTGACGTTGACGTCGAGCAGACGGCGCATGCGTTCCGTCGAAAGCTCGAGCACGGTCTCAGCCAGAAGCACGCCGGCGCAATTGACGAGGATGGAAGGCCGCCCCTCGCCGGAGAACGCCTCGGTCATGAGGCGCTCGACCTGGCCCTGGTCCGTCACATCCAGCACCGAGGCGGCGGCGCTGCCCCCCTTGGCGGCGATCGCCGCTGCGGCTTCGGCGATCCGCGCCGCGTCGATATCCGCGAGGATCACGTGCGCGCCCTCGGCGGCCAGCCGTTCGGCTGTGGCGAGGCCGATACCGCTGCCCCCTCCCGTAATGACGGCGATCTTGTCGGCAAACCGCTTCATGTCTTTCCATCCTGCAGCGTGGCGCTGAAGCACCAGCGCCCCAGCCCCGCCATATCGCTCCCATTGACTCACCGCCAGCTTACGCCACCTTTGCAGACACACGCAGCCGCATCCCGGAGATGCTCCGCTATGCAGCGATCAACGGCAAGGCCAATGCCACGGCGGATCCCATGAGAAAGCGGCTCGTCGCGCTGCTGACCATCGCCGCGGTGATGCTGGCCCTGCTCGCGGCCTGGCCGTTCGTGAGTGCCGGACGCCTCAAGCTCGCCATCCGCACCGGCGATGTCGCCACCGTCGAGCAAGGGGTGGACTGGCCGCGCGTCAAAGCCACCCTCAAGGCGTCACTTCTGCGCATGGCGCAGGCCGAGCCGCGGCCCGACGCGCCAAGACCCGGGGTCTTCCGGCGCATGGCGCGGCGCATCACCGGCGCCGTCGCTCCCTCGCTCATCTCCCGCACGCTCGACAGCTATGGCACGGCGGAGGCCTTGGTCGCCCTCGACGCCCAGCGCAGACGCTGGTCCGAGCGGCTCGGCCGGCCGGAGCCGAAAGGGCTGATCGCCAAGAGCGCCGATCTCTGGCGCCGGTTGCGCCACGTGTCCTTCAAGGGACCGGCACGGGTCGAGATCACCATAGCCACGCGCAGCGATCCTCGCCGCCACACGCGCAGCGTCTTCGAGCTCAGGGGCTGGCGCTGGATCCTCACCGAGATGCACATCGAGCGCGCCGCGACGGCGCCCGCGGCCGACAAGGGCTGAGCCGCAGTCGACCGCCTCAGCCGCTGGCGGAGATGCGCGCCAGCGCGGCCGACAGACGCTCGACCGTCGCCACGAAATCGACGCGGCGCTCGCGCTGCTCCTCCACGACCTCTTCCGGCGCCCGCGCCAGGAACTGCGCATTGGCCAGCTTGTCGTCGATCTTGCGAATCTCGCCCTGGAGCTTCTGCTGCTCGCGCTTCAGCCGCGCCACCTCGGCCGCGATGTCGATGATGCCGGCCAGCGGCAGGGCCACCGTCGCCTCGTCGATCACGAATTGCGCCGAGCCCTCGGGCGGCGTGTCGGCATGCATCAGCGTCTCGAGCCGCGCCAGCCGCTTGATGGTGTCCTCGTGGCGCTCCGCGCGCGCCCGGGTCTCGGCTGAGGCCCCGGTCAGGATCAGCGTGATCTTGCTCGCGACCGGCACGTTCATTTCGGCGCGCACGGAGCGCACCTCGGTGACGAGACGGACCAGCCAGCCGATCTCGGCATCCGCCGCCGCGTCCTGTCGTCCCGCATGCGTGGGCCAGGGCGCGAGCACGAGCGACGTCTCGCGCCGCGGACCATGCTCGGCGAGACGCTGCCAGAGTTCCTCGGTCACGAACGGCATGAACGGATGCAGGAGCTTCAGGATCTCGTCGATGACGAAGGCCGTGGTTGCGCGCGTCTCCGCCTTGGCCGCCTCGCTGTCACCTGTCAGGATCGGCTTGGCGAGCTCGAGATACCAGTCGCAGAACACGTTCCAGACGAAGCGGTAGATGGCGCCCGACGCCTCGTTGAACTTGTAGGCCTCGAGCCCCTCAGTGACGGCCCGCGTGGCGCGCTCGGTCTCGCCGAGGATCCAGCGGTTGATCGTCTCGGTCGCTTGGGCGGGGTCGAAGTCGCCGACGCGCACGCACTCGTTCATCTCGGCGAAGCGTGCGGCGTTCCAGAGCTTTGTAGCGAAGTTGCGATAGCCCTCGACGCGCGAGGCGGTGAGCTTCACGTCGCGCCCCTGCGTGGTCAGCGCCGTCAGCGTGAAGCGGAGCGCATCGGCGCCGTACTGGTCGATGAGGTCCAGGGGGTCGATGACGTTGCCGATCGACTTCGACATCTTGCGGCCCTTCTCGTCGCGGACGAGGCCGTGGATGTAGACGTCGCGAAAGGGCACGTCGCCCGTGAAATGCAGGCCCTGCATCATCATCCGGGCGACCCAGAAGAAGATGATGTCGAAGCCGGTGACCAGCGTGCTGGTCGGATAATAGCGCGCGAGCTCCGGGGTCTTGTCCGGCCAACCGAGCGTCGAGAACGGCCACAGCCCCGACGAGAACCAGGTGTCGAGCACGTCGGGATCGCGCGTCAGCGGAACAGACTTCCCATAGGTCTTGTTCGCGGCCGCCGATGCCTCCGCCTCGTCATGGGCGACGAAAACCTTTCCGTCCGGCCCGTACCACGCCGGGATCTGATGGCCCCACCAGAGCTGGCGCGAGATGCACCACGGCTGGATGTTCTCAAGCCAGCGGAAATAGTCGGCGGCGTATTTCTCCGGCACGAAGCGCGTCTTGCCCGCGCGCACGGCGTCGAGCGCGGGCTTCGCCAGCGTCGCGGCATCGACGTACCACTGGTCGGTCAGCCACGGCTCGATGATGGCGTCGCCGCGCTGGGCATGCGGCACGGCATGCGTGTGCGGCTCGATCTTCTCGAGGAGATCGAGCGCGGCGAGATCCGAGACGACCTGCTTGCGCGCTTCGAAACGTGCGAGCCCGCGATAGGCTTCCGGCGCGTTCTCGTTGAGATGGCCTCGGGCATCGAGAATGTTGATGACGTCGAGGCCCGCGCGCTTGCCGACCTCCCAGTCGTTGAAGTCGTGGGCCGGCGTGATCTTGACGGCGCCCGTGCCCTTCTCCGGATCGGCGTAGGTGTCGCCCACCACGAGAATTTCGCGATCGCAGAGAGGCAACGCCACGCGCTTGCCGATGAGATGTCCGATCCGCTCGTTCTCGGGATGGATCGCAACGCCCGTGTCGCCGAGCATCGTCTCCGGCCGCGTCGTGCCGACAACGAGATAGGTCGCGGGATCGTCGGCATCGTAGGCCACGCCCGCCAGCGGATAGCGCAGGTAGTACATGTGCCCGGACGGGTCCTTGTCGAGCACCTTGGCGAGCCTGGCCGGATCGAAGGCGACGGGGTTGCCTTCCTTGTCCGCCTCTCCGCGCTTCCACTTGAAGGTTCCCGTGTGGTCACGCGGCTCGACCTCGAGGTCGGAGACCACCGACTGAAACTCCGGGTCCCAATTGCCGAGTCGCTTGTCCTTGTAGATGAGCCCCTGCGCGTAGAGATCGACGAAGACCTTGAGCACGGCCTTCGACAACCCGTCGTCCATGGTGAAGCGCTCGCGGCTCCAGTCGCACGAGCAGCCGAGGCGCTTCAGCTGGTTGACAATGGTGCCGCCGGACTTCGCCTTCCACTCCCAGACGGTCTCGAGGAACTTCTCGCGGCCGAGATCCTTGTAGTTGATCTGCCGGTCGGAGAGCTGCCGCGTCACGACGAGCTGGGTGGCGATGCCGGCATGGTCGGTGCCCGGCTGCCAGAGCACGTCCTTGCCACGCATGCGCTCGAAGCGGCACAGCACGTCCTGGAGCGTGTTGTTGAGGGCATGCCCCATGTGCAGCGAGCCGGTGACGTTGGGCGGTGGGATCACCACGCAGTAGGTCGGCGCGCCCGCCTTGGTCCGCTCGGGTGGTCCGGCGCGGAAAGCGCCGCTCTCCTCCCATTGCGCATAGATCCGCGCCTCGATGGCGCCGGGCTGGTACCTGTTCTCAAGCATGGGTCGGCTGCACTTTCACGGGCTGGACGAGGGTTCGCCGCGTCGTACGCTCGCGCGGTCGGGCCTGTCAACCCGCGCCGGCGGCATGGAGCGCAAGGACGGCCCAGCCCCCTCTGCACGGACCGTGGCGAAAGCCCGCCGCTTTCAGGTCTCGGGCGTCTCGCCCGGCGTCTTCGGCGGCACGATGGCGGCGGCTTCCGCGCGCATCGCCTTCTCGACGATGCGCGGCATGTTCTGGTCGAGCCACGACCGCAGCATCGGTCGCAGCAGCTCGGCAACGGTGTCCTCGAGGGTCTTGACCGTCGCCTCCGCCGGCTGAGCCGCTTCGAGAGGCGCTGCAGCAGGCGCGGCGACACTGGTCGCCGGCACGTCGGAGACCACGTGCGCTACGCCCGCCGCCGCGGGCGTCTGTGCGGTCTCGGAGGCCGGGGCACCGGTCACGGCCGCAGCCGCGACCACGGCTGCCGCCGCCGTCACGAGCCCGGCAGCCGGCAGCGCACCGATCGACAGCGCCTCTTCGGCGCCATCCGGCCCCGCGGCTCCAACCTCGTCCTTCTCGGCTTCGATCGCATCAGCCGGATCGCTGGGGCCAGCCGCCTCCGCCAGGGCCTCCTCCACGACATCGGCCGGGTGATCGTCCGCAGGAGCCGACGCTGGCCCGAGATCGGCCTCCAGTTGCGCTGGTGCCACCTGTTCGGGCGGCGACGCCAGCGGGGCGCCACCGAACAGGTTCGCCAGGGAGGCGCTGGCCAGCGGCTCGACGGGAGCCGACCCGGCAGGCACGGGCTCGGCAGGCGCGGCATCGACCAGCGGAGGTTCGCTCAGGGCGTCCTCGCTTGGCCCACTCGCCTCGACGGCGCTGTCCGCAGGCTCAATCGCGTCGACCTCGACCGGTGTCCCGCCCGCCGCGAGGTCGTCGCGCGCCGTGGCCGGCTCGGCAAAAAGCTCATCCGTGACATCGAGCAGGTCGACGGGAGATGCAGCCGGTACGGCAGCCTCCGGGCTCGGCGCGGCGCGCGCATCCGTGGCCTCGACCGCCGACACGGCCGCAGTCACGTCGCCGTCGAGCAACCCCTCGACCAGCGCCTGCTCGTCCGCCGCCGAAGATGGCCGCTCCTCGGCGGCTGCGTCGCTCACACCCGCCAGGTCCGCCGCGAGCTCGCGATAGGGCGCGATTTCCGGTGTCGAGCCGGGATCAAGGGCGGAGCCCGCGTCCTCCGGCATCTCCCGCGGCTCGCCAGCCCCGAACGCCTCGGCCGCCGGCTCCGCTGCGGGCGTGCCGAGGCCAGCCAGCGCCGGGCCGGGCAGGTCCGCGCCGAAGCTCGGCTCGGCCTTCAGCCGGTCGGCCGGTCGCTCGCCGCTCGCCCCCCAACGCGGCGGCTCGCGCCCGCCCGCCTCGGGAATGACGCGCTTGAAATCGAAGGGCAGCGCTGCTGCCGGGGACGTGCGCGGCTTCGCTTGGTCCTGGCGCGGCTCGCGCTCCAATGTGGGCTCGTCGGCGAAATCCTCCGCCAGCTCAGGCCCGCCGTGCCCCTTTATGCCAGCCGCCACCGCAGCGAGAGCGTCCTCGTCGCGAACAGGACCACCACTGCGGGCCTCGTCCGCCTCGGGCTCGTGCAGCAGCGGCTCCCGCCGCGCGGGCTGGGTCGGGCGCACCGGCGTCGTGGCGTCGCGCATCCAGGCGGGAAGATCCTGCGGGCTGAGCGCCTCGGCCGGCTTCGACGGCGCGGGTTCGGCCGCGCCCCGCAGCCCCCCGAATGCGCTTCCGGTGGCGCGTTGCGCCGGAGCGGCCGGCGCAGCGGGCTCGACCAGGTCGAAAATATCGTCGTCCTCGGCAGGTGGCACCGGGTGCGCGGCTGCGGGCGCGGGTTCCTGACGCAGCGCCTGTTCGAGACGCGGCGAGCCGAGCGGGGCGCGCAACGGCTCGTCGAGGCGCGCGCGAGCACCGAGGCCTGCCGGGCGCGCGGGCTCGGCGCCACGTCCGCTGGCGAGGTCTCTCGCGACCGGTCGCTCGCGGGCGGCTCCGGGATCGTCGGCGATGATACGGCGGATCGACGCCAGGATCTCGTCCATGCTCGGCTCGCTGGCGTGGTCGGTCCTGCTCATCTTCCCTACCTCTTCCACTGCATCCAGAACTCAGGACGGCGGCGCCTGTCGCCTCGCCACCGCGGACATCCTGGATGTCCACATCCCCGTCGCATTGCGCGTCCGACCGGCCATGCCCCCACGGCCTGCCACGCACGCGTGACGCCACGCGCTCGCATCGTCACTCGCCATCATCTCGGCCCGGCGTTGCCACCGACCACCAGCCGATGCCGGCGAGCTCGCACACGCGCGCTCCATCCTGGCGATCCGGCGAGCGACCACTGCGGACGGCGATGCGCGCACGATGTCCGAGCCACACCACCTGCGGTCAGGTGCCCACCCCGGACAATCTTCCTCGTACAATGAAAGCCACACCCCTTCAATGCGAGGACACACGTCATCCTCAGCTTGATCGTCACGGCGGTGGATAAGGCTATGCGCGGCGGCCGTTCTCGGCGGCGCGGCCAGCGGAACCGCGGCGCACGACGAGGGGGTGGCGGGGCGCCGCGTGCCGTCGTGACGGCACGCTACTTGGCGGAGGTCCGCTTCTTGGTCGTGTCCAGGAACTCCTGCCGACCATCGCGATGCGTGATGCTGATCCCGCCCCACTTCCTGCGGACCTCGTGATAATGGGCCTGTGGATCGTAGGCCTTTGCGACCAGCGCCAGATCGACCACGTTCAACCGGCCAATCGCCGCCAGCAGTGTATAGGACGCCACGACCAGATTACGCTTCGTGCCGACCAGCGTGACCTCCGCGTTGAGGAGTTCCTGCTCGGCATTCAGAACATCGAGCAGTGTGCGCTGACCGACCTTCTCCTCCTCGCGCACGCCTGTCAGGGCGATGCGATTGGCCGTGACCTGCGCCTGATCGGACTGCAACTGCGCGCGAGCCGCCGTCCAAACCGACCAAGCCGCGACGACAGACGCTCTCGTCTCCGTCCTGGCCTGCTGAATCTCCTGCAACCGGCTGACGTGCGTGTGCTTCGCCTGCCGCACGCGCGCATCCACCTCGCCCGCCTGGTAGAACGGCACGGTCACGCGACCGGTCACAGACGCACTTTCGCTCTGATCGACGAAGCGTGAGCTGTCGTAGCGCTGCGAGTACGTCGCCTCCACGCGGAACTCCGGTAATTTCTCACCAAGGATTATGTCGACCGCATGACGCGCCGCCTGCTCCCGATAGAGGGCAGCGACCACGTTCGGATGTTCGGCATGGGCGATGCGAATCGCTGTCTCGAGGGCGCCGGGAATCTGCCGGCCGTTGGGACCGGGATCATGCAGGCGGCCGGCAGGGTGGCCGACGACACGCTGATAGGACGCGAGTGACGTCTTGAGATTGGCGCGCGCCGCATCCAGTGCCGAGACCGACCCGGCACGCCGGGCCTGCGCCTGCGCCACGTCGGTTCGCGTCACCTCGCCCACCGCGAAGCGGTCCTGGGTCGCCTTGAGTTCGCGCGACAGGACGCGAACGTTGTTCTCTCTGAGCTTGACGATCGCCTGATCGCGGACGACGTCCATGTAGGCCGTGACCGCCTCGAGCAGGACCTGCTGCTCGGTCAGCCGCAGCGTCTCGCGGCCCGCGCGCACGACCGCCTCGGCCTGGCGTACGGTGTTGATGGTGCGGAACCCCCGGAAGACGGGCTGCGCCATGGTGATGGAGTAGCCCTTCGGGTGCGTTTCGCCATCGCCCGACGACGGGGGATCGGTGTTCGAGCGCTGCAGGCCGAAATCGGCTGAGCCGATGATCGAGGGCCGGTAGCCGGACTTGGCGCGCGGAACCTCTTCGTCGGTCGCCCGCAGCCGCGCGCGTTCAGCGTCGAGCCGCGGATTGAGTTTGTAGGTCGAAGCGAGTGCCTCTCGCAGCGACTCCGCCGACGCAGGCCCTCCCCAAGCCGTCATCACGACGAGTGATGCGGCAATGAGCCTGCTCCTGACGCGTGGCACCCCGTTGTGGGCCGCGCGTGAATAAGCCCCACGCCTGACGTTCATCCTGCCAACTGCTCCTGCCGCCCGGCTGATCCGCAACCTGATGTTTCTATGAACATATTATGGGTCGCGGACTCCCTCTGTAGCCGACCATAAAGAGGGGCATCGATTCCCAAAAGCAAAAACAGGCCTGTTGAAAACCTGCGGGAGAAACAGCCGTGGCAATTAGGGCACGCCTCGTGAGAGCATGCGCGGCCGACCGCCCCGTCGCGGCGGCACAGGAGATGGGGAACCCGCCGCTGGCGCATCGTCAAAATACGAAGCCAGCCGCCTTCTGGAAGCCAGTGAGCGATGGCGCCGACAGGTCGCGGGTTGCTCGCACGTCGGTCTTGCCGCCGCGTCGCGTTGCCACGACGGCGCGCGACCTCCGCCCCTCGATCAACACGGCGACAAGCCGTCCGCCCGGCTTGAGCTGCGCGAAAAGGCTCTCGGGAATGACCTCGACAGCGCCGTTCAGCACGATCACGTCATAGGGCCCTTGCCCGGCCATACCTTCGTTCAACGGCCCGGCGAGGATGGCGGCGTTGTCGATGCCGAGCGTGCTCAAGAGTGCGGACGCCCGCTCGACCAGACGGGCATCCTGCTCGACAGCAACGACAGAATCCGCCAGGCGGGCGGCGATTGCGGTCGAGTAGCCCGTGGCGCACCCGACATCGAGGACGAGATCGCCCGATTCGATCTGCGCGAGTTGCAGCAGCAGAGCTTGCGTGCGAGGCGCCAGAACGTGGCGCATGGGTGCATCGCGGTCACCGGCCTGGACGACGAGATCCTCGTCCATGTAGGCCAGCGCCCGCATGGCCGACGGCGAGAAATTCTCGCGCGGGATCTCGAGCATGGCGCGGATGATCCGGCGATCCGTCACATCGGAGGGACGGAGCTGCGAATCGACCATGTTCCGTCTTTGCTCTGCCGCGTCGACCATAGCTGTGCCGCCCTTATCGTGCTGCCATGAAGTGCTCTGCGATGCGCCGAGGAGACTCGCCGCATCGTGCGTCAGACGCGGACAATAATGAACGACCGGCGCGAGAGCCAGACCCCACGACGAGATGCGCCCCGAAGCCGCGCCGCCCCTGGAGGCATCAAGCACGTTCACAGCCGGAGCTTGACAAGACGGGGCAGTCTGCCGCTACAAAGGGGCTCTTCATTCCGGCTCCTCCCCGCGTGCGCCGTCCGGCTGATCCGTCAGTCAGGCCGCTGCACAGGGTGCGCGTCGGACTGCATGCT
This sequence comes from Hyphomicrobiaceae bacterium, assembly GCA_041397725.1. Classification (GTDB taxonomy): domain Bacteria; phylum Pseudomonadota; class Alphaproteobacteria; order Rhizobiales; family Hyphomicrobiaceae; genus JAGRKR01. Next base: position 52,023 of record JAWKVZ010000009.1, on the reverse strand, counting down.
CTTGGCTGGCCACGTGGCGGAGTGGTTACGCACCGGACTGCAAATCCGTTTACCCCGGTTCGATTCCGGGCGTGGCCTCCAGAGCAGCATCCATCCGGCGTCAGCGCCGCTCCTCGATCCTCGACCTCCCTCGGTCGGCACGGCGCGCAGCCGCGCCAGAGCATCTGACGGCTGTCCTCATACGCCCGAGACGAACGAGAAGGCGTCGCCGCGCCGACGGAACCGGCCGACCGACGGCGAACCGAAATGCGCCACGCACATCAGCGTCGGCTCCTCACAGAACCTTTCGAAGATGCGGCGGCGCGTCTGGCCGGCCAGCTTCGAATCGTAGTCCGTGCGCATGCCGAGCTCCGGATAGAGGGCCTGCAGCGGGCTGTGGATCATGTCACCCGTGATGAAGGCATCCTGGCCCGCGCTGCCCACGTGGACCGAGAAATGATCGATCGTGTGACCGGGCGTCGGCACGAGCCGCACGAGGTCGTCCAGGCAATGATCGCTCTTGACGACCTCGGCGCGGCCGGCGGCTACGACCGGCAGCACGGAGTCGGTGATCCACGGACAACTGGCGGGGTCCTTGATCTCCTGCGCCCGCCAGAAGTCGAGCTCACGATCAGCAAAGAGGTATCGGGCATTGGGAAACGTCGGCACCCAGCGGCCGTTCTCGAGCCGCGTGTTCCAGCCGACGTGATCGACGTGCAGGTGCGTGCACATCACGAAGTCGATGTCTGTGACGCCGAGTCCGGCGGCCGCCAGGCTCTTCTCGTAGCGGTCGCCGCTCATCATGTCCCACATCGGCCGCGACGGCCGGGACTTGTGGTTGCCGACGCAGGAATCCACGAGGATCGTGTGGTGCGGCGTGCGCACGAGATAGCTTTGCACGCACAGGATCATCTTTCCGGTGGCGGGATCGATGTAGGTCGGCTCGAGCCACGCGCGGTTCGCATCGAGCACCTCACGCGTCAAAGACGGAAAGAATTCAAGGGGTTCGAAGATCGGCCCCTCCTGTTCCACCAGTCGCTCGACGCTGACGTTTCCGAGACGGATCACCTGGGACATGCCGTTCCCTCCCCTGGACCGGTTCGCTGCGCGGGCATGCAGCCGCGCGTACGAATCCGCTGGACAACCGGGCAATTCTTGCCCGCATGCTCACGTTCGTTCGTGTTGCACACTCAATGGCCCCGGCAGAGTCTGCACGCCACGGCCGTGCCCCTCACAAAGCACTATGCCACACGAACCCGCGACTCCAGCGCCGGAAATGTCCGGCATCGCGCGTTACGCCAAGTGTGACCAACCTTCCGCCGGCGTTCGGAACCGGCGGAGAGCGGCTCCCCAGCCATGGACCCCGCAGCAGCCGAGCACCGAACCGGACAAAGGGACGAGGACCTGAGATGGCAAAGTGGCTGAAGCGCCTGCTGGCGATCGTGGTCGTCGGGTCCCTTTTCAGCGGGGTCGTCGCGCTCGCCATGCTGCAGAGCCCGCCGAAAGAAAAGAACACGCGGCGGGGTCCCCCGCGCAACGCCCCGGTCCCCGTGCTCGCTACCGCCGCCGTCGCCGCGGACGTGCCTGTCTACCTCGAGGGCATCGGCAGCGCCCGCCCGCTCAAGACCGTGACCGTGAAGCCCCAGATCGACGGCCGCATCATGGCCATCGCCTTCAAGGAGGGGCAGGACGTCAAAAAGGGCGACGTGCTCGCGCGCATCGACTCCATCACCTATCAGGCCCAGCTCGACCAGGCCCTGGCGAAGAAGGCGTTGACCGCGGCCCAGCTCGCCAACGCCAAACGCGACCTCGAGCGCTACATGGCCGTGCCGAAGAACGTCGTGGCCATCAAGACCATCGACACCCAGCGCGCGCTGATCGCCCAGCTGACGGCCCAGCTCAAGGCCGACGAGGCCGCCATCGCCAGCGCCCGCGCCATCCTCGACTACACGACGATCGTCGCCCCCATCGACGGGCGTACGGGCATCCGCCAGGTCGATGAAGGCAACATCGTGCGCGCCTCCGGCGATCAGAGCATCGTCGTCATCACGCAGGTGAAGCCGATCTCCGTGCTCTTCACCATGCCGCAGCAGCAGCTCGTGGACATCAATCGCGCGCTCGCCCGCGGCGCCGTGAAGGTCACGGTGTTCGACGCCGACCGCCGCGGCATCCTCGACGAGGGCGTGCTCCAGGTCGTGGACAACCAGGTCGACCAGACCACCGGCACCGTGCGCATGAAGGCAGAGTTCGCCAACGACAAGCTGCAGCTCTGGCCCGGCCAGTTCGTCAACGTACGCCTGCTTGTCGAGATGCTCCGCCAGGTTACAGCCGTTCCCACCGCCGCCATCCAGCAGGGTCCGACTGGCACGTTCGTCTACGTCGTCGGCCCCGGCCAGACGGTGGCTCTCCGCCCCGTCACCGTCTCGCTCCAGGACGACCGCCAGAGCGTGATCTCCAAGGGCGTCGCGCCCGGCGACGTGCTGGTGACGAGCGGCTTCAACCGCCTGCGCGACGGCTCCCGGGTCCTGGTGACGCGCACCGAGGAGCAGGGTACGCCGGGCACAGCCACGAAGCCCGTCGCCGGCGATCCCGGCGCGCGCAAGGGGCGTGATCCCTCCAAGCGCGGCAAGGGGCGCGGCCGACGCAAGCAGACCGAGGGCGGCTGATGAGCGTCTCCTCGCCCTTCATCCGCCGTCCCATCGCCACCGCGCTCATCGCGCTTGCAGTGGTCCTCGGTGGTGCGCTCGGCTACTGGAACCTGCCCGTCTCGTCCCTGCCGCAGGTCGATTTTCCGACCATTCAGGTCACGACGCGGCTGCCGGGCGCAAGTCCCGACACCATGTCGAAGCTGGTGACGGCGCCCCTCGAGCGGGCCTTCGGACAGATTCCCGCGCTCGAGACCATGACCTCGTCGAGCTCCTACGGCATCAGCCAGGTGACGCTGCGGTTCGGCCTCGACCGCGACATCGACGCGGCCGCGCAGGACGTGCAGTCGGCGATCAATTCCGCAGCCTCGACGTTGCCACGCACGCTGCCCTATCCGCCGACCTACTCGAAGGTGAACCCGGCCGACTCTCCGATCGTCACGGTCGCGCTGACCTCCGATACCGTCTCCCTGCGCACGCTGAGCGACCTCGCCGACACCCTGCTCGCCCAGCGGCTCAGCTCGGTGAGCGGCGTCGGCCACGTCTCCGTGCAGGGCGGAATCAAACCCGCCGTGCGCATCCAGGTGAACCTCGCCCGCCTCGCCGGCTACGGCCTCAGCATGGCCGACGTGCGCAACGCCATCGTCGCCGCCAACGTCTCCGGCCCCAAGGGCGCCCTCGACGGCCGCCACCAGTCCTACACCATCGCGGCCAACGACCAGCTCACGAGCGCGGACGCCTACCGCGCCGTCATCATCGCCTATCGCAACAACGCGCCCGTCGTGCTCGGCGATGTCGCCGACGTCGTCGACGGCCTCGAGAACTCCCGCGTCGGCGCCTGGTATCAGGGCTCGCCGGCCGTCGTCATCGACGTGCTGCGTCAACCCGGCGCCAACGTCATCGAGACCGTGGCCCGCCTCAAGCGCGAGTTGCCCCGGCTGCAGCGCGCTCTGCCGGCCGGCGCCCGCCTCACCGTGGTCCACGACAGGACGGGCACCATCCGCGCGTCGGTCCACGACGTGCAGTTCACGCTGGTGCTGGCCGTCGTCCTGGTGGTGCTCGTCGTGCTCCTGTTCCTCAAGGATATCAGGGCCACGATCATCGCCGGCATTACGCTGCCGGTCTCCCTCGTGGCGACGTTCGGCGTCATGTGGTTTGCCGGCTTCAGCCTCGACAATCTCTCGCTGATGGCGCTGACCATCGGCACGGGCTTCGTCGTCGACGACGCGATCGTCATGATCGAGAACATCGTCCGCCACATGGAGCGGGGCAAGCGGCCCATGGAGGCGGCGCTCGAAGGCGCCAAGGAGATCGGCTTCACCGTGATCTCGCTGACCGCCTCGCTGATCGCGGTGTTCATCCCGCTCCTCTTCATGAGCGGCCTCGTCGGGCGCATGTTCCGCGAGTTCGCGCTGACCCTCACCATCGCCGTCGTCGTGTCGGCCATCGTCTCTCTGACGCTGACGCCGATGCTCTGCTCGCGCCTGCTGCGCCATCGCCAGCCGGGAAGCCAGAGCCGCATCAGCGGCTTCTTCAACGGCCTCGTCGACCGCACGATCGGGCTCTACCACCGCACGATCCTCTACGTCCTCGATCGCCAGATGCTGATGATCCTCGCCACGGCGCTGACCGTCGTATTGACGGTGTGGCTCTACATGATCGTGCCCAAGGGCTTCCTGCCGACACAGGATACCGGCCTCGTGACCGCCTCCGTCGAGGCGGCGCCGGACGTGTCGTTCGCCGAGATCAAGCGGCTGCAGGACAAGGTGGTCGAAGCCATCCGCCGCGATCCCGACGTCGAGGGCGTTGTCTCCGTCGTTGGCATCAGCGCCGCTAATCCGACACCCAACGCGGCCCGCATCGCCATCGTCCTGAAGCCGCGCGACGTCCGCAAGACGTTCGTCACCGGGATCATCGCCCGCTTGAAGGACAAGGTGACCACGATCGCCGGGGTCACTGTATTCTTCCAGCCGATCCAGGACGTGCAGATCGGCACACGCGTCAGCCGCGCCCTCTACCAGTACACGCTGGTCGGCACCAACCAGGCGGATGTCGATCTCTGGTCGAAGAAGCTGGTGGAGGCCCTCAAGAGCTCGCCCGTCCTCCGCGACGTGGCATCGGAAGCCCAGGACGGCGGGCTGCGTGCGCTGCTGCATGTCGATCGCGAGACCGCCACCCGGCTCGGCATCACGATGGCCGCCATCAACGACGCCCTCTATGATGCCTTCGGCCAGCGGCAGATCTCGACCATCTACGGTCAGGCGAACCAGTATCGCGTCATCATCGAGGCGCATCCGGACTACCAGCGCGCTCCCGGCGATCTCGCGCGCATCTTCGTGCCGTCGTCTTCGGGCCAGCAGATTCCGCTGTCCGCGGTCGCGCGCGTGACCCGCTCCACGACGCCCCTGTCGATCGAGCATCAGGAGCAGTTCCCGGCCGTCACGATCGGCTTCAATCTCGCGCCAGACGCCTCGCTGAGCGACGCGGTGAAGGCCTTTGCCGATGCCCAGAAGTCGGTCGCCATGCCGACCTCCGTCACCGGCACGTTCTTCGGCGACGCCGCCGAGTTCAGGAAGTCGCTCGCCGGCCAGCCCTGGCTGATCCTGGCCGCGATCATCACCATCTACATCGTGCTCGGCGTGCTCTACGAGAGCTTCATCCACCCCTTCACGATCCTGACGACGCTGCCCTCGGCCGGCATCGGCGCCGTGCTCGCGCTGATGCTGACGGGGATCGATCTGTCGCTCATCGCCCTGATCGGCATCATCCTGCTCATGGGCATCGTGAAGAAAAACGCCATCCTCATGATCGACTTCGCCCTCGAGGCGGAGCGCGAGCATGGCATGACGCCGCGCGAAGCCATCATCCAGGCCTGCCTCCTGCGCTTCCGGCCCATCATGATGACGACGCTCGCGGCGCTGTTCGGCGCGCTGCCGCTGGTGCTCGAGCAGGGTACAGGTGCGGAGCTGCGCTTTCCCCTCGGCGTCACCATCATCGGCGGCCTCATCCTCAGCCAGATGCTCACGCTCTACACGACGCCGGTCATCTATCTGATCATGGAGCGGCTGAACGTGCGCCTGACCGGCACGACGTCCGCCGGAAGCCGCCACGTGGACGGGGCGGCCCCTGCGCCGGCAGCGGCGGAGTAGGCCATGAACTTCTCCACGCCCTTCATCCATCGCCCGATCGGAACGACGCTGCTGGCGATCGGCCTGTTCCTGGCCGGCCTTGTCGCCTATCGCTTCCTGCCGGTCGCGAGCCTGCCGACCGTGGAACTGCCGACGATCTCGGTCAGCGCCAGCCAGCCGGGCGCCGATCCCGTGACGATGGCGGCGACGGTGGCGGCCCCGCTCGAGCGCCATCTCGGCGAGATCGCCGGCGTCACCGAGATGACCTCCGTCAGCTCGCTCGGCATGACGCGGGTCATCCTCCAGTTCGACATCTCGCGCAGCGCCGACGGGGCCGCCCGCGACGTCCAGGCGGCCATCAACGCCGCCGCCGCCGACCTGCCGGCCGACATGCCGGCCCTCCCCTCGTTCCGCAAGGCCAACCCGGCGGCCGCGCCCGTGCTCATCCTGGCGCTCACCTCCGACACCATCCCGCCGAGCGCGATCTACGACGCCGCCGACTCCGTCGTCGCCCAGCGCATCTCCCAGGTCGACGGCGTTGCAGACGTAACCGTGAGCGGCGCCGAGCAGCCGGCCATTCGCGTTCGCCTCAATCCGACGCTGCTCGCCTCCATGGGCGTCAGTCTCGAGGAGGTTCGCCAGGCGATCGTCGCGGCCAACGCCATCGGCCCGCTCGGCATCATCGACGGCGATCGCCAGGCGCTCGCCATCGACTCCGACAGCCAGTTGCGCACCCCCGAGGACTACAAGGCCATCGTCATCAAGGCCAAGGATGGCAACATCATCCGCCTCTCGGCCGTCGCCTCGGTCGAGCGCGGCACCCGCAATACGCGCTCGGCCGCCATGTTCAACAAGAAGCCGGCCGTCCTGCTGATCATCACCAAGCAGGGCGATGCCAACGTCATCGAGACGGTGGACCGCATCAAGGCGCTGATCCCCGAGATCAAGCGCTGGATTCCCGCCGGCGTCGACATCTCCGTGCTGTCGGACCGCACCGGCACCATCCGCGCCAGCGTGCTCGACATGCAGCTGACGCTGGGGCTCGCCATCGTGCTCGTGATGCTGGTCGTGTTCGTGTTCCTGCGCCGCTCGACACCGACCCTTGCCGCCGGCATCGCCGTACCGTTGTCGCTCGCCGGCACCTGCTGCGCCATGTGGGCGCTCGGATACTCCATCAACAACCTGACGCTGATGGCGCTCGCGGTCTCGGTCGGCTTCGTCGTCGATGACGCCATCGTCATGATCGAGAACATGTACCGCAACCTGGAGCGCGGCGTGACCCCGTTCCGGGCCGCCATCGAAGGCGCCCGGCAGATCGGCTTCACGATCGTCTCGATCAGCATCTCGCTCGTCGCGGCCTTCATTCCACTGCTCTTCATGGGTGGCGTGGTCGGGCGCGTGCTGCGCGAGTTCTCGGTGACGCTTGCGGTCGCCATCCTCGTGTCGATGGTCGTGTCGCTGTCGGTGACGCCGATGATCTGCGCGCACTTCGTGCGTCATGCGCCGAACGCGCGCAGCAATTGGTTCGACCGGCTGGTCGAGGGCACGATCAACGCCATGATCCGCGCCTACAGCGCCACGCTGCGCGTCACGCTGCGCCACAACTTCCTGACCATCGTCGTGATGGCGGCAACGGTCGTGCTTACCGTGCAGCTCTACGTGCAGCTCCCCAAGGGCTTCTTCCCCCGCGACGACACCGGCCTCATGTTCGGCGCCACGCGCGCCTCGCCCGATATTTCCTTCGAAGCCATGTCGATCCTGCAGAAGAAGGCGCTCGACATCGTGCTCTCCGATCCGGCCGTCGCCGGCGTCGGCTCATCGGTCGGCGGCTCGCGCTTCAACGCCTCGGTCAACCAGGGGCGCATGTTCGTCAGCCTCAAGCCGCGGGCCGAGCGGGGTGGCGTCACCACCCAGGAGGTCGTCAATCGCCTGCGGCGGCGGCTCTACCGCATCCAGGGCCTCAGCACCTTCCTGGTGCCTGCAAGCGACATCCGCATCGGCGGGCGTCAGAGCCGCTCCGAGTTCCAGTTCACGCTCTGGTCCGCAAATCCTGACGACCTCTATGCCTGGGTGCCCAGGGTGCTCGACCGCGTCAGGCAGATCCCCGGCCTCGAGGATGTCGACACCGACCGCGAGCAGGGCGGCCTGCAGGCCTCGATCACCATCGACCGTCAGGCGGCGGCGCGTCTCGGCGTACCCATCCAGGCCATCAACGCCGCCCTCAACAACGCGTTTGCCCAGCGCCAGATCTCGACCATCTACGGCGATCGCAATCAGTACCGCGTGATCCTCGAGGTCGATCGCCACTACCAGCGCGATCCCAACAGCCTCGCGAGCATCTTCGTATCGGGACGCGGGGGCATTCAGGTCCCGCTCACGACCGTGGTGAAGATCGAGCGCCGGCTGGCGCCGCTGGTCATCAACCATCAGGGCCAGTTCCCGGCCGTGACCATCACCTACAATCTCGGCAATGGCATGAGCGTGGCCGAGGCGTCGGAGGCCATCGCCCGCGCGATCGCCGGGCTGCACATGCCCGACAGCATCATTGCCGAGCCGGCCGGTGACGCGCGCGCCGCCCGCCGGCAGGTCGCCGCCCAGCCGTTGCTCATCCTGGCGGCGCTGGTCGCCGTCTACATCGTGCTCGGCGTGCTCTACGAGAGCCTGGCCCACCCCTTGACCATCATCTCCACACTGCCGTCGGCCGGCCTCGGCGCGCTGCTCGCGTTGAAGCTCGCCGGCATGGACCTGTCGATCGTGGCCTTCATCGGCATCATCCTGCTGATCGGCATCGTCAAGAAGAACGGCATCATGCTGGTCGACTTCGCGCTCGAAGCGGAGCGGGAGCGCGGCATCTCCGGCGCCCAGGCCATCCACGAGGCCTGCCTCGAGCGCTTCCGCCCCATTCTCATGACGACGCTGGCGGCCCTGCTCGGCGCCCTGCCGCTGGCGCTCGCGGAAGGCCCGGGCTCCGAGCTCAGGCGTCCGCTCGGCGTGGCGATCATCGGCGGCCTCGCCATCTCGCAGCTTCTCACGCTCTACACGACGCCGGCCATCTACCTGATGCTCGACAAGTTGCATCGCCGTCTCGGCGGCAGCGCCGCGCCGTCACGACGGGCTGCCGCTCCCGCCGAGTGAGGCCGGCGCCCCGTTCCCCTTCCGGGACGCCCGGAAGTATGCCATCAGAGCTGCCGGGTTAGTTTCAAGCGAGCACTCTCGCGCAGCGAACGAGGCACGGCATGGCACACAAGGGCCTGATTTTCGGCATCTTCCTCGCCCCCTTCCACCGGGCCGGCGACAATCCCACCCTCGCCATCCGTCGTGACATCGAGCTCATCGAGTGGCTCGACCACCTCGGCTACGACGAGGCCTGGATCGGCGAGCACCATTCGGCGGGCTGGGAGCTCATCGCCTCTCCGGAGCTGGTCATCGCCGCTGCCGCCGAGCGCACGAAATACATCCGGCTCGGCTCGGGCGTGACGAGCCTGCCCTACCATCATCCCTTCATGGTGGCGCAGCGTTGGGTGCAGCTCGACCACATGACGCGCGGCCGCGCCATGCTGGGTTGCGGTCCCGGCGCACTCGTCTCGGACGCCTACATGCTGGCCATCGATCCCATGACGCAGCGCCGGCGCATGGATGAATCCCTCGACGCCATCACGCGGCTGCTTGCCTGCCAGGAGCCCGTGACCATGAAGACGGACTGGTTCGAGATGCGCGAGGCGCGCCTGCATCTGGCGCCCTACACCGACCCGCGCTTCACCATCGCCGTGGCGAGCACCCAGACGCCTGCCGCCATGGTCGCCGCCGGCAAGTACGGCCTCGCCGTGCTCTCCCTCGGCGCCGGCCTGCCGGGGGGACCCGACGCGCTCGCCCGCCAGTGGCAGATCGCCGAGCAGGAGGCCGCCCGGCACGGCCGCACGATGAACCGCAAGGAGTGGCGGCTCGTCATCAACATGCACACGGCCGAGGACGACGAGGAGGCGCTCCGGCAGGTGCACCACGGCGAGCGCCAGGAGACCGTGACCTATTTCGAGGACACCCTCGGCCGGCCGCCGGGGCGCTCCGACGATCCCTTGCGCGAGGGCGTCAAGATGGGCACGACCCTGGTCGGCTCGCCGGACACCGTGGCCCGCGGCATCCAGCGCCTCATCGACAAGAGCGAGGGCGGCATCGGCGGCGTCATGTTCCGCGCCCACGAGTGGGCCAACCGCACCGACACCATGAAGAGCTTCGAGCTGTTCGCACGCTGGGTGATGCCGCGCTTCCAGGGCTCGCTCGACACGGTCATTGCCTCGCGCGACTGGTGCCGCGACAACCGCAAGACCATCTTCAGCCCCGTCGTCGGCGCCGTCGAGAAGGCCTACCGCGACGCCGGCCGCGACATTCCCGAGGACTACCGCAAGCGCCTCTCCGGCGCCCGCGACGTCACAGAATAGGTCCGGACCGCCGTTGCATTCCGCCGCCAAGACGCTAACCTCTCCCCGGCCCGGGCTGCAAAGGGGAGGCGCGCATGCGTGACGGACACCTGGCGGACATCGAGGCGCTGACGAAGGCTGCCCACGCCTTTTCGGAGCGCCATCAGATGATCCCGCACATCGACTGGCCGGATGGCGCGCGCATCGCCGTCAACTTCACCATCGATTACGACGCCATGCTGCGCCGGCGCATGGCCAACGAGCCGCCCATGCAGCTCGCCAAGGGCGAGTTCGGCGGGCGCGTCGGCATCTGGCGGCTGATCGATCTGTTCGACCGCAACAAGGTGAAGGCCACGTTCTTCACGCCGGGGCGCATCTGCGAGCTCTACCCGCAGTCGCTGGTCAAGATCACGAAGAGCGGCCACGAGATCGCCGACCACATGTGGGAGCATCGCGTCCCCACCGAGCCCGACATCGAGGAGGCGCACCTGACGCGCGCCACCGCCGCGCTCACCCGCATCTACGGCCGCCGCCCCGTCGGCACGCGCTCCAGCCACACCGCCGGCCTCTTGCGCCGCGAGGGCTACATCTACCGCTCGCACGGCCACGCCAGCGCCAGCCACCTGCCCTATTACCTCGTCGACCAGACCGGCAAGAACGTGCTCGTCGAGTTGCCGTGGCACTACTCCATCGACGACGCCATGTACTACAACTTCGGCTGGCTCGAGAGCGTCAACCTCGCCCAGAAGCTCTCCGACCCCGACCGCGTGCTGGAGATGTGGTGGGCCGGCTTCCGCCACCAGTACCTGCGCGGCGGCTACTACAATGTCGTCCTGCACCCCTTCATTTCCGGCCGCGCGCTGCGCATCGACATGCTCGATCGCCTGATCACGCGCATGAAGACGCTGCCGGGCGTGTGGTTCCCCTCGTGCGAGGACGTCGCCCGCCACTGCCTCGCGCACTATCCCCCGCAAAAAGACACCCTCGCCTGACGCCGGAGGCCCGACGCCCATGCCCTGGAAGGACCGCTACACCCTGAGCGACGAGATCGCCATGGCGGACGCCGATGTCCGCTGGCCCGGCAAGGCCCAGTGCTGCGCCATGATCTTCGTGGCCCTGACCGACGCCGAGCACGCCGATGGCCTGCGCCCGGCCGACCTCGCCACCGGCCGCGCCCAGTTCACCATGGGCGAAGGGCTCGACCTCATGCTGGAGGCGCTGGCGAAACGCCGGCTCAAGGCCACCTTCACGGTGCCGGCCGCCATGGCCCGCGTCTGGCCCGCGCGCATCCGCGAGGTCGCCGCCGCCGGCCACGAGATCGCCGCGCTGGGCCTGCGCCACGAGGACGTGAGCAAGCTCGCCCGCGACGACGAGGCGGCCCGCCTCGCGCTCACCACCGAGATCATCGGCGAGGTGGTCGGCCAGCGCCCCGACGGCTGGTTCGCGCTGCCGCGCCAGAACGACGCCTTCGCCACCGGCGCCATCAGCGAGAGCACGCTGTCGCTGCTCATCGACGGCGGCTACCGCTACATGGGCCCCGGCCTCGCCGACGACGCGCCGCACTACTGCTGCCCCGACTACGCGAGCCGCCGCACCATCGTGGCGCTGCCTTACTACTATCACTACGACGATCAGTTCTTCTCGATGTTCCCGCAGCAGGGCTCGGGCCTCGAGACCACGGACATGATGGCGCGCAACTGGCGGGCCGAGCTTGCCGCGCAGTACCGGCGCGGGCGCTGCTTCGCCCTGTACCTGAACCCGCGCTTCATCGGCTGGTGCAACCGCATGCAGCTTCTCGACGAGTTCCTCGACGAGCTGGCGGCGCTGCCCCGCCTGTGGAACCCCACGGGCCGCGAGTGCACCGACCACTGGCTCGCCACCTACCCGCCCGCGACCCACTTCAAGCTCGAGCCGAGCGTGTGGAAGGACTATCCGGACAGCGCGAGTTGAGGGGGAAGGGGCGGCGGAGGCGTTCTTGGGCTGGTGCGGATGGCTTGGCGGTGGAAGCGGATATTATCCGGAGCCTATGCTCGGCCGTATCGTGCGCTCAAGGCTATGATGGGAGTGTACCCGACGCCGACAGTGAACTGCCTGACGTCAGGCGCGACCTTAAACCATGAGCCTGCAATAGCTCAATGATCGACGATGTCAGCGTCCGAACGAAGCGGGATAGAGCTATCGCATTCTAAGACAAAAGCTAGCTACTTGATTGTCTCTCCTGCTTCTTCCCCAACTTCGGTGGCCGTTGAGAGCTATCCTGCGCCTACCACAACCACCAAGCTAGTATGGCGATGACCGCCCCGACCACAACAATCACTCCTGCACCACCACTGCCGCCACCATTCTTCGACGTTGCCCCGCTGATTGCCGTCGACAGACCTATCGAATTTGGTTCGGCATACGAAGGCAACGTACTGCAGTTTATTGAAATGACCCATGGGCGAAAGTAGTCCGGCATGCGCTCAAACTCCTTTGTCGCCTTCGATGGGTCTATCGCCCGAATGCGCTCAGCAAGTCTTTCCTCAAAGTGATCAATATTTTCAAGCTGCTCAAGCGTTTTGCTATCTTCTTCTTCCCATTCTGCAATAGCTCGCCTCACCAATGCGAGGCTGACACGCTTGATGCCGTACATCCCATCGGAATCCTTCAGTGTGTCGTGAATTCCCCGAATGGTGTCTTCACGCCACTCTGCTGCATCGTGAGCATCCCGGGCCGCCTCAGCTCTCCCAGCGAGTTCTGGGTTGTCCTCATAGTCCCAGATGCGCTTCTCAGCATCATGATGTGTAATGCCAGCCGGCACCTTACCCTCCACGAACGTGATCGTGTCACGTTGCTCCTTCGTGGCTGGACGATGCTTCCACTTCTCGACATTGGACGGATCGGCAAAGATGGACGCGCTCGCTCTACGAAAATCCAACTGCGTGGCGCCACGAGGGAGTGACACACCAAAGAATTTCAACATAGCAAGCTCATCGGCATCTGCGGTCACAGTCGCCGATATGAGGTCAGACGCTTCACCTTTAGTCGCGTTTGGAGGGCAATGAATGCCTTCCTCAGCCAGCCGCCGCCTTTGTGCGTCCGTCGCTGGATCTCTGCGCCAGGAGTCTTTGGTCGGCGACCTCGCCATATGAACCGCCACCATTAAAACGATGGGAACGTATTGTTTGCGGGATACCTAGGTAGCACGCATGGTCTTGAACGATTTGGAGGCCATGCCCCGACTGCGCAATACTGCCTCCCCGCTTTGGCGGCTTGGCCGCGTCAACGCCGGTGTAGCGCATGTCGCCTCCTGCATAGATGCAACTTCCCCCCCTACCCCGTCTCCTTGAAAATCTCGCGGCCGATGAGCATGCGGCGGATCTCGCTGGTGCCGGCGCCGATCTCGTAGAGCTTGGCGTCGCGCAGCAGCCGGCCGGCCGCGGTGTCGTTGACGTAGCCCGTGCCGCCCAGGAGCTGGATGGCGTCGAGCGCCACCTGCGTCGCCTTCTCGGCCGCGTAGAGGATGGCGCCGGCCGCGTCCTTGCGCGTGGTCTCGCCGCGGTCGCAGGCGCGCGCCACGGCGTAGACATAGGCCCGGCAGGCGTTCATCGACGTGTACATGTCCGCCACCTTGCCCTGCACGAGCTGGAACTCGCCGATGGGCTGGCCGAACTGGCGGCGCTCGTGGATGTGGGGCAGCACGAGGTCGAGCGCCGCCTGCATGATGCCGATGGGCCCCGCCGCCAGCACCGCGCGCTCGTAGTCGAGGCCGCTCATCAGCACGTTGACGCCCGCGCCGAGCGCGCCGAGCACGTTCTCCTCCGGCACCTCGCAGTCCTCGAACACCAGCTCGCCCGTGTTGGAGCCGCGCATGCCGAGCTTGTCGAGCTTCTGCGCCACGCGGAAGCCCTTGAAGCCCGTCTCGACGATGAAGGCGGTGATGCCGCGGGGGCCGGCGGCCGGATCGGTCTTGGCGTAGACGACGATGACGTCGCCGCCGGGGCCGTTGGTGATCCACATCTTCGTGCCGTTGAGAACGTAGCGGTCGCCCGTCTTCTCGGCCCGCAGCGTCATGGAGACGACGTCGGAGCCCGCGCCCGGCTCCGACATGGCGAGGCCGCCCAGGTGCTCGCCCGAGATGAGCTTCGGCAGGTAGCGGCGCTTCTGCTCGGGGCTGCCGTTGCGGCGGATCTGGTTGACGCACAGGTTCGAGTGGGCGCCGTAGGAGAGGCCGACGGAGGCGGAGCCGCGGCTCACCTCCTCCATGGCCACCACGTGCTCGAGATAGCCGAGGCCAGAGCCGCCGAACTCCGGCTCCACCGTGATGCCGTGCAGGCCGAGGGCGCCCATCTTCGGCCAGAGATGCCGCGGGAACTCGTCCGTGCGGTCGATCTCGGCGGCGAGCGGCGCCACCTCGTCGGAGACGAAGGCGCGCACCTGGTCGCGCAGCATGTCGGCGACCTCGCCGAGCCCGAAATCGAGGGTGGGATAGGCGTTCGGCAGGCTCATGGTCAGCGGTCCCTGGTCTGGCGGGCCGGCGGGACATCTCCCTGCGCCTCGGCCGGCTTGACGTTGACGTTGATGTGGATGAGGCGCCAGTCCCCGTCCGAGCGGATGTAGCCGAGGTCGAAGTACACCCGGCTCGGGCGCGTCTCGAAGACGCCGATCACCGCCAGCACGCCGTCGGCGCCGATGCTCGGCGGCGTGGTGAGCACGACATCCTCGACGACGATGGGGCCGATGTCGATCTTCTGGTCGTGGAAGGCCTTGAAGATCTCCTTGAAGCGCTCGACCGGATACTGGTCGCGGAAGACCTTCGACAGCCGCGCCCAGAAGACCGAATAGTTGCCGGTGATATTGGCATCGTTGAAGGCGAGCAGCGTCGATTTCACGTAGATGTCGATGAGGCGCTTGCTCGGCACCTCGGCCGCGCGGACCGGCTCAGGCCCGGCCGCCGCCAGGGCGAGCAGCACGAGCAGACCGGCCAGAGCCCTGCGGGCGTGTCGGAAAATGGCGTTCATTCCAATGCTCCGTGGCTGCGTCGGGAGCCGGGCGGCCCACCATACTGACCCCACGACGACTTGCGAAGGCCTTGCCGCGGCGCCGACGGGCGCGGAAATCGCGCGCTCTGCACGCAGGAATCCCACAAGCTGGGCCGAATTGCGGAAACCCTATCGCCGCTCCCCATGGAAAACACCATCGAATGGCCCCATTTATCAGCGAGCAGAGGTGCGCTTGGGCGGGAGAAAAACCATGCGGCCAGTTCTGACGGGCGTCGTGCTTGCGGCCTCCCTGGTGTCGCTGTCGGCACTTGCGGCAGCCGAGGAGAGCCGGCGCGACAGGCGCGGCGACCCGATCGCCGAGATGCTCGGCGGCTCGCGTCAGCCGGCGCGGGTTGCCGATACGTCGAAGACGGACAAGGCGGCGAAACCGGCTCCGGCTCCGCCCGCGGCTGCGCCCGCGAGCCCGGCCGACCCGCGCGAGGGCGACCCGGCCTACGAGCAGGCACGCAAGCTCATGCGCGCCATCGACGCCATCCTGCAGGACACCGCCCGCCAGCGCGCCGACGCCCGCAAGTTGCCGAGCAAGGACGATTTCCTCGTCACGCCGATCTGGACGGAGACGAAGGAGGACCGCGAGCGCAAGATCCAGGAGCTGCTCGACGCCGCCCTCGGCATCGTCACGGACCTGCCCATCGTCGATGTGCAGAAGCGCATCGAGGCGCGCCGCAAGGCCATCCGCGAGATCGATGACCTCATTGCCAAGCTGCGCGAGAAGCGGCTCACCGCGCCCAAGGACGCGCTCCTGCCGGGCATCCTGACCGATACCGTCGAGAGCCTGGACAAGGAGATTGCCGACGCCGAGAAGCGCATCGTCTTCAACAAGGACGAGATCAAGAAGGCCAAGGGCGAGATCCAGACCGCGCTCACCAAGTCCGGCATCAAGATGTCGCCCGAGCAGATCGACCTCCTGCTCGACAGCGTGCTTTCCGGCGATCTCGTGCGCCTCGTCGCCTCGTTCAACGCCGCGCGCCTGATCGATCAGCAGCTTGCCAAGCTCGTCGGCGCCAACTCGGGCAATCTCGCCGCAGCGCGCAAGTACTTCGCCATGCATGCGGCGCTCTTCGCCATGCTCGTGCACGGCCAGAACCAGCTCATCGCCAAGATCGACAAGACCTACCTGCCGCGCCTCGCCGCCATCGAGAAGGACGTGCAGAAGGCGCGGGCCAAGACCAAGCAGCTGCTGAAATCCAAGAACCGGCCCGACCAGCAGCGCGCGCTGGAGGCGAACCTGCGCTCGCAGGACATCGCCCAGCGTGGCGCCGCGATGTATCGCAGCTATCTGTTGCAGCAGCGCGAACAGCTCGCCAAGGCCCGCGCCCGGGCCATGCACGACCTGCGCATCGCCGATAATACCTACGAGACGGTCGAGGCGAGCTTCCAGCTCCGCGCCTTGATGCGTGACAGCGACGCCTCCTTCGAGGCCATCCAGAAGCTCGAGGCGCCGATCTTCGACCAGATCTTCGAGAACGAGGAGCTGCGGCGGGAGTTCGAGAACCTCACACGCAAGCTCGGCCGCCCGACGAGCTAGCCGCGCGGCGACACCCTGCGCCTTGACGCTGCCGGCTCCGGCCACCCACACTCGGACCCGGACGCCAGCAGTCATGGAGCGCCTACGATGTCGCCATCACCCGCCGCCACGCTCGACACCGATTGGAGCGCGCTCGTCGCAAGCCTCGAGCGGCTCTTGCGGCTGCGCTCGATCCCCTTCGGCATGAAGCTCTTCGAGAACCGCGCGGAGATGGAGGCCATTGCGCGCATCCGCCGCCCGAAATCGGTCCACACGCTCGACCAGGTGGTCGCGCAGGCGGCCCGCCTCGGCTGGACGGTCGGCATCACAGCCGACGATCTCGTGGGCGCCCAGTGCCGGGCGGTCGTCGGTCTCGGTCGCGCCAAGGACCCGAAGTGGCAGTCCGGCCAGCACATGGTGGGCGTGTGGTTCGAGACCCCGACGGATGCCGCCGCCCATCAGTCGGCCATGCACTGCGTACCCGACGGGCGCTTCGAGGCGCTCGCCGTGGCGCCGCTGGCCTCGGGCCGGCTCGATCCGCCGGATATCGCCCTCTTCTATGCGACCCCGGGGGCCATGATGTACTTCATCAACGGCCTGCAATGGGCGGGCTACAAGCGTTTCGACTGGTCGGTGGTGGGCGAGAGCGCGTGTGCCGACAGTTGGGGGCGGGCCCTGACGAAGCGCGAGCCGTCGCTGTCCATCCCCTGCTTCGCCGAGCGCCGTTATGGCGGCGTGCTCGACGACGAGATGCTGATGGCCTTGCCGCCCGAGCAACTGGCGCGCGCCATCGCCGGCATGGAGGCGCTCGCCAAGAACGGCTTCCGCTATCCCTTCCCGCAATACGGCATTCAACAGGACGTACGGGACGGAATGGCGGCGAGCTATCCCGACCGCAAACGCTGAGCGCCCCAGAAGGGGCGCTCAGACGCTCACATCCCGCAGACCTCCCCGCCCGTATGGTGGCGGGAACGTCCGACCCTAGAACAGGAACTGGTTGGCCGCGATGGAGGAGCCGGTCTGGTTGGCGAGCACGATGGTGCTGCCGGCGAAGCCCGCGGCCGTGATCTCGAGACCGGACGAGGTCTGCGTGAACACGAGGTCGCCGTAGGTGACGCCGAGCGTGCGCAGGTCGAGGATCTCGCCGACCTGCCAATCGGAGATGGTGTCGCGCCCGAAGGTGCCGCGGAACATGAACCAGTCCGTGCCGGTGCCGCCCGAGAGCGCGTCGTCGCCGTCGCCGCCCCAGATGTAGTCGGAGTCGGCGCCGCCATCGAGCGTGTCGGAGCCGGCGCCGCCGATCAGGAAGTCGCCGCCGGCGCCGCCGAGCAGCGTGTCGTTGCCGTCCTCGCCGTAGAGGTTGTCGTTGCCGTCGCCACCGTCGAGCAGGTCGTTGCCGGTGCCGCCGATGAGCCGGTCGTGGTCGGCCTCGCCGTAGAGCAGGTCGTCGCCCGCCTCGCCGGCGATGATGTCGTTGCCGGCGCCACCGTAGATGGTGTCGTTGCCGGCCACGCCGATCACCTCGCCGCCGCCGAAGTCGCCCCACAGGTCGTCGCCACCGGCGTCGCCGTAGATGACGTCCGAGTCAGCGCCGCCGACGATGCTGTCGACGTCGTCGCCGCCGTGCAGCTCGTCGTTGCCGCCCTCGCCGCGCAGCAGGTCGAAGCCGGCGTCGCCCCACAGCGTGTCGGCGTCGGCGCCGCCCTTGATGTTGTCGTTGCCCGCGCCGCCGTAGAGCGTGTCGAGACCGGCGTCGCCGAACAGCGTGTCGTCGCCGCCCTCGCCGCGCACGACGTCGTCGCCGGCGCCGCCGGAGAGCACGTCGTTGCCGTCGGCGACCGTGTCGCCGGCGATGCCGTCGTCACCCCACAGCTCGTCGTTGCCGTCTTCGCCGTAGGCAATGTCATTGCCGAGGCCGCCGACGACGAGATCGACGCCGGAGCCGGCGTAGTGGCGATCGTCACCGTCCTCGCCCCGGAGCGTGTCGTTGCCGCCCTCGCCGTAGAGGAAGTCGTTGCCGGCGCCGCCGTAGAGGATGTCGGCGCCGTCGTTGATGCCCTCGACGATGCCCGCGTCGTCGCCCCACAGCGTATCGTTGCCGTCCTCGCCGCGCAGCGTGTCACCGCCGACGCCGCCGCGCAGGTGATCGGCTCCCGTGCCGCCCCAGAGCGTGTCGGTGCCGGCCTGGCCGAGCACGGTGTCGTTGCCGCCCTCGCCGTACATGGTGTCGTTGCCGTCGCCGCCGAACATGGTGTCGGCATCTTCTCCAACGCCGCCCAGGCCTGCGAAATCGCCGTACATGATGTCGTCGTTGGCTTCACCGTAGAGGAGATCGGCGCCCGCGCCGCCCTTCAGCGTATCGTTGCCGGTGCCGCCATAGAGGCGATCGTTGTCCTCGTCCCCCATGAGCGTGTCGTTGCCGCCCTCGCCATAGAGATAGTCGGCGCCGGCCCCGCCGTTGAGGGCATCGCCCCCCACGGCTCCTGCCAGCCCGGCCAGGTTGCCCTGATCACCCCACAGCGTGTCGTCGCCGTCGCCGCCATGGAGCGTGTCGGCACCGCCGTTGCCCACGAGCACGTTGTTGGCCTGGTTGCCGGTGATCGTGTCGTTCGCGGAGCCACCGTTGGCGTTCTCGATCAGTGAGCTGAGATCGCTCCCGTAGAGATAGGCGTTGGCGATGTTGCCGCGCGCATACTGGTTGCCGCCGAGGTTGGCGTCATAGCCGAGGAGCGAGATCTGCGCCTGCGACACGGTCGACCATTCGCCGGGACGCAGATCGACCGTCAGCGCGGTCGTGTAGTTCGCGAAGTCATAGGTATCGATGCCGCCGCCGTCCCATACGGTGACGAAGATCTTGTTGGCGCCGGGCGCCGTCTCGCCAGCGCCGTTGATGAACATCTGGCCCGTGGACGTGCTCCACGAGTACACGGTATTGCCGGAGTTGTGGTTGTAGTTGGCGCCGTACATGTACTGCAGCGCGGCGATGTCATCGAGCATCAGAGACTGCACGCCATGCCCATTGGCGACGCTGTAATAGCTGCCGGGGCTCCCGACGTACGAGCGGTACGTCATGATGGAGTATTCCTGGCTGTCGTGGTCCTGCGGCAGCGCCCCGTAGACGCCCGTGTCGTGACCGTGCTTCAGACCGAGCGCATGGCCGATCTCGTGCATGAACGTGTGATAGGCGTAGTTGCCCTTCTGCGGGTTGTCGTAGGTCGTGCCGGCATTGCCGAACCAGGCGTCTCCGCCTTGCTCGGCAGTCGACGGATAGTACGCCCACGCGGTCGAGGGGCTGTTCGACATTGCGAAGCGCAGGTCCGCGTGCGTGGTCGACGTCTCCGTGATCTCGGTGAAGGTGAGATTGGCGACTGACGAGTAATACTCGTAGATCTCGCGCACGGCGTTCTTCTGCACCGTGTTGAGCGCCTCGAAGTTGTTGTCGCGCTCGCCCGTGTAGCCGTAGAAGCTCGCCTGATCGGGGAAGCTGAAGGTGAGGCTGCCCGATGTCCACTTGATGCCCCGCAGGAGACCGTCGATGTCCTGGTTGCCACTAGCCGATACGCCGCTGGTGCCCGCCTCGTCGCGCGCGATGTCTCCGCTGTCACCGTAGGCGATCCCGGCGCAGGACTCACAAGCGCAGGCGCCATAAGAATAGGTTTCGTGCTCCATAGCGACCCGAATGCTCCCTGTGCCCATAAAAACCAGAATGTATTTAGGGGATGCATTCCTAATATATTCTTCTCGCAGAGCGTTATTGCAAGAAACCTTTCCGCAATATCAATTGATCCAGAGTAATACATATAAAAATCGCGCAAGTATGTTTTACACTTGTTTACGCTGATGGCGCCGGGCGGCATGACCTTCGTCTGCCGGCTGATGATAGACGCGCGTCGCATCTGCAATCCCGTCGTAAACTGTTGGAAAAGCGCCACACATTCGTGCATAATCCTGGCTGAGCGAGACAGACTAACAACCGTTCATTGAATACGGTTCATCGCCACCTATGTGTGGATCGAGCTGTCTCTTGGTGTTGCCGGCGTGTCAGTGCGGCATGCGTTCGCGCTCACGAGCCACCGAGGACGAAATTTTCCTAGTCGAGACATCGAGGTCGCAGACATGCCTATCCGTCGCCTCACAGGAGCGCGCTCCGCGCGCCAGACGACCACCCCTCGGCCGACTGCGAAGGCCGGATTGCATCAACTCATGCAGATCTCCGCGGGACTTGTCGCCCTGGTCGCCGGGGCCGGACTCGTCTTCGCGCAGAGCGGATCGAGCAGTTCCTCCGATGGCAAGGGCCGGCCAGCCATCGCCGCGCCGCCCGAGGCCAAGCCCGCGCCCGAGGCCAAGCCCACGCCGGGCGACACCCCCACCCCCGACGACAGCCAGCGCGCCCAGGGCATCCTGTTGCCCGGACAGATCGTCGTCACCGGTTTCTCCGGCACCAGCGTGCTGCCGACCGTCGGCGACATCAGCGCCAGAAGCGCGGTCCGAAGCGATCAGACCGCGATCAATCCCGACGGCGCCACGCTGCGCGTCTTCGACGTCTCGGGCGTAACACCGGCCCGCCTCGGCGCGCGCCAGGGCGCTGTCGAGGTCATGTCCGTAACCGCCCGTCAGATCGGGCAGGTCTTCGGCGTGACCATGGACGATTTTGCGCTCGCCGATGGCCGGCCCGTGCCGAACATCTACGTGGCGGCGACCTCGGCCTATGGCCTGCATCTCGTCGTGCCCGGTCCGGACGGTCGTCCCCGCCGCGTCTTCAAGGGCCAGCCCGGCGCCACCTTCATGGAGGGTCTGTTCGGCTCCGAGCCCGGCGGACCCGGCACGATCTGGAAGATCGACGGCGTCACCGGCACGGTCACGCCGTTCGCCGACGTGCGTAGCGCCAATCAACCGAACAGCGGCCCCGGCCTCGGCAACCTCACCTTCGATCCCGCGAGCAAGCAGCTGTTCGTCTCTGACCTCGACACCGGCCTGATCCACCGCTTCGACCTCGCCGGCCAGGACCTCGGCACCTTCGATCACGGCGTTGCCGGCAGGCCCGCCGCCGGCCTCGAGGCGCTGCCCGACGATCCCGTCGACCGCGCCGACATCTCTTCGCCGGGCTTCGATACCGCCGATCCCGCGACCTGGGGCCTGACGCACCCGTCGCGGCGCACCTGGGGCCTCGCGGTGTTTGCCGGCCGCCTCTACTACTCGGTCGCCGAGGGGCCGGAGGTCTGGTCGGTCGAGATCAAGCAGGACGGCAGCTTCGGCGCCGCACGGCGCGAGTTGGCGCTGGACAAGGGCAGCGAGCCCTTCGAGATCTCCGACATCCAGTTCTCGGCCAAGGGTGAGTTGTTCATCGCCCAGCGGCCGCCCGTCTCGGGCGCCGCCGACTTCGTCTCGCTGGTCGCGCCGGGCTCGGGGCGCGTGCTGCGCTTCAAGCTTGCATCAGCGCCCGGTGACGGAGCCAGCCCCCGCTGGGTCCCGAGCGCGGAGGAATATGCCGTTGGTCAGCGCGGCGAGCATCGCTTCACGTCTGGCGGCATTGCGCTCAACTATGCCCACAAGCCCGAGGGCGGTCTCGACTACGAGCGTTGCGAAGCGACGCTGTGGACCACCGGCGACTCGCTGGCCCAGGCCACGGTTCTGCCCGAGGCCCGCGTCTTCAAGGCGAGCACCGGCGGCGACGACGTCTCGCGCTTCGGCCTGACCGGCATGATCGACGGCGTCCAGGGCATGCCGATCGACCTCGTGCGCCCTGCCAACGTGCCGCCGCAGAACGCCCGCTTCGTCGACTTCGACGGTCTCTATGTCGATCTGGGCGTGCGCGGTCACCTCGGCGCCGTGCGTGCGCTGCAGAAGTGCAAGGGCGGCGACGCCTGGCAGCCGAAGCGGCCCGCCGGGTGGTGGTTGCCGACCTACGGGACGCGTCCTGACCTGAAGCTCGGCGCGGACCTGCAGTTGGAGAAGCGCCCGGTCGGCGTCTGCGTCCGCGGCGGCATCTGCGAGTTCGAGCTGCGCGTGTTCAACAAGGCCAAGACCCCCTTCGTGGGCCCGATCCTGATCCGCGACACGATGGCGGCGGCCGGCGCGCTGCTCACCGCCACCAACCCCTCTCCGTGGTCGTGCACACAGGCGGGTCCGCAGGTCTCCTGCCACCGCCCGTCCCTGCTGCTCGACCCCGGCCGCAGCATCTCGGTCCGGCTGTCGTTCCGCGTGCCGGCCGGCTGGACCGAGCAACGGTTCGAGAACTGCGCCGCGCTGAACTGGCTCGGCAGCGCTTCGCCGGACGTGCGCATCCGCACGGTCGCGTTCGAGTTGTCGCGTCTCGGCTACTACGCCGGTCCGTCGGTCACCGCCATGAGCCCGGCGCTCGAGGCCGCCATCAAGGCCTACCAGCGTGACGCCGGCATCCGCGAGACCGGTGTCGTCGATATGGGACTCGTCGATCTCATGTTCGGCAAGGGCGCCGCCCGCAATGGCGACGGCGATCCCACCAACGACGAGGACTGCGGTGTGCATCGCCTCGCCGCTCCGGTCGCGGCCGCCAAGCCGCCGGCTCCCATGAAGCTGCTGCCGGCGACGACCATCCTGCCGCGACTGGCGCCGCCGCGTCCGGTGATCGAGCAGATCGTGCGGAGTTGCCCGATCGGCACGATGCCGCGTGGAGGCCGTTGCGTGCGCATCTGCGCAGCGGGCTACTCGCTCATCGACGGCCGCTGCCGGCCGCGCTGCTCCGGCGGACGTGTCTACGCCGGCGGAAGCTGCGTCTGCCCACGCGGCACCTCGTTCAACCGCGGCATCTGGGCTTGCGTCCCGCAAGGCTCGCGCTGCCCGAGCGGTCTGGTCTCGCGTGACGGCAGCTGCGTGTGTCCGTCCCCGCTCCGCTGGAGCTCGGCGCGGCAGGCCTGCGTGCCCGTCCTGGTGGAGTGCCCGGCGTTCTTCGTGCGGCAGTTCGGGACCTGCGTTCCCATCGTGAAGGTCGGCTTCTGCCCGATCGGCTACGTCCGCCGTGCCGGCCACTGCCAGCGCGTGATCGATGTCGGCGCCTGCCCGCCCGGCCATAACCGCCGCCACGGCAAGTGCGTGCTGGTCTTCGATCCCAAGCGTTGCCCGTTCGGCCAGGTGAACCGTGGCGGAAGCTGCGTGTCGCTGATCAAGGTGACGCACTGCCCGATCGGTCAAGTGCGTCGCGGCTCGGGCTGCGCCCCGATCTTCGGCGGCGCCTGCCCGGGAGGCTTTGCCCGCAGGGGCGGACGCTGCGCGCCGATCAAGATCAAGGTCCCCGGCAAGATCCTGCCGCGGCCCCCAATCAAGGTGTTGCCGAAGCCGCCCATCAAGGTGCTCCCCAAACCGCCGGTGAAGGTCGTGCCCAAGGTGCCGGTAAAGGTGAAGCCGATCCTGAAGACCAAGCCGAAGATCCACCCGCGCATCCTCAAGCGGTCCAAGGTCACCCCGCGCATCATCAAGCGACCAAAAGTGAGCCCGCGCATCCTGAAGCGGCAGAGGGTGAACCCGCGTATCCTGAAGCGGCAGAAGGTGACCCCGAGGGTCCTGAAACGCCAGAGGGTCACGCCACGGGTCCTCAAGCGGCCCACCACCCGAAGCCGCATTCGGCAGAGGCCGACCCTCAAGGTCCGCCCGCGCATCACGCCGAGGCGTCCGGTGATCCGCTCGATGCCCAAGATCAGGCCGCGGATCGCACCACGGGTCTTCATGCGCCGCCGCTGACCGGCGTTCGACACGACATCGACCGCACGCCACTCGAGCCGGCCGCTTCCCTGAAGCGGCCGGTTCTGCTTTGGCGGATCGTCGGGGGCGCGGCCTCACGTCGGCTCATCGCTCGCGGGAGGCTGTGACGTCCTGGGCAGACACGGGATCGTCACGGCGATACCCCGCCGCATGCCGCCTCGCAGCGCCACGGTTCGCCTCACGCTCTGGAGGGCCTTTCAGTGCTCGCCGATGAGCAGCGGGCGCAGCGTACGCGGCAGACGCCGCCGGGGCTCGGGGGCCGCGAGGATGGGGCGGAGAATGCGCGGGCTGCGGCGCGACGGCAGCAGCGGCACGAGCGCGCGCGCCGCACGACGCGCGGGGGCTGCAAGCTGCAACGGCGCTGGCGCCAGGACCCGGGCCATGCGCCGGGACGGGGGCAGCACCAGCACCGGATCGAGGATCGGCTCATCGCGCCTCGGCGACCACTGCGCGGCCTGCCGTCCGGCCACGGCGACCAGTCCCCAGACCAGCGACAGGATGACGAAGACGTGCCGCCAGTGATCGGTATCGACGAGGACGCCTTCCGCGGCATGCCCCAGGAAGGCGCTGTAGGCCAGGATCAGCAACGGACGCGCCGGCGACACCCGCAGGATCGAGCGGAATCCGATGGCGAGCGTGGTGGCGATCAGACCGATGTAGAGCAGGCCGCCGAGCCAGCCGGCGTTGAGGAACATGTTGAGGTAGACGTTGTGGACGTCCTCGTGATGGTGCCCGTTGGCGAACTCGAGTGCACCGAGCCCGAAAGGATGCTGAAGGATGAGCTCGAGCGCCTTCTCCTGACCGCCGAAGCGCCCTTCCGGCCCGACGTCGTAGCCGTGCACCAGCGCCGCGCGATCCGACAGCAGCGCCGTCACAGCGTCGAACTGCAGGGCCACGCCGACGACGAGCACACTGCCGATCAGCCCGACCATGCCGACCAGCATCAGGCGCACGCGATACCAGTTGCTGCGCGCCGTCAGGAACGACAGGTAGCCATAGGCGAGGCCGGCCACCACGAGGTTGGCCCAGGCGCCGCGCGAGAACGTCAGGATCAAGGCGAACGCCAGCAGCGCCGCGGTCGCCAGCGGCCAGAGCGCACGCAGCAGCGTCCGCTCCAGCGCCAGATGCATCGCATAGAGCAGGCCGAGCACGAGGAACGGGCCGAGCACATTGGGATCCTTGAACGTGCCCGCGGCGCGACCGAAGCGCGTCATCGCCTCCTGCGCGCCCGGCACGAGCGCGAAGAAACCGACGATCGCCGCCAGGCTCGCGAGGATCGTCGAGACGAGGTAGGCGTTGAGGATCAGCCGGCTGTGCGCCACCGGCCGGCGGGCCACGAAGCCCGCCAGGATGAAGGAGGCGAGCACCAGATAGAGCGTGACGAACGTGTGCGTGGACGCACGCGCGACATCGACGGCAGCGCCCGAGGCGACCACCGCTGCGACGACGATCAACAGCCAGCAGGCGAGGTAGCCGATCAGCTCCCGCCGGAAGGCGACGAGCCCGACCGTCGGCAGCAGGACCACGAGCCCCATCAGCAGGGCGTCGATCGGCGCCGGCTCGGTGAACACTACCGCACCCGAGGCGATCGCCAGCCAGACGAGCCCCAGCGACAGCCGATGCGTGAGGCTCCTCGGGGCTTCGCCATCCCGCTCGAGTTGCGCGGCACTAACGTACGCGTTCACGTTTCAACTCCCCCTTCGCCGCCGATCAGTAGGCGTTGTCGCCGCGGATCAGTGCAAACGGCGTGCGGATCAGGATGAGGAGATCGAGGAACACCGACCAGTTCTCGATGTAGTAGATGTCGTGCTCGACGCGCTTCTGGATCTTCTCGGGGGTGTCGGTCTCGCCGCGCCAGCCGTTGATCTGCGCCCAGCCGGTGATGCCCGGCTTGACCTTGTGCCGCGCGAAGTAGCCATCGACCACATCCTGATAGAGCCGGTCGGCGGCCTTCGCCTCGAGGGCATGCGGGCGCGGTCCGACCAGCGAGAGCTCGCCGCGAAGGACGTTGATCAGTTGCGGCAGCTCGTCGAGGCTCGTGCGCCGGATGAAGCGGCCGACCCGCGTAACCCGCGCGTCGCCACGCGTCACGAGCTTCGCGGCATTGGCGTCGCACTTGTCGACGTACATGGAGCGGAACTTGAAGACCTCGATCAGCTCGTTGTTGAAGCCATAGCGCTTCTGGCGGAAGAGGATCGGACCGCCGCTGTCCAGCCGGATGGCCAGCGCGATGATGGCCATGACGGGGGCCAGCAGGACGAGCGCCAGCACACCGAAGACCTTGTCGAACAGCCACTTCAGGATTACGTCCCAGCCGACGATCGGCTTGTCCGCCAGATCGAGGAACGGCACGTTGCCGATGTAGGAGTAGGAGCGCGGCCGGAAGCGAAGGAGGCCCGAATGCGCGGCCAGGCGGATGTCCAGCGGCAGCACCCACAACCGCTTCAGCAACTGCAGCAGCCGCCGCTCCGCGGTGAGCGGCAGCGACACGATCAGCAGATCGATGCGCGTCTTGCGCGTGAAGGCCAGGAGGTCCTCGACATTGCCGAGCTTCGGGTAGCCCTTGACGCTGGAACGCACGCGCTCCTCGCCGCGATCGTCGAAGACGCCGCAGACGCGGACGTCGCAATCGCCCTGATGCTCGAGGGCCGCCAGCAACTG
Organism: Hyphomicrobiaceae bacterium; assembly: GCA_041397725.1. Taxonomy (GTDB): domain Bacteria; phylum Pseudomonadota; class Alphaproteobacteria; order Rhizobiales; family Hyphomicrobiaceae; genus JAGRKR01. The sequence continues at coordinate 24,909 of JAWKVZ010000009.1, read as the reverse complement.
CTCGCAGTCGTCACCACCGCCGTAGATCACGGCGCGGCGGTTGAGACGTCCCTCGCGCGCCCAGCGCCGCGTCAGTCCGGCCAGCAGCAGCCGCGCGGCCACGATCATGACGCCACCGGTCACGAACCACAGCGCGAGCCACACGCGAGAGAAGTAGATGCCGGCCTTGAAGAAGAAGACGGCGGCGACCATCATGCCCAGGCCAAGCCCCCAGCCGCCGAGCAGCCGAGGCAGATTGCGCAGGCAGGCGGAGAACGCCGCGATCCGGTAGAGCCCGAGCGACTGGTAAACGAGCGTGGTCGCGCCTGCCGCCGCGGCCACCGCGACGATGTAGCCGGTATCGAGCAGGACCTTGGCGTCACCGAGATAGATGGAGGCCAGGGCGAGCCCCAGCCCCATCAACAGAACGAACTCGGTCATGCGGACCGTTCCCGCCACCACGACCGGCGAGATGAGGCTGGCCGTCTCGGTCAGTGCCGCGCCGACGAGCGGCGCGCGCATGGACGCGATAGCCGCTGGTGCGGCGCCTTTGCCCGCCTCGACGGGCGATCTGGTAGAGGTCGACTGATTGAGCAGCACGTTCATCAACACCCGAGAGCCCCTCGCAACGCGACATGCGACATGGGGGCTCCTGAGCATGAAGCATGCCAGGACGGAGCGGAAATTCGTCTTTCCCTAAATCAGGACGCCGTCGGAACTTCCTGATGCCGCACGAACGGGCGCGCTTCCAGGCATGCGGCGTAGACCGACAGTGCGCTGGCGGCCATGGCGGAGACAGTGAAGCGACTGCCGAGCGCCAATTTGAGACGATCGGCGGTCTCGCGTGCCGCGGCGGGCGCGTTCAGGACCGCACGGAGGCGGACGGCCAGGGCCTCGGGGTCGCCGGGCGGCACGAGCCCTGCCACATCGGCGTCGACGATCTCGGGAATGCCCCCCACGCGCGTGGCAACGAGAGGGACACCGGCGGCTACAGCCTCGAGAACGACGTAAGGCAAAGACTCCGCGCGCGAGGGAACGACGAGGCAGCGCCCGAGCGCGAAGGCATCGTGAACGGGCATGGCGCCGGGGAAGCTGACACGGCCGGAAAGCCCGAGCCGTTCAGCCAGCTCCTTGAAGCTTGCGGCGTCCGGCCCCGAGCCGACGATCACCGCGCCCACGGGGCGCTCGGCCGCGATCCGTGCCATCGCCTCCAGCAGCACGTCGACGCCCTTGAGCTGCCGAAGCTCGCCGACGAACAACAGATCCGCCGCATCCGCAGCCGGCCGGTGGGGCATGAAGTCTGCGGCCGTCAGCCCGTTAGGGATGATCGCCACCTGCCCCGGCAGGCGTCCGACCTTCTGGCGGAAGATCTTGGCCGCAAAGGCGCTTTCGAATATGACCGCATCGGTCAGGCGCGCGAGTTGCTGCTCCAGCCCGAGATAGATGCGACCGATCAGCGACGAAGGGTCGTAGTGGAGGCTGCCCCCGTGCGGCGTGTAGATCGCCGCGACACGCCTGCCGTCGCGCTTCAACGCCCGCGCGGCGAGGCGCGCATAGGCACCGCCCTTGGCGCCGTGACCGTGCAGCACCTCGACGTCCGCGGACCGCACCAGTCGCAGCGTGCCCCGGTATGCCGTGAGATCGCTGAGCGAGATGTGCCGGCTCATCGCAAGGCGCGTCAGGCCCAGCTCGAGGTGGGGCTCGAGCTCCGTGAGGCGCCGTTCGCTCAGCGCGTTAACCGAACCATCGTCGCAAACGATGCCGACGGCATGTCCGAGCCGCGCCTGCTCGCCCGCAAGGTCGCAGACGTGGCGGAAAAGTCCACCGATCGGCGCCCGCAGGCAGTGCAGGATGCGCATGGCGCGGCTCCTTCCGCGAGCGCTAGAACCATCGCTCGTAGACAAAGATCGTATCGCCGGGCTGCACGACGTAGTCGCCGGGCACGTCCATCTTCTCCACCATGCCGTTAATACGGCGTGTGATCTGGACGCGTTTCTCGTCCGCGCGCTCAGAGTAGCCGCCGGCGATGGCCACGGCCGTGCGGACCGTCATACCGTTGACGTAGGGGAACTGGCCGGCATTGCGGACCTCGCCCAGGATGAAGAACGGGCGGTTCTGGTGGATGTCCACGGTCACGTGGGGGTCACGGACATAGGTGCGGCCGAGCTGGCTGCGGATGCTGCCCTCGAGCGCATACGTCGTCAGGCCGCGCGCGCGCACCTTGCCGATCAGCGGCACGGAGATGAAGCCCCTGTGATCCACGACATAGAGTCGCGAAAGGTTCGGCTGGCCATAGACGAAGACGCGGAGACGGTCGCCTGTATCGAGCAGATAGGGCGGGTCCTCGTCGGCAACCGCTTTTGGACCGACGATGCCGGCAGGATGCACCCGCGGCTCACCCCAGGCGGTGTGTACGGGGATGTCGACGGGGGGAGCGGCCTTCACGTGGATATCGACCGGCGGAGGCGGCACGGGGGGGAGGATGACGGGCGGCGGCGCCGTCATCGGCATGTCCGTTGCAGGAACATCGACCACGGGAGACAGGGCCGGATCCGGCAACTCTTCGCTAACGAGTGCGCATCCTTGGAGCCCCATGAGGGCCACGAGTACAGGAACTACCAGACGCCGCGACATTGAACACAATCCTCACAAGACGGAACACTGCGCCAAGACGAGCTTGGACCAGTCCGTTCTAATCCGAGGATGGTTAAGAAATGCTTTGTCGGAGGGCTGATTTGAGACGCTTAAGCGTTTGGTTACCGCCACTCGTTCTAATACGGCACACTAGCAGTTCCCTTTGCAATGGTCCGACCCTATGACCGCCACCCGGCAATCGCATCCCGACGACATCGAGTTCGGCTCCGTCCTGGCCGCCATCCGGCGCGCCTTGCCGCGCCTCCTGGTGATAACGGCCGTCATTGTGGGGCTCGTCTTCGCCGGTCTGGCCCTGGCGCAACCGCGCTACAGCTCCGTCACCCGCATTCTCATCGGCAAGGCCGACACGGTCTTCACCAAGCCCAAGGGCACGACCGAGACGACGGAGACGGTCACACAGAAGATCGACAAGGAGGCCGTGCAGAGCCAGGTGCAGGTCATTCTCTCGCGCAACCTCATGGCCAAGCTGGCCCAGGAGCTCGATCTCGCACGCCGGCCGGAATTCAACAGCGCACTGCCGAGCCCCGGCGCGCTCAACAGCATCCTGCGCCTCCTCGGCATCGGCGGGCCACGGCCCGGTCAATCCGAGCAGGATCGCGTGCTTGAGGCCCTGACGGAGCGCCTGCGCATCTTCCAGATCAAGGACTCGCGCGTCATCACCGTCGAGATGTCCTCCGTCGATCCGAAGCTCGCCGCCGACGTCGCGAACAAGCTGGCCGATCTCTACATCGCCGGCCAGAAGACGATCTCCCTCAGGCAGACCAAGGGAGCGAGCGACTGGCTCGGTGACCAGATCCAGACCCTGCGACGCGAGGTTCTCGAGGCCGAGCGCGCCGTCGAGGCGTTCCGCAGCAAATCGGGTCTTCAGACGACCGGTGGCGAGCACAAGGTCACGCTCAATGCCCAGCAGCTCGCCGAGCTGAGCACGGAGTTGTCCAAGGCCGGCGCGTTGCGGGCCGAGGCGGAAGCTCGCGCCAAGCTCATTCGCGAGATGATGCAGCGCGGCAGCGCCGACGCCGCGCCCGACGTGCTCAAGTCCGCACTCATCCAGCGTCTCCTCGAGCAGCGCGTGTTGCTCGAGCGGCAGATCTCCGAGCTCTCCGCAACGCTGCTGCCGGCCCATCCGCGCATGCGCCAGATCAACGCTGACCTCACCAATCTGCGCCGCCAGCTCCGCCAGGAGGTGGCCAAGGTGGTCGAGAGCCTGGAGAAGGAAGCGCGCGTCGCCGGCTTGCGGGAAGCCGCGCTCAAGGCCAGCCTCGATCAGCTGAAAGGGCGCTCGGCGACCACGGCCGACGCCGAGGTCAAGCTGCGCTCTCTCGAGCGCGAGGCCAAGTCCAAGCGCGAGATCCTCGAGGCCTACATGCAGCGCTACAGCGATGCCCGCTCGCGCCGCAATCCGCAATCCGTCCCCGTCGACGCCGAGATCATCGAGCGCGCGGTCGCCGCCAGCGTGCCCTCCTGGCCGAAAAAGCCGCAGATCCTGCTGCTGACGACGGCCGCGACGCTGCTCGGAGGCCTCGGCATCGTCGTCACGCGCGCCTTGTTCGCCGGCGCCCGCCCACAGCCCCCCGCGCGCAGCGCCCCCGGCAGGAGCGGAGCGGCCTCCGCACCGCCGTCCCTGTCGTCGGGCTCGAGCCCGGCCATGCCCGTACCCGCCGCCGCCGCCCCTGCCGCCGGTCTCGTCAGCCAGATGACGAGCACGACCGCCGTGGCCCAGCGGCTCCTCGAACGCGCGGAAGGAACGGCGGGCTTTCGCTCGATCCTCACCGGGGCGCAGCCGGGCATCATGCCCAGCACGGAAGCCATGGAGATCGCCTCGGCCCTGGCGAAGGCCGGCCGCCAGGTCCTGCTCGTCGATCTCGGCCGGCCGGCTGGCGAGCGTCAGCCCGGTCTGGCCGACGTCATCATCGGCACCACTTCGCTCGAGACCGCCGTGACGCTCATTCCCGGCACTGAAGTGCACTACCTCTCCCACGGCAGCGCCACGGGCCGCGCCGCCGCCATCGGTGACGCCGACCGTCTCAACCTCATTTTCGATACACTCGACGAGACGTTCGAACATATCTGCGTCTACGGCGACAATGCCTCGACGCGCAGTCTGTTCACCACGATGCAGGGGCGCTTCGACATCGGCATCGTCGTCAATCGCGGCCGGCCCGAGGCTGCCCCGACCGGCTTCCTCGGCTACGACGTCTCCGACTTCGAGGTGATCCAGCTGCATCGGCCGCAGGCGGCGCGAGGTGCAGGCGCCTCCGTCCAGCCGGCAAGCCCTGCCCCGCCCGCGTGATGGCACCGACCATCGGAAGACGGCGGGGCGGGCTCGGGCTGCCGCCTTTCTCAGTCCTCTGAGCGAGCGCCGCGGCTACGAGTTGGACCCTGCTGGGGCCCTCGGTTGGCCGGATTCTTGCTACACATTGTTGATGAGCCCCGTGGCCGGCACGAGCATCGTCGTGTGCCGGTTGACGGAGCCGGCCCGCGGGCGCTAGCTCGACGGGACACACCTGAAAGCAGGAGCACTCGAGCCTTCGAGGATGGCGGCGGCCATGTCCCTTGCCGATACTATAGACGAGACCGACACGAATCCTGCAGCCTGGGCCCGTCAGCCTTGCGGTTACCGCCTTGCCGCCCCGGGAGTGAAATGAGCCGTCGCTCGACCAATCTCCTGAAGTATGCGCTGTCCGCCCTGCACTACAGTGGCGCAGACAGCCTCATCGCGCCCTTGACGCGCGGTGTCGGCGTCATTTTCATGCTGCATCACGTGCACCCCGATGCGCCCGCAGCCTTCGCGCCCAATCGCATCCTCAAGATCACGCCGGATTTCCTCGAGCGGACCATCAATTACGTGCGCGAGAGCGGCTTCGACATCGTCTCCCTGGACGAGTTGCACTTCCGCCTGACCGAAGGCGACTTCGAGCGCCCCTTCGCCGCCTTCACCTTCGACGACGGCTATCGCGACAACCTGCAGCACGCCTACCCCGTCTTCAAGCGCCATCAGTTGCCGTTCACCATCTACGTGCCGACCGACTTTGCCGACGGCACGGGCGACCTGTGGTGGCTCGCCCTCGAGCATGTCATCGCCCACGTCGACCAGCTCTCGCTCGTGATGAACGGCGAGCGCAGAACCCTGTCGTGCCGGGACCCGGACGAGAAGAACGCGGCCTTCCACAGGGTCTACTGGTGGCTGCGCTCCATCGACGAGCGTACGGCGCGGCGCCAGGTCGCGGAGATGTGCCGCAGCATCGGCTTCGATGCTCGGAAACTTGCCGCCGACCAGCTCATGGGTTGGGACGAGTTGCGCATCCTGGCGGCCGACCCGCTGGTGACGATCGGCGGCCACACGCGCAGCCATTTCGCCCTCGCCAAGCTGCCTCTGGCCGAGGCCCGCCTGGAGATGGAGAGCAACATTCGCCGCCTCGAACATGAGCTCGAGCGGCCTTGCCGGCATTTCAGCTATCCCTACGGCTGCGCGTTAAGCGCCGACGCGCGCGAGTTCGAGCTGGCCCGCGAGCTCGGCCTGAAGACGGCGGTGACCACGCGCAAAGGGCTGCTTCACGCCCGCCACACAGACCAGCTCACGGCATTACCGCGCTTCTCCCTCAACGGCGATTTCCAGGACGAGCGCTACCTGCGCGTCCTGCTCAATGGCGCGCCCTTCGCCATGCTCGACGCCGTGCAGCGCACGCGCCAGCTCGCCCGGCTCTGACACCGGCCTTAGCGGGCACGGCTCACCGGCCGTCTGCGCGCTGCTCGATGCGCACGCCGTCCGAGATGCGGTCGCTCGGGTGCAGGATGATGCGTTCCCCGGACTTCAGCCCCGAGACCACCTCGGCGAAGGCGCTGTTGCGATGTCCGATCTCGATCGGGCGATGGCGCGCATAGCGGCCGTCGGTGACGAATACGGCCCAGCGATCGCCCGAGCGGAACAGCGCGCCGATGGGCACGCGGATGACGCTCTGGGCGCTCCACGCGGAGATCCGCACGAAAACCCGATACTCGTGCCCGAGCCCCACCAGGCTCGCCCGTGGCGCGGTCAGGTCGAGGATCGTGCGCACCCTCTGCTCCTCGATGCCGAGCGCCGAAATCTTGGTGAAGCCCGCCGGCTCGATGAGGCGCACCCGACCGCTCAGCGGCTCCGTCAGGCCCGTGCCTTCGATGACGGCGGCCGCACCCGTCCTGATGCGCACGGCATCGCTGGAGAGCAGATCGACGACCACCTCCAGATTGGTGGGATCGCCGATGTCCAGGAGCGGCGTGCCGGCCGGCACCACGCGCTCGCTCTCGAGATGCCGCTTGAGCACGCGGCCATTAACGGGGGCCCGCACCGAGACGCAGCACGTGCGCATCGTGCTCGGGCCGCCGGGAACAGCTTCCGGGTCCGTCTCCGGACCGATGAGGCGCGCCTGGGCGCTCTCGAGCTCCCGGCGCCGCAGCTCGAGATTGGCCTTCGCTCGCGTGACGAGCGCCGCCTGCCGTTCGAAGTCGGTCCGCGCCTTCTCGCTCTGTCGCTCCGGAATGACATTGGAGCGCGACAGCCTCCGCGAGCGCTCGAGCTCGCTTTGCGCGAACGTGAGCTCGGCCTCCATCTGCTTGAGCTCGGCCTCGGCCAGACGCACCGCGGCGCGCGCCGCCTCGACGGCTGCCTCGCTCTCGCGCCGGCTGCGCGCATCGAGAAACGATGGCGCCGTCGGCTCCATCACGACAACCACGGTCTCCGACTTCTTGACGGGATCGCCGGGCTCGACCGGACTCCGCAGCACTTTGCCCGCGACCGGCGCTGAGACGACATAGACATCCTTGATGCGCGTCTTGCCTTCCTCGTCGACCGTCACCTCCATCGGACCTGGGCGGACGACGGCGATGTCGACCGGCACCGGTCGCGGTTGCAGCGCCACAATCAGCGCGAGGGCGATGGCCACAGCCGCTGCGGCAAGCCCCAGCCGCTTCCACGCGACGGCCGGGCGCTCTCGCATCCATCGTAACGTGTCCTTCAGCCAGTCCCTGGCCTTCGCAGCAAGCACGTTGCACCTACTCTCGCGTCTTCAGCACGCCGATGAGATCGAGGCGATCGACACGGCTGCGCACGATCAGGATCGACACGACCGCCGCCACCAGCACGACCAGCGTCGCACGCGCATACGTGGCGCGCTCGATCACGAACGGTATGCGATAGAGATCGCTGCTGAAACCCTCGACCGTCAACCAGGCGAAGAATTGTCCGATCCACCAGCCGAACGGCTGCGCCAGCAGCGTCAGCAGCACCAGCTCCGTCACCAGAACCCGCGACACCTCCAGCCGCGTGAAGCCCATGACCCGCAAGCTCGCCAGTTCGCGCGCGCGCTCGGAAAGCTGCACCCGCGCGCTATTGTAGACGACACCGAAGGCGATGATCATGCTCAGCGCGATGTAGACGCTCGTCATGATATTGATGTTCTGGGCAATGGTCTCACGAAACCGCGTCAGGGCCACGCGCTGCAGGCCGACCGAGGTCACGACCGGTGTGTTCTTGATCGCCCGGTAGAGCGCGACGCTGCGGCTCGCATCATACGCGATATGGACGCCCGAGACGACCCGCCCTTCCTGCATCACGCGCCCGAGCGCCTCGATGTCCATGTACACGGCAAGCCCGAAATACATCTTCACGATGTCGACAACCGGCACGTGGAGCGTGCGGCGGCGCCCTTCGAGCACGTCGACCTCGACGATGTCGCCGCGCGAGACTCGCAGCACCTCCGCGACGCGCTCGCTCACGACGAGCCCCTCGGACGGCAGGCGCACCGGCTGCAAATGGCTGTCGAGGATTCGGCTGAGCTCCATGTCCTTGGGTTTGCCGACGATCGACAATTGGCGAAAGCGATGCCCCTTGCGTAGCCGTACGGCCACGGCGCGGAAGGGCTCGGCCCGCATCACGCCCGGCAGGCGCCTGACGTCCTGCACGACGTTGTCCGGGCGCACTTCGGAGAAGTTCAGCGTGGCGTCCTGGCGATCGGTCCGGAAGAACGTGACATCGATGAGGTGCTCCACCGAATCGAGCGTGAAGAACGCCGTGATCAGCAGCGAGACCGCAAGCGCGATGCCGAGGCCAGTCAGCGCCGCACGCACCGGCCGGCGCACGATATGCCGCAATGCCATGACGGTGAGTTGCGAGAAGCCCGCGATCTCCAGGCCTCGCTTGCTCAGGACGCGCTTGTAGCGCTGCGGCACGGGCGCCTGCATGGCAACCGCCGGCGGCAGGAAGACCACGCCCCCCACCGCCCGCATGGCGCCGATGATCGCCGCCAGCGCCGCCACGAGCGCCGCTATGACGTAGATGGCGGGATCGCGCTCGAAAATGAGGAAGGGGAAGTGGAAGAAGTCGCCGTAGAGCCGTGTCAGCCCATTGCCGAGCTGGTAGCCCACCGTGCAGCCCGCCAGCGTGCCCAGCGCCGAGATGGCCAGCACCAGCTTGGCGTAATGCCAGGCGATCTCACGACCGGCGTAGCCGAGGGCCTTCAGCAGCCCGATCTGCTCACGCTCGAGCGAGACCAGCCGCATCAGCGTCATGTTGATCAGGAACGCCGAGACCGCCAGGAAGATCGGCGGCACGATGCGCGCCATGGCCGCGAGCTGCCTCAACTCCGCATCGAGGAAGGCGTGGCTCTGCTGGTCCTTGCGGCCGAAGGCGCCGGCCCCGCCATAGCGCGCCAGCAGGCTGTCGAGACGCGCGATGACATCGGCCTCGCTCGCACCCTTGAGCAGCTTGAGGCTCACCTCGTTGAAGGCGCCTTCGAGGTCGAACAGCCCGGCGAGCCCCTTCTCCGACATCCAGATGACGGCAAAGCGCCGATCGTCGGGCATGAGGTCGCCGGGGCCGAGCGCGTAGATGTACTCCGGCGACAGGGCGATGCCGACGATCGTCACCTCGCGCTTGCGACCGTTGAGGATGACCTTGAATGTCGAGCCGATGTCGAAACGATGCGCCTTGGCAAAGCTCTCGTTGACCGTCACCTGATCGACACGACCCGGCTCTGGCAGCCGGCCGCGGCGCAGATAGAGGGTGTTGAGACGCGGCTCGCCATGATCGGGCCGCGAGATGGCGATGGCGCTGGCGGGCTCCGCCAATCCCTCGATTTCGGCGATCGCCAGTTTAACGATGCGGGGCTCCGCCGCGACGACGCCGGGAATCTCGCGGATGCGAGCCAGGAGCTCCTTGGGCGCGCGCTTGAGGTTGGCGAACACGTCCGCGAAACGATGTCGCTCATAGTAGGCATCGCGCGTCTCGTAGAGCGAGTTGTAGGCCCCGCTCGCCAGGATCAGCGTGGCGATGCCGGCTGCGATCACCGCGGCGATGGCCAGCACCTGCGCCCACATGCGGCGCAGATCCCGGATCAGCTTCTTGTCGAGCGATCGCATGGCGTCACCACGAAATCTGGCTTGGCGCGATCCGCTGCGCATTCACCTCGACCGACGTGATGCAGCCGTCGCCGAACCGGAAGACCCGATGCGCCATATCCTTGATCGCCGCATTGTGGGTGATGATGGCCGTGGTCGTGCCGAGCTCGGCATTGACGGAGGCCAGCGCCTCCAGCACGCGAACGCCCGTGCGGCTGTCGAGCGCGCCGGTCGGCTCGTCGCACAGCAGAACCTCCGGCCGTTTGGCGATGGCCCGCGCTATGGCGACGCGCTGCTGCTCGCCGCCCGACAACTCCGCCGGAAAATGATCCTTGCGCGGCCCAAGCCCGACCAGCTCAAGAGCTGCGTCCGGTGACATCGGGTCGGCGGCGATCTCGGTCACGAGCGCCACGTTCTCCCGCGCCGTCAACGACGGGATGAGGTTGTAGAACTGAAAGACGAAACCGACGTGGTTGCGCCGATACTCTGTCAGGTCGGCCTCACCGAGAGCCGCCAGCTCCCGCCCCTTGAACAGGATGGAACCCGACGTCGGGCGATCAAGCCCGCCGAGGAGATTGAGCAGCGTCGATTTTCCGCTGCCGGACGGCCCGAGCAGAACGACGAGCTCGCCCGCATTGAGATCGAGATCGGCGCCCTGCAGCGCGCGAATCTCGATATTGCCCGTGCGGTAGACCTTGGTCAGCCCGCGAACGGTGAAGACGGGTTCGCTCATCGCCTCCGGCTCCCGTGACGGCGAGCCATCAGTGTGGACTCAAATGACGAGGACGTCACCCAGATGATCGGGCAGATCCTGGGCCGCGACCTTCGTCAGGTCCTTGGCAAGCTCACCGTCCACCTTGCTGCTCGCCGGCGCGGGCAAGGCCGCGCGCAGATCTCCGAGCGTGACGGGCGCCGCCACCAGCACGAGACGATCGTACTCGCCGGCGCGCGCGCCGAGAGCCGACGCGAGCTGTTCGGCGAAAGCGCGCTTACGCTCGCGGTGCGGATCGCTCGTCGGCTCCATCGCGTGGCGCCCCTGCCCCTTCGAGTCGAAAGTGCGGCCCGGCCGGTCGGAGCCGAGATCGCGGCTCGCCGGCGTGTCCTGCTCGAGCGTCAGACCGTCGACCGGCGTCAGACCACCACCAATGGCGCCATGCGCGTATACCCGTGCGCGCGCACCGTCGGCGACGACGATCCATGTCCGTTGCGGCTTCATGTGCCTGTCCTCCATGACCGGTTTCGACCAGTCAAACAGGCTTCGCCGTCAGGGAAATTGACGGCGATCAAACCGCTTGCGGTGGCGGGTCCTCCGTCGTCTGCGGCGGACGATCCTCCTCCAGCAGCTTGCCGTCGTCCCTGAGCACGACATAGATGGCCGGGATCACCAGCACCGTCAGCAGCGTGGACGACACGAGACCGAACAGCAGCGAGATGGCCAGCCCCTGGAAGATCGGATCAAAGAGGATCACGACAGCACCGATCATCGCCGCCACGGCCGTCAACAGGATCGGCTTGAAACGGATCGCACCCGCCTCGAGCAGCACTTCCCGCAACGGCGTCTCGGCATCGCGCCTGTGCCGCACGAAGTCGACGAGCAGGATCGAGTTGCGCACGATGATGCCGGCCAGCGCGATGAAGCCGATCATCGAGGTCGCCGAGAACGGCGCGCCGAACAGCCAGTGACCGATCATGATGCCGATCAGCGTCAGCGGTATCGGCGTCAGGATCACCAGCGGCACCTTGAAGGAGCGGAACTGCGCCACGACGAGGATGTAGATGCCGAGGATGGCGATGGCGAAGGCGGTGCCCATGTCACGGAAGGTCACATAGGTCACCTCCCACTCGCCGTCCCACAGCAGCACCGGCTTGCGCTCGTCGACCGGCTGGCCATGCAAACGGATCTCGGGGCGGGTGAGCTTGCCCCAGTCGTGCTTCCTGATCGCGTCTGCGACGGCCATCATGCCGTAGATCGGCGCCTCGTAGCGCCCGGCCAGCTCCGCCAGAACCATCTCCGCCGCGCGGCCATTATGCCGGAAGATCGGGAACGACATGCGCTCGCGCGAGACCGTCACGACATCGCCGAGCTCGACGATGGAGCGCTCCCCCGGCAAGGCATTGGCTGGCACCGGCGTCGAGAGAATGCGCGGCGTCACCGACAGATCCGAGCGTGGCACCTGCACGGCGATCTCGACGGGATGGCGACCGCCGCCGCGATGCGAGTAGCCGACCGTGACGCCGCTGAGGTAAGCCTGCAACGTGTCGTACACGTCGCGCTGCTCCACCTTGAAGAACTCGAGATTGTCCTGGTCGATCCTGATGCGGAGCCGCTCCGCCGGCCGCCCGAAGCTGTCGTCGTCGTCGACGATGTAGGGGATCGACTTGAAGAGCTTGCGCACCTCGCTGGCCACCGCGCGCCGCGTCTCCGCGTCGGGTCCATAGATCTCCGCGAGCAGCGTCGCGATCACAGGCGGACCCGGCGGAACCTCGACCACCTTGAGCGAGGAATGCGCCGGCATCGCCAGACCGGCCAGCCGCTTGCGGACGTCGAGCGCGATGGCGTGGCTGGTGCGGTGACGGTGATGCTTCGCCACGAGATTGATCTGCAGGTCGCCCTGCTCGGGATCGCTCCGCAGGTAGTAGTGCCGCACCAGCCCGTTGAAGCTGAAGGGCGCCGCCGTGCCGGCATAGCTCTGGATCGAAGCCAGCTCCGGCAGATCGTGCAACCGCCTGGCAGCCTCGGCGAGAACGCGGTCCGTCTCCTCGAGCGAGGTGCCGCGCGGCAGATCGAGCACGACCTGAAGCTCCGACTTGTTGTCGAACGGCAGGAGCTTGACGGTCACCAGCTTGAACGCCACCAGCAGCAGCGAGGCGAGCGTGGCGATGCCGACGATGATGAGGAACCGCCAGGCGCTGCGCCGCGTGCGCACGACCGGGCGCGCCCAGCTCCGGTAGAGCTGGCCGAGCCAGCCACCGTCCTGCCCGTGATGACCGCCCCCCCCCGCATGCGCGGCGACGTTGCCTCCGAGGCGCAGCATCAGCCACGGCGTCACGATCACGGCGACGAAGAAGGACAGCACCATGGCAGCCGAGGCGTTGGCCGGAATGGGGCTCATGTAGGGGCCCATCAAGCCGGAGACGAACAGCATCGGCAGCAAGGCCGCGACCACCGTCAGCGTCGCCACGATGGTCGGATTTCCCACTTCCGCCACTGCTTCGATGGCCGCCGTCGTGCGGGAGCGCCCATCGTCCATCGCCCAGTGCCGCGCGATGTTCTCGATCACGACGATGGCATCGTCGACGAGGATTCCGATCGAGAAGATGAGAGCGAACAGGCTGACGCGGTTGATCGTGTAGCCCATGAAATACGAGGCGAAGAGTGTCAGCAGGATCGTCGTCGGGATGACGATGAAGACGACCAGCCCCTCCCGCCAGCCGATGACGAAGGCCATCAGCAGCACGATGGAGATGGTGGCGAGGCCAAGATGGAACAGCAGCTCGTTGGCCTTCTCGTTCGCCGTCTCGCCATAGTCGCGCGTGATGACCACCTCGACGTCGTCAGGCAGAAGCTGGCCGCGCAACTCCTTCAGGCGATGGCGAATGCGCTCGGCGATGACGACAGCGTTGGCGCCGGCCCGCTTGGCGATGGCGAGCGTCACCGCGGGGACGCGCTCGACCTCGCCCGATGCCGCCTTGCGATAATGCCAGACCTGTTGCTCGAGCGGCTTGGAGCCGACCACGATGCGCGCGACGTCGCGCACGTAGACGGGCCGCCCGTCGCGCGCCGTGATCAGCAGAAGGCCGATGTCCGGCACGCCGCTGAGCGTCTGGCCCGAGGCCACGGGCACGCTGGCGTTGCGCTCGCGCACGCGCCCCGCCAGGAACGAGCGGTTGGCCTCGCGGACCTTGGCGATGAGCTGCTGCAAAGTAATGCCGTAGAGCGAAAGCCGCTCGGGGTCCGGCTCGACCCGAATCTGGTCGGGCTTGCCGCCGACCATGTACGACAGGCCGACGTCCTCGAGCTTCGCAAGCTCGACCAGGAGGTTCTGCGCCAGGTGATAGAGCGCGTTCGACCGGTAGCGCGCCTGCGCCTCCCGCTTCGGCGCCAGCGTCAGCGTCATGATGGCGACGTCGTCGATGCCGCGCCCGACGATCAGTGGCTCCGGCACGCCGACGGGGATGCGATCCATGTTGGCGCGCACCTTCTCGTGGACGCGCAGGATCGCCTCGTCCGCCCGTGTGCCGACGAGGAAGCGCGCGGTCACGACGACGCGGTCATCCTCGGTCCGCGAGTAGACGTGCTCGACGCCGTTGATGGCCTTGATGATCGTTTCGAGCGGCTCGGTGACGAGGCGGACCGCATCCGGCGCCTTGAGACCGTCGACCCGCACGAAGATGTCGACCATCGGCACGGAGATCTGCGGTTCCTCCTCACGCGGCAACGCGGCGAGCGCCACCAGTCCGAGGGCGAGGGAGGCGATGAGAAACAGCGGCGTCAACGGCGAGTTGATGAAGGCGCGCGTCAGGTTCCCCGACAGTCCAAGGCTCATCGGAGCGCCTCCTCGGCCGGCGGGGCGACGAGCACGTCACCGGGCTTGAGACCCGCGAGCACTTCCACCTCGCCGGCGCTTGGCGCCAACGCGCCGTTGCGCCCGAGTTGCACGACCACGTCGATTGGTTGCCCGCCCTTTGTCTGCAGCCGCACGAAGTCGAGCCCGAACCTCTGAAAGGTAAAGGCGGCCGGCACCACGATGGCCTGCCGCTTGCCCGCCGAGACCCAAGCCAGGACGCGCTCGCCGACAAAGAAGTCGCCGATCCTCTCGACCTCGGCGTCGGCAACTACGCGGCCGCCCTGCAGCTCCGGATAGACCTTGACGATGCGGCCGCCGCCGACCGGCTTCTGGTCGGGGCCGAGGCCGCGGCCGCCGATGCGGACGGGATCGCCTTTGCGGATGAAGCGGGCATGGCGCTCGGCGAGCTCGAGGCGCAGCATGTACTGGTTGGCCGCGATCGCGGCGATCTGCTCGCCGGGCAGGACGACGCTGCCCTCGGTGACCGGCACCTTCAGGACGCGCCCTGCCGCGGGGGCCAGCACCTGCCCCTCCTCGAGTTGACGCTGCACGACGGCGCGCTCGGCCAGAGCCGCCTTGTGATCGTTGCGCGCGACCACGAAATTGTTGGTGAGCTGGTCGATGCGCGCCTGCGCCACGACGCCTCGCTTCTTGAGCTCCTCGGCGCGTTCAAGCTCGCGCTTCGCCGTGGTCATGCGCGATACCGCCGCCACGATCTGCGCGTCGATGGCCCGGATTCTCAGCGCGAGTTTCTGATCGGCGATCGTCGCGAGCACCTGGCCGGCCTTCACGTGATCACCGATCGCCACCTTGAGCTCGGCCACCGTACCGGCAATGCGGACACGGGCATCGATGCGGTCCTTGGCCTGGACCGTGGCGATGACGGCCTTGAGGTCGTCGATCTCGCGGCTGACGACGGTGAATGACGCGGCTGGCTTGGCTTCCTGCGCGGCGACCTCGACGGCGTGGAACGGCGCCAGCAGCCCGAACGCGGCAAGTGCCATCGCACCGGCGCGCAACAGTCTGATGTGAACCTCGAGCATGTGCGTGTTTACCTTTCCAGCTCGGTCATCTGCGGCGGACTTTGTTGAGCCTTACACTGCCTCGCCGCCGTTGGTCTGTGCTGTCAGATACGTAAAGCGTTGCGCGTCCCCTTGATCTGGCGCAACTCTGGCGGGGCCGCACTGGCGTAGCGATACCTTGATGTGACGCAGGTGCTGCACTTTATGCAGGCTCTCTCCTTGGAGACAGAGGTCATTTCTGGAGGACATGCCGCAATGTACAAGAACATTCTGATCGCGACCGACGGCTCGGAGCTGTCACATAAGGCCATTCGCCATGGCATCGACCTGGCCAAGGTGCTGGGAGCCCGGGTCACCGCCTTCACCGCGACGACGCCGTGGCATTCCCTCGCCGTCGGCGAGGTCGCTGTCATGCTCGACCCCGACGACTACGCCAAGCGCGCGGCTGCCAACGCCGCGTCCTACCTTGCTGCCGTGAAAGCGGAGGCGGACAAGCTCGGCATCGCCTGCGACACCGTGCATCGCGAGGACGAGCACCCCTATCAGGCGATCATCGACACGGCCAAGCAGAAGGGCTGCGATCTCATCGTCATGGCCTCGCACGGTCGCCGCGGGCTCTCGGGCCTCGTGCTCGGCAGCGAGACGGTGAAGCTGCTCACGCACAGCGCCATCCCGGTGCTCGTCTACCGCTGAGAGCTCTCGTCATTCGGCCGGCCGCTCAGGCTCACCCGTCGGGGCGCATGATTTCGCTTGCGCCCCGGGGACGACGTCTGCACCCTCGGCAGCGGCGCACTGCGCCTGCAGCATGGAGGGTACGGCATGACCGAGAAGACGACGCACATCGGGTTGCTGCTCTTCCCGAATCTGACGCAGCTCGATCTCACGGGGCCCTTCGAGGCGTTCGCCCGCATTCCCGGCGCCAAAGTGCATCTCGTCTGGAAGCGGCGCGAGGCCGTCACCAGTGATGTCGGGCTGCCGATCATGGCCACCGCGACCCTCGAGGACTGTCCCAAGCTGGACGTCATCTGCGTGCCGGGCGGCCCTGGCATGAACGATCTCCTTCTCGACGACGAGGTGCTGGCATTCGTCAGGCGCCAGGGCGAGACGGCCCGCTACGTAACCTCGGTCTGCACGGGCGCGCTGGTTCTCGGCGCGGCGGGCCTGCTCCAGGGCTACAGGGCGGCAACGCATTGGGCGTCGATGGACTTCCTGGCTGCCTTCGGCGCCACGCCGGTCAAGACGCGCGTGTGCGTCGATCGCAATCGCATCACGGGCGGTGGTGTGACGGCGGGCATCGATTTCGGTCTGCTCATCGCCAGCCTGATCGCCGATCGCCAGACGGCGGAGCGCATCCAGCTCTATATGGAGTATAACCCCGATCCACCCTTCACCGCGGGCTCCCCGGACACGGCGCCGCCGGCGGTGGTCGCCGGCTTCCGCGAGTTCATGGGTCCCTACCTGGAGCGCCGCGCCACGCTCGTGCGCCAGGCGGCCGAGCGGCTGGCCGGCCGGACCGACTGAGCGCGGACCAGTTGGCCTCGCTCGTGCCTGGAGAACGGATGCGATCAGATCCAACACGCACCGCGGCGCCGAGGCGCCAGTACGACGTCGCCGAACTCGCCCGCGGCATCACCGAGGGCAGCCGGGCGCTGCTGGCGCGCGCCATCACGCTCGTCGAGAGCACACGCCTGGACGATCAGCGCCAGGCCCAGGCGTTGCTGCAAGCCCTTTTGCCGGCAACGGGCCGCGCCCATCGCCTCGGCATCACCGGCGTTCCCGGCGTCGGCAAGTCGACCCTCATCGACCAGCTCGGCATGAACCTCATCGAGGCCGGCCATCGCGTGGCCGTGCTCGCCGTCGATCCGACCTCGAGCCGGACCGGCGGCTCCGTCCTCGGCGACAAGACGCGCATGGCGCGTCTCGCACAGTCCGCGTCCGCCTTCATCCGTCCCTCGCCGACCTCGGGCACACTCGGCGGCGTCACGCGCAAGACTCGCGAGACGATGGCCCTGCTGGAGGCCGCCGGTTTCGACATCGTCATCGTCGAGACCGTCGGCGTCGGACAGTCCGAGGTCGCGGTCGCAGAAATGGTCGACTTCTTCCTCGTTCTGCTGCTGGCGGGCGGCGGTGACGACCTCCAGGGCATCAAGAAGGGCATCATCGAGATCGCCGACCTCATTGCCGTCAACAAGTCCGACGGCGACAACATCGACCGCGCGCGCCGCGCCGCGGCTGAGTATCAAGGCGCGCTCAATATTCTGACGCCGGCCTCACCGACATGGCAGCCGAGCGTGGTCACCGTGTCGGGACAGCTCAATCTCGGTCTCGATGCACTCTGGGCGCAGATCGAGGACCACCGCTCCAGGACGACGGCGAGCGGAGAATGGCTGGCGCGGCGCCGCCAGCAGGCCGTGCGCTGGATGCACGAGCTGCTGCAGGATCGGCTGATGAGCGTGCTCAGGGACACGCCCGGCGTCGAAGAGGCCTTGCCGCGGCTCGAGACCGAGGTCCGCAACGGCCATCTCACGCCGCAGCTCGCCGTGGACCAGATCATACGCCTCGTCCGGCCGGGCTGACGCGCCCGGGGCCGCACTTGCTCTTGGCCTGGCCGGGGTGGCATTGTCGGGCGTCGGCGACCTCGGGGGTGTTCGTGCCGACAACACACGATAACAACGGACAACACCGTGCAAAAGCTCGTGTCCCGGCGCCCGGCGCCTGCCATCCCTGCCGAGAAGCGCGCCCGCCGGGCGATCCTCCTCACAGGCTTCGGACCGTTTCCGGGCATGCCCGAGAACGCCACGTCGCACATCGTGCCGGAGGTGGCGAAGGCGGCCCGCTCGGCCTTTCCCGGCTATGAGGTCCACTGGTCGGTGCTGCCGACCGAGTGGCGCGCGGCGCCGAGCCGCCTCGCCGCGCTGCACGAGGACATGGCGCCGGAGCTCTCGCTGCATCTCGGCGTTTCCAGCATGGCCCGGGGCTTCGAGATCGAGGCCCGCGCCCGCAACGTGACGGCACCGCACATCGACGCGGCCGGCGAGCTGCCTCCATCCGACCGTCTCGCCTCGGACGCACCCGAGTTCCTGGCGGCGGCCTTGCCGACGAGGCTGCTTGTCGAGCGGTTGCGTCGCCAGGGCCTTCCCGCCTACCTCTCGTGGGACGCCGGCACCTACCTGTGCAACGCGCTGCTGTACCACGCACTCCTCGCCAGCCGGCGCGCCGGCGGCCCGCGTCGGGTCGGCTTCGTGCACATTCCGGCCTGGCTCGTCGAGCGCCGACGCGCCCATCGTCGCCGCCACCCGGACATGGCGCCACTCGACCGCGCCCGCGCCGTCGCGGGCACGCTTGAGATCATCGCCGGCGCCCTCGCCCGTCCGCGCGTCGGTTAACGCGCGTCGAACGCCCTCGTCCGCTGCGTCTGGCCCGGGAGTTGCTTCTCCACGCGGAATGGACGTCGCCATCGGCGCGGCACACGCGTTGTATCGACTGCAGCAACAGACAGGGCATCCCATGATCCGGCCGCTCGATCGTCGTCAGCTCCTCGGCGCGAGCCTGCTCCTGGGCGGGACCGCGAGCCTCGCCGCCACCGGCCCGCGCCCTGCCGGGGCCACCTCCCCGCGGGCGGCGAAGCGCGTGGCGAGGGCGCGCGACCTCGGCCTCGTGCCCGACGCCCCGGCGGTGCAGACGGCGGCGCTGCAAGGCGCGATCGATCGCCTCGCGGGCACGGGCCGCACTCTCATCCTGCCACCCGGCCGCTTCCTGACCGGCCCCTTGACGATGCGGCCCGCTACACGCATCGCCGGCACGCCGGGTGCGACCGTGCTCATCCTCGGCGGCCGCGGTCCCCTGCTACGGGGCGATGACACCAGCGATCTCAGCCTCTCGGGGCTCGTGCTCGACGGCAGCGCCGCCCTGCCGTCAAACGGGGCGCAGCCCGCCCTCGTCGAGATCAGGCGTGCGCACCGCGTCAGCTTCACCCGCCTGCGCATCACCGGCAGCGCCGCCAACGGCCTCGCCCTCGAGCGGGTCGCGGCCCGCATCAGCGACTGCGAGATTGCCGCCTGTCGTCGCGCCGGCCTCTTCAGCCTCGACGCCGAGGGCCTCGAGATCGCACACAATCACGTGCACGACTGCGCCGACAACGGCATCCTCGTCTGGCGCTCGAAGGCGGGCGAGGACGGCACGCGCATCGCCGGCAACCGCATCGAACGCATTCGCGCGCAATCCGGCGGCACCGGACAGAACGGCAACGGCGTCAACCTCTTCCGCGCCGCCTCGGTGCTGGTCACGGGCAACCGCATCTCCGACTGCACCTTCAGCGCCGTGCGCGGCAACGCGGCCTCCAATCTGCAGATTGTCGCCAACAACGGCTCACGGCTCGGCGAGGTCGCGCTCTACGCGGAGTTCGGCTTCGAGGGCGCCGTCATCTCCGACAACATCATCGACACCGCCGCCGTCGGCGTCTCCGTCACCAACTTCGATTCGGGCGGCCGGCTCGCCGTCGTACAGGGCAATCTCATCCGCCGCCTAGTGCCCTACAAGGGCGAGGGCGAGGCGCGCGGCACCGGCATCGCCGTCGAGGCCGACACCGCGGTCACCGGTAACGTCGTCGAGGATGCGGCCGCCGTGGGCATTCAGATCGGCTGGGGCCGCTTCCGGCGCGAGGTCGTCGCCACAGGCAATCTCATCCGCAAGGCCGACATCGGCATCGGCATCAGCCGGGACGCGGCAGGCGGCGCGGTGCTCGTAGCCAACAACATGATCTCCGGCACGCGGCGCGGCGCCATCCGCGCCATGGATCACCACGTGCCGACCGGCCCGGACCTCGCCCGGACCGGCGCCAGCGGCTTCGCCAACATCACCGTCGGCGGCAATCTCGCGGTCTGAGCCGGGCCGCGGCCTCAGGCACCCTTCCACTTCGGCGGGTGCGTGACGATGGACTTGAGATCGCCCTTGGCCTTCTTGAGCTTCGCGAGGTCCGGCTTCGGCCGCGCCAGCACGGGATCGGCCTCGAACGCCTGCTCCATGGCGTGAGCCGCGGAGAGTAGCTCGAAGTCGGCATGCATCGGCGCCACCACCTGCAGGCCGAACGGCATGTCGGCATGGTCCCGCCCGCACGGCATCGAGATCGACGGGTTGGTCACCAGCGTGATGTAGTAGGTGAGCGCCAGCCAGTGGTAGTAGTTGCGCAGCTTCTTGCCGTCCATCTCGTCGAGGTAGAGCTGCTTCCACGGGAACGGCGTCACCGGCACGGTCGGCGCCAGCACGAGATCGTAGTCGCGGAAGACCTTCTGGAAGCGGCGGAAGATCTGCGTCTGCTCGGTGTGCGCCCAGGCGAAATCGGCGAGGCTCATGGCCGCGCTCATCTCGTAGTTGGCGCGCACGTTGGGGCCGAGTGACGCCGGATCGCGCTCGTAGGCGTCGCGGTAGCGGGCGGCATAGGCCACGGCGCGGATGACGTCGAAGCAGCGATCCGCCTCGCCGAAGTCGAGCTTCACCTCCGCGCACTCGCGGAAGAGATGGCGCATCGCCTTGACCTTGCCGCGGAAGGTCTTGCGGATGTCCTTGCTGACCGGGCACCCGCCGAAATCCTCGGTCCAGGCCACGCGCAGATTGCCGAGATCGACGGGCATCGGCGTCTCGAAGCCCTCGCCGTGGAGCGGGTAGGACAGAGGATCGATCGGGTCCATGCCTGCCTGCGCCGCCAGCAGCAGGCAGGTGTCGGCAACGTTGCGGCCCATGGGGCCGAGCACGGAGATCGGCGCCCAGCCGAGCCCGCGGCGCTGATGCGGCACCACGCCGGGCGACGGCCGGAAGCCGACGACGCCGTTCATGGCGCCGGGAATGCGCAGCGAGCCGCCGGTATCGGAGCCGGTGCAGATGGGGAGCATATCGCAGGCGAGCGCCACCGCCGAGCCGCCGGATGAGCCACCGGGGTTGAGCGTCGGGTTGAACGGATTGCCCGTGGCGCCCCACACGACGTTGCGACTGTTGGCGCCGGCTCCGAATTCCGGCACGTTCGTCTTGCCGACGACGATCGCGCCCTCCTCGCGCACGCGCGCGACCATGACGGTATCCTTCTTCGGCACGAAGTCGCGGTAGAGCGGAGAGCCGTAGGTGGTGAGCAGGCCTTCCGTGTCCTCGAGATCCTTGACGCCAGTCGGCAGGCCATGCAGCAGGCCGAGCGGCTCGCCCTTGAGCACCGCCTTCTCGGCCGCCTTCGCCTCCTTGCGGGCGCGGTTGAGGCACATAGCGGTGACGGCGTTGACGGCCGGGTTGACCGCCTCGATGCGCGCGATCGACGCTTCCAGAAGCTCGACGGGCGAGATCTCCTTCGAGCCGATGCGCCGGCGCATCTCGACGGCCGACAGCGCCAGCAACTCAGACGATTTCATGATTTTTCTGCTCCCGCGGACACGTGGTTACCTCTGCATGCTCAGAGCATGGTCGAGCCGGCCGTCGCAATCAACGCAAAAGCGCCGTCGCGGTGAAGCCGCCCGAGGCCCGAGGACGCTCCGCGGTCTCACAGCTCGACGATCAGTCCGTCCTCGGCGCACTGCTCGCTGACGTGCTCGAGATTGGCCAGCATCTCCCGGCCGAGGTGCGTCAGGATGAGCCGGCGCGCCTTGAGCTCGTGCCGGTGGGCGACGATATCCGGCCAGTTGAGATGGAAGCGGATGGGCTTCTGGTAGAAGTAGCACTCCGCGATCAGCAGATCGGCGCCGTCGGCCAGCGCCGGCATGTGCTCGGTCCACTCGCTGTCGCCCGTATAGGCAATGGACTTGCCAGCCACCTCGACGCGCAGCGAGGTCGGGTTCGTCTCCCGGGTATGGATGGCCGGCCAGGTTCTGACCGTCAGCGGCCCGATGGTGTGCGGGCGCTCGGTCTCCATGTCGATCCAGGTGATCGGGAACTTCGGCGTCATTGCGTGCATGCCCGGCATCATCGCCGCCGAGATCTCGCGCATGCGCGCCGTCGTCTCGCGCGGGCCGGCGACGGTGAGCGGCCGGTCGCGCTTGGCTCCGAGCATGGCGTCCATGATGAGGAACGGCACGCCGCCGGCGTGATCGCCGTGGAAGTGCGTCAACAGGATGGCATCGATGGAGTTGTGTGCGATACCGAGCGCATTGAGCGCCACGAGGCTCGTGGCGCCGAAATCGATGCAGAAGCGGATGCCCGGCGCATCGACGAGGAAGCAGGTGTTGAAGCGTCCGCCGGAGCCGAAGCTGTCTCCCGAGCCGACGAAGGTGAGCGTCACGGACATGGCGGTGTGATCCTGCTTGCGAGGGTTGCGGCGCGGCGCACCCGCGTCGCGCTCCATCCTGCCCGCCCGCGCTCCGCGCGTCGAGGGGGCGCGAGGGCGCAGGCCCCGCCCGCGCTCCGCGCCGCCCATGGCCGCGTTAAGCCATCGCCTCGCCGCCCACTCCTCGTCAGGACCGCGCAGGCGGCCACCCACGCCAATCGGTTGGACGCGCCGCGGCTATTGCCCCCACTCTTCGCCACGCCCTGCCCGGGCCACGTCGGCCGGACCGTCGCGGATCGTGCCGTTCGCCTCGTCGTAGAGATCCGCCCATTCGGGGTTCATGTTTTCGATAAGGCGCACCTTCCACGCCCGTTTCCACTTCTTGAGCCGGCTTTCGCGCCGGATCGCCGCCTCCATGGCCTCGTGCACCTCGTAATAGACGAGCCGGTGCACGCCATATCGCTTCGTGAACCCGTCGTTCAGATCCTGCCGGTGCACGCAAATCCGCCCGGCGAGATCGCTCGTTACACCGACGTAGAGTACGCCGTTGCGGCGGCTCGCCAGCAGGTAAACGGTCGGCACCTTGTCGATCCAGCCGCCCATGGCGTGCGCTCCTGCCGGCTCGGGCCTGCCGTCATCGTCGCCAGCGTGTGACGATGGTGGCGTGGGTGGCCGCCTGCGCGGCCATGACGATCTTGGGACGAGATGCGGCGGCCGCCACCGTCACCTGCCGCATTTCCGATCCTGCCGCCGCGTGCGCTCGCCCGCCACTCGGTAGCAACCGGGGGTGATGCCGCCTTGTGGCCGCCGCCGCGCGCCCCGCCCTCCTCGTCATGGCCGCGTTACGCCACCACCGCGCCGCCCACTCCTCGTCATGGCCGCGCAGGCGGCCACCCACGCCAGTCGGTTTGATGCGCGCGCGTCAGTTCTTGCGCTCGATCGCGGCGATCTGGGCCTCGACCTGCGATATCCAGCCTATGCGCATAGCGTCCAGCCGCTGCGCGGCAGCGAGCGGCTTCAAGATGGCGAGCGCGGCTTCCAGTTCAGGTTTACCGTCCTTACCTTTTAGACTGCCAATCCGCCACAGAGGCACTACCGAGTAAACCTGCGAGGGCATGTCGTCAGGGTTTCGACGCAACAATTCACGATAGCCTTCGAGGGCACGCTCGAAGGCAGCTATAGCCTCTTTGGTGCGGCGTTCCCGAGCCAGCATGTCGCCGATACGTTCGTTGCTTACAGCGAGGTCGAGCTGCCAGCCGGCGTTGCCGGGGTCGGACGTGGCGAGGCGCTGGAGAATCGCGCGCGCGGCCGTGTAGGCGGCGAGCGCGTCGGCCAGCTTGCCCTGAGCCCGGAGCACGTCGCCGCGTTCGATATGCGCCGCCGCCAGTGCGTGCCGCGCGCGAGGATCGTCCTGGCGCGCTCGCGCCAGTGCCGCCAGAATACGCTGCGCCTCATCGGCCCGTGCCCGCTGCTTCGTCGTGTCGCCGAGGATCTCGTAATTGCGGGCGAATTGGATGAGCATCCAGGCCTTCTGGCGCTGCAGCTCCGGCGTCGGGCGGCCAAGGCGCGCCATGTGATCGAAGAGGGCTTCGGCGCGGAGCAGCATCTCGAGCGTCGCCCGGCGCGGCACGCTGTACTTCTCGGCCTGGGCGACGGCCGTGATGACGATATCGGTCGCGGTCTTGAGGGTCGCCTCCAGCAGCTTCTCGTTCCGCTTCAGCTCCTCGCGGAAGAAGTAGGCGCTCGTCCCCGCGGCAACGACCAAGAGCGCCAGCACGGCGATGATGCCGTTGCGGACCCGCGCCGAGCGCCGCCGCGCCCGCTCAGCGCGCCGGAAGATGTCGTCCGGCGCAACGCCGGTGAGCCCCGCCACCACCTTGGCGAGGCCGAGCTGGCGGCCGTCGCCCATCTCCCGCAGGTCCGGGCCGAGGATGGTCACGGGGCGGTCGGTGACGGTGCCGTCGGCGGTGATCTCGAAGCGAAGCGCCGGCGGCACGTTGTCGGGATAGCTGCCCTCGACCAGCACGGGGATCACGGGCCGATCCGGGTGGCGATGGCGGAAGAGGCGCACCTC
>JAWKVZ010000008.1:0-171354 GCA_041397725.1 Hyphomicrobiaceae bacterium | reverse complement strand
GCGATCGGTTACGAGGGATGCGCTCCGCGCCTGCTTCGCGAGCGTACAACGCACCCTGGACGTGTGAGCATGAGCATCGGTCACGACCCGGCGGACCCGCGAATGCGCGTCCGTCGCCGCCGCCCGCACTCTATTCCAGGGTTTGTATCACCGAGACGGCGCCCAGCAACCCGCCTTCGTCGACCCAGTGCAGCGACGCGTCGCCGGCCCGCTCCTGCAGGACGGCGCGAACGGCCGCGCGCGTCTGCGACCCGTGGCAGCCCAGGCAGTAGACCTCGGCGCGCAGGCCGCGCATATAGCGGAACTGGCGCACGCCGCCGGCCGATGTGATGACCTCGAAATGCTCGAGCTGGCTGGGATCGGCGCCGATCGAAACCTTGCGCGCCCACTCCGCGAGCTGTTTGCGCTCCCAGGCGTCGGCCGCATTCTCGCGCCCGATCGGCAGAAGCCGCACGCGCCTGAGGGTGACGCCCCGCTCTTCGCCGACGGTTGCCGACAGCCGCTCGACGATTTCGCGATAGGACTGGGCGGCCGCCAGCGGTCCTGCACTGCGGTAGACGCCGAGAATTTCCGTCCTGAGCCGTGCCTCCAGCGCCAGCACCGCCTGAAACGCCGCCCGGCGGCGTGCCGGGTTCTCGCCGTCACGCGCGCCCTGTCCGGCCGGGACCACGGCCACGAGCGCCAGCCCGACTGCCAGAAGCGCAATCCCCCACCTGCCGCGAGACGACATCATCCCCACCCCTGCTGCGGTGCACGGCACTCCCGGGCGCGCCATAGGAGGCCACCGCTACGACCGGCCGCCTGCCAAAGAAGAGCACGCTCCCGAACGTCCGGGCGAGACGCGCCCCCGTCGCCGGCGCGCTATTCGTCCGAGCGCCGCGGCACGAACGGCACGACGCTGCCGCTGCGGGCCAGCAGAACCGGCCCCTCCTGGCGGCGCCCTCTGCTGGCGCTCACCCTGACGAGATCCGCCGCGGCCTTCCAGCTGGCCTCGATGCCGTGCACGAACGCACTGGGCCTGTCCGCGAAAAGCCGCTGCGCCAGCGGCACGGCGGAGCGGCGCAGCTCCTGCTGGCGGCGGCGGCACAAGCGCCGCAGAGCCCGCCGATCCTCATCGGACAGCGCCACCTCCGCACCGGCCTCGAGGTGCTGCAGGAGAACGTAGAGATCGTGGTCGTCACCCAGCAGCAGCGAGATGTCCCGCGCCGAGGCGATGCGGACGTCGATCAACTCCGGCCAGGCCCGCGACAGCAATTGCATGTGCCGCCAATGCTGCTGCACATCCTTGCGCAACTCGTGGAAGGCATGGTCGACGTCGGTCTCGCGCGCGAGCTTGAGGTTCTGCCGGGCCGACCGGTAGGAGGCCTCGAGCCCCTGCAACAGCTCGCGAATGGAGATCCTGCGGAATCGAATGCTGGACCAGTTGGCGTTGGCGAGCCCGAGCGCGCCGACCGCACGCTTGATCATCTCGGGCGAGACGGCACCGTCGCGGGCGTCGCCGACCAGCGCCTTGCGAGCGCGGCCGATGAGCCCATCGCCATAGGACGTGCCGTAGTGCCGCTCGAGCTTCTCGAGGGTCTCGCCGAGAACGAACCGGTCACGCGCGCCGGCAAGGCCACGCGCGATGTCGCGGTAGCGGCGGTTCTCGCGCTTGTAGAGCTTCTCGCCCAGCATCGGCCGCGTCAGCGAAAGAAGCGCGCGCACGCGCTTCAGCGACTTGCGCGCTTCGTGGACGGCCACGTTGGCATCCGGCCCCTGCGTCAGGACGCGCGAGGCGAGCGAGATCTGCTCGAGCGTGATGCGCGGGAGGGACTTGGCAATCGATTCGGTCGGCTTGATGCGGTACGCCATGGGTGTCACTACAGGTCTGGGGCCTCTGCGGCGGCTCTACCGTCGGACCACCTCGCCCCTCCACCGCGCTGGCGCAGCCGATCGGTTGCATCTCGCACGAGATGGCTCAGTCGATCGGAGTAATCAGACGGTGAAGCGTCGGCGGGGCCACCTCGGGCAAGCCGCTCTTGTCTGGGGGGTAGTGTAGCCTATCGCGGCGGTCCGGCGTCAAGCTCTGGCCGATGACAGCACTTATGCGATGGTCGCGTACCTACACCGCAACCCTCGCGTGCATCAAAAATCTTCTTATATATCAATATGATTGTTTTCGAACAGTGTTTGCCCAAGCCAGCCAGGCGCGCACACGCTCGTCCGGGTTGTGGTGGGTGAGGAAGTCGGTCACCACGGCGATTGTATCGGCACCTGCGGCCCAGACCCCCGGCGCCCGCTCGATCGTGATGCCTCCGATGGCGCACAACGGGCAGGCTATCCGTCGCTTCCAATCCGCGAGCCGCTCGAGCCCCTGCGGGTCCCATTTCATCTGCTTCAGCTTCGTCTCGTAGATCGGACCGAGCGCCACGTAGTCGGGCTTGGCGGCCAGCGCGATCTCCAGCTCTTCGTGGCTGTGCGTGCTGATGCCGAGCTTGAGCCCCGCCTTGCGGATGGCGGCGAGATCGGCGGTGGCGAGGTCCTCCTGGCCAAGATGGATGTAGCCGGCCCCGAGCTCGATCGCCGCCTCCCAGTAGTCGTTCACGATGAGCAGGCAGTCGTGCGCGGCGCAGACCTCGAGACTGTCGCGCACCTGGCGACGCACCTCGCCGGCGTCGGCATCCTTGAGACGGAGCTGCACCATGCGCACGCCGAGCGGCACGATGCGGCGCACCCAGCCGGCGTCGGGAACGATCGGATAGAACGGGTCGAGGCGTTGCGTCATGAGGTTCCACCGATGTCGAAGAATGGCGTGCCGGCGACGGGCGTCGAGGGTGCCGCCATGTCGCGCGGCTCCATCAGCCCGGCCTCGTAGCCCATGCGACCTGCCGCGATGGCGCCGGCGAAGGCCTCGGCCATGCGCACGGGTTCGCCGGCCTTGGCGATGGCCGTATTGAGCAGCACGGCGTCGAAGCCCATCTCCATGGCCGCCGCTGCATGCGAGGGGGCGCCGATGCCGGCATCGACGATGAGCGGCACGCCCGGAAAGTAGTTGCGCATGGTCTTGAGCGCGTAGCGGTTGCTGAGGCCGCGACCGGTGCCGATCGGCGCACCCCACGGCATCAGAACCTCGCAGCCGGCCGCCAGCAGCCGCTCGGCGGCGCCGAGATCCTCCGTCGTATAGGGAAAGACCTGAAAACCACTCTTCACCAACTCGCCGGCGGCCTCCACCAGACCGAAGAGATCGGGTTGCAGCGTGTCGTCGTTGGCGATCACCTCGAGCTTCACCCAGGGGGTATCGAACAACTCGCGCGCCATCTCGGCCGTCGCCACCGCTTCCTTCACCGTGCGACATCCGGCCGTGTTCGGCAGCACCTTGATGCCGAGATCCCGGATCAACTGCCAGAAGCTCTGCCCGGACTTCTGACGGGCGGACTCACGGCGCAGCGACACCGTGACGATGGCGGCGCCGGAAGCCTTGACCGCCCGCGCCAGCACATCCGGCGAGGGGTACTGGGCCGTGCCGATCAGCAGGCGCGAGGCCACCTCCTGGCCGTAGAGCACCAGTGCGCGCGGGGTATCCGCCTGGGTCAACATTCCGTCTCGCTCCTTCAGCCGCCCTGCCTCGGGGCGACGATCTCGACCTTGTCGTCCTCCGCGATGCGCGTCTCAGGGCGCGCGCGCACCGGCACGAAGCTGCCGTTGAGCGCGGTCGCGATGCGCATCTCGCCATAGCCGAGCGCCGCCACCAGCTCCTCGAGCGTACGGGCAGCGGTCTGGGTCGGCTCACCGTTGAGCAGTATTCGCAACAAAAACCTCCGGATGCGTCGTCCCGGTTTCCAGATGGTCGGCCACGAGCTCTGCCATCGCGGGCGCCATGAGGAACCCGTGCCGGTACGCGCCATTAACATAGAGGCAGCGCCCGCGGATCACAACTTTGGGCACATTGTCTGGAAAGGCCGGCCGGACGCCTGCCGACATCTCGACGATCTCTGCCTCGCCGAAGGCCGGGTGCAGCGCATAGGCCGTGGCCAGCAGGTCGAGCGCCGAACGTACCGTCACCGGGCCGGCATCGTCGCGCTCGATGACGGTTGCGCCGACCATGTACTGATCGTCGCCCCAGGGCACGACATAGAGCGGAAAGCGCGGATGCAGAAGGCGCACGGGCCGCGTCAGGTGGACGTCACGCGTGCGCACCACCAGCATCTCCCCGCGCACGCCCCGGAGCTCCGGCAGCGTGTCGCGCGCCGCGAGGCCGCGACAGTCGATGACCGGTCCACCATCGGAAGCGGCGAGCCAGAGCGGTCCGGTCACGGCCTCGCCGAAGCGCAGCTCCGCGCCGTGCCGGCGTGCCTCGGCAGCGAGGAACGCCAGTGCGGGGCGCGGCGCCAGATGCGCCTCGGTTTCGTAGAAGAGCCCTTGGCCGAAACGCCCGACGAGATCGGGCTCGAGAGTTCCGATTTCGCTGCCGCCGACGGCGCGATGCCCCCCGGTCATGCGGGCGAAGCGCACCAGCTCCGATCGGTCGCGGGCCGCCGCCACGACGAGGCTGCCGCGCTGCACGACCGCCGGACACGCCGCCTTCCAGAGCTCCAGGCCCCTGAGACCGAGCGAGATCACGACGGGCTCCGCCGCCTCGCCTTCGCAGTAGGGCGCGAGCATGGCGCCGGCGTAACGGCTGGCGGCAGCGTCCCCCGGCCCGGGCGCGGCTTCGCGCAGCGTCACCGTGTGCCCACGTCGCGCCAGCTCCAGCGCCTGCCAGAGACCGAAGATGCCGCCGCCGACCACGGTGACGGATAGCCGGTTGCTCACGTCTGCCTCCGAGCCTCACTCCCCCCGCGCCACGCCCTCGCGCCTCGGGTCGGCGCCGCCTTCCAGGCGCCCGCCGCGACGTACCACGATATGCGTGCCCGAGACCAGGAAGGACGGCGTCACCTCATGGCCGAGCGCGCGCATCTTGAGAGCGAGCCACGGACCGTCGCGGCCATGCTCCACCTCGAAGGGGCCGTTGCGGCTGCCGAAGTTCACGAGTGCCGCGGCCGCCTGGGCATCCATGCCCCAGTCGATGAGCGCCACGAGGGATTTCAGCACGTAAAGGATAATCCGACTGCCGCCCGGCGAGCCGAGCACGGCCTCGACCTCGCCCTTGGCGTCGAAGACGATGGTCGGGGCCATGGAGCTGCGCGGGCGCTTGCCGCCCTGCACGCGGTTGGCGATCGGCCGGCCGTCGGCGTCGCGCGGGCGCAGCGAAAAATCGGTGAGCTCGTTGTTGAGCAGGAAGCCCGCCGCCCACTGGCGCGAGCCGAAGGCGCCCTCGATGGTCGTCGTCATGGAGACCGCGTTGCCATCGGCGTCGACGATGGAGATGTGGCTCGTGCCTTTGCGCTCCCGCGTGCCATCGCGGCCCGGCGGGATGCCGACCCCCGGCGGCCGGCCCGGACTGGCCTTCGGACCGGCTCTGAGCGGACGGATGAGGCGTCGCCGGCTGTCGAGATAGGCCGGATCGAGCAAGCCGCTCACCGGTACGGGCACGACATCGGCGTCGGCCATGTAGCGGTCGCGGTCGGCATAGGCGAGCTTCTGGGCCTCGGTCAGGACATGCACCCCGCGCACGTCGAGCGGTCGTCGTCCGAGCTCGAAGGGCTCGACGAGCTTCAGCGCCATGGCCACCGTCAGCCCGCCCGACGACGGCGGCCCCATGCCGCACACCCGCCGTTGGCGATACGCGATGCAGACGGGCGGGCGCTCCCTGGCGCGGTAGCCGGCGACGTCCGCCTCGGTCATGTCGCCGGGATGACGGGCGGCGGCGCGCACGGCCGCCACGATCTCACGGGCGATGCGTCCGCGGTAGAAGGCCGCCTCGCCGCCGGTCGCGATCTCTCTGAGCGTGCGGGCGAACTCGGGGTTCTTGAGGCGGGAGCCGATGGTCCGCGCGCTGCCGTCGGCGTCGAAGAAATAGCGCCGGGCCCGTGGCGAGAAGCCGGTGGGGCCGATCCAGCGCAGCAGGACGTGCAGGCGCGGCGAGACCTGGAAGCCCTCCTCGGCGAGCCGGATAGCCGGCGCGAACAAGCGCGCCCAGGGCAGCCGCCCATGCTGCTTGTGGGTGAGCGCCATGACGGCGACGAGCCCCGGCACGCCGACGCTGGAGCCACTGAAGATCGCCTCGCGGAGCGGCATCGGCCGGCCGTCGGCCTTGAGGAAGCGCTCGGGGCGCGCCGCGGCGGGCGCCGTCTCGCGGCCGTCGTAGGTGCGGAGCTGGCGGGCCTTTTGGTCCCAGAACAGGATGAAGGCGCCGCCACCGATGCCCGACGACTGCGGCTCCACCAGATTGAGCACGAGCTGGACGGCGATGGCCGCGTCGACGGCATTGCCGCCGGCCCGGAGCATCTCGAGCCCGGCCTCGACGGCGAGCGGATTGGCGGCCGAGACCATGTAGCGCGCCGAGCGGACGAGCGGCTTCTCGGTGCGCCCCGTCTCGCGCTCCGGCGCGGCGCGCGTCTGCGCCGCAGCGGGCAGTGCGCCTGCGAGCGAGAGGAGCGCGACGGCCCCCGCGAGCACGCGAGCGCGCCGGACGCCCTGGGCGCGCGCGGAACCGCGTCGGAGAAGGCTCGGCATGATCGGGGGGCTCTCGCTGGTTGGCCTGGACGGGGCGCACGTTAGCATGACGCCGTCGTGCTGGCACGGGGTGGCGTCCTGGCAGCACCACGAGCGCACGCCTCGCTCAATGGAAATCCCGCGACTTCGGAATGATGCGCTCGTCGCGGGGGTGGCGGCGGCCGGCGGGGGCGAGGCTGCCGCGGGCGGAGCCGGGCTCGGGGCGCAGCACCTCGTCGGCGTTGGCGATGGGCACCGGCATGGCCCCGGCCTCGGCCGACAACCGGAGCAGCCAGTCGCTGCAGTCCTCGAGGCGAGCGGCGACGACGTGGATGATGTCCTCGTGGCGCTGGATGCGGCCGTGGATGAGGATGAGGCGGGCGCGCATCACCACCTTGCGGAAGCGCTCCAGCGCCTTCGGCCAGATGACGGCGTTGGCGACGCCCGTCTCGTCCTCGAGCGTCATGAACACCACGCCCTTGGCGGAGCCCGGCCGCTGGCGCACCAGCACCACGCCCGCCAGGGCGACGAAGGCGCCGTCCCGCAGCGTGGTGAGGTCGGCGCAGGCCCGCACGCGGCGGCGTACGAGATCGCTTCTCAGGAAGCTCATCGGGTGCGCCTTCAGCGACAGGCGCAGCGTCTGGTAGTCGTTGACGACATGCTCGCCGAGCGCCATCGCCGGCAGCGCCACGGCCGGCTCCGCGCCCGCTTCCCCGGCCCGGCTCCAGGCGAAGAGCGGCAGCGGCGCGCCGCCCGCGAGCCCCTTCACCTCCCAGAGCGCCTGCCGGCGGTCGAGCCCCAGGGAGCGGAAGGCGTCGGCCGCCGCCAGCCGTTCCAGTACAGGCTGGCCGAGCCCGCTGCGCAGCCACAGGTCGTGCACATCGGCGAAGGGGCGCGCCTCGGCAGCGCGGGCGGCGACGAGCCGGCGCGCGGCCTCCTCGCCGAGCCCGTCGATCTGGCTGAGACCGAGGCGAAGCGCCGGCTGCGGGATGGCGGTGAGCGGCGTCCTGAGACGCCCCGCACTGCGGTCCGGCGGTGACACGGGAAAGGGCGCGTCCGGCTCCAGCGTGCAGTCCCAGTCGGAGTGGTTGACGTCGACCTCGCGCACCGCCACGCCGTGCTCGCGCGCGTCGCGTACGATCTGGGCCGGGGCGTAGAAACCCATGGGCTGCGAGTTGACGAGCGCCGCCGCGAAGGCCGCGGGGTAGTGGCACTTGAGCCAGGACGAGACGTAGACGAGGTGGGCGAAGCTCGCGGCGTGGCTCTCGGGAAAGCCGTATTCGCCGAAGCCCTTGATCTGGTTGAAGCAGCGCGCCGCGAAGGCCGGATCGTAGCCGCGCGCCACCATGCGCGACACCATCTTCTCCTCCAGCAGCCCGATGGTGCCCTTGCGCCGGAAGGTGGCCATGGCCTTGCGAAGCTCGTTGACCTCGGCGCTGGTGAAGCGCGCCGCCACCAGCGCGATGCGCATCGCCTGCTCCTGGAAGAGCGGCACGCCCTTGGTCTTGCCGAGGATCTGGCGGAGCTCGTCGGCGGGGCCGTGCTCGGGCGCCGGCGAGGGATAGTCTTCCGGCTCGAGCCCCGAGCGGCGCCTCAGATAGGGGTGCACCATGTCCCCCTGTATGGGTCCCGGCCGCACGATCGCCACCTCGATGACGAGATCGTAGAAATTGCGGGGCTTCAGGCGCGGCAGCATGTTCATCTGCGCGCGGCTCTCGACCTGGAAGACGCCGATCGAATCCGCCCGGCAGAGCATGTCGTAGACGGCGGCATCGTCGCGCGGCACCGAGGCGAGCGTCAGCCGGCGTCCATGATGGTGCTCGATCAGATCGAAGGCGCGATGGATGCAGGCCAGCATGCCGAGACCGAGCACGTCCACCTTGAGCAGGCCGAGCGTGTCGATGTCGTCCTTGTCCCACTCGATGAAGGTGCGGTCCGCCATGGCGGCGTTGCCGATCGGCACGACCTCGCTCAAGGCCCCGCGCGTCAGCACGAAGCCGCCGACGTGCTGGGAGAGATGGCGCGGAAAGCCGATGAGCTCGTCGGCGAGCTCCAGCACGCGGGCGAGCAGCGGATCGGAAGGATCGAGCCCCGCCTCGCGCACGTGGGCCTCGGGCAGCGCCCCGCCCGACCGCGTGCCCCAGACCATGCCGGCGAGCGCGGCCACCGTATCCTCCGACAGCCCCATGGCCTTGCCGACCTCGCGCACCGCCGAGCGCGCCCGGTAGGAGATGACGGTGGCCGTGAGGCCCGCGCGCGCGCGGC
The DNA here is from genome assembly GCA_041397725.1 of Hyphomicrobiaceae bacterium. Taxonomy (GTDB): domain Bacteria; phylum Pseudomonadota; class Alphaproteobacteria; order Rhizobiales; family Hyphomicrobiaceae; genus JAGRKR01. The sequence goes on along the minus strand of JAWKVZ010000008.1, from coordinate 162,516 downwards.
CGTAGCGGGCATAGATGTACTGGATCACTTCCTCGCGGCGCTCGTGCTCGAAGTCCACGTCGATATCGGGCGGCTCCTTGCGCTCGGGCGAGATGAAGCGCTCGAACAGGAGGTCGATCTCGGTCGGGTCGACGTTGGTGATGGCGAGGCAGTAGCAGACCACGGAGTTGGCGGCCGAGCCGCGCCCCTGGCAGAGGATGCCGCGGCTCCTGGCGAACACCACGATGTCGTGTACGGTGAGGAAATAGGGCGCGTAGCCGAGCGCCTCGATAAGCTCCAGCTCCTTGGCGATGAGGTCCCTGATGCGCTCCGGCACCCCGTCCGGAAAGCGCCAGCGCGCCCCCCGCTCGGCCAGCTCGGCAAGGTACGACTGCGCCGTGCGCCCCGCCGGCACGGGCTCGTCGGGATACTCGTAGACGAGCTCGTCGAGGGAGAAGCGGCAGGCCTCCAGAATCTCGAGCGTGCGTGCGACGGCCGCCTCGTGGCCCTTGAAGAGGCGCAGCATGGTGCGCGCGTTCTTGAGATGGCGCTCGGCGTTGGCGGCGAGACGCAGCCCTGCCTCGGCGATGGTGCAGTGCGTGCGGATGCAGGTCAGCACGTCGGCGAGCGGGCGGCGATGGGCGGCGTGATAGAGCACGTCGCCGGTGGCGACGAGCGGCGTCCCGCAGCGCTCCGCCAGATGCGCCAGCGCGGCGATGCGGGCGCGATCGTCGCCGCGGTAGGCGTGCGAGGCGGCGAGGTGGAGAGGCGTTTCGCCGAGCGCAGCGCGCAGGCGCCGGAGAGCGGGCTCGAGGCTTTCGCCCCCGTCTCCGCCATCTCCGCTGCCGCGCCGCCCGCTCTTCTCAACCCCGGCCGTCTCCTGCCGCCAGTCCCAGTCCTCCGGCGCCAGCGCGATCAGGATCTGTCCCTCGGCGTGCTCCGCGAGATCGGCGAGACGCAGCACGCAGGCGCCCTTCTCGGCCCGGAGCTTGCCGAGCGACAAGAGCCGGCAGAGCCGGCCGTAGGCGGCCCGGTCCGTCGGCAGGCACAAGAGGCTCGGCGCATCCTCGAGGTCGAGGCGGGCGCCGATGACGAGGCGCAGGCCGACCTCCTTGGCCGCCGCGTGGGCGCGCACCACGCCGGCGAGCGTGTTGCGATCCGTGACGGCGAGCCCGGCAAGTCCGAGCGCCTTCGCCTGCGCCACCAGCTCCTCGGGGTGCGAGCCGCCCTGCAGGAACGAGAAATTGCTCGTCACCTGCAGCTCGGCATAGGCCGGCGCCGGGAATAATGTTCTCATTATGTTCTTTTAATGTGCGACCGCACGACTGGCAAGGGATACGGCCCGCATGCCACGGCCTCACGCGGGCCTCGGCCCTCGGGACGCGCGAAGCAAGCCGCGAGGCATCCCAGCTGCCGACGTCGCGCCCACGGTCGCATCACGCCGGCACAGATACGGAAAAGGACATCATCGCGCGCGCCGGAGAGGTTTACGGCACAGCCAAACCGGCCCTTCGGGACGAGATCTGGCGCGTGAACAAGCTCAACGCCTGGACCTTCGTCACGGACATCCTGCGCCCGCTTTTCAAGGCCTGCCTCGAGCAACTCGCCGAGGACGTCCGCCTGATCATCAGGAGCCTCGTCGGTACGGTTTCGACGCTGGCGCTTTATTCGCTGATCCCCGGACGTGCAGGCCTCGTCTCCCGCCGCCGGTTCACGTTCTGGTTCCTCGCCTCGTTCTTCCTGCTGCTGGCCATCGACAAAACGGGCTTCTTTGAGAGCATCTCCGGCAACGCGCAGCCGATGCCCGGCTCGGAGCGGCTTGTGATCCTTCTCGTGTCGCAGGTCGCCCTGCTCATCCTGGCCTTCCGGCTCAGGCGTTCTTCGCGCAGCATGTGAAAGGCCGCTCGCCGGATCGCGCCGGGAGTGCGCTCGGCCGCTCTCAACCGAAGAGCCCGTGCAGGTACCAGACAGGCGGGCGCTCCTCTTCTCCTTCGCCGTAGAGCCCGTCCCGGAACACCCAGTAACGCCCGCCATCGCGATCCTCGATACGATAGTAGTCGCGTGTGCGGGCGCGCCGCCGGCCAGCATCGCCGCCGTCAAGCCCACCCCCGACAAGATCGCGCCACCATTCGCCGGCGATCCGCTCCGGCCCTTCGAAACGCACGATGGTGCGCGTCTTGCGGCGCCAGGTGAAGCGCACTGGCGGGCCTTCCGGAACCTCCGCGAGCACGCCGATCGGCTCCGGCGGCTCGAGCAGCAGCGGTGGCCGGGGCGGACGGGGCGGAGGCCTCGTCGCCAGCTCTGCCCGGCGCGCGCGCCAGACCGGCTCGCGTCCACCCGCCCGCTCGGGCACATGGCTCGCCCCTGCGGTGAGCCGGAGCACCGCCTCGGCGCCGAGCCTGTTCGCCAGACGATCGACGAGAGGCGCCGGATCGGCGACGGCGGCCCCGCCCTCGCCCCCGTCGAGACGCCCCTGCTCGACCGACATCGCCTCGACGGCGAGCGCCGCCAGCACCACCAGATCGATGCCAAAACCCGCATCGACGTCCTCGAGCCGCCGCTCGACGAGGTGCAGAAGGTGGGCGGGCTCGCGGCACGGCAGGCTGGTGCCGACCGTGATCTCGATGACCGTCGCATCCGTGCGATAGAGCGCGAGGCCGAGCCGGCGCGCCCCTTGCGCGGTATCGGCGAGGAGGCGACAGAGCTCGTGCGCCAGGCGGTTGACCACGTTTGTCAGCGGGGTCGCCGTGACGAGCGGCTCGGCGAAGGCCTGGCGCACGACGAAGGCCGGCGGCTCGACCAGCGGCCGGCGTGGCAGCGCCAGCAGCCCGAGCGCGGCATCGAGCGCGCGCAAGACCGAAAAGCTCGCCGTCTCTGCCAACCGCCCCCGCCCCGCGACGCCGCGGAAGCGACGCTCGAGCGCTGCGCGCGGCAGACCGTAGAGCTGGCCGATGCGCTTCAGCCCGAGACGTCCGAGCAGGAGCACCGTCTCCGCCTCGAGCCCGAGCCCCGCGACCGGCAGACCGGCCAGCGCCTCCGCCTGCCGGCCGGGCGGGGCGACGGCGAAAGGCCGGGCGGCGGAGGTCGCGAAGCGCGCCAGCGCGAAGGCGGCCTCGGGGGTATCGGCGAGCCCGCTGCGCACGGTGAAGCCACATGCCGCCAGACCGCCTCGCGGCCGCGCCAGCCGGCGATGCACGTCCTCCAGCATGGCGGCCTCGCCGCCGAAAAGGTGCGCCACACCCGTCGTCTCCAGCCAGAGACCATCCGCCCCCTCGACGTTGCGCGCCGGTGCATAGCGCCCGGCCCAGCGCGCGAGGAGAACGAGCGCACGCGCGTCCTCGTCGGGCTCGGCCGGCGCCGAGGCGAGCCCCGGCAGGGCCGCCCGCACGTCGGCGAGACGCTGGCCTACACGCACCCCCTCGGCCTCCGCGCAGGCATTCACCGCCGTGATGACGATGCCTCCCTCGCCGTGGGCCGTCAGCGCGAAGGGAGCATCAGCGGGCATGCAGCCGGGCCGGACCCGCCTCAGCCGCTCGGCCGGCCAGCGGGGCAGCCAGATCGAAACGAAGCGCTTCATGCGACCATTCCGTGATCACCTCCACCGCCTCCGGCCCATGCCGGCAGCGCTCGAGCGTGAGCCGCCAGCACCGTCGCCCCGGCGCGGCGGCATCGAAAGGAGCATGGGGAGTGCTGCCCGCCGCCGCCACGCGCCAACGGCTCGTCGCGGCCAGGGCCGCAGGCGTGTCGTGCGCCGTCAGCAACAGACAGGGCGCCCCCTGCTCTCCCGCCCTGAGCGCCAGACGCCGCGCCGCCACGATATCGACGGCTGCCGGCGTCCCGATCACCAGCGCTATCGCCGGAGAGCGCAGCCCTTCCTCCATGGCCCATAAGAGATCGCGCTCGCACCGGGTCTCGACCATGAGCACACGCTCGGGCGGGAGCCCGAGATCGCCGAGCCCCGGCGCATGAAGACGGCCATGCTCCTGCACCGTCCGGCGCGTCTCGCACCAGAGCAGCAGACGGCCGGCCGTGTCTGCGAGCCGACGCGCCGCAAGAGACAGGACCAGCACGCGCGCGGCCGCGGCATGCGCATAGTCCACCGGCTTGACCTCGTGGAGAGCGGCCGTATCGAGACCGCCTCCGGGCAGCATCGCGTCGAGCCGGGGAAGCCCGAATGTCCAGGTCGCCGCCGCGCGAGCGCCGCCGGAGGCATGGCACGGGGATCGGTGAGCCTCCGCATCGGGAGCGGCATGCGCCGCGGCAGCGCCCCGCCTCTGCCAGCGCTCGAGCAAGCGGATGCGGGTCTGCAGCCCTTCGAGCAGTGCACGCCGCGCCGGGACCCCGGCTACCGCCAGGGAGGCGCTGGACGGGGGCGCGCCGTCAGATGGGGACAATGGCGGCCGCGGCGTGCCCTCCTCCCGGTCGCCGGAAATGCGGAGGAGATCTCGCGGCGCGCCCCCATCGCGGACGCGGTTTCCGTGCGCGGCCTCGCTTTCGCCGGAGACGAGACGGGCGCCGGAGACGAGACGGGCGACCGACAAAGCACCGTGCCTGCGACACGGGGCTGGCGGATATGGATCGTGCATGCTGATGCCGCGGCGTTGTTCGACGTGTTCACGATTGCTCGATTGTTCTTCTTTTGTTCTAATCATGGAAGCAGCCTCCCGTCAAGCACGCCCCGACATGGAGCCGCCCTCGCGCCGTCATGACGTCGCCGCCGCTCCTGCGCCGGAGCCTTGCAGGTCCGCGTCCCCCGGCGGCGTGAACACCTGAACGCCTCGGCCCCGCCACGCCTTCGCCGCATCTTGCGCACCCCGCTCCGCACTGTGGCCGTTTCCCCACAAGCGCCCACAAATCCCCTTTGAACCCGTTGCAAACCAACGACTAAGGGACCAGAAGAGTCGGGTCGCGAACCGAGCACCAGCCTCAATTCCGCCATGAACGGGCGGCCGCACGGCGCCACATTTCAGCGTCGCGGTACGAGGACTTGAACACTGGACTGGAACGCCGGAGACGACAGCAGATCGAGCAATACGACGACCAACGGGCGAGAGCTGTCCGCAACGCCCATCGTCGTCGCCAGAGCGTCACGCAGCAAGCCTCCCGAGAGGGCTCTCGGAGACTTGAAGCTGCAGGTAAATGGGGTAGATGCCGATGGTACGCTTTACATCAACGATGCTCGCAGCGCTGGTCACGGCCATGCTCGGCGTGTGCCTGCTCCCGCTCGATGCCGAGGCGCGCAAATCGACCCATCGTGAAGCGACCGCCCGCACCGGCGAGTTCGTGCCCTTCACCAAGAGCTACCCGCGCGGCTCCATCATCGTCGTCAACACCGAGCGCCGCCTCTACTACGTGCTCGGCAACGGCCGCGCCATCCGTTATCCGATCGCCATCGGCACGCCGAAAAACCAGTGGACCGGCAAGTCTTTCGTGCAGGCCAAGGCCAAGAACCCGAGCTGGACGCCGCCCTGGAACCCCGGCCATACCGTTCCGGGCGGCCCGGGCAATCCCCTCGGCGTGCGCGCGCTCTATCTCGACTGGGGTCTCTATCGCATCCACGGCACCAACGCACCGGGCTCCATCGGCCATGCCGCGTCGCACGGCTGCATCCGCATGCACAATCATCACGTCAAGGATCTCTATGAGCGCGTCCACATCGGCGCCCCTGTCTTCATCCTCTCGTCATTGTGATGGCAGGACCGGAACTGGCGAGCCTGGGAGTGATACTTGCGAATTGCTCGGTAATATGATTTCTTGCCTGAACCTTAGAACCCCATGAAACTTAATGGGAACTTAGAGGCGACAAAGGCGTTTCGCGCGTAGCACGGCAAGACAATGCGAGGCGACCCGGGCTCTTGGAGCTGACGCTCCGGCGCCAGGGAACGTACGTCAGGGTGAGACCTCACCGTCAATCGGTGGTGTTATGCGTGGAGACGATCAAGAATCTGTTCACCATGCGGCGCTAGATACGATGGTGCCGCCAGCCGACCGTCCGAAATCGGACGCCGCCATAATGGGAGCTACGAGATGATCACCAGACACTTCGTTCGTGCGTTTGCAATTGCTGCAGGGATCGCCGGTCTCCTCGTTGCCGCGCCGAGCAGCGCCAAGGCTCAGGACTGGAGCTGGCTGTGGGGCGGCGATACCGTCGTCGGCGGCAGCGGCCGGCAGGTCGTGAACTTCTCCAGCAAGCATGCTCCCGGCCAGATCATCGTGAGCTTCGGCGATCGCCGGCTCTATTACATCCAGCGCCGTGGGCAGGCGATCTCCTACCCGATCGCTGTTCCCCGCAGCCAGAGCCGCTGGTCGGGCACGACGCACGTCTCCATGAAGCGCGTCAACCCGTCGTGGGTGCCGACGCCGACGATGCGCCGCGAGAACCCGCGCCTGCCGCACTACGTTCCCGGCGGCCACCCGCAGAACCCACTCGGCGTGCGCGCCCTCTACCTCGGCTCCAGCGCCTACCGCATCCACGGCACCGATGCGCCCTGGACCATCGGACAGGCCGTCTCGAAGGGCTGCATCCGCATGTACAATCGCGACGTGCTCGACCTCTATCCGCGCGTGAAGGTCGGCGCCCGCGTCGTCGTCACGTGGCAGAAGTTCCGCAGCTCGATCTGACGCGACCGAGCGGGATGGCGGACGCTTCCCGACGACGTCGACACCATCCCAGCGGACGACAAGTAAACGACGGGCGGCCTCACGGGCCGCCCGTTTCCGTTTGCGCCCCCGCATGTACGGGATCATACCGATGCCCGCCGCTCACCCCGCCATTCAGGACGACAGGCAGGATGCAAGATCGCGCATGACGGCGCGCAGGAGCTGCTCGTAGAGCAGCGGACCAGCCGGGAGCGAGGCGCCCAGCGGATCGAGCGTCCCGGACTTCGCCGCCGTCCCTTCGATCAGGGTGGCGACGAGCTTCGGCTCGAACTGCGGCTCCGCGAACACGCAGCGGGCCTTCACCCGCACGATCTTGCGGCGCAGATCGCGAATACGGCGCGCGCTCGGCGGCGTGTCCGCGCTGATCGTGACCGAGCCGGCGGCGCTCAGCCCGAAGCGCTTCTCGAAATACTGGTAGGCGTCGTGAAAGACCAGGAACGCGCGTCCAGTGAGCGGCCTGGAGAGCCGCAGCAGATCGGCCTCGAGCGCGACGAGGCGATCATCGAGCGCCCTGGCGTTCTGCTGGAAGCGTTCGGCGTGCTCGGGCATGGCCTTGGCCAGCTCTCGCGCGAGAAATTTCGCCATCGCCCGGGCATTGCGCGGATCGAGCCAAATGTGTGCGTCATGCGTGCCATGCGCGCCGTGGCCATGGTCGTGACGCCCGCTCTTGTGACGCTGCCCCTTGGCCGGCCCGTGACCATGCTTCTCGAAGGCGCCGCCGGCGCGCACCTTGTGGCGCGTGAGCCCTGGCGCCGCGTCGAGCGTGACCACCTGCACGCCCGCAGGCAGCGACTTGAGCGTCCGCTCGAGGAACAGCTCGAGGTCCCTGGATACGCGAACAACGACGCGCGCGCCGTTGAGCAGCCGCGCCTCCGAGGGCTTCAGCGCGTAGGTGTGCGGCGATCCCTGGCTCTGGATCAGCAGATGTGGCGTGCCGGCACCCTGCATCACCGCCGCGACGATCGCGTGCACTGGCTTGATGGTGACCACCACCTCACCGGCCGCCGACGCGCCGCCGCAGCCGACGAACCCGAGACATAGCCCGAGCGCGCCAGCGAGCCCGCCGCGCAGCCCCTTCGCCCTACCCCACATGCTCCGCTTCCTTTCGCCGGTGCCGCCGAATCCGCAGGGCGGCACGACCTTGCCAACGCTCAGACAATAAATGTTATAACATGGCAGACTCAAGGCCAAGCAAGGGGCGTCCAAGCGTCACAAGGCGGGCCGTCGATCCTGGTGCGCCGCAGTCTTGCTACAATGGCGGGCGCAAATCATCTAGAAGAGGCGCGAAATGGACGAGCTCCCAGGGCGACTGTCGCGTCATTCGGGATTGCAACAGGCCTTGGCGGGTGCGGAGATCGAAGCCGAGACGATGCCGGGACCGCTCGTCGCGGCGCGTGTGCGTCGGATCGAGCGTGCGCACGCTCGGAGCATCCTGCAACCACCGCGGAGGGTGGCTATGACGGCTTTCGGAGGTCTGCGATGGAGTGGCGCGGCGCTCGCCGTCGCGCTCGGGCTGGTGGCGATGGCGCCGACGGCGCACGCCCATCCGCACATGTACATCAAATCGGAGACGACGATCCTCGTCGCCGGCGGCACCGTGACGGGCTTCCAGCATCGTTGGACCTTCGACGAGTTCTATACCGCCATGGCCATCCAGGGCCTCGACACCGACAAGGACGGCAAATACTCGCGCAAGGAGCTGGCCGATCTCGCCAAGGTCAACATGGATGGCCTCAAAGAGTTCGGCTACTTCACCTTCGCCAGCCTCGGCAAGCAGAAGCTCGCCGCCGAGCCCGGCAAGGACTACTGGCTCGAACACACCAACGGCCAGCTCTCGCTGCATTTCACGGTGATGCTGAAGAGCCCCGTGCTGCTCGAGGCCAAGGACTTCACCGTCGGCGTCTATGACCCGAGCTACTACATCTCCTTCGCCTGGGCGTCCGAGACGGCTATCAAGCTCGCCGACAACGCGCCGAAGACCTGCAAAGTCACACTGAAGGCCGCCGCAGGCGCCGACACCGACAAGATGGACAAGCTCGGAGAGGCCTTCTTCCAGCAGTTCGGCGGCAACATCGGCATGGCCATGGCGCGTGTCGCCGAGATCAAGTGCGGTGTCGCAGGATGATGTTGCGCTGGTTCATTGCTCTCCTGGCCTGCGTCGTCCTCGTCGCCGCCGCAACGCCGCCCGCCCGCGCCGAGACGGGAGCCAAGCCCGCCAGCCCGCGCAGCTTCCTGCCGCCGAGCCGCGCAGCCGCTCCACCTCCCGTCCAGACTGCGCACGGACCGTTGACCCGGCTTGCCGTCTGGATCCAGCAGAAGCAGGCGGAGCTGCACCGCGGCCTTGCCAAGGCCGTGCGTGACCTCAAGACCGCCAATCCTCTGTCGGCCGCCCTCACGCTGGCGCTGCTGAGCTTCGGCTACGGCATCTTTCACGCGGCCGGCCCCGGCCACGGCAAGGCGGTCATCTCCTCCTACGTGCTGGCGAACGAGCGCACCGTGCGTCGCGGCATCATCCTGGCGTTCCTCGCCGCCTTCGTGCAAGCCATGACGGCCATCGTGCTGGTGAGCGCACTCGCGCTCGTCTTCAAGGCCTCGGGCATGACCATGAAATGGGCGGTCAACTGGCTGGAGACGGCGAGCTACGCCTTGATCGCAGCGGTCGGCGCCTGGATGCTGGTGACGCAGCTTCGCAAGGCGCTGCGCCGGCCGGCGACGGCAGAGCCGATGGCCGCGCCCGCCCCGCATCGCCACGTCGCCCATGCCGAGCTCGCCGCCTCGCATCATGGCCACGCTCACGCGCATGCGCACGATTGCGGACACGATCATCACCACCAGCACGGCCATCACCATCACGGCCACGGCGACGCCACACGGGCACCGCACCCCGCGCACGTCCACCACGACGATTGCTGCGGCCACGCCCACATGCCCTCCCCTCAGCAGCTCGAAGGCGCCTGGAACACCCGCAAGGCCCTGGCGATGGCGTTCGCCGTCGGCGTGCGTCCCTGCACCGGCGCGGTCCTGGTGCTGGTCTTCGCGCTCACGCAAGGGCTGTTCTGGGCGGGCGTCGGCGCCACGTTCGCCATGGCCCTCGGCACGGCCATCACGGTCTCGGTGCTGGCGGCGCTCGCGGTCGGCTCGCGGGAGCTCGCCATCAAGCTGACCGGAGGCGAGGGACCATGGGCGCGGCGCGTGCACGCCATCGCGGGCATCGGCGGCAGCGTCCTCGTGCTCATGCTGGGCGTGCTGTTCCTGATCGGCTCGATCACCCAGCCGACGGTGTTCTGAACCGCCGTGATACACCGCGTGGCCATCGCGACGCACGCCGTCCCGTTTCGGCACGCGGCTTAACCACCGCTTCACAGCCTGCTGTCGGACCCGTCGTCACCCGCCTAGACTGCGCGCAGTGACGCTTCCGAGGTTCGCCGATGTCCCGCGTATTCGCCGCTCTTCTCGCTGCCGCTTTCGCTCTCGCTCTGGGGCTGGCTTCGCAGAGCCATGCCCTTCAGGACCGCAGCGGCCACACGCCGACACCCGTCGACAGCTACCGCGAATTGGTGGTCTTCGAGATCGACGGCTGTCCGCTCTGCCAGATCTTCAAGCGCGACGTGGCCTCCGCCTACGCACAGACACCGCGCGCCAAGGCCATCCCCATGCGCTTCATCGACGTGGCGCGTGTCGACACCGATCGGCTCAACATCGCGCAACCCATCACCATCGCGCCGACCATCGTGCTGATGAAGGGCGGTCGCGAGATCGCGCGCATCCAGGGCCATCCGGGGCGTCAAAACTTCTTTCGCCTGATCGAGGCGATGCTAGCCCGCTCGGAGTAGCGAGGCGCCGCGGCCGCCGGGCTCGTGGCGGCATGGTCCGACCCGACGCCGGCGCCCGAAATGCAGACTGGCAAAGACTTTCGGTGGAAAAAGCAGGTGCGTGCTTTGCACAAAACCGCTTATCCTCTGACAGTATCCGGAGAATCACAGGCCGAAGCTGCTTCGCCGGCCTGTTCCGCAACTGGGCTTGACGGCTCACACTGCGCGCTTCCGATCCGTCAGACCAGGTTATCCCCCTGACCCCGAAGGGAGCACTCGCCATGACTGACTACGCTGCCGAAGTCAAAAAGTATGCCGCCAATGCCGACGAGAAAGTCATCGCCGGCATCGTCAAGCATCTGGGCATCGCGCTGAAAAGCAAGGATGCGTCCCTCGTCTCCTGCTCCAGCAAGGACGAGCTCGCCCGGGTCCGCGACAGTTTCCTGAAGAAGAAGCTCGCCCTCACGCAGTCCGACGCCGATCTCGACAAGGCGATCCAGGAGGTCTGCGCGACGATGAAGGCCGACCAGAACAAGCCGCGCGTCACCTTCTACTATCTGCTCGCCGTCAAGTTCGGCAAGACGTCGCTGTTCGGCTGAGTACGCACTGCCAGCCAGCACGTTCGCAAGAGGGCCGCAGCATGGATCGCTGCGGCCCTTTCTCGTGGCGGCGGCAGATTTTTTTTGCTTTCAATTGCGGCCCAGCCGGCATCGGGCCGAGGCACGCAAACATTGCACCCCGGGCAGAAGAGCTTATCTTTTAGCGATGAAGCGCCAGCCGTGCGTTTGTGCCTCGTCCGCTGCCAACGCCTCGCCTGACAACCGCACGCCAGCCAGTGAGGTCGGGATGACCAACTCCAAGATCAGCCTCGACGACAAGTATGATCTCGGCGCCTCCCGCGTATTGCTGACGGGTGCCCAGGCCGTGCTCAGGCTGGCGCTGATGCAGCGCTGGCGCGATGCACAGGCCGGGCTCGACACCGCCGGCTACATCACCGGCTACCGCGGCTCTCCCATCGCCGGTCTCGAAGGGGTGTTCCAGCGCGCCGGCCAGATCGCCAAGGCCAATCACATCGTCTTCCATCCCGCCCTCAACGAGGACCTCGCGGCGACGGCCATCTGGGGCGCGCAACAGGCCGAGCTCAGGGGCGAAGGCAAGTACGACGGCGTCTATGCCATCTGGTACGGCAAGGGTCCGGGCGTCGATCGTTCGGGCGACGCTTTCCGCCACGCCAACCATGCCGGCACGGCGAAACACGGCGGCGTCATCGCGCTGATGGGCGACGATCACACCTGCGAGAGTTCCACGTCGGCGCACCAGAGCGAATTCGCCTTCGTCGACGCCATGATGCCCGTGCTCAATCCGGCAGGCGTGCAGGAGATCCTCGACTACGGCGTCTATGGCCTCGCCCTCTCGCGCTATGCCGGCGTCTGGGTCGGCGTGAAATGCGTGAAGGACAATTTCGAATCGACGACCGTCGTCGACGGCCGGCCCGACCGCGTAACGGTCACCCTGCCGACCGACTACACGCCGCCCGCCGAAGGCCTCAACATCCGTCTGGGTGACGGCGCTCTGCTCAAGGAGGCGCGGCTGCACGACCACAAGCGGCCGGCCATTCTCGCCTTCATGCGCGCCAATCCGCTCGACCGGCTCGTGCTCCGCGGCGGCGCTGCGCCGAAGATCGGCATCATCACGTCGGGCAAGAGCTATCTCGATACGCGCCAGGCGCTCGACGAGCTCGGCATCGACGAGTTGGCTGCCACGCGGCTGGGCCTGCGGCTCTACAAGGTGGCGATGACCTGGCCGCTGGAGCCGACCGGCCTCGCGCGCTTCGCCCAGGGGCTGGACCTCGTCATCGTGGTCGAGGAAAAGCGCTCTCTCATCGAGACACAGGTCAAGGAGCAGCTCTACGGCAAGCCGGGCGCCCCCGTCGTGATCGGCAAGAAGGACGAGCACGAGCAATGGCTCTTCCCGGCCAAGGGCGCGCTCGAGCCGACGGACGTCGCCGTCGCTATCGGCGAGCGACTGCTGCGCTATGCCGACGATCAGGACATCAAGACCCGGCTGGCCGCCCTGAAGCGGCTCAAGGGCAACAAGCCCGAGCCCGACGCTGCCGCCATGCGCATCCCCTATTTCTGCGCGGGGTGCCCGCACAATTCCTCGACGGTCGTGCCCGCGGGCTCGCGCGCCTATGCGGGCATCGGCTGCCACTACATGGCCCAATGGATGGACCGCTCCACCGAGGGCTTCACGCAGATGGGCGGAGAAGGCGCCAACTGGATCGGCGAAGCGCCCTTCTCCAAGCGCGGCCACGTCTTCCAGAACATCGGCGATGGCACCTACCTGCACTCGGGCAGCCTGTCGGTGCGAGCCGCCGTCGCCGCCGGCACCAACGTGACCTTCAAGATCCTCTATAACGACGCCGTGGCCATGACCGGCGGCCAGAAGCTCGACGGCGGCATGACGGTTGCCCAGATCGCCGCCCAGACCAAGGCCGAGGGCGCCAAGCGTGTCGTCGTGGTCAGCGACGAGCCCGACAAGTACGGCTCGGGCGGGCTGCCGGCCGGCATCAAGAGCTATCACCGGCGCGACCTCCAGCAGGTGCAGAAGGAGTTGGCCGCCACCGAAGGCGTGACGGTCCTCGTCTACGACCAGACCTGCGCCGCCGAGAAGCGCCGCCGCCGCAAGCGTGGCCTCTATCCCGACCCGCCCAAGCGCGCCTTCATCAACACGGCCGTCTGCGAAGGCTGCGGCGATTGCGGGATCAAGTCGAACTGCGTGGCGATCGTGCCCGTCGAGACGGCGCACGGCCGCAAGCGCGCCATCGACCAGTCCGCCTGCAACAAGGATTTCTCCTGCATCGAGGGCTTCTGCCCGAGCTTCGTCACCGTCCACGGCGGCAGCGTCCGCCGCCCGCTCGGGGCCGCCAGGGGCGCCGACCTCAAGGGCCTGCTGTCCAGCGTGCCGGAGCCGACGCTGCCCGAGCTCACGGATGCCTACGCCATGCTCGTGACGGGCATCGGCGGCACGGGCGTCGTCACCATCTCGGCGGTGCTCGGCCAGGCCGCCTTCCTCGACGGCAAGGGCTTCGGCGGCATCGACATGACCGGCCTCGCCCAGAAGGGCGGCGCCGTCGCCTGCCACATGCGCTTCGCCGCCGACCAAGAGCAGATTCATGCCATCCGCGCCGGTCTCGGCGGCGCCGACCTCGTCATCGGCGGCGACCTCGTCGTGACGGCATCGGAGAAGGTTCTGGAGACGGTGCGGCCGGACCACACCCCCGTCATCGTCAACACGCACGAGCTGATGACCGGCGAGTTCACACGCCAGCCGAACCTGAGCCTGCCGGCCGAGCGCCTGCGCCGCTCGATCGAGGCGCGCGCCGGCCAGGCACCTGTGCTCGGTCTCGACGCGCACGAGTACGCCCGCCGGCTCTTCGGCGACACCATCGCCTCCAACATGCTGCTGCTCGGCTTCGCGTTCCAACGCGGGCTGGTGCCGGTTTCCGCGGCGTCGATCGAAAAGGCCGTCGAGCTCAATGGCGCCGCCGTCGAGATGAACCTCGCCGCTTTCCGCCTCGGCCGGCTGGCCGCGCACGACCGCTCGGCCTTCGACGCCCTCGCCGACAGCGCCGGCCGCTCGCACGCCGCGCCGCCCGAGACGCTCGACGACATCGTCGCGCACCGGGCGCGCCATCTCGAGGCCTATCAGGACGTGGCGCTGGCCCAGCGCTACCGGCGGAAAATCGCCTGGATCCGCGAAATCGAGCAGAAGGCGACGCCCGGCAAGCAGCAGGTGGCCGAGGCCGTTGCGCGCAACTATGCCCGGCTTCTCTCCTACAAGGACGAATACGAGGTGGCGCGGCTCTATACCGACGGCAGCTTCGCCAAGGCGCTCGCCGAGACGTTCGAGGGCGAGACGCGGCTCGAGTTCCATCTGGCGCCGCCACTTCTCGCCCGGCGTGATCCCGTCACGGGCCACCCCCGCAAGATGCGTTTCGGCGCCTGGATGCTGCCGGTCTTCCGGCTGCTCGCCAGGGGCAAGCGGCTGCGCGGCACGCGATGGGATCTGTTCGGGCGCACGGCCGAGCGCCGGCGCGAGCGTCAGATGATCGTCGACTACGAGCGGCTGCTCGATGACATCGCCCACCGCCTCACGCCCGCGACCCACGCCGTTGCCGTGGCGCTGGCGAGCCTGCCGGAAGAGGCCCGCGGCTTCGGCCATGTCAAGGATGCCAACCACGCCAGGATGCTGGCGCGCGAGGCAGCCCTTCGCGGCCAGCTCGAAAACCCCGCGCCGGTCAAGGAAGCCGCGGAGTAGCAGTCTTCGGCCCGGCCGGCGTCACGGAGCCCACAGGGCCGGGCGCTGCCACGGACCGGGCACGATCAGGCGGCCGCTGCACGTGCATGCGGGATCGCCGAGCCGCATCCCCTGCCAGGCCGTGCGCCATTCGGCAACCAGGGGATACGGTGGCACGATCTGCGTCTCTTCCATGAAGCCGAAACGGGCGTAGTAGCCGGGGTCGCCGAGCACGCAGAGCGCCGCGACGCCAGCCTCCCTGAGCCGCGCGAAACCGGCGCGCACGAGCGCACCACCGACGCCACGCCTCTGGCAAGCCGGCGCGACCGCAAGCGGGCCGAGCAGCGCCACGCCCGCCGGGCTGCCGTCCACGCGACATGACGTGAAGACGACGTGCCCGGCCACCGAGCCATCGGCGGCGGCGACCAATGACACCACGTCGGCGCGCTCGTCGAGCAACTCCCGCACGAGGGGAAAAAGGTCCTCGTCGGGAAACGTCTGGCGATAGAGGCGTTCGAGCGCCGGCAGATCGCCAGCGTCGCTCGCCCGGATCTCGAGGCCCGCGCACATGCCACGACTCCAACCATTGGCGGGGCGCGCACGCGTCGGCGCCTGCCGTTGTGCGAGATCGATCAGAGCGGCCCGTTCGGCGTCACCAGGATCTTGCCCGCACGTCCGCCGCGATGGGCGTGGGCGACCGCCTCACGGATGCGCTCGATCGGATAGGTCGCCTCGACGGGCGCCCTCAGCGCCCCGCTGGCGATGCGGCCGGCCAGATCGGCGTAGAGCGCCGCCGTCGCCGCGGGGCCGATGCGCACGAGCGCGGGCGACAGCCAGAAGCCCGTGAGGGCCAGTCCGCGATAGATGAAGTGGCGCGCCTCGACATGGCACTCCTTGTCCGTCAGCCGGCCGTAGTTGACGAGCGTGGCGCCGTCCGAAAGGCAGTCCGCCAGCCGGCCGGTATGGGCGCCGGCCAGTGCGTCGATGCCGAGCGCAATCCGCGCGCCGCCCGCCACCTTCGCGACCGCGGCGGCGAGGTCGGGACCGTCGCGAACGACCGCGTCGCCGCCCGCCGCCCGCACGACCTCGGCAGCCGCATCGCTACGCACGACGTTGATGGTGCGCCAGCCCTCGGCGGCCGCCATGCGCGCTAGGTGCGTGCCGACCGCCGAGTTGGCGGCGTTCTGGATCACCCACTCGCCGGCTGCTGGCGTCACATAGTTGCGCAACATGAGCAGCGCCGTGGCCGGGTTCACCTTGAGCATCGCCGCCTGCAGCACGAGATCGGCGGGCACGTCACCCTGCAGGGCTGCGGGCAGGCGCAGCACGTCGCCCGCCTTCACGTGGCGACGGCTCGCCCAATTCTCACGGCAGCGGAAAATGACGCGATCGCCGACCGCCAGCCCGGCGACATCCGGCCCCACGGCCGAGATGCGACCGACAGCCTCGGCACCAAGGCGGGCCGGCAGCGGCGGACGCACGGCATAATTGCCGGCCAGCGTGTGCAGGTCGGCCGGATTGAGCGGGAAGGCCTCGACGTCGGCGACGATCTCACCCGCGCCCGGTGCCGGCAGGTCCGGCGCCTCGACACAGTCGCACGCTTCCTCCGGTGCGCCGTAGCGCACGATCTCGATGACCTTCATGGGAAAATCCTGTCCGTCTGTTCGCATCACCGGGCCGTTGCCGGCCCGTGCGGGTCACGATGGCGGAGCTGCCGTCCTCTGGCAACACCCAGGCATCAGGCGCCCCAGGTGCAGCGCAGGCGATTGGCGCAGACGCGCTGCCGGCCGACGCGCTCGCACGACGGCACGAAGCGGCAGGTGCGGCACGTGTAGGAGGACAGGCAGCCGCGGAAGGCCCCCCGGCGCGAGAAATTGCAGGTCCGAATGGTCTGACAGTCCCGGCCCTGGCTCTCACCCCCGAAGCTCTGGGCAACCGCTGCCTCGGGCGTGGCCGAGACGGCCAGGACCCCCAAAGCGATGGCGAAAACCGAGGCGATGCGCATGGCCGCCCTCCTGTCGTCGTTGCGGTCAGGAGGAAACTGTCGCGGAGAGAAGCCACCAGCGCAACGCAGAACCGCCCCGCGAGGCCCGCCGCGGCGTCCGGTGTTGTCGGCGCGACACGTTCGCCGCGCCGCGGTCTGGCTCAGGACTTCGGCTGAACCAGTGTCATGTAGTCGTCGAGCAGGGTCTGGCAGATGCGGCCGGGCTGGAAATTGTGCGGGCCGATCTCGCGCACCGGAGTCACCTCGGCGGCCGATCCGGTGATGAAGCACTCCGAGAAGCCCGGCAGCTCGTCCGGCATGATGCGCCGCTCGATGACCTCGATGCCGCGAGACTTGGCGAGGTCGATGACGGTCGCCCGCGTGATGCCCGCCAGGAAGCAGTCGGCGGTCGGGGTGTGGATCTTGCCGTCGGCGATGAAGAAGACGTTGGCGCCCGTGCACTCGGCGACGCGGCCCTGCCAGTCGTACATGAGCGCGTCCGCGTAGCCGCGCTTCTCGGCGCGATGCTTCGAAAGCGTGCAGATCATGTAGAGCCCGGCTGCCTTGGCCATCGCCGGGGCGCAGGCGGGATCGGGGCGGCGGTATTCGGCGATGTCGAGCCGGATGCCGCGCATGCGCTCTGCCGGGTCGAACATCGACGGCCAGGTCCAGGTCGCGATCGCCACATGGATGGGGTTCTGCTGGGCGGCCACCGCCATCATCTTCTCGCCGCCGCGCCAGGCGACGGCCCGCACGTACTTGTTGCCGCTGCCGTTGCGCGCGAGCACCTCGGCCTTGGCGGCCTCGAGCTGATCGACCGAATAGGGAATTTCGAAGTCGAGAATACCGGCGGAGCGATGCAGGCGTTCCGTATGCTCGCGGGACTTGAAGACGACACCGTCATAGGCGCGCTCGCCCTCGAACACGCACGAGCCGTAGTGCAGGCCATGGGTCAGCACGTGCATCGTCGCGTCCTGGGACGGCACGATACGGCCGTCGTACCAGACCAGCGGATCACCGAAATAGATCAGATCGGACGCCATGGCCCATGTCTCCGTTGCCGTTTCTTCCCCGCAGGTGCGCCCGGCGGTCGCGCACGCCCTGCGCCCCGCACGTGCCACGCGAACGGTACCGTTTCGCGGGCCAGAGGCCGCGCGCGCGGACGGTCCGCTCCGTTCTCCTGCCGAAATCGCGTATCATGGTGCGGCTTGTACGAGCCCGCTCCGAGCTGGCCGGGAGAGGGCGAAAACAGGCTTCGCGCACTCGCGGGCAGCTTCAGAAAGGCCTTGCCAGCACTATCAATCGGCTTCAAATAAGTCAACATGACTGACATAACTCTGCCCGCATCCAGCCGGAAGCCCGCGCGTGGCGGGACGCCTGCCTTGCGTCCGGACGAGGAGCCCGACGCCGACCGCCTCGTGCGGCTCGTTGAGCTGCTGTTCTTCGCCTATCGGGATTTCACCAGCGACCCGGATCAGATGCTGTCGGCGATCGGCTTCGGCCGGGCGCATCATCGCGTGCTGCACTTCGTGGCACGCAATCCGGGCCTGTGCGTCGCCGACCTCCTGTCGATCCTCACGATCACCAAGCAGAGCCTCGCCCGGGTCCTCAAGCAGCTCGTCGACGAGGGCTATATCCTGCAACAGCGCAACGAGCAGGATCGCCGCGAGCGGCTGCTGTTCCCGACCGAGAAGGGCCGCAGCCTCGCCACCAGCCTGGCGCGCCCGCAGCTCGAGCGCATTTCGCGGGCCCTGGCGGCCGCCGGCCCCGGCGGCGAGCTCCATGCCGAGCGCTTCCTCTTCTCGATGCTCAACGCGGACGAACAGGTCCAGGTCGCCAGGATCGTCCGGCGGCAGGTCGGTGCCCGGCAAGGGCCCGAGGACGGAGCATGACCATGCCAACCGAAACCACCAGGTGCGAGACTCCGCTGCCGGACGATGCGCCGCACGTGCTCGTCGTCGACGACGACCAGCGCATCCGCGAGCTGCTGGCGCGCTACCTGTTCGACCAGGGGTTCCGGGTCACCATAGCCGCGGATGCCGCGGCGGCGCGCGCGGCCATGCGCGGCCTCGCCTTCGACGTGGTCATTCTCGACGTGATGATGCCCGGCGAGAGCGGCCTCTCGCTCGCCCGCGACCTCAAGAGCACGTCGAGCCTGCCGGTGTTCATGCTGACGGCGCGCGCCGGCCCGGAAGAGCGTGTGCAGGGGCTCGAGCTCGGCGTCGACGAATACCTCGCCAAGCCCTTCGAGCCGCGCGAGCTGCTGCTCCGCCTCAACAACATCCTCAAGCGCGGCACCCCTTCGCCCCAGGCCGCCAGCGACGAGGTGCGCATGGGCGAGTTGATCTTCTATGTCGCCCGCGGCGAATTGCGGCGCGGCGAGCAATCGATCAAGCTCACCGAGCGCGAGCGGGATCTCCTGCGCATGTTCGCCCAACAGCCGGGCATGCCTATCGCGCGCCACGAGCTGGCGAGCGACGACGCGACGGGAAGTGAGCGCGCCGTCGACGTGCAGATCAACCGGCTGCGCCGCAAGATCGAGGTCGATCCCTCGAACCCGGTTTTTCTGCAAACCGTGCGGGGCAAGGGATACATCCTGCACACCGACTGAGCGCACGAGGACGAGCTGAGCGCACGAGCAAGCGCCGGAGCCAGCATGGCTGCCACGACGGACGACAAGGCCGAGCCGCAGCAGGTCCGCCTCGCGGTGCGCGCCTGGCGGCGACTGGGCGAGACCCTTTCGGACCTGATGCCGAAGGGGCTCTATGCGCGTGCGCTCATCATCATCATCGCGCCGATCGTTCTGCTCGAAGGCGTCATCGCCTTCGTCTTCATGGAGCGCCACTACCAGGCCGTGACGCGACGCCTGTCGGAGGCAACCGCTCGCGACATCAGCGCGCTCATCGAGATCTACCGCGACTACAACAACTACGACGACTACTCGCGCCTCGTCGAGATCGCGCGCGACAGGCTAAACCTCTCGCTACAGGTGCTGCCGGCCGGCGACCTGCCGGCGACGCGCCCGAAGCCCTTCTTCGGCCTGCTCGATCGCACGCTGTCGAACGAGATCCGCAAGCGGATCGCGTCGCCGTTCTGGATCGACACCGTCGGCCAGTCGCGCCATGTCGAAATCCGCGTCAAGCTGGACACCGCGGTTTTGCGCTTCCTGGCGACGCGCAGTCAGACGTTCGCCTCCAACTCGCACATCTTCCTCATGTGGATGGTCGGCACGTCGGTCGTGCTCCTGACGGTCGCCATCCTCTTCCTCCGGAACCAGATCCGACCGATCCTTCGGCTGGCGGAGGCAGCCAACGCCTTCGGCAAGGGCCGTCCAGTGCCGAAGGACTTCAGGCCGCGCGGCGCTCGCGAGGTGCGCGAGGCGGCCATGGCCTTCCTGGAGATGGCGGACCGCATCAAGCAGCACGTCGACCAGCGCACGACCATGCTCGCCGGCGTCAGCCACGATCTCAGAACGATCCTGACGCGCTTCAAGTTGCAGGTGACGCTCCTCGGAGAGAGCAAGGAGACCGACGATCTCCTCGGCGATGTCCGGGAGATGCAGCACATGCTCGAGGACTATCTCGCCTTCGCCAGGGGTGACGGCGGCGAGGAGGCTCAGCCGACCAACGTGCGCGAGTTGCTCGAGGAGGTCCGCGACGAGGCCCTGCGGCTCGGTCCCGACGTCGAGTTGAAGATGCGACGGCGGCGCAAGGACGTGATCATCCCACTCAAGCGTCAGGCCTTCAAGCGCGCCATCACCAACCTCGTCACCAACGCGCTGCGCTTCGGCGACAAGGTCTCGATCCGCGCCGTCAGCGACCGCCAGTGGCTCAGGATCGAGGTCGACGACGACGGCCCGGGCATCCCGCCCGACGAGCGCGAGCAGGTGTTCAAGCCGTTCTACCGGCTCGACAACGCCCGCAACCAGGACACCAGCAGCACCGGCCTCGGCCTCGCCATCGCACGCGACATCGTGCGCGGTCACGGCGGCAACGTCACGCTCGGCACGAGCCAGCTCGGCGGATTGAAAGCCATCATCCTCGTGCCCGTGTGAGATCGGGCCGCAAGATCAGAAGAGCCGGCCGCCGTCGGGAACCTTGCGCTCCGGCACGATCAGCACGACGTTGCCGCTCTCGTCGGGAAAGCCGAGCGTCAGCACCTCCGACATGTACTTGCCGATCTGGCGCGGCGGGAAGTTCACGACCGCGGCCACCTGCCGGCCGACCAGCGTTTCCGGCTGATAATAGGTCGTGAGCTGCGCCGAGCTGCGTTTGATCCCGATCTCGCCGCCGAAATCGATCCGCAGCTTGATGGCCGGTTTACGCGCCTCCGGAAACGGCTCGGCAGCGACGATGGTGCCGACCCGGACATCGACGGCCAGAAAATCGTCGTAGGCAATGATGCGGCTGCCTTGCGGCGCGGTGGACATGCGTGGCTCCCCAGGGTGCGATCGGTCGAGATGGTAGCGCGTAGAGCTGCCAGCGAGAGCGTGAATCGCACCCTGCACTTCGATATCAGGTGCGATCGGTCGAGATGGGTGCGCGTAGAGCCGCCAGCGAGAGCGTCATTCGCACCCTGCGCTCTCGCGACAGCGGCGCCCGCTCTCATGGACTGGCGAACTGCGTGCTCAGGTGTACGTCGGGCCATCGGCGGCGCGTGGCGTGTCCGCGCGCTCCTCGGGGCGCCGGAACCCGCGCGGCAGCACGGCGCAGACGAGGCGTCTCCCGGCGCTGCAGATATCATCCATGCGCCCGAGCGCCTGCTCGCCCCGCTTCAGCCTGCGGTCCAGCGCCGCCATGGTGCGGGCGAGGCCGGGATCGTCGTCCTCGAGCCAGATGCGGAAGACGCGGGCGTAGACCGAACCGAGACCGACCACGCGCACGCCTCCAGACAGTCCGTCGGAGGCGATGCCGGCCGCCTCCAGCATCCAGTGCTGCGAGCAGAGCATGGTCGGCACCAGTGCCGGCTCGAACGGCACGGACCACATGATCTTCTTGAGCGCGACGCGATACGGCGCGAGCACGTCGAAGCGGGTCATGACCACGTCGAAGATGCGGTCGCGCGCGCTCTGGTCCTCGTTGCGTTTCGGTGCCCGGCGCAGCACCTCGTCGTCCGCAGCCTTGACGAATGCCCGCAGAATATCCGTCTTCGCGTGGAACTCGTGGCTGAGCTCGACAAGTGCGATACCGGCCTCATCGGCGATGTCGGCGAGCGTCAGATCGCGCCAGGACCGCCGCTCGGCCAGCCGCAGGGCGGCGGCGATGATGCGCCCACGGGGGGTCGTGAGATCGAGCATCGTGTCCTCCAGGGGTAAGGGCCTCCCTGGAAGATAGAGGGTCCGGATGGACTTTTGAAGGTGAAGCCGCGAGATCGGGCCGGCCGGCGGCGGCGCCTCAGCCGCTCAACTCCCGTGACCGGCGGGTCGCGGCCTCGACAGCGCGACGCATCAGGGGCCCGAGGCCGTCGTCGGCCATCAGCACACCGAGCGCCGCCGCGGTCGTGCCGCCGGGCGAGGTCACGTTCTTGCGCAGCGTGGCGGGATCGAGGTCCGAGCGGTGCAGGAGCTCGCCGGCACCGGACACGGTAGCGTTCGCAAGGCGCGCCGCCAGATCCGCATCAAGGCCGACGGCACGGCCCGCCTCCGCCAGCGCCTCCGCCAGCAGGAAGACATAGGCAGGACCCGAGCCAGACACCGCCGTGACCGGATCGATGAGATCCTCGCGCTCGACCCAGGCGACCTCGCCGACCGCCGCCAGGAGGGCGTCCGTGAGATGGCGCTGCGCGGCTGTGACGCGGGCATTGGCGCAGGCCACCGTGATGCCGCGGGCGATGGCCGCCGGCGTGTTCGGCATCGCCCGCACGACGGCGCTCTGCGCGGGCAGATGGCGCTCGAGGCTGTGGATCGTGCGGCCTGCCGCGATGGACAGGACGAGCGTGCCCGGTGCCACGACGCGGGCGAGCCCCGGCAGCACCTCGTCCATGACCTGGGGCTTGACGGCGAGGACCAATACACCTGCCGGCGCGGCAAGCGTGGGCGCGGCCGGCCCGCTGGCGATGCCGTGGCGCGCCAGCAGGTCGCGCACCTCGTCGGGCGGCCCCGGGTCCTGAACCGCCACGAGCTTGGGATCGAGCCCTTGCGCCAGCCAGCCCTCGAGGAGCGCGCCCCCCATTTTGCCCGCGCCGGCCAGCACGAGGGGTGCCGAGAGTGGAATGGCCATCGAAAGCTCCCTGCCGCGTTGGTGGCGAGACCCGGGCTCGCCGGATCAGGCCTGCCCCTCGGTCTCGAACATGGTCGAGGTCAGCGCGTGCCGCGCCTCCTTGCCTGCCCAGACGACGAACTGGAAGGCCTGATAATAGCGTTCACAGGCCTCGAGCGCCACGCGGATGAGCGCCTCGCACTGGGCGGGCGTCGCGACCGTACCGTTGAGCATGAGGCCGTGGCGGAACATGATCAGGCCCTCCTGGCTCCACAGGTCGAAATGACCGAGCCAGAGCTGCTCGTTGATCTGGGCGATCAGGCGATACACCTCGTTGAGGCGATTGTCGGGGATCTTGAAATCGAAGGCGCAGGCCAGATGCATCGTCTCGAGATCGGAGCGCCAGTTCAGCGAAACGTGATAGTCGGTCCACGTGCCGGCCACGACCATCGTCAGCTCGTCGTCCGCAGTGCGCTCCAGCGACCACTCGTGGCCGGTCGCAACCTGCTCCGCGAGGTCGATGGGGTTCGTGACGCGGTCGTAGCCGATTTCAGCCGTTGCCATACCAATCCCTCGGTTGCTTCTGCACGCACCACGGTGACGGTGCCGAACTTTTCGGCCGCAATGTGACACCGACCGCCGCCGACCGTGCGGCGCGCGCCTCGTCCACAAGAGCCGAGCGCGACCAAAGCAAAGGGGGGTACGAGTCGCAAGCGCAGCCCCGCGCTCGTCCACGCGAAACTCCCCTGTCCACGCCCGCTGTCCCGATCGCCGCAGCGGGCTTGACACGGCCTCGCGAAGCACTGCTGCGCGCCGGCCGGATCACTCGGTCGGGTGGCCGGACGACATGGCCTCGAGACGCTGCTCGAGGGCGGCAATGCGCGCCTCCAGGCGCTCGTTCTCCTCCCTGGCCTTCTGCGCCATGGCCTTCACGGCCTCGAACTCCTCGCGCTGCACCACATCCATCTCGCGCAGCATGCGCTCGCCCTGGCTGCGCATGAGGGTCTCGACCTCACGCCGCATGCCTTGCGCGGCGCCGGCGGCATCCGTCATCAGCTTGGCGATCTCGTCGAGGATCGGGTTATTGGTCTGCGTCATGGCCGTGTCACTTTCTCCATCGCGGGAGCCCCGGCGCCCGGCTGGTCATCGGCCCGGACTATGGGACGCCGTGCCGCGCGGCGCAACCGTCCCCCGCCCCCGCGCCGGGAAGCGATGCTTGACAACCCGCCGCCCAGGCGGGAAAGCGAGACCCTGGCAGCCAGACGCGAGGACCGATGCCGCTCGTCATCCCCTATCCCGCCATCGACCCCATCGCGCTCCAGCTCGGGCCGATCAGCGTCAAATGGTACGGGATCGCCTATCTGGCCGGGCTCGTCCTCGGCTGGCTCTACATCAAGCAACTGCTGAGGACCGAGCGCCTGTGGCCCTCGGGCAAGCCAGCGCTCGAAGCCGACGACATCGACGATCTCCTGCTCTGGATGACGCTCGGCGTCGTGGTCGGCGGCCGGCTCGGCAACGTGCTCCTCTATCATCCCGGCTACTATCTGAAGAACCCGCTGGAGATTTTCGCGCTCTGGCACGGCGGCATGTCCTTCCACGGCGGCCTGATCGGCTCCGTGCTGGCCATCTGGCTGTTCGCCAGGCGCCGCAAGGTCGCGACACTCACCGTCGGCGACCTGTGCGCTGCGGCCGTGCCGATCGGCATCTTCTTCGGCCGCATCGCCAACTTCATCAACGCCGAGATCGTCGGACGCCCCAGCAACGTGCCCTGGGCCATGGTCTTTCCGGGCGCCGGCCCGGTGCCGCGCCATCCCAGCCAGCTCTACGAGGCGGCCCTCGAGGGGCTCGCACTGTTCCTGCTGCTGCGGTTCATCATCTATCGCAAGGGCGCGCTTGGAAACGCCGGCCTCGTCTCCGGCGTCTTCCTCGCCGGCTATGCGGCCGCGCGCATCTTCTGCGAGCTCTTCAAGGAGCGCGGCTACCGCATCCTCGACGGGCACGGCCTGACCACCGGCATGATCTACTCCGTGCCCATGCTGCTCGCCGGCATCTACCTGATCGTGCGGGCGCGCCGGGCAGCCCGGGCCGCCGACGGACCGCGAGCCACCTGAGGCACGAAGGCCATGGACGAGACGACCACGACCGCGCTTGCGCAGGCCCTGGCCGCCCGTATCGCCAGCGAGGGGCCGCTGGCGCTCTCGGCCTACATGGCCGCCTGCCTCGGCGACGCCGGGCACGGCTACTACCGCACCCAGCAGGCCATCGGCGCCGCGGGAGACTTCATCACAGCGCCCGAGATCAGCCAGGTCTTCGGCGAGATCGTCGGCCTCTGGTCGGCCGTCGCCTGGCAGGGCTTGGGCGAGCCCGAGCGCTGGCGGCTGATCGAGCTCGGCCCCGGACGCGGCACGCTGATGCAGGATGCGCTTCGCGCCATGAAGGTGCTGCCCGCCGCACTGGCCGGGCTCGAGGTCGTTCTCGTCGAGGCCAATCCGCGTCTCGCCGACGAACAGCGGCGGCGTCTTGCGTCGGGAACGTGTCCGGTGTCCTGGCGAACGGCGCTCGCGCCTCTGCCCGGCGACCTGCCGGCCGTCATCGTCGCCAACGAGTTTCTCGACGCCCTGCCCATCGACCAGCTCTGGCGCACCGATACGGGCTGGCACATGCGCACCGTCGCGCTCGCCCCCGACGGGCGCCTGCAGTT
Organism: Hyphomicrobiaceae bacterium; assembly: GCA_041397725.1. GTDB lineage: Bacteria > Pseudomonadota > Alphaproteobacteria > Rhizobiales > Hyphomicrobiaceae > JAGRKR01. The sequence continues at coordinate 136,884 of JAWKVZ010000008.1, read as the reverse complement.
CGCCAGCCGGCCGGCCGATGCGGCGCTGGCAGCGCGGGCCGTGGCGAGCGTTGCCCGACATGAGCGCGAGCCCCGGCCCGGCGAGATCGTCGAGGTGCGCGACCTGAGCCCCCTTCTCGCCGCACTGGCGCCGCTCACGGTGGGGAGCCTCACCTGCCTGTTCATCGACTACGGCCACGACCGGGCCGGCTATGGCGATACGCTTCAGGCCGTGCGCCGGCACGCCTACGAGCCCCCGCTGGCGCATCCGGGCCAGGCAGATCTCAGCGCACCCGTGGATTTCGCGGCAACGGCGGCCGACCTGGCGTCGCTCTCGCTGACCCCGTCGGCCAGCTTGCCGCAGGGGGTCTTTCTTGGGCGCCTCGGGGCTGTCGAGCGGGCCAGCCGGCTGATGGCCGCCTCCCCCACGGCCGCCGCCGGCATCGAGGCCGCCGTGCATCGCCTGATGGCGCCGTCCGGCATGGGCGGGCGCTTTCGCGCGCTTGCCGCCTGGAGTGGCCGGCGCCCGCCGCCTCCCCCCTTCACTTGAAGACGGGCCCCATTCACTTGAAGCCGGACCGGCGTCACTTGAACACGGGCCGCCAACGCCCCACACTCGGGCGCGCACCCAGCGCGAGGCAATCAGGGACCACGACATGACACATGCCCCGGCCGCTCCGAGCCCCTACCAGTCGCGCGCGCTGGCCTCGTTGCCGGGGCTCAGGCACGGCTTCTTCCCGCGCGGCGGCGGCGTATCCACAGGCCTCTATGCGTCCCTCAACTGCGGTCACGGCTCGCGCGACGCGCAGGACTCCGTGAGCATCAACCGCGCCAAGGTTGCATCGGCTCTTGGCGCACAATCTGACGATCTCCTCACCGTCCACCAGATCCACAGCGCCGACGTGCATGTCGCCAAGACGCCCTGGCCGCGACAGCAGGCCCCCCGCGCCGACGCCATCGTGACCGACGTTCCGCAGCTGGCGATCGGCATTCTGACCGCGGACTGCGCCCCCCTCCTGCTCGCCGATCCCGTCGCGCGGGTCGCCGCGGCCGCGCACGCGGGATGGAAAGGCGCGCTCGGCGGCATCGTCGCCCGGACAGTCGAGGTCATGATCGACCTCGGCGCCCGTCCCGAGCGCATCCACGCCGCCGTCGGCCCGTGCATCTCGCAAGCCGCCTACGAGGTCGGGCCGGAGTTCGAAGCCGCGTTTCTCGCGATCGATCCGGGCCATGCCCGCTATTTCGCCCGCCCCGAGCCCGCGGCACGGCCTCGCTTCGACCTGCCGGGCTTCGTCGTCTCCCGTCTCGAGGCGGCAGGGGTCGGTCGAATCGAAGATCTGGCCGCTTGCACATACGCCAACGAAGCGGACTTTTTCAGCTACCGGCGCAGCACACATCGCAGCGAACCGGATTATGGCCGCCAAATCTCCGCCATTGTTCTAGCGTAGCGGAAGTTTTTCCACAGGAAGTATTGCCTTCGACCTGAGTTTCCCGAAGATGGGTGGGGAGAGGCAGGGGTTACGTCTGGACGGGACCAAATCAAGGGGTTAGACCGTTCCCCAGGGGTACCGGACCAATAAGATTAGAGGCCGCAAAGTCAGTATGACGGTCGCCGGATAAGAGCGGGTTAGGCAAGGGGGTCGTCAGAAATGACGCGATCTAACGCTGCCGCCACGTGGCTCCTGAGGGGTCTCGTCGCGGCCATAGCGGTTCTCCCGGCGCTCGGACTGGGCGGCTGTGAGACATCCAGCAGTATTTTCGCATCGGGTCCGTCGCCGATTGCGCAACCGGCTGCGCCCCCGGCGCAGCCCGCACGGCCCGTGGCTCGCGCCACGCTGGCCATCGCACCGATCATCGGCCCGCCGCACAACGTGGTCCAGCAGCTCAACAGCTCGATGTCGCAGTCGCTGGAGCGCCAGCAGATCGCCGTCGGCGATCCCAGGGCGACGCGGGTCAACTACACCCTGCGCGGCTACATCGTGGCAGCGCGCGACCGCTCGGCCGTCAAGGTCTCGTACATCTTCGACGTGACCGACGGTGCCGACAAGCGTCTCAAGCGCATCACCGGCGAGCGTCAGGCGGCCCCGACCACGAGCAAGGACCCCTGGACAGCCGTGACGCCGGCGATCGTGCAGTCCATCGCCGAGACGGTGGCGACGGATATCGGACGCTGGCTGCCGACGCAGGCCCCTGCCACGCCCGTGGCCGCGGTCGGTACGCCGCAGCCGGCGAGCGTGCGTCCGGGGCAGCCTGCGACGCTGCCGCCGCCCGCACGAACCGCCGCCCTGCAGCCGCCGCCGGCCACGACGACCGGTAGCATCCCCGCAGCGGTGACGGCCGTCGTCGTGCCCGTCAGGGGCGCTCCGGGTGATGGCAACGCAGCGCTCGCTGCGGCGCTCCAGCGTGAGCTGAGCCAGGGCGGTGTGACGCTGGCCCGTGCCCGCGCGCCCGGGGCCTATATGGTCCAGGGCATCGTCGCGATGGGCAAAGCCACCAACGGCCGCCAGTCGATCAAGATCGAGTGGCGGGTGAAGGACCCCGCGGGCAAATCGCTCGGCACCGTCTCCCAGAAGAACGACATCGCCCAAGGCTCGCTCGACGGCGCATGGGGCAAGACGGCCGACGCGGCAGCCTCGGCCGCAGCCCAGGGCATCCTCAAGCTGATCCCTGGCCCGAAGGCTACGAACTAGGGAGGGCCGGCGTCATGGTGCGATCGCCACTTCGATCGCTGCGTGACCGCTACGCCAATCCACAACTTCGAAACCGTAACGTCGCATCGAGGGCCCGGACCTGTTTACAGGTCCGGGCCCTGTTGCTAGAAGGCCGTGGCGTCACATTTCCTTCAAACGCGCAGGCCGCTCGATGCCTTTCGATATCCCAAACAGGAAGAGTGGCAGGAGTGCTCCGCGCATGAAGCTCGTCGCAGGCAATAGCAACCGCCCGCTGGCCGACGCGATCGCGGCCTACCTCAACACCCCCATGACCAAGTGCGTGGTCCGCCGCTTCGCGGACATGGAGGTGTTCGTCGAGGTCGAGGAAAACGTGCGCGGCGAGGACGTGTTCGTCCTGCAGTCCACCTCGTTCCCGGCCAACGACAACCTGATGGAGCTGCTGGTCCTGATCGACGCGCTGAAGCGCGCCTCGGCCAGACGCATCACGGCCGTCATCCCCTATTACGGCTACGCCCGCCAGGACCGCAAACCGGGTCCCCGCACGCCGATCTCCGCCAAGCTCGTGGCCAACCTCATCGAGCGGGCCGGCGCCAACCGCGTCATGACGCTCGACCTCCACGCGGGCCAGATCCAGGGCTTTTTCGATATCCCGACCGACAACCTGTTTGCCGCACCGGTGATCGTGCGCGACATCCAGCAGCGCTTCGAGAGCGACAACCTGATGGTCGTGTCGCCCGACGTCGGCGGCGTGGTCAGGGCGCGCGCACTCGCCAAGCGCATCAATGCGCCGATCGCCATCTGCGACAAGCGGCGCGACCGGCCCGGCGAGTCCGAGGTGATGAACGTGATCGGCGAGGTCGAGGGCAAGCGCTGCATCCTCATCGACGACATCGTCGATTCCGGCGGGACGCTCTGCAACGCCGCCGAGGCGCTGCTCAAGAATGGCGCCACCGAGGTGATGGCCTACATCACGCACGGCGTGCTCTCCGGTGGCGCCGTCGCGCGCATCGCCGCCTCGCGCCTCAAGACGCTGGTGATCACGGATTCGATCCTGCCGACGGAAGCCGTGCGGCTGGCGCAGAACATCCGCGTCCTCTCGATCGCGCCGCTGATGGGCGAGGCCATCGCGCGCACGGCTCGCGAAGAGAGCGTCTCGTGCCTCTTCTATTGAGATCCTGAACCGCCTGCCCCGGGCAGCACGGGTCCTGAACGCCCCCCGCGCCGCGGCGTCGGCTGGCTGTGACGGCGATTGTCTTTCCCGCCGGTTCCGGCTATAAGCCCACGCATCTCACGCAATGGGAAGAGGCGCTTGCGGCACCCTTGGAGGCCGGGCGGCTCGATGTCGGACCCTTCGACGGGTTCCATTAACTCTTTTTTGGAGAATAGCCATGGCTCAGACAACGACGCTGAAAGCCACGGCGCGTCCTCGTGCAGGCAAGGGGGCCGCACGTGAGATTCGCCGCGAGGGACGAGTTCCGGCCGTGATCTACGGCGACGGCAAGGCACCCGAGACGATCGCGCTCGAGCATCGCGACGTCGTCATGGAGGTGAAAAAGGGTCACTTCCTCTCGACGGTCTTCGAAATCGATCTCGACGGCCAGAAGACCCGCGTCATCCCTCGCGACGTCCAGCTCGATCCGGTCAGGGATTTCCCGATCCACGTCGACCTCATGCGCATCGGCGCACATTCCAAGGTCCGCGTCGGCGTGCCCGTCCGCTTCATCAACGACTTGCTGTCGCCGGGCTTGAAGCGCGGCGGTGTGCTCAACGTCGTCCGGCATGAGATCGAGGTCTACGCCCCTGCGGACAACATTCCGAGCCAACTCACGATCGATCTGACGGGCCTCGAGATCGGGCACTCCATCCACATTTCGGCTGTCAGTCTGCCTGCGGGTGTGACCCCGACCATCACCAACCGCGACTTCACCGTCGCCACAATTGCCGGCTCGTCGGCGATGAAGCCGGAGACCGAGGAAGCCGGACCCGCCGCAGCAGCCGCGGAAGGCGCCGCAGGCGACGCGGCCAAGGCTGCTGCCGGTGCCAAGGCTCCCGCCGGCGGCAAGGCGGCCGCGCCGGCCGCTGCCAAGGGCGGCGACAAGAAGTAGGCGCGCCTCTCGCTGGGACGCTCGCGCGATCGAGGCCTTACCAGCCCCGGTCGCGCGGTTGCGCGAATGGATGATGGACGGCCATGAAGCTTCTCGTCGGCCTCGGCAATCCAGGCAACAAGCATGCCCATAACCGCCACAACGTCGGCTTCATGGCCCTCGATCGCATCGCCGACCGCCACGGCTTCTCAGCCTGGCGCAAGCGCTTCCAGGGCCTGACGGCGGACGGCGAAATCGACGGCGAGCGCGTGCTGCTGCTGAAGCCGCAGACGTACATGAACGAATCCGGCCGCTCGGTCGGGGAAGCCGTGCGCTTTCTCAAGCTGGCGCTCGGCGACGTCGTGGTCATCTACGACGAGATCGACCTCGCCCCGGGCAAGCTCAAGGCCAAGACGGGCGGCGGCAATGCCGGCCACAACGGCCTGCGCTCGATGTCCGCGCACGTCGGCAATGACTACGTCCGCATCCGGATCGGCGTCGGCCATCCCGGCCACAAGGACCGGGTGGCGGACTATGTCCTGCACGACTTCGCCAAGGCCGATGCGGTCTGGCTCGAGCCGCTCCTCGACGCCATCGCCGACGCCTCGGGCCGGCTCGCTGCCGGTGACGCCGCCCGCTTCCTGACGGATGTGGCGCGTACGCTCGGCTCCGAGGAGGAGGCGAAGCCGGAGAAGAAGAGCAAGCCCGAAACGGACAAGCGCGCTCCTGGCGGTGGCGAGCACAAGGCCGGGAAGGCGGGCGGTCACCCCGCCGGCGAACGACAGGCCAAGCGCCAGTCCGCCCTCGCCGACAATCTCAAGGCGTGGCTGGCGGCCCGCAAGCCCGGCTCCCGTGACGAGACCTGAGGTCTACCGGGCGGAGCCGGCGCACGACCTCGCCGTGGCGCTCAGCGCGGATCGGCCTTGCCCGGCAGCGCCGTGATGATGACGATGGCCTGCGCCAGCGGAAAATCGTCGGTGATCGTCAGGTCGATGCGCGGCTCGTGGCCGGGCGGCGTGATCTCGGCGAGCCGGCGGGCGGCGCCACCGGTCAAGCGCAGGGTCGGCCGTCCCGAGGGCAGGTTCACGACGCCCATGTCACGCCAGAACACGCCCCGGCGCAGCCCCGTGCCGAGCGCCTTGGCACAGGCCTCCTTGGCCGCGAAGCGCTTGGCATAGGACGCCGCCCGCAACAGCCGGCGATCCGACTTGCGCCGCTCGGTCTCGGTGAACACGCGATCGAGGAACCGCTCCCCGAAACGCTCGATCGATTTCTCGATGCGGCGGATGTCGATGAGATCGTTGCCGAGCCCGAGAATCATCTGCGGTCCTTTCAGGCGGTGCGCACACCGCTGACGAGCGTGCGCGCTTCGTCCATCAGACTGCGCATGCGCCGGATGGCGGAATGCAGGCCGCCGAAGATCGCCTCGCCGATCAGGAAATGTCCGATGTTGAGCTCGACCACCTCGGGGATGCGGCTGACGGCGCCGACGGTGTTGAAGGTGAGGCCATGGCCGGCATGCACCTCGAGGCCGAGGGAATCGGCGAGGCGGGCCGCCTCGCTCAGGCGCGTCAGCTCCACCGCCAGGCCCTTGGCGTCGTTCTCGAGGGCGCGCTCGCAATACCGGCCCGTGTGAAGCTCGACCACGTCGGCGCCAAGCCGGGCCGACGCCTCGACGGCGTCTCGCGCCGGCTCGATGAACAGCGAGACGCGCATCCCGCCCGCCCGGAGCGTCTGCACGAACGGAGCCAGGTGATCACGCCCGCCGATCACGTCCAGCCCGCCCTCCGTCGTGCGCTCCTCGCGCTTCTCGGGCACGAGGCAGCAGGCGTGGGGCAGGTGGCGCATGGCGATGGCCAGCATCTCGTCGGTTGCCGCCATCTCGAAATTGAGCGGGCGTGTCAGCTCGTTCTTGAGGCGGGTGATGTCCTCGTCCGAGATGTGGCGGCGGTCCTCGCGCAGGTGCGCCGTGATGCCATCGGCGCCGGCCTCGATGGCGAGATGCGCGGCGCGCAACGGGTCGGGGTGCCGACCGCCGCGCGCATTACGGATCGTGGCGACATGATCGATGTTTACGCCCAAGCGCAGATAGCGAGCATCACGGTGCTGTGCCATGGCTGTTCTGGAAAACCTGCTGCGGTCATTGATGCCCAGCATCCTGCCCCAGGCTGCGCCCGCCGCGCAAGTCGGCTCCGCCGCGCATGGTCAAAGAAGCGTCGGGTGCGAGGGCCTGAGCCGGAGCGGTCGCAGGCGAACGCCCTCGAGCTGGGGCTCACCGTGGGGACGCCGCATCTGATAGGCCTCCAGGCTGCGCCGGACCAGGATGTAGAAGAGCCCACCGAGCAGCAGGCCGAGCGGCACGCAACCGATCGACATCGGCTTGAGAACCGGGAACAGCACTTCCATGGCGGCCTGCAGCACGTCCGGCGACCTCTCCCAGAGCGCCTGCCAGAGCCGGGCGAAGCCCTCGCGGAACTGGCCGGACTCGAAACGGCCGGATTGGCCGAGCATCGCCATGCCGATGTGATAGGAGCTGAGCCAGATGAGAGGAACGGTTAGCGGATTGGCGATCCAGCCACCGAGAAACGAGGCGACGATGCTGCCACCCATGAGCCAGGCGAGAAGCCCTGCCGAGAGCATCTGCAAACCGAGAAAGGGCGTGCAAGCCGTGAAGACGCCGACGGCGAAACCGAGCGCGATGGCATGCGCCGAGCCCCGCAGCCGCGTCATCCGCAGCGCACGATAACGCGCGGTGCGTCGCCAGCCGCAGCGCGGCCAGAACGAATTCTGTACGCGTTGGCTCAGCGGAGCGCGCCTGCGCTGCCTGAACAGCATGCCGTCTCATTCCCCCAAGCATGAGCCCCGCGCGGTCTCGACAGGCCTCGAAGTCTCCCTCGAGTGTCGGACGCGGCAGCACCCACCCACCACCACTGCAGATTTAACGCATCCATGAGAAAGGACAATACGCGCCGCCGGCCCCAAACACGCCGCCGCTACGCCAGGGGATTACGAATCGGCTACTCGAACTGACGCTCGACGCGGTTGACCATGGGCTTCGCCCTGAGCCCCGCGATGATCTCGTTCAAGTGCTTGAGGTCCCAGACCTCGAGCTCGATCATCATCTCCGTATAGTCGGCCCCCCGCTCGACCATCCGCAGATTGTCGATGTTGCCGCCGGCCTCGCCGATCACCTGTGCAATCTGCGCGAGACTTCCCGGCTCGTTCTTCGCACTTACCGTGATTCGCGCCGGAAACCGATCCATCGAATTCTCGTCGATGTCCCAGGTGACGTCGATCCAGCGCTCGGGTTGCTCGTCGTACTCGGTCAGCTTGGGCGAGTGGATGGGATAGATGCGGATGCCCGTGCCCGGCGTCATGATGCCGACGATGCGATCCCCGGGCACGGCCCCGCTCTCGCCGAACTCCACGGGGACGTCGCCCTTGACGCCCCGGATGGGCACGCCCTGGCCGGTCGGCGCGGCGTCGCCGTGGCTGCGGCCGGGCCAGCGGAACTTGAGCCCGATGACCTTGGTCAGGTTGAACCAGCCTTCGTCGGCGGCCGGCCGCTCCAGGCGGTTGCGCGAGCGATGCGGGTGCTGCGCGGCTTCGGAGAGCGTCGCGCCCGGCAGCACGGCGCGCACCACGTCTGCCGTCGACAATTCGCCGCGACCGACGGCAGAGAGCGCCTCCTCGACCGATTTCTGGGTGAGGCGGTGCAGCCCCTTCTTCAGCAGGTCGTCGGTATAGCCGGCCCCTGCCCGTTCGAAGGCGGTCGCGACCAGACGGCGGCCGAGCTCGGAATATTGCCGCCGCAGCGCCTCACGCGAGGCACGCCGGATCGCCGAACGCGCCTTGCCGGTCACCGCGATGCGTTCCCAGGCGGCGGGCGGCGTCTGGGCCTTGGAGGTGATGATCTCCACCTCGTCGCCGTTGCGCAGCGAGCTGATCAGCGGACGCTGGCGCCCATTCACCAGCGCGCCCACGCAGGAGTTGCCGACATCGGTGTGCACGGCATAGGCGAAATCGATCGGCGTTGCCCCGCGTGGCAGGGCGATCAGGCGGCCCTTCGGCGTGAAGCAGAAGACCTGGTCGTGGAAGAGCTCGAGCTTGGTGTGCTCCAGGAATTCCTCGGGATTGTCGCCCTCGAGCAGGGTCTCGACAAGGCGGCGCAGCCACTGATAGGGGTTCGAATCCTGCGGCCGCGTGCGATTGCCCGCAGGCGCTTCGCCCGGGTCCTTGTAGAGCGAATGCGCGGCCACGCCATACTCGGCGATCTCGTGCATCTGACGGGTCCGGATCTGCATCTCGACGCGCTGGTGCCGCGGCCCCACGATCGTCGTGTGGATCGAGCGGTAGTCATTCTGCTTGGGATTGGAGATGTAGTCCTTGAAGCGGCCCGGCACGGCGCGCCAAGTCGTATGGGCGACACCGAGCACCCGGTAGCAGTCATCGCCGCTGCCGACGATGACGCGGAACGCATAGATGTCGGAGAGCTGCTCGAGCGAAATCTGCTTGTTCTCCATCTTGCGCCAGATCGAATAGGGCTTCTTCTCGCGGCCCGAGACCTCCGCGGGGATGCGGACCTCGGCGAGCTTGGCCTCCAGGGCCTTGCGGATCTCGTCGACGAGATTGCTGTTGCGCTGGCGCAGCGTCTCCAGGCGTCCGACGACGGTGCGATAGGCGTCCGGATTGAGCCAGCGGAAGGCCAGGTCTTCGAGCTCGTCGCGCAGCCACTGCATGCCCATGCGGCCCGCCAGCGGCGCGTAGATATCGATCGTCTCCTGCGAGATCCGCTGGCGGCTGCCCGGCTTCATGTGCTCGATCGTGCGCATGTTGTGGAGCCGGTCGGCCAGCTTGACCAGCAGCACGCGAATATCGCTCGAGATGGCCACCAGCAGCTTGCGGAAGTTCTCCGCCTGCTCGGCCCGCTTCGAGACAAGATCGAGCCGTTTGATCTTCGTCAGCCCCTCCACCAGGGCGCCGATCTCGGGGCTGAACAGCGCATCGATCTCGGCGCGCGTCGTCTCGGTGTCCTCGATGACGTCGTGCAGCAACGCCGCGACGATGGTGGCATCGTCGAGCTTGAGCTCGGTCAGGATCGCCGCGACTTCGAGGGGATGAGAGAAGTAGGGATCGCCCGACGCGCGCTTCTGGTTGCCGTGCGCCTTCATGGCGTAGACGTAGGCGCGATTGAGCAACGCCTCGTCGGCGGTCGGGTCGTAGCTCTGCACCCGTTCGACGAGCTCGTACTGCCGCATCATGCCGATGAGCCCCGGGCCCGGCGGGATCGAAACTGGGTGAACGCGTCGAGACGCCGGCTGGGGGGCAGAGCAGGCCGCACCCCCTCCCCGCCGCTGGCGAACAGCGATGCGGCGGGACGGGCGCGCCCGCAGGCCGCGCCCGGATCCGATACGACGTCGAGGCTAGCGCGCGCGGCCGTTGCCCCCATTGCTGGACGGCTCAGTTGGCGTCATGCTTTCCATGCCGCGCAGGAGTTGATCCTCGGTCAGAACGTCGACGACGCTATCGGCCGTCTGGTCGTCCCGGCCGAGCACGGGGCCACGACGGTCCGGCGCGATCAGCGGCGCCGCAGCAGCCTCGGGCTCATCCACCTCGACGTGCTTCTGGATCGAATGGATGAAGTCTTCCCGCAGATCGTCAGGCGAGATCGTGCGATCGGCGATCTCCCGCAGAGCCACGACAGGATGCTTGTCGTTGTCCTGGGGAACGGTCATCGGCGCCCCACCCGTGAGGGCGCGGGCGCGGTGAGACGAGAGTAGAACGAGCTCGAACCGGTTGGAGACCTTGTCGATGCAGTCCTCTACGGTGACGCGCGCCATGCGGTGATGTCCTCGCTACTGCCAAAGGGCCGGAGCTTTCGGCTCCAGCCGCCAATTTCCCTTGCCTCACTACTCGCACAACCCGCCGCAAGGTTCAAGGGGCAGCGTCCGAATGGGCCGCCGTCTCTGCACCGCCGGCAGCCGCCGCAGCAGGGCATCCGCACCGAGCCCGAGCCGGGGATGACGCCAGCGCGGCGCCACCTCCGCGAGGGGCGCCAGCACGAACAGGCGCTTGTGCAGCTCGGGATGAGGAAGTTGCAGGCGCCACCCGCCATACCCCGTGGCGTTCATGACGCGGCTGCCCTGGTCGAGAATGTCGATGTCGAGGGGGCGCGCCGACCATCGCCGCCGCAGCCGCCGTCCGGCCTGCCGCTCGAGCTGCTTCAGGCGCACGAGCAGCCGCAGCGCCGTCTCCCGCGTCCGCCCCAGCACGACGGCGTTGACATAGTCCGGCTGGTTGCCCGGCCCGATCGCCCGCGTGACGTAGAGTTGCGAGCAGGCCGTCACCTGGACGCCGGCTGAGGCCAGGCGGGCAACCGCCTTCGAAACGGTTTCCGCGGGGTTGCCCCACGGGCCTGCGACATTTGCGCCAAGGCCGAGCAAAACCTTGTCCAAGTCATGTTCCTTGAGTATTGGCCTGATCCGGCTCGACGGCGCGTCGACAGCCGCGCCGCCTTGCCACCGGCACCGATGGGACGCACCTCCATCGGCGGAGTTTAAACCCTGATCAGCGTCACATGACAGTCCAGCGCGCGCACCCGCCCGCTGGTGGTCCGGCGCTCTGCGCACTACATGGGTGACAGGCTCTTGACAAGCTCAGCCATTGCCTACACTGACGATCTGATTGCGGATCAAACGTCGCCGCCATTTTGAACCTAGGTGATTGACATGCATTTCTACCCGAACGAGCGCATGGCGCTGTTCATAGACGGCGCCAACCTCTACGCCACCGCCAAGGCGCTCGGCTTCGACATCGACTACAAGCGGCTGCTTGTGCTCTTTCGCTCCAAGGGCTGCCTCCTGCGCGCGCTCTATTACACCGCCCTTGCCGACGAGAGCGAGTATTCCTCGATCCGGCCGCTCGTGGATTGGCTGGCCTACAACGGCTACACCATGGTGACCAAGTCCACGAAGGAGTTCACCGACGCTTCCGGCCGGCGCAAGATCAAGGGCAATATGGACATCGAGCTGGCGGTGGATGCCATGAAGCTCGCCGACCATCTCGATCACATCGTGCTGTTCTCGGGCGACGGCGACTTCCGCGCCCTCGTGGCGGCCCTGCAGCAGAAAGGCCGGCGCGTCACCGTCGTTTCGACGCTGCAGACGCAGCCGCCCATGGTCGCCGACGAATTGCGCCGGCAAGCCGACCAGTTCATCGATCTCGCGGATCTCGAGACGCTCATCTGCCGTGAGCAGGTGCAGCGCGCGCCGCGGGACACGTCGCGCTCCTATCGCGGCTCGTCGAACGACGGCTATGGCAACGAAGACCTGCCGGATCTGTGAGCCGAGCGAAGGCCAGAGCGGTGCCCCGTCGCCCCTCACCATCCCGAGCACCCGATGCGGCCGCGCTCGAGCCGCCCCGCGACTGCGGGCGCTGCCCGCGGCTGGCTGCGATGCGCGCCGACAACGCGGCCGCCGCGCCGGACTGGTTCAACGCTCCCGTCCCATCGTTCGGCAGCGAGCATGCGCGCCTTCTCATCGTCGGACTGGCTCCCGGCCTCAAGGGCGCGAACCGGACCGGCCGACCGTTCACCGGCGACTATGCCGGCGACCTGCTCTATGCCACGCTACTCGACCTCGGCTTCGCCAGCGGCACATATGACGCCCGGCCCGACGACGGCCTGACACTGGTCGATTGCCTCATCACCAACGCCGTGCGTTGCGTGCCTCCGGCCAACAAGCCGACGCCGGCCGAGATCACGGCCTGCCGGCCGTTCCTGAGCGCCCGGATCGCCGCCTCGCCAAACCTCGAGTGCGTCGTCGCGCTCGGCCGCATCGCGCACGACAGCGTCGTCAAGGCGGCCAACCGCCGAGCTGCCGACATGCCCTTCGCGCACGGCCGCCGGCATCAACTCGCCGATGGGCTGACGTTCTTCGACAGCTATCACTGCTCGCGCTACAATACGAACACCGGTCGCCTGACGCCGCAGATGTTCCGTGCCGTCTTCGCCGACGTGCGCGCCCACCTCGATGCCGGGCGATGACGGCTCGTTGCCCGAGAGCCGCGGCACCGCTGACGTCGCCCCCCTCGCATCTGCTTCCAGCCTCGGCCCGCGGCTTGCGATGGATCAAGTCGTCCGCGACCTGACGGCGTCACTCTGCACGCGTGATCGGCGCAGCGAACCGGCGGCGGTCGCACATTGGCTGATACGGGAGAGTTTCTCATGGCTGTAGACGAGGATCGCCGCGCACAGGTCGAGATCGCACCGGAGAAGGTGGCGCACGTGATCGTCCGCGCCCGCGAGATCGACGCCAAAGTCGGGGCGTGGGACGACACCGCCGGGAGCCCCGCCGCCGCCGAGGACGACGCCGACCAGACGCTCGAGGACCTGGCGTCAGACCCGACGCGCGACGAGCTAGCCGAGTTCATCGCCGCGCTCAATCTCGACGAGCAGACGCATCTGGTGGCCTTGACCTGGGTCGGCCGCGGCAGCTTCGAACCCGAGGACTACCAGGAAGCGGTCGAGACGGCGCGCAACGAGCGCGTCAACGCCACGGAGACCTACCTGCTCGGCATCCCGCTGCTCGCCGACTACCTCGAGGACGGCCTCGAGCGCATGGGCTTCAACATCGAGGATGTCGAGGACGGGATTCTCTAGGGCGCGATCGAGCGAGCTGGAGGCGCTGCGCGCGTCCAGCGAGAACGTGAATCGCACCCGGCACTCACAAGCCCCTTGCGATCGAGCGAGCTGGAGGCGCCGCGCGCGTCTGGCGGGATCACGCTGGGATGAGCCCGGCGCAACGCCGGCGGTCCCCGCTTCAGTAGGCCGCCAACGCCTGCTCGGCCACGTGCTGGTCGTCGCTGCGCATCAGGAAATCGAATATGATCCTGATCGTCGCCTCGTCCCTCAGCAGCGGCGCGTGGCCCTGTGCCCTGACGGTCAGGCTCTCGATGCGCGGATGGCGCGTGCACATCTGCTCGAGCGTGGTGCGGCTCAGGATGTCCGAGTTCTCGCCGCGGATGGCCAGCAGCGGGAACGGCGAGAGCGCCATGAATTGCGGCCACAGATCGGGAATGCCGCCGCCGCCGAGCGAGATGGCCTTCGACAGGTTGGCGTCGTAGCTCGGCGCCGGACGGCCGTTCTCGTCGTGATACCACTGCCGCGCAACGGCCTGCCATTCGACGTCGTCGAGGTCGGTGAAATCGCGCGCGCCCATGCCGCGAACGAGCGCCGTCGCCTCCTCCCAGGTTGCCGGCAACGGCACACGGCCGACGTAGCCGACGATGCGCGCCAGACCTTCCTTGTCGATGACCGGCCCGATGTCGTTGAGCACGACGGCGCCGATCGTAGTCGGACGCAGCACGGCCATGATCATCGCCAGAATGCCGCCGCGCGAGGTGCCGACCACTGCGGCGCTGTGCAACCCGGCGATGGTCATGAAATCGAGGATGTCGAGCGCCTCGACGAGCAGCGTGTAGTTGCGCCAGTCGGGATCGCGGGCAGAGCGGCCACGCCCGCGATAGTCGACGGCATAGACCGGCCGGCGATGCCCGCGGGCGTCCGCCAGCCGGCTGGCAAGCACGTGGAAATCGGCGGCGTTGCGCGTCAAGCCCGGCAGACAGAGCGCCGGCCGGCGCAGACTGCCGGGCGCCTCGTAATGGCGGACGTGCAGGCGCAGTCCGTCACGGGCGGTGAAATAGATGTCGCGCCAGCCTTGCCCCTCAGCCATCTCGGTCATCCATCGCCTCACCGTAGCAAGCATGCCGGGCCGCATCGCGGATCGCGGTCATCCCGCGCAATCGCCTCCTGAGCGTCAGACGTCAGCGCGGCCCGAGATCATCGGCGAGACGCACGGGCTTTTCCATCTTCCCGAGCCTCGCGCGGTAGATTTGCACGTTCGAGAGCACCTTGGCGACATACTCCCGCGTCTCCTCGAAGGGGATGCGCTCGATCCAGTCGACGGCATCGACCGACTTGGTGCGGGGATCGCCGAACTCCCTTATCCATTGCCTGACGCGCCCGGGGCCGGCGTTGTAGCCGGCCAGCAGCAGCACGTAGTTGCCTTTGAACTCGCGCAGACGATCACCGATGTAGGCGCTGGCGATCATGGTGTTGTAGGCCGGGTCGGTCATCAGGCGGCCCAGCTCGCACTTGATCTTGTAGTCGCGACAGACGTGCCTGGCGGTGATCGGCATGACCTGGAGAATGCCCCGCGCGCCGGCGCCGGAGCGGATCTGGGTATTGAACTCGCTTTCCTGGCGCGCGATCGACAGGAGCAATGCCGGCTCGGGCGGCTGGCGCAGGGGCTTGTACGCCGGCAGCGGATGCGTCGGATAGGAGTAGTGGATCAGGTTGAAGCCGCGCGTGCCGGCGGTCTTGGCGATCCGGATGCTCATCTGCGTATCGCCCATCGCCCCGGCGAGATGCGCCAGCATGACCGCCTCGCCCTGCGCCGTCATGACGTGGCGCAGGTGCAGGAGGATGATGCGCGCGACGCGGCTCTGACCGACCTTGTGGGCGATCACGGCGGCGCGCACCACCTCGCGCGCATTGAAGCGCTTGATCTCGTCGGCCGACGGCGCCGGCGGCGGCGGCAGGTGAAGGCGCCCCTGCCCCGGCGACAGCGTCTGGCGGGCGAGCAGCCCGTAGAACGTATCCGTGCTGGCCATCGCGGCCCGGTAGTGGGAGCGCGCCTTTTCCGCGCGCCCGAGCGCCTGTTGCGTGCGGCCCATCCAGTAATTGGCCTTGGCGCGGCTGCGCGGACCGTCGGCGGAGGCGAGCATGAGCTCGAAGTGCGGCAGGGCCAGCTTGGCCGACCGCAGGTGCCTGAGCGCCAGCCATCCCGCGAAGAACGCGGCATCCTTGCGCTCGTTGACGGAGAGCGTGCCGGGCGCCTTGACCAACTCGTAGGCGGCCTTGGCCCGGCCCTCCTTCAGCGCCTCGTAGGCGGCGAGGCGCCGCTCGACCCACCAGTCGTCGAGGCTGACGGCAAGAGCCGGATCGATCGGGGCCGTGCGCAGGAGGGCACGCGCCTCCGCGTCCTTGCCGCTGCGGCGCAGCACCTGGATGCGCTGGAAGACCATGCCCCAGTCCTTGGCGGCCTCGGCGGGCAGGGCCGCCATGGCCTTGGCCGCGCCGGGCTTGCGCAGGTAGACCTGCAGGCGGGCCTCGGCCTTCTTGCGCTCGGCTTCACCCATCAGCTTCGCCGTGCGGGCCGCGGCTGCGCCCCGCGCGTTACGCTCGCTGCGCCAGCGCAGATCGCGCATCAGCAGGCGATCCAGCCGCCACTTGTGGTCCTCCGGCTTGAGCAGCTTGCCAAGCTTCTCCAGCAGACGCTGCTCGGTCCGCGCATCGAAATCGTAGTTCCGCCACGCCAGCGCGGCATGGCGACGGGCCTCGGCGTCCTTCTTCTCGGCGAGGAATGCCAGCGCCAGGGCCCCGTGACCGGCGCCGGTGCGCGGCTTCTCCGACTTGAAGAAGGCGTGAACCTCGGCGGCAGGGGCATCGCGCAGGAAGAGAAGCTTCTCCGAGCGCCCGCGCAACCGCGGATGGCCCGGCCAACCCGGACTCGTGGCCAGGAACTTGTCGATCTCCGCCTGCGTCGCCTCCGACCGGTCACTCCACAGCGAGAACCACAGCGCGAGCTTGCGGCCGAGCGGGTCGACGATCTTGCCGCGCGCCTCGGCGGCCAATGCCGGCTTCCCGTCGCTGATGGCCTGTATGGCCTCGCGGATCCGCTTGGCATCGTCGAGGTCGATGGCGATGTCGCGCACGGGAGCGATGGCGGCGTCGAGCCGTGCGACGTGCTCGGCCTCGGCCCGGCGGCGCGGACGGACCGCCGGCTTGGCATCCACGGGCGAGGCGGCCGGGCCGGCGGGGGTGGCGGCGGGTTTGCCCTTCTCTTCCAGCGGCTTCGCTTCAGCGAATGCAAGGCGAGGCGTGGGCGTCAGCAGGATGGCCGCGAGCAGGAGCCCCGCCAGCAGCCGCAGGGCGGCGCAGGTGCGGACCGGCCGCGGCCGGGCTCGCCGACCGACAAGCCGGCGTCGCGCTGAGGACATCGTCATGAGTGCGCTCCTCTGCTGCCCGATCGCCTTGCCCGTGGCGCGCTGCGTCCGGCGCAGCCCGTGAAACCTCCGCCCGATGGCGGCTCCTGTCGAGGCGTGAGACGCCAACTTGCAGTCGGCACGTCGACAGCCTAATGTCGAGCCTTCACCCTGAACGCTGGAGGTGCGATTCCCCTGGCGAGGGTATCAATGGAAAGCATGGCGTCAAGGCGGCAGCGCCACGGGGCACTGCAGCCCTGCCAGGGAGCGAGGCATGTTCAAGGGGTCGTTTACAGCGCTCATCACGCCCTTCAAGGGCGGCAAGATCGATGAGCCCGCTTTCCGTCGCCTGGTCGACTGGCAGATCGACGAGGGCACCCATGGCCTCGTTCCGGTCGGCACGACCGGCGAAAGCCCGACATTGAGCCATGCCGAGCACAAGCGCGTGGTGGAACTGTGCGTCGAGACGGCCAAGGGCCGCGTACCCGTCGTCGCCGGCGCCGGCTCGAACTCGACAGCGGAGGCCATCGACTTCTCGCTGCACGCGCAGGAAGCGGGCGCCGACGCGGTGCTGATCGTCACGCCCTACTACAACAAGCCGACACAGGAAGGGCTCTATCAGCACTTCAAGGCCATCAACGATGCGATCTCGATCCCGATCGTCATCTACAATATCCCGGGACGCTCAGTCATCGACATGACCGTCGAGACCATGGCGCGCTGCTTCGAGCTGAAGCATGTCGTCGGTCTCAAGGATGCCACCGCCAATCTGGCGCGCGCCTCCCAGCAGCGCCTGGCTATGGGCAAGGGGTTCAACATGCTCTCGGGCGAGGATGCCACCGTCCTCGGCTTCATGGCGCACGGCGGGCACGGCTGCATCTCCGTGACCTCCAACGTGGCGCCCCGGCTCTGCGCCGATTTCCAGAACGCCTGCCTCGCAGGCGACTATGCCAAGGCGCTCGATCTGCACGATCGCCTGATGCCGCTGCACGACGCGCTGTTCGTGGAAACGAGCCCGGGTCCCGTGAAGTATGCGGCGTCCCGCCTTGGGCTGTGCAGCGCCGAGACCCGACTGCCCATGGCGCCGATCTCGGATGCTGCGCGCAAGGCCGTCGACGCGGCGATCGCCAGCGTCGGCCTGTTGCAGCCCAAGGCGGCCGAGTAGGCAGTCCGAGCCGAGGCACGCCAGGAAGCACCCGATGTCCGCCAAGAAGGACGACGATCGCAAGATCGTCGCTGAGAACCGCAAGGCGCGGTTCAACTACGAGATCGAGGAAACGATCGAGGCGGGCATCATGCTGACCGGCAGCGAGGTGAAATCGCTGCGGCAGGGCAAGGCCAACATCGCCGAATCCTATGCCTCCGTGGAAGGCGGCGCGATCGTCCTGGTCAATTCCCACATCCCCGAATACACGCAGGCCGGCCGCTTCAACCACGAGCCGCGCCGGCATCGCAAGCTGCTGCTCAAGAAGCGCGAGATCGGGCGCCTGTCGGTCGCCATCCAGCGCGAGGGCATGACGCTGGTGCCGCTCGAGCTCTATTTCAACACGCGCGGCATCGCCAAGCTGCGGCTCGCCGTCGCCAAGGGCCGCAAGGTCCACGACAAGCGCGACGCCGTTCGCACGCGCGACTGGGAACGCCAGAAGTCGCGGCTGCTGCGCGAGAAGGGATGACGACGGGCCGGTTGCGAGCGGCCGCTCGCCTGGCCCGGCTTGGTACGGCGGGCGCGACGGGAATGCCTCGCGGGCGCTGCCCGCTGCGACGTGGAGAGTGAACGATACGATGTCGACCAGCAGAGCGGCGGTGACCGGCACGCCCGACCGCCACGCTGGCGCGGACGCGGGATTGCGGGAGGCGCGACGATGACGGACACCGGTGGCTTTCCCATACCGGCGGACGACGGCGGCGCAAGGCACCTGACCCGGCGCAAACGTCTGCCGGATCTGGACCTCGTCACGACACGGGGCGACACGCTGTCGCTAGGCCGCCACCCCGGCTGGCTGGTGCTCTACTGCTACACTTGGACCGGGCGCCCCGGCGTCACGAACCCGCCCGGCTGGGACGACATCCCCGGCGCCCACGGCTCGACCCCCGAAAGCATCGGCTTCTGCAATCTCCACTCGTCGTTTCGTGGTTTGGGCGCAGAGGTCGTGGGTGTGTCGACCCAGGACACCGCCTGGCAGCAGGAGTTCGCCACGCGCCTCGCATTGCCGTTCCCGCTGGCGAGCGACGCCGCCCTGGCGCTGACGCGCGCGCTCGACCTGCCGACCTTCGAGACGGGCGGCGCGACCTACCTGAAGCGTCTGACGATGGTGCTCCGTGACGGCCGCATCGAGCGCGTGTTCTATCCGGTCCATCCACCGGAGACGCATCCACGCGAAGTCCTGGCCTGGCTGTCGGCGCACCTGAGCTACGCCGTCGAGGCGCGGCCCGCGGCTGCCGCGAAGGATGGCGGGAAACACAGAGCCTGATCGTTGGAGATGGCGGCGCTCGCGCCGTCAGCGAGGACGTGAATCAGTCTCTTCAGCACAGAGCCTGATCGTCGGAGATGGCTGCGCTCGCGCCGTCAGCGTTAACGCGAATGAGGCCAGCCGTGCAGCCTGATACGACCCGTTCCGGCAGAGCTCCGGCGGTTCCGTGAGGGGTGGGCGCGCAAACGGCGACGCCCGCCCTCGTTCTGTTGCGGATCAGGTCTTGGGCTTGCTCGTCTCGACCTCGCCGCGATCGACGCGGCGCGAGAAATCGGTCTGCCCGCCGGCGCTCAGAATACGCGCCTGCTCGACCCAGTTCTCCCGCTCGATGCGCCCCTTGAAATCGAGTTGCTCGCTCACGCGGGCAATCTCCTCCGGAGTCCAGTTGGCGACCTGCTCGTAGCTGGTAACGCCGAGCGCGTGCAGACGGCGCTCGATGAGCACGCCGACGCCCCGAATGCGCTTGAGGTCATCGGGTGTGGCCGAGCGCACGACTTTGCCGCCGCCTCGACCGGTTTCGCCGGGCGCAGCCGGCGGCGTCCGGTAGGCCTCGGAGCGGACCGAGCGGAAATTCGCGAGATCGGCCTTGATGCCGGCGACGCCGCCCGCCGCAGGATCGCGATTGCGCCGAATGGCGTCGGCGAGCCGCGCAGGGCGCATCGCAGGCCCAGATGGCGCCACCTCGCTGCTCTCGTCCGCCTTGCCCTGGTCGAGCTGGCGCGAGAACTCGGTCTCCCCACCCTTGGACAGGATCAGCGCCTGTTCGATCCAATTCTCGCGCTCGATACGGCCCTTGACGCCGAGGGCGTCGTTGTACTTCCGCACGTCTGCTGGCGACCAGCCGGCGATATCGCTGTAGCGCACCACGCCGCCGGCGTTGAGCAGGGTCTCGACTTCGGCCGAGACACCGCGAATACGCTGCAACTTGTCGTGCGGCTTGTGCACGGGCGCGGCGGCGGGCTGTTCCGCCGCGAATGCGGCCCTGCTGGCGACATCGGGAGAGCTCGCCGCTGGCGCGACAGCCTCCGGGATCCCCGTCCCTGCGGGCTTCTGCCGGCGAGCCACCTCCAACGCCGCCAGCGACGCAGCAATCACGGCGGGGCTCGGCGCCGGGGCACTCTTGTCCTCCGTCTCGACCGGCGCCTCGCGCACCTGCTCACGATGCGGCGGCGCAACCGGGCTCGCGGTGCGCACGACCGGCCGCGCCGATGGCGTCTCCGCCGGTGCGCCGGTCTTCTCGGTCGTCGCCAGCTCGCCGCGCTCGTGACGCGACACGAAATGCGTCGTCGTGCCCTTGGCGAGGATGGCGGCCTGCTCGATCCAGTTTTCACGCTCGATGCGATGGCCGAGCCCCAGCGCCGTGGCGACGCGCACGACGTCGTCGCGCTTCCAGCCGGCGATCTGCTCGTAGCGGTTCACACCCATGTCCCGCAGTCGTCCCTCGAGCGCGCTGTCGATGGCGCGGATGCGCCGGAGATCGTCGCCCCCACGCGGGGCGGGCGCCGCGACCGGCGCAACGACCGGCGCCGGATCACGCTTGGCGACCGGCACCTGCACAGTCTGCGGCGTGCCGCCGCCCGCAACGGACGGCATCGGCACGGGCAGCACGCGCTTTGCTTCGCCCGGCTCGGTCTCGCGCGCCACGCGGGCGCGCTCCAGCATGGCGGCCGAAGCGGCAGCGACCGCGGCTGCCGCCGTCGACGTCGGCAGCGAATCCGACGCGCGAACCGGAGCAGATGCAGGTGGCGGCGGCGTCACCGCCGTCAGCGGCGGAGCGCTGCGACGCGCCGCCTCGGCGGCTGCGCGCGCGGCCTCGACCAGGCTCTCGGGACGCGGCCGCGGGATATCGAGCGCGCGATCGGGGACCGCCGGCGGTGCTTGGGCGACCGGCTCCTCGACGACTGGCTTTACGGCCGGGCGATCGGTATCCGCGCGGCGGAACGGCTCGCGGGTCAAGGCGGCGCGCGCGGGAGACGGCGCGGGACGTGCGACCGGGACGGCGACCGCCTCGCGCTGCAGGGGCGCCTGCTCGACGAGTGGACCCGGACGGATGCTCGGTCGCGCGGTCAGCCGCCGCAGGAGGCAAGCCGTCGTCGCGCCCAGAAAATAGGCGGCCAGCAGCAGCAGTAGCGTTTGCCATGCCAAGGCGGTCATTCTTGCAGCCTCCCTCTGCCGCGTGCGTCCGTCAGACCCCGACCTGCCTCACGCCTGCTCGTCGTCCGAGGGCGTGCAGGCGAACCAGCCGAAAAAGAGACCGATAACGAATGCCCCGATGGCATAGGGCAGCAGTTTGACCAGAAGGTAGTCCATTGCTCACCTTTTCCCTCGACGATCCGCCGCCTCAGTCGAACTTGACCGTGAACTCGATGCGCCGGTTCCGAGCCATGTTCTCGGGCGAGTTGTTGGGTGCGACCGGTTTCGACGAGCCGTAGCCGACCGTGTGCATCCGCGCGCGCTTGACTCCGGACTTGGCCAGATAGGCCGCGATGGACTCGGCGCGCATGCGGGAGAGGTCGCGGTTGCGGCGGTCGGAGCCGGTCGAATCCGTATGCCCGGAGATCTCGAAGCGCACGGAGGGGCACTTGTTGGCGACGATGGCCAGCTTGTCCAGCGTCGGATAGCTGTCCTTGACGATGACGGCGCTGCCGGTCGCAAAGCGAATGACGCCGGTCACGGCGACGGAGCGCAACAGCTCCTGACACACGTCGGGAGTTACCGTGCCCTTGCGTTGCAGCTCACGCGTCACATCCACCTTCGGGGCCTGATAGCGCACCGTCACGGCCGGCCTCTTGCCGCGCACGTAGCGGGGGAAGCCACGCGTGACCGCCCGCTCGACCTGCCGGCTGTCGGTGACGCCGTCGAGTGTGAGGCCAGCGGACTTGTCGAGTTGCAGGCGTCCGCTCTTCAACTTGACGAGCTGGCGCAGGCCGAGTTGCAGCTCGCGAGTCCAGTCGGCAGGCGCGCCGGTCGCCATCACGGTCATGGCGTCCTCGACGAGCAGCCCGGCCCTCTCGCCCTTCGCAAAGGCCACGATGGCCGCGCGCGACGCTTCGTCGGGGACCTCGCCGGTCAGCCGCAACTTCGCACCGTCGAGCTCGGCGCCAGCGGAATACGGCCGCCGGGCCTCGGCCTCGACCTGCCGGCGCGCCTCTTCCAGATCCCGGCGGATGCGGGCTTCCATCTCCTCCTGGGCGGCGCGACGCTTGGCTTCATCCTGCGCCTTGCGCTTGGCCTCCTGCTCGGCCTTGCGCTTGGCCTCCTGGGCCGACCAGAGCATCGCATCGGAGCGCACCTCGACGCGCTCGCGTCCTACATAGCCCTTGGGCAGCTCACCCTGCAGGTCGCGGCGGATGGCGCCGAGCGACGCCTCGTCGCCGGCGAAACCGCTCAAGGTCAGCTCGCTGCCGAAGATGTGCGCCTCACCGCTGCGCAGACGCCGGAGCTGGGCGATGCCGACGAGAGCGACCCTGCGCCACTTGGCGCTGCGGCCAGCGACGATGCGGGTGCGATCGACGACGGTTGCCCCCTTGAACTGGGTCTTGGCAGCCTTGACCAGCTCGGCCTGCACCTCGGCACTCGGAACTTCGCCCTCAAGCACCACCTGCCCGCTTTCCAGGCGCGCCTTCCAGTTGAGGTTGGGCTCGGGCGGAAGCTTGAGCGTCAGACGGGCGGTCGTCTCACAGGCGCGGTCGGCCTTGACGCGCAGCTCGCCCGGAAGGGCGTCGTAGAGCTTCTCGTCCTCCGTCGTCGCCGTCAGCAGCAGCTTCTTGTCGCTGATCGCCACCTCGCCCGCGCCAAGTCGGCCCAGGCTGACAAGGCCGGCGTCGACACAGCCCGCCCAGCCTTCCGGCGCACCGGCCGCGACACGCAGACGATTGACGACCGTGCGGCCCGGCAGGCGCGTGCGGGCTCCCGATTCGATGGCGACGATGCTTTGCGCGCTCGGCGCATAGCCGACGAGCACGATCTGGCGCGCATCGGCGGTCACCGTGGTCGTGAACGGGCTCACCGGCTTCAGCGTCGGCTCGCGGAAGGTGACCTGCTCGCTGGAGCGGAAGATCGGCGGCAGGCCGCGATGGACACTCTGCATGACAGACTTGGCGGTATCCTCGCGGATCGCAACGCCGCGCAGCGACAGGGTGGCGTCCTCGAGCTTGGCCGTGCCGGACTCGAGCCGCGCCATCTCGCGCAAGATCACCTCGATGCCGGCGATCCAGCTGTCCGGCTCACCGGCCGCCAGCTCCATGCGGTCCAGCAGACCGGCCTTGGGGAAGTGCCTCTTGACGGCAGCGTAGAGACGCTCGCGCACGGCCTCCGACGGCACGTGCCCCGACAGGGTCAAGCGACCTCCCGCGAACTGCGCGCCCCAGAGATAGGGCGACATGACCGGCGGCGTCACCCGGTCCGCCTTGAGCTTGACGCCCGAGGGAAGCCCGCCCCTCAGGGCCGACTGCACACTCTTGTAGGAGGGCGCATCGACGGCCTCGCCCGTCACGGTCAGATCGATGTTCTCGAGGTCCACTTGCCCCCGCTTCAGGCGCGAGAGCTGCTTCAGCGCGAAGGACACGCCACCGAACCAAACCTTGCGGTCCGGCGCGCCGCGCGCCAGCTTCGTGCGGTCGTCGACCTCGTGGCCGGGGAACGTCGCCTTCACCAGCCCGATGATGGCCTTTTTCGATTCCTCGTTGGGGACGAAGCCCGACAGCTTGATCCGGCCGCCCTTGCCGTTGGCTTCCTTGCGGCTCGCCGACCAGAGGAACTTCTCGACCTTGTCGATGAGGCCGGTCTGATTGTCGACGACGCGGACGCCCCAGGTCCGCTTGATGATCTGCAGCGCGCGCGACGGCTCGCCTTCCTCGCTGGCGCGACCGGCAAGGATGCCGTCGCGGCCCGAGAAGCCCGTGCCGGCCCACGTGAGGCCTTCACTCTTCAGCGCCTGAAACGTCCGGGCCTTGAGATCCTGCTCGATGCGCACATGCTCCGAGCGCACTGTGTACCAGGCCAGCAACGCGATCGGAATGAGCCCCCAGAGCCACCGTGTCGGTCTGCATCTCATCCTTAGGTCGCTCCTCATCAAGCGGTCCTGTGGAAAGGTATTGCCACACTCTACAGTGCCCTGACAACAACACCGCAACCGTGCGGCTCTGTCGTTGGACCGCCACAAGAGGGATCGCGCTGTTCCTGACTGTCGGACGGTGTGTGTGTGCGCAGCCGCCGATGCGACCGCGCCTCCCCTCCTCTGCCACGGCCGCCACTATAACCATGCCGCCGGGCTATTCCAAGCGCGGGCGCAGCTCCATCCATGAACAACATCATGAGAGAGAAGTGCTTTTTCCGCGAGCAGCGAGGCGCTCAGGGGACGTCGGTCATTGGCGTGGCCGGGCCGATGGGTCAGCGTTTGCGCTCGACGGCGATCTCGACCAGATAGGGCGCGCCGCTGGCGAAGGCGCGCGCCAGCGCGGCGGCGATGTCGTCGCCATCCTCCACCCGTTCACCGGCAACGCCCATTCCGCGCGCCATGTCGACGAAACCGAGGGCCGGCGCCGCGAGGTCCATGTGTGGATAAGTCGCATTCGAGCGGACGGCGAAGCGATCACGATAGATGTCCAGGTTGTGCTTGAGGACACGGTACTCGCCGTTGGCAAGGATCACGAACACCACCGGCAGCCCGGCGTGGGCGGATGTCCAGAGCGCCTGAATGCTGTACATGGCCGAGCCGTCGCCACTGAGGCAGACGACCGGCCGCTCGGGCATGGCCGCCTTGACGCCGAGCGCGCCCGCGAGCCCCTGACCGATGCCGCCGCCGCGACCGCCGAAGTAGTCGCCCGGCCCGCCGAACTCCAGCGTCCGCGCCAGATCGAGGCTGGCCGTGATGGTCTCGTCGACGACGATGGCGCCGGGCGGAAGCGCCGCCCGGACCTCGGCCATGACCCGCGCCATGGCGACCGGCCGGCGCGTCCAGGCCTTGCGCGCGCGCGCCGCCTGGGCCTCGACCTCGGCGGTCTTGCGGGCCGCAAGCGCCCTGCGTCGCGCCGCGGCAGGGCCGGCCTCGGCCGGTTCGGCGCGGGCCAACGCCGCGGAGAGCGCCGTGAGGGTCGCCGCGAGATCGCCGACGATGCCGACCGTAACGGTAAAATTGCCGGCCAGTCGCTGCGCCGTCGCCTCGAGCTGCACGACCTTGGCGCCGGCTGGCAGGCTGCCGCCCGGTGCGAACCATACGTGCTCGAAGAACGGGCCGCCGACCAGCAGCACGAGATCCGCCCCGTCGAGCGCCTGGCGCATGCCGGCCGGATCGAGCGGCAGTCCGAGGCGTACGTGTGGATGTCCGCTCGGCACAGCCGCGTGCATGTGCAGCCCCTCGTGCCAGACCTGCGCTCCCACTTGCTCGGCGAGCGCCATCAGCGCCGCGCTGGCGCCACCGCGCGCCACGTCGTCGCCGGCGACGATGACCGGCGCCGCCGAGGCCGCCAGCAGCCGGGCCGCCGCGGCCACCCCCGCCGGATCGGGCTGTGCGCGCCGATAGAGCAGACCCGCCGCCGTCGCCCCGATTGTCGTCTCCTGCTCCATCACGTCGATGGGTAGCGAGACGAAGACCGGCCCCTCTGGCGGATCGTGGGCGATCTTGAAGGCCCGTTGCAGGATCGGCGCCATCTCGTCGGCAGTGGTCGGCTCGACGCTCCACTTCACGAGCGGCCGCGCCATGGCCACGAGGTCGTGACCGAGCACGGGATCGGACAATCTGAGGCGCGTGTCCTGCTGACCTGCCGTCACCAGCAGCGGCGAGCCGGCCTTGAGGGCGCCGTAGAGCATCCCGAGCGCGTTGCCGAGACCCGGTGCGACGTGCACGTTGACCACGCCGGTGCGGCCGCTCGCCTGCGCATAGTAGCTCGCCGCACCGAGCGCCACGCCCTCGTGCAGCGCCGTCACGTAGCGGATGTCGTCACGCGCCGCGAGACCGTCGAGCAGCGGGCTCTCGGTCGTGCCGGGATTGCCGAACACCAGCTCGACGCCGTGCAGGGCCAGGCTGTCCAGCAGAACGTCGCGCCCGCGCATCGCTCACGCCTCCCCGCTGGTCGCCGCCGCGCCGCCACCGTCGCCGGCCTCGAAGACCACGGCCACGCCGTTCGCGGCTGACGCGGGCACGATCGCCCGGCTTGCGACGCGCATCGCCCCCGGCGCTGCCGCCACGGCGGCTTCCAGCGAGGCGACGGCAATCGTCACGATGGTGCCGCGGGCTGCGACCTGCGTCGCATCGAGCTCGGGCCGGGCGGCCAGCAACGGCTCGCGCGCCACGCAGCGGATGGCCGCGGCGCCAGGCGCGGTCGCGACACGCCAGCCGGCCGCACCCGCCTCCGCCGGGGCGTCGAGCATGTCCGCTAGCAGTGCCGCATCGGCCGCGGCCGAGGGCGTCACGAGCGTCACCTCGACGAGTCGCTCGGCCGTATTCGCGTGCCGTGTCAGCTCGGGCAGCCAGACGACATCGGGGGTGAGGTGCTCGCAGGCGAACAGCCGCGCGCCGCCGGGACGCTTGTCCACCGGCCAGAAGACGGTGCGAAAGCGCGCCTCCGAGCGCCCGCCGGCAGGCAGATCGACCGGCCGGCCGAAGTCGAGAGGTCCGGTTGCCGCAATCCCGCGCCCGGCGAGTTCGTCCGCGAGCCGCTGAGCGTCGCGTGCCCGCAGCGCGATGCGCTCGAGCCCGTCGCCCCCCTCCAGGAGCACCCGTGTCGGGGCGTTGTGCGGCGTCGGGGCGACGACGCCGAGCAGCTCGATATAGTCGTCGGTGAGCATGATCGTGTGATTGGCGGTGCCGAGATGGGCACTATGCACACCGCGCGGCGCAATGGTGAAGCCGAGCCGCTGCCAGGCCGCGGCCGCCGCCGCGAGATCCCGCGTCGCGATGACGATGTGGTCCACACCTGAGATGCTGTCGAGCATCCGCGCCCCCTACCTCAATGCCCAGCGCCGGGCAGCCGCACCGATCCTTGCCGGGACGCGCCAAGCCCATCCCGACTAAACCGCAACGGCGGCAGGCTGGCAACGTCGGTGGACTGGCAACGTCGATGCCGGCAGTCGGACCGGCCCGCGCGCGCCGTGCCCCCCCGTTGCACCGCGGTCCACCCCAGGTGCGGCACTTGCCGCACGTGCGCCCCCTGCCGCGACGGATCTTGCATTCCCCCGCCGGCCCCCTTATAGCGTCTGGGTTCCGGAGACGTGGCCGAGTGGCTGAAGGCGGCGGTTTGCTAAACCGTTATACGCTGTCAAGGCGTATCGAGGGTTCGAATCCCTCCGTCTCCGCCATGCCTCATTTCAAGTGATTGTTCTTCAACAGATATTTGCCTCATCGGCTTGCCGTTCCCACAATCATTCCCACATCAGAGAACGGCTACCAGCCCTCTGCTCATGCCACCTCCGCAGCCTAGCTCTTCTGCGCGTGTGTCCGCTCAATTGACTCCACCGTCCGAATGACCTCCTCGTCACCAAGGGGCGGTCGGCAGCGCACAGCATTCCACGCCAGCATCAGCTCGAGCACGACATCGGGGTCGACACCATGCCAGAGCAGATGCCCGGCGAACGAGGCGATCGTGGAATTGCGCTGCCCTTCCTCGACGCCCTTGTGCACGAGTTCACGCCAGTAACCGGCTGAATGTCCGCGCGGGCCGTCCCTCAGGAACCGCGACTGCTCCAGCCACACCGGCAGCGAAGCGAGGTCGACCTGTCCGGGCGCATGGCCCGGCTTCCAGCGGTACCGCTTGCCCGACGGATGCACCGACGGCGGCACGATGATGCAGCCACCGTCCCCCCTGAGATCGATGCCGGGTGCCAGACCGACCCGGTTGCGGACCTCCCGGCCCGGGTGCCGGAAATAGATGTGTCGGCCACCGCCGCCAGTGATCGCTTCGACCGTTGCCGGCAACGCCCCGTGCCGCGCCTCGAGCGCCGCCAGCAATTGGTCGCCATCGTTCTTGGGATCGATGTCGACCACGACGAGGCCCGAGATCGCACCGGTGATGACAGCCAGATTGGCTGTCGGCCACCGCTCGAACCAGGCCGTCACCTCGGCCTCGCCCGGTATCCGGTGCTGATAGGCCTGCCACGGCACGATCGGACGCTTGGCCCGCTCCCCTGCCGGCACCACCGCCCAGCCGCGCTTGAGATATCCTAATGCGGCGTCGAGATGGCCATCGTCATCGCTGCGAGCTTTTCCGTTCGGGCTCATCGGGCCACCGTCATCCGTGTCGTCAAATCAGCGCTCATTCTGCCAGCAACGACCAGAACCCGGACTTGCGCGGATGCTCGCGCTTCAGCCGCGCCACGAAGTCGGCGTGGCTCTCGTGCCGACCATAGTCGGTGATGTCGGACTGCTGGCTCTCGATCTCCCGCACATGCCGCACAGCATGGCGGTAGCGTGTCGACTTCGCTTTCTGCAGGGTGACGTCGATGAGCCGCCGGCGCAGCAGCACCGACGCCAGCGGATGCTTGCTCTCGAGCACCGTTGCCGCCGGATCGAGCAGCTCATAGAGATCGCCATCGATCTCGGCGACGCAACGATATGGAGGTGCCGCCGCCTCCGAGGGTTGATCTGCTCAAACGAAAGTGGTCCCAGCATTGCCACCAGCATCGACGATCTGAGCGGCCACCCCGGAGCCGTCAGTGTCGCCTGGGATGTCGACATTGATGTAGCCGACCACGAACGCGTCGATCCCTTTGAGGCCGGCAACCACTGGATCTGACAATGTGTTCGCGCCAACAGAAAACTCTGTCCCCTACGGGCGCGTTAAGATTGCTGAATACCCGGCCATGGATGCCACTGCTCAGCGGATCGCGCCAGACCGCCGCCGAGCCGTTGCCTGTGAGCGCTGCAACGTGCGGATAGAGCGGTGCGGGAGTGGGGACCCTATCCATAGAACCACTCGGAGACCACATTGCCTTGCGCATCGAACCACGCAAATGCCCCATTGCGGTTCGTGGAGGACAACTAGCCGATAAGGAAGCTGTCGTCATCGAACACGGCGGTGTCCACGCTGGCAGCGGGGAAGCCCGTGATGCCGTAGCTTTCCATGTAGATCTGTGGTGGCTGGAGCCATCCGTGCTGATGAGAGTCACGCTCAACGACAGTTGAATGCCTTGGGTATCTACAGCAGTCAGGACGACCTCGCCGGAGCCGAGTGCTGTCAAACGCGGCCCACTGCAGGAATTTGTGAATGCCTCCTCCGGGAAATACTCGCGCTGCCCGACAAGCTGACCTGCCGCATCATATCGCTCTACCCAAATCCGGCTGAATGCCAATGCCGGGCTCCGATCCGGCGACGACGTAGCCCGCTTCGTCGGCAGCGTTGCAACGCCCCCGCTCGATGGAGCCGCAAACTGAGTCCCCAGAGCCGCAGCGCCACGACCTGCCTCCCCAAAACGTCACACGCATGCGAACCTAAGGTAGCAAGGTCAATATCATGCGACCGGGGCCAGGGAGAGTGGACCTACGGCAAAATCTCAGGGAGCCTTCAGATGTATTGAGCGGCGGCCTCGCGCCGACAATTTTTCCCGCATCGGCCTAGGTCTTCCGGCGCGCTCCTGGCGACGTGGCCGGCGAGCCGAGCGTGGGCGTCGAAGAGCTGTGGGCTCTGGCGCGCGGCACGCTTCATCGAAGTCGCCTTATCCCTGCAGCCTCTCAGGGCGTGTTGCGCAGGCGCTCGCGCATGCGCCGGCGCATGATCTCCTGAGCCTCGTCGGAGCCGTCGTGGAAGGTGCCGAACACCTGGTCCAACGGCGCCATGGTGCTCCCGTAATTGCATTCGAAATGCTTGTGATGGAGGTAGTGGAAATAGTTGTTGCTCTCGAGGGCGACCCTGCCCCCGACCAGCAGACGATCGAACCCGGTATGACTGACCGCGGCGTTGAAGACGGCGATGTGGATCTGAAAGAGCGCATTCACGGGATGCAGTGCAAGAAGCCACTGCACGCAGACTGTCGAGAAATAGAGTGCGAGCTCGACCGGGTGCATCGACAGGCCCGACCACGGTCCGACCTCGATGTTGTGATGGTGGATGCGATGTACCGATCGATAGAGCGGTCGCCAGTGCAGCAGGCGATGGATCAGGTAGAAGTGCACGGAATGGATCGCCGGCGCGAGCAACAGAAGCACCACGAGCCAGGTCCAGAACATCATCGTGCCGGTCGCAGGCGCAGCGAAGCCGATGAAGGCGTTGGCGAACAGCCAATACGTCAGCGCCTCGTAGGCGGTGATGATGGGAACGCCGGTACAAAGCGTGCGGAACATGTTGTCGCGCACCTGGTGTCCGAAGAGGAAGCGCGGGTTGTCGGTGGCGAGTGGCTTGGCGGAGAACTTCAGCTCGTTGCCTTGTCCCTCGAGGACAAAGAGGTAGATGTGAAGGCCACCGAAGAACGCCAGGACCAAGGCCATATTGCGCACCAGCAGAACAGCGATCCACCAGGCCTCTAAGGTCCTCATCGCCGCGAGGTCGGGTGTCAGGAATGACCAGGTGACGAGGGTGATCCCGAGCGTGAGGCTGTTCATCGGCCAAAGAAATCCAGGAAAGCCGAATAACCATCTGGCAACGGCGAGCGGGCGGGGCGGCCAGGCGTAGATCGGAGGCAGCGTGATCGGTGCGGCAGGGCGCCAATCCCCGTTCCGGTTGCGGCCGCTCGGCCCCTGCTCGCTCATCGCCACTGCTCCCCGGAACCTCGCCCTGCGCGATGCGTGCTGGAGGCTCGTTCGTCCCAACGCGCCCCCCTATTGGCCCTGGAACGCCCCGAGACTAGGCCGCCTGTCCGACGTCGGCAACCGCCATGGCTTCGCAACGCTTTCATGCGCAACGGCGTGCGGTGGAGGACTGACCGTGGTGACCGGCGACCCGACTGGCAGCGGCTCAGATTCTATATCGCCGGCATCCGACGACTGACCGGGACCATTCTCGCGCCGGCAGCGGGCCTGTCGCTCGGCTTCAACGAGCTGGACGGAGACTGAAGCGCGCCTCGGTCCCCGCAAGCCATGCCGAGGCGCGGCCTGCCCGGCCTCGGCAGGTCACCGCGTTTGCGCAGCAACATCGATCGCAGCCGATTGCACGCGTGGTGGTCATCGACCTGCGCTTGATCTGCGCCGCGGGACTAGGTGCCGCCCACCGGCTCGTCGATCGTCATGTGCTTGGCGACGTAGGCCTGCTCTCCAATGCGGTTGATCAGGTTGAGCTGGAGCTCGAGCCATGCCTTGTGCCCCTCCTCGTCGATGACGATGCGCTCGAACAGCATGCGTGAGCCGATGTCCCCGGCCTCGGCCGCAACCGCCGCCGCGCGCGTGTAGAACCGGATCGCCTCCTCCTCGTCATCGAGATCAACCTGGAACATGTCGGCGAGCGTCTGAGCGCGCTGCGGGACCTTGGCAGCCTTGACCTGCGGATCACCGCCGAGGAACATGATGCGGCGCATGTACTCCTGGGCGTGGCCCAGTTCCTCCTGCATCTCGCCGCGCATCTTCTGTGCCATCCGGTCGAGGCCCCAGTCTTCCAGCACGTGCGCATGCAGCATGTATTGATGCACCGCGGCCAACTCCATGGACAATGCGGACTGCAGGTTCTCGATGGTCGTGGACTTGGCGGTCTTGGACTCGGCAGTCATGGCGACGTGCTCCTGTTGACGTGTGAAGGGACCCCGCGTGACATGGCGCCATCACGCGCCTCGCGTTGACAGTACGGTGCGGGTGGCTTTCGCGCCTCGAGCCGCAGAAACGCCGCTCCGACCGTCGTTGTGCGGCCGAGCCACGCGTCGCAGGGCGCTACGAGCCGCGCGATCCAGGCGACGGGCGGATAGTAGACGCTGCCGCGAACGTCGATCGGCAGCAAACCGGCAGATCCGGCCAGATGCTCGAGCTCAGCGGGTGTCCGGAATACGCCCGCCCGCCACAATCGCGAGCCGAGCCACGCGCGGACACGGCGCGCGGCGGCCCAAGTGCTCCGCTTGCCGAGCTCGCCGATGACGATGCGGCCACCCGGCTTGAGGACACGGGCCATTTCCTGGAAGACCGGCGCCGCCTCATCGACGAAGCACAGGATCGTCATGGCGACGACGACATCGAACGACCCGCTCGCGAACGGGATCTGCTCGGCGCCCCCCTGCGCGAACACGACGTCCGCACCCTCGCCCTCCGCCCGCCGCCGTGCCGCGGCCAGCATCTGCTCCGAGACGTCGATCGCCGCCACTCTGCCGCCCTGCAGGGCGAGCCGCACCGACAGCTCGCCATCCCCGCAACCGATTTCGAGAATGTCCTTGCCGCGCACGTCCCCCATGCCTTCGAGCATCAGGCGACGCTCGAGCTGCTCCGTCATGGCGCCGAGTTCGCTGGCCCTCCAGCCGGCATAGACCTCCGGTGTCAACTCCGACAGATCACAGGCGGCCTCCGAGTAAGAACGCTTGCTCACGTCCCGATCTCTCAGACATCGACGCGATGTGCGCCTCTCATGCACGCCGCTTCAGCGCGGCGCGCGGAATTCCGTGGTGCTTCGATGGCCCGGCATGAGAGACGTCGACCGGACCGGCGAGGCCTTCGAGAGCCAGGATGATCCGTCGCAGCAGGCTCGACTCCTCGCCCGGCATACCTTCCTCGAGCGCCACCGCCTCTTCGGCAGCGTCGTACCACCAGCGCCTGAGCAGCTCGATCTTCTGCTCGCGCGTCAGGTCGCTGCGGCTCACCAGTCTCTCCGGCGTTCCGAAGGCGACGCCTGGGTCCAGTTCGTCGAGCGGTACTTCGGTCGCCATTGATATCCTCCTCCGGGTTCGAGCCGACCGGCGGCGCCGTGGGGCTCAGGCGAACTCGTGAACGTGCACATCCCGCCCTGCGTTCCGCTCGAGGATGTCGACGGCGCAACGCTCACGCTCGGCATTCCAGACGCGAACCCACAGCAACAGCCCCCCATGCGCGAGTTGCTCCTCGATGCGTCGGGTCTTCTGCTCACCTATGTAGTGAGCGATCGGCAATCCGACGAGGCCACCTATGCCGGCGCCCAGTGCGCCTGCCATGGCGATCGCCGCCAGCGAGCCTCCCGCGGCGCCGACCGGCCCCATGAGGATGCCGGCCGCGACATACATGAGACCGCCGATAACGGCGCCCTCGGCGTCCCCGACGGATTCTGTCGAGACGTAGGCGGCCCGAGGCACGCTGACATCGTCCTCCAGTTCCTCGGCCTTGCGGTATCGATGTCCGAGTTTCTCGACGACGGCGGCCTCGCTCGCGAGAAGACTGATCTCCGCACGATCGAAACCCGAACTCAAAAGCTCATCAATGGCATTCTGCAGCGCGTCTGGAGTAACGAAGACGCCGACCGCTTCCCTAACGGGATTCTCTGGGCTCACTGACAGTCTGGCCCTTGCGATTTCTGCCTTTAAGCAGTGTCGCACGAAGAAGGGCGCTCACCTTGATGCACGTCAAGTTGGAGCTCCGCGGTCTGCTGGCGGGCTCGTTCATATGCGCGGATTTGTGGCTTGCTGCGTCTTGTCCTCGACGCCCGGTTCGGGGGAGAGCAGTCGCCGAGCGCCATCACCGTAAAGCCCTGGCCGCAACTTGGCGGCACAGCGGCTTCTGAAAGCCGACCTTCTTCACGAGCGGGACCGACGGGGCGCTGGCTATCGGGAGTACTTCCAAATCGTCGTGCGCGAGACACCGAGAAGGCGAGCGGCTTCTGTGCGGTTTCCGTTGGCTCTCGCCAGAGCCTCGAGCACGCGATTGCGCACGGCCGCTTTCGCGGTGCTCTCCAGCGTGTCGTTCGTCCCGGATGTGATCCTGCGCGTGTCTAGCGCACTCTCTGGAAAGAGATCGTCGAGACCTATCTCTCCCGACTCCGCCAGGACGAGCGCGCGCTCGATGCGATTGCGAAGCTCCCGCGCATTACCTGGCCAATCATGGCTGGCGAGCGCGGCGACAGTCGCATCGCCGAGGTGGCGATCCGCAATGTTCAGCCGCTGCTGCGCGTCGGCCAGCAGCTTGCGCGCCAGATGCCCGATGTCCTCGGGTCTCTCGCGCAACGGAGGGATGCGGATCTCGACGACAGCGAGGCGGAAATAGAGATCCTCGCGGAATCGCTTCTCACTGATCAATTGATGCAGGTCGGCATTGGTGGCGGCGACCAGGCGTCCGGAAAACTCCTGCTCTGCCGCGGCGCCAACGGGTAGGAACCTCCGCTCCTGAATGAGACGCAGCAATGTCCCCTGCTGCTCGAGGGGCAATTCGCCTACCTCGTCCAGAAACAGAGTGCCGCCCGCGGCGCGCGCGGCAGCGCCCACTTGGCGCGCATGGGCACCCGTGAAGGCCCCCTTCTCGTGGCCATAGAGTGTGCTTTCGGCGAGGTTCGCCGGTATGGCCGCACAGTTGATGGCGATGAACGGCCCGTCGCTGCGATCGGACAATGCATGCAGCCGCCGCGCCGCCACCTCCTTGCCGACGCCGGTCTCGCCGCACAGGAGCACCGGCAGGTCGAAGCGCGCCGATCTCCTGAGCATGCGGTCGACCTCGCGCATTTCGCTCGAAACACCCAAGGGTTGGTCCGAAATGGCGGAAGGTTCCGGCTCGGGCTCGTCGAGGTCGCTCCTGATGCGGGCGATCAGCGCATCGGAGCTGACGGGCTTGGTCATGTAGTCGCGGGCGCCGGCCTTGATGAGGCGCACGGCCTGCTCGACGTCCCCGAATGCCGTCATGAAGTACGCTGGTCTCAGCCCGACCGTGTCGAGCATGGACCGGAAGATGTCCTCGCCGCTCGCATCCGGCAAGCGGATGTCGCTGATGAGCAGGTCAGGAGCGCGTGCCTTCAGCTCGCGCAGGGCGATGGCTGCCGTCTCCGCCAGCCGCACATCGAACCCCTCGAGCGCCAGCCGTTGCAGCAGGGCCGGGCCGAGAATCCTGTCGTCCTCGATCAGTAGTACAGATCTTCTATTGCTCACGTGTCTTCCCTGAGTGGGATGCAAACTCGCACCGTCGTGCCTTTGTCGGGCATGCTCGTTACGGACGCCCGACCGTCGAGATCACCGAGCAGCGCAATGATCACGTCCATGCCGATGCGTCGCCGGTCCAAGGGGCTCGACTTGCCGTCAGCCAGGTCGCGTGCCCGCTCGGGCTGCATGCCCTCTCCCTGGTCGTAGATGATACAGATGAGGGCACGATCGACGACATTCGCGCGCAGGCCGACACGCCCGCCTGCCGGTGTCGCCGCACAGGCATTGAGCAGGAGATTGAGCAGGACCTGCCGCACGCCGGCGGCGCCGACAGTAATCTCCTGCGGGACATCGACCTGCCATTCGAGGTCGAGCTGCGCGCGTTTGACAGCCGGCTGGATGAGATGCTCGAGATCCTCGAAGTCAGCCGGAGACAGCCTGCGGTCATTGACCGGCCGATACAGATTGAGCGTGCTGGTCACGATGCGATCAATGGCGTCGAGGCCGCGCTCCAGGAAACCTAGAGACTTGTCCCGGACTTCGGCCCGCTCGCCGAAATGGCGCAGCGTGGATACGGCTGTCGTCAGGCCGGCAAGAGGATTGCGCACCTCGTGCGCGATGGTGGCGGCCAGCCTGCCGAGCGCGGCCGACTGGGATTGCTCTGCAAGATCGATTGCGAGCCGCTCGCGCTCCCGTTGCGCCTCGAGCAGACGATTGAAGGAGCGGTAGAGCGCGCGGATCGCGGTAGGGCTGTCCGCCATCGTGCGCTCGTTGACGCGTGCGGCGTGACCGGTGGCGGCGGCTTCGAGTTGTCGCGTCAAGACTTCGAATGGCCGATTGAGCCGGCGGAGCACGCGGTAGGCGATGAACCCGGCCAGCGCAGCGATGAGAAGATCGACAGCGACAATGCCGACCAACATTCGTGTGCGAGCCGTGAACATCTCCTGCGCGTCGAGCGCTGCCACAACGGTGCCACCCGGCTGTCCACCGATCGTTCGGCTCGCCCACGCGAGGCCGCGCGAGGGGTCG
The DNA here is from genome assembly GCA_041397725.1 of Hyphomicrobiaceae bacterium. GTDB lineage: Bacteria > Pseudomonadota > Alphaproteobacteria > Rhizobiales > Hyphomicrobiaceae > JAGRKR01. Next base: position 100,671 of record JAWKVZ010000008.1, on the reverse strand, counting down.
ATGCGGAACGGCGTCCTTGTCGCGTCGCGCGCCTCCTCCTCTGATACGCCGGAATCTCCGGCTCGCGCCAGCACGTTGCCTTGCGCGTCGAACGCGAAGAGCGCGCGCTCCTTGATCCCGTGCTGCTCCGCCAGCGCTCGCGTGAACCGTTCACGAACCCTGGCCATCTCGCCAAGCGAGATGTAGGCCCCGACGGAGGCTGCAAGACCGTCGAGATAGACGGCCCCAAGCTGCCGGAGTTGCATCTCGCTTTCCCTGCGCTCCCAGTACAGCGCGATCTGGGTTGTCAGCACAGCCGTCAGGAACACCATGGCGGCGGCCGCAAGAGGCAACCTCAGCGGCGGAGCGAGTCGTTTCACGTGGTCGCGAGTGAACAGCATCGCAACACACTTCGATACGCGATGGCGATTTGACAAGTCCTGCTCAGGGCAACAACGTCAAAGGCACGTGTCTCGCGGCAGCCGCATGGATATCGACCCTCAACGCTTCGAACCACCCGGAGGCGCGCCGGCGACCGAGCGAACAAGCGACGAGCAGATCCAGTGGCCGCGTCACCTCATCGATCTCCTCGAGTTCGCAGCTGAGACGGAGGGAGGCGGGAGCGGCGACGGTATAGCCATGGCTCCGCAGAAGCTCCGTTTGTCCGCTCACAAACTGCTGGACCGAGCGGCGGTGGTCGCCGATTGCCAGCACGGACACCGCTGCATCGCGCCACAGCCCGGTGTGGATCAGGGTCTGCGCGAGCCGGCCACTGAGCGGGTTGCCATCGACCAGCAGGCCGATGCGGCGCACGTGCAGCGGGCGTCGGCTGACGCGCAGGACCGGCCCCATGCCCGAGCGTGCAACAACTGCCGCCAGCTCGAAAGGAGGCTCACAAGGCATTCCCCGCGGGTCCTGTCCTGCCGGAACCACGATCAAGTCACAACCTGCGGCAACCGCCGGCAAATTCGCAAGATCGATCTCTTCGTGGCGCTGGGTCGTGCGCACTTGAAGCTCTCCAGCCATTGCTTCGAACTCCGACAGCGCATTGGCGGCTGCCGCGCGCGCCTTGAGGCGCTGCTGATCGTTGCGCCAGCGCGCCCAGTATCCGCCACCCAGTGGGACCGCCTCCGCTTGCGGCGTCGTTGCGACCTCGATCGCCGACAGGGCGGTGATGTTGGCGCTGCCGGAGCGCGCAATCTGCAGGGCGAGCCGCGAGGCTGCCGGCTGTGCCGGGCCGCCGGCCAGCCAGACCGTCAGATGCCGGATCGCGGCAGCCCCCTGATCCACTTCCGCTCCCGAGGCGCTGCGCAAGCTCTCGCCTTGCTCTCTCATGGGTACGATGCTCATCCCTGCCTCCTTGGCTGGCCGTTGATGATCTGTGAGCTGGTCGAATGGGGCGTCCGCCCTCACACGGCGCCGGCGCACTGTCCGTCCGGGGGAAATGTCGACAACCTGGCGCGGCAACACGCCCTCGAGTGCATCCCGGATCGTCTCGGGGCTGAGGGGGGCGCCCGAGATGTAGGCAGCGCGCCCCAGCATGTGCGATGCGATCGGCGAGGTGAGAAACAGGAAGCCGATGGCTGCAAGCGCAGTCAGCAGCGAGCCAACCGTGCCGAGCAGGCAACCTATGCCGATGAGCATGAGCCCGACGCCCACGACGCCTGCCTTGGTGGCCGCATGCATACGCATGAAGGGATCGGCCAGACGCAGAATGCCTATGCCGGCCAGCGCCACGATCGTGCTCCCGAGCACGAGAAGCAGCGCGCCCGCGACGTTCAGGAACCCGGTCATGACGATGCCCCTGACTTTCCGCCCGCAGGCGATGGACGGGCTGCGCGCTCCAGAAGACCGGCGAAGGCGACGGTGGTCAGGAAGCCGAGAAGCGCAAAACCGAATGCCACGTCGAAGAAGGCGTGATGGCGTGTAATGGCAGCCGTCAGCGCGGCGACCGCAACGGCGATCAATCCGAGCATGTCCAGCGCGATCACCCGGTCGGCGAGCGAGGGACCACGCAAGAGCCGCCAGCAGACGGCCAGTAGCGCAGCCGACACGAGGATGGACGCGTACACGATCGCAGCGTCGGACAAGGTCATGGCAGCACCTTCCTGACTTGTGCCTCGAGGGTTTCCTTGATGCTCTGCACGGCCGCATCGGGATCGGCCGTGTCCAGCGCGTGCACATAGAGCGTCTTTTGATCTTCACTCACGTCGAGGCTCGTGGTGCCCGGCGTCAGCGTGACCATGTTGGCCAGGAGCGTGATCCCGGACGCTGAGCGCGTATCGAGCGGAACAGCAATGATCGCCGGTCGCAAACGACCGCTCACGCCGAGAACGGCGGCGATGACGGTGATGGTCGACTTGGCGAGCTCGATGAGGAAGCCCACGGCCACGCCCATCCAGGCCCTCATGGCGATCAGACCGCGCTTCATCGCAGAACCTCCGAGACTTGGGTCGGCACGGCGCCGAGGACGGCAGAAATGTAGCCAGTCCGGTCGAGGAGACTTTCAGCGGCCGTCATCGACAGACGAGCGAACGGCTCTGCCCAAAGGCCGATCGACAGCGTAATCGCAGCCAGTACCGTGATCGGCACGTAGGTCGCGATGCGCTCCTGGCGCGTCAGTGGTGCGGGTGTCGCGGCATCGGCAGGCGCCGCCTTCCAGAAGGCCTCGTTCCAGATCTTGACCATGGAGTAGAGGGTCAGCAGCCCGACCGAGAGCGCTGCGAATGCCACGATCACGGCGCCGCCCTCCAGCGAGGAGCGGATGACGACGAGCTTGGCCCAGAAACCGGAGAAGGGTGGCACGCCTGCCAGCGACAGCGCAGGCACGAGGAAAAGGATGGCCAGCATCGGAGCCATGATCCAGAGGCCACCGAGCCGGCTCAGATGGAACGAGCCACCTTCACTTCGAATGGCGCCGGCCAGGAGGAACAGGTTGGCCTTAACGACGATGTGATGGGTGATGTAGAGAATGCTCCCCGCAATCGCGAGCGGGGTCATGAGGGCGATGCCGACCAGCATGTAGCCGATCTGGCTTATGATGTGGAATGAAAGGATCTTCCGCACATCGTGATGGGACGCGGCACCCAGCACGCCGAAGACCATCGTTGCGATCGCGACGGCGGCCAGGACCGGGCCGAAGAACGCCGTATCGTGCGCGAAGATCAGCGAGAAGACCCGAATGATGGCATAGACGCCGACCTTGGTGAGCAAGGCCGCGAAGATGGCGGCCACCGGCATGGATGCCGTGTGATAGGCGGCAGGGAGCCAGTTGAAGACGGGAAAGACTGCCGCCTTGGAACCGAACGAGACGAGCAGAAGAACGCCCACCGCTGCCAGCGCGCCCTGGTTGTCCAGTGTCGGCGCGACACGCGCGATATCCGCCAGGTTGAGCGTACCCGTCAGCCCATACAGCAATCCGACGGCAAGAAGGAACAAGGTCGTTCCCACCAGATTGAGCATGACGTAACGCAGTCCGCCATCGAGCTGCTCTCGCGTCCGATCGAGGACCAGCAGGCCGAAGGAGGCGATGAGCATCACCTCGAACCAGACGTAGAGATTGAACAGATCGCCCGTCGAGAAGGCGCCGCACACCCCGAGCAGAAGGCTATGGAACAGCGGCTGGAAGCCGGCACTGTCGCGCACCTGTGCGCCTGGCCCCAAGGCGTAGATGGCGACCGCGACTGCCATGACGCCCGTGATCAGGATCATGATCGCCGAGAAAAGATCGATGACGAGCGAGATGCCGAAGGGAGCAGGCCAATTGCCCATCTGCGCGACCAGTATCCGGCCGTCGGACGTCTCCCAGAGCAAGCGCGCGGCGACCAGCAGCAGGGCCACGGCGCTTGCAAGCCCGAGCCACCTCTGAGCACTCAGGTGCCGTCTCAGCACGGCGGTCAGGCCGGCTGCGAGCAGAGGAATGAGCAGCGGTGCGACGACGAGAACCTGGCTCATGATGCGTGCCTCGTCTTCTCGGCTTCGACGTCTGATGCGGCCGGCTGGACGGTCCGGCCCGGTGCGTACGGCTCCGCCTCCAGGAGAGGTGCATCGGCGGTGGCGCTCGTCTCGGCCTCGTGCATGTCCTCCGATCGCACGCTGCCCAACAGGGCCTGGGCCTTGACGATCAGCATCAGCGCGAAGGCCATCAGCCCGAAGCCGATCACGATCGCGGTCAGGATCAGCGCCTGCGGGAGAGGATTGCCGGCGCCGGCCGGGAGCGCCTGTGCGCCGCTCGGCACGAGTGGCGGCATCCACGGGCCGATCCGCCCCGCCGCCAGGATCGCGAGGTTCGCGGCCATGCCGAGCAAGACGAAGCCGATCAATACACGCGGCAAGTCTCTGGCCAGGAACAGGTAGACCGCAGCGGAGACGACGACACCGATGGAAACGGCGAGAAGGAGGCTCATGACCGCTCTCCCGTCCCGGACTGCCCGCCATCGATGTCGGCCTGCCACGAGAGCAGTCCGAAGAAGATGGCGCACGACATACCGACCACGGTGAGGTACACGCCGACGTCGAAGAGCAGGGTGGTTCCGATGGGGAGATCCACACCAAGCGGCGTCATCCACCAGAGATGCGTCAGATACGGCTGGGATGACGCAACGAGGGACGGCAGGCCGCTCACCGCCGCAACGATGATCCCGAGACCGACCACGACTGTCGGATGCAGCACGAGTACCCGACGGCTCGCGGCAACGCCCCGTGCGGTCGCATAGAGCAGCAGACCCGCCGAGGCGAACAGCCCGCCGATGAAGCCGCCACCCGGCTCGTTGTGGCCGCGCAGCAGAATGTAGAGTGACACGAGTACCGGCATCCAGAGCAGAAGCGGCGCCCATGTCCGCAGGATGAGCGTCTGAATCATCGGTTGGCCTCCGGGCGGGTTGAGCGGAGAAGGGCGACGATCGCGAAGGCAGCGATGGCCAGCACGGTGATCTCCCCGAGCGTATCGAGAGCCCGGAAATCGACGAGGATGACGTTGACCACGTTGCGTCCGTGCGCTGCCGGAACGCTTGCGCTCCCGAACCAATCGCCGAGGCGCGGGTCCAGGGGTGATGCCAGGACCGCCAGCAGCAGCGCCGTTGCCGCGGAGCCGACGAGCAGCGCTATGACGCCGTCCGTCAGCGCCTGTCGCCGATCGCGGTCGTCCGCGCGTTGATGCGGCAGTCGCGACAGCGCCACGGCGAGAATGACGATGGTCAGCGTCTCGACGGCAAACTGCGTCAAGGCGAGGTCCGGGGCGGCGAAGAACAGGAAGACGGCGGCACTCGCAAAGCCGACGAGGCCCATAGCCATGACGGCTCGAAGCAGGGATTTTGCCATGGCAGCGGCAATGGCTCCGACCATGATGCCGAGGAATGCCACCGCGCGCCAATCGATGGCCGGTGCGTCGAACGCCGGCAGCGCCAGACCATCTCTCGCAAGCAATGTGATCATCACGCCTGCCCCCGTCACGACGAACAGGGTGCGCAGGTAGTCGCGCAGCCGGCCATGCTGGATCAGCCGGGTCGTGCGCTCCGCCGCGCGCACGATGGCATGCATGCCGCTGTCATAGAGCCGCGAGGGACACAGCCGATCGATGAGCCCTTGACCTTTGAGACGGGGTGCGAGCCGTTCCCACTGAGCGAAAAGCAGGATGCCGATCCCCATGGTGACGAGGCTGAGCAGGAGCACCGGGGTGAAGCCATGCCACAGCTTGAGGGACACCGCCGCAGGCCGCCCGAGGACCGCCGAGGCGGCTGGCTCGACGAGAAACTGGCCGAGCACTCCCGGTGCCGCACCGAATGCCAGGCCGAGCCCGGCGAGAACGACGGGCCCGATGGTCATGCGCCATGGTGGATCGTGAGGCGTCTCCGGCGTCGGGCGGCTTTCGCCGAAGAAGAGGCGCAGCGACAGCACGCCAGCAATGGCGACGGTCGCAGCATTGGCGATGAAGCCCAGCACGATCAACCCGGCAGAGAGCGGCCCGGCGTCCAGCTTCGCCTCGAGGATGAGTTCCTTGGCCACGAAGCCGACAAAGGGCGGCAGCCCCGCCATCGAAAGCGCGGCCAGCGTCGCCGCGACGGCAGTTACCGGCATGAGCCGAGCCAGCCCACCGAGCCGGCCCAGGTCGCGTGTTCCCGTCTCGTGGTCGACGATGCCGGCGATCATGAAGAGCGCAGCCTTGTAGAAGGCGTGCACGACCAGAAACGTAATGGCCGCCACCGCCGACTGCTCCGGCGCGATGCCGATCAGCATGACCAAGGTGCCGAGGGCCGTGACGGTCGTGTAGGCGAGGACACGCTTCAGATCCGTCTCGCGCAGAGCGAGAAGGGCCGCGGTGGCCGCCGTTGCAAGACCGAACCATGTCAGGGTGTGCTGCCACACGTACTCGTCCTGATAGACGGGATTGAGCCGGGCAAGGAGATAGACGCCCAACTTCACCATGGTGGCGGAATGCAGATAGGTGCTGACCGGTGTCGGCGCCACCATCGCGTTCGGCAGCCAGAAGTGAAACGGCACCTGTGCCGACTTCGTGAAGCAGCCGACGATGACGAGAAGCATGGCCGGCAGTGCCGCGGGATGCGCAAGCACGGCCGCTTTCGCAGCGATGATGCCGCTGATGCTCGTCGTGCCGGCCGCGATCGCGATCAGGAGCAAGCCGGCGAGCAGCGCGAGACCGCCGCCACCCGTCACGAGCAGCGCCTGCTGCGCGCATCTGCGGGCATTCGCATTCTCGTGGTTGGTGGCAATGAGGAAGAACGACGCGAGGCTGGTCATCTCCCAGAAGACGAACAGCACGATCACGTCATCGGCCATGACCGAGCCGAGCATCGCCGTCATGAAGATGGTCAGCGTGACGACGAGCCTGCGCAGCTTGGGATCGCCATGCAGGTAGCTTCCGGCGTAGACGAAGACCAGGAGCCCGATGCCCGCAATCAGCAGCGCAAGAACGAGCGCGAGCCCATCGAGCCTCAGCCCTCCTGCCATGCCAAGGGACGGCATCGACCATAAGGGGGCGAACAGCGCCACGTCTGCGGCGATGCGAGGCGCAGACCCGGCGAGAATGACAAGAATCGCAAAGGCGGCCAGCGCCGAGACACGGATGGTCCACCGCACGGATACGACGCTCCCGATCAGGCTCGCGGCAAGTCCGATCAGCAGAATCGTGAACGGCGTCGGTTGCGGCATGTCGTGTTTCCCCGGCTGCGCGTGCGGCTAGCTCGAGGACGACAACTCAAGGCCTGTGCCAGATCGACTAATGTCTTTGGGATCAACCCTTTAAGTGTCCCGAAGACATGCAGAGACTCGCTCTTGCGTTCACTGGCGCGAACACGGGGCCGGACGGGTGTTCACATCTGTGAACAGCAACGACGATGGACTGAGACATGACGCATGCCTCCAGCGGGATTGCCGGAGCATCACACCTGACGACCCGCGCGGCCCGGCAATCCGCGCCCAAACCGCTCGCGCGCCATGAACCGGCGACGCCCCAGCTTCTCCAGCTCGAGGATCACGAACAGCGCCAAGCCGACTGCGACGACGGCGACACCGTTCCCGAGCCCGACCGGACGGCTGTCGGACAGAGCCGGGATGACTGGCAGGCAGGTGAAGGCCAGCTTGAGCAGGAATTGCGAAAGCAGTGGCTCAAGGCCACTGATTTCGTAGAGGCCGGTGAGCGTGGCCTGCTGCGCACGTGCCAGAGCCAGCGTGACGGCCAGACTGGCGGTCGCATCCTCGCTCTCATCGACATGAACGAGCAGGTTCCCGAGTGTCGCGCCGCCACCTCCCTCCATCTCGTATCGCGAGCCTGCACGATCCCACCTCCTTTGCCGCGCGATCGTTGACGACGGTCAGACGGGAGCGCGTCACGCATCATTCCAGATATCGACGCCGTTGGGACGGAGCCAAAGTCGGCCAGCCGCATCGTGGCGTGGCTCGGCGTCTCGCAAGCCGACTTGGAACCAGACGATCGTGGGCAGAGCAGTCACGCCCTGCTTCGCTTCGTTCCCCCTCGAATAGTGTCGCCAAGGCAGCGGCAGGAGCCGGGACGCGCTGTCGGGCTGACGAGAGCCGAACCCTCTCACCGACCGCTGCGGATATCCTGCACGGCTTGCTCAAGTGCCTGGAGGAAACGCGACCGGTCGGCCCGGGCGAAGGCCGGCGGGCCGCCGCGGACATCGCCGGTCTCACGGAGGTGGGCTTTCAAATCGCGCACCGCTCGGGCCATGCCGATATTGTCAGGCGTGAACAACCGCCCGGTGGGTGACAGCGCCCGCGCCCCGTTCTTGAGGCAGCGGTCGGCCAGCGGGATGTCCTGGGTCACGCAGATGTCGGCCGCCCCGATTTCGCCGGCAATCCAGTCGTCCGCTGCGTCCGGCCCGTCGTCGACGAGGCGACGCTCGACAAGCTCGCTCGCCGGCAGCCGCATCCAGGCATTCGAGACGAAGATGGCGGCGAGACCATGCCGCTCGGCAACCCGCACGACCTCTTCCTTGACCGGGCACGCGTCGGCATCGACGAGGATGCGGATGATCGGCGGTGTGGTCGGCATGCCCAAGGTTTCCGTGGTTGCGCATCGCGGCCCGCAGGGGCTTCGCGCGGACGCGTCGTGCGGCTTCACGACCGGCGAGCACAGTAAATGGGCTGCCACGAGAGGTCCAGCATCAAGCCAAGGGGCGAGCGGCCCGCCAGCGCAAAGAACGCGTGGCGCCGGCGTCCGACTTGTGATGCAGAGGGCGGAACGAGGCTTCGCCCCGGCGCGTCTCAGCGCGGTCCCCTCATCGGCAGCCTCCCCGAGACGCGCGATCACCCCTCGAATCTCCTCGAATGGCATGCAATAGTCCCGGCTTGCACCTCGCCGTGCGACCTTCGCCCTGACGTACAAGGCAGCGCCGCCGTGAAACAAGACGTTCGCACTCTTCTCCAACCCGTTTCTCTTGCCGGACTGAGGTCACTGGTCCTGCTGATCTTCGCGGCAACCCTTGTCGCGAGCTGCGGCAGCGAGTCGTCGAAGCCACCGCAAGGGCCTCCACCGCCGGTCGAAGTGACGGTGGCGCAGCTCGAGGACATCAGCGAGCGCCAGACGTTTACCGGTCGCATCGAGGCCATCGACAAGGTGCAGATCCGCGCACGCGTGCAGGGCTTCATCAAGAAGCGCCACTTCGAGGAAGGCGCGGAGGTCCGCAAGGGCCAGTTGCTGTTCGAGATCGAGCCCGAGCCGTTCCAGATCGCCGTAGCCCAGGCCGAGGCGACCCTCGCCAGCGCCAAGGCGGCGCTGACGCTCGCCGAGCAGACATTCGCGCGCACGTCCGATCTGGCATCGCGCAACACGGCGTCGCGTGCCTCGCTCGATACCGCACGGGCCACACTGACCCAGGCGCAGGCAGCCGTTCAGGCTCAGCAGGCCGCGCTCGAGACCGCCAAGCTCAACCTGAGCTACACCAGGGTCGAGGCCCCGATCACCGGACGGGTCGGACGCGCGGCCTTCTCGGTCGGAGACCTGGTAGGGCCGACGTCATCGCAGCTCGTCACGCTCGTCGCCCAGGACCCCATCTACGTGACGTTCCCCGTGCCCCAGCGAGTCCTCCTCGAGGTCAGCAAGGCGGGTCTCGCCGCCGACGGCGTGGTCGTCATCATCAAGCTCTCCGACGGCTCGACCTACGACCACCGGGGCAAAATCAGCTTCATCGATGTGCAGGCGACGGCTTCGACGGATTCCGTCGTGGTCCGTGCCAGCATCGCCAATCCGAAGCGACTGCTCATCGACCAGCAGCTCGTCACAGTCTCGGTCGTGCGCAAGGCTCCCGAGCGCAAGCTCGTGGTCTCGCAGTCGGCGCTCCTCCTGGATCAGCGCGGGACATACGTACTCGTCGTCGAGCCCGACAACAAGGTGACGATCAGGCGGATCGTGCTTGGCGAGCAGCGCGGCTCGGTGGTCGTGGTGACATCCGGGCTCAAGCCGGGCGACAGGGTCATCGTCAGCGGCCATCAGAAGGTGAGGCCGGGGTTGGTCGTGGCGCCCCATGCCGCGGGTGTGCCGGCTCCAGGCAAACCGCCGGCCGCATCCAAGGAGGCCGGCAAGCCGGCGTCCGCCGCTCCCGCCGCCAAGACGCCACCGCCAGCCAAGTAGGCGATCATGATCTTCGAGGTCTTCATCCGCCGTCCACGCCTGGCGATGGTCATTTCACTGGTCATCACGCTGGCTGGTCTCATCGCGATCCAGGTCATCCCGGTCGCGCAGTATCCGAGCATCGCGCCGCCGACGGTCCGCGTGCAGGCCAGCTATCCCGGAGCGGACGCTCGTACGGTCGAGGAGAGCGTCGCGCAGCTCATCGAGAACGCCATCAACGGCGTCAGCGGCATGCGCTACATGAAGTCCACCTCGTCCAACGACGGCTCCTACACGCTCAATGTCGTCTTCGAGCTCTCGACCAATCCGGACATCGCCACGGTGAGCGTGCAGAACCGCGCGAGCCTCGCCCTCGCCAAGCTCCCGCAGGAGGTCCGCGCCACCGGGCTGAAGATCGACAAGGTGTCGACCGACCTGCTGCAGGTCTTCATGTTCCACTCCACCGATCCGGCTCACGATCAGCTTTTCCTCAGCAATTTCGTGACGATCAACATTCTCGACGAGTTGAAGCGCATCCCGGGCGTCGGCGACGCCTTCCTGTTCGGAGCCCGGGACTACTCGATGCGCATCTGGATCGACCCCCAGAAGCTCGCCAACCTGAAGCTCACCACGACGGACGTCATCGGCGCGGTGCAGTCGCAGAGCCTTCAGGCCGCCGCCGGCCGTGTCGGGGCGGCGCCGTTCGATTCCGACCAGCGTCTCCAGCTGACCATCTCGACCAAGGGGCGGTTGACCAGCCCCGAGGAGTTCCGGCGCATCATCCTGCGCTCCGAGACCGACGGCTCCTTCGTGCGGCTCGGCGATGTGGCGCGCATCGAGCTGGAGGCGGCGAGCTTCGACTCCATCGCCCGCTTCCAAGGCCGGCCGACGGCCCCGATCGGCATCTATCTGTCGCCGGGCGCCAATGCTGTCTCTGTGGCGAAGGCCGTATCGAAGCGGCTCGAGGAACTCCGCTCCCGCTTCCCGTCCGGCTTGAGCTACTCCTATGTCTACAACACCGCCGAGTTCGTCTCTGCGATGATGAAAAAGGTGGTCGCGACTCTGCTCGAGGCCTTCGCGCTGGTGGCGCTCGTCGTCTTCATCTTCCTCGGCCGCCTCCGCCCCACAATCATTCCCCTGCTGGCAGTGCCGGTCTCCGTGATCGGCACGTTCGCGGTGCTTCTCGCCTTCGGCTACTCGGCCAACACGATCTCGCTGCTGGCGCTGGTGCTGGCCATCGGCATCGTTGTGGACGACGCTATCGTCGTCGTCGAGAACGTCGAGCGCGTCATGGAGGAGGAGCCTCACCTTTCCCCGGCGGACGCGACCCGCAAGGCCATGAGCGAAATAGCCGGACCGGTGATCGCGATCACGCTCGTGCTGCTGTCCGTGTTCGTGCCCGTTGCGTTCCTGCCCGGCAGCAGCGGCGTGCTCTTCCGCCAGTTCGCCGTGACCATCTCGGCGGCCATGGTCATCTCTGCGATCAATGCGCTGACACTGGCGCCAGCGCTGTGCACCCTGCTGTTGAAGCCGGGCCATCCCGTCGGCCTCATGCAACGCGTGACCGCGGCGATCAACCGTGTGACGGACGGCTACGGACGGATCGTGCAGCACCTCGTGCGCCGTGCCGTCATCGGGCTGGCGATCGTCGCCGTGGCCGGATTGGGCGCCTGGCAGATGCTTCGCATCACGCCGTCCGGTTTCCTGCCGGCGGAGGACAAGGGCTACCTGCTCGTCGTCTTCAACCTGCCGCCGGCCGCCTCCCTCAATCGCACGAGCATCGCCGCCGACAAGGCAGAAGCCATCATTCGCAAAGACCCCGCCGTCGAGACGGTCACCTCGGTTCTGGGCTTCGACTTCCTCGGGGGCGGCGCCGCCCCCAATGCAGGCGTCATGTTCATCCGGCTCAAGGACTATGCGGTGCGGCACCGCCGGGACATGCACTCGACGTTCGTGGCGCGGCGCCTGTCGCGCGCGCTCATCCAGATCCCGGACGGCATGTTCCTCGCGTTGAATCCGCCGGCGATCTCCGGCATCGGCCAGGCCGGAGGCTTCGAGTACATGCTCGAGGCCCTCGAGGGACAGGACCCGACGGCGATCGCCGCAATGATGCGCGGCGTGGTCGTCGCCGCCAACCAGAACCCGGTGCTGGCCGGCGTCTTCTCGACCTATGAAGCAGACACGCCACAGATCAAGCTCGAGATCGACCGCGACAAGGTCGGGGCGCTCGGCGTCGACCTGGCGCAGGTCTTCAGCGCCCTGCAGGCCACGCTCGGCGGCTACTACATCAACGACTTCAACCTGTTCGGCCGCACGTGGACGGTGCGCATCCAGGCCGACAAGCGCTACCGCGGCTCGATGGAGTCCATCTATGCCGTGCAGGTCCGCAACCGAAGCGGCCAGATGGTGCCGCTCTCCTCCCTCGCCAGGGCATCGCTCGATGTCGGCCCGCGCACGGTGGTTCGCTACAACAACTATCGCGCCATCTCGATCAACGGCGGCCCCGCACCCGGCCGCGGCGAGGGCGAGGCCATCGCCGCCATGGAGCAGATCTCGCGGCAGACCTTGTCATCCGGCTATGCGTTCGACTGGACCGGTCAGGCGCTGGAGCAGAAGCTGTCGGCCGGCCAGACCCCGATCGTGATCGGCTTCGCGTTCGTCTTCGCCTTCCTGTTCCTAGTGGCGCTTTATGAGAGCTGGAACGTCCCGATACCCGTTCTGCTCTCCGTCATCGTCGCCGTGTTCGGGGCGATCTTCGGCCTGTGGGCCATGCGTGAGAGCTTCGTCCTCTACGGCCAGATCGGCATCGTCGTGCTCATCGCTCTGGCCGCGAAGAACTCCATCCTGATGACGGAGTTCTCGCTCGTCCGGCGCGCCGAGGGGCAATCGATCGCGGAATCGGCGGTGACGGGCGCGCGGCAGCGCTTCCGCCCGGTCATGATGACCAGCTTCGCCTTCATCGTCGGCCTCATTCCACTGGTGCGCGCCACGGGTCCCGGCGCCGACAGCATGTATGCCGTCGGCCTGCCCGTCCTCGCCGGCATGATTGCTGCCTCGAGCATCGGCGTCTTTCTGATCCCGATGCTCTATGTCGTGTTCCAAGGCATCCGCGAGGGCCGATGGCGCCGCACCGCAGACGAGGGCGCGACCGCAGAGCAGTGATCGTATGCACGCGCGGCACTGAACGACACACGGCGCGCGCCGTGAGCGGGTGACAACCGCCGCGCGCCACGTGGGGTCCGCCAGCGCAGCCGTCAGAGCAGGAGCGCCAGTGCGAGGATGACGCCGACCAGAGCGGCGCTACTCATCTCCCCAGCCCCGAAACCAATGAGCGCGCCGCCGCAGACGACGATCGTGGCGAGCGGCAGCACCAGGTGCGCTGCGAGCCACGCCGTCTTCCTCATATTGAGCGGCGCCGCCCAGACCTGCGCTCGGTTCAGCACGAAATCAACGAGGGCCTGGCCGGCCAGGACGAGCGCAACCGCAGCCGCCCAGCTGAATGCCGGGGGATGCGGCGCCGCATAGGCGTAGAGCGCCAGCGCGAGGGCAGTCAGCGACAGCAACCTGGCGCCAGCGCTCTCCTCCGGGAGAGTGCTTATGGCTTTCCTGCTTTCCATGAGGCGCCTCCGCGGTGGCATTGGCTTCGGGAGAAGGGAACTCACGTGCTCGCTCCACCGCCGCGCGGTTTCGCTCGCACCCATCGCAACTGCATGGCGAAGATCACGGTGAGCGCGAGCCAAAAGACGAGCGAGAACCCGCCCAGCCAATAGGGTGGTGCATTGGAGCTCATCAGGTCATGAGCGATCCTGGCCGCGTTCAACAGCGAGATCGCGAACAAGGCGACGAGCCACCCGCGCCCGAGCCTCAGCGCCTGCGCCTGCCAGACATCGCGGAACCTCAGCCGCTCGTCGGAGCGCGGAAGCCCGAGCGCCGGCCAGCACATCCACAAATTCAAGAGCATGCTGAACAGAATGAGGCCAGTGATCAGAGCGACGAGGCCGAGCAGAGTGTCGAACAGGCCCATGACCACCATGGTGTCGCGGAGTGCGGCATCGGCGGAGTGATCGGGCCGCATGGAAATCCACCACACGAGACCGACTATGGCGGCGATCCAGACGGCAGGAACGCCGATGACGAGCACCCATTGGAACCGCCGAAGCCGACCCCGCAACCCCTCGGCTGCGGCCGCATCCGGTACGATACGGCCTCGCCCGAACACGCCGAATGGGTAGAAGACCGTGCGTCCCAGGGCATCGGTCTTGAACAGCGGCTCGATGATGCCCTCCATGTACCGCGACATGAAACTGCCACTCATCATGCGTGCTCCTCAAGCCCAAGTCGGTGACGGTACGACCCTCAGAAGATGAAGTCGCTCGCGTCGATGTGCGTGGTGTTCCAGCCGCTCAGCGTGATGGTGTTGCCGCCGAAATAGACCTGCACGCCACCGGCGATGTTGTAGATCGTGAGCTGGCCGAAGTTGTCCAGCCCCGTCACGCCGGAGACATCGAGCTTCTCGGTGCCGTTGAGCCAGTCGCGGATGGTGTCGTGGCCCCAGTCGTCGGCGAACTTGAAGGTGTCTGCGCCACCCTCGCCGAAGATGGTGTCGTTGCCCATGCCACCGTCGATGACGTCGTTGCCGAGGCCAGCCAGGATGTAGTCGGCATCGCCGCCTCCGTCGATCGTATCGTTGTCGGCACCAGAGTAGATCTGGTCAGAGCCAGCCCCACCCGAGATGGTGTCGTTGCCGGCCTCGCCGTAGAGCACGTCGTTGTCGGCCCCGCCGTCGATGGTGTCGTCGCCAGCACCTCCGAAGATGGTGTCGTTGCCGGCGTCGCCCGCCAGCAGCGTGTCGCTGTCGTTGCCGCCGGCGATGCGGTCGCTGCCGTCACCGCCGTGAATCGTGTCGGCGCCGTCCTCACCGTAGAGCGTGTCGTCGTCGGCGCCGCCCTCGATGGTGTCGTTGCCGAGACCGCCCATGATGGCGTCATTGCCGCCTTCGCCGTAGAGGAAGTCGTCATCGGCGCCGCCGCCGATGAAGTCGACGCCGAGACCGCCGTAGATGATGTCGCTGCCGGCCTCGCCCAGGAGAAACTGGTCGTCGCCCTCGCCGCCGTAGATGGTGTCGTCGCCGAGCCCACCGGTGATGCGGTCGGCGCCATCGTCGCCGAGGAGCTTGTCGTCGTCGGCGCCGCCGTCGATGCGGTCGTCGCCGTCGCCGCCGTGGATCGTATCCATGCCGGCTTCGCCGAGCAGGAACGTATCGGTATCGGCGCCACCGTAGATGGTGTCGTCACCGGCCCCGCCGGTGATGAGGTCGGCGCCGGCGTCGCCGTACAGCATGTCGTTGCCCTCGCGGCCGTCGATGCGGTCGCCGCCGTCGCGGCCTTCGATCGTGTTGGCGCCGGCATCGCCGTAGAGGACGTCCGCGGCCGCTCCGCCGATCACGTTCTCGATCGACTTGAGGTAGTCGCTGCCGGAGGTCACGCCCGCGGTCAGCGAAGCGAGTCCGATGTCGCCACCGAAGTTGGCAACATTGAAGAGGAACACGTTGACCGCGCCGGTCTCACCCGAGTAGTCCGCCGTGTCGATGTCGGCACCACCGTCGAGGATGTCGCTGTCAGCGCCGCCCGACAGCGTGTCGTCGCCGGCCAGGCCCGCAATGCGGTCGCTGCCGCCCCGACCTTCGAGCCTGTTGGCACCGGCATCACCGGAGAGGACGTCCGCCGCCGTCCCGCCGATCACGTTCTCGATCGACTTGAGGTAGTCGGTGCCGGAGGTCGAACCGGTCACCTTCGAGGCAAAGCCGATATCGCCCCCATGGTCTTGGACATCGGAGAGGAAGACGTTGACCGCCCCGGTTTCGCCAGAGTAGTCCGCCGTGTCGATGTCCGAACCGCCGTCGAGAATGTCGGTGCCCGCGCCACCGGCAAGGATATCGTTACCCATCGTGCCGACGAGGTGGTTGTCCATTCCGTCGCCAATGAGGATGTCGTCAGCCGCGGTGCCGATGAGATTCTCGATCTGGGAATACGTGTCTCCCTCGGCATCGCCGTGGAGGCCGAGATTGGCGGCCAGGTTCACATGGACGCCGACGGCATCGCCGGCCTTCTCGGGGATCTCGTGACCACCGTAGTCTACGGTATCGAGGCCGATGCCACCGAAGTGCTCATCCTGACCGGCGCCGCCGACGAAGCGGTCGTCGCCGCCTTCGCCATGGAGAACATCGTCGCCCTCGCCGCCGACCAGCAGATCGTCATTGGCGCCACCGAAGAGCTTGTCGCGCGCGGCGCCGCCATAGAGCTCGTCGTTGCCGGAGCCGCCCCGCAGTGTATCCTCGCCCGCGCCGCCCGTGAGATTGTCGCGACCGGAGCCCCCGTCGAACTCCCGCCCCACCGTGTCATTCGCGCTGGTGCTGATGACGTCGTCGTAGCCCGAGCCGATGATCCGCTCGACATCGGCGTAAACGAGGTCGCCCGCGGCATGCCCACCCTGACCCAGATAGGGGGTGGTGGCGCCGCCGAAGTAGAGGCTGACAGTCACGCCGGCGTTGGAGGCGGCGTAGGTCACCGTGTCGATGCCGTCGCCACCATAGAAGGTATCGGCGCCGCCGAGACCGGCGAACGTGTCGTCACCGGTCCAGCCGTCGAACGCATTTGCGCCGTGATCGCCCGTAAGTGTATCGCCGAGCCCGCTGCCCGCGATATTCTCGATGCCGCTCAGCGTATCGCCCTCGGCCTCCCCGCCGCTGCCGGTGCCCGCGAGCAGATTGACGGTGACGCCCTCGTCGGAATTCCGGTAGACCGCCGTGTCCGTGTTCGCGCCGCCGACCAGCGTGTCGGCGCCCTCACCGCCCTCCAGCCAATCGTCGTCGCCGTCGCCACGGAGGGTGTCGTTCCCGATGCCGCCGACGAGTTGATCGCGGCCAGCGCCCCCTTCGAAGGTGCGGTCCCTGTTGGTGTAGGGATCACCGCGAATAATGTCATTGTGGGCCGAGCCGATGATCCGCTCGACGTCGTACTCGATGATGTCCCCTTCGGCGTCGCCGCCGCGGCCAAGGAATTCTTCGACCACGCCGCCCGCAAAGATCCTGACGTCGACGCCGCTGCCCGAGGCGGCGTACGTGACCGTATCGAAGCCTTCGCCACCCCCGAAGGTATCGGCGCCGCCGAGGCCCACCAGCGTGTCGTCGCCATAGTCACCGCGCAGCTCGTTGGCGCCGGCATCGCCGATCAGCGTGTCCGCGTGACGGCTGCCGGTGACGTTCTCGATCTCGGAGAGCGTATCGCCCTGTGCCGTTCCGTAGAAACCCTGTCCCGTGGTCAGGTTGACCGTGACACCGACCGTGGAGTCCCCGTAATCCGCCGTGTCGATGTCCGCGCCACCGATCAGCGTATCGGGGCCTATGCCACCCCTGAGGAAATCATTTCCCGACTCGCCACGCAGCGTGTCCGTGCCGTCGTCGCCGTAGAGTTCGTCTGCGCCCGACCCGCCATAGATCGTGTCGTTATCACTGTCTCCATATATGGCGTCGTTGCCCCCGCCGCCATAGAGCGTGTCGTTGCCGGCGCCACCGAAAATGTAATCTTTGTCGCCATACACACCATCGCGATCAGCACCGCCGAAGATCGTGTCCGCACCTTCGTCTCCGTAGAGGTAGTCGGTGTCGCGACCGCCATCTATGTAGTCGGCGCTCTGCCCGCCATGGATGTGGTCGACGCCGTCGCGACCGTGGAGGATGTTTCCGAACTCGTTCCCGTAAATCACATCGCCGCCAGAGCCGCCGAAGGCGTCCTCGATGATGACGCCGCGTGCGATGGAAAAACCACCCACCACTCCGTCGGCAAAGCTCAGCTCCCCGCCCGGGACGTTCGGGTCGAAGGTAGCCGCGCGCAGGTCGATCGTCGCATCCCTGGTACCGTCATAGACGATCCGGTCGGTTCCCCCGGTATCCCAGATCGACGTCCAGCCGGTTCCGAACGTGTTGGCGTCGGGCAGCGTGTAGATGTTGTCGCCACTGTTGTAGGTGTTGTTGGCGCCGTACATCGCCTGCAGGGCGGCGATGTCGACGGCCATCATGCTGGCGATATTGCCCCAGTCCGCCGTCCGACCGGGAGCCATCACAACCGGATCGCCGTTGTAGGTCATGACCGAGTTGTACGGCGTATCCGCGAGGGGGCCGCTTGTCGGCGCATTTGGATCATACAAGCCGGGCCATACCGTGGCGCCTTCGGAGGCCTCCCAGGTATGTGCCAGCCCCATGGCGTGTCCGAGCTCGTGCAGAACCGTGCTGAACATGCCCCCACCGGGATCCAGCGAGGTCAGCGTCCACTCCGGGTGCGTCGAGTCGAATTTCCCCTCAACCTGATCTGCCAGGGGGTACTGATGAAAAGCGCCCGGATCGGTCCGCTTGTACTCCACCAGATTTGCATCGGCGATGTCGGTGACGGGATGAAACCTGACGTTCGCCACGCTCTCGATGACTCGGAAGGCCTGCTCGAACCGCGAGATCTCTTCAGGTGTCCACGGATCTGCGGTCTGAGTGTTCGTGAAGTAGTACGAGATCTGCACCTGCGTGCCGGTGACGCCTTCCTCGTTCGCCCAGCGCCAGTCGGTCACCAGAGAGTCGACGTACGGGTTCTGGAGTTGCACCGGAACATTGCTGGAGACCGCCATATCTCATACTCCTCCGCACGCGGCCGCAGCCCGCCACGCGACGTGGCAGCAGTGCCAACCGCAATTTCCTGATCGTGGTCCCGTTTGCGGGGAGGGGGAGGGCATCAAATGCCGCCTCTGACCCCACCGCACCCTCGGGTGCCGTACCAGGGCATATGGCGGTCACAGAACTGTGTTCAAGCTGTGAACTGTGTCCAAACCGCAACGATTGACACTGAACGACCGGGAACGGTCTTTCCCACTGGATCGCGAGCCCTTCGAAACCCCGCAACCGCAAGACCTGAGCGGAAATCCCTGAGCCTCAATCAGAGAGACTGCTCTGGCGATCGCACACGCTCGGGTCGCCGACCGTCCGACTGAGGCGGCTTGGCGAACCTAGGGCGCCACGTCCCCGGCGAAGACTTGATGTCGTCCGATGTCCGCGGCGGACGAGCTCGGCGCCACTCATGAACGCGAAGGCGCACAGGCAAGCCGCGGCGTCACGAGAGATTCCCGCTCGTCCCAGCCCGCGCGTCCAGGCCCGCCAGTCGCCCGCTCGCGACCGCGATCGTCCGCTGCGTCCGACAGCCTGCCCCGCGACAGACGCGACCGCGCCCTCGCCACATGCCTCGCCGCGATCCAAGGCGAACGCACGGCCGTTAACGCAAAGTTAACCAATCTTCTTGTGCTAACACTTGCGTGCTATCAGCAAGTTCCGTATCACTATCGATGTGGCGGCAGATCGGGTCAGGCGGGGTGCGATGAGAGTTGTGGCGATTGCGAACCAGAAGGGAGGGCCCGGGAAGACGACCATCTCCCTGCAGATGGGCATTGCCGCTGCCGGGGACGGACAACGGACCCTCATCATCGATCTCGACCCACAGGGCTCCGGCGAGCGCTGGCACGCGCTCCGCGTGAAGGCGACACGCTCACACGACGATCCGAGCATCGTCGCCGGTCCAGTGCAGAAGCTCACCGACATGCTCAAGGCGGCGGCGAGACTCGGCGCCGACTTGGTCATCATCGATACGCCACCCAAGCTCGACAAGGCGATCACGGAGGCGGCGAAGGTCGCCGACATCGTGCTGCTGCCGCTCCGTTGGGGCGTTCTCGACGGCCAGGCCCTCGAAGACACGGTCAATCTGCTGAAGCTGGCCAACGCCCACGACAAGGCGGCCGTCGTGCTCAACGGCCTGCCTTGCGACGACACGCGCGCGGCCATAGTGAGGGAATGCAGGAGCGTGGCGCGTAAGCTCGCCCTGCCCGTGCTGCCGGCTCAACTGAGCCAGCTTCCCGAATACAATACGAGCCTGAAGAAGGGCCGTGGCGTCACGGAGACGAACCAAGATGGCGAAGCTGCAAGCGAAATCCGCGCCCTCCTCGCCGCCGCCAGCGGCCAAGGCGCGAAAGCGAGGCGGAAAGCGAAGTGATGACCGCAAGCCGAGGCTGTCCATGACCGACGAGATCAAGATCGCCGCGGGTCGCAAGCCCGGCGGCAAGGCCGGCAGGACGGTCGCGGCCTCGAACGGACTGGATCTGCCGTCGAAGGCCGATCGCTCGCTCACCGGCTCGCTCAAGAAGGTCGCCTCGCACAAGCGCAAGCCGCCTTCGACGCGCGAAGGCCGCAAGGGCATTCTGATCTACGTGAAGGAAGACGTCTCGACCGCCTTCAAGCGGCTGGCCCTGCAGTACGACACGACCAGCCAGGATCTCGGTGAGCTGGCCTTCAAGTGCCTGTTCGACAAACTCGGCGAGCCCTGGCCGGGCGATTGAGTGAACATCATCTGCCAGTCGGAGCAGAGGGACTTGTCATGCGTGGTGTTGGATCTCTCACCGAAGGCGTACGGCAGGCGGTCCGGCCGTCACTGACGGCAGGCGTGCGCGCCGTCGTTGCGACCGGAGCGGAGGCGGGCGGGCGCGCGACTGCGCAGGCCTCCGCGCGGCGCGCGAGCGACGACGGTACGCAGATGCGCCCTCAGGCAACCCCGCCGCGGGCCGACGCGACGCCGCCGCGCATGAGCCCCATCGAGAGGTGCCGGCTCGCACACCGCGTGGCCGACGCGCTCTGCGCCATGTCCGATGACGATCGGATCGACCTTACGCTCACCAGCTTCGGTCTCCGCCGTCTCGCAAGCCTGGAGCCCGCTGCAAAGTCGCGCTCGGCACGCATCAGCGAAGTCATTGCCGAGGCGCCCGATGATGCCATCGCCGGACTTGCGAACTTCCTCACTCCTCCTCCGGCGGCATGGAGGGACCCGAGCCTGTTCCGCCTCTTCATCAGCCACGTCACGAAGGACAAGGACGCCGCCATGCGCCTCAGGGACTGCCTCGCCCCGCTGCGCATCGCCGGCTTCGTCGCACACGAGGATATTCACCCTACGCTGCCCTGGCAGGACGAGCTGCACCGCGCCCTGTTGACCATGGACGCATTCCTCGCGGTCCACAGCGACGGCTACGCGACGAGCTGCTGGGCGCAACAGGAGGCCGGCTTCGCGCTCGGTCGGGGCGTGAAGATCATTTCGTTCAAGCTGTCGGACGAAGCCCCCGCAGGCTTCCTCGCCGGTCAGCAGGCGCTGCTGCGGCAAGGACGCGATGCCGAGAAGATCGCCCGCGAGATCCGCAATCTGCTGGCGGCCGACGAAGCGACTCAGGCACGGCTGGCCTTTGCCGAGGCGGCAGCCGGAACCCCGCTACCCCTCGTCGAGGACACACCCTTCTGAGGCGGGGTGGCCTTGCCGACACACGCCTGAGCGCCAGCGGCGCCCCGGCGAGGCCGCTATCAACACGCTCGTCGATGATGTAAAGCGAACGGGAACAGAACGCGAAAGTGGCAGGCCGCCTGCCGGGTTCACCCGTCCATCGCCTTCCAAATCGGCCAAGTCTTTGAAGTCGTGGTCGGGGCAGCGTGATTCGAACACGCGACCCCCTGCTCCCAAAGCAGGTGCTCTACCAGGCTGAGCTATGCCCCGACGACCGCGGACTCGTGCCTTCTATCATCTGTCAGCGCGGACGCAAAGGCTCTGCCCCCGCCGGCGCCAAGCCCAACCGGCGCTATTTCGCCGTGCCGAACAGGGCGTGGCGCACCAGATCACCCTCACGGATGCCGAGGCGCTCCGCCTCGCCGCCACCGATCTCGAGGACGGCGGCCGCCAGCGATTCCGAAGAGATCGTGCGCTCGGAAAAGGGCTCCGTCCGCTCGGCGATCCGCGTCACGCGGCCGTCCTTGCCGATGAAGACCATGTCCAGGGAGATGTAGGTATTGCGCATCCACATCGTGATGATCTGCGGCGGCTCGTGCGGAAACAGCATGCCGTGACCGCGCGCCAGGCTGCGCCGGAACATCAGTCCCATCTGCTTCTGCTCGGGCGTCTCCGCGACTTCGATGACGAAGCTCTGCGGCCCCTTGCGCGTCTCGATGACGAGCGTGTCACGCCTGAGATCGGCGGCCGCCGCATCGATCCGCAACGCCATGACAGCCCCCAGAAACAACAGAAGCAGGGCCATGATGGCCCTGCTCCCGAGAAAAAGTGTCGGCATGGACCTCAAAGCGAGGTCAATGCGAGGGCGGTAAGCCCCCGGTGGGCGTGCCACCTTCGGGCTTGATATCCGCCGCCATGCAGCCCTTCGAGCCATGGCCCCAGCGCACGTAGACCATCTGTCCAGGACGCAGTTCGGTGAACCCGAACCGGCGCAAGGTTTCCATGTGTACGAAGATGTCCGGCGTGCCGTCGCCGCGCGTGAGGAAGCCGAAGCCCCGCACGCGGTTGAACCACTTCACCATCGCGCGCTCCCAGCCGCTCTCGGCGTTCACGACGACGTGGGTACGCTGGGGAAGCTGGGACGGGTGCACCGCAGTGCTCTCGTCGATGCTCAAAATGCGGAAGGCTTGCAGCCCCCGCGGCCTGCGCATGACCTGGCAGTGGACCCTCGCCCCCTCGTAGGCGGTCTGATAGCCACCGGCTCTCAGGCACGTGACGTGCAGAAGAATATCCGGCAGCCCGTTGTCCGGCACGATGAATCCGTAGCCCTTGGATGCATCATACCACTTGATGGCTCCCGACACCTCGAAAACCTCCAAGCCTGGCTCGTCCGCACGCACCTCGTCGGGATGTACTCCCTCGCTGTCGTACGGATTGCTCGGTGTCTCGTCCCCCATCATCCTGTTCCCGCTCCTGTTTACAAAACCTACTCTCGGTGGCGACCGGTCTTGCCCTCTCCAGTCACACAACCAAGCACTCAGCGGGGCGAACATAGCACCCTCGGATCGGTTGGCCAGCCCCCTGCAACTCGGCAGCTGTGCGACAGGGCCGCACGATCATGCGATACGACGCTCACATGACTGGATACAAGACTGAAAGCATTGATATTTACTCGACTATTGTCGTTTTCGAATAACTGCATTCGAGCCCCAAACTGGTGCAGGAATGCAACCGGGATAACTTGATTATGACGACCAATTGACCGCAGTTCACACGCCTGGGTCAGTGCATTGATTCGCAAGGCCCGAGAGGGTGTGATTCGCGTTTCGAGCCGAAGGCGCGAAACGTCCCCCGGCTCGGGTTATCAACACCCATCTGCGGCATCCTGCCGCCCGCCGGACGCAACGCCGGGAGGAGCCAGATGACCGGCCAGGCTCTGCGCCACGGCCCCGAGCTCCGCGTTGATGACGAGGTCCGCCAGATCGTCCAGTTCCGTCGGCTCGCGGTTGACGATGACGAGGCGGGCGCCGTGCCGTTTGGCGGTGATGGGCAGGCCGGCCGCCGGATAGACCACGAGGGAGCTCCCCAGCACCACGAACAGGTCGCTCGTTTCGGCCTCCAGCGTGGCGCGGCGCATGGCCTCTGCCGGCATCGGCTGGCCGAACGAGATCGTCGCGGTCTTGATGAGGCCGCCGCACGCCTCGCAGTCCGGTACGGAGAAGTCCGGCGCCATGCGGGCATCGATCCAGGCCTGCTCGTAGCGCACCCCGCAGGACAGGCAGTGCGCATAGCTGCCGTTGCCATGCAGCTCGATGATCCGCTCCTCGGGCACGCCGGAGGTCTGGTGCAGGTTGTCGATGTTCTGCGTGACAATGGCCTTGAGCCGACCGCGGGCGATCAGGTCCGCCAGGAGGCGGTGCACCGCGCCCGGCCGGGCGGCGGCGAACAGCGGCTGCATCTCGCGCTTCCGCCGCCAAGCCTCTCGCCGCATGTCCGCGCGCGTGACATAATCGCGGAAATCGATCGGTTGCATCCGCGTCCAGATGCCGCCGGGACTGCGGAAATCGGGGATTCCACACTCGGTGCTGATGCCGGCGCCCGTGAACGCCACGGCCCGCTTGGCCCAGCGCAGCCAGTCCGCCAGTTGCTCGACCTGCCCCTGCTCGCCCCCTGCCATGCCTCTCCACCGTTGCTTTGTCGGTCCCAGCGCGGATAATGGCGGGCAATCGTGGCAGTCCACAGCCGAAATCGACGAGGAGCCGACATGAAGTACCTGCACACCATGGTGCGCATCAGCAATATCGAGCAGAGCCTGGATTTCTACTGCAACAAGCTCGGCATGCGCGAGGTGCGGCGCGTCGAGAACGCGGCCGGCAAGTTCACGTTGATCTTCCTCGCCGCGCCGGAGGACGAGGAGCGCGGACGCGCGGAGCGGGCGCCGCTGCTCGAGCTCACCTACAATTGGGAGCCCGAGGTCTACGGCGAAGGGCGCAACTTCGGCCATCTGGCCTTCGTGGTGGACGACATCCATGCCACCTGCAAGCGCCTGCAGGATGCCGGCATCACCATCAACCGGCCGCCGCGCGACGGCCGCATGGCCTTCATCCGCTCGCCGGACAACATCTCGATCGAGCTCCTGCAGAAGGGCGAGGCCCTGACGCCCGCCGAGCCCTGGAAGTCGATGCCCAACACTGGCAAGTGGTGAGAAGCCGCAAGCGCTGGCGGCGCAGCGCGCTGCCGTTGACAGCATGATCGACGCCTGAGGCTCTTGAGTTGCCGTGTGATCGACGGGCCTCCAGCAGGGAGGCGGCTGCGGGTTCTGACGTAGCGTTGTCGAGGAGTGCGCACGATGACGAGGACGGGCGGCATCATCATCCGTCTCGCGGCACGAGCCCGTCGCGAGGCGGAGGAACGGCGCAAGGCGCGCCTGGCCGGGCTACCGTCGCCACAGGCGCCGGCGCGCTACACGCTGACTGCCAAACTGCTGCACTGGCTTGTGGCGGGGTGCGTGCTCGCGCTGCTGGCGCTCGGCTTCGCCATGAAGCGGCTCGGCCTGCCGCTTGAGCTCAAGTTCTCGCTCTACCAGCTCCACAAATCGCTCGGCCTCGTCGTGCTCGCCCTGATGGTGATGCGCGTCGTGTGGCGCATGCGGCACCGGCCGCCGCCGCTGCCGGAGAGCATGCCATTCATCGAACGCTTCGCCGCCCATGCGACCCACCTCTTCCTCTATGCCCTGCTGCTCGCCATGCCTGTCACGGGCTGGCTGCTGGTCTCGTCCGCGACGTTCGCGGTGCCGACCAAGCTCTTCGGCACCCTTGCCATTCCGCACCTGCCGGTGCTGGCCGAGCTGACGGTGGCGGAGCGCCGACCGCTCGAAGCCTTCTTCAAGCTCCTGCACCTGCTGACGGGGCTGGCGATCCTGGCGCTGGTCGTCTTGCACATCGCCGCCGCCATACGGCACCGGCTCAGCAGGAAGGACGACGTTCTCGCGCGCATGCTGCCGTGGCGCGGCGGGCCTGCCGGCGCTGTCGCGCTCATGTGTCTGGCGGGCTTCTACGCCGTCGCCCAGCCGGCCGTGGCGGCATCCGAAGCGCCGCTGTGGCGGCTCGATGCGGCCAAGAGCACGCTCGCCTTCAAAGTCGAGGCCGGCGGCCAGACCATCACCGGCCGCTTCGGCGGCTTCACGACCGAGATCCGCCTCGATCCGCAGAACCCCGCCGGCGCCAGCGTGCGCGCCACCATCGCGACCGCCACCGCCAGAACCGGCAATCCGGATGTCGACCAGGCCCTCGCCGACGAGGCGTGGTTCGACAGCACGCGCCATCCCGAGGCCCGGCTCGTCGCGGACAGGATCGCACGCCAACCGGACGGAACCTACGTGCTCACCGGCACGCTCACGCTCAAGGGGCGCACGCTGCCCGTGACCCTGCCGTTCACGCTCGCCGTCACGGGCACACGCGCGGTGGCCACGGGACGCCTGTCGCTCGACCGCCTCGCCTACGGTGTCGGGCCGGACGCGCCGATCGCCGGCCTCGTCATCGCGCGCGCGGTCGAGGTGAGCATGCACCTCGAATGTGATCGCCTCTGAGGGCCTGACGATGCGGCGTCGTCATAGCGAAAGGGCCGGCTCCTGGCGGAACCGGCCCTCGCATTGCAACGCTCCGGCGAGCAGCGCTCAGCGGGCCAGGTAGGGCAGCGGATCGACAGGCTTCGAGCCCTGGCGCAGCTCGAAATGCAGCTTGGGCTGGGAGATGCCGCCGCTCGTGCCGGACTTGGCGATGAGCTGGCCGCGGCGCACCTTGTCGCCGCGCTTGACGAGCAGCTTGTCGTTGTGGGCATAGGCCGAAACCCAGCCGTTGGTATGCCGGATCAGCACGAGGTTGCCGTAGCCCGCCAGCTCGTTGCCGGAGTAGGCGACCTCGCCGGCGTCGGCGGCGACCACGTCGGTGCCGGGCGGCACGGCCAGATCTATGCCGTCGCTGTGCGAGCCGTCGGGACGCGGGCCGAACTTCTGCACGACCTTGCCCTGCACCGGCCAGCGGAAATGCGCGCCGCCGGTCGCCGGCTTGCTGCGTGGCAGGGCGGCCATCTTCTCCCGCTTGGGCTGCGGCGCTGCCTCGGCAGGCGCGCCACGGCCCGGGATGATCACGGGACGCGTCTGGATCACGCGGATCGGCGTGTCCGGCTTGGTGCTCGCCGGCTGAACGGTCGCCGGGCTTTCCGGACGGCGCTCGAGCGGCCGGCGCGCGGCGGTCGCCTTGCCCGGGATCTTCAGAACCATGCCGGGCTTCAGCTTGGTCGGATCGGTGATGGCGTTCTCGCGCTGCAGCGCCATGCTCGTCACCTTCAGGCGACGGGCGATGCGATAGAGCGAGTCACCGGGCTGCACGGTATAGGTCCCTTCGCCGGCCGGCGTGCTCACGGGAGGCACGGCACGCGGAGTGGCCCTCGGCGGCGCCAGCGCCGTGCGCTGCGGGCGGGCGGGCTCGACCGGAGTGCTTGCCGTCGGGCGGGCGCTGCCGCGACCAGGGATGACGAGCTTCTGGCCGGGCCGGATGGTGGGGCTCGTCAGATTGTTGGCGGACATGAGAACGGAGACGGCCACGCGATAGCGCCGTGAGAGGCCATAGAGCGTATCGCCGGAGCGCACCTCGTGCGTGCGGCCTTCTCCACTGCGCGCGGGCGGCGCGGCCTCGCGCGTCGTTATCGGGGGCTCGCGATAGGAAGGGGTTGCGGGGGTCGCGGCCGGCGGCGCGGCGGAGTACGGGCGGGCGCTCGGCTGCCAACGCGCCATCGGACGCGCCGGCGGATCGACCGGCGGCGCCATCGTCACGCGCGGCGCCGCGCCTGCCGGCGGTGGGCCGTCCGGACCGTCACGGAAGCTCGGGGCGCGATAGGCGCCACGCGGCGGGCTCGGCGGTGGTGTGTAGGATCGCGGCGTGTAAGCCGGCGTACGCGGCGCCGGCAGCGGTGCCGCCTCGACGTCCGGGCGCGCGGGATAGCCGGGCTCGGTGTCGTAGATGGAGCGTTGCGGTGCCGGCGGCTGGCGGCCCTGGCCTTCCGTCAGCTTCATGGCCGGGAAGTCGAAACGAGCCACGTCGGCGCTGCAGCCACCTGCAATGACGGACGCGACAACGACTGAACCAGCGAGAGCCCGTCTGCCCACGCCGCCCAATGCACGACAAGTACGCTGAGACCGATACATGTGATACACCTCTACACCCGATCTCAGTGTTAACGGCCATGGGTTAACAGCCGCTTAACGCAATCGGGTCCCCATCTGGTTGGGTGCGTCACAAGACGTGCAGACCAGTCACCGCCCCTCGGGCAGGCGCCCTCAGAGCAACGGTACGAACCGCACGGGGAGCAGACGCTCCTGACGGAAGCCGCCGCCCTCGTCGTCTGCGCCGCTGCCGGTCCCCGCTTCCTGGGGCTCGCCGGTTTTGCGCAGGCGATAAAGGTACTGCTCCTCAGACCGAGCGCCGAGCGGTAGGACCATGATCCCGCCGGGTGCGAGCTGGTCCATCAGTTGTCTCGGCAGCTCGCGGGCCGCCGCGGTCACCATGATCCGGTCGAACGGTGCCGCTTCCGGCCAGCCTTCGCGTCCATCGCCGACACGGGCCGTGATGTTGGTGATGCCTAGTGCCGCAAACCTCGCAATCGCTTCCTCATGAAGCGATGCATACCGCTCGATTGTGTGAACTTGACGGCTGAGATGCGACAATACGGCGGCTTGATAGCCGGAACCCGTACCGATCTCGAGAACACTGTGATGCGGCTCGACGCGGAGTGCCGCCGTCATGTAGGCGACGATGAAGGGCTGCGAGATCGTCTGCCCCTCGTGGAGCGGCAGCGCGACGTCCCACCATGCCTCCTCGACGAGATCAGCGGGCACGAAGCGATCGCGCGGCACGCGCGCCATGGCGGCGAGTACGCGCTCGTCGCCGATCCCCCGGCGCCTCAGCGCGGCCACGAGCTCGTTCGACGACTTCGGTTGGTGAAACGCAGCCATGGCAGACCTCCCGGGCCGCCCGCGGCCCGACATCCCCCATGGCTCGCCATGTATCGCGGATCAGCGCGCGCCTCGTTGCGCGAGGTCAAACGGCCGGCGTCGTGCGCACGGCTCACGCGTCGAGCGCGGCCTGCAACGTGTCCTGCATCGGCTTGTAGGTGAGGTTCAGGTAGAGCGGCGTCACCGAGATGTGGCCGGAGTAGACGGCCTCGAGGTCGGTGCCGGGGCCAGGATTGGAGCGGCGGCGCGAGTAGCCGAGCCAGTAATAGGGATTGCCCCAGGTGTCCTGGCGCTCGTCGATGGCGAGCAGGTCCTGGTCGCGGCGCCCCTGGCTGGTGACGCGGATGCCGGCCACCTGGTCGGGCAGGCGATCCGGGAAGTTCACGTTCATGAGCACGTTCGCCGGCCACTCGACGGCGAGCAGCTTGCGCACGACGCCGGCCCCGTGCGCGATCGGCGTCTCCCAGCGCGGCGTATCGCGCGAGGTCTCGAAGCCGAACGACAGGCTCATGGCGATCGAGCGGATGCCGATCAGCGTGCCCTCGAAGCAGGCGGCGATGGTGCCGGAGTAGGTGACGTCCTCGGCCATGTTGGCGCCGCGGTTGACGCCGGAGAGGATGAGATCCGGCCGCTTCTCCTTGAGGATGTGACGCACGCCCATGATGACGGAATCGGTCGGTGTGCCGCGCACGGCGTAGCTGCGCGCGTCGAGCTGGCGCAGGCGCAAGGGCTCGTGCAGTGACAGCGAGTGGCCGGCGCCCGAGTGATTGGTCTCCGGCGCCACCACCCAGACGTCGTCCGAGAGCCCCGCCGCGATCTGGCGCAGCGCGTGCAGTCCCGGCGCATCGATGCCGTCGTCGTTGGTCACGAGTATGCGCATGTGGCTCCGACCTTCTGACTAGCGCGGCCTCGACCGCTGAGGTCTTGGCTCGAGGTGCGCCGCTGTTGTTGCGTCCCCGGACGGCGCATCAGCGCCGATCCGGGGTCTTTACCCTTCGGACCGGAAAGGCCCCGGCTCGCAGCCGCTTCGTGCCTTGGCCAGGGAGGCAACGGGAGTGTCGCTAGCCCTTCTCGATCGTCTCACAGCCTCCCATGTACGGCCTCAGCGCCTCCGGAACGATGACGCTGCCGTCTTTCTGTTGATAGTTTTCGAGCACGGCGATGAGCGTGCGCCCGACGGCGAGGCCGGAGCCGTTGAGCGTCGTCACGTAGCGCAGGTCCTTGGCGCCCTTCGGCCGGTAGCGCGCACTCATGCGCCGGGCCTGGAAGTCGCCGCACACCGAGCACGACGAGATCTCGCGATAGGCGTTCTGGCCCGGCAGCCAGACCTCGATGTCGTAGGTCTTCTGGCTGGCGAAGCCCATGTCGCCCGTGCAGAGCATCATGGTGCGGTAGGGCAGGCCGAGGCGCTCGAGGATGGTCTCGGCGCACCTCGTCATGCGCTCGTGCTCCGCGAGGCCCTGTTCGGGCGTCGTGACGGAGACCATCTCGACCTTGGAGAACTGGTGCTGGCGGATCATGCCGCGCGTGTCCCTGCCGGCCGCGCCCGCCTCGGAGCGGAAGCACGGCGTCCAGGCCGTGAAGCGCAGCGGCAGCGCGTCCTCGTCGAGAATGGACTCGCGCACGAGGTTGGTCAGCGACACTTCAGCGGTGGGGATGAGCCAGAGTCGCGTCGGACCGCCGACCTCCACCGTCACATTTTTTCCGGTTGGTGATTGCTCTTCGAAAACTTTCGTTTCGGTGCGTCGAGCGGTCCAGAAAAGATCGTCCTCGAACTTCGGAAGGTTGCCGGTGCCGTAGGCCGCCTCGTCGCGCACGAGCAGCGGCGGGTTGACCTCCTGATAGCCGAACTCGCCCGTGTGCAGGTCGAGCATGAAGTTGGCGAGCGCGCGCTCGAGCCGCGCCAGACCGCCCTTGAGGAACACGAAACGCGCGCCCGAGACCTTGGCCGCCGTCTCGAAGTCCATGAGGCCCAGCGCCTCGCCGATCTCGAAATGCTGCGCCGGCTTGTCGGTGGGCTCGAACTTTCTCGGCTCGCCCCAGCGACGGACTTCCGTGTTGTCCTTTTCGTCCTTGCCGTCGGGCACGTCGTCGCGCGGCAGGTTCGGGATGACGGCGAGCTCCGCCTCGAGCGCGCGCACCAGCTCCTTCTCGCGGGCCTCGCCGGCGGCCAGCTCGTCCTTGAGCCCGGCCACCTCGGCCATGAGCTTCTGCGCCGTCGCCTCGTCCTTGGCGGCCTTGGCCTTGCCGATCTCCTTGGACGCCGCGTTGCGCCGCGCCTGCGCCTCCTGCAGCCGCGTCACGTGCCGGCGGCGCTCGTCGTCCATCTCCATCAGCCTGGCGGCCAGCGGAGCGAGCCCGCGCCGCGCGAGACCGCGGTCGAAGTCCTGCGGGTTCTCACGAATCCATTTGATGTCGAACACGGCGCATCCCCTCAGAATATGGCTCGCGCCGTCTATACTGCCGGCTGGCCGTCGGGTCCAGCCGGCGCCCGCGGGGATCAGACCTCCTCGGGCTCCTCGGCCTTGTCCTTGCGCATCGCCTCGACGCGCTGCACGGCGAAGATCGACAGCTCGTAGAGCAGGCACGTCGGCAACGCCATGATGATCATGGAGATGGCGTCGGGCGGCGTCAGGATGGCGGCGGCGCCGAAAATGCCGACGATGGCATAGCGCCGCGCGCCCCTCAGCCCCTCGCTCGTGACCACGCCCACGCGCGCCAGCAGCGTCAGGATGACGGGAAGCTGGAAGCAGATGCCGAAGCCGAAAATGAGCGTCATGATCAGCGACAGGTACTCGCTGACCTTCGGCAGCAGCGTGATTTCCGGTTGGCCCGACGCGGCCGCCTGCTGGAAGCCCACCGAGAACTTCACGAGCAGCGGCATGGCGATGAAATAGACGACGCAGGCGCCGAGGAAGAACAGCACCGGCGTCGCGATCAGGTATGGCCGGAACGCGGCGCGCTCGTGCTTGTAGAGGCCCGGCGCCACGAACTTGTAGATCTGCGTCGCCACCACGGGAAACGACAGGAAGGCCGCGCCGAACATCGCCACCTTGATGTCGACGAAGAACTTCTCGAGCAGGTGCGTGTAGATGGTCTTGGCGTTCTCGAGCCCGACCACGCGCACGAACGGCCAGAGCAGGATGTTGTAGATGTGCCGCGCCACGGCGAAGCACATCAGGAACATCACGAAGAACGCGACGATGGCATAGATCAGCCGCTGGCGCAGCTCGATCAGGTGCTCCATCAGCGGGGCCTTCGAGGCCTCGATGTCATCTTGCTGGGTCGCCACGGGCGTCAGGCTCCACTCTTGCCCGCCGACTCACCCGTGGCGGGCTGTTGCGCAGACTTGACTGCGGTCTCAATAGGGTTGGACGACGGGGCGGCCGTCGTCTGCGGCGCCTCTTGCGCGCCGTTGGCGGGCTGCGCAGGCGGTGCGCCGTGCGTCTCGACGATGCCCGGATCGGTCGGCTCGGAGGCGGGCGTCGGCTTGTCCATCTCCGCGGACATCTTGTCGAAGTCCTGCTCGACCGAGGACTTGAAGTCGCGGATGGACTCCTCGGCGCCGCGGCCGATGTCCTCCATCTCCTTGCGCACCTGATCGATCTCCGACTCGCGCATCGCTTCGTCGAACTGGGAACGGAACTCGCTCGCCTGACGCTTGAGGTAGGCGATGTACTTGCCCACCGTACGCATCAGCACGGGCAGGTCCTTGGGACCCACCACGACGATCGCCACGACAGCGATCACCAACAGCTCACTCCAACCGATATCGAACATCTGAGTGCGCGGACGCCTCCGAATACAGCGCAGAATTGCAAAGCGCCGCTGCCAGGATCACTCGCAGCGGCGCCCGGGTCAACGGAGCTGGGTCAAATCAGCCCGTCTTGGTCGACTCGGCTCCCGAACGCTCGGCAGGCTTGCTCGCCTCGATCGTCTTCGGGGGCTCGGCCTTCTTGGCCACGTCCTCGTCCTCGGCCATGCCCTTTTTGAAGCTCTTTATTCCCTTGGCGACGTCACCCATGACCTCGGAGATCTTGCCGCGGCCGAAGAGAAGCACCACGATCAGCAGCAGAATGATCCAGTGCCAGATGCTGGTTGCACCCATTCCACCATACTCCCTTGAGCGTCGCACCCCGGACGGTTTCACCGCCCCGAGCCAGAAAGTCGCTCAATCGCTTGAAGATTGGAGACGCGCTCACGCCTCGGATCGGCTCGATCCGAGGTGCCCGTGCTCCGGCGATCCATCGCCAGTCGCCATTGCCCGGCACTATATGCAGAAACGTTCCCCTCGTGCAAGGTCGCCTGCGGCAAGCTGTCTCAACAACATCGTCAACGCGCGAAGGGCCAATCCGTCACCCGTTTGCCCCAATGATATCAATACGTTCACGTTGAAATCGGCAAGAGCCCGCGAGGCTGAACGAACCGTCAGGTCCCGTCCGTCCGAGCCGCCGGGAGCACCAGCACGCGGGAGGGGTCAATCTCGATCGACAGATCAGTGCCGCGCTTGGGCGCGTCGCTCTCCCGCACCCGCGCCTTGAGGGGATGGTCGAGCCCCTCGACGGCGATTTCGAGTTGTACGGCATCACCCAAGAAGCGCGCGTGGAGCACGCGGCCTGCCCTGCCCTGGCCGACCGGCAGCAGCCGCACGCCGCGCTGACGCAGGCAGAGGATCGCGGCCTCCCCCTCGTTCAGCCCCGGCGCCGGGAAGCTGCCGAGCGGACAGGTCACCTGGCCGCTGCGCACGACGAGCCGCAGCTCATTGATCTCCGAGAACAGGCGGGCCACGAAAATGTCGGCCGGGGCGCGATAGAGCTCCTCCGCGCCCCCCACCTGCAGGATCTGGCCGGCGCGCATGACCGCGATGCGATCGCCGATACGCATGGCTTCCTCGGGATGATGCGTGACGACGAGGCAACTTGCCCGGGTCTCGCGGAGGACGCCGAGCGTCTCCTCCTGCATGGCCTCGCGGAGCTGGATGTCGAGGCCGGAGAAGGGCTCGTCCATGAGCAGCACGCTCGGCCGCGGCGCGATGGCGCGAGCCAGCGCCACGCGCTGCTGCTGGCCGCCGGAAAGGATGTGCGGATAGTCGCCGGCGTAGTGGTCGAGGCCGACACGGGCCAGAGCCGCGCGCGCTTCGCGCTTGGCCTCCTTGCGCGGCAGGCTCTTCAACCCGAAAGCCACGTTCTCGACGATGGTCAGATGGGGAAAGAGCGCGAAATCCTGGAACATCAGCCCGACGTGGCGCTGCTCGGGCGGCACGAAGCGCGACGGCCCGGCGACCTCGCGACCATCGAGCAGCACGCGTCCGGCCGATGGCTTCTCGATCCCGGCGGCGATGCGCAGCAGCGTGGTCTTGCCGCACCCCGATGGCCCGAGCAGACAAACGACCTCGCCCGGCGCCACATCCAGCGAGACACCGCGCAAGGCCATCATGTCGCCGTAGCGGCGCTCGACGGCCTCGAACGTCAGGCCAGCCGCGATCGTCGCGCGAGCCCGCGGCCGGGGCGCGTCGTCGCTCTCGCCATCGCGGCCCCCTTTGGGCCGGCCCTTGTCCTCGCGGGACGGTCTACTCAACGCCTGTCTCTCGCCTCCTGTCGCGAGGAAATCGGATCGACCTGCACGGTCTGTGCAGGCTCGCACGGGCTCGCGGGTGTGATCGGTCGAGATGGCCGCATGCTGATCCCAGCGTGCCCCGCCACTGTCGATGGCACTCTAGGCACGGCCTAGGGGTGACAGGCAAGGCTCATGCCGGCTTTTCGCCGTGATCATCTCCGGCCTCGTCGTCAGCCTCACTCTCCGCGCCGTCTTCGCCATGACCGAGTGGCAGCTCGGGCTCGGCCGAACCATCGTCCGGCTCGTCCTCGAGGGGCAATTCGTCCGGCGTCAGCGCCAGTGCGTCCGTGGGAACGGGCACAGTGAAGTCCGGCGGCAGGTTGCCGTCAAGCAAGCCCGCACCCTTGAGCTCGGCGAGGCCCGGCAGGTCGCCGATCTTCTCGAGCCCGAAGTGGTCGAGGAAGGCTTCCGTCGTCCCGTACGTCACCGGCTTGCCGGGCGCCCGGCGGCGGCCTCGCGGGCGCACCCAGCCGGTCTCCATGAGCACGTCGAGCGTGCCCTTCGAGGTCGAGACGCCGCGTATCTCCTCGATCTCGGCGCGCGTCACGGGCTGGTGGTAGGCGATGATGGCCAGCATCTCCAGCGCGGCCTTGGACAGCCGCCGCTCGGACAGGGCATGGCGCTCGAGCAGGTAGGAGAGATCCTCGGCCGTCCGGAACGCCCACTTGCCCGCAACGCGCACGAGGTTGATGCCGCGGCTGGCATAGAAGCCTTTGAGCTCGTCGAGCAGGGCGGCGACATCCTCGCCTGCCGGCAGATGCTCGGCGAGCTTGCCCTCGTCGATGGGCTCGGCGGCAGCGAACAGCAGCGCCTCGATGATCCGCAGCTTCTCGCGCCTGTCAGCCGAAGGCAGCGCGCGGATGTTGCTGACTGTCGCAGGCGCTTCCGCCTCCGGGCAAGCCGGCGCCTCGGCCCCCTCGGCGGGCGTCTCCGCGAGCGTGAGCTTGGGTGGGTGCATCAGGCAGCGGTCTCCCCGTTGGTGATGTCGTGTCGCCGCGCGCTCCGGCTCATGCGATCAGCTCCCAATCCTCGCCAGCGCCACGCCGGCGTATGTAGATCGGCGCGAAGGGGCGCTCCTGCCTCAGCTCCACGAGCCCTTCGCGTGCCATTTCCAGCGTCGCTCCGAACGAGCTCGCCTTGACCGTACGGATCTCCTCGGGCTCCAGCAGGTACTGTTCCAGAAACATGTCGAGCTGCGTCCAGTCGCCCATCTCGCCGACCATGGCCTCGAGCCGGACGCGGGCTTCCTTGATCGACCAGACCCTGCGCTTCTTGATCGTCACGACGCGCTTGACGGTGCGCTGGCGCTGACGCGAATAGGCGGAGAGCAGATCGTAGATGGCTGCGGTATAGGCCGTCTCGCGAATCGTCCTGACGCCCTCGGGCATCCCGCGCGGGAAGACGTCGATACCGAGCCGGTGGCGTGTCATGAGCTTTGCGGCGGCATCGCGCATGGCGGCGAGGCGCTGCAGGCGAAAATGCAGGCGCGCGGCCAACTCGTCGCCGGAGAGCTCGTCCGTTGGGCTTTCCTCGCGCGGCAGCAGCAGCCGCGACTTGAGATAGGCGAGCCAGGCCGCCATGACGAGATACTCCGCCGCGACCTCCAGGCGCAGGCGCCGCGCTTCGGCGATGAAGCCGAGATACTGGTCCGCCAATGCCAGGATGGAGATGCGGGCGAGGTCCACCTTGTGGGTGCGCGCCAGGGCGAGCAGCAGGTCGAGCGGCCCTTCGAAGCCGTCGACCTCGACCAGCAGCCCACCGTCCGCCGGCCCGTCCGCCTCGAATGGCGTCTCGGACCACGGTTCGGCGGCGAGGTCGGAAGGCGTCGGCTCGGTCTCTTGCATACGTCTCGATCGCTCTCGCAGGCGCAGGGCGAATCACCCCCGCACTGCCAATTCGGCGCGGCACAATACACTGATTCAGCCGAGCAAAGACATAATCCGGCCGAGCGCTGCCACACCGTCGTCCGCACACATGGCAGGCCGGCGCAGCGCAATCAAGCCGAGCGCCGCCTGATACCGCTCCAGGGCCCGCCCGCTCAGGACCGGTACGGCACTGGCGACCGCCGCCATCTCCGCGAGATCGCCGTTGCAATGCAGGGCCAGATCGCTCCCGGAGGCGATCACCGCCGCGGCGCGGACCTGCATCGGACCCGTCAGGGCGTGCATCGACAGATCGTCGCTGATCAGCAGCCCGTCGAAGCCGATGCGCCCGCGGATGATCGTCCTGACGACCGCTTCCGAGATGCTGGCGGGGCGCGTCGCATCGAGCGCCGTGTAAACCACGTGCGCGGTCATCGCCATGGGCAGGTCCCGCAGGGCGCGGAAGGGCGCGAAATCGCTGTCGGCCAGCACGTCGGCTGCGGTATCGACCACGGGCAGCGCCAGATGCGAGTCCTTGGTGGCGCGGCCATGGCCCGGCACGTGCTTCATCACGGGCAGCACGCCGCCGGCCAGCATGCCACGCGCCACCGCGCGCCCCAGCGCCACGACATCGGCCACCTCGGTCCCGTACGCGCGATCGCCGATGATGGCGTTGGCGCCAGGCACGGGCAGATCGAGCACCGGCACGCAATTGACGGTGACGCCGAGCGCGGAGAGCTCGGTCGCGAGCCAGTGACTGACGATTTCGGCATCCTGGAGCGCCGAAGCACGGTCCCGCCCGTAGGCGAGGCCGTAGGCGGCGGCCGGCGGCAGTCGCGGCATGAACGGTGGCTTGAGCCGTTGGACGCGCCCGCCCTCCTGGTCGATGAGGACGAGGGTCGACGCGCAGCCGACGGCGTCCTTGAAGGCGGCGACGAGCGCCTGGAGCTGGGCGCGCTCCCCACAATTGCGATCGAACAGGATCAGCCCCGCGGGCCGCTCCTGCCTCAGGAAGGCGATCTCGTCACCGGTCAGGGCCAGACCGGCCACGCCCGTGACGAAGGCCTTCAGCATGTCGCGCCTCCATGGCTGGAGGACGCCACGCCGCCTCCTGTGCGTATGGACCTGCGTGTGCGGAGTGGCGGCACCCGCCCTCGACGGGCGCTAGCCCCGGCAGCGGCGTCCGACGCGCAGCCGGGGCCGTTCCGCCGGTCAATAGGCGCGGACGAAGCAGGATTTGAGACCGCTCGACTTCAGCTTTTCACACAACTTGGTGGCGGCCTCGCGCGAGCCGGGCGGACCGATCCGCAACCGATACCAGATGCCCTTGGCTCCGAGGTTGGCCTCCTGGATGTCGGGCTGACGCCCGACCATCGCGCTGCCGTAGCGCTGCTGCAGGTTGGCGAACTCCGCCAGGGCCTGCACACGATCCTTCTGCGAGGAGACCCAGGCCACATAGCCACGCGCACTACTGCCTTTCGGGGCGGCTGGCGGCGCAGCGACAGGCCTGCGCGGCGCTGCCACGCGGGCCTCGCGCTGCACGGCAGGACGCGGCGGCGCCGGTGCCCGCACAGGCGCGGTTACACGGGGAGCCGGGGCCGGCTCGGGCGCGGCAATGGGCGCCCGCTTGGGCACGACGCTGACCGGGGCCTCGGCCGGCGGCACAGAGCCTCTGAGAACCTGCTCAGGACGTGCGGGTTGGGGCTGGGGCACGGCCACCGGAGCCGGTGGCGCGCCGCCCTGGATGACGACGCCCGGCAGGGCTGCCGGCGGCGTCGGGCGCACGGGTGCCACGGCGACCGGGCGGGCGGGCGGGGCAACGGGCGGCGGCGGCGCCATCGTGCCATCGGGCCGCACGAGCACCGTACGCACCTTGCGCGGTCCCTCCTTGCCATCGCCCGGGGCCGGCTTGGCCTCGGCAGGCGCGGCAGGCGCCTTGGCGCCCTCAGGCGGACGCTCGTAGCGCTCGTAGAACGACTTCTGCGAGTGCGGAAATGCCTTGCCGCCCGGATCGCTCGGCGGCTCCTTGTCCGGCTTGCGCACCGCTTGCAGCAGTGGCGGCGCGCTCGCCGCGCGCTTGCCGCCGCCGATGATCTTGTTGTAGCCATAGGCCAGCCCGCCACCGACCAGAATGGCCGCAAGCAGCGTACCGACCAGAAAGAGCGTGCGGTTGCCTTGCTTGGGCTCAAGCTCGTCCTCGAAGGGCTCCTGCCCCCCTTCCGGCCCGACATCGGCCTCCGCCGCACTGTAGGGCGAAGCCGCCGGGTAGCCGTGCTGATCATATGCTCCGTCGGGAGCAGAGCCCGGATACTGCTGGCCATAGCCAGTCTGCTGATAGCCCGCACCGGCGGGGTCGTAATGCCTGGGATCGCCCTGCTGCCCATAGTCGGGCGCCGCCCCGGCGGCATACGGCTGCTGCTCGGTCGCCGGCATGTACTGCCCGAGATCATAGTCGCGCGCGGGCGCCTGCTGCGGCGGGTAGCCTGCGGCCTCGTAGCGGTGCTGATCGTACTGCTGTGGCTGATAGCCGTCGTGGGGCTGCTGGTGCTGCGGCGTCTGCTGCGGCTGCGCGAAGTAGCTGTCGAGCTGGTGTGGATCACGCAGCTCCGGCGAGCCATGCCCGGGGGGATAGGCTGCCGCCGGCGCCTCCTGATACCCTTGCGGATAGCCGGCGTGGCCGTAGTCGGCGGGGGCTGCGGGCGCCTCGCTCCACTGCTCCTGATGAGGCGGCTGGTGGGACGGCTGGTGCGGCGGCTGCCACTGGGCGGCCGGGTCCTGGTAGCCTGTCTCGGCGGGATAGCGCGGCGCTTGCGGCATGGCGCCCCGTCCGCTCGCGTCGTAGCCGCCCTGGTTCGGATAGAATTGCTGCTGTGTGCTCGCAACGGGCGGGCGCATCGGCGGGGTCTGTGTGGGATAGTGGTAGTCGGGGTTCTGCTGGTCCGCCGTCACCGGGGCCCGGCCCGGTACGGGCCAATCCAGCGGCTGCTGCTCGGTCGCTCGGGGCCACGCCTCGTCTGTCTCCGAGGGAGGAACTGGACGCTTGGCACCGGTAGCGCTGGCGCGAGCCATTTGCAAATCCTCTTGACTAGACACCTCCGGCCAGAACGGACGGAGCCCCTCGAATCAAAGCCTAGCGCATTTCACGAGGGGCTTCGACGCCCAACACGGCCAATCCAGAGGCGATCACTTCCGACGTGACGGTCACGAGCGCGACGCGAGCCGCACTGACACGCCTGTCATCGTCCCGGATAAAGCGCAAATGTGGCAAGTCTTTGCCTCGGTTCCATTGAGTGTGGAAATCAGCCGCCAGATCATAGAGATAGAAGGCCAGCCGATGGGGCTCGTGAGCCAGTGCCGCGCCCTCGATCAGCCTGGGGAAAAAGGCCAGGCGCTTGATCAGGGCGAGCTCGCCCTCGTCGGTCAGCGGCGAGAGGTCGGCGCCGCGCACCTCCGGCGATGACGGCCCGAGGCCGGGGAAGGCCTCATCGGCCATGCGGAAGAGCGAATGCGCCCGGGCATGGGCGTATTGGACGTAGAAGACCGGGTTGTCGCGGCTCTTCTCGGTCACTTTCTCGAAGTCGAAGTCGAGCGGCGCATCGTTCTTGCGGTAGAGCATCATGAAACGAACGGGGTCGCGCCCGACCTCGTCGACGACATCGCGCAGCGTCACGAAAGTGCCGGCGCGCTTGGACATCTTGTAGGGCTGGCCGCCCTTGAACAGCTTGACGAGCTGGCAGACCTTGATGTCGAGATCGACCTTGCCGTCCGACAGCGCCTTGACCGCGGCCGTCAGCCGCTTGATGTAGCCGGCATGGTCGGCCCCGAAGACGTTGATCAAGTGCGCGAAGCCGCGCCCGACCTTGTCGTTGTGGTAGGCCATGTCGGATGCGAAATACGTGTAGCTGCCGTCCGACTTGACGAGGGCACGATCCGTATCGTCGCCGAAAGCCGTCGCCTTGAACAACGTCTGCTCGCGATCCTCCCAGTCGACGACCTCCTCGCCCTTGGGCCGCTCCAGCCGGCCGCGATAGATCAGGCCCTTTCGCTCGAGCGCATCGATCGTGGTCTCGACCTGGTTGGCGTTGGCTCCGGCCGCCTGCGCCATGAGCGAGCGCTCAGAGAAGAACACATCGTGGCGGACCGCGAGCGCCGCCAGATCCTCCTTGATCATGACCAGCATGGCCGCAACCGCCGCCTCGCGCACGACGGGCAGCCAGGCGGCCTCGGGCTTGTCGAGAAGCGCCGTGCCATGGGCCGCCGCCAGCGCTTGTCCGACCGGCACCAGGTAATCGCCGGGATAGAGCCCCGCGGGGATCTCGCCGATCTGCTCGCCGAGGGCCTCGCGGTAGCGCAGGTAGGCCGAGCGCGCGAGCACGTCGACCTGTGCGCCGGCATCGTTGATGTAGTACTCGCGCGTGATCGCGTAGCCCGCGTGCGCCAGCAGGTTGGCGAGCGCATCGCCGAAGACCGCGCCGCGGCAATGGCCGACGTGCATGGGGCCGGTCGGGTTGGCCGAGACATACTCGACGTTGACGCGCTCGCCCTTGCCGATCTCAGCGCGTCCGAAGTCGCGGCCCTCGCCGAGCGCCGCTCTCACCACGTCGTGCCAGACGGCGTCCGCCACCCTCAGATTGATGAATCCGGGACCGGCGATCTCGACGCCAACCACGCCCTCCGTCGTGCGCAGCTTCTCCGCCAGCAGCTCAGCGAGATCACGTGGCTTCATGCGGGCGGCCTTGGCCAGCACCAGCGCCGCATTGGTGGCAATGTCACCGTGCGAGGCGTCGCGCGGTCGCTCGGCCGCCAAGGCGGACAGTTGCGCCTCGCTCAAGGGCGCGGCAATCCGGCCTTCCGCTACGAGCTCTCTCGCCGCCGTCGCCACGATGGCCTCGAAACGCGCGAAGATGTTCATTGGATCACTCCTTGGGAGGCGGAGCGCATCCCTGCGGGCTCCCACCGTCCGATCGGCGCCGACTATCGCAAATCCGGGGTAGCGTCAAACAGCCTGCGGTGCTCGCCGATCGCGAACCGGTCGGTCATGCCGGCCACGAAATCGGCGATCACGAGGGCGCGCTCGGACGCCCCGAGCCCCACACAACGCGCCTGCCAGGCCTCGGGCAGCGCCAGATAGTCGGCCAGATAGCGGGAGAAGAGCTCGGCCACCACGCGCTCGGCGTCGCGCATCACGTTCATCACCCGGGGATGGCGATAGACGCGCGCGAACAGGAAGCGGCGCAACTCGGCGAGCTGCGAGGCGAGCGCATCCGAGAATGCCACCACCGGCTCTTCCGCCTGCCGGATCTCCTGGGCCGAGGCGGGTGAAAGGCGGGCGAGCCGCCGGCGCGCTTCCGCCACGGCATCGGCGACCATCACGGTGATGAGGCGTCGCGTGACCTCGTACATGAGCTGGGCCGCAGGCAGGCTCGGGTGGCGAGCCAAGGCCTCCCGAACGAACCGTCCGGGCAGCGCCAGCGCCTTCAGGTCCTCGATCGCGATGAGACCGGCGCGCAGCCCATCGTCGATGTCATGGGTATTGTAGGCGATGTCGTCGGCGAGCGCCGCCACCTGCGCCTCGGCGGCGGCGAACTGGTGGAGGGCCAGATCGTGGCGGGCGTCGTAGGCGACGATCGACGCCGGCAGCGGTCGCGGCTCCCCTTCGCCGGCAGCGTGGCGCCCGGTCAGCGGACCGTTGTGCTTGACGAGGCCTTCGAGCGTCTCCCAGGTCAGGTTGAGGCCGTCGAACTCGGCATATTTGCGCTCGAGCGAGGTCACCAGCCTGAGACTCTGCGCGTTGTGATCGAAACCGCCGTAGTCGCGCATGACGGCATCGAGCGCACGTTCCCCGGCGTGGCCGAACGGGGGATGCCCGAGGTCGTGGGCGAGCGCGAGCGCCTCGGCCAGATCCTCGTTGAGCATCAACTGCCGGGCCATGGCTCGTGCGATCTGCGCGACCTCGAGGGAGTGGGTCAGCCGTGTCCGGTAATGGTCCCCCTCGTGATAGACGAACACCTGGGTCTTGTAGGTGAGACGGCGAAACGCCGACGCATGCACGATGCGATCGCGATCCCGCTGGAAATCGTTGCGCATGGGACAGGGCGGCTCGGGATGCAGCCGTCCGAGCGAGTGGCACGGATCGGCGGCATACTCGGCGAGCCGCCTCTCTCCCGGCGCGAGATCCGCGCCGAAACGGTGCTCCTGCGAGGAACCCAGCGCCTTCATATCCTCTCCGCCAGGATCGAATTGACATCGCGGCCAGCGGGCCTACCTTCTGGCAGAGACCTACGCCCTGAGGCCGGCGACGGCAAGCACACAGACGGACGCGGCCCCGCACGGCATTGCCATCCGGCGGTGCGTCCCTACATCAGGGGTGCGTGACCGACAGACAAGCGCCGTATGCGGCCGGACGAGCGAGCGCAATTTTGCCTCGCCGCGCCCCCGCTAGATGGCCCCGGCATACACGAACGCGAGAGAAGAGAACGCGAGAGAAGAGCATGACCACCGAGACACTCGCCCCCGACGTCCGTGTCACCGAGAGCGCCGCCAGGCGCATCTGCGAAATCGTTGCGGCGGAGCCGTCGAGCCGACTGCTGCGCGTCAGCGTCGAGGGCGGCGGCTGCTCGGGGTTTCAGTACAAATTCGACCTGATAGAGCAGGCCGAGCCCGATGACCTGCTGATCGAGCGCGATGGTGCGAGCGTCGCCATCGATCCGATCTCGCTCACCTTCATGTCCGGGTCGGAGATCGACTTCGTGGACGACCTGATCGGCGCCTCGTTCCAGATTCGCAATCCGAACGCGACCGCGGCTTGCGGCTGCGGCACCAGCTTCACCATCTGAACGGACGGGTGCGCCCGCCGCGATGAGCATGGACGGGATCACACAGGGTGGGCGCGACGTGCGCTGCCCGCCGTCGCACCTCAGCGCCAGGCGACCGGCGCGAAATGATACCAGCCGACCATGAGGCCGAGCACCAGCAGCGGCACGCACAAGATGAAATGCGCCAACTGGCGGTTGCCGATTTTCTGCGCGGCCCAGGAAATCGACATGCCGGCGATCGGCATCGCCCACAGCATGACGAACGGGTAATCGTAGACTTCCGGTCTCGACGCAGCGCTCATGGGATGCCACGTCGCCCAGGACACCGGCTCCGCCACGAACATGGCGATCAGCGTCCATGCGAACAGCACTGTCATCGCGAACAGGCCGTTGAGCGTCGACAACATCAACAGCATGCGGTCGTCATGCTTGACCTTGCCCTGGTAGAACGACGCTGTCATGGTTTCCGCCACTCCCGTGCACTGCCCTTGATATAGAGCGATCAAGATCATCCCATGAATTGCCTAATTAGGTGTGAACCAATAATGTTGACGAAGTCCTGTCGCCGGGAGCTTCGGTCGGGACGCCATCCATGAAGCT
Organism: Hyphomicrobiaceae bacterium; assembly: GCA_041397725.1. Lineage (GTDB taxonomy): Bacteria > Pseudomonadota > Alphaproteobacteria > Rhizobiales > Hyphomicrobiaceae > JAGRKR01. Next base: position 57,349 of record JAWKVZ010000008.1, on the reverse strand, counting down.
CGCGACCTGGAACATCAACGGCGTCAAGGCGCGTATCGACGTCCTCTGCACCTGGCTCAAGGAGGCGTCACCCGATCTGGTGGCGCTGCAGGAGATCAAGAGCGTCGACGAGGGCTTCCCGCGCGGGCCCATCGAGGACCTCGGCTATAATATCGCCGTGCACGGCCAGAAGGGCTTCAACGGCGTCGCGGTGCTCTCGAAGCTGCCGTTCGACGAGGTCGTGCCCGGGCTTCCGGGCGATTCCGACGACCAGCAGGCGCGCTATCTGGAAGTCGTCGTTTCCGTCGCCTCGGGGGTCGTGCGGTTCGCCAGTCTCTATCTCCCCAATGGCAATCCGATCGATTCCGACAAGTTCCCCTACAAGCTCGCCTGGATGCGTCGGCTCGAGGCCCATGCGCGATCCCGGCTCGCGCTCGAGGAGCCCGTCGTCCTCGCCGGTGACTACAACGTCATTCCCCAGCCGCAGGACGCCCGGCGGCCCGAGCTCTGGACGGAGGACGCACTGTTCCAGCCTGAAAGCCGGGCGGCCTTTCGCGCCATCCTCAACACCGGCTACGTCGATGCCGTGCGCGCGACCACAAGCGCGGAGGAAACCTATACCTTCTGGGACTATCAGGCCGGCGCCTGGCCGAAGAACAACGGCATCCGCATCGACCACATGCTGCTGTCCCCCCAGGCCGCCGACCGGCTGCAGGCGGCCGGCATCGACAAGCACACGCGCGGATGGGAGAAGCCGTCCGATCACGTGCCCGTCTGGGTGACGCTGGACATGGGCGCTGGCTGAGCGCCGGCGCCCGTCGGGTGCCCACCGCGGCCCCGGCTACAGCCTCGGCGTCCGCCCCTTGGCGAGGTGCGCCGTGCCGATGCGCGGGTCGCGGATCACCATGTCGGCAATCGTCCGCGCCACGAGGGCGTTGGCCTTGCCGTTCCAGTGCCAGTCGTAAGGGAACTCGAGACGCTCGCCCGTCTGCCTGTAGGCCGCGGCGAAGGTGTCCTGCAGGTCCACGAACGGCAAGCCGAGTTCGCCCGTGAGCTGTGCTGCGAGCGCGTTCAGCTTGCCGACCTCATAGCTCGACAACGGCTTGCCGTCGTAAATCGCCTCGCGGACGCCATCCATGACGAAGGCCAGCCGGAAGCCATCGGCGTCGGCCAGCCTCTTCATCTCTGCGAGCACATAGCGGGCGAAGATGCGGTTTTTCGCGTGATCGCGGATGTTGCGGATATCGACCGCCGACTGGATGAACTCCGGCGCATAATCTTCCTTACCGCCCCACACATAACGGCTCACGACGCCCTTGAGCGTCAGATAGAGGCTGGTGTTGTAGTAGAGGTAGCGGAAGCTCCGCAGGCCCCGGAGCGTATCGGACAGCCCCGGCCGATAGTCCGTCGGCGCGATTTCGACGATCCTGCCGTCGGCGTCGCTGCGGAGCTTCATGAAGCTCGACCAGTAGCGTCGGCGGATCAGGCGGTAGCTCTCGTCGAAATCGTTGTGAATGAGCGGCACGACCACGATGTCGGGCCGGTACTGACGGACCTCCCGGCGCAACATGTGCAGATATTGGCTGAGGGGCGCCCCGTCGATCCCGAAACGATACACCTCCGTCGGGATGCCACGACGGCCGAGCTCCGCCTCCAGCAGCTCCGGGAAGGCGCCGTCGACATCGAGATAGCGGGCATGAACATAGGAATCGCCGACGACGGCGACGCGGAGGGTGCCGGGCGTGCGCTCCTTGCGGTAGCTCGCCTTCGTCGAGTTCCAGCCCTGGGCATTTATGGTGACGCGCGTGCGCACGCCGCCGGGATAGCGCATGATCGCCGTGGTGCCGGGCCGATAGCGCACGACCCCGTCTACGGAAACGGTCTCCAGGACATCGTCGGGCACGAAGATGTACTTGAAGACCACGAGTTCCAGCATGGCGAACACTACTGCCAGTGACATTGCGAGCAGGGCCAGATTCCCGCCGATACGGCGCAGGCGTACACTCATGAGCGTGCTGTCTCCCGTCAGTGCGAGCCCCTGGTCGCAGCGTTCCGAAGCTTCGATCCTGGGGTTCCGTCAAGCAAGAGACATGCCTCGGCCGACACTCTCACGACAGCGTGAAGCTGAAGGGTGTCGATGCAACGATCGCGCGCATGCGCCAACGCCGGCCCCACCGGTGCAAGCGGCCGAAGTCCGAAAAACCATATGGGAGTCAAATCGTCCGATGCGCCTGATCACGCGCGCCCGGTGCGCGCAGGGCGCGATTCACGCTCATCACGGCTGCGCTCGCGCGCAGCCATACCGACCGATCGCCCGGTACGTGCAGGGTGCGATTCACGCGCGTCACGGCTGCGCTTGCGCGCAGCCACCCCGACCGATCGCACCCTGGTGCTTGCCGCCGTCAGCAGCCTCGCAGGCTCAGAACGGGATCTCGTCGTCCAGCGCCTTGTCGAAGCCGCCGGGCTTCCCCTTGCCGCCGCCGCGCGCCGGTGCCTGCTCGCGATAGCCGCCGGACGACGGCCCGCTGTCGTAATCGCCCTGGCCGCTCTCCTGCATGCCGGGCCCGCCGCGGCCGTCCAGCATGGTGAGCTGGCCGCCGAAGCCTTGCAGAACGACTTCGGTTGTATAGCGCTCCTGACCGGACTGATCCTGCCATTTGCGGGTCTGGAGTTGACCCTCGATATATACCTTCGCACCCTTCTTCAGATACTGCTCGGCCACCCGGCACAGTCCCTCGTTGAAAATGACGACGGCGTGCCATTCCGTGCGCTCGCGGCGCTCGCCCGAGTTCTTGTCGCGCCAGGAGTCGGTGGTGGCGACCCGCAGGTTGCACACTGGCCGGCCATCCTGCGTCCGCCGCACTTCCGGGTCCTTGCCGAGATTGCCGACCAGAATGACCTTGTTTACGGATCCGGCCATGACATGCTCCTCAATTGTTCCGGGACGGCGTGACCGCGCACCAGCGGGGTCACATTCGTCGGCGCCGCTGCGGGACCCGGGCTCCGGGTCCGCCCTGTCGAGGCCGAGACTCGCCGCCGACCATACTCCGCGCCGTCCGCACCTTGCCGACGCGCGCACCCTTCTCCACAGAATATCGGGCCGCTGCGTTCCTGTAATGTTCTCAACATAGCGTGCCGCGCCGATGTGCGCAAGACCTATGCGGCCCCCTTGCGGGCTCGAACGGCGTCAGTTGCCGCGGGCGCTGTCGGCTTCCACGGCCATGCGCGCCAGCGGCCCCTTGAGGACGCTGCGCGAGGCCGCGCACGTCGTCGCGCGCAGCTTGTCGTAGAGCATGGGCATGTCCCCCTTGAACCGAGGTGACAGGGCCCGCTTGATCACGCCCGCGCCGACGAAGCCGTCGTTCCAGCGCGCGAGACAGCCGAGCTTGCCCAGAAAATCCGTGATCTCGCCCTTGTACACGGGCGTCTTGGCGCTGGCGGTCACGGTCACGAGCTTCTGCCAGCTCTTCTCCTCGCTCGAGCCGGCCCAGCGGGCGCTTTCCGCGGCGGAGGTCAGGATCGCCAGCTTGTCCTTCATCTTGAGCGTCAACGGGCGCTTGCCGATCTGCTCGAGGGCGATCTTCAGGGAGGCGAGCTCCGGTGTGCCGAGGGGCTTCAGCGTGATGTCGGTGAAGTCGGCGAACGGCGCCGTCTCCTCGTGGGGCGGCGTCGTCTCCCAGATCACGGCGTCGCGCAGATCGACACCCGTCAGCTTCGCGCCACCGAAGTCGGCCCCCTGCAGCCTGGCCTTGTAGAGCGAGGCGCCCTGCAGGTCGGCGCTGAGGAAGCTTGCCCCCATCAGGTTGGCGTGAGCCATGATGACGCCTTGCATGCCCGCGCTCGAGAAATCGGCGAACTGGAGCTGCCCGCCGGTGAAATCCGTGCCCTGCAGGCGGGCATAGAGAAAGCTTGCCCGCTGCATCTCCGCCCCGCCGCCGAGGTCGGCGCCGCCGAGCCGAGCCGAGGCGAAGTTGGCACCGACCAGCACGGAGTTGGCGAGTTCGGCCTGCTCGAGGATCGCCTCGGCCAGGGTGGCGTCGCTGAGGTCTATGCCGCCGAGCCGCGCGCCGTCGAGCTTGGCGCGCGTGAAATCCGCCTTGCGCGCCCGGGTGCAGCCGGCGAGCGGGCGATTGCCGGTGTCCTGCAGCAGGGCTGGGTTGGCGCAGCCGAGCCAGGCGCGCCTCAGATCCGTGCCGATCAGGCTGGCGCCGTCGAGATTGGCGCCCGTCAGATCGACCTGTTGCAGGTCGCTGCGGTCGAGGCGGGCGTAGCGCAGATCGCGTCCGCGCAGGCTGAGCGTCCGTTCGCCCGGCACGATATCCTTGTCGACCACGAGATCGGTGTCGCTCACCTCGAGGTTCCGCCGGAAGATGCCGAACAACGAGCCGTCGGAGGTGGCGCCGAGGAACGGCATCACGAAGCCCATGAGGTTGCCGGTGCCGGGGCTGTCGGCCTGCGCCGTGCGGCTGGCGCCGGGCAGCGACTGCGAAAGGCGGTCCATGGCCTCGTCCGGCACCGTCGCGACGAAGAAGGAGAACAACGTCACCAGGATCAGCACGACCGTCGTCGACATAACGCTCACGGGGTGATGGCGTCCGGTCCGCCAGAAGGCGCTGAAGAACGACGTCTCCGAGCGCACAAGGAAGACGCCCATGGCCACGAGCATGACGATGTCGGCGAGAAGAGAGATGCGATGCGCCCAGGTGATGGTCACGTGGTGATAGGGCAGGAATACGATCTGAATGTAGATGATGAGGATGACGGGCAGGACCACCAACGTGAGCCACGCCATGACGTGCAGGAACATGCTCATGATCGGGCTGCGCTCGGGGCCGGCGAGCGCCTGCACGAAGAAGAAGTTCTGCAGCTCGAGCCTGAGCGGGTGCGAGCGCTTCGAGGTCGGCTCCAGTTGGGCGAGCGCGCGATCGAATTCGATAGTTTTGCGCGCCAGCAGCACGTGTTGAAGCATGACGCCGAGATGCAGGAGCACGAGCACCAGCGGCGCGAACAGGAAGAAGCGGGTCAGCTCGATCTTCACCTGCAGGATCGGAAGCGGCACATCGCTGTTGAGCAGCAGATCCTTGTGGCTGACGCCGGCCACGGCCAGGATCAGGTAGCTCATCAACCCGAGGAAGATGAGCCACGCCATGTGGGCGTCCTTGCTGGAGTCGTTGACGGCAGCCAGGAGACTGTAGGGGTTGACCGGCGCCTCGTCTTCAATCGGAGCGCGTGTCTCGTCGACCATCCGGAGGCCCCCTCTCCCCTGCAATTCTGTCTGGCGCCGTGCGCAACCTGCACGGCCCGTCGCGTCTTGACGGACGAAGGCTAGCAGAGCCTGAGCCACCCGTGCGACCCGACCGACAACTTAGGGCGCGATTGTGGCAAGTCCAGCACAACCCGTGATGTCCGTCACCGCCCCCCCCGTGACGGCTTGCGCCCGGACCAGAGGACCGTGCAGGCGCTGAGCGATCGGATCATGGGGCCATGCTCCCGGGCGCGATCGATGACGCCCACAGCACACGGCGCTTCCAGAGGGCAGCGATCCCGCCTTATGCTCATACTCGGGCGCGTCTTCGCTCGCAGCTCGGGTCATGGGAGGACTGCATCGTGAGAATCATCGCCACGTCGGCAGCAGCGCGGCCGGCCTCGCACTTCGCGCAGGCAGTGGAGGTCGAGGCCGGGCAGCGGCTCCTCTTCATCTCCGGTCAGGTCGGCAAGGACACCGAGGGCCGCATCCCCGATGACGAGCGCGAGCAGCACGTGGTCACCTGGCGCAATATCTTCGCCATCCTGGAGGCGGCCGGCATGAGCGCGGAGAATATCGTCGACGTGCAGGCCTTCATCACCGGACGGGACGGCGTCGCGACCTTCCGCTCCGTGCGCGAGGAGATGCTGGGTGGCCACCTCACGGCCTCGACGCTGATCATCGTCTCCGGCCTCGCCGATCCGGCGCTCAAGGTCGAGATCGCGGTCGTGGCTGCCAAACCATGAAACGACATCGGGGACCCGCGTTCGCGAGCCCCCGATGCCAGGAGATGCAGACCAGACCAGGCGCTGACTAGAACAGGAACTGGTTGGCCGCGATGGAGGAGCCGGTCTGGTTGGCGAGCACGATGGTGCTGCCGGCGAAGCCCGCGGCCGTGATCTCGAGACCGGACGAGGTCTGCGTGAACACGAGGTCGCCGTAGGTGACGCCGAGCGTGCGCAGGTCGAGGATCTCGCCGACCTGCCAATCGGAGATGGTGTCGCGCCCGAAGGTGCCGCGGAACATGAACCAGTCCGTGCCGGTGCCGCCCGAGAGCGCGTCGTCTCCGTCGCCGCCCCAGATGTAGTCAGGTCGGCGCCGCCATCGAGCGTGTCCGGGCCAGCGCCGCCGATCGGAAGTCGCCGCCGGCGCCGCCGAGGAGCGTATCGTTGCCGTCCTCGCCGTAGAGGTTGTCGTTGCCGTCGCCACCGTCGAGCAGGTCGTTGCCGGTGCCGCCGATGAGCCGGTCGTGGTCGGCCTCGCCGTAGAGCAGGTCGTCGCCCGCCTCGCCGGCGATGATGTCGTTGCCGGCGCCACCGTAGATGGTGTCGTTGCCGGCCACGCCGATCACCTCGCCGCCGCCGAAGTCGCCCCACAGGTCGTCGCCGCCGGCGTCGCCGTAGATGACGTCCGAGTCAGCGCCGCCGACGATGCTGTCGACGTCGTCGCCGCCGTGCAGCTCGTCGTTGCCGCCCTCGCCGCGCAGCAGGTCGAAGCCGGCGTCGCCCCACAGCGTGTCGGCGTCGGCGCCGCCCTTGATGTTGTCGTTGCCGCGCCGCCGTAGAGCGTGTCGAGACCGGCGTCGCCGAACAGCGTGTCGTCGCCGCCCTCGCCGCGCACGACGTCGTCGCCGGCGCCGCCGGAGAGCACGTCGTTGCCGTCGGCGACCGTGTCGCCGGCGATGCCGTCGTCACCCCACAGCTCGTCGTTGCCGTCCTCGCCGTAGGCAATGTCGTTGCCGAGGCCGCCGACGACGAGATCGACGCCGGAGCCGGCGTAGTGGCGATCGTCACCGTCCTCGCCCCGGAGCGTGTCGTTGCCGCCCTCGCCGTAGAGGAAGTCGTTGCCGGCGCCGCCCTCGAGAATGTCGGCGCCGTCGCTCAGCGTCTCGGTAATGCCGGCGTTGTCGCCCCACAGCGTGTCGTTGCCGTCCTCGCCGCGCAGCGTGTCGTCGCCGAGGCCGCCGCGCAGATGATCGGCGCCATCGCCGCCCCAGAGCGAGTCGGTGCCGGCCTGGCCGAGCACGGTGTCGTTGCCGCCCTCGCCATACATGGTGTCGTTGCCGTCGCCGCCGAACATGGTGTCGGCGGCCTCCTCGATGCCACCCGTTCCGGCATAGTCGCCGTACATGACGTCGTCGTCGCCCTCGCCGTACATGAGGTCGGCGCCGCCCTCGCCCTTCAGCGTATCGTTGCCTGCGCCGCCGTTGAGGGTATCGTCGCCGGCGTTGCCGGACAGCGTGTCGCTGCCGTCGTGGCCACGGATATTGTCGGCGAACACCGTGCCGCTGATGGTGTCGTCGCCGCTCGTGCCGTCCGTGTCGAGGCCGGAGCCGTCGACGTTGAAGAACTGCGCCCGCACGGCGACGTCGGTGTCGTCGCTGCTGCCGCTGTTGTAGTCGGTGAACGTCACGACGACGCGGCCATCCGTGAGCACGGCGATGTCCGGGCTGAACTGCCCGCTGGTGGTGGTCGAGTTGATCAGGAACTCGTCGCCGATCTTCTGGCCGTTGGCATCGAAGAGCTGGCCGCGCACCGCCGCGTCGTTGGTGTCGCTACCGGTCATGCTCCAATCGGTCCAGGCGACCATGAAGCGCCCGCCGGAGAGACCGACGACGACCGGCTCCTCCTGGGTGTCTGACGTCGTCGTGTTGACGACGAACTCGCCGCCGACCTTGCTGCCGGTCGAGCTGTAGAGCTGCGCCCGAACGGCACCGCCGTTGTCATCGACGCCTTCCCCGCTCCAGTCGGTCCACACCACGACGAAGCCGCCTGTCGTCAGGCCGGCGATGGCCGGCTCCCACTGCGTGAAGCTCGTCGTCGAATTGACGCGGAACTCACCGCCGTACTTCGTGCCGTTGGCGTTGAAGATCTGGCCCTTGACCTCGCCCGAGCCGTCGGCGCTGCCCGAGTCGGTATAGTCGGTCCACACCACCACGACGCGGCCGCTGGTGAGCCCTGTCACAGCCGGCTTGTTCTGGTCGTCGTTGTAGTTGCTGTTGACCAGGAACCGATCACCCACGGGCAGACCGTTGGAACCGTAGATGCGGGCCTGCACGGACGTGCCGCTGTTGTCCCAGATGCCGTCACGGAAGGAAAAGTTGTCCGACCAGGTGACGACGAAGCCGCCGTTGGGCAGCGGTGCGATATCGATCACGTGATCGTAGCCGTCGACGAGCACGCTGCCGCCGTCGCCGCCACCGGACGCCCAATGCGTCGTGTTGACGAGCTGCTCGGTGCCGGACTTCGTGCCGTCGGTGTTGAAGACCTGCAGGCGGACAGCATTCGGATCGTTGCTGCCGTCAGCCTTGCTCCAGTCGGACCAGGCGACGACGAAGCGGCCGTCGGTGAGCGCCGTGACCGCCGGCAAGGCCTGCTCGCTGGTCGTCGTCGTGTTGACCAGGAACTCGTCGCCCGACTTGGAGCCGTCCGCATTGAAGAGCTGGCCGCGGATCGCGCCGACGTCGGTGTCGCCGCCGGTCTGGCTGGCATCGGCCCAGACCACGACGAAACGGCCGTCAGCCAAGGCCGTCACACTCGACTGCCACTGAGTGTTCGTGGTCGTTGTATTGATCAGGAACTCGTTGCCCCAGTTGGTCGGAGTGCTCATACGCGTACTGCCCATACTGCATGGAAACTTGGATATGCACTCGACGGCCAGACAAGTGCTTGCCGGGCCGTCGATACGATTCAGTAAAACAAATATTTCCTGAAAATCACTTAGCCATTCCCCGAAAATTTTATATGAAATGTTCTATTAATATTTGTGAGCGTGCTCCCGCGCCGGGAGCTAGCCCATTGCGAAGGCAGCACGTTTTCGTCACGGACGTCGGCTACATCTCGGCATCCGCCGCAAGCTCGAGCCGATAGGGAGATGCCAGATGATCACGCTCTACACCTTCGGCGAGAAGTTCGGCCTGCCCGACCCCAGCCCGTTCTGCATGAAGGCCATCACGCTGCTCAGGATGGCAGGGCTCGACTTCGAAACCGCCCCCTGCGACCCGCGCAAGGCCCCCAAGGGCAAGGGGCCCTGGCTCGACGACAACGGCACCATCGTCGCGGACACGACTTTCATCCGCTGGCACCTCGAGGCCCGGCACGCCATCGCCTTCGACAAGGGCCTGTCGCCGGCCGAGACCGCCACGGCCTGGGCCTTCGAGAAGATGTGCGAGGAACATCTCTACTGGGCGGTCGTCTACGAGCGCTGGATGCTCGACGAGCACTTCGACAATGGCCCCCGCGATTTCTTCACCATTGTGCCCGCCCCGTTGCGGCCGCTGGTGATCAAACTGGCGCGGCGTGACATCAAGCGGAACCTCTGGGGCCACGGCATCGGCCGGCATTCCTACGCCGAGATCCAGCGCCTCGCCGTCCGCGACATCGACTCCCTCGCCGATTTCCTGGCCGACAAGCCGTTCCTGATGGGCGATGCGCCGTGCGGGGCCGACGCCAGCGTGCACGGTGCCGTCTCGCAGCTCCTGTCCGAGCAGTTCCAGACGCCGCTGCTGGCCGCCACCCGGCGCCACGCCAACCTCGTCGCCTACCGTGACCGCGGCCTCCGGCTCTGGTATCCGGAGCACGTCGCACCGCGCGCCTGACGCCCGCCCGCCCGCGCCGGCGCCCCTCCAATGTGGACGCGGCCTCGCGTTGCATGGACGCCGCGAAGCCGTTCGGCTATCCAACGGCCATGGCCAAGACCCCTCGATCCACCGCCGGCGCCAAATCCGGCCCTCGCGACTCCGAGACGCCGCGCAGCCACGTCATCCACGTGCGCGGCGCGCGGGAGCACAACCTGAAGAACGTCGATCTCGTGATCCCCCGGGACGCGCTCATCGTCTTCACGGGGCTCTCCGGCTCCGGCAAGTCGAGCCTCGCCTTCGACACGATCTACGCCGAGGGCCAGCGCCGCTACGTCGAAAGTCTCTCCGCCTACGCCCGCCAGTTCCTGGAGATGATGCAGAAGCCCGACGTCGATCACATCGACGGGCTGTCGCCGGCCATTTCCATCGAGCAGAAGACGACGAGCCGCAACCCGCGCTCGACCGTCGGCACGGTGACCGAGATCTACGACTATATGCGGCTCCTCTTCGCACGCGTCGGCGTTCCCTACTCGCCCGCCACGGGCCTGCCGATCGAGAGCCAGACCGTCAGCCAGATGGTCGACCGCGTGCTGGCCATGCCGGACGGCACGCGGCTCTACCTGCTCGCGCCCATCGTGCGCGGGCGCAAGGGCGAGTTCCGCAAGGAGCTGGCCGAGCTGATGAAGAAGGGCTTCCAGCGCGCCAAGATCAACGGCAGCTTCGTCGAGATCGCCGACGCGCCCAAGCTCGACAAGAAGTTCAAGCACGACATCGACGTGGTCGTCGACCGCATCGTCGTCAGGCCCGACATCGCCACCCGGCTCGCCGACAGCTTCGAGACGGCGCTGGCGCTCGCTGACGGTATCGCCGTTGCCGAATTCGCCGACAAGGCGCTGCCGAAGTCCGAGCTCTCCGCCCCCAACCGCTCCAAGAACGAGACGCACGAGCGCGTCGTCTTCTCGGCCCGCTTCGCCTGCCCCGTCTCGGGCTTCACCATCGACGAGATCGAGCCCCGGCTCTTCTCGTTCAACGCCCCGGCCGGCGCCTGCCCGACCTGCGACGGCCTCGGCACCGAGCTCAAGTTCGAGCCTGACCTCGTCGTGCCGGACCCGGGCCGCTCCCTCGCCGACGGCGCCATCCTGCCGTGGGCGCGCACGGGCGCCTCGTCGCCCTATTACCAGCAGACGCTGGAGGCGCTCGCCCAGCACTACCAGGTGTCGATGCGCACGCCCTGGGAGAAGCTGCCGGCCAGGGTGCAGTCCGCCATCCTGTTCGGCACGGGAGAAGAGGAGATCGGCTTCGTCTACGCCGACGGCGTGCGCAGCTACCGCACCGAGAAGCCCTTCGAGGGCGTCATCACCAACATCGAGCGGCGCTGGCGCGAGACGGATTCGGCCTGGGTGCGCGAGGAGCTGTCGCGCTTCCAGGGCAACCACCCCTGCGAGACCTGCGCCGGCTTCCGCCTGAAGCCGCAGGCGCTTGCCGTACGCCTCGCGGGGCTCCACATCGGCGAGGTCTCGCAGCTCTCGATCCGCGCCGCCGACGCCTGGTTCCGGGCGCTGCTCGACACCCTCACGGCCAAGCAGCAGGAGATCGCCCAGCGCATCCTCAAGGAGATCCGCGAGCGCCTGGCCTTCCTCAACGACGTCGGCCTCGACTACCTGACGCTGGCGCGCAACTCCGGCACGCTTTCGGGCGGCGAGAGCCAGCGCATCCGCCTCGCCAGCCAGATCGGCTCGGGCCTCACCGGCGTGCTCTACGTGCTGGACGAGCCTTCCATCGGCCTGCACCAGCGCGACAACGCCCGCCTGCTGACGACGCTCCGCCACCTGCGCGACCTCGGCAACACCGTGATCGTCGTCGAGCACGACGAAGACGCCGTGCTGGCGGCCGACCACGTGGTCGACATCGGCCCGGGCGCCGGCGTGCACGGGGGCCGCATCATCGCCGAGGGCACGCCCGCCGACATCATGGCCTCGCCCGAGAGCCTGACGGGCCAGTATCTCTCGGGCGCGCGGCAGATCCCGCTGCCGGCCCGCCGCCGCACGTCCGACCCGCGCCGCCAGCTCACGCTTTCCGGCGCGCGCGGCAACAACCTGCAATCCATCACCGCCAGCGTCCCGCTCGGCCTGCTGACGTGCGTCACCGGCGTCTCTGGCGGCGGCAAGTCGACGTTCCTCATCGACACGCTCTACAAGGCCGTGGCGCGCCGCCTCTCGGGCCTGCGCGAGCAGCCCGCGCCCTTCGACAGGCTCGAGGGCCTGGAGCATCTCGACAAGGTCATCGACATCGACCAGTCGCCGATCGGCCGCACGCCGCGCTCGAACCCGGCGACCTACACCGGCGCCTTTACGCCCATCCGCGACTGGTTCTCCGGCCTGCCCGAGGCGCGCGCGCGCGGCTACCAGCCGGGCCGCTTCTCCTTCAACGTCAAGGGCGGGCGCTGCGAGGCCTGCCAGGGCGACGGCGTCATCAAGATCGAGATGCACTTCCTGCCCGACGTCTACGTCACCTGCGACCAGTGCAAGGGCAAGCGCTACAACCGCGAGACGCTCGAGGTGAAGTTCCGCGAGAAATCCATCGCCGACGTGTTGGACATGACGGTCGAGGAAGGTGCGGACTTCTTCAAGGCCGTCCCGTCCATCCGCGACAAGCTCGTGACGCTCCAGCGCGTCGGGCTCGGCTACATCAAGGTCGGCCAGCAGGCGACCACGCTTTCGGGCGGCGAGGCGCAGCGCATCAAGCTCGCCAAGGAGCTCTCCCGGCGCGCCACCGGCCGCACGCTCTACATCCTCGACGAGCCGACCACGGGGCTGCACTTCCACGACGTCGCCAAGCTGCTCGAGGTGCTGCACGAGCTGACCGACGCCGGCAACACCGTCGTCGTCATCGAGCACAACCTGGAGGTCATCAAGACGGCCGACTGGATCATCGACTTGGGGCCCGAAGGCGGCGACGGCGGCGGCCGCCTCGTCGCCACCGGCACGCCCGAGGCCGTCGCCGAGGTTCCGGAGAGCTACACGGGCCGCTACCTCAAGGAGTTGCTGGGGCGCCGGGCGAAGGGTGCGGCCGCCGCTGCGTCCGCCTCACGCCCCGCCCGCAAAGGCAAACCCCGCAACGGCAAGCGCGAAGCGGCGGAGTGAGGGGTGGTTTGACTTCAAGCACTCCAAGAACGACACCTGAAACATCTCGGATAATTGGAAATGCTGCGAATAGGAATGGAAATATTTCTTGCCCTTGCCCTTACCCTAACCGGAACCCTCTTCTGGCTCGAAAGAAGCCAGCCCAAGACTCCGGCGCTACCGCCATTTTCTTTTGCACATTCGGCTCGGAAGCTCGCACTTGGGCCTTGAAGGAGAATCTGGGCACCCGTCAAACGACGCACCAATCGATGCGTCCCGTCCATTCAACTGCGTATTCGATTCAGCCTTCGAGTCATGCGCTCGTTTAGCAGGACCTAACGCGTACTTCGACGTATCAAATAGGAAGAACCCACTCTGCACGTCTACAAATTCATTATTAGAACGGAGCTATGGCATCCAACGTTTGGCCGAGACCCGACCTCTGCCGAACATATTAACCCCCATTAAGCGAAGTCTGGAGCACGAATGAAGCTATATTCATCCCACCAGCAACGTTATATCCGAAAACCGCGCACTTATCCTCGGCTTGGCCTGAGATCCTTCTCCACCGGCACCCGTGTTCGCATGGAGCCCCACCGAGCGGCACACGCGGCGTGCGGCACCTCCACCCGAAACACGAGGAGGGCCTGCCACGCAAACTGTCAATCTCTAGGGCCTGGCCCGAGGATTCATCCCTCAAGAGGCCATTCCGGCGTTGGCCGCAACGCCGCCCTCCGGAACCAACACGCGACCTTCGCCGCCTATGGGTTCGATGAACCGAGGACGACGAGAGGTAAGTTCCGCCACACGTTCATCCTCGGCTGATCTAGGCAATGACATCAGCGATAGCACTGACGAGGGCTCCCAAGACGAACTTCAAACCTCGAGACGGGGTAGTCGTGCAGTCCGGGTTGGTCGTCGATCAATTAATCTTCCACGGGTAGCGCTTGAGCGATTTCCACGCTGATCGCGGCGGATGTCGGCATGTGAACCAGGAGCCTTAACCATCCTCTTCGAGAACCCTCGACAGACGGTCACGATGCCAAGGCACGCCGGTAGAGGCATTGCACGCCGCATAGAGCCCTATGGCCTTGCAATATAGACGGGTGACCGCTTGCCATCAATTAAGGGGTGTGCCTGAATGTGCTTCATCGCGACATCGGCACTTCAGAAGAGCCCATTCTTCAAAGACCTCGGGGCCATTCGTCTTGGAGCCCGCAGCACTGGACGGCAGCACGCGACCTTCGCGGCAACGATGGATCCTGGATAACCAACGACAAGGGGACTGTCGCGCACCATCACTGTCATCTCGCTTGGCCCGAGGATCCATTCCTCCACCTGGCTCACGTTCCGGCGTTGGCCGCAACACCCGCCGCACTGGAGCGGCAGAACACGCGACCGGCGTTCGCCGCACCATGGGTCTTCGGAATAAACCCGAGGACGACAGTGCGGACTACCTCGGCCGATCACCTTCGATCGTCACGCGGTGCATGCGGCGGGCCTTGCCGTTGTAGTCGTTGACGGCGAAGTGGTTGGTGCAGCGGTTGTCCCACACGGTCAGCGTGCCGGGCTGCCAGTGCACGCGGCAGGTGAACTCCGGCCGCACGGCGAAATCGGCGAGGTAGTTGATCAGCGGCTCGCTCTCCTCGACCGTCATGTCCTTGAAGCGCACCGCGTGCGAGCGCGAGATGAACAGGCTCTTGGCGCCCGTCTCGGGGTGCGTGCGCACGACCGGGTGCTCGGACTCGTAGGTCTCGATCTTGGCGGCGACGGCGTCCTTCATGCCGGCAAGGCTCTTCATGCGCTCGGCGCGCTTGCCGCCGTAGCCCTTCTCGGAGCTGTAGATCGCCGTGAGCCCGTCGAGCATCTTCTTCATGCCCGGAGACAGGCACTCGTAGGCGAGCTGCATATTCGCGAACATGGTGTCGCCGCCGGCATCGGGAACATCGACGGCATAGAGCAGCGTGCCCATGTCGGGGGCCGGCTTGTAGGCGGTGTCGGAGTGCCAGGAGCCGCCGAAGTTCACGGTGTCCGTCGCGCTCTTGGCGAGCACGCTCACCTCCTCCGCCTCCTCGTGGCCCTTGAGGAAGGGATAGATCGCCGGCTTGCCGAAGATGCGCGCCACCTCGACCTGCTTCTTCGGCGGCAGCGTCTGCCCGCGGAAGACGATCACCTTGTTCTCGAGAAAGGCACGGTGGATCTCGTCGCGCTGCTGGTTGGTGAGCGTCTGCGAGAAATCGACGTTGGCGATCTCGGCGCCGATGGTGCCGGTGATGGGCTTGATCTCGATGGTCTTGAAGGCCGACATGTTTCCTCCGGGCTGGTGGGCGCGTGTTGTGAAGCGCGCTTCGTGCGGCGCGCAGATGGACGCAGCGGCCGCCTGCTCGGCGGCGCAGAGATTGCCAGGAGTGTGGCGGAGGATTATGTTGCCATCAATCGAATAAGTTTTGAGCACAAATTCACAAATGATCAACTTGCAAAGCCTCAAGGCCCTCGTCGAGGTCGAGCGTGTCAGCTCGTTCTCGCTGGCGGCCGAACGGCTCGGCCTGACGCTCTCAGCCATCAGCGTCCAGATGAAGACCCTCGAGCGGGCGCTCGGACTGCCGCTGTTCGACCGCACCTCGCGGCCGCCCGCCATGACGCCCGAGGCGCGCCGCGTCGCCGCCCATGCCCGCACCATCCTGGCCGAGCTCGAAGCCATGCAGGCGCTCGGCGCGGGCGCGGACCGGCTCACGGGGAGCTATCGCATCGGCTTCATCCCGACCGCCGTCGTGCGGCTGATGCCGCAGTTCCTCACCGCCGCCGCCACAGAGCATCCGGGCGCCGCCTTCGAGGTCGAGAGCGGGCTCACCACCGACCTGTTGCCCCGCATTCGCCGCGGCGAGCTCGATGCGGCCCTCGTCACGGAGCCGGCCAGCGAGGAGCCGGGGCTCCACTTCACCCCGCTCTACACCGAGCGCTTCGCGCTTGCCGTGCCGGCGCGCGCGCGCCGCTGGAACCTCGCTCGCTGCGCCGGAGAGCTCGTGCAGATCCAGCTCGTGCGCCCCGCCTCCGCCATCGACGCGCTCGTGACCCGGCGCTTCACGGAGCTCGGCATCCGCTGCGCCACGACACAACGCCTCAGCTCCGTCGAAGCCGCGATGGAATGCATCAATGCCGGGATCGCCTTCGCCGTGCTGCCGGAGCCCGACGCCCGCCGCTATGCGCGCGATGCCGTCGTGCGGCCGGTGGCGGAGTTCCCCTTCTCGCGGCGGCTCGGGCTGCTGATCCGCGCCGACGGCCCCATGCAGAGCCGCATCGAGGCGCTGGCGGCCCTCTTTCCGGCCGAGGCGGCAACCTCGCCGCCGGCCCATAGGCGCTGACGGGCGGCCTCCCGACGATGTGGCCGCCAACGGCCTCGCGCATCCAGGCGCCAGCGGTCCGCGGCCTCAGCCAGCGAGGGCCAGGTGCTCGGCATCGCCGACCGCCCAGGGGCCGTCCGGATCTCTCGGACCGCTCAGGTCGGCGAAGCGGCGGCGGATCTCGAGCACGCGCAGGCGCTGCAGCACGGAGAGATTGAGCGACACCTTGAGCGCCTCGCCGCCGGCATCGAAGGCCTCGGCGGCTCCGTAGGTCACCATAAGGCGGAGCGCATTGGCGACCTGCGCGCGGTCGAGGCCGCAGACGCCCTCGATGGCGGAAAAGTCGAGGATGCCGACCTCGGGCCGGCGCATGTAGCGCATGAACAGCGTAGCGAGCTTCAGGATGTCGCGATCGGCCCAGCAGCTCCGGCTCAATTCCTCGAGCCAGACCTCGCCGGCCACGGGAATATCGCGGCGCTCGATGCCGGCGATTGAGGCAAAGCGGACGTAGCGCTTCTCGTGCATGGTGCGAGGTCTCGATCAGGTCCTGCAGAGTCGTATAGCGCGCCACCCCTGAAAGCCCTGTTAATGTCCGTAAACGTCTTGTGAGCCGCACCGCATTTCCGCACGCCCCGCGAACTCTGCTAGTCTCCGCCGCATGCAACGCAAGACCGCCAAGCCACAGAAAGCCGCCGCCCGCGACCTGTCGCGCGCCGAGCTCGTCGTGCGCCGCGCCTCGCTCGCCGATGTCGAGGGCATCGCCGCGCTCAGCCGGCGCATCTATCCGCACAACGCGCTGGCGCCGCAGATGATCCGCGGCCAGCTCAACAACTTTCCGGATGGCCAGTTCGTGGCCGAGCGCGCCGGCGCGATCGTCGGCTACTGCGCCACGTTCCGTATCGACGGCGCCCAGGCGCTCAATCAGCACACGTGGCACGAGATCACCGGCAACGGCTTCGCCGCCCGCCACGACCCCCGGGGCGATTGGCTCTACGGCATGGACGTCTCGGTCGATCCGGCGCACCGGCGCCTGCGGATCGGCCAACGTCTCTACAATGCGCGCAAGGCGCTGGCGCGCGAGCTCGGGCTGCGCGGCATCGTCTTCGGCGGCCGGCTGCCGGGCCTCGCCCGCCGCATCCGGGAGGTCGGCAGCGCCGACGCCTACGTCGCGGCCGTCCGCGAGCGCAAGCTGCGCGATCCCGTCGTCAATTTCCAGATCGCCCAGGGCTTCGAGCCCGTCGGCCTGCTCGAGGGCTACGATCCGAACGACGATGCCTCGCTCGGCTATGCCACCCTCATGGTCTGGCGCAATCCCGAGTTCCAGGAGGCGATCGATCCCTCGCCGACCGCCTTGCCGACGGTCGACACGGTCCGCGTCGCCACAGTGCAGTACCAGATGCGCGGCATCGCCGACCGTGAGGAGTTCCGCCGGCAGGTCGCCTACTTCGTCGACGTGGCCGCCGACTACAAGGCCGACTTCGTGGTGCTGCCCGAGCTGTTCACGCTGCAGCTTCTCTCTCTCGAGGAAACGGCCATGCCGCCGCTCGAGGGCATCCAGCGCATCACCACCTACACCGACTGGTTCGTCGGCTTCATGCGCGAGCTCGCCATCTCGCACAACATCAACATCATCGGCGGCACGCATCCGACCCGCATGGACAACGGCGAAACCCGCAATATCGCCTACGTGTTCCTGCGCGACGGCTCGGTGCACAGCCAGGACAAGATCCACCCGACGCCGAGCGAGTCCTATTGGTGGAACATCAAGGGCGGCGACGACGTCACGGTCATCGACACCGACTGCGGACCGATCGGCGTGCTCGTCTGCTACGACGCGGAGTTTCCGGAGCTCGCCCGCCACATCGCCGACCAGGGCGCGCTGCTGCTGTTCGTGCCGTTCTGCACCGACGACCGGCGCGGATTCCTGCGCGTGCGCTACTGCTGCCATGCCCGCGCCATCGAGAACCAGATGTATGTCGTCATGTCCGGCGTGGTCGGCAATCTGCCGAACGTCGAGAACATGGACGTGCATTACGCGGAGAGCGCCATCCTGACGCCGTGTGACATCCCCTTCGCGCGCGATGGCATCGCCGCCGACACGGCCGCCAACACGGAGACGCTGGCGGTCGCCGACCTCAGGCTCTCCGACCTGCGCGTGGCGCGCCGCGAGGGCAGCGTGCGCAACTTCCTCGACCGTCGCTTCGACCTCTACCGCGTGGAATGGCGGGGCCGGCGCGGCGGACAGCGCTCGTGAGCCGGCGACGCTCGCCATGCTCTGGCGGACTCAGTCCTTCGCGTCGCGACCGATCGCTTTCCCGGCCTTGAGCCGCGCGATGTCCTCGGCCGGAATGCCCCAAGCGGTGAGCGCTTCCTCGGTCTGCGCCCCGGGCACGGGTGGGCCGTGCTTGACACTGCCCGGCGTACGGCTGAAACGCGGCGCCGGCCCCGGCTGAATGATGCCGTCCACCTCCACGAAGCTGCCGCGCGCCTGGTTGTGCGGGTGCGCGTGGGCCTCGCGGAAACTGAGCACCGGCGCGAAGCAGATGTCCGTGCCTTCCATGAGCGCGCACCACTCGTCCCGCGTCTTCTGCTTGAACAGGTCGGCGAAGCGCTCTCGCATCGCCGGCCAGTGCGCGCGGTCCATCTGGTCCGGCAACGTCGCGGCGTCAAGGCCGAGCTTCTCGATCAGGATGTCGTAGAACTTGCGCTCGACGGCCCCGATCGACACGAACTTGCCGTCCTGCGTCTCGTAGCAGCGCCAGAACGGCGCGCCGCCATCGATGATGTTGTCCTCGCGGCGCTCGGACCAGTAGTCGACCGCGGCCAGGCCGAAGCAGGCGAGCGCAAGGTAGGCTGAGCCTTCCGTCATCGCCACATCGACGACCTGCCCCTGCCCCGAGCTGCGCGCCTCGAGGATGGCGGAGAGCAGCCCCACAGCCAGGAACATGGCGCCACCGCCCATGTCTCCCACGACGTTGAGGGGCGGCACGGGCTGCTCGCGCGTACCGATGGCGTGGAGCACTCCCGAAAGCGAGATGTAGTTGATGTCGTGGCCGGCCGCCTGGGCCAGCGGCCCGGTCTGCCCCCAGCCGGTCATGCGACCAAAGACGAGTCGCGGATTGCGCGCAAGGCAGACGTCCGGACCGAGGCCCAGCCGCTCCATGACGCCGGGCCGCAGCGTGTCGACGAGCCCGTCGGCCTTCTCGATCAGACGGAGCACCGTCTCGATGCCATCGGGATGCTTCAGGTCGACAGCGACCGACGGCCGCCCCCGCCGGCGCACGTCGGCCTTGGGTCCGACGAACTCGAAGCCGAGACCCGTCGGCCCGGTACGATCGATCCGGATGACGTCGGCGCCGAGGTCGGCCAGCAGCGAGCAGCAGAGCGGGCCCGGCCCGATGCCGGCGATCTCCACGATGCGAATGCCCGCGAGGGGCCCGCGGGACGTCGTTGCGCTGCTCATGCGAGAAAGTCCCCTGCTCTCGGCCTCACGCCTGCCCCGGCGCGAGCCCATGCGATACACGTCGCCTGCACCGACGATCTCAAGTCCCGACAGCCCTGGCCCCACCGGTCATGATGGCCGCGCTCTCCCTCACCGCCTGCCGCGCCCGCTCGGCCAGAGCCTCGACAGACGCACTGCTGATCGGGTGCTCGATCATGACGAATGGATGCCCTTCCGCGCCAAGAACCCGAGCCATAAGCTCGGCCGCACTCTCGAACTGCGTCGTCATGATCCCGACGGAGGGGATGCCCAGACGCTCACCGATCACCGCGTCGTGCAAACTGCACGATGAGCAACTTCCTCAATCGCCGACGCCGGTGATGATGGCGTGCCACTTCGCGGCCTCCTTGAGCAACTCGGGCTCCACGGGCGCGCTGTAGTTGTATTTCGTCAGTCGCACCACGCTCGCCACGCGGTAGCGGCCCTTGAGCTCGGCCTCGATGGCATCGAAGAACGGCTTCGTCGACTTCTTGCCGTTCGAGATGATCGCCACCGTCGCACCGTCGAGGGCGGCGAGGCGCGGGGCCGCGACGAACGCCCTGCTGTCGGCCTCGTGCGTGGGGTCAAGGAACCTGATCGTCATTTCGTCTCGCTCTCTGCCTGCACCGACGTCATGCCCTTCAGCCACAGTCGACGCAGGCGCCGATGGCCACGGTCACGGCTCTGCTCTTCGGCCCGAACCACGGCGGGATGACCGCGCCGAAGCCGCCGGCCGGCCCGCCAGCGGCGATCACCAGCAGATCGTCGGCAGCGGGCAGCGCCTGATAGACCTTGTCGGCCTTGTCGCCGACGACCGACCCCTTGCCGCACGCCGCCCACTCTCTGCGCGTCACGCGGGCATGGTCGAAGACGTAGCGACGGATGTCCGCCTTGCTCCAGCCGGCGGCCGCAAAGTGCGTGCGCAGTTGCGGGGGCAGCACGATGGCGTAGTTGCCGGGCCAGATCGAGTAATTGAGCATGTTGGCGCGGATCTCGGCGACGAAGGTGTCGAGGATCTCCTCTGGCCGGGTCGTCCATTCGTTCATGAGCTGGCGCGGCGCGCCCGCCGCCATCACCGTGACGGCCGAGAGCCCCGTCGGAATGCCCCGCTCCTCGCAGAGCGGCAGCCACGGCGAGTTGGCCTCGTCCTCGGCAAGGCAGTAACTGATCTTGCCCGGATGACCGAGCGTCGCACGGTCGGCGGCGCCGGGCCGCACATCGAGCAGGTTGTAGAGGGTCAGCCGCACCGCGCGACCGATCGCGGTCGAGGCGCGGTCGCTGGCGGCCAGGGCATTGAATGTCCCGTCCATGCCCGTCTCGTCGCGGATCGGTCCATTGACGACGATCAGGATTGCGCAGCCCCCTGTGCTCGCCGTCGCACCATGCAGCAGGAACGGCTCCTGCAGCATGGCCGTGAATGCCGCCACGACCACCGGAAAATGCATCGGCAGGCACCCGGCCATGACGGCGTTGATCGCCAGCTTCTCCGCGGTAATGGCGCGCTCGCGTACCGGCTCGATGCCGACGAGATGATCGGGCGCCATCGCCACCCACTCGAGACAGGCGCGGACCGCCGCCTCGGTCGGAGGCACGATCGGCAGCCCGTCGGTCCACTTGCGGGCGTGGAAGAACTCCTGCACGGCGGCGAAGTCATCCGCCGTATAACTCTTCGATGAAAGGTTCATGGCGCGTCGATCGAAGGCTGATGTCCACGGTCCTGCCAGAGGGGCCCCAGACCTTGCGTCACGAGCGAGAGCGGCATGGTGGCAGTTCGCGGCAGGCTCGACGTCAGGCTAGTCGCTGCTGCCGGATTTGACAACGGTCCCCGCCGCACGCGATCGCCGCTCAGTGCTCCGAATGGCCGGCGACCCTCGAGCCCCGCAGCTTGCGCTTGTGCTCGGGCTCGACGTGTATCGTCGTGATGGCCCCGTCGATCGCCGCGGCAATGGCCGTCTCCAGGCGATCGCAGATGCCGTGAGATTGCGCGACCGACATCTGCCCGTCGACGACGAGATGGAACTCGATGAAGGTCGCACGCCCGGCCCGGCGCGTGCGAATGTCGTGCACCTCGATCGCCTCGTGCGAGTGCGCCGCGATCACCTCCCGCAGCCGGGCGGCGACGTCGGGCGGCGTCGCGCGGTCCATCAGCCCGTCGAGGCTCTCGGCGACGAGCCGCCAGCCCGCCCATAGGATGAAGCCGCCGACGATCCCCGCCAGCACGGCATCGAGGACGTGCAGCCCTGTCGCCAGCGCCGTCACGAGGCCCAGGAGAACACCGACCGACGAGGCGACGTCCGCCAGCAGATGCCGGCCGTCCGCGAGCAGGGCCGGCGAGCCGTGCTGGCGGCCGGCACGCACGAGGACCCAGCCCCAGGCGGCATTGATCACGCTGGCGAGACCGTTGGTGACGAGTGCCGGGAGCGGCGCGTCGAGCGGCTTCGCCGCAGCGATGGCGAACCACGCAGCCTTCAGCACGGCGTAGGCCGCCACCGTGATCAGCGCGCCCTCGACCACGGCGGCGATGTACTCCGCCTTGTGATGCCCGAAGGGATGATTGCGGTCGGCCGGCCGATCAGCGATGCGTACGGCCAGCAGCGCGACCAAGGCCGCCACGACATTGACGATGCTTTCGACAGCGTCCGAATAGAGGGCCACCGAGCCCGACAGCCACCAGGCCAGGGTCTTGAAGCCGAGCACCACCAGCGCAACGGCGATACTGCCGGCGGCAAGGCGCTGTAGGGGGTTGGAGAGCATGCACGGCCTCGGATTTGTGGCGCTCCGCGGGGATCGACGCTCTTGTGTCCCGGCAAGGGGACCCGAGTTGGCCAAGCCGCAAGGCCTGTCGGCCCAGCGGGCGCCTGCCACCGCATCCATACGCATGCACGCCGCCGATGCAAGCCGCGTGCAGTCGAGACGTGCGGCGATGTCCACCGCCAAGACGCCGCGCCCGCCTTCTCAGCGGTCGCAGTTGCGCTTGCGCTGCCGGTCCGTCGCCGCCACCATGCGCGCGCCGCCCGTTTCGCGCCGAGAATAGCGTCAGGCCTTCGCCACGCCGCCGTGCCAGCGACCGAGCGCCATGGCCTTGCGCACGCGCCGCTCGGCGAGCGCCACTGCGGCCGTCCGTGGCAGCGTTCCCTCCGCGCGCACCGCTTTGAGAACCTCCGTCGTATTACGGGAGATCTTCTCGACGATGGCGGCCATCGCCGCCGCCTCCGAGCCGCCATGGTATTCGACGGACGCGCAGATCACGCCGCCGGCATTGGCGATGAAATCCGGAATCGAGAGAATGCCGCGCTCGTGCAGGATCTTCTCCGCCTCCAGGGTTGCCGGAATGTTGGCGCCCTGCAGCACGAGCCTGGTCTCGAGCTGGCCGACGTTGTCGGCTCGCAGCTCATCCGGCCGCGCCGCCGGGATCCAGATGTCGCACGGCACGGCAACGATGGCCTCGCGGTCCAGCGCCTTCGCGTGCCCGTAGCTTCCGAGGTGTCCACCGTCCCGTTTCAGCGCCATCAGTGCGGCAATGTCGAGGCCATTGCTGTCGGCGATCGCACCGCGCGAATCCGAAGCGGCAACCAGCACAGCTCCCTTCTCCGCCAGGAAGCGCGCGGCGTGCTGCCCGACGGCGCCGAAGCCCTGCACCGCGACGCGCGCGCCCGCGAGGCGTGGACCGCCAAGCTCCTGGGCCGCCTCCGCGGCGACCGCCAGCCCTAGGCCCGTGGCGCCGATCTCGTCGAGCGGAATGCCGCCAACCTCGCGCGGCAAGCCCACGGAGCGGCCGATCTCGTCCTTGACCCAGGCCATGGCCGTCTCGTCAGTCCCCATGTCGGGTCCGGGGATGTACGCCATGAGGTCGCGGATGGCGACGGCGAAGGCCCTGACGATCTGCTCCTTTGCGCCCGGCGCCATGGCCGGATCACCGGTGATCACGGACTTGGCGCCGCCGTGGGCGAGGCCCGCCGCTGCGTTCTTCAGCGTCATGGCGCGAGCGAGCCGGAAGCACTCCTCGACGCTGACATCGGGCGCCATGCGTGTGCCGCCGATGGCCGGGCCTGCCGCGGTATTGTCGACCACCACGATCGCCTTGAGCCCGAGCGCCGGCTCGTAGATGTGCACGATCTTCTCCGGGCCGAGCGCATCGGCGAAACGAAACATGTCCTTCACGGCGGGCGATCCTTTCTCGCGAGGGTGGGGTTGGACAGGGTATCGATGTGGTCGGTGCTCCGCGCGGCCGTCTGCTCAGGACTCGAGATCGGCGACGGCTGCGACAAGGAACCGAACGGCCTCGGCGCCGGTGACGACGCGATGATCGAACGTCAGCGACAGCGGCAGAACGCGCACGGCGCGGATGTCGTCGCCGATCACCCGGGCCGCGCGATGCAGCCGCCCCGCTCCGAGGATCGCCACTTGCGGCGGCATGATGGTCAGCGCGGCGTGCAGGCCGCCGAGCATGCCGAAGTTGGAGAGCGTGATGGTCTGGCCCCGCAGCTCCGCCAGCGGGATGCTGCGCCGCGCCACGTCGGCCTTCATGGCCTCGAGACCGGCCCGCAGATCGTCGTCGCTGCGCGCACCGACATTGCGCAGCGTCGGCACGAACAGGCCGTCCGCAGTCTCCATGGCGATGCCGAGATCAATAGGGCCGCGCAGACTGCGAGCCTTGCGGCTGGCGTCATACCAGGCATTGAGCTCGGGCGCGGCGCGGCAGCCGGCGATCACGGCGCGAATGAGACGCACGGTCGGATCGGTGCCCGCCGGCCAATGCTCGACGACCGCCACCTCGCTCACGCTGGCCGGCACGATCTCGCCACCGGCCGCCGTCATCGCCTCCGCCATGGCGCGCCGCACGCCCGCCAGCGGCTGGAAGCCGTCGGCGACGGCCGTCGCCCGTGCCGCCGCCTCCACATCCGCCATCATGATGGCGCCAGCGGGACCCGAGCCCACGAGCGTATCGAGGGCGACGGCGAGCTCCTGCGCCCGCCGCCGCACCGCAGGGCTCGCCTTGACCGGGGTGTCGGCAGTCCTGGTCGTCGGTCCCGGCGCCGTTGCCGGGCGCTCGCGCGACGGTGGCGCCGCGGGCAGCGTTCCCACGACCGCACCGGCATCGCTGGTTGCACCTTCGGTCTCCATGTCGACGAGCGGCGCGCCCACGGCGATCACGTCCCCCACTGCGCCGTGGAGCGCGACCAGGCGACCCGGCCACGGCGCGGGGATCTCGACGACCGCCTTGGACGTCTCGACCGACACCAGCGGCTGGTCGGAGACGACGCGATCGCCGGCCGCGACGTGCCAGGCGACGATCTCCGCCTCTTGCAGTCCTTCGCCCAAGTCTGGCAGCCGGAAGGTTTTCATCGGTAGCTCATGACCTCTCGTGCCGCTGCGGCGATGCGCTCGGCGCCCGGCAGGTAATGCCCCTCCAGGCGCGGCAGCGGCATCACGCAGTCGTAACCCGTCACGCGCCGGACCGGCGCCAGGAGCGAGAGCAACGCGCCCTCCGCCACGCGCGCCGCGATCTCGCCACCGAATCCACCGGTCAGCGGCGCCTCGTGCGCAATGACGCAGCGGCCGGTCGTGGTCACTGAGCGCAGGATCGGCGTGGCGTCGAGGGGCGTCAGCGTCGCCACGTCGAGCACTGCCGCCTCTATGCCCTCGCTCGCCAGCAGGTCGGCCGCCGCCAGCGCCTCGACGATCATGGCCCCCCAGGCGACCAGGGTCACATCACCACCGTCGCGCAGCATGAAGCAGGTATCGAGCTCCAGTGCCGCGCCGTCGTCCTCGACCGTCTCGCGCGACAGGCGATAGAGGCGTTTCGGCTCGAGAAAGACGACCGGATCGGGATCGCGGATGGCCGCCAGCAGCAGTCCATAGGCCCGCCGCGGCGACGATGGGATGACCACCCTGAGCCCGGGGATGTGCGCGAAGAACGTCTCGACGCTGTCGGAGTGATGCTCGGGGGCGTGGATGCCGCCACCGTAAGGCGCCCGCAACACCATCGGGCACGTCAGCCTCCCCCGCGTGCGCGTGCGCAACCGCGCGGCGTGATTGACCATCTGGTCGATGGTCGGGAACATGAAGCCGTCGAACTGGATCTCGGCGACGGGGCGGAACCCTTCGGCTGCGAGACCGACCGACAATCCGGCAATCGCGGCCTCGGCCAGCGGCGTATCGCGCACGCGCTGCGGGCCGAACCTGTCCACGAGACCGAGCGTCGCCCGGAACACGCCGCCGTCGCGTCCCACGTCCTCGCCGAGCACCACGACGCGCTCGTCCTCGGTCATGGCACGCGCCAGCGCCAGATTGACGGCCTCGACCAGTGCAATCTCAAGCATGCGGCGCTCCCGCGGCCGTGAGCGCACGACGCTGCGCCGCCAGGGCCGGCGGCAGCTCGGCGAACAGCCAGTCCATCATGTCCGTCGGCAGCGGCGCCGGCGTGGCGAGATAGGCCGCGACGGCCGTCTCGATCTCGGCGCGGCAGCGCGCCAGATGCTCGGTCTCGTCAGTCTTGGTCCATACGCCCTCGCGCACCAGATAGCTTCGCAAGCGGGCCACGGGCTCGCTCTTCCAGTGCGCCGACACCTCGCCATCGTCGCGATAGCGCCTGGCATCGTCGGCCGTCGTGTGGTCGGCGAGCCTGTACGTCAGCGCCTCGACCAGCGATGGTCCCTCGCCGCTCCGCGCGCGCTCCAGCGCCTCGGCCATCGCCACGCGCACGGCGATGACGTCGTTGCCGTCCACCTGCACGCCGGGCACGCCCGCGGCCACGGCCTTCTGCGCCAGCGTCGCCGCCGCCGTCTGCGCCGAACGCGGCACGGAGATCGCCCACTGGTTGTTGTTGACGACAAAGACGGCCGGCAGCTTCCAGACCCCGGCGATATTCAGCGCCTCGTAGAAGTCTCCTTTCGATGTCGCGCCATCGCCGCCGACGGCGACGGCCACGCGCGCCTCCTGGCGCATCTTCATGGCGAGCGCGACGCCGACAGCGTGAGGAAATTGGCTTGCCACCGGAATGCATACGGGGAAATCCCGCCGGGCCGCTGCGAAATCCGAGCCCCGCTCGTCGCCTCCCCAGTAGCGCAGCAGCTCGGTCATGCTCACGCCGCGCCAGAGCATGGCGCCCTGCTCGCGAAACGACGGAAGCAGCACGTCCTCGGGGCGCATGATGCTGGCGAGGCCGACGCCCACCGCCTCCTGACCGAGCGATGAGGCATACGTACCGAGCTGGCCGGTGCGTTGCAGGGCGACGGCCTTTTCGTCGAAGGCCCGCGTCAGGACCATCGCCCGATAGAGCGCGACCAGGGTCTCGCTCGCAGCAGCCTCGCCCGGCGGCGCGGACACGAGCTCCCCCTCGACGCTCAGATGGCGAACGAAGGGTATCGAGAAGGTTGCGATGGCCGATGCGCCGGAGTCATGCATGGGTGCACCTCGCCTTGCGCCTGCGCGACACACGTGCCGCGCGTCCTGTCATGACGATAGCCAGTCCGGCCGGGCGGGGGTGTTGATCTCCATCAAGCGGCCGACCACGCATTTCGCTTGCGGTGCCGCGTGGCTCGGTTAGCGTCAACGTCGAGACGGCCAAGTGGGACGTGCAACGGAGGATATCCATGACGATCTACCTGCACACCCGCGTGCGCACCACCCCGCTCGCCTGGTCGTCCGTTGCCACCACGCTCGCCGCGCGCTTCGCGGAGGGCGGCGCGCGTGACGGCGAGACGCTCTACGGCATCTGGCGCAGCCAGATCGGCCGGCCGCGCGACGAGCTCACGGTGATGACGACTTGGCCCGACGGCGGCGACGCCGCTGCCGCGCTCGCTCAGCGCCTCGCCGGCATCGACGGCGTCCACCAGCAGTCCTCGGTCGTCCTCGTTCCGACGCTGCGCCCGCTCGACCCGACGCCTCCCCGGCGCCAGGGCAACTACGCCTTCCGATGGTTCACGACACCGCAGGCCAATTGGAGCGAGTTCCTCGATCTCTGCGCGGGCGCCTGGCCGGGGTTCGAGTCGGCATACGATTCCCAAGTCATCGGTCTCTGGCGTGCCACCCGGCTGCCCGGCGCACAGGAAACCAGCGTGCGCAGCCTGCTGATGACGCGCCGCCCCGATCTCGCGATGTGGGAGCGCTCGAAGATCCCGCAGGGCGGAGCGGAGGCCGAGGTGCGACGCAAGCTCAGCCGACGCTACGACCTGTGCACCGATACCGTCGTGTTCACGACCACGCTGCTCACGGCCAGTGATCACGCGGATACCGCGCGCTGGACCTGACGCGCCGGAAGCGGCGCGTTGACCGGCAGTGGCCGTGGCACGATGAGCGGCATCGCCTGCACTTCCGGCGCCGACATCCCGGTTGAAACCTTTCAGCCAATGGTGCATCGTCGTCGCAACCGGCCACCAAAAGCACGAGCCGGAACGGGTGGAATCGATGGAGCTCATTGACCTTCATTCCCATTGGGGAACCGAGCGTGGGTACGTGCTGCGCAGCAGCGCAGAGCTCGATCAGCAGCACAACACCTGGAAATCGAAGCCGAGCTATCACACCGAAGAGGAGATGGCGGCTTATTTCCGCGCCAACGGCGTGAGGGCCATCCTCGATTTCAGCTTCACCAAGTCGCTGCCCATCTCCGAGATGCGCGGATATCACGACTATGCCATCGAAACGCAACGTAAATTCCCGCACGAGATTCTGGGCCACTGGTTCCAGTTTGATCCACGCGTCGGCAAGGACGCTGTCGCCGAATACAGGCGCATGCTCGACATCTGCCCCGGCTTCGTCGGGCTCGGCGTCGCTTCGGGGACCATCGGGGTGCCGGCGGGCGATCCGCTCTGGTTTCCTTTCTATGAGCTGTGCATCGAGGCGAGACGGCCGGCTCTGATCTTCGTCGGCACCACGGGCCTCGGCGCAGGGCTAAGGGGCGGCAAGGGCGTGCGACTCGACGATGGCCACCCGCGGCATCTCGACGAGGTGGCAGCGCGCTTTCCCGATCTCGACATCGTCGCCGGCCGACCGGCTTGGCCCTGGCAGGACGAAATGATTGCCATCCTCCTGCACAAGGCGAACGTCTGGTTCGAGCTGCACGGCTGGTCGCCCAAACACCTGACGCCGGCGCTGAAACGCGATATCTCCCGCCGTCTCAAGGACCGCGTGATGTTCGGCGCCGACTATCCGCTCTTTACCTATGAGCGCTTGGTCGGCGATTGGAGGGCGGACGGCTATTCCGACGAAATCCTCGATAAGATCTTCATAGGAAACGCCCGCCGCTTCCTCGCCACCTACGGGATCACGGTATGAACCTCGGCCTTGCGGGCAAGGTCGCACTCGTCGGCGGAGCAAGCCAGGGCATCGGCTACGCCATCGCCCGCCTGCTGGCGGCGGAAGGCATGTCACTCGCCATCGCCGCCCGCAGGGAGCCGGCTCTGCTGGCGGCACGCGACCGGATCGTCGGGGAGACCGGTGCCGCCGTGCTGGCCGTACCGACCGATCTCAGAAGCGCGGAGAGTTGCACCACCTTCGTCACTGCCGCGGCGGAACGCTTCGGGCGCATCGACGCGCTCGTGAACAACGACGGCGCACCACCGCTCGGCCGCATCGAGCGCTTCGAGGATGGTGACTGGACCAAGGCGGTGGACCAGAACCTGATGAGCGTGGTGCGCATGGTGCGCGCCTGCCTGCCGCACATGCGCGCTGCCGGCGGCGGGCGCATCGTCAACATCACGGCACTCTCAGCGCTACAGCCGATGCCGGAGTTCGGCCTTTCCGTTGCGACCTGGGCCGGCGTCATCGGTCTCGCCAAGACGCTCTCGCTCGAGATCGCCGCCGACAACATCACAATCAACACGATCTGCCCCGGCCGCATCCGCACCGAGAGGCTGGACAAGGTCTACGGCAAGCTCGCCAAGGATGCTGGCAAGGACGTGTCGACACTTTACGCCGACCTCGCGAAGGAGGTGCCGTTGAAGCGCCTCGGCGAGCCGGACGACATCGCCGGCATCGTCGCCTTTCTCGTCTCGAATTACGGCGGCTACATCACCGGCACGACGACGGCCGTGGACGGCGGTCGGCGCACATCATTGCTCTGAGGACACCCACACTCATGTACACGGGTCCGGTTCCGCACTTCTGGTCATCGTTCGACGTCGCGGCAACCATCCAGGAGTACTGCCCGCCGCCGCTCTTCTTCGAGCGCATCCACAAGATGCCACGCGCAGCGCTGCGCGCGGTTCAGGAGAAGCGGTTCCTCGAACTCATGGAGCGCGGCTGGAAAATCCCTTTCTTCAAGCGCCACTGGCAGGCGGCCGGACTCGAGCCCGGCGACATCCGCTCGCTCGCGGACTTGAAGAAGCTGCCGCCCTACGACGTGGACGACATCAGGAAGAGCATCGAATCGAAGCCGCCCTGGGGCGACTTCCTCGGCATCGATCCCACCATGGGCATGCCTATGGTGCTGCAGACGAGCGGCGGCACGACCGGCCTGCCGCGTCCGCAGATCTACGCACCGAGAGACCGCGAGATCATGGGCATCCTCGGTGGTCGCCGGCTGGCGATGCACGGGGTGCAGCCGGGCGACGTCGTGCAGAGCACCTACTCGCTCAATCTCTCCAACGGCGGCTTTGCCGCGCGCGAGGCACTCTGGAAATACTCCGGAGCGCTGCCGGTGATGACAGGCTCGGGCAATGCCACGCCGACGCGACGGCAGATCGAGATCATGAAGGCCTGGGGCGTCAACGTGCTGCTCGGCTTTCCCTCCTACGTCCGCCATCTCGCCCAGGTTGCGCGCGACGAGATGGGCATCGAGCCGCGCTCGCTCAATCTGAAACTCATCGGCTCCCACATCGGCATGGAGGACCGCGCCGGCATAGAGGAGCTGTGGGGCGCACGCTGCCAGGACATGTACGGCACGAACGAGGCCGGCGTCATCGCCTGTGACTGCGATCACCGCATGGGCATGCACGTGCAGGAGGATGCCACCATCGTCGAGATCATCGATCCCGAGACGGGCAAGGACGTGCCGGACGGCGAGCGCGGCACGATCTATCTGACGACGCTCTTCAAGCACTACGGTCCGCAGATCCGCTTCAACATCAATGACATTTCGGCGTGGATGGCGGGCGAGTGCGCCTGCGGCGGCAGCCAGCGGCGCATCGAGCGCATTTTCGGGCGCGGCGACAACATGGTGAAGCTGCGCGGCGTCAACATCTTTCCCGAGGCGATCGGTGCGCTTGTCGCCGAGGACGCGAGATCGACGGGCGAGTACTTCTGCATCGTCGATCGCGTGGGCGCCTCCGGCCGCGAGGAAATGACCGTGCTCGTCGAAGTCAGGGGCGACGATATCGATCGGGCGAGCCTGCAGGCCGCGCTCGAGGCTCGCTTCAAGGACGCGCTCGGGGTCAAGATCGAGGCGCGCCCGATGGCACGGGGAGAGCTTGACCCCTTTACCGGCGTCTCACAGACGTCCAAGATCAAGCGTCTGCTCGACAAGCGCAGATCGGCTACCGATCCGGCGACGGGAGCCACATGAAGATCGCGCTCATCAGGCTGGCTCTGCTCGTCATCGTGCTCGCCCTCTGGCAGCAGGTTCCGGATCGGCTGACATTTTTCCTCAGCCGACCATCGGATATCGCCCAGAGCCTGTGGAGCCTGGTCGCCGACGGCAGCCTGTTCCGGCACATGGGCATTACGGCCATGGAGGCGGGCCTCGGCTTCTTTGCCGGCGGCGTGCTCGGCACACTGGTCGGCCTGCTCATGGGACGCATCAAGATCCTGGCCGACGTCGTCGATCCCATCCTGATGGCGCTCTACAGCCTGCCCAAGGTGGCGCTGGCGCCGCTCTTCGTCATGTGGTTCGGCATCGGCATCACCATGAAGATCGTATTCACGGCGGTCATCGTCTTCTTCCTGGTGTTCTTCAACACCTACACGGGCGTGCGCCACGTCAGCCGCGAGCAGATTACCGTCTTGCGCCTCATGGGAGCCAACGAGTGGCATCTGATGACCAAGGTCGTGATCCCCGCGGCGTTCACCTGGATCTTCGCGGGCCTGCGGCTGTCCGTGCCCTACGCGCTGATCGGGGCGATCGTGGCGGAGATCATCGCCGCCAATCGCGGGCTCGGCTATCTCGTGGCCCACGGCGCGGCGCAATTCGACACGGCCGCCGTGTTCGCGGCCCTGATCGCCATCATCATGCTGGCCGTAGCGCTCAATTTCTCCGTGAAAGTCATCGAACGCTGGCTGATGCCGTGGAAGTCGGCAGAAGATCAGCGCGAACTCGTCGTCTAAGATCTGAGCCCCAGGCCAAATCCGGGAGGAGCGAAAAAATGCGAGCTTTGAAACTCTGCCTGACCGCAGCACTTGCCGCAGCCTTGGCAACGTCGTTCGGTACGATCTCGGCGCGAGCAGCCGACAAGGTCATCATCGCCCAGCCGAGCCACGGCTTCCTCTACCTTCCGGTCTACGTCGCCCGCGGCAAGGGCTTCTTCAAGGAGGAGAACATCGATCTCGACGTGCAGGTCTTCGCAGGCGGTGCTCCGGCCATGGCAGCCGTCATCTCGGGCAATGCCCACATCTACACCGGCGTCCCCTCAACCCCGATCAAGGCCTATGCCAAGGGCCAGCCCGTGCGGATCTGGGCAGCGATGATGGGACAGATCGGATCGAACTTCGTGATCCAGGGCGACATCGCCAAGCGCCTGAAGCTGACACCACAGACCTCGCCCGACGATCGCATCAAGGCGCTCAAGGGTCTCACCATCGGCATCAACGGCCCCGGCAGCTCGCTGGACCAGCTCATCCGCTATTTCCTGCGCAACGTCGGCATGAACCCCGATCGTGACGTGACGATCACGCCGATCGGTGCGGCCGGCTCGGCCATGGTCGCCGCCTTCGGCCAGAAGCGCGTCGACGCCTTCATGTTCTCCTCCCCGACCAGCGATTTCGCCATCAAGCTGCATGGCGCTTACATGCTCTTCAACCTCGCGAAGGGCGAGTATCCGCCGCTGGATGGCTTCCTTTACGTCAGCTTCAACTCGCGCGCTGACTGGCTCGAGAAGAACCCGGACGTAGCACGCCGCGTGGCGCGGGCGCTCTGGAAAGGCATGAAGCTAATGCGTGAGAACCCCAAGGAAGCCGCCGAGGTGGTGCGCAAGTTCTTCCCGAAGATGGACAAGGAGACGTTCGACCTTGCCTGGGAAGGCACGCGCCACGCGTTCCCGGCGACGCCGGCGCTCAAGCGCTCGCAGGTGGAGCGGGCGCTGAAGTTCCTCGCCGACACAGAAGGCAAGGCACCGCAGGTCGACATCGAGAAGGTCTACACATCCAAGATCGTCGAGGCTGCCGCCAAGGATATGAAGTAGGTGGCCACTGTCGACGACACCGGAGACCTGGAGGACGATGCGCAGTGACCACGAGCGAGCCGCTGATCGTCTTCCAGGGCATCTCCAAGGTGTTCGAGACCGCGAGTGGGTCCGTAACCGCGGTGCGTGATGTCAATCTCACGGTGGCGCGCGCCGAGTTCGTGACGCTGGTCGGCCCGTCGGGATGCGGCAAGTCCACGCTGCTCAACATGACGGCTGGCCTCTTCAAGCCGACGGAGGGCCAGGTGTCTTACTCCGGCATGCCGGTGCCGGAGTACAACCGCAAGGTCGGCTACATGACCCAGAACGATCATCTCCTGCCCTGGCGGGACGTGGTCGGAAACATTCGCGTGCCACTCGAGATTCGCGGCACACCGACCAAGGAGGCGCACGAGCGGGTCGGTGAGTTGATCGAGCTCGTCGGCCTAGCCGGCTTCGAACGTGCCTACCCGACACAGCTCTCAGGCGGCATGCGCAAGCGCTGCGCCCTGGCGCGCGTGCTCGCCTACGATCCGGAAACGCTGTTAATGGACGAGCCCTTCGGGGCGCTCGATGCGCAGCTCCGGCTCGCCATGCAGATCGAGATTCGCCGCCTCGCCTTGTCGCTCGGCAAGACGGTGATGTTCGTCACGCATGACCTCGACGAGGCGGTTGCGCTGGCTGACCGCTGCGCCGTATTCAGCGCCCGGCCCGGCACCATCGTAAAGACCGTCGACGTGCCGCTGCCTCGCGACCGCGATCTGATGCGGCTGCGGCGCAACCGCGCCTATACCGATCTCACAGCGGAGCTCTGGGAGCTTCTCTCCCCCGCCGCCTTCACGGATGCCTCCGACCGTGATCGCGCCGGATCGGCATAGCCCGTCGCGACTTTGCGGGGGTGCGCTCGCCTCCGCGGCCCGCGCCTACCCGACGACGCCGATGTACCAGGGTATGAACTCGTGGCGGCCGAGGCCCAGCAGCTCGCTCTTGGTCGGCTTGCCCGAAGCGGTCGCAAGCATAAGCTCGAAAATTCGCTGCCCCATCTCCTCGATCGAGACATCGCCATCGAGGACCTCGCCGCAGTTGATGTCCATGTCCTCCTCCATGCGGCGGTACATGGGCGTATTCGTCGCGAGCTTGAGCGAGGGAGCGGGAACGGAGCCGAAGCACGAGCCGCGCCCGGTGGTGAAGGCGACGAGGTTTGCGCCCCCGGCGATCTGGCCGGTCGCGGACACCGGATCGAAGCCGGGCGTATCCATGAACACGAAGCCCTTCTCGGTGACCGGCTCGGCGTACTTGTAGACCGCCATCAGCGGACCCGTTCCGCCCTTCATGGCCGAGCCGAGCGACTTCTCGAGGATATTGGCGAGCCCGCCCGCCTGATTGCCGGGGCTGACCGTTCCCTGGATCTGCACGTCGCGCCCGGGCGTGTACTCCTCCAGCCACCAGCGCACGCGCTCGACCAGCTTCTCGCCGATCTCGCGGCTGGCGGCCCGGCGCGTCAGCATGTGCTCGACGCCGCGGATCTCCGGTGTCTCCGAGAGAATGCCGGTGCCCCCATGTCGCGCCAGGATATCGACGGCGGCGCCGAGAGCGGGATTGGCGGTGATAGAGGAAAAGGCGTCGGAGCCGCCGCACTGCAACCCGACCATGATGTGGCTCGCCGGCACGCTCGTGCGCCGCGCCCGGTCGGCTTCCGGCAGCATCTCCTTCACGATGGCGATGCCGGCTTCGATAGTCTTGCGCGTGCCACCCTGCTCCTGCATCACGAGGTGGCGCAGGCGGGCGCTCGTCTCGAGCTTTTCCTGGGCGAACAGGCCGTGGATCTGGCAACGCTCGCAGCCGAGGCCGACAACCAATGCCGCGGCCACGTTGGGATGGCGGATGTAGCCTGCAAGCGTGCGATTGAGGAGCGCCATCGGCTCGCCGCTCATCTCCATGCCGCAGCCGGTCTGATGGGCGAAGGCGACGACGCCATCGACGTTGGGATAGTCGGCCAGGCGCTCCCGGGTGAACCACGCAGCGATTTCATGAATGACGGTGGCCGAGCAGTTCACGGTGGCGACGATGGCGATGTAGTTGCGCGTGCCGGCGCGGCCGTCGTCACGCAGAAAGCCCTCGAAGGTGCGGCGTCCGGCCTCCGGCAGCAGCTCCACCGGGCGGAACTCGCTCGCATGAGCGTAGTCGAGATCGATCTGGCGGAACTCGATGTTGTGGGAGTGCAGCATGGTGCCGGCCGCAATGTCGCTCGCGGCGTAGCCGATGAGCGTGTCGTACTTGCGTATCGGCTCACCCTTCCTGAGATCGCGCGCCGCGAACTTGTAGCCCGCCGGCACGGCGTTGCGCGTTACGATGCCCTCGCCCGGAATCTCCACCCCGGCGGCGATCTGTGTCGATGCCACCAGGACATTGTCGAGCGGGTTGAGCCGGATTGCCGGACCTGCCCGGCGCTTTGCTGTGGTGTCGACCATGGTTCTTCCCGGACTGATTGAGGCGGTTCACACGTTGCAGTTCCATAGCACATCGTCTGCGGCCGCGAGGTTGCACCTACCGCTCCAGGCTTTTCGCGGCCTCGACGTACTTCTGGATGGCGCGGGCGGTCGGCGTCATGAGCTGGCGGTGGAACAGGATGCCCGTAACGAAGGCCGTCACCGCGATCGACAGGACGGGCGAGACCAGTAGGCAGAGCGCGGCGACCGCGTAATAGTAGCCGCGAATACCGAAGTTGAAAGTCATGATGGCCTCCGAGAGCACCATCGTCGTGGCGTCCACGAGGTCGTCGTGCGTCGGACAGTTCTCCGACTTGTCGGGCAGGGCGCCGAGAAGCGCCAGCACATAGACGAGCTTGCGCAGCGCGTACGTGAACGAGAAGAAGCACATCGCCAGCACGAACGCCAGAAAGCCCATCGCCAGGGCGAAGAGCTCCAGGCTCGTCTCCGCAACGAAATGCAGCTGCGAGATCGTCTCGTGGATCTGCTTGACACGGGCCAGCGCCGTGAGGACTGCGGCCAGCACGATCAGTGTCGCCGAGCCGAAGAATGCGGTGGAATTGATGATGTGGCCGAGCAGGATGCCGTCGAAAGGCTTGGTCGCACGCCGCGTCGCCCCGGAGATCCAGTAGCGGCGCACCACGGCGAGCTGCGCGTTGAGCGAGCCGCGCCCGAAATAGGCGAGCACCCGCGAATACAGCAGCCAGCAGGCGAACAGGAAGAGCACCGCGAAGCCGTGCGTCAGACTGAGGTCCTTGGGCAGCATTGTGTGATCCTGCATCGGGAGGGGCGCTTGCGAGCCTGCCTGGAGGCACGTGCGACGCTAGGCGAGTGCCGAGGCGCCCGCAACGCTACGATCGGCTGTGACGCAGCCTGCGGGCCGTCGCGCCCGCGCCGCACGACGCGCGCGCCTTCCCCCGCCCCGCCATGTCTTCGGCGCCCGGCGCTCAGCCGAGATGCGTCTTGAAGAAGGCGATCGTCCGCTCCCAGGCCAGCTTCGCCGCGGCTTCGTCGTAGCGTGGCGTCGAGTTGTTGTGAAAACCGTGTTGCGTGCCCGGATAGACGTGCATCTCGTAGCGCACGCCCGCTGCCTTGAGAGCCTCCTCGAAGGCTGGTCGCATGGCATTGATGCGCGGGTCCCGCTCGGCATAATGGACGAGCAGCGGCGCCTTGATCGATGGCACCGCCGCCGTCTCCGCCGCCGCGCCATAGAACGGCACGGCGGCCTGGAGGTCGCCGCCGAGCGCGATGGCCAGATAGTTCGTGGTGCCGCCACCCCAGCAGAACCCCGTCGCGCCGAGCTTGCCGGTCGACAGCGCATGCCGCTTCACGAAGCGTGCGCTGTTGAGCATGTCCGCGCGCAGCTTCTTCTGGTCGAGGCTCGCCTGGAGCGCCCGGCCGTCGTCGTCGTTGCCGGGATAGCCGCCCACGGGCCACAGACCGTCCGGCGCCAGCGCCAGGAACCCTGCCACCGCGGCCCGGCGCGCGACATCCTCGATGTAGGGATTGAGGCCGCGGTTCTCGTGGATGACCAGGACCGCGGGAAACGGCCCGGCGCCGCTCGGCTGCACCAGGTAGCCGCGCATCTTGCCGGATGTGCCGCCCGGCGAAGGATAGGTGACGTAGCGCGCCTTCATCCGCTTGTCGGTGAAGGAGATCGTCTGCGCCAGCGCATAGCGCGGCAACAGCGCCTGCGCCATGGCCAGGCCACCGACGGTAACGGCGGCGGCCCGAGCCAGGAACTCGCGGCGGTCGATGCGACCATGGCAATACTCGTCGTAGAGATCGAACACGCGCTGATCAATATCCGCCTGGGTCAGGGGCGGCGGCGTCTCGGCGGACTGAGAGGAGAACGGCAACTCTCGCGTAGCATCAGCCATGGCTGAGCCTCCCTTGATGAATTCAGCGCCGGAGACGAGCATAGCGCGCCTTCAACCGACCGCGCCAGACGCCGCCATCAACACGGCGTGCGCCTTCCCCGGCCGTGCGACCACCAGGCCACCATGGCGCTGCCCGTCTAGCTGCGCGGGGTGAGATGACGCGCGTCGGCCGCGGCCCTGTGGTCCATCGCGCGCAGGATGGTGGCGTTCATCATGTAGACGGACATGAGCGCGGTCATCTCCATCAGCCCCTGCTCGCCCCAGCGCGCCTTGACGGCCGCGAACGTGTCATCGTTGACCCGGCGCTGCTCGAGAAGCTCGCGTCCGTAGCGGATGATCAGCGCCTCGTCCGCCGTCAGCCCGTCGAGCGGGGCAAAGGTATCGACGGCATGAATAGCCTCCTCGCGCGTCCCCGCCTTGAGGCCCAGGCGCACGTGCGCGTTCCAGATGTAGTCGGCATCGGCCGCGCGCGCCGCCGTACAGATGGCCAGCTCGGACTCGGCCGCCGACAGCGTCGTGTGGTAGCGCAGGTGCTCGACCAGATCGGACAGCAGCATCCCCGCCTTGCCGGCGTACGTCAGATAGGTCGACGGCGGCGGCGTACTCTTGCGCGTCTCCAGGATGTAGCGGACGGCGGCCCGCGTCTCGTCGCTGAACGTCGGCCCGTCGTTCGGGATCGGCAGTCGCGGCATAGGCTCGCTCCCTCGGTTTGCTGGCACGCCACATGAAGGCACGGCGGGCCACGGTGCCGCAAGGTGCGATGTGGACGCCGGCCCGGCCGCCCGCATTCACACACTTCCGGACGGCTCTGCCGCTGGCGCCTGTCACTCCTCGGCGGCGTCATCGCCTTCAAGCTTCCCGCGTAGCGCCAGGATGACGCGATGGACGGTCTCGAGCTCTTTGACCGTCACCCCGTCCGCAAGAGCGTTGACCCAGGGCGCCTGGAGGTTCATCGCCGACTTGAACGTGCGGTTGCCCTTGTCGCTCAGCACGACGAGCTGGGCGCGCTTGTGATGCGGGTTCGGTGCGAAGGTCACAAGCCCTTCGCGCTCGAGATCGTTGATAATGCGCTGCACATTCTGCCGGTTGGCACCGAGATCACGGGCAAGCCATGCAACGGGCTGCGGTCGCTCGGTCGCCACGATCGCGCCCAGAACCTGCCAGCGCGCGCTCGTCAACCCGAGAGGTGCGACGAGGCGATCACCCGCAGTCAGTGCGAGGCTGTTGAGCCGGAACAGATCGAGCATCAGCCTCGTCAAGGCATCACCGGAAGGAGTGCGCTTCATCGACCCTCATAAGCTCCATGAAATGATGTTGACATCATAATGTCAATAAGGCATTCATTTTGTCATCATGATACCAACCAGAGGTCAATTTGTCATGTCGATGCTTCGCCCCTTGGACCCCGCCTTCCCGATCGAGAAGCAACTCGCGAGCGACGCAAGCCCGGTGGTGCTCGTCAACCTGTTCACGATCGACAAGGCTGACGAGCAGGCGCTTCTCGCTGCCTGGGCGCATGATGCCGCGTTCATGAAGCAGCAGCCCGGCTTCATCTCCACGCAGCTCCATCGCGCTATCGGCGGCAGCTGCGCCTACCTCAACTATGCCGTCTGGGAATCGACAGCCTCGTTTCGAGCCGCCTTCGGTCACCCGGAATTCCAATCGCGGCTCTCCGCCTATCCGTCATCGGCCATCGCTGCACCGCATCTCTTCCAGAAAATCGCGGTCCCGGGGATTTGCGTCGCGTGACGCGAGCGAGTGATGGGGAGGCTGTGATGATCAAGCCCATTCATCCCATCGCGGGCGGGCTGGCCATCCTGACGATCGCCACATTCTGGCTCTCGACGGTTCTAAGCGAGCTCGTTGGATCGCAATCGACCATCGTTGCAGTGAAGATGGCGATCCCAAGGAGCTTCCTGCTGCTGATCCCTGCGATCGCGATGGCAGGCGGAACAGGTCTCGCCCTGGCCCAAGGGCGTCGTGGCGGCCTCGTCGGCAGCAAGGCCGGCGCATGCCGCAGGTTGCTGCCAGCAGCAAGACGGGAGCCGAGCAATCCTCCGGCGACCCGTTTGCCGCTCGCTCAGACCCCGCCTCGTTCGACGACGCCTGCCGCGCCGCACACATGATATCACGCCGATCATCTGCCATAGCGCCGAGGCGGATGTGGTGGCGGTCGAACTCGCGGTCACCGGGACACCAACGGACGCAGTAAGTCGTACGCCGCGTTCACGCTCTTGAGGGCGTCTTCGCGCGCCTGCCGCTCCTCGGGCGAGGCGGTGTGCCAGAGGTCGGGATGCAGCGTCTTGATCAGCTTTCGTCGCGCCTGAGCGAGCTGTTGGCGTGTGAAATCCGGGCTGAGCCCGAACACCTCGAAAGGCGTCATGCCATCGAACTCGGGCATGCGGCTACTGAATGTGCTGGACGTGATCAGGACCTCGCGCGCGCCGTGGATCATCTGCCAGAGCCGGTCACCGCAGTTGTCGATGACCCAGGGCTTCGTCCAGCCCTCCCAATAGCCGATCATGGCGTAGACCGGCGCGAAAATGCTGGTCGCCACCGCCATCTGCCCCTGTTCAATCAGCATCGCGGCGGACAGTGGAGTTCCATGAATGCTCTGCGGACTGGCAATGAACAAGACCAGCCGCAAAAGGATGCTGCACACGACACCGCCGACGATCCCCCACAACGCCAGCGTGATCCTGAACAGGATGCTGTTGCCGAGACGCCAGATGCGCTCGATGCGCCGAATCCGGGTGAGGATGCGTTCTGCGGATGCCGTATCGCCGCGATCGACGGACCGCCCACCGAGGAGGTACAGCGCTCGGCACCGGTCGAGCAGCCGGTTCTGTGAACGGACATGCCTCAACTTCACGTATGCCGGCACGAGCCAAGCAACGATGGCCCCTCCGCCCATGCTCGCGGCGACCACGATCGCAGCCTTGTCGAAGTCTGTCACAAAAACGATGCCGACCAGAAGGCCGACGAAGGCAACGAGATGGCACAACATCGGATGGGACTGGCTGGGGTTCTTCGGCGCGAGCGTCGCGATGCATGAGGCATCTTAGAACAAGACGGCGCAAGCGACGCGACGAATTGCGTGCCTCAGCACGTGGACTTGCTCACCGGGATCGGCCCCACAGGCGGCACGATCAATTTCAGGCGGACGCAGCCAGTCTCTGAAAGCTGATTGCGCGATGTTACTGTTTGCCCACATGCGGATGCACAAGACGACATCCTGCTCACTCCGGTCGCACCTGAGACCCTGGTTCCTCATTCATCGACGCCGAACGCGCAGAGAGCGTCATCGGCAAACCGCCCGGCCGTGCGCCGGAACGTCTTTCGTCATCGCGAAATGACGCCGGCGAGCGCAGTCGAGATCCAGCCAACCGCTTGCCCGGACGGCACACCTCGATCCGATGGCGGAAATTTTCCGCTTATTATGCTTTTGCATTCTCGTTGGGAATTTTGGTTGCGGGGGCAGGATTTGAACCTGCGACCTTCAGGTTATGAGCCTGACGAGCTACCGGGCTGCTCCACCCCGCGTCACCAACGAAGATCGCGGCAGGTCCGGATGAAACCGGCCTCGAAGCTCGCGATGTTCGGAAAACGTCTGGATCGAGCTTCGCGCCCAAGGCCGGCGCTCGATCCGTACGGCTGC
Source organism: Hyphomicrobiaceae bacterium (assembly GCA_041397725.1). GTDB lineage: Bacteria > Pseudomonadota > Alphaproteobacteria > Rhizobiales > Hyphomicrobiaceae > JAGRKR01. The sequence goes on along the minus strand of JAWKVZ010000008.1, from coordinate 16,262 downwards.
CTGCCGGAGCGGCAAGCCGGCTCCTTATAGCAGGTTTTTTCCGCTTGTGAACACCTTGTGACCGGTTCCCCCGGACTATTTGCAGATCCGCGCCTCAGCCCGCCTTCACGGAGGGAGCGAGACGGACGTGCAGCTCCTTGAGCTGACGGTCGCCGACCTCGGACGGCGCCCCCATCAGCAGGTCGCTCGCCTGCTGGTTCATGGGGAAGAGCGCCACGTCGCGCACCGCCTTGCAGCCCGTCAGCAGCATCACCATGCGCTCGAGGCCCGCCGCCATGCCGCCATGTGGCGGCGCGCCGTACTGGAAGGCACGGTAGAGGCCGCCGAACTTCGCCTCGACGTCGGCGCGACCGAGCCCGGTGATCTCGAAGGCCTTGACCATCGTCTCCGGCAGATGGTTGCGGATGGAGCCGGAGGCGATCTCGTAGCCGTTGCAGACGAGGTCGTACTGATGCGCCTTGATGGCCAGCACGGCCTCGGTCGAGGTCGCCGCCTCGAGCGTAACGAGCCCGCCCTGCGGCATGGAGAACGGGTTGTGCGAGAAGTCGACCTTCTTCTCGTCCTCGTTCCATTCGTAGAAGGGGAAATCGACGATCCAGCAGAAGGCGAAGCGCCCTTCGTCGACGAGCTTCAGCTCGCGGCCGACCTGATCGCGCGCGAGGCCGGCGAACTTGTAGAACTTCGCCGGATCGCCCGCCGTGAAGAAGCAGGCATCGCCCGTCTTGAGCCCCATCTGCTCGAGGATCGCTGCCGCGCGCTCGGCGCCGATGTTCTTGGCGATCGGTCCAGCCCCGGCATCGCCTTCCTCCGCGCGCCAGAAGATGTACCCGAGCCCCGGCTGGCCCTCCTTCTGCGCCCAGGCGTTCATGCGGTCGCAGAAGGCACGCGACCCGCCGCCGGGCGCAGGGATGGCCCACACGCGCACCTTCGGGTCCTTGGCGATCATGCCGGCGAAGACCTTGAAGCCGCTGTCGCGGAAGTGCTCGGTCACGTCCTGCATGACGATGGGGTTGCGCAGATCGGGCTTGTCGGTGCCATACTTGGCTATGGCCTCGTCGTAGGGGATGCGCTGCCAGCCCTTATCGACGCGCATCGGCTTGCCGGAGGCGGCGGCGAACTCCTCGAAGACGCCGGTGATGACCGGCTCCATGGTGGAGAACACGTCCTCCTGCTCGACGAAGCTCATCTCGACGTCGAGCTGGTAGAACTCGCCTGGCAGCCGGTCAGCGCGCGGGTCCTCGTCACGGAAGCAGGGCGCGATCTGGAAGTAGCGATCGAAGCCCGAGATCATCAAGAGCTGCTTGTACTGCTGCGGCGCCTGCGGCAGCGCGTAGAACTTGCCGGCGTGAATGCGGCTCGGCACCAGGAAATCGCGCGCACCCTCGGGCGAGGACGCCGTCAGGATCGGCGTCGGGAACTCGTTGAAGCCGGCGTCGTGCATGCGCGCGCGGATCGCCCGGGTGATGGCGAGGCGCGTCATGATGATGCGGTGCAGCGACTCGCGCCTCAGGTCCAGGAAGCGATACGTGAGGCGGAGGTCTTCGGGATAGTCGGGCTCGCCGAAGACGGGGACGGGCAGCTCCTTGGCCGCGCTCAGGACCTCGATCTCGCTGGCGAAAACCTCGACCTCGCCGGTCGGCAGGTCGGCGTTGACCGTGCCCTCGGGCCGCTGCCGCACGGTGCCGTCCACCCGAACGACCCACTCCGAGCGCAGCATCTCGGCGGCCTTGAAAGCGGGGCTGTCGGGGTCGGCCACCACCTGGGTCATGCCATAGTGATCCCGCAGATCGACGAACAGCAGGCCGCCGTGATCCCGCACACGATGCACCCAGCCGGAGAGCCTGACGGAGCCGCCGATGTCTGCGGACCTGAGCGCGCCACAGGTATGCGTGCGGTAGCGATGGCGCGCGGGCGCGGCGGCGGATGTCTTCGCGTGTGCGTCGGTCATGGCTCTTCCCTGGTGGTCGCCGGGGCGACGGCACCCCGGCGGACGGGCGGGAACAGCGCACGCGAGATCGCGATTGTCAAGGCCGCTGCGGCCTACTTGCCCGGCGCAGCGGGCGCAGCCGCTGGCCCCGTGCGGAAGGCCAGCAGGAACGGCGCGGCGGCGCGCCCGTCGACGCTGCGGAAGCCCTTGTCGGAGGCGCTGTTCACCCAGATGGCGTATTCGGTGTCGGGCGCCAGGAAGACCTGCACCACGAACGTGCGGCCGTCACGATCGAGGCGGGGACCGAGCCCGACCTCGGGGAAGGTGCGCCCGTCCTCCGCGACCAGGGCGCTCGCGTCGGCACGCATGGCCTCGGAGAAGGTGATGCGAAGCTCCGAGAGCGCCGGGGGAACCGACGTCTCACCCGTCCGTGGCACGGTTGCGACGACGCGAGGCGTGCTGGAGGTCGCAACGGTGCGATCCGCGCCCACCCCGCTGCCGGCGAGCGCCACGAGAAGCAGCAATGTCCCAGCCGAAAATCGCATCCATCTGAAACTCATCGAGCTTCTCCGATCCCTCGTCGCCCCCGGCGACGCGGTGTGGCCGCACGGTGCGCGGCAAGCGCTGCGCGCACGGGCCGCGACAGCGCGGAGGCAATCTGCGAGCGCAACAAGGCCGATGACGGCGACAACGCTCCTGACCCTCAGTTTCCACTCCCGGCCGGCGTCAGCCAAGTGCCTTCTTTGCTTGGAAATTTCTCGCCGATGAGAGATAGTCCCGCAACCTCTCGTGGTAAACTCTTCCTTGCCGCAGCGTGTGCCGTCGGCGGCCGGTCTTGCGCGAGTCCGATCAGTCAGGCGTCCCTTGTATGAGTGAGAATCGAGCACGAAAAGGAGCTGACGGGAATGTCCTGGCGTGGACCGAGCCGCCGGACATGGCCGAGGAATGGCGCCCGCCGAACCGCTCCCAGGAGGTCGGCGCCTCCCGCGTGCTGCCGAAGGGCTACGAGCTCCTCGCCGAGTTCCGCATAGAGGGCGTGCTCGGCCAAGGCGGCTTCGGCGTCACCTACGAGGCGCGCGATCTCCTCATCGCCAAGCGTGTCGCCATCAAGGAGTACTTCCCGTCCGAGTTCGCCGCCCGCGACGAGCAGCAGGCGGTCCACCCGAAGACGCCCGACATGACCGCGCTGTTCGAATGGGGCCGCGACAGCTTCCTGCAGGAGGCCCGCACGCTCGCCTGCTTCAATCATCCCAACATCGTGCAGGTCACCACCGTCTTCGAGGCCATGGGCACTGCCTACCTCGTGCTCGAGTACGTCGAAGGCAAGAGCCTCGAGGCCTGGCTTGCCGCGCTCGGCCGCCCGCCGCAACAGGACGAGCTCGATCGGCTGACCGACGGCCTGCTCGATGCCCTGCGCACGATCCACGCCAACGGCTACATCCATCGCGACATCGCGCCGGACAACATCATCGTTCGGCCCGACGGCACGCCCGTCCTGCTCGACTTCGGCGCCGCCCGCCAGGCGCTCGCCGAGCGCACGCACACCCTGACGAGCATCGTCAAGCCCGGCTACTCGCCGCCCGAGCAATACGCCGTGTCGACCAACCGACAAGGCCCTTGGACCGACATCTATGCGCTGGCTGCGACGCTCTATTTCGCCGTCGCCGGCGAGCGGCCGCTAGCGGCACCCGACCGGCAGCTCGAGGACAGCCTGCCGTCGGTGGCGACGCGCGCGCGCACAACCTACCGGCCAGCCTTCCTTGCCGCGCTAGACAAGGGCCTGCAGCTCAAGGCGGCCGATCGTCCGCAGACCGTCGAGGCTCTGATCGCGGCCAGCCACGCGACGGACAGCGCCGCGGTCGCCGCGCCGTCGATGCTCGCAGGCGGCGGCGGGACACGGGCGGTGCAGGGCCGCCGCACTGTTCTGATGGCCAGCGCGCTCGGCGGCCTCGTCGCCGTCGCCATGGCGGCCTATCTGTTGTTTGTGCCGGGCCGCAACACCCAGCTCGGCCCCGGCGCCAGCGTCGCCCTGCGCGTCGGCTCCGCCGGACGCGAGCAGGTGCGCTGGCTCGTTCCCGGCAACGGCCGCCAGGAATGGTTCAAGGACTGCGAGGGCTGCCCGGAGATGGTCGTGGTGCCACCCGGCCGCTACCTCATGGGCTCCCCGCCCGGTGAGGCAGGTCACTCCGCGAACGAGGCGCCCCAGCATCCCGTGACGATCTCCAAGCCGTTCGCGGTCAGTCGCTTCGAGGTCACCTTCGAGGAATGGCAGGCCTGCGTCGCGGAGGAGGCCTGCGAGTTGAGCGATGCCGACCCGTCGTGGCGGCGCGCCGGTCATCCCGTCGTCTACGTGTCGTGGGACGACGCCAAGGCCTATGTCGCCTGGCTGTCGCGCAAGACCGGCCAGAGCTATCGCCTCCTGACGGAGGCCGAATGGGAGTACGTCGCGCGCGCCGGCACGACCACGCCCTTCTGGTGGGGCACCAGCGTGACCAGCGCCCAGGCCAATTTCGATGGCACGGGCACCGGCGCCGCCGGCGGCAAGGGGTTGTACCGGCGGCGCACACTGCCCGTCGCGAGCTTCGCGCCCAATCCGTGGGGCCTCTACAATGTCCACGGCAACATCTGGGAATGGGTCGAGGATTGCTGGACGCCGGGGTACGGCGGCTCACCCGCCGACGGCGCCCCCCGCACGTCCGGCGATTGCCTCGTCCGTGTCACGCGCGGCGGCTCGTGGCTCAGCGATCCCAGCAACCTGCGCGCCGCCGACCGCGTCTGGAACCGCTCCGACCTCAGGGCCGCCTACATCGGCATTCGCGTGGCGCGCACGCTCGAGCCGTGAGGCAGCGGCGCCGCCGGTGGCTCAGGCCTTGGCCGGCGGAGTGAAGCGGTCGCCGACGGCGATGCCGGCCGAGGCGGCGTAGTCGCTAGCGGCGACCTTCTGCCCACCCGGTGCGCGCACGCGCTTCACCAGAACAGCGCCGCTCGCGGCCGCCACGCGCATGCCCTCGGCGTCGATCGACAGGATCTCGCCGGGTGCGCCGCCCCCCTCGACGCGCGCGCTGTCGTAAATGTCCAGCTTGACGCCCTTGAGCATGCCCCAGGCGCCGGGAGCAGGATTTGCCGCGCGGATCACGTTGTAGACCTCGGCCGCGGACTTCGACCAGTCGAGCGCGGCGAGATCCTTCTTGAACCACGACTCGTAGGAGCCGGCCGCCAGATCCTGCGTGTGCTTGAGGAAGATCCCGGCCTTGACGAGATCGAGGCTCTCCAGCATGGCGTCGACGCCCATCGGGAACAGCTTCTTGAAATAGACGTCGCCGATCGTCTCGTCGGGGCCGATCTCGCAGGTCTTCTGCAGCAGCACGGGCCCCTCGTCGAGCCCTTCGTCCGGCCAGAAGATCGTCAGGCCGGTCCGCGTCTTGCCCATGGCGATCGGCCAGTTGATCGACGACGGCCCGCGATGGAGTGGCAGCAGCGAGGGGTGATACTGGAAGGTGCCGAGGCGCGGGGCGTCGAGCACGGGCTGCGGCACGAACAGCAGCACGTAGGCCATCATGCAGACGTCGGCCTTGAACGACCGCATCAGCTCCAGCGCCTCCGGCGTCTTCCACGAGGTCGGCTGGTGCACGGGCAGCCCCTTCTCGCGCGCGAACACGGCGAGCGGGTCCTCGGGCTTACCCTCCTTGGTCGGCGCACAGCACACCGCCACGACGTTCTCGCCACGCTCGAGCAGCCGCTCGAGCACCGCCTTGCCGAAGGCCTGCTGGCCGTGAACCACGATGCGCATGCTCGCCTCTCTCCTTGTTACGCTGCCGCCGCGGCGCCTTTGCCGGCGGGCCCCTCTCGCTCGTCGCTGTCAACGCGCCTTGGCCTGCTTCGGCTCTGTGGCGCCGTGCTGCTTGATCTCGGCGATCTCGGCCTCGCCGTAGCCGAGCACGTCGCGCAGGATCTCGTCGGTGTGCTCGCCGAGCAGCGGCGAGCGGATCACCTCCGCCGGACTGTCGGAAAGCTTGATCGGATTGCCAACCGAGAGATACGGCCCACGCGTCGGATGCGCCACCTCGACGAGCGTACCCGTCTCACGCAGCGACCGATCCTCCGCAAGCTCCTTCATCGACAGGATCGGGCCGCAGGGAATGTCGTAGCGGTTGAGGATGTCCATCGCCTCGAGCTTGCTCTTCGTCATCGTCCAGCGCTCGATCCGCTCGAAGATCTCGTTGAGACGCGGCAGGCGCGCGGCGGGCGTCGCATAGTCGGGATCGGTCTTCCACTCCGGCTCGCCGATGACGTCGCAGATCGCCTTCCAGACCGGCGCCTGCGTGATGAAGTAGAGATAGGCGTCGGGGTCCTGCTCCCAGCCCTTGCACTTCAGGATGCGGCCCGGCTGACCGCCGCCGGAATCGTTGCCCGCGCGCGGCACCGCGGCCCCGAACGCCACGCCCTCCGAGAACTGGCTGTACTCCTTGAGCGGGCCGTGTGCGAGGCGCTGCTGGTCGCGCAGCTTGACGCGGCACAGATTGAGCACGCCGTCCTGCATGGCGCAGGTCACGCGCTGCCCCTTGCCGGAGTGCGTGCGCTGGTAGAGCGCCGTGACGATGCCGAGCGCCAGGTGCAGACCCGTGCCGCTGTCGCCGATCTGAGCCCCGGTCACCAGCGGCGGACCGTCGCGAAAGCCCGTCGTCGAGGCCGAGCCGCCCGCGCACTGCGCCACGTTCTCGTAGACCTTGCAGTCCTGATACGGACCGGGACCGAACCCCTTGATCGAGGCGTAGATCATGCGCGGGTTGAGCTCCTGGATGCGCTCCCACGTCAGCCCCATGCGATCGAGCACGCCGGGGCCGAAGTTCTCGACCAGCACGTCGCAGGTCCTGACCAGTCGCTCCAGCACCTCCTTGCCCTTGGCGTTCTTGGTGTCGAGCGTGATCGAGCGCTTGTTGTGGTTCAGCATGGTGAAATAGAGGCTGTCCACGTTCGGGATGTCCTGGAGCTGGCCGCGCGTGATGTCGCCGCTGCCCGGACGCTCCACCTTGATCACGTCGGCGCCGAACCAGGCCAGCAGCTGCGTGCAGGTCGGGCCGGACTGCACGTGCGTGAAATCGAGGATGCGTACGCCGTCGAGGGCCTTGGTCATGAGGGTAAGCTCTCCGTCTGGATCAGATGGTTTTCATGATGGCTTGGATTTCGTCATGCGCTCGCCGACGAGGCGGCACATGGCCTGGGATTGCGGGCCTGCGGAGGCAAGGCCGTCACGCACACCGGCGCGGTCGGCGTCGTCGCGATTCTGGCTGACCTTCCATTTCCCTTCGATGCGGGCGATCGGAATCTCGATGCCGACGATGCCGCGGATCTGGGTGGCGACATACGCCTCGGGCGCGTCGCTCACGGCCCACGGCTCGGCGCGCGGCTCCTCGTGCATCCCGGTCAACGCCTCGACTTGCGCGCGCAGCCACGCGGCGTCCTGGATGACGCGGGGCGCACCCCAGACGTGCACCGTCGCGTAGTTCCAGGTCGGCACGACCTTGCCGGTCTCGCGCTTGGTCGCATACCACGAGGGCGTGATGTAGTGCTCCGCGCCCTGGAAGAGGACCAGGCATTCGGAGGCGTCCTGCAGGAGCTTCCAGTGCGGATTGGCGCGCGCCATGTGACAGCGCAGCGTGCCGAGCGGCCCCGAGGCGGGGTCGAGCACGAACGGAATGGGATCGGCGACGAGCCCTTGCGCGCCGCACGACACGAGCATGGCGAGCGGATGACGCCGGATGAGCTCGTGTTGTACGTCGAGCCGCTCCTCGCGGAAGTGCGCTGGCTGATACATGACGCTGCTTTCTTCAGGCGGCGCGCGATCGCGGGGCTGGTGCGCCCGCGCGCGAGACCGCCGTGATCACGCCTTCTTGCCCACCACGCTTTGTGGATTGAGGTTGCCGATACGGCCCGACTCCGTCCCCGACTTCTCGTCGATGATGGCGTTCACCAGCGTCGGCTTGCCGGACGCCATCGCCTCGCGCACGACGCGGGAGAGCTCGTCGGGCGAGGTCGCGGTGACGCCGACGCCGCCGAAAGCCTCGGCCATCAGGTCATAGCGCGAGCCCTTGACGAAGGTCGTCCAGGCCGGATCCGAGCCACCCGGATTGACGTCCGTGCCCCGATAGATGCCGTTGTTGTTGAAGACGACCACACAGATGGGGAGCTGATAGCGGCAGACCGTCTCGATCTCCATGCCGGAGAAGCCGAAGGCGCTGTCGCCGACGACGGCGAGCACGGGCTTGCCCGTCTCGATCGCCGCGGCCACCGAGTAGCCCATGCCGATGCCCATGACGCCCCAGGTACCGACGTCGATACGCTTGCGCGGCTCGTAGACGTCGATGATGGAGCGGGCGAAATCAAGCGTGTTGGCGCCCTCGTTCACCAGGATGGTGTCGGGCTTCTCCTTGATGATCGCCTTCAGCACGCCGAGCGCGCCGTGATAGTCCATCGGCACATTGTTGTTCCTGAGCCGCGGCGCCATCTTGGCGATGTTACCTTCCGCCTTCTCGCGCACGCTCCGCGTCCACTCCGCAGGAGGCAGCGGCCAGTCCGCGCCCATCGCCGCCAGGAAAGCCGCCATGCACGAGGCGATGTCGCCGACCACGGGCGCGGCGATCTCGACGTTCGAATCCATCTCCTTGGGATCGATGTCGACGTGGATGAAGCGCTGTGTGCCGGCCGCCCCCCAGGTCTTGCCCTTGCCGTGCGAGAGCAGCCAGTTGAGACGCGCGCCGACGAGCATCACGACGTCCGCCTCCTTCAGCACCAGCGAGCGCGCCGCACCGGCCGATTGCGGATGCGTGTCCGGCAACAGACCCTTGGCCATGCTCATCGGCAGGTAGGGCGCGCCGCTCTTCTCGACGAAGGCGCGGATGTCGGCATCGGCCTGCGCGTAGGCTGCTCCCTTGCCGAGAATGATGAGCGGCTTTTTCGCCGACTTGAGCACGTCGAGCGCGCGGGCGATGGCCTGCGGCGCCGGAATGTGCGCCGGCGCCGGATCGATCACCTTGACGAGCGAGCGCTTGCCGGCCTCTGCATCCATCGCCTGCGCGAAGAGCTTGGCTGGCAGATCGAGATAGACGCCGCCGGGGCGCCCAGAGCAGGCGGCGCGGATCGCCCGCGCCACGGCGATGCCGATGTCGGCGGCATGCAGCACCCGGTAGGCCGCCTTGCACACGGGCTTGGCGACGGCGAGCTGGTCCATCTCCTCGTAGTCGCCCTGCTGCAGGTCGACCACCTCGCGCTCCGAAGAGCCCGAGATCAGGATCATCGGGAAGCAGTTGGTGGTCGCGTGCGCCAGCGCGTTGAGGCCGTTGAGGAAGCCGGGTGCGGAGACGGTCAGGCAGACGCCGGGCTTCTGCGTCAGATAGCCCGCGATGCTCGCCGCATAGCCGGCGTTCTGCTCATGCCGGAAGGCGATGACGCGCATGCCCATCGCCTGGGCGAGCCGGCCGAGGTCGGTGATGGGGATGCCCGGCACCCCGTAGATGGTGTCGATGCCGTTGAGCTTGAGTGCGTCGAGAACCAGATGGAAGCCATCCGTCAGGTTCTGCGTTTGCGTGTCCGACGCCATGCTGCCTCTCCCCGTTGCCCTGCGAAGGGTCTGCCATTCGATCCCGGTCGGCCTGACGACGCGCGCTTCGAGGGCGCCCGCCTCACGCCGCCGCTCAATCCAGTGTGACGTAGCGCTCCACGTGATCGCGAAGACGCAGCGTATGCTCCCGTACGAGGCGCTCTGCGCGCTCGCCGTCGCGCGCCTCGAGGGCTGCGATGATGTCCTTGTGGTCGGCGATGGAGCGTCGCGCCCGGTCCGCCTCGAAGATCGTGCGCTGACGGATGGCGCGTACGTGCGTGAACAGGCCATCCGTGATGCTCGAGATCAGCCGACTGCCTGCAAGGCCGATGATCGCCTGGTGGAAGCGGATGTTGGCGTCGGAATACTCGCCCATGCGCAACGCCACCTCGTCCGCCGTGAAGGCATCGACGTGATCGTGCAGGCGGGCGATCGCCTCCTGCGGCGCCGTGGCGGCCGCCAGCCGGGCCGCCATGCTCTCGAGGGCCGCCCAGACCGTGATCATCTCCACGATCTCGGCCTTCGTCTTGCGCACGATGTAGATGCCGCGGCGCGGCACGATGCGCACCAGCCCCTCCTGGTCGAGCTGCGCCAGCGCCTCGCGCAAGGGCGTCCGACTGATGCCGAATTGCGCCGACAGCGCCCGCTCGTCGAGCCTGAGCTCGGCGTTGGCGTCGTAGATGCTCATGTTGGAGATGGCGGCCTTCAGCGCCTCATAGGTCCGCGACTTCAGGCTCTGGGTCTCCTCGATCGGCCGGATCTTCAGAACAAGCTCGGACATGAGGCGTGTTCCTCCGCAAAGCGGGACGGCTGACAGGGGGACGTCGCTGAAAGTCTGGCATGCCATACACCAATGGCGGAGCGGCCGCAAGCAGGCCCGCTCCCCGGCAGGCATCGCCCAGCGAGACAGGCGCCGTCAGCCGCTGGCGGTCACCAAGAAGCCCGCCTCACTCCGCCGGTGTGCGATCTCTGCCGATCTCGGTCACAGCGCGCGCTGCGCGGCGCTCGGCGGCCTGGATGAGCAACCAGCCGACCGTGAACGTGAACACCACGCCGGCTGCGGCAGCGGCCCAGCGCAGGATGCCCGTCGTGACACCGAGAGTTGCAGCGGCGCTCTCGAGCGCGGGCCGCAACGCCGGCTCGCTGGCGATAAGATCGGCGGAGATCCAGCCGAGCAGACCCGAACCGAGCCAGATGAAGATCGGAAAGCGGTCGATCAGTCCGAGAATGAGCGAACTGCCGAAGATGATGAGCGGGATCGACAGCGCAATGCCGAAGGCAATCAGCGCCACGTTGCCCTTCGAGGCCGCCGCGATGGCAATGACGTTGTCGAGGCTCATCAGCACGTCGGCCATGGCCACGGTCAGCACGGCGCGCAGCAGTGTGTCGTGACCGCGGATCTCCGGGGCCTGTCCGCCCTCGTCCTCGATCAGCAGCTTGACCGCGATCCAGAGCAGGAGAAGACCGCCGACCAGCTTCAGATAGGGGATGGCCAGAAGCTGCGTGATGGTGCCGGCAAAGATGATGCGCAGGACGATCGCCACGACGCAGCCGAGGATGATGCCCATGCGCCGCTGGTTGTCCGGAAGGCTGCGGCACGCCAAGGCGATGACGACGGCATTGTCACCGGACAGGATGAGGTCGATCCAGATGATCTGCAGGATGGACAGGCCAAGCGGCCCCATCTCGGCAGCAAACGCAGTGATATCAGCGAACATGCCGGCCTAGTTCCTCGTGACGGTGCGCGGGCCGTGCCAGCGGAGCGGCAACAACCCCCTGCGTTGAGCAGCCACGGCGACCATGCCCCGCCCCCCGTCCGACGACGAGGCGCCCGGGAGCCCGGGCCGCCGCCTGCCGGCGGGAAGCCGTAGCGGCGCACCGCTCGTCCCGTCAGCTTCATGGGAACACGCTCGCTCGATCCACCCGAGCGCTGTCGGCACGTCAGGCCTGTTTCCCCCGTGGCTCACAGATAAGTGAAATCGCGCCGCCATGCCAGTAGCGGCAAATGAAAAACTGCCTCTCTCGAGGCGTACCGGGGTCGCACTTTGGCTGTCGGCGCATGCCTTAAGGCTCAATCCGGCCTCGTCGTTTATAGGGATGACAACCTCGTATAATAAGGAGGCACCGGTCGCGGTTTCCGCGATCGGCGGTGGTCTTCCGCGCGGTCTCGGCCTCACTGCGCCCGTAAAGCCGAGAGCGTGATCGACGTGTTGGAACTGGCGGCCGCCCCCGTCGTTGTCGTAGCTGCCGTTCTGGAATCCACGACGTCGGGCGCGATTTTCGCTTTCGATGGCAGCGCTTCGCGCTACCATCTCGACCGACCGCACCCGATGTCTCGAGCGTAGGGTGCGATTCACGATCTCGATAGCAGCGCTCCGCGCTACCATCTCGACCGACCGCACCCTAGCCACCCGACGGAAGCACATGCAGGACACCGACGCTCCGCCTCCGCCACGTCGCATTCATCCGGGAAGTGGCCGCCGCAAGGCCGCGCCATTTCCCAAGGGACGCCATCTCGACGAGGCCGACCGCGGAAGGGTGCGGGCGCTCATAGGAGACCGGCCCCGGCAGCGCGACCTGCTGATCGAGTACCTGCACCTGATACAGGATAGCGAGGGTTGCCTGCCGGCAGGGCTGCTGCAGGCGCTCGCCGAGGAAATGCGCCTCTCCATGGCAGAGGTCTACGAGGTGGCGTCGTTCTATGCCCACTTCGACATCGTCCGTGACGGTGAGACGAGGCCGCCACGCCTCACGATACGCGTGTGCGACAGCCTGTCGTGCACCCTCGCCGGCGCCGAGAGGCTGCTGCAGGCGCTGGAAAGCGACACGCCGGCCGACGTACGCATCGTCCGCGCGCCGTGCATGGGCCAGTGCGACCAGGCCCCCGTCGTCGAGGTCGGCCATCGCCATCTCGGTCACGCCGAACCGGCGGCCATCGCCGGATTGCTCGCGGCAGGCGCCACGGAGCCCGAGCGCCCGGACTATGAGACGCTCGAGGCCTATCGAAGCCGGGGCGGCTATGACCAACTCATCGCCTGCCGTGACGGCCAGCGGAGCCGCGACGACGTCATCGCGACACTCTCCGATGGTGGCCTGCGCGGCCTGGGCGGCGCCGGCTTCCCGACCGGGCGCAAGTGGAGTCTCGTGCGCAAGGCTGCCGGCCCGCGGCTGATGGCGGTCAACGGCGACGAGGGCGAGCCCGGCACGTTCAAGGACCGCCACTATCTCGAGCGCGAGCCGCACCGCTTCCTGGAGGGCATGCTGATCGCTGCCTGGGTGGTCGAGGCCGAGGCCGTCTATATCTACCTGCGGGACGAGTACCCGGCCATCCACGCGCTGCTGCGCGACGAGATCGCCCGGCTGGAGGCGGCCGGCCTGGCCAGCCACACCGCGATCCATCTCCGACGCGGCGCCGGCGCCTATATCTGCGGCGAGGAATCCGCGATGCTCGAGAGCATCGAGGGCAAGCGCGGCCTGCCCCGGCACCGCCCGCCGTATGTGGCCGAGGTCGGCCTGTTCGGCCGCCCGACCCTCGTCAACAACATCGAGACGCTCTACTGGGTGCCCCAGATCCTCGAGAAGGGCGCCGACTGGTTCGCCAGCCAAGGCCGACACGGCGCCAAGGGGCTGCGTTCCTATTCCGTCTCCGGCCGCGTCCGTCGTCCGGGCGTCGTGCTGGCGCCGGCGGGCTCCACCGCCCGCGAGCTGATCGACGCCTGCGGCGGCATGGCCGACGGCCACGCGCTCAAGGGATATCTGCCGGGCGGCGCTTCGGGCGGCATCCTGCCTGCTCACATGGCCGACCTGCCGCTCGACTTCGGCACCCTGGAGAAACACGGATGCTTCGTCGGCAGCCACGCCGTCGTCATCCTGTCCGACAAGGACGACATGAAGGATGTCGCGCGCAATCTGATGCGCTTCTTCGAGGACGAGAGCTGCGGCCAGTGCACGCCCTGCCGCAACGGCACCGAGAAGGCCGTCCGCCTCATGCAGGAGGCGCACTGGGACGAGGCGAGGCTCGGCGATCTCGCCCAGGTCATGGCCGATGCCTCGATCTGCGGGCTCGGCCAGGCCGCACCCAACCCGCTCAAGTGCGTGCTCAAGTATTTCCGGGAGGATCTGCGATGAGACCTGTTGCTGTCGCCGCCTGCCTGGTCGCTCTCGTCCTTGTAGCGTCCGCGGGAGCCGACGCCCAGAACAAGGGTAGTCATCACGGCGACCACAATGGGGCTTCGCCCAAGACACCTTATGCCGGGATGCAGACTCGAACCGTCAGCTCGCTCAGCCCCGCAGACATCACCGACATCGAAGCCGGACGTGGCTGGGGGCTCGCCCTCCCTGCCGAACTCAACGGCTATCCCGGCCCATTGCATGTTATCGAGCTGGCGGAGCCCCTCAAGCTGACCGCCGAGCAGAGGCGCAAGGTCGAGGCCGTGTTCAAGGCCATGAGGGCGCGCGCCAGTGCTGCTGGAACGGCATTCATCGCGGCCGAGAAGAGACTCGACGAGACGTTCCGCTCGGGGCGTGCGACACCGGACGTGCTCCGCACCCGCATCGAGGAGGCCGCCCTGAAACGCGCTGAGCTTCGGCGGGCGCATCTCGATGCTCACCTTGAAACGGCTGCCTTGCTTACGGCGGAGCAGAAAACTCGTTATGCCAGACTGCGGGGCTACGGCGAGACGAAGCCGCCCGCACGTGGCAGCCACCATTGAGCGAGCCTGAGGAACATGCAATGACCGGCCGTATCACGTTCACGCTGGATGGTCGCGAGGTCGAGGCCGAGCCGGGCGAGACCATCTGGCAGGTCGCGCAGCGGCACGGCACGACGATCCCTCACCTGTGCTGGAACCCCGGCCCCGGCTACCGTGCCGACGGCAATTGCCGGGCCTGCATGGTCGAGATCGAGGGCGAGCGCGTGCTCGCCGCCTCGTGCCAGAGGAAGGCGGCGCCCGGCCTGAAGGTGAAGACCGCCTCGGAGCGGGCGACAAAGTCCCGTGAGATGGTGTTCGAGCTTCTGCTCGCCGACCAGCCCGCGCGCGACGAGAGCCATGACCCGCGCTCCCGCTTCTGGGACTGGGTGGACCGCATGGGCATCGCCGGGACGAGCCGCTACCCCGCGCGCGAGCCATGGGCGCACGATGGCACGCACGCGGCCATTGCCGTCAACCTCGACGCCTGCATCAACTGCGGCCTCTGCGTCAGGGCCTGCCGTGAGGTGCAGCGGAACGACGTGATCGGCATGGCCTATCGTGGGCACGGCGCCAAGGTCGTGTTCGATTTCGATGCCGGCATGGGCCAATCGACGTGCGTGGCCTGCGGGGAATGCGTGCAGGTCTGCCCGACGGGCGCGCTGATGGAGGCCAACCTTCTGGATGCCCAGGGCCGGCGCAGCAAATTCGAGGACCGCTCCGTCGACACGCTCTGCCCCTATTGCGGCGTCGGCTGCCAGACGCGCGTGCACGTCAAGGACGAGCGCATCCTGTACGTCGACGGCCGCAACGGTCCGGCCAACGAGAACCGGCTCTGCGTCAAGGGCCGCTTCGGCTTCGACTACATCCACCATGCCGACCGCTTGACGAAGCCGCTCATCCGCCGCGAGGGCGTTCCCAAGAACGCCAACATGCAGATCCGGCGCGAGGATATCGGCACGTATTTCCGCGAGGCGACCTGGGAGGAGGCGCTCGACGTCGCCGCACGCGGCCTCAAGGCCGTCCACGAGCGCGACGGCGGCAAGGCCATCGCCGGTTTCGGCTCGGCGAAGGGCTCGAACGAGGAGGCCTATCTCTTCCAGAAGCTGATCCGCCAGGGCTTCGGGACCAACAACGTCGATCACTGCACCCGACTCTGCCACGCCTCGTCGGTCGCGGCACTGATGGAAGGCCTCAACTCCGGAGCCGTCACCGCACCGTTCACGGCCGCCAACGATGCCGATTGCATCATCGTGATCGGCGCGCGCCCGGCCGAGAACCATCCGGTCGCCGCCACCTACATCAAGAACGCCGCCCATCGCGGCGCCAAGCTCATCGTCATGGATCCGCGCGGCCAGTCACAGGGCATCGCGCGCCACGCCTGGCGCGTCCTGCAGTTCAAGCCCGGACAGGACGTGGCGCTGCTCAACGCCATGCTCCACGTCATCCTCGAGGAAGGCCTCGTCGACGTGCAGTACGTGCAGGCCATGACCGAGGGGTTCGAGCAGCTCCGCGCCAGCGTCAAGGCCTTCCCGCCGGAGAAGATGGCGGCGGTCTGCGGCATCCCGGCCGAGACCATCCGCGAGGTGGCGCGGACCTACGCCAAGTCCGAGCGGTCGATCATCTTCTGGGGCATGGGCATCTCCCAGCACACGCATGGCACGGACAACGCCCGCTGCCTGATCGCGCTGGCGCTGACGACCGGCCAGACGGGCCGCCCGGGCACCGGGCTGCATCCCCTGCGCGGCCAGAACAACGTGCAGGGCGCCTCCGATGCTGGCCTCATTCCGATGGTGTTCCCGGATTACAAGAGCGTCGAGAGCGACGAGATCCGCCGCAACTACGAGTCCTTCTGGGGCGTCCCCCTCGATCCCAAGAAGGGCCTCACCGTCGTCGAGATCATGCACGCCATCAAGGACGACGTCGTCAAGGCCATGTACATCATGGGTGAGAATCCAGCGATGTCGGACCCCGACGCGCAGCACGCACGGGAGTCGCTCGCACACCTCCAGCACCTCGTCGTGCAGGACATCTTCCTGACCGAGACCGC
>JAWKVZ010000007.1:0-259416 GCA_041397725.1 Hyphomicrobiaceae bacterium | reverse complement strand
GATGTGATAGAAGCCGAAGGCATAGCGCTTGAGGCCACCGATGTCCGGTTGCGACTTCAGGAACTGCCAGAGCCCCTTGTCACCGCCAACCACCCGGAAATCGACGGCGCGACAGTCGAGGTGCAGTGAATGGCTGGCGCCACCGACCCTGGCATTGTGCGAACGATCGCGGTGCGTCGACGAGACGACCACCGGACCGAACCGCGCCGCCACCCTCTCCAGCACACGACGCAGGCTTTCCGGCAAGCAGGTTTCGCGCGCCGCCGGAAGGTAGGAGATGGCGGGCTCGGCCGGCGCCGATCGCTCGATTCTGGGCTGCCAGCCCCCTCGAACCGCCGGGATCGCCAGGTCGGGCCTCGCAATGACCGGCGAGATGGTGCCGCGCATCTGGGCCTCCGGCCGCGAAAGCGGTCCGGCCGAAACGGTGGTGAGCATCGCGGACAGCCAGGCCACAGCGACGCCGAGCGCAGTTGCGCATCGACCAAGACCCGCAGCTTTGAAAAGGCTGTTCCGTCTCACATCGCCCTCGCCGATGGCATGCGGCGCCAAAGTCATGGCCACCACCGCCTCAGGTCAGCCCGAACGGAATTGTGCGCCACTGCCTGCCGGCGAATCATGGCGCGTCGTCCCGTGTGCCTCGTCGATCCAGTGCACACGTGTTGAATTAAAGCCGGGTTAATGCCTGCGCCAGATCAGCACGCGCGTTCGGCCAGGGACGCCTGGCGACCCCGGCCGAACGCGTCTCGCCGGGAGCTACCAGCTACGTCTCGGACCGTTGTCGATGTGGTAGAAGCCGAACGCGTACCGCTTCAAGCCGCCGACCGCCGGCTGGCTTCGCAGGAAGGCCATCAGGCCGCGCGTATTGCCATGCACGCGGAAATCGACGGCGCGGCACTGGAGATGCCAGGAGCGACGCGCGCCACCGACACGGCGGTTGTGACGGGACCGGCGGAGCGTCGAGCTTACTGTGACCGTCCCGAAGCGGTTGGCCACGGCATAGAGGACGCTCTTGAGCCCGGCCGGCACGCAACTGGAGGGCACACCCGAAGCATAGCGTACGATGCTCGAGCCCGTGCCAGGACGCGGCACCGACGCCAGCGGAGCCGGGCCGAGCGCTGCAAGACGGATAGGGCGTTGCCTGGCCGGCCGCCGCGGCGTCAAACGGGCGTGGGTCCAACGCTTCGCGCGGACATGCCTGCGCCCCACATGTCGGTGTCGCCGTACCTTGCGCGCGGAGGGCGCCGGCGGGTCCCACCAATTGGCCGGTGCGACCGAGGGGGAGCGCGCACCAACCCGCGTCCGCTTCGTCGCGCGGGCCAGCGCCACCCGTTTTGCGCGCCCGCGTGGCGCTGCGCGGGGGGTCTCGGCCGGAGCATCCCACCATGACACCTGCCGGATGCGGGGCTGTGCGACCCGCGCACGCGCCGTCCGCGCGCGGTGGCCGCGATGCCGCCGCTGACCAGCCTTATAGGCCCGTGCCCGACTCACCTTCGCTTTGGCAGTGCGCCCCTTGTAGCCCTTGCCCCGCGCGGCCTCGGCAGACGGCATCTGCGCCGTCACCAGCATACCGAATGCGGCGACCAGGACGACTAGAGCCCTGCCGATCCACCATCCGGTCGTTGCGCGTACGCAGCCGTTCCCTCGCCCCGTCCACATGCCCAACATCCTTACTGATCCGTTAATCTGAGTGCGGAGAACGGATGACAAGCGCGTCGGACACGCAACAGATCATAAGAAGTAGGGTTAATGTGCGCCATCGGTAGATGGACGAGGTCTGTGCCGACCTCTGCCTGATCTGGACAATTTGCGATCAGATCACGGAATTGCTTTTGATTTTGCGATAACTACTTAGATAGCAATGTATTCAATACCAACAATAACTGATTTATGCATTGTTGTTCTATGTAATTCGAGAATATATTTCGCACTATTCATCCGCAACTTAGACGACCTTCGATCGGAAAATGCTGCTCTTGCTCCTCTCTCGAAGCTCTGAATATGTGGCCGCCGTTGCTTACAGGCAGCCAATTTGCTGTTTCCCAACAACATTTCGGGCCATTAAACCTTGCGCGCCTGCGAGGCAAGACTTAGCCTGACGAACAGAGACTTTTATTCTTTCACTATGCTTTCATCCCGTCGGTCTCGAGGCGGGGAGTCTGGGGGGACTCTCAATGAAGACGTATTTCCGCGGTGCTGCGGTCATGCTCGCAGCCATCGTCATTTCGCTAGCAAGTGCAGACCCGAGCCATGCACTCGGATGCAGCCGCGACGACCTCTTGCGATCCAAGACAGGCGGTTCGCCCTCCGAAATTGCCTTCGTCAACTTGGACAGCCAGACCCGCCGCCTCTACAGCGTGTCCCCCGATGGCCGGCGCCGGCTGGTCGCCACGCTCGAGCCGTCGACCAGCCACCGGCAACGCACCGCCGACGGCGAGGTCTGGATCGTCACGAACGGCCAGGACGCCTGCCTGCATGCGGTGACGGCACGGGTGTCGCCACTGGTCTTCGAAATTCTGTCGGAAGAGGTGTCGGCGCCGGTGCCACAGCCGGGCGCTCCGGCATTGCCCGAGC
Source organism: Hyphomicrobiaceae bacterium (assembly GCA_041397725.1). GTDB lineage: Bacteria > Pseudomonadota > Alphaproteobacteria > Rhizobiales > Hyphomicrobiaceae > JAGRKR01. The sequence continues at coordinate 256,845 of JAWKVZ010000007.1, read as the reverse complement.
CGCCGACGCCGCGCGGCGCACCCGAGCCGCCCATGCCGACGCCGCTGCCGGTCGCGCCGCCCGCCGCCCTGCCCCCGACCGAGCTCTATCAGCTGAGCGGGACGTACGGCATCCAGCATCACAACGAGCGGCTGATCAATAACACCAGGGATGGCCGACCGACCGCCGCGCGCGCCAAGCTCTCATGGGGAAGCGCGCAATGGATGTTCGAGGATGTGCCGGGCACATCGTTCGTCCGCATCGTCAACCGCGGAAAGAATTCCGTCCTCTACCTTTCGAACAACGGCATTCGCACCCGCGATCTACCGCCTGACGACCCCCGCACGCACTGGGAGATCGAGCCCGTTCCCGGAACCGACTATTTCCGGCTCCTGAGCGCCGGATCGCCCGAGAAGGCCCTCGCCGTGATGCGTCGGCGCCCGCAAGTGATCGTCACCGGCGAGATCAGGCCGGACGATCCGCAGGGGCACTGGCGGCTCGTGCGACCGGACGGCGGGCGGCAGGCGCTGCCCGTACGCCCGTTGCCGGTCATGCCGCAGATCCAGGAAATCGAATGCGTCGGCGGCACGGTCTCACGCGGTCGTTGCTTCTGCCCGCAAGGCTCGTTCCGCGTGCGCGAGGGTGACGGGCTGTTCGTCTGCGTTCGGCGCGTGCGCGAAGAGCCGGACGGCTGTATCGGCGGCAACTGGACCGACGACACCTGCGACTGCCCGGCAGACATGGTGTTCGACGGGCGACGTTGCGTTGTGCCGGCCGACACTCCGCGACGGTGCGCGCGGCTCGGGCTGTTCTTCGACGGCCAGGAGTGCGTGTCCTTCTGCCCCGCCGGCATGATCGGCCGCCGCGGCTTCTGCATCCCGCTCATTCAGATCCCGACCTGCCCGCCAGGGTTCGGACTGAGCGCGCGCGGCCGCTGCATTCAGCTCGGCTTCGTACCCTGTCGTCCCGGAACCGTGCGCCAACGCGGTCGTTGCGTGCCGTTGGCCGCGCCGCCCTGCCCGCGCGGCATGGTTCGCGACGCGCGCGGTCAGTGCTCACCGATTGGTGCGCCGCCGTGCCCGAACGGCTTCTTCCGCAACGCCGCTGGACGTTGCGTGACGGTCGGGCGTCCCTGCCCGCCAGGACAAACGCGACAGGGCAACCGCTGCATTCCCATCGTCGCACCCTGCCCGCCAGGACAGACGCGGCAGGGCAACCGCTGCATCCCCATCGTTGCTCCCTGCCCGCCAGGGCAGACGCGGCAGGGGAATCGGTGTGTCGCTGCGCCCTGCCCACCCGGCACGATCCGTCGTGGACCGGCCTGCGTACCGGCACCGTGCCCGCCGGGACAAACACGCCAAGGCGCGCGATGCGTCGTGGCACCTTGCCCGCCAGGACAGGTTCGCCAGGGGCCGCGATGCGTCGTCGTCCCAGTGCGTTGCGCACCCGGGCAGATCCGGCAAGGCAACCGCTGTGTCGCAGCGCCCTGCCCGCCAGGACAGGTTCGCCGGGGACCGGCCTGCGTGCCGGCACCGTGTCCGCCGGGGCAGATTCGCCAAGGGCCGCGATGCGTCGTCGTCCCAGTGCGTTGCGCACCCGGGCAGATCCGACAGGGCAACCGGTGCGTCGTGGCACCCTGCCCGTCAGGGCAGGTTCGCCAGGGGCCGCGATGCGTCGTCGTTCCCGTGCGTTGCGCACCCGGGCAGATCCGACAGGGCAACCGGTGCGTCGTGGCACCTTGCCCGTCAGGGCAGGTTCGCCGGGGGCCGCGCTGCGTCGTCGTGGCCTGCCCGCCGGGAACGGTCAGAGCGCCCACCGGCTGTGTCCGACGCCCTGCACCGCCTCGGTGTCCTCCGGGCAAACGCCTGTTGCCGAACGGTCAGTGCGTCTGAGCCTTACCGCCCCTGCTGCGCAGACCGTCCCGCCTCCCGCGATCGCGCGTGAGGCGGGTCAGGCGTCGCCGGCTCAGGCGACCGCAGCCGACGCATTTTCGGCACGTCACCTCGTTATGATGCTGACTGACGCCTTTGCAGCGTGGGCTGGGACATGGGACGGCGCAAGCGACGCTCCGGCATATTGGGAAAGCTCGTCATCCTGCTGCTCGCCGCCATCGGCGTAGCGGTCCTCTACCGTCGCGAGATTCTCCATCAGCTCGACGAAGCCTGGCTCGACGGCGACAGGAACTATCGGCTCTCGCGCTACCTGCGCGGCAGGCCGCTAGAAGGCACGCCGGACCTCGCCCGCCTGGATGCTCGCCTCGCCGCAGCCAAACTCGAGCTCGGCGCGCCGGTGCTCGTGCGCATCTTCAAGCGCGAGTCCGAGCTGGAGCTGTGGCTCGCCCGCGCCGGCCGCTTCCACCATTTCGCGACCTATCCCATCTGCCGCTGGTCGGGCCGTCTCGGGCCGAAGCTCAAGGAAGGCGACAGACAATCGCCGGAAGGCTTCTACACGGTGGACCAGCGCGCCCTCAATCCCAACAGCCGCTGGCACCGCTCGTTCAATCTCGGGTTTCCCAATAGCTTCGACCGCATGCACGGGCGCACCGGCTCGTTCATCATGGTGCACGGCGGCTGCGGGTCCGTTGGCTGCTTCGCCATGACCGATCCGGTCGTCGACGAGATCTGGCGCTTCGTCACCGAAGCCCTGGCGAAAGGCCAGAAGCGCTTCCAGGTGCAGGTCTTTCCGTTCCGCATGACCGACGATGCCTTGAGCCGGCACACGGCCAGCCCCTGGATCGCCTTCTGGCGCGATCTCAAGGTGGGTCACGACCTCTTCGAGCGCAGCGGACTGCCGCCTCGCGTCGTTGCCTGCAACGATCGCTATCTCTTTGTCGCAGGAACGAGCGAAAGCATCGACGGCGCCGCGCCCGTGCTGCACTGCCGCTCACTTCCGCCGAGGCTGCGACGCGAGTTCCGTGTCGATGCCGGCGGCTAATAGCGTGCACGACCGCGAACCGGTGCTATCATTCCGGCCCGCCCCACGCCTCCTGGCGATGATCACACGAGTGCCCGAGCCTTCCGCCCATGCCGAGCGAAATCAAGCGAATTGACGAGATCGTCGACCTGATGCGCCGTTGGGTCGGCGACCGCCCGATCATCGGCGACGGTGCCTGCGTGCTGACCGGTCGCGAGCTCGCCGACAGTGTCGACGAATTGGCCGAGACGCTGCGGCGGAGGGGTGTGCGCCCCGGCGACCGCGTCATCGTGGCACTCGAGAACACGGTCGGCGGCGGCATCTGTCTGCTCGCCGCGGCGCGCGTCGGCGCCTGGGTCTGCCCGCTGAACGCCCGATTGACGGATCGCGAGATCGAGGCGATCCAGGCCCATGCCGGCGCACGCCTGTCGCTCTACGCCAGCGGGCAATCGGCCGCCGCGGAGGCGCACGCCAGGACGGCCGGCGCCAGCCCTCACGAACTGACGCACGGCGGCCTCGTGCACATCGGCGCGGTCGCCGAGGCGACGCCCGAGCCGGTCGAAGCCGACAGCAGGGCGGCCGTCGCCGCCGTGCTCTACACATCCGGGACGACCGGCAAGCCCAAGGGCGTCATGCTCACGCATGCGAACCTGCTGTTCGTGGCGCGCACCTCCGGCCGGCAACGGAAGCTGACACCCGCCGACCACGTCTATCTCGTGCTCCCGATCAGCCACGTGTTCGGCCTCGCCTCGATGTTCTTCGGCACGCTCTACCATCAGGCGCGGCTCCTTCTCGCGCCTCGCTACGAGGCCGCGCGGGCAGCGAGCGCCCTCGCCGAGCAGGGCATCAGCATCTTCCAGGGGGTGCCGACAATGTTCCAGCGCCTGCTGGAGCACGCGGAGGTGACTGGACGGCCTGTTGCAGCGCCAAACCTTCGCTTCATCTCCTCGGGCGGCGCACCGCTCGATCTCGCGCTCAAGAGGCGGATCGAGGAGATGTGGGGGCTGCCGCTCCACAACGGCTACGGTCTGACGGAGACATCGCCGACGGTCACGACGACGTTTCTCGACCCGCGCGCCGAGGACGACACGGTCGGCCGCGTCGCCGCGGATGTCGAGGTTCGCATCGCCGATCCGGAGACGGGGGCGGCGTTGCCCGCCGGCATGGTCGGCGAAATCTGGGTTCGCGGCCCCAACATCATGAAGGGCTACTATCATGCTCCGGCGGAGACCGCGGCCGCGTTGACGCCCGACGGCTGGTTCCGCTCCGGTGATCTCGGTCGCCTGTCGGAGAACGGCAATCTCTACATTGCAGGTCGCATCAAAGAGCTGATCATCCGCTCCGGCTTCAACGTCTATCCGCCGGAGGTGGAAGCCGTGCTCAACGATTTCCCGGGCATCGTCTTCTCCGCCGTCGTCGGCGTGGGCGTGCCGGGCAACGAGGAGGTCGTGGCCTTCCTGCAACCGATCCCGGGAGCGGAGATCCAGCTTCCCGCGCTCGAGGCGCACGTCGCCGAGCGGTTGGCCCCCTACAAGCGGCCGGCCAGATACCACATCCGCGACGCGCTGCCGATGACGACCTCGGGCAAGGTCAGGAAGACCGAGCTCAAGCGCGAGCTGGCGGAACGACCCCTCTGACCCTGACATAGAGCAGCGGGGGGAGTGCCAGCATCAGGCCGATCAAAGACATGCCGAGGTGCCCCAGTCCAAGGCCGATGTTGCCTGGCGCTGCGAAGAACAGACCGCCGACGAAGAGCAGACCGCGCATGGCCGTGTCCATGAGCCGCGTACCGAAGGCGCCGAACCCCACGACATATCCCTGCAGCGCCGACGCGAGCAGCCAGACGCCGACGATGGCCGTGGCCAGCACCACGACGATCTCACCCGTGGCGCCGCGCCCGATGAGCGCGGGATTGAGCACGAAGAAGAACGGTACGAAGTAGATGATGCTGCCGAGCCGCATGGCGGCGAACCCGGCCTTCATCGGGCTGGTGCCCGCGAGCGTCGCCGCAGCGAACGCGCCGAGCGCTACCGGCGGCGTGATGAAGGAGATCATGCCCCAGTAGAGAATGAACAGGTGGACGGCGACGATGTCGAGACCCGCCTTCACGAGCGCGGGCGCCAGGACTACGGCGAGGAAGACGTAGCAGGCCGTCACGGTCATTCCCATGCCGAAGATGAAGCTGGTGACCGCCCCCATGACCAGCAGCGCCAGGATATTGTTGCCCGCGATGAAGACGAGATCGTTGACGAGGGTTCCGGCAAGGCCCGTGGCGGAGAACGCGCCGATTATCAGACCGACGCCGAGCAGGATGGCCGCGAGCTCGGCCAGTCCCCGCCCGATCGAGACCACGAGGTCGACGTAGCGCGCGAGCGAGACGCCTTCGCGGCGGACGATGCGCAGCACGAGGTCGATGGCGAGCAGCAGCGCCGTGGCATAGAACGGTGCCAGCGTCTCCTGCCGCAGACCGATCATCACATAGACCAGCAGCGCGAAGACGGCGATGTAGTGCCAGCCCTCGGCGAACGCCTGGCCGAGGCGAGGCAGCTCTGAGCGATCCATGCCCCTCAGGCCCTGCCGCGCCGCATAGGAATCGAGCTGAATGAAGAGGCCGAGATAATAGAGGATCGAGGGAATGGCGGCGGCGAGTGCGATCTCGGCATAGGGCCTGCCGATGAACGACGCCATCACGAAGGCCGTCGTCCCCATGACGGGCGGCATGAGTACGCCACCCGTCGAGGCGCAGGCCTCGGTGCCGGCAGCATAGCGCGGCGAGAAGCCCGTTCGCTTCATGGCGGGAATGGAGACCACACCCGTCGTCAGCACGTTGGAGATCACGCTGCCGGAGATCGAGCCCATGAAGCCGGAGGCAAGGATGGCGACCTTGGCGGCGCCGCCGCGATAATGCCCGACGAGCGCCAGCGCCAGATCGTTGAAGAATTTTCCGCCGCCTGTGTGCTGCAACGCGGCTCCGAAGATGATGAAGCCGATCACCAGCTCCCCGAATGCCTTCATCGGGATGCCGAACGAGCTTTCCGACGACACGATATGGAAGACGATGGCGTCGACGAACGGCTGTGGCTTGCCGGCGATCGGCCCAGGCATGAGATCGGCGAAAACCGGATAGAGCGAGAAGACGAACACCATCCCGAAAACGATCGGTCCGGCGGTGCGTCGCGTCGCCTCGAGGATGAGCACCCAGAGCACGATGGCGATCACTCGCGCCTCGACCGGCGCGGCATATTCCCAGCCCTCGCTCAGGCTGCGCTCGCCCGTCCACACGAAATAGCCGCAGGCTATCAAAGACGCCAACGCGAACACGATGTCGAGCGGCTGCACCCGCCCGAGGCCGCTGCTCTTGAAAGCCGGAAACGCCAGGAAGGTGACGGCCAGGAATATGCCGGCCAGCAGGTAGAGATAGCGATTTTCGAGAACCGTGACGCCCAACAGTCGCAGATTGAAGAGCTGATTGATCGCAATGACGATGGCCAGGGAGATCAGGAGCGCGACGATGCCCTTGAACAGGGGCGAGAAATGGCGATAGCGAAGCTCGTCGGAGACCTTCTCCGCGGCCGACTTCAAATCGACCTCTGCGGCTTCCTGCGACGGCGGCGGAGCACCCGTCGGCCTCGGCTCACTCATGACGCGCTCCCGTATGACCTGGGTTGCTCACCATGCGCGAAGCCCCAGAGGCCGTCTCGGCGTCCGGGGCTTCGTCACGTAACGTGTCGGCTAGTTACTGGAAGATGACGTCGAAGCCTGCTGCCTTGAGCCTGGCCGCGCGCACCTCGAGCCAGGCCTTGTAGTGGGCCTTGGGATCGGCGATGCCCTTCTTGTTCACCTCGGCCCAAGCCTCCTTGAGCACCTTCTGGCGCGCCAGCAGGCGATCGTTGTGCTTCTGCGCCGCAGCCGACCACTTGCCGACTTCCTTGAGGTAGCGGATGGCGCCCGGATGGAACGGCACGACCCAGTCGAAGTTCTGGCGCTCGATGGCCCAGCCGTCGATGCCGGGGACCGTGCCCTTGTACTTCGGGAAAAGCTGAATCATCGCTTTGGTCATGGCGTAGACCATCTTCTCGTCCTGGGACGCGTACGTGATCAGGACGGGATAGGGATAGCTGCCGCCCTCGTGCGGCTTCTCCTTGGAAATGCCCGCGCCGAGGGTCGCCTTGTTCGGAATGAAGTGAGGGCCGTGCATCCTGACGCGCGCCCAGCCTTCCTTGTCACCGTGGGGCAGCGGCGGCCAGACGATGCCACGCGGCGACGCCTGGAGCTGGTAGGCCTTGCCCGAGGTGGTCTGCGAGAATGCCGCGTCGAGCGTGCCGTTGATGATGCCGTCGAAGGACGCTCCGAAGCCCGGCACCTCGACCTTCTTGACGTCGGCCCAGGTCAGACCGCCGAAGGCCAGCATGGCCGTGACGTTCTGGTTGAGCGCTGGCGAGCCGACCACCCAGGCCACGCGCTTGCCCCTGAGATCCGACATCTTCTTGACGCCGGTGTCCGCCGCCACGGCGAGCGAGAGGTTCGAGTCCGCATTGGCGGCCAGCAGCATCATGACCTGCTGCGGACCCCACGACTTCGCGCCGAACTCGAAGACGCCTTCCTGCGCGAAAAAGGTGGCGCCGATGCCGGTGGCCGAAAAGTGCACCTTGCCTGCACGCAGCGGAACCTGCCGCGAGACGTCGTTCTTGCCGGGCAGCACGCGCAGGTCGATGCCCATCGCGTCCTTGAGGGCCTTGCCGATCGCCACCGACTGGTTGTAGCCGCCGGACCCGACGTCGTAGGCGGTCCATGCCAGTGGATTGGGCAGCTTGGTATCCGCCGCGAATGCCATCGACGGCACGACTGCGAATGCGATCGCCGTCATGGCGACCTTCGAGAATGACCTCATACATTTCCTCCAATCAACGGTTCTCAGTCGCTGGCGACCCACCGCCTCGGCCTGAGAAGCCTAACCACTCCTGACGACAATCATGGCGGACCTGGCCTCCCCTGAGGCGCTGCCCGGTCCGCACATCGCAACCGTCTTTTCGATCTTGTTTGCCGCCAACGCGAGAGCAAGTCCCCGCCCACGAAACGCCCGGCTGGTCGTGCAGGGCGCGCGGCGAGGATATCGACCGGCCCCAGGCTCGCCAAGCGCGATCTCTGAAGCCTCCGGGGACGCAAATACGAAAGCCGGGGCTCAGCCGGGTTTCGTCAGTGGCCGTCGCCCCAGCCAGGAGAACGCGAGACCCACGACCACGATCGCCAACGCCACACTATTGAGCTCGAGGTGCGTCAACCCCAGTTGCTTGCTGCCGGGCAACGCCAGAATTGCCCCGCCGATCACCAGCAGGACGCGGCCCGGCATGGCGAGCCAGTTGCCGTCGAGCGGACCGAGGAAGAAGAGGTAGCCCTGAAGCCCACCGGCGATCAGCGTGATGCCGAGCATCGCCGTCGAAAGCACGAGCGCCACTTCCATCCCGCTGCCCCGGCCGATCAGCGCCGGATTGAGCACGAAGAAAAACGGCACGAAGTAGATGATGCTGCCGAGCCGCATCGCCTCGAAGCCGGTGCGCATGGGATTGGACTTCGCGATCGAGGCGGCCGCGTAAGCACCGAGCGCCACGGGAGGCGTGATGAAGGAGATCATGCCCCAGTAGAGCATGAAGAGATGCACCGCCACCTTGTCGAGCCCGCCCTGCACCAGCGCTGGCGCAAGAGTCACGGCGAGGAAGAGGTAGGCCGCCGTCACCGTCATGCCGATGCCGAGGATGAAGCTGGTGATTGCCCCCATGACGAGCAGCATCAGCACGTCGTTGCCGGCGATGCGCACGAGCTCGTAGGTGAGGCTGCCGACCTTGCCGGTCAACGTCAGCGCGCCGATGATGAGACCGACACCCGCGAGGATGGCGGCAAGCTCGGCGAACAGCTTGCCGATGCCCTCGACGAACTCGCCGAGCCGCTTCGCCGTCCAGCGATGTTTGCGCGACATCTGATTGATGGCGATCAGCAGAACAGTCGCGTAATAGGGCGCCTGCGCCTCCCGCTGAAGATAGAGCAGCATGACGATCAGCAGCACGAACACAGCGATGAAGTACCAGCCGTCGCGGAGCACCTCGCCGATACTCGGCAGCTCCTCCGCGGGCAGTCCCTGCAGACCGTAGCGGGCCGAATAGGCGTCGATCTGGAGGAACAGACCGAAGTAATAGAGCAGCGACGGGAAGGCCGCCGCGACCACGATCTCGGAATAGGGAATTTCCAGGAAGGTCGCCATGACGAAGGCCGTGGCGCCCATGACCGGCGGCATCAGCACGCCACCCGTCGAGGCGCAGGCCTCGACGCCGCCAGCGTAGGCTGGCCGGAAGCCGACCCGTTTCATGGCCGGGATGGACAGCACGCCGGTCGTCAGCACGTTGGTGATGACACTGCCGGACATGGAGCCCATCAGACCCGACGCGAAAATGGCCACCTTGGCCGGCCCGCCGCGCCGACGCCCGAGCAGGGAGAAGGCGAGATTGAGGAAGAAAGCGCCGCCACCGGTGAATTGCAGGGCGACGCCGAACACCAGGAACCCGACCACGAGGTTGGCGAAGGCGTTCATCGGGATGCCGAGCATGCTCTCGGTTCCGAAGATGTGGAACCCGGCCGTCACTTCCGGCGCCACGGGCTGCACCTTGAAGGCGCCCGGCGCGAAATGTCCGAAGATCGGGTAGAGCGACACGACGAGGCAGATGACGAAGATCGCTGTGCCGCCGGCACGCCGCAGCGCCTCCAGCACCAACGCCCAGGTGAGAAAGGCCATCACCTTCGCATGGATGGGTGCGGTGTACTCCCACCCCTCGTTGAGAATGGCATTGCCCTTCATCGCGAAGTAGGCCGGCACGGCGAAGGCGACGATGGCCAGCGCCCAGTCGTAGATGGGGATGCGCGCCTTGCCGGCCTTGGTCAGCGGATAGAGCAGGAAGGCCAGCGGCAGCAGCAGTGCCAGCATCACATAGAAGTACTCGGTCTCGAGCGGCACGTAGGTGCCGAACGTATTCCCCAATCCGAAGATCACGTAGACCGAGATGGCAACGGAACCGATCGCCGCCAGCATGAGCCAGAGGTGAGCGACGAGTGGAAGGCGTCGATAGCGCGCCTCCTCGAGGGCCGCAGCGGCGTCCTCGCCGGCTGTCATCGACTGGCTCATGGTGGGATACTTCCGAACGGAATGAAGAAACGAGTCCGGAGACCGGCCATTTGCGGCCGGTCCCCTGACGCCTCACGCCGGATTGCTGGCGTCGACTACTCGAAGATGACCGGCATGCCGGCCTTCTTCAGCGCGGCCGCGCGCACCTTCAGCCATTCCGCGACGAACTTGTCGTCGGCGACCTTCTTGGCCTGCATGTCCTTCCACGCGGCGGCAAGAACGTCCTGGCGCTTCAGCAGCATCTGGTTGTGCTGCTCGTGAGCCGCCGTCCAGACGCCCTTCTCCTTGTAGTACTTGATGGCGGCCGGGTGGTACGGGAACACGTAGGCGAGGTTCTGCGCGGAGAGCTGATAGCCGTCCATGCCGGGGCCGGACTCCTTGAAGTCCTGGTAGTGCTCCATGACCGCCTTTGTCAGGCCGTACGCCAAGTCGTCGGAGATGCCCTTCACGGCGACGAAGATCGGGTAGGGATAGTTGCTGCCCTCGTAGGGACCCTGGTTCTTGGCGCCCTTCGTGTAGGCGAGGATCTTGGTCGGCGCCCACCACGGCGCCACGGCCTTGGCCCGATCCCACGCCGCCTTGTCGGCGTGCGGCAACGGCGGGAAGTAGAGCCCGCGCGGCGAGGCTGCGAGCTGCGCGTAGGCGCTCGAGATGGTGCTGCCCCAGGCGGCGTCCGCCTGACCGTTGATGACGGCTTCGATCGACTGCTTCCAGCCGGGGACCTCGACCTTCTTGACGTCGGCCCAGGTCAGGCCGCCGAAGGCCAGCATGGCCGTCATGTTGGTGTTGAGCGCCGGCGCACCCTTCACGAAGGTGACGCGCTTGCCCTTGAGATCCGACACCTTGAGGATGCCAGCGTCGGCCGCCGTCATGGCCTGCTGGCCGTTACGCCCGACGTTGTTGAAGAGATTGTAGATGCGCTGCGGACCCCAGGACTTCTCGGCGAACATCAGCACGCCTTCCTGGGCAAAATAGGCCGCGATGCCACAGGCGCAGATCTGCGTCTGGCCGACCCTCATCGGCGCCATGCGCGACACATCGTTCTTGCCCGGAATGATCCGCAGATCGACGCCGAAGCGCTTCTTCAGCATCTGCCCGAGACCGACGGACTGCGCATAGCCGGACGACGTCGTGCCGTACGCGGTCCACGAGATGGCTTTCGGCAGTTTGACCTCTGCCGCCGAGGCGCTCGCCATCGGCAAGCCGAGCGATGCAGCCACCGCAATGGCAATACGAGTCGAGGGTGTTTTCATGTGACGTTCTCCCTTGGGCTTTGTTCCTCCGGGGGGGATCGATTTCGATTGCATCGACGATCCGCCCTCTTCGTTCAGTCTTTTCGATCGCTGAACGTGATTGCGAACGATAACCGCTTCACCTATCCTCGCCAACTCTATTGATCTTCACCTTTGTGTTGATGCCAGACCGGCTCCGTGCAGCTCGAAACGACCACTGCCGGAGCAGTGGCGAGACCGGCGGTGCCGATCGGGCCGCTCGTCGGGATGCGGCAGCGAACGCGCGTCGATTGCGCCGACGCCTCTCGGGTCCGAGGACCAGGGCGAGCGAGCTCCAGGCATGGCACACGGTGAGCTGCCTCGACCCTGCATCGGAGCTCGTACCCCCACATGATCACGGCTGATTTCACTGGTAAGCGCGCGCTCGTCACCGGCGGAGCGTCCGGAATTGGACTCGCTACGACGAAGGCGCTGCTGCGCTGCGGCGCACAGGTCGCGATCAACCATCTGCCCGGCGACGACAAGGCCAAGGCGACGCTGGAGACGCTGCGCAAATCCAGCAATACGGTCATCGGCGCCGCAGGCGACGTTTCCGATCCCGCATCGGCCGAGAACATGGTCGGCCAGGCCATCGACGACCTCGGTGGTCTCGATATCCTGATCAACAATGCCGGCACGTCGCTGACGGTGGAGCCCATTCCCTTTCCCGATCTCGACGCCATGACCGAGGAGTTCTGGACGAAGATCCTGGCGACCAATCTGGTGGGTCCGTTCCGCTGCACGCGCGCCGCCGCGCCGGCCCTGAAGGCCAGCCGCGGCTGCATCGTCTCCACCGCCTCCATCGCGGGACTCGGCATCGGCGGCGCGGGCTCCTCCCTCGCCTACAGCGCAGCCAAGGCCGCACTGATCAATCTCACCCGCAACCTCGCGCGGGCGCTCGGCCCGGAGATCCGCGTCAACGCGGTCGCCCCGGGTCTGACGCGCACGCCATGGACCGATCCCTGGCCGCCCGAGCGCAAGGCGCGCTATGCCGAGGCCGCGCCGCTGCGCCGCTTCGTCGAGGCGGACGATATCGCCGAGACCATGATCTTCCTGTGCGCGCAGCAGGCAATCACCGGCCAGACCATCGTCGTCGATTGCGGCCGCACCACGTGACCGCGCCGTCTGCAACCAGCCGAGGCCGCCCTTTCCCAGACCAGGCCCGAGCTCCAGGAGCATAGTCCATGGCCCGCCGCGCCGCCGATCTGCTCGTCGACTGCCTCGCCCAGCACGGCACCGACCGTGTCTTCTGTGTCCCCGGCGAGAGCTATCTCGCCGTTCTCGATGCGCTCCACGACCGCAATGCGATCGAGACCGTCATCTGTCGCCACGAGGGCGGCGCCGGCTTCATGGGCCTGGCCGACGCCAAGGTATCCGGCCAGCCGGGCATCGTCTTCGTCAGCCGCGGCCCCGGTGCAACCAACGCCTCGATCGCCGTGCACGTGGCCGAGCAGGACGCCGTGCCGCTCATCCTCTTCATCGGGCAGGTGCCGCGCGCCGAAGTCGGCCGGCGTTCCTTCCAGGAGGTCGACTACGCCAAGACCTTCTCGGACATGGCCAAGGGCGTGTGGGTGATCGACGACGCCGATCGCATTCCCGAGATCCTGGCGCGCGCTTACGCCGTCGCCAAGGCGCCGACGCCGGGTCCGGTCGTGATCGTGCTGCCGGAAGACATGCTCGAGGACATGACGTCGGCCGAAGTGATCGAGCCTATCGCGGCGCCTCGCGTCGCTTCGGGCGCCGAAGCACTCGAAGATGTCGTGGCGCGGCTGGCGCGCTCGGAGCGCCCGCTCGTGATCGCGGGCGGTGGTGTCGGCTCGCCGGAAGGGCGCGCCGCGCTGCTGGCGGCGTCGGAAGCTCACGCCCTGCCCGTGGCTTTGACCTTCAAGCGCCAGGACCTCTTCCCGAACGCGCATCCCAACTATGTCGGGCATCTCGGCTTCAAGATCCCGAAGCCCATGGTCGACCGCTTCGCGGAGTCCGATCTCATCCTGGCCGTCGGCACGCGCCTCGGCGAGGTGACCACGCAGGGCTATACGTTCCCGGCGACGCCGGTGCCCCGCCAGCCGCTGATCCACGTCTACGACGACCCCGGCAAGATCGGTCGCGAGTTCCGCACCGAGCTGCCCATCGTCGCCGACGCGACCGCCTTTCTTCGCGCGCTCGCCGGCCGCTCCTCGACCGCGCCAGCGGCGCGCAAGGCGTGGATCGAGCGACTGCATGCGCCCGTCGCGGCGGCGATGCCGTGGGCTGCGCCAAAAGATGGCCTGCTCGACATGGGGGCCATTGTCGCCGCACTGGTCGGCAAGGTCGCCGACGACACGATCTTCATCACCGACGCCGGAAACTTCTCCGGCTGGCTGCATCGTCATTTCCCCTTCTCCGGCAAGCACCTCATGGTCGGCACGGTCGGCGGCGCCATGGGGCTCGGCATGCCGGCTGCCGTGGCGGCAGGACTGCGCCATCCGGATCGCACGGTCATCACCTTCATCGGCGACGGCGGCATGCTCATGACGGGGAGCGAGCTGGCCACGGCCGTGCAGTACGGCGTGCCTATCAAGGTGTTCGTCTCGAACAACGGCAGCTACGGCACCATCCGAATGCACCAGGAGAAGTCCTACAAGGGACGTGTCCACGGCACCGAGCTGCAGAACCCCGACTTCGCCCGCATGGCTGAGTCATTCGGTGCTACCGGGCTCACCATATCGACCATCGAGGAGGCCGCCGAGATCGTGGCGGAGGCGCTGGAGACGGAGGGCCCCGTCGTGGTCGACGTGCACACCACCCTCGAGCACATCAGCCCGTTCGCCAACCTTGCCGATCTCGGCAACTGAGACGAGCCTGTCAAAGGAGACCTGCTATGGACGGGACGGCAACCCTGGTGACGGGCGTCAGTCGCGGCATCGGCCGGGCGATCGCCGAGCGGCTCGCGCGGAGCGGTCAGACCATCATCGGGCTGTCCCGCTCGAAGCCGGAGGGCTATTTCCCCGGCGAGCATCATGCCGTGGACCTCGGCGACGGCGAGGCGACGAGAGCCGCAATGGCCGAGATCACGGCGCGGCACAAGGTGGTGCGGCTCGTCAATAATGCCGGAATCGGGCGCATGGCCCCCGTCGAGCAGATCAAGACGGCGGACCTCGCCGCTGTGCTCGACGTCAACGTGCGGGCCGCCATGCAGTGTCTGCAGGCCTGCCTGCCGGCCATGCGGGAGGCGCGCTTCGGGCGCGTGCTCAACATCGGCAGCCGCGCCGCGCTCGGCAAGGAAGGGCGCTCGTCCTACGCCATCTCGAAGGGCGCACTCGGCTGCTTCACGCGGGCCGCGGCTCTGGAGCTGGCGGCCGACGGCATCACGGTCAACTGCATCGCGCCCGGCCCCATCGAGACCGAGCTTTTCACCCGCAACAACGCCGCCAATCCGGACATGAGGCGCGCCTTCGAGGCGCGCGTGCCGGTCGGTCGCCTCGGCACGCCGCAGGACATCGCAGCCGCAGCCGCCTACTTCCTCTCGGTGGAATCGGGCTTCACGACGGGCCAGGTGCTCTACATCTGCGGCGGCATGACCGCCGGTCTCGCCCCGATTTGACGGATCGGCCGTTGCACGACAGCCGGAGCCAGTAAGGAGACCGCATGGACAAGCAAGCGACGCTCGTGACGGGAGCCAGCCGCGGCATCGGCCGGGCCCTCGCCGACCTGCTGGCGCGACAGGGACACCATGTCGTGGGAATGGCCAGATCGAAGCCCAAGGGCGGATTCGACGGAGACTTCTACACCGCCGACTTCCAGGATGAGGCCGCCTCCGCCGCGGCGCTGGCCGAGATCGCCGGACGTTACCGGATCACGCGTCTCGTCAACAACGCCGGCATCAGCCATGCCCAGAAGCTCGACGACATGACGGACGCCGATTTCGAGCGGGTCATGGCCATCAACGTCCGCTCGGCCCTGCAATGCATGCAGGCGGTGCTGCCGGCCATGCGCGCGGCGAAATTCGGACGCATCGTCAACGTCACGAGCCGGGCCGGGCTCGGCCGGCCCGAGCGGGCGCTCTACGGCATGAGCAAGGCAGGCCTCGTTTCCTTGAGCCGCACCGTGGCCCTCGAGGTCGTCGCCGACGGCATCACCGTCAACTGCGTTGCGCCCGGTCCGATCGAGACCGAGATGTTTCTCGGCAATCACCCGCCCGGCTCGGAGAAGTATCGCAATTTCATCGCGACCGTACCAATGCAGCGCATGGGTCACGTGGACGAGATCGCAGAAGCATGCGCCTACTTCCTCTCGGACAAGGCCGGCTACACGACGGGCCAGGTGCTCTATGTCTGCGGCGGCCTGTCCGTCGGCAACCTGATGGCCTGATCCGAAAGCCACGACAACCGGCAACACGAGCAGGGCCACGCATGATCGAACGCCAGCACTTCAAGACTCGCATCACCGAGCTGTTCGCCATCCGCCACCCGATCCTCTGCGGCGGCCTGATGTGGCTTTCCGATGCCGGTTACGTCGCGGCGAGCGTCAACGCGGGCGGCATGGGCTTCATGACCGTCCGCACCTTTCCAGACCCCGGCGCCTTCCGGGCCGAGCTGCAGAAATGCCGCGACCTCACAGGCGGCAAGCCCTTCGGCGTCAACGTCTACATGTCGACACGCCCGGAGGAGAATCGCATTTTCGAAACGCACATCCCGATCCTGCTCGAGGAGGGCGTGCGTCTCATCGAGACCTCCGGCATTCCCCCAAAGGACGTCGTGCCTCGCCTCAAGGATGCCGGCTGCACGATCATGCACAAGGTCTCCACCGTGCGGCACGCGATCAGCGCCGCCAAACTCGACATCGACGCCGTCTGCGTGGTGGGCGCGGAATGCGGCGGCCATCCCGGCATGCAGATGATCGGCAGCATCGTGCAGACGGTCCAGGCTACGCGCTCGGTGCCGCTGCCGGTGGCGATCGGCGGCGGTATCGGCCATGGCAGCCAGGTCGCGGCGGCGCTCGCCATGGGGGCCGAGGCGGTCGTGCTCGGCACGCGGATGACGGTTGCCAGCGAGATCTGGGCGCACGGCGCCTACAAGCAGAAGATCGTCGAGAGCGACGAGACCGGCTCACGCCTGGTCATGCAGACGTTCCGCAACACCTATCGCGTGATCGACAATCAGGCGGCCCAGGCCGTCGCCAGCCTCGAGGCCGAGGGCGTCAAGGACTTCGACGCCTACCGCCCATTCGCGGCGGGCACCGAGGCCAAGGTCGCCTACGAGACGGGTGACTGGAACCGCGGCCTGTTGTCCATGGGCCAATCGGCGGTCTTCGCCGACGAGGTGAAGCCGGTCGCCGCCATCTACGCGCAGATGCTGGAAGAGGCCGTTGCAGCCACCCGGCGCGTTTCCGGGATGTGTCTCGACTGACAGCGCGGTCTAAGCCCGTGCGCAAGGCTCTCGCGTCAGAGCGTACGGCCGATCGACAGGAACTTTTCGTGACGCTGCGCGCGGATTTCGGCTGCCTGCATATCGTCGAATTCCACGAGCGCCTTGGCGATCGCATCGGCTGCCGCCGATATGGCCCCGGGCTTGTCGCGATGGGCTCCACCGACCGGCTCGCGCACGATGACGTCGATGACGCCGAGCTGGAGCAGGTCCTGCGCCGTAATCTTCATGCTCGTGGCGGCATCGATGGCACGGGTCGAATCGCGCCACAGAATTGATGCTGCGGCCTCCGGTGACGCAACCGTGTAGATGGCATGCTCCATCATCAGCACGCGATTGGCCGTTGCGATCGCCACCGCGCCTCCCGAGCCGCCCTCGCCAATGACAAGCGAGATCAGCGGCACGCCCAGCGCCAGGCAGCAGTCCGTCGAGCGGGCGATGGCCTCGGACTGGCCCCGCTCCTCCGCCTCGACTCCGGGGAAGGCGCCGGCCGTGTCGATGAACGTCAGCACCGGCAGCGAGAACTTGTCCGCCAGGTTCATCAGGCGCACGGCCTTGCGATAGCCTTCCGGTCGCGCCATGCCGAAGTTGTGGCGGATGCGGCTCTCGGTATCCGTGCCCTTCTCATGGCCGAGCACGGCGACATCGCGGCCGCGGAATCGGCCGACACCGCCCATGATGGCCTCGTCCTCACCGAAATAGCGGTCGCCTGCCAGGGGCGTGAAGTCGTCGATCAGCGCCTTGACGTAGTCGAGACAGTGGGGCCGGTCGGGATGCCTGGCGACCTGCGTCTTCTGCCAGGGCGTCAACTTGGCGTAGGTCTCGACCAGCGCCGTCTCGGCCTTGGCCTGGAGCGTCTCGATTTCCTCGGCGATGGACACCGAGTTGTCGTCGCCAGTGAGCGATCGCAGCTCCGCGACCTTGCTCTCGAGCTCGGCAATCGGCTTCTCGAAATCGAGATACGTGCGCATGGACCCTGCGAGCTCCGCACCCTGACGAACCGTCCGGGCGCGCCCAAACCTCTGGATTCGCCAGGACATTCGCCAAGGTGGCGGGCGGTGTCAAGCGCTCAGCCGGTAAAGGGTTTCCCCGCGGCTGCGTCGGGGCGCCCGGGCGGGCTGGCTCAGCCGATGGTCCAGCCACCGTCGACCAGCAGGCTCGCGCCCGTCATGAGGGCCGAGGCGTCGCTCGCCAGAAAGACGATGGCGCCCATCAGATCCTCGATCTCGCCGACGCGGCCGAGCTTGATCTTGGTGACGACGTAGTCGTGGACGGCCTTGTCCGAAAGCATCTGAGCGGCGAGTGGCGTGCGGACGAAGGTCGGCGCCAGTGCATTGACGCGAATGCCCTCGCTGCCGAGTTCGAAGGCCATGGACTTGGTCAAGCCTTCGATTGCGTGCTTGCTCGCGCAATAGACCGTCCGCTTCGGCCCGCCGACATGCCCCATCTGCGAGGAAATGTTGATGATCGAGCCCTTGAGGCCCTCGGCTCGCATCCCCTTCACCACGGTCTGCGCCACGAAGAAGGCCGCCCGCACGTTCACCTCGAAGACCGCATCGAAGTCGGCCTCGCTGATGTCCGTGAAGGCCGCCGGCCGGTTGGTGCCGGCGTTGTTGACGAGGACGTGGTAGGCCGGGCGTGCCGACAGCGCCTCGCGCAGCGCGGCAAGGTCGGTCACGTCGAGCACCAGCGTATCCGCGCTGCCGCCCCGCCCCGTGATCTCGGCCTTGGCCGCCTCGATCTCGCCGGCGGTGCGTGAAACCAGCGTGACGTGAGCGCCGGCGTCGGCCAGCGCCAGCGCCGCGCCGAGGCCGATGCCACGGCCGGCGCCCGTGACCAGGGCACGCCTGTTGTCGAGCCGGAAGCTCGGGGTCTTGAGGGACGACATGGCGAGGCCTCCTTGCTCGGTTTCGCGATGGGCAGGCGTCCTGGCCCCTAGAAGAGCACGACGCTGCGAATGCTCTTGCCGGCGTGCATGAGATCGAAGCCCTTGTTGATGTCGGCGAGCGGCATCGTGTGAGTGATCATCGGATCGATCTCGATCTTGCCGTCCATGTACCAGTCGACGATCCTGGGAACGTCCGAGCGACCGCGCGCACCGCCGAAGGCCGTACCCTTCCAGACACGCCCGGTCACGAGCTGGAACGGCCGCGTCGCGATCTCGGCGCCGGCCGGCGCCACGCCGATGACGATCGACTGGCCCCAGCCGCGATGGCACGCCTCGAGCGCTTGGCGCATGACCGTGACATTTCCCGTGCAGTCGAAGGTATAGTCGGCGCCGCCGATGTGGTCGGCCTTGGTCTTGGTCATGTCGACGAGGTGCGCGACGAGATCGCCGCCGACCTCCTTCGGGTTGACGAAATGCGTCATGCCGAAGCGCTCGCCCCAGGCCTTCCTGTCGGGATTGATGTCGACGCCGACGATCATGTCGGCGCCAGCGAGCCTCAGGCCCTGAATGACGTTGAGGCCGATGCCGCCGAGACCGAACACGACGCATTTGGCGCCCGGCTCGACCTTGGCCGTGTTGAGCACCGCGCCGATGCCCGTCGTGACGCCGCAGCCGATGTAGCAGACCTTGTCGAAGGGTGCGTCCTCACGGATCCGGGCAACGGCGATCTCCGGCAGCACCGTGAAGTTCGAGAAGGTCGAGGTGCCCATGTAGTGATGCAGCTTCTTGCCGTCGATGGAGAAGCGGCTGGTGCCGTCGGGCATGACGCCCTGGCCCTGGGTCGAGCGGATGGCCGTGCACAGGTTCGTCTTGCGCGAGAGGCAGGAGGGGCATTCCCGGCACTCGGGCGTGTAGAGCGGGATGACGTGGTCGCCCTTCCTGACGCTCTTGACGCCGGGTCCGACATCCACGACGACGCCGGCACCCTCGTGCCCGAGGATCGCCGGAAACAATCCCTCGGGATCCGCCCCGGACAGCGTGAACTCGTCGGTATGGCAGATGCCGGTCGCCTTGATCTCGACCAGAACCTCACCCTCGCGGGGGCCCTCGAGATCGACCTCGACGATCTCCAGCGGCTTGGCTTTCTCGAAGGCGACAGCAGCGCGGGTCTTCATGATGCTCTCCTCGGGACGGCGAAATTTGTGGTCGGCGCACAATATGTCAGCAGTTCAGTCCGTGGGAAACCCCGGCGAGGCATCGACGTGGCCCGGAAAACGAGAACGGGGCGCCCCGGCCGGGGCGCCCCGTCTCAGTCAGTTTCGGTGCGGAGGCCCGCTTGTCGGGCCGCCGCTGCCGCTCGTGGTGAGGCGCCTAGTGGCGGCCCCAGACCTCGACGGTGGCCTGGCCCCGGAAGCTCGGGCGCGAGCGATAGACCATCTGCACTTCGCGGATGATGCGACGATCACCCCTGAGGTCGATGACGCGGGTCTCGCCCGGCGCCTTGATCATGCGACGCACCGGGATGTCCTGCACCTCGCCATTTCCGAAAACGACCTTGAGATCCATCATGTGAATGTCGTTGCCGCGCACGCGAAGCTGGACCGCGCGGAAGCGGCCCTCGCGCCGGCCGACACGGATGACGTCGCGATCGACGGCGAAGCCGACCTTCTGAGCGCCGAGCATCTCCCAGCGTCCTTGGCCGCGCTGCGCGGAGGCGAGTTCAGGGAGGAGCGTGGCGGCCGCAAGCACTGCGAGCGCCGCGAGAAACGTTCTGCGAAGCATGTGAGACCACTCCGATGTGTCTGTTTTTTTTCACGTGCCGATCCGCTGTCTTTTTTCTTGCCGATCGGCCATCGAGCAGGCGGACGCTAGCGGGAATAGGGTGAACCCGTCATGAACAGGTCCGCGCCGCCATTCGGACCTGCGACGGCAGCGTTCGTCCGCAATTGCGGCGGACTGATGACACTGCCAGAGCACCTATGGAAACACTGGTGTCGCCGGACGGCGCGTGGTCCGGGCGCGCGCACGCTCCATCTTCGACGGGCATCGTGAGCTGCACTGTCGCGGCCCTGCACAGGCTGTTCCATCGAAGCCGGCGCCCGTCTAGTACCGCCCCCAGACGCGCACGAGCGCCTCGCTCCCTTCTGGCGTCCTGCGCGACTCTGGCGATACCGCGATACGGATTACCGCAAGCCCTGCGGGAACGTCGTCGACATCGAAGGTCTGCGGAACGGGACCTGTCCCGGACGGCTTGGATGTCTGGCGCTTCTGGCGGGTGCCAGACGAACCGACCAGCTCCACCGCAGCGATCACCACGCCGTGCGGCTCGGGCGTGATCCGCAGCCGGCGCAGCCTGCCGACGCCGCGCGCCACGGGGAACTCGGCCCAGACGAGGTCCTTGCTTCCAGGGAGCGGTGCCGCCGCCACTTCGCCCGCCGACAGCAGCACCCAGCCGGCGTTGTGCTTCGGCCCTTCCCCAGTCGGCGTTGCCCAGCCGTCCGCAAGCTCCGCGAGCAGCCGCACACGGCCGGCGCCAGCATGTCGAACATCCGCCGTCGTGACTGCCTCGACCCGCGCAACGAACCGGCTCGGGTCGACGCGCAGCCAGTCCAGCACCTCCCGGCGGTCGGCGCGGCGGTCTGGCGCTACGGTTTCGCGCACGCCATCGGCGTAGACCATCGTCAGCGACGTCAGGACGCCCCGCGCCACCCCGCTCGGCAGATCGAGCTTCATGTGGCGGAACTTGGCGAGCCGCGGGGGCAGGATCAGCGTCAGGGCCCGCGACGATCCCGATTGACCGGCGGCAGCAACGAGTGTGTGCGCCAACGGCGGGGGCCGGGCTGCCATGGCTCCGGCCGGGCTTTGCAGCCCCCAGACTTCGAGCCTTCCGCCGGACCGCGCCTGCCTGTCGCCCGCCAGATGCAGTTCGAGCCGGTCGATGAAACGGCCCGTCGGCCTCACGTCCAGCGGCCGGGTCCGCTCGCCGGCGCGCAGCTCCACGCTCATGCGCTCGTCATGCACGCTGCCGTCGCCATACGCGATGACGGCACGCGTGAGCGTCAAAGGCCTGCCGGCAACAACGACACGAACCGCCCGAAACGTCCCCTGCGCGGCCTTGAGGTCGAGCCGATAGGGCGACGGCGCGGATGTCAGCGGCGCACGCATCAGCAGCACCCAGCGATCGCCCTTGCGGGGGGACTGCGCCACGGCTCCGCCCGCCACCACGACCGACAAGGCCAGAACGAGGCATATCGCGAGGAACCGGGACTTTGCGCTCATTGTTCGGGCCTTCTCGGGCAGCAGAAGAGCCGGCGCACCGGCCGGACCGGACATGGCACGGCGGCCGGAATGAGGCTGTACGGATTTACGCTGTTTAGAGTCAGTTGTCGCATTTTCTGACTTCGATCGTGATGTCCGCCTTGTAATGCCCGGCCGCCTGATCAATTAATATTATCCGATCTCGCGCGTATCCGTAGTTCCATAGCGTTCGGTGTCGATCGTGATGCGTTTTTCGTTTGTCGACGGCAATGGCCATGTCACCAGCACAGATTCGCCCGCGCCGTCAGCCCCGTCGGCCCATGCAGCCGGCTCGCTGGAGAGCCTGCTCGGGGGCGTCGCCAACGAGCTCAGGCAAGCCATCGTCGGGCAAAGCGGCCATCGCTGTCATGTATGGCTTCCGGCCGATGCGCCCAGTGTGACGATGGCTGCGGCCATCTATCGGCTGGTCGCCCACCTGACCGCCAAGCAGTACAATCTGCACTACACCGTCGCCGGCCGCACCTCGACCTTCGCGGCGCTGAGCTTCCAGGCCTTCATCGAGCGCCTTGGGGACATCTGCGAGCCCCCGCCGCTCCATCGGGCTGACGACTACCGGAGCGTGCGCTGTAGCCTCGAACGCCTCGACGCACGAAATCCCCTGCTGCCGCTCTTCGACGGATGGCGCGTGTCGGGCGGGCGCTTCGACCGCGCGACGATGCTGTCGCGCCTGCAGGGGCCGCTGTCCAATCGCTATATCATCGCCACGCCCGAGAACGGCGCCGGCCTGCTTCGGCTGCAGGAGATCGGCACCGGCTACTGGCTGGTGGACAAGAGCTGGCGTGCGCGCCTGCCGGGCAACAACCTGCTCGACCAGCCGGACTATTACTATGCGCAGAACGTCGTCAACGACTACCGGCTGGCCCTGCTGGAGAACACACCGATCCTGCAGTCGGTGGACGCCTACCTCGAGGTTCGGGGTAAAGGCCGGCGGCGGGGTCGGTATCACCGTCTGGTGATACCGTTCGAGGACCGCCGCGGTGAGCGCCTGCTGTTAAGCAGTTCGTTTCTCGATGACAGCATCGACCTTCGCGGCGGCGCGGGCCAGATATCCTGACAGGTCGTCCTGCAACTGGTCCGGGCGCATCCACACAAACGCGAAGCGTGCATCGCCGCGCGTCGAGCCGGTCCAATCGAGTGCCCAGTCGATGTTGGTGAAGCCGTTCCAGTTGGAGCTGTTGCGCGCCTTGAACAAGGCCTCCGTCACGAACCCCGTGGTGAAGTCGCTGCGCCAGCGGGCATAGGCATAGGCGCGAGCCAGACGCGAGAGAATGCCGGACAGCCCGAGACCGCGGAACTCCGGATGGAACCAGCCGGCCCCGACGAACACCACCCGCCCGGATACCAGTCGCGTTGCCCGCGCGGTCACGGCGCACGTCTCACCGGCAGCCTTCCAGCGGTCGGGCTCTCCGTAGAAAAGCTTTAGGGACCGAGCCCCTTCCTCAAAGGTCGTATCGGACCAATGGAAGAGCCGCGCCGCGATCGACGTGACGCCCCGGCCGCTGGAATCGTACCCGATGAAGGCGAGCCCGTCCTCCGGCGCCACGCCGCCGCGCTCCTGATCGAAGATCGACAGGACGGGCGCCCAGGTCTTGCGGTTTTCCTCATTGAGCCGCTTGAGCGTGTCGAACCCGGCCACGGTGAGCGAAACGCCACGCGCCAGAGCTTGCTGCTCCGCATTGGCGATGAACGCTCGAAGAAGACCGCCGTCTCCGTGATCGAATTCGAGATTGCTCAGCAGATTGACACTGGAAAGTGGCTGAGGCTGCATAACGCGCTCCTAAGAAAAGTTGACGCACCGTGGGCGAGCAACTTTAATTAGAGCGCTTACGGATTGCCAGTGCGCCATTGGGCAAATTCCCCCTATGGCTCCGGCTTCCGGAAGCAGCGCTTGATCCGCCTGCGGCAGCGATCCGGCGCTCCCGCGCCCGCCCGCCCGGCGGACGCGGCCGGACAACGGTGGCGTGATTCGGGAGAGCGCCGGGAGCGGTCGGGACAGCCAACCGGCAGGTTGCCCACAGGAGACTAGAATTCCCCTGCGCCTCGCAACCGAAAGGCACCGTGCGGCCAACCGCTGGCGGCGACTCGCAACCGCAGGGATCATGCCGCGAGGTTCGCGACCGCTGGATCGACACCGGCAGCGCCGAGAGCCCGCCTCAGGCTATCGCCGACCGCGCCAGCTCACGCTGTCAGCGCAGCCTCGTGGCTCGACAGATCCTTGATGACGGCATTGCGCCCGTTGAGCGGATTGTCGGGATCCCAGGCGACGCGGACCACCTCGAAGCGGGTCGACAGGGCGTCGTAGATGAGCAGGCGTCCGACCAGGCTCTCGCCAATGCCGAGAATCTCCTTGAGAACCTCGGTCGCCTGCAGGGTGCCGACGACGCCGGCCACCGCGCCGAGCACACCGACCTCGGCGCAATTGGCAACGGTCCCCGGCGGGGGCGCTTCGGGAAAAATACAGCGATAGCTCGGATGGGGCCGGCCGTCGGCCCCCGTCTCGAAGGCGCGGAAGGTCGTGATGTAGCCATCGAACGGCCCGAGCGCGGCGAACACCAGGGGCCGGCGCGCCAGATAGCAGGCGTCGTTGACCAGATAGCGCGTCGCGAAATTGTCGGAGCCGTCGGCGACGATGTCGTAGGCCGAGACCAGCTCCAGAGCGTTCGCAGCGGTCAACCGCACGGGATGGGGGACGAGCGCGACATGCGGGTTGATGCGCGCGACGGTCCGGCCCGCGCTCTCCACCTTGAGCGCGCCGACGGCGGCCGTGTCGTGAATGATCTGGCGCTGAAGGTTGTCGAGGGAGACCCGATCGTCGTCGACGACGCCGATGGTGCCGACCCCGGCGGCGGCCAGATACATGATCAGCGGCGAGCCGAGCCCGCCCGCCCCGATCACCAGCACCTTTGCCGCCTTGAGCCGCTGCTGTCCCTGCCCGCCGACCTCGCGCAGGACGAGGTGCCGCTTGTAGCGATCGATCTCCGCGGGATCGAGCATCCGGTGCCTCGCGATCTCAGGCCGGGTTCTCGAAGAGCGCCGTCGACAGGTAACGCTCGGCCGAGGACGGCGAGAACGTGACGATGTTGCCGCCCGCCATGCCGTCGCGGGCCGCGACGGTGAGGGCCGCCGCGAGGTTGGCGCCTGTCGAGATGCCGCCGGGAATGCCCTCGGTGCGGGCCAGCGCGCGCGCCGCCTCGAAGGCCATCTCGTTCGGAACCTTGATGACCTCGTCGATCAGGCCGGTCTCGAGGATCGACGGCACGAAGCCGGCGCCGATCCCCTGGATCTTGTGCGGTCCCGCCTGACCACCGGACAGCACTGGGCTCGCCTCCGGCTCGACGGCGAAGATCTTGAGGCCCGGCCGGCGTGCCTTGAGCACCCGCCCGCAGCCCGTCAGCGTGCCGCCGGTGCCGACGCCGACCACGAGCGCGTCGATCTTGCCGCCCGTGTCGCTCCAGATTTCCTCGGCCGTCGTCTTCTCGTGAACCTGGGGATTGGCCGGATTGTCAAACTGGGCCGGGGTCACGGCTCCCGGGATCTCCTTGAGAAGCTCCTCGGCCCGCGCCAATGCGCCCTTCATGCCCTTCTCGGCGGGCGTGAGCTCGAGCTCGGCCCCGAGATACGCAAGGATCTTGCGGCGCTCGATCGACATCGACTCCGGCATGACGAGAATGAGCCGGTAGCCACGCGCCGCCGCCACGAAGGCCAGGCCGATTCCGGTATTGCCGGATGTCGGCTCGACCAGCACCGTGCCGGGGCCGATGCGGCCCGTCGCCTCAAGGGCATCGATCATCGACACGCCGATGCGATCCTTGACGCTCGAGAGTGGATTGAAGAACTCGAGCTTCAGCAGGATGTCGGCCTTGGCGCCGGCCGCCTCGCGCAGGCGCGACAGCCTGACGAGCGGCGTATTGCCGATGGTCTCGGCGATGCTGCCGAACACCCGGCCATGCCCCTTGAACGGCAAGCCGGAAATCGTCTTGATCTCGGGAAGATCGTTCATCGTGTCCTCTGGCGTTGCTGGAGCCTGCTCGTCCGCGTTGCCGGGCCGGCCGAGACGAACCGACGAGCGTTCGCCGCGGCCTGCGGCATGCCTCGGCCGCCACCTTGCCTCAACTCGGGGCTATCGCAAAGCCTCCGACGCAGAAAGTCCGTTCTATTTGCCGCGATCCCGTCGCGAGGAAACGCCTTTGCGCGGGCGCGAGCCGGACCGGGCATTTCGCGATTTGGGCTGGGGCGCGGCAGCGCTGCTTTTCTTGCGCGCGGGCGCCGGCGCCTTGGCCGCCGCGCTCCGCCGCCCGGTCGAGCCGAAGCCCCCCGCGCCACGGTCGGTCTGAGAGGTCTGCGCGCGCCTGACGAGGGCCGCCCTGACCACGGGCTGCACCACGAGCTGGGCGATCCGCTCGCCCCGCGCGACGACGAACGGCTCATCGCCGTGATTGACGAGGAGCACCATCACCTCGCCGCGATAGTCGGCGTCGATCGTGCCGGGCGCGTTGAGCACGGTCACGCCGTGGCGCAGCGCCAGCCCCGAGCGCGGGCGAACCTGGCCCTCGAAGCCCGATGGCAAATCGAGCACGAGCGCCGTCGGCACCAGCACCCGCCCGCCCGGCGCCAGCACGAGTGGCCGGCGGGACGGTACGGCCGCCACGAGATCCATACCGGCCGCATCGGCCGTCTGGTAGGCCGGCAGCGCCAGGCCGCGGCCATGCGGCAGGCGTTTCACGCCCACGGCGACGGACTGCGCATTGCCACCCTTGTGCTCGCCACCGCCGCTCATCTGCCGCTCCGCGTCGCCGCGTACCGCTCGGCGATACGGGCCACGAGCCGGCGCGCCACCTCGCTCTTGTCGAGCTCCGGCCAATCCTCCACCCCGTCCTGGGTGACGAGATGCACGGTGTTCCGCTCGCCCCCCATCACGCCGGTCTCGGCCGACACGTCATTTGCCACGATCCAGTCGCAGCCCTTCGACTTGAGCTTGCGCTTGGCATAGACGACGACGTTCTCCGTTTCGGCGGCGAAGCCGACCACGAGAGCGGGGCGCTGTTTCGCGCGCGTCGCGATGGTCCGGAGGATATCGGGGTTCTCCACCAGCTCGAGGCGCGGCGCGGCGGACTTGCCGCCCTTCTTGATCTTCTCCGACGCCGCATCGGCCGTTCGCCAGTCGGCCACGGCCGCCGCGAAGACGCCGATATCCGCCGGCAAGGCCGCCTCGCAGGCGGCCAGCATGTCCCGCGCCGTCTCGACGCGCACGATGTCGACGCCGGCCGGCGTAGCGAGCTGGGTCGGCCCCGACACGAGCGTCACTCGCGCGCCGAGCGCGGCGGCGGCAGCGGCGATGGCGTAGCCCTGTTTGCCCGACGAGCGATTGGCGATGTAGCGCACGGGATCGATGGGCTCGTGCGTCGGGCCAGCAGTGACCAGCATATGCGCCCCGGCGAGCGCCGCAGCGGCGGCACCAGCGCCTCGCCGCGGCGGCTCGGCTGCCTGCTCGAGCAGCCCGAGAATGCGGTCGAGTATCGTCATCGGCTCGGCCAGCCGCCCCGCGCCGGCCTCGCCGCGCTCGGCCATCTCGCCCGTTTCGGGTCCGACGAACGCCACGCCGTCACGCTCGAGCTGTGCCACATTGCGGCGCGTCGCCGGATGCTGCCACATGCGCGGGTTCATGGCCGGCGCCACCAGAACCGGCTTGTCGGTGGCCAGGAGCACGGAGGTCGCGAGGTCGTTGGCGTGCCCGCCCGCCATGCGCGCCAGGAGATCGGCCGTCGCCGGCGCCACGACGATGAGGTCGGCTTCGCGCGACAGGCGGATGTGGCCGATCTCGCGCTCGTCGTCGAGGTCGAACAACTCGGTGAACACCCGGTCGTTGGTCAGCGCACCGACGGAGAGCGGCGTCACGAAGTGCTGCGCGGCCTTGGTCATGACGGCCCGCACGGCAAGGCCGCGCTCGCGGGCCCGCCTGACGAGCTCCAGCGTCTTGTAGGCCGCGATGCCGCCGCCGATGATCAGGAGTATGCGCCGTGTCGCCACGTTGGCCATTCCCTACTCGAAACTCCCGGGCAGTCTAGCACGGGGCCGTTAACGCCTTGTTCACCCGCGAACCGTGCCATCCGGACCACTACAGCAGTTGCGACAGAGCCAGCGCCACGAGCGCCACCGCCCCCACCCAGAGCGCGATGCGACCCGAGCGGTTGCGACGCGCCTCCGCGGCGGCGAGCCGCTCGATCGTGCCGTCGTCGAGCCGCCAGCCGTCGCGCGCCATGACGCCCAGCGCTTCAGCCGTCCGCTCGGCCTGGGCGAGAAGCGGCGGCAGACCCGAGAAGAACTTGCCGAGCTCGCCCGCGCCCTCGCGAGCCTCCTTGACGACCCCGGCAGCGCCGAGATTGGCGGCCATCCACTCCTTGGCGATGGGCTCCGCGGCCGTCCAGAGGTTGAGCCTGGGATCGAGCGAGCGGGCGACGCCCTCGACCAGCACCATGCTCTTCTGCAGCAGGATGAGCTCCGGCCGCGTCTGCATGTCGAACACTTCCGTGTAGGCGAAGAGCTGGCCGAGCAGGTCGGCCATCGAGATCTCCTCTGCCGTGCGGCCATGGATCGGCTCGCCGATGGCGCGCAGCGCCTGCGCGAACACGTCGACAGGATGGTGCGGGGGCACATAGCCCGCCCAGAAGTGCACGTCGGCCGCGCGGCGATAGTCGCGCGTGATGAGACCGTGCAGGATCTCGGCGAGGAAGCGCCGCTCCTTCGGGCCGAGCCGACCCATGATGCCGAAATCGACCGCCACCACGGTGCCGGCGGCATCGACGAACAGGTTGCCCTGATGCATGTCGGCATGGAAGAAGCCGTCGCGCATCGCATGTCGCAGAAACGAGCGCAGAACCGTCAAGCCGAGCGCGTTGAGATCGTGCCCCGCCGCCTGCAAGCCGGCCTTGTCGGAGATGGGCACGCCGTCGATCCACTCGAGCGTCAGGACCCGCCGCGAGGTGCGCCGCCAATCCACGTTGGGCACGCGGAATCCTTCGTCGCTGCGGATGTTGTCGGCCATTTCCGAGATGGCCGCCGCCTCGAGGCGCAGATCCATCTCCAGCTCCGTCGTCCGCTTCAACGTGTCGACGACCGCGACGGGCTTCAGCCGGCGCGACGGCTCGTGGAAGCGCTCGATGGTGCGCGCCGCGAAATAGTAGCTTTCGAGGTCGCGCTTGAAGCGCCGCTCGATTCCGGGGCGCAGAATCTTGACCGCCATCTTGCGGCGCTGGCCGTGCTCCTCGACGACAGCGGAATGCACCTGGGCGATGGATGCCGCGGCGACCGGCGGATCGAAGGCGGCGAAGTGATCCTCCAGCCGGCCGCCGAACGCCTCCTCGATGGTACGGCGCGCCTCCGCCATGCCAAAGGGGGGCAGCCGGTCCTGCAGGTGTCGCAGGTCGCGCGCCAGCTCCCCACCGATGACGTCCTCGCGGGTCGCCAGGAACTGACCGAGCTTGATGTAGGACGGCCCGAGGCTGTTCAGAGCCTCCGACACACGCGTCGCCTTCGACTGGCGCCGGCGGAAGGGCGCTTCGAGAAGCCAGAACGGATAGGCGGCGACCCGCGCGAGCGTCAGCGGCAGCGGAACCTTCATCCCCGCGGGCACGAAGCGCACGCCGTGCCGGGCCAGCACGATGCCGGCCCGCAGGAGCCGCGCAAGATTCATGATTGTGCTCGCCATTGCCGTCAGGGGCCTCCGCCGGTCGCCGGACAAGTTACTTTCGCCACAGGCGGGCGAGATTGCTGCTCCTGGCGTCCTGGTCAAGCATATCGTTGCGAGGAGGCCGGCCGGCTGACGCTCTGTCGCCATGGTGAAGGGGGGCGCCGATCCCGAAGCTGTGTCAATTTGTAACCTCGGCGGCGGCCCGCTCGAAACACCCCGATCGCGTAGATTGTATGCGAACCCCCCGGACGGGAGGTCGCCGGCACGCGGCCAAGTATGGGCCGGACATGGAGATGACGATGATGCCTCGCTGGTCTCTGACGGCAGCCCTGCTCGCGGCTGCAATCGTGACGGTCCTGTCATCGACAGCGCAGGCCCGCGAATACAAGCTCGGCGCGCTGGTGCTGAGCAGCCCGTGGTCGCGCGCCACGCCTGGAGGGGCGAAAGTCGGCGCCGGCTTCGTGACCATCGAGAACAAGGGCGGTCAACCCGATCGGCTGATCGCCGGCGCCTCTCCCATTGCCGGCAAGATCGAGATCCACGAGATGTCCGTCGAGAAGGGCGTCATGCGCATGCGCCTGCTGCCCAAGGGCCTGGAGATCCCGGCCGGCGGCAAGGTCGAGCTCAAGCCCGGCGGCTACCACATCATGTTCATCGACTTGCGACGACCGATCGTGAAGGGGCAAGCCGTCAAGGCGACGCTGACGTTCGAGAAGGCCGGCAGGATCGAGATCGAGCTGGACGTCGAGGCGATCGGGTCGAGCGCGCCGGGCTCACACAAAGGCTCGCATCACTAGGGTGCCGCTCGGCGCATGCGCTGCCGATCGCGTCGCGGCTTGCGCTTCACTTGCCGAACAGGCGCGCAAGAAAGTCCAGGCCCCAGCCGGAGCCGCGCGCGGGCGCCACGGGTCCGCCGGCAGCCTCGAGCATGCGTGGCTTGACGCGGTCCCCGGCCTCGCCCACGACGAGTGGCGGAGAGGCGGGCTGCCAAACGATGGTGCCCGGCAACGCAATGGGCCTCAAGCCCCGATGCGCGGCCAGCATCACCTCGCGCCAGATCCTGGTCGGCAGGCCGCCGCCCGTGACCTGCCGCATCGGCCGTGCATCGTCGTTGCCGAGCCATACCCCTGTGACGAAGCGGGCGGAGTAGCCGATGAACCACGCGTCGCGGTAGTCCTGGCTCGTGCCGGTCTTGCCGCCGACGGGATGAAGGGGAATGACGGCGCCTCGCCCCGTGCCCTGGACGACGACGGCGTTGAGCATGTCGTTCATGGCGCCGATGTGCTTGCGGCTGACGACGGGCTCGTCGGCCCGCGCTGAGCGCCCGCCCGGCTGGTCCTTGCCACGCCGCTTGAACAGCACCGTGCCGTCCTCGCTGACCACGCGACGAACCACGTAGGGTTGGCGCGCATAGCCGCCGTTCGCGAATGGCACGTAGGCCGACGTCAGCTCCAGCAGCGTGACCTCCGAGGTGCCGAGCGCGATGGAGGCATCGCTGCCGAGCGTCGAGTGAATGCCGAGACGTCTGGCGGTCTCCTTGACCTTGGCGATGCCCGACTCGAGCAGCAGCCGCACGGCGACCGAGTTGACCGAGCCCGACAGGGCGTCGCGCAACGTCATGCTGCCGCGATACTGCCCGCTCGTGTTGCGCGGCATCCAGCCATCGACGACCACAGGGATATCCTTGACCTCGCTGTCGGGAAGAAGCCCCGTTTCCACAGCCGTCAGGTAGACGATCGGCTTGAAGGCCGAGCCCGGTTGCCGGCGCGCCTTGCTGGCGCGATTGAATTGGCTCGTCTTGTAGGAACGCCCACCGACGATCACCCTGACGGCGCCGTCCCTGTCGAGCATGACGAGTGCGGCCTGCCCGGCCTTGAAGCGGGCGGCATCACGCTCGAGGCTGCGCGTGATCGCGGCCTGAGCGAGCCGCTGCAAGTCGGCGTCGATGGTCGTCTCGACGGAGATCCTGCCGTGACGCGGCAGCACGAGGTCAGGCAAGCTCTCAAGAACGTGGTCGACGGCGTACTCGAGCCCCCGCTCCTTCTTCTGCTGCTCCTCCATGCGGAAGCGCAGCGAAAACGCCAGCGCCGTTCGAAGCTGC
The DNA here is from genome assembly GCA_041397725.1 of Hyphomicrobiaceae bacterium. Lineage (GTDB taxonomy): Bacteria > Pseudomonadota > Alphaproteobacteria > Rhizobiales > Hyphomicrobiaceae > JAGRKR01. The sequence goes on along the minus strand of JAWKVZ010000007.1, from coordinate 225,112 downwards.
GGCTTCGAGATGAAGCCTGCCGCGTGCATATTGGCGAGAACGACACGGGCACGGGCGCGCGCCAAGCCCGGCTTGGCCGACGGGGAATAACGCGACGGCGCCTTGAGCATGCCGGCCAGCAGCGCGGATTCGGCCAGCGTGAGCTTGGTCGCCGGCTTGCCGAAATAGGTGCGCGCCGCCGATTCGACGCCATAGGCCCCGCTGCCGAAGTAGACGCGGTTGAGGTACACCTCGAGGATGTCGCGCTTGCTCAGCCGCAATTCCAGCCACAAGGCGAGCAGCAGCTCGTCGATCTTGCGGCCGAGCGTCCTGTTCGAGTGCAGGAACAGGTTCTTGGCGAGCTGCTGGGTGATCGTCGAGCCGCCCTGCATGTAGCGGCCGGCGCGCAAGTTGGTGAAGAACGCCCGTAACAGCCCGCGCGGGTCGAGGCCCCAGTGCTGGAAGAACCGCCTGTCCTCCGTGGCGACGACCGCCTCCACGAGCTGTCGCGGCATCAGGTCCAGCGGGACGTAGCCCCGGCCGGAGCCGCGCTCGGCGAGGACCGAGCCGTCACGCGCCAGAATGCGCACGACGGGCGCCCCCTGACGTTGCTCGACGGTCAACGGGGAGGGAAGAACGAGTGTGAAATAGAGGAAGACGACGGAGAGGAACGCCACGCAGAGCAGCGAGACGACGATGGGCCCGAGCACGAGCAGCTTCAGCTTCAAGCTGAAGCTCGCATGCCGCCGCTTCACCTTTCCGGCCGGCGCTGCCTTGCTGTTCGAAGTCTCCTTCACCCCGCCCTCATGCGCCAGAAGACCGACGTCCTCGAAGAGGGAGACGAGCGGAACTCCGCACCTCGCGCGGAAACGAGATGGCGCCGGCAATGAGCATGCCTGCCCACGTACTGCCGATCGCAATCCCTGCGTCCCACGCGCGCGACGCCGTAGCCTCGAGCGCTCCCCAAGCCGCATGCTATGGGGCCATTATTTACGTGCAGTTAACTCTGATATTCCGTTTTCTGATTGAATTCCTAGACAATACCGTCATCGGCGGCGGCGGCACATTTCGGGATCGAGACATCGGGTGCCCGCACGCAATGGACAGGCGGATCGCCCCCAATCCGATCGATTGCGCCAGGCGAGAGCTAGTGGCGGAACAGTCGTGTGTTCGCGGCCATGACGAGGCCTTCGCGCGCAGCGGTCTCCGCGCCCGCCTCGGTGACTGCGAACGTGACCGGCAGCCAGCGGGTCTCCCGGTAGCTCTTGCGCTCGCAGGCGAGGGGAATCTGTGAAACGTATCCGTCGAGGACGTAGACGAGGGGGCTCACCGGCAGCAATTGCACGTAGCCGTCGTCGAGCGCGCTGCGAATGGCGGCGATGCCATCCTCGCAGAGGCCTTGCCAGTAGAGAATGGGTGGACAGGTCTCGTCGTGGAACGGCAGCGCACCGCGCAACTCCGGCACGAACTTCAGCAGCTCGACGAAGGTCACACCACCGCCTCGCCAGGCCAGCATGCCCAGGATATCCGAAGCGAGAACTCCCGTGCGTTGGAAGCCGATCATCGCGCCCCCCGCTCCCATGAAGAGTTCAAGTCAACGTAGCATGATTCGTCGCCCGCCCGGCCGATCCGCGCCACAGTGTGGCTCATATGCCAGCCGTCTCGGCGGCAGAGGGAACGGCCGGCAAGCGCCACTTCGTCGCTGTCGTCCGCCATGCTGGCTCCTGCCGGCCTCGGCTGCTAAGACAAGGCGAGAGGCGTCAACCAACGATTCGAGCGACGTATGCGCATTCTTGTGACGGGCGCGGCTGGCTTTATCGGCTTTCACACGGCCCAGGCTCTGCTGAAGCGCGGCGACGAGGTCGTCGGTATCGACAATCTGAACCCCTATTACGACGTCTCCCTCAAGGAGGCGCGTCTGGCGTTGCTCGAAGGATCGAGCGCGTTCCGCATGATCCGCGGCGATCTCGCCGACCGCGCCGTGATGGACGCGCTGTTCAGCTCCAGCGAGACCCGGCCCGACCGCGTCGTGCACCTTGCCGCCCAGGCCGGCGTCCGGCATGCCGAGAAGGACCCCTATTCCTACGGCAACTCGAACCTCGTCGGCTTTCTCAACCTGCTCGAGGCGTGCCGCCACGCCAAGGTCGAGCATCTCGTCTTCGCGTCATCGAGCTCGGTCTACGGCGCCAACACCAACGTGCCGTTCAGCGTCTCCCAGAACGTCGACCATCCCATCAGCCTGTACGCGGCCACCAAGAAGGCCAACGAGCTGATGGCGCACTCTTACGCGCATCTCTACCGGCTGCCGGTCACCGGACTCCGCTTCTTCACGGTCTACGGGCCATGGGGCCGGCCGGACATGGCGATGTTCAAGTTCGCCAAGGCGATCCTCGCCGGCCAGCCGATCGAGCTTTACAACCACGGCAATCATTCCCGCGACTTCACCTATGTCGACGACGTGGTCGAAGGCGTCTGCCGGACGCTCGACGCCGTGGCGGCACCCGATCCCGACTGGTCGGGCGCGACGCCGAGTTCCGCGACATCGTCGGCTCCCTATCGCCTTTACAATATCGGCAACAACCAGCCCGTGCATCTGCTGGACCTGCTCGGCCTGATCGAGACGGAGCTGGGCCGCAAGGCCGAGCGCACGCTGCTGCCGCTGCAGCCGGGCGACGTGGTGGAAACCTATGCCGACGTCGATCGTCTGGTCCGCGACGTCGGGTTCCGCCCGAGCACGCCGATCGCGGAAGGCGTTCGCCGTTTCATCGCGTGGTACCGGTCCTATTACCAGTGTTGAGTGAAGCGGCCTGGGCTCATGGGAGCGCGGCCTCGATGTGGCGCAAGGATGTGGCGCGCCGACCCGGTCCGCAGGACGGGGCTCGGTGCGACGTCGCCTTGCCGGCCGGCAAATGAAGAATGCGAGCCATAGGGGGATACGATGGCTGCAATGATCGTTTGGGTTCTGGTGATCTGCGTCAGCGTCGCGCTTCTCGTCATCACGGCTGCGGCCGAGAAATTCTACGTTCACATGGTGATCGCCTGCATCGTGCCGATCTTCTTCGCGGTCTACGCCCTGCGCGAGAACAAGCTGGCGCTGGACGCGCGAGCCAGCGAGCCGGAAATCGCCGCCCTCAACGCCCGCTATATGTCCCTCGTCTGGATCTGGGGCTCGTTGGCGCTGTTCACGACCTACTGGTCCGTGCTGCAGTGGAAGGAAGCCTGGCAGTTCGTGATCGCCTTCGTGCTGGCCGGCGCGCTGTGTCTCTTCTTCTCGTTCCTGCTCGGTCGTGATGCGGAATCGAAGACGGAGGACCGCACGCTTCTCAAGATCGCACGCTACCTGTCGCTCATCCAGCTCGTCGGCATGGGCGCGATCATGATCGGCCTGCTCGTCGACGGAAAGATGTGGCGCTTCAAGACGGTGGCGGGCATGCGGCCGGGATCGCAGGACTGGGCCGGCAACAACATCTTCTTCTTCGGCGCAATGGCGCTCGCCGTCATCTCGCTCGTGGCCTTGCAGTCGAGCAAGCGCTTCGGGCAGAAATAGCGGCGCGCAACGAGCACGAGCGCCGCCGAGCGAAGCAGGGCCGAGCCATGTCTCTTCAGAAGTATGTCGTGTGGGTCCTGCTGGCGCTGCTCGTGAGCGTCGGCGCCATGACCTGGACGGCGGCCGCGGACCATCGTCTCCTCAACTTCGCGGCAGGCGCGTTCTTCGCCGTGGCGGCGATCATGGGCGCCGTCGCTGTCAACCGGCCACACTGGCGGTCGGATCGGGTTCTGCCCGACACCATCATGCACGCCGCGCGACGCAACGCGCGACTCATGGCGCTCACCTACGAGTGGGGGGCATTGTCCCTGCTCGGCATGTACTGGCTGGCGCCCTTGAGCTGGCGTCACGGCTGGCAGTACGCGGTGGCCATGCTGCTTGTCGCGGCCCTTCTCGTCTCATACGTGAAGCTCGTCGGCTATCCCCGTAGCTCGCTGCGCCGACCCGCGATGCTGCGTCTGGGAGCGCGCCTCGGCGCGATCCAGGGTGCACTGGCACTGGGCGGGCTCGTGGGGCTCGTGGCGTCGGGCAAGCTCGGCACGCGAAAGGCGGACTGGGCCGCGAACCATGTGTTCGTCATCGGCGCGCTGACGATTGCCGCCATCAGCGCCATCGCCTTCTTCACCCACCGCCATCTCGAGCACAAGCAGGACTACCCGCGCACCCCTGCCGCGAAGTGAGTCGCAGCGAGCGCCGCCTCAGCGGTTCTTGAAGTTGGGCTTCCGCTTCGCAACGAACGCGGCCATGCCTTCCTTCTGGTCCTCGGTGGCGAACATGGCGTGAAAGACGCGCCGCTCGAAACGGATGCCCTCGGTAAGCGTCGTCTCGTAGGAGCGGTTCACGCTCTCCTTGGTCATCATCGTGGCCGGAAGCGAGAACGAGGCGATCTTCTCGGCCGCCTTGATCGCGACGTCGACGAGATCGGCTGCCGGCACCACGCGCGAGACCAGTCCCGCCCGCTCCGCCTCGGTCGCATCCATCATGCGGCCCGTCAGGCAGAGATCCATCGCCTTCGACTTGCCGACGAAGCGCGTCAAGCGCTGCGTGCCGCCGGCTCCCGGCATGACGCCGAGGGTGATTTCCGGCTGGCCGAACTTGGCCGTATCGGCGGCGATGATGAAGTCGCACATCATGGCAAGCTCGCAACCGCCGCCTAGGGCGTAGCCGGCAACCGCGGCGATCACCGGCTTGCGGCAGCGGGCGACGCGATCCCACGAGGCGATGAAGTCTTCCTTGTAGGCGTCCATGTAGGTCTTGGCCTGCATCTCCTTGATGTCCGCCCCGGCCGCGAACGCCTTCTCGGACCCGGTTATGACGATGCAGCCCACGTTCTCGTCGGCCTCGAAGCCATCGAGCGCCTTGGTCAGCTCCTTGATCAGCGCCGCGTTGAGGGCGTTGAGGGCCGCCGGACGATTGAGCGTGACGAGACCGACCCGGCCCCGCGTCTCGGCGATGATGTTTTCATAAGCCATGTATTCGTTCCTCGATATCCTGCCCGACGGGCCAAGCCTCGCCGGGCGTCATTCACCACCATGGCCTCACGGCCCGATGGCAACCCTGATCCACTCCGCGCCCGAGCCGATTGCCCAAGCAGCCGCCGGGCGGTCACCCGCGCCATTCGCCTCAGCGCTGGCACAGGCGACAGAAGTACGTCGACCGAGCGGCTTGCACCCGCTTCTCTATGACGCCACGGCATGCGCCGCGTCCGCACCGTTCTCCATCGCGACCATATACGCGAAAATTGTGCTGGAAGTACCCGAGCGAGCCGTCCGTCCTCTTGTAGTCCCGCAGCGTCGAGCCGCCGGCCGCGATGGCATCGGCCAAAACCTCCCGGATAGCCTCTTCCAGTCTCGCGGCGCGGGCCGTCGGCTTGCCACGCGCCGACGCCAGCGTCGCCGCCTTGCGCAAGGGGCTGAGCCGGGCGCGGTGCAAAGCCTCGGACACGTAGATGTTGCCAAGCCCCGCCACCACGCGCTGATCCATCAGGAATGCCTTCAGATCGACGGCCCGTCCCTGCGCGACGGAGGCGATATACCGCGCATCGAAGGCATCGCTCAAGGGCTCGGGTCCAAGACCATTAAGCAGGGGGTGTTGGTCGAGCTCGTCCTGCCGGGCCAACAGCATGAATCCGAAGCGCCGCACATCGTTGTATGTGACGACAGCCCCGGCCTCGGTCTGCAGCACGACATGATCATGGACGGCCTGCCCGCCGGCCTCGTGGACGAAGGCGCCCGGCTGCTCCGGGGCGGCGCCTTCGGCGGCCGAAATCGCAAAGCGCCCGGTCATGCCGAGATGAACCAGCAGTACCTCACCCGCCGACAGCCGCGCCAGGATATACTTGGCACGCCGCTCGAGCGCCTCGATGCGCTGCCCCGTCAGCCGCTCCACGAACCGTGGTGGCAAAGGAAAGCGCAGATTTGGACGGCGTTGCTCGACACGCACGAGCCGCTGACCCACCAGCACCGGCTCGAGGCCGCGCCGGACCGTCTCGACCTCTGGCAACTCGGGCATTGTCTCGCTTCCAATTCCCGGCGCAGCCTGCCGAACCACGAAAGCCGAAAGCATAGCTCCAACCCGCCGGACAGGCTATTCTCGAGATATGAGCAGGACGACCGACGAGCAAACGGGACGCACGCGCTCCCGGCAGGAACGAGTGACGTTCGGCTTCCGCGACGTGGCGGAATCCGAGCGCCAGGGCATGGTGAACGCGGTGTTTTCGAACGTCGCGGAGCGCTATGACCTGATGAACGATCTCATGTCCGGCGGCCTGCACCGCCTGTGGAAGGACGATCTGATCAACTGGCTGGCGCCACCAAAGGGGCCGGCAGCGTTTCGGCTTCTCGACGTGGCCGGCGGCACCGGCGACGTCGCCATGCGATGCGTCGGCGCAGCGGGTCCCAACGTCGAGGCGGTCATCTGCGACATCAGCGGCGAGATGCTTGCCGTCGGCCATCGGCGCGTGGTGAAGGCCGGCCTCGCCGACCGCATCCGCCTGAGCCAGGGCAACGCTGAGGCCCTGCCGTTCCGTGCCGGCGCCTTCGACGCCTGCACCATCGCGTTCGGCATTCGCAACGTCACGCACATCGACGCGGCGCTGCGCGAGGCCTATCGCGTGCTGCGACCAGGCGGGCGCTTCCTCTGCCTGGAGTTCTCGACCTGCGAGGTGCCGCTGCTCGACAAGGTCTACGACTTCCATTCCTTCCAGGTCATTCCCCGGCTCGGCCAACTCGCCGCGGGGGCGGCCGAACCCTACCAGTATCTCGTCGAGAGCATCCGCCGGTTCCCGGACCAGCGGACGTTCGGGCGGATGCTCGAGGAGGCGGGCTTCGCCAGGGTGACGTGGCGCAACCTGACCGGCGGGATCGCGGCCATACATTCGGGTTGGCGCATCTGAGGCGGCGGCCTTCGCTACCCCTCAGTCGGCGAGAGCCTTCAGCACGGCGGGCATGAGGCGCGCCTTGAGCGTGGCCTCCGTCAGAGGTCCCACGTGCTTGAAGACGACGCGCCCCTTCTTGTCGACCACAAAGGTCTCCGGCATCCCGTAGACGCCCCACTCGATCGCCACGCGGCCGCTCTCGTCCGCACCGATGGCGCTGAAGGGATTGCCATAGCGTCCGAGAAAGCGCCGGGCATTGACGGATTGATCCTTGTAGTTGATGCCGACCAGCTCTGCCGTACCGGCCGCCTTCAACTGCAACAGCAGGGGATGCTCCTGGTGGCAGGGAATGCACCACGAGGCCCAGAAGTTCACGATGGTGACCTTGCCTTTCGCAAGATCCTCCGTCTTCAAGCCGGGCACCTTGCGCCCGACCTCGACGAGTCCATCGACCGGCGGCAGCACGAACGCGGGAACCGGACGGCCGATAATGGCGGACGGCAGCTTCGAGGGATCGCCCGTCTGCAGCGCGTAGCCGAATAGCGCCGCGATAGCCGCGAAGATGGCGAGTGGCGCGAACCGCAGCCAGCTCGCGCGCTTGGCGGGGGTGGACGCCTCAGGCTGCATTCGAACCGCCTGCGCCGGATGGGGTCTGCCCGCCGCGCGTGGCCGACCGTCGCTTGACACCACGCTCGTCCAGCTCCTTGAGACGCGCCGCCAGGCGGCGGCCATCGGCATAGAGCCAGACGATCAGGGCCGCCAGGACGGCGGCGGCGAGAACGTAGGCGACCACGATGAAGCGGGTGTGCGGGCCGAGATCGATCATGCCTGCCCCGCGCCTTCGATTTCACGCCGCCTGACGCGCTCGACTTCGGTCAGCCTCAGCGCCACGAGGCGCCGACGCAGGATCTCGTTGCGCATGCCTTTGAGATGCAGCGTCACGAACAGCAGCGTAAAGCCCACGGCCGAGACGAGCAGCGGAACGAGGATTGAGGAGTGGATCTTCGGGCCCCCGACGCGCAGGACGCTCGACGGCTGGTGAAGCGTGTTCCAGCCGGGAATATTGATGCCGAGGCTCGGGATGCTCAGCCCCTCGACCGAGATCTTGATGAACGGCAGGATCGTCACCCCGACCAGCGCCAGCACCGCAACCAGCTTGGCGCCCAGCGCCTCGTCGTCGACAGAGGCCCGCAGCGCGATCAGGCCGAGGTAAAGGAAGAACAGGATCAGGACGGAGGTCAGCCGCGCATCCCAGACCCAGTACGTGCCCCACATGGGCTTGCCCCAGAGCGAGCCGGTGACCAGCGCGATGAACGTGAAGGCCGCCCCGATCGGAGCCGCTGCTTTCGCGGAGACGTCGGCCAGGGGATGGCGAAAGACCAGCAGACCGAAGCTCGACATGGCCACGAACGCATAGCCCATCATGGCCAGCCAGGCCGCGGGGACATGGATGAACATGATCCGCACCGTCTCGCCCTGCTGATAATCGGGCGGGGCGCGAAACCCCATGACGAGGCCGGTGATGGTCACCGCGGTCGCGATCAAGGCGAGCCAGGGCAAGATGGCGCCCGACAAAGCCATGAAGCGGGTCGGATTGGCGAGGCGTTGCGTCAGCGTCTGCATGAGACCTGAGATAGCGACTCTACGGCGAGGCGGCAAATCCAACGTGCGTCGGTGCCCGCGATGCGTCGTCGCGAAGCAGGTCGCGAGACGCGTTCGCGCGCACCTTCATGGCGGCAGGGTGCCGCCGCCAGACGGCCCGGATTCGGGCTCCGCCGGCTCGAGACCGTGCCGGCGGAGCAGCCCGAGCTGCGCCATGGCGAATGCGAAGGTCAGCGGCATCACGCCCCAGATCTTAAAGGAGATCCAGAACCCGTTCGAGGCGTTGCGCCAGACGATCTCGTTCAGGACGGCAAGCACGATGAAAAACAAGCCCCAGCGCAGCGTCAGCAGCCGCCAGCCTTCCTCGCTCAGGCGAAACACCGGTCCAAGCAGCAACTTCAGGAACGACTGCTTGAACGCCAGCCCGACCAGCAGGATCGCCGCGAACAGACCGTTCACGATCGTCGGCTTGACCTTGATGAAGGTCTCGTCGTCGAGGGCGAGTGTCAGCGCACCGAAGCCGATCACGAACACCCCCGTGACCAGGGGCATGAGCGGGATGTGCTTGAGCAGCACCCGCGAGGCGATCAGCGAGATGATCGTCGCCACCATGAAGACCGCGGTTCCCGTCATCAGGCCCCAGCGGAAATTCACGAGGAAGAATACGACGACAGGCGCGACCTCCAGCCCGAGCTTGAGCATCTGGGTCCGGTCGATCTCCTCGCGCTCGGCGGGCTCGGTCATGACGCCTAGGCCTTGCTGCCCGCCTCACCGGTGCTGCTCTTCACGAGCACGGGGTCCGGATCGGGCAGCCTGTACTTGTGCATGAGCTTGGTCTGCCACCAGCCGAACAGACCGGCCGCCGGCATCACGATCAGGATCTTGAAGAGAATCCATATGCCCACGCCATCGAGCTGGTAGCCGAGAACGTCGTAGATCCCTTGCGCGAAGCCGACGCGGACGGCCTCGTTGATGACGGCCGTGAAGACGAAGAACCAGGCGAAGTTCCAGGTGAACTTGTCCCAGCCCTCCTGCGTGTAATGGAAGGTCTTGTCGAACACGTACTTGAAGAAATTCCGACCCAACCAGAGGCCGCCGAACAGGAACAAGGCGAACAGCATATTGAAGATCGTCACCTTGATCTGGACCCACATGGGGTCGCCGGTGACGAGCGTGAGCGTCCCGAAGGTGACGGTTACGCTACTGGCGATGAGCGGAAAGACCGGCAGCCGGCGCAACACGATGCGCATCACGATGATGGCCATCACGGTGGTCACGATCAGCGCCCACGTGCCGGCGTCGATGCCGTAGATCGCATTGACGATGAACATCGTTACGAGCGGTCCGAACTCGCTCATGATGTTCACGGTCTGCTCGGCATTGAACGGATAGTGCCGTCTCAGCCACGTCATGCTCGTTCTACCTTGCTCCAGTTCGCCAGTTTCTTATGGGCCCCAACCTGCCCGTCATTATGCCGCAAAGTGGTTGCCACTTCGCAGTTAGGCAAGTGCTATCGCACGCGCGAACTCGCCAGCGTCGAAAGGTTGCAGATCCTCTGCACTCTCTCCAACGCCGATAGCATGTACCGGCAGCCCGAAGCGTGCCGCGATTGCCACAAGTATGCCGCCACGCGCAGTACCATCGAGCTTCGTCATGATCAGGCCGGAAACGCCGGCTCGCTCTTGGAAAACCTCGACCTGATTGAGCGCATTCTGGCCGGTGGTCGCGTCCAGCACCAGCAGCACGTCGTGCGGCGCCTCGGGCTCGAGCTTCCGGATGACGCGCACGACCTTCTCCAGCTCTTCCATCAGCCCCTGCTTGTTCTGCAAGCGGCCGGCCGTGTCGATCAGCAATACGTCGTAGCCTTCCGCCTTGGCCTGACTGAGCGCATCGAAGGCCAGCCCTGCCGCATCGGCCCCCACGTCGCGGGCGATGACGGTGGCGCCGGTGCGCTCGCCCCAGACCTTGAGCTGATCGATGGCGGCGGCACGGAACGTATCGCCGGCCGCCAGCATCACGCGCTTGCCCTGGCTGGTCAGCTGTCGGGCGAACTTGCCGATGGTGGTCGTCTTGCCCGTGCCGTTGACGCCGACGAACAGCACGACGTGCGGACGCCGGCTCGGCTCGAACACAAGGGGCTTGGCAATCGGGGCGAGTGTCTTTTCGACCTCGCTCGCGAGGATGGTGCGCACCTCTTCCGGCGTCACACTCTTGCCGTAGCGGCCCTTGGCCAGCGCCTCCGTGATACGCATGGCGGTCTCGACGCCAAGATCGGCCTGGATGAGCAGATCCTCGAGCTCGCCCAGCGTGTCATCGTCCAGCTTGCGCTTCGTGAAGACGGACGTGATGCCCTCGGTGAGGCGCGAAGAGGTCTTGGCAAGGCCCGACTTCAGCCGCTGGAACCAGCCGACCTTGGCGGGCGGCTCGGCAGCGGCCGGCGCAGGAGCGAGGGGAGCGGCGTCACCGGAAGACGCGTCGGCAATGGCCTCGCCGCTGGCACCGGCGCCCACACCGGCGGCTTCGTCGGCGACCGTTGCCGGCTGCTCCGCCGGGGCGGCCGGCTCGGGGGCGCTCGGCTCGCTGCGCCGCCCGAACAGGCCGGAAAAGAAGCCCCGCGATGGCTTAGGGTCGTTGCTCATTCAGCCCGCCTTGCACAGAAGCATGCGACCGTCGTGCGCAACCACGGACGCTGCGATCAAGCTGCCGGCCGGCCAGTGGTCGCCGTCCCGACCGGACTCGAGGCTCGCCTCGAAGAACTGTGGAGTGTGCCCACGTTCCGGCCGCTCGACGAGAACCTCGACGCGCCGTCCGACCTCGGCCGAAAGCCGCCTGTCCAGCGCCCGGCGTCCGGCCTCGCGAAGACGCGCCGCACGCTCCTTGATGACCGGGCCGGCGACCTGCGGCATGCGCGCTGCCGGTGTGCCCTGGCGCGGCGAGAACGGGAAAACGTGGAGGTGCGTGAGACCGCAATCGTCGATCAAGGCCTCCGACGCTTCGAACATTTCCTCGGTCTCGGTCGGAAAGCCCGCGATGAGATCGGCGCCGAAGACGATGTCGGGCCGCAGCTCACGCGCCTTCTCGCAGAAGGCCACGGCGTCGGCGCGCGAATGGCGGCGCTTCATGCGCTTCAGAATCATGTCGTGACCGGCCTGCAGGGACAGATGCAGGTGCGGCATGAGCCGCGGCTCCTCGCGCAACGCCAGAAGCAGGTCCGCATCGGCCTCCATCTGGTCGATGGACGACAAACGCAGGCGTTCAAGCTCGGGCACGTGCGCCAGGATCTTGCGGACCAGGCCACCAAGGCGCAGCGCGCCCGGCAGGTCGCTGCCGTAGGAGGTGATATCGACACCCGTGAGCACGACCTCGCGGGTGCCGCCTTCGACCAGGCGGCGAACCTGCGCCACCACCTCGCCTGCCGGCACAGACCGGGACGGCCCGCGGCCAAAAGGGATAATGCAGAAGGTGCAGCGATGATCGCAGCCGTTCTGAACCTGCACATAGGCGCGGGCGCGCCCACCGAAGCCCTGGATCAGATGTCCCGCCGTCTCGCGCACGGACATGATGTCGTCGACGAGCACGCGCGGGCTGTCGGCTGTCGAGAGCCCCTTGAAGGTGCGGGCCTCGAGCTTCTCCGCGTTGCCGACGACATGGTCGACCTCGGGCATGGCTCCGAACAGTCCAGGCTCGATCTGAGCCGCGCAGCCGGTGACGACGATGCGCGCATGCGGGCGCTCGCGACGAGCCTTGCGGATGGTCTGCATGGCCTGCCGCACCGCCTCGCGGGTGACCGCGCAGGTGTTGACGATCACCGCGTCCTCGAGCCCGGCGGCGACGGCATGGCTGCGCATCACCTCGGATTCGTAGGCGTTGAGACGACAACCCAGTGTGATGATCTCGGGCTCGGGCATGCTCGACTGGAAGACGGCCGGCGCGGCCGCTGGGGCTCAGGTGGTGACCGATCAAGCAAGACGAGCTGGAGCGGTCGACTCGATATCCAGGCCCTTGGTCTGCGCGCCGTCGCGGCAAGCGGCCGAGCCTGAACAATGACTGGTCCTATATTCCTGATATCGCGAGTATATTTCGGCGCTCCTGACAGTCCCTGCAATCAATTGAACATGAAGCAGCGCGCAGGCTGGACGCCACCACCCCTTCCTAGCTCGCTTTGACTGCCGATACCAGTGTGATCGTGGCCAGGACATGGGGACGCGAATGCGCCGGTTTCAAGACCTCAGGCCCCGTGGATCGCCAGCCTCTGAAAGGTCTCTGGGTCGAGCAGTCCCTCGAATTCCATGGTCGTCGCCCCGGTCATCAGAACCCGATCCTCGAGTGTCCACTCGATGTCGAGCGGCCCGCCGGGCAACACGACCGTCACGCGCCGGTCGGTCAGGTCGAGCCGGGCGGCCGCCACCGCCACCGCGCAAGCCGCCGTGCCGCAGGCGGTCGTCAGGCCGGCGCCCCGCTCCCAGACGCGAAGGCGGATCTCCCCGCGCGAGACGACGTGCGCCAGCGAGATATTGGCGCGCTCCGGAAACATCGGATGATGCTCGAGCATCGGGCCGATGCGGGCGAGATCGTAGCCGGACACGTCCTCCACCCAGAAGATGCAGTGCGGGTTGCCCATGCTCACCACGGAGGGGGAGTGCAGGATCGGCGCGTCGATGGGGCCGACCTGAAGCTCGATGCGGCGGGTGTCGTGAAAGGGCTCCGCGAGCGGGATCTCGTCCCAGCGCAGCCTCGGGCGCCCCATGTCGACGGTGACGACGCCGCCCTCCCCGATGCGGGCCTCGAGCAAGCCAGCCTTCGTCTCGATACGCACCATCCGCAATCCGCCTTCCTCGGCGAGGATGCGCGCGACGCAGCGCGTGGCGTTGCCACAGGCCGCGACTTCCGAGCCGTCGGCATTGAGAATGCGCATGAAGACCGCGGCACGGCTCGACGGCTCGAGCAGGATCACCTGGTCACAGCCGATGCCGGTCTGCCGATCCGCCAGGATCTGCGCCCGCTTCGCATCGACGGCAATGGCGCGCCGGCGCGCGTCGAGAACGACAAAATCGTTGCCGAGGCCGTTCATCTTGCGAAATGGTATCGGTTGATCGGTCATGTGGGCGCGTCGAGCCTGCCATCCGCTGGAAAGCCCCTTCATAGCCCATTACCAGGCCGCAGGACAGAATATGACGACGCCGAACACGCCGGAGCTTCCCCCTTCGCCGGCCTCCCCTCCGTCGGCCTGGGTGGAGCGCTTCCTGACGGGCGTCGCTGCGGGCGGCCGGGCGCTCGATGTCGCCTGCGGGCAGGGGCGGCATCTGCGCCTCGCACTCGCACTGGGCCTCTCCGTCACGGGCATAGACCGCACCCTGGCGGGCGTCGCCGACCTGCGCGGGGAGCCGCGGGCCCGCCTGATCGCCGCCGATCTCGAGTCCGGCGGTGCGTTTCCGGTCGGCGAAGAGACTTTCGAGGTCGTCATCGTCACGAACTACCTGTGGCGACCGCTGCTGCCCCGTATCGTCGCCGCCGTGGCGCCGGGCGGACTGCTCATCTACGAGACCTTCGCCGTCGGCAATGAACGGTTCGGCCGTCCCGCCAATCCGGAGTTCCTGCTGCGGCCGAACGAGCTGCTGGAAGCGGCCCTGCCTCGCCTCGTCGTCGTCGCCTACGAGCATCGGGAGGTCAGCGAGCCGCGCGCACGCATCGTCCAGCGCATCGCCGCCGTCGGCCGGGATCACCCCTGGGCAACGCCCTGACTGCTCGGCCGTGACCAAATTTCGCAGATGATGTGTTCGCTGAGATTCTGGGCCGCCGCACGTGCTCGAAAGGCGCCTCACGCGTCCCATTCCGGCACACGGCTTGAGGCTTTCACGCATACTCGTTCACCAAACGGCGCCAAAGCTTAACCATTTCATATCACACATAAAAAGGTGTCTCGCGGACTCGGAATTTATTCTTCGTCGCACTCGCCGGACAGTAGAGCAGCGTTAACCGAGCCATGCGACAAGACGCAGTGTAGCTCCCGTCATCCGGGTCGAGACAGTCCTCATCTCGGCATGGCGGGCTGCCGAGCCGTTCAGTTCTGCGTAGAGTCGAGTTCCCAGTCCGTGGCCGTCAAGATCAAGCGAGAGCGACCGGATCAGAGACGTCACCATCGTGTGACGGCTCCGATATACGTGTCGGTCGCCGGTACGCGGGTGCGCGCGGCCGACTGGAGCCTCGGCGGCCTTCGCATCGAGGACTTCACCGGCACGCTTCCCGAGCTGACCGAGCACGTCAAGCTGGCGCTGTCACTGCCCTTCCAGGGGTTCGAGGTTGCCTTCAGCGTCACCGGCGAGGTCGTTCGCCGCGACGACGACAGGCGGCTCTTCGCCGTGAAGTTCATCGACCTCGGCGAGCGCGAAGCCGAGCTGATGCAGCACTTCATCGAGGAGCTGGTGCGGGGCTCGATGTCGGAGGTCGCCGACACGATCAACCGCATCGACGTGCCGGTGACGCCGGCCTCGCTGCAGCCCGACCCCAATCCGAGCAAGACGGTTCCCATCAAGCGCTGGCCCATCCGGGCGCTGGCGATGACCGCCGTCTATGCCGTGATCGGCTTCGTCATCATCGGATACGCGGGCCTCCTCGTGTACTCGAACTATTTCCGCCTCGAGATCCAGACGGCCGTCATCTCGGCCCCGGTCGAGTCCGTCGAGGCCCTGACCGACGGACGCGCGGTCTGGGGCAAGTTCAAGCCGGGTGACCACGTCCGCGCGGGTGACATCGTGGTCGCGCTCGTCGACCACCAACTCGAGCGCGAGATCGAGATGGCCGAGATCACCGTCAAGGAGCGGCAGGCTCAGCTCGCCTACCTCATCCGCCGCCAGAAGGAGGAGATCGAGCGCGTCGAGAGCTTCGCCACCATCGAGCTCAAGGGCGTGCAGCAGGCCAAGCTTGAGGTCGACGGCCTGGAGGCCGATCTCAAGGCCGCGGCGGCGACCTACGCCCGGCTGGCGGCGCTGCACGACAAGGGGCACACGCCGGCAGCCAAGCTGGAGGAGGCGGAGCGCAAGCTCGTGACGATCCGCAAGCTGCTCGAGGCGCGCAAGGTCGAGCTCAAGGCGCGACTGGAGCTGCTCGAACGCAATATCGGCAAGCGCCATTACACCGGCGACAACATGGTGGGCGACCTGCCCCAGATCGAAGCGCAGGTGAAACTCGCCGAGGAACAGATCAAGCTGGCCACCGAACGCCGCGCCACCATGGTTCGCCACCGCGAGCGCCTGGCGGTCCGCGCGCCGTTCGACGGCACGATCCTCGAGCTGCCTCGCGCCAGCACCACCAACGTCAAGAAGGGCGCCGTGCTCGCGGTCCTGGAGCAGCGCACGAAGCGTCAGGTGACCGCCTATCTCACGCAGGACGAGGTCCTGCGCGTCGGCCTCGGCGACGAGGTTCCGGTCTTCATCCCGGCCCTTTCGGAGACCGTGAAGGGTCGCGTCGTTCGCATCGACCGTACGACCGGCTTCGTGCGTCAGCAGGATCGCCAGCAGGCGGCCGGCTACAACTGGCGTGGCAATCTCGACCGCTCGGCCAAGGTCATCATCGCCTTCCTCGATCAGGAGAAGATCCGCGACCCCGAGCGCTACCGGGCCGGCTTGCCCGTGATCGTCATCTTCCCGCAGCGCTCGACGAGCCAGGCCTTGCACGCCGTCAAGCAGCGCATCACCACGTTCGCGACCGGCGAGGCGCCGCAGCCGGCGCCGTCCAAGCCGACACCGTTGCAGCCCGAGCCGGCACCGGCGCCCGCCGCGCCGAAGCCCGTCGACCCGACTGCCGTCCCGGGCAAGCCCCGAACGGCGCCCGCCACGAAGGCCCGCCGCCAGCAGGACGCCGGCTTGCAGCAGCGCGACGTGCCGTCCGATCCACTCCAGGCGGCTTCACACCGCTTGCGTCAACTCGTGCCGCAGCGCACCGCGGCCGAGATCGCCGCCGACATGCGCGAGCGCCTCGCCCGGCTCGTGCCGAGCCGGTCCTGGCGCGAGATCAGCGCCGACGCAAGGGAGCGCCTGAGCCGCATCGCGCCGCTGCGCACGGCCGACGAGATGCACAAGGAGCTGAAGGAGCGGTTGCGCGCCCTGACCGATCGCATGTTCGGCGCGCCTGCCGAGCCGAAGAAGCAGGACCGCGTCAGCGGCCTTGGCAGAGGCCGACCGTCCCACGTCGATGCCGGCCTCGCCCTCGCCAGTCTGGCAGCCCCGCAGGCGGCGGCTGTCCCCGCCGGCCACCCCTCGCGCCCGTCGGTCCGGCACCTGATGGAGCACCTTGCACGCCGCTCGCTCGACCGAGCTTGGCTCATCGGCGTACGGCTGCGTGCGGCTCTCGCCGGATGGGCGCGCCGGCAGCCCGAGTTGAGGCGCATGCCAGACAAGCCCGAGCTCGAGCCGGCGCACAAACCTCGTGACGGCCGCATCGCGGCCCTCGGCCCGGCGACCCGCGCCGGCGCGCAGTAGGACATCGGCGATGTCCGTGAAGGAAAAGTGGATCGAGCCGCCCGAGACGCCGGTCAGCTTTGCCGAAAAGTGGTCCGTCGACGTCCAACTCAAGCTGCTCGTCTATTTCTCCATCTGCTTCATCGCCGCGTCGGCAATCCCGAACACCATCTGGGACCCGTCGATCCGCGAGATCACCTACGTCATCGGGGCGCTCGGGATCTGGCGCTACGCGTGGTGGTTCAACCATGCGATCCGCGCCGTCATCTATGGTCGCTGGGCCTACCCCGCCATGGCCAGGAAGGCGGCCGACCTATGGGATTCCGGTTGGCGGCCACGCCATGTCCACATCCAGATGACCACCTTTCGCGAGGAGCGGGATACGGCGGAAGCCGTGATCCGCAGCCTCTGCCGGGAGCTGCGCGATATCGGCGTGCCCGGCACCATCTGGCTGGGTTCCAGCGAGCCGGAAGATGAGCGCGTCATCGCCGAGTACCTGCAGGTCGCCGGCGCCGATCTGGATGTGACGCTGCGCATCATCCGCCAGAACCAGCCAGGAAAGCGGGTCGCCATCGCCCTGATCCTGCGCGCCATGTCCCGCGCGGGCCTCAAGGACGACGATCTCGTCATCTTCATGGACGGCGACTTCGTGCTCGCCCCCGGCAACATGCGCCGCTGCCTGCCGTTGTTCGCGATCGACCCCGAGCTGCACGCCCTGACAACCGACGAGGAGGTCGTTTGCAAGGGCCCGTGGTGGATGCAGTCGTGGCTGGCCATGCGCTTCGCCCAGCGTCGCCTGGCCATGCAGTCGCACGCCTTGTCGGGCCGCGTGCTGACGCTGACCGGGCGCATGTCCGTGTTCCGCGCCACGCACATCACCTCTCACGAATTCATCCGCCTCCAGGAGGCCGACTACCTCAATCACTGGCTCTGGGGCACGTTCCGCTTCCTATCGGGAGACGACAAGAGCACCTGGTACTGCCTGCTGCGGCACGGCGTGAAGATGCTCTACGTGCCGGACGCGACGGGCTACACCATCGAGATCGTGCACGGCTCCGGCTACACCCGCATGGTCGAGAACCTCCGGCGCTGGTCCGGCAACATGCTGCGAAACGGCGCCCGCGCCATCGCCCTCGGGCCACGGCGCATGCCCGTGTTCATCTGGTGGTGCGTGGTCGACCAGCGCATCGCCATGTGGACGATGCTGGTGAGCCCCGTGCTGGCCGTCGCGGCCACGGGCCGGGTCGGCTCGTCGTTCCTGATGAGCTACATCCTCTACGTCGCCGTCACGCGCATGCTGCTGTCGATGGTGCTGTTCACCTATGCGCGACGCGTCGATCTCAATTTTGCCTGGACGCTCTACGCCAACCAGCTGCTCAACGCGGCGGTGAAGGTCTACATGATCTGGCGGCTGTCCAAACAGAAGTGGGCCAACCGCGGCAACCAGACCCAGGGCCTCGGCGGCCGCAAGTTCGCCGACCGCGCCCGAGACGCCATGGCGTCCTACCTGACGTTCGTGTCGGTGTCCGCATTGTTTCTTTCCGTTATCGTTTACACACAATTGCTGGAAACGCCGGATTGGCACGTTTTCTGGAAGACTTTCAATTTCTGAGTTCTCGAAGAATTTTATCGATCATTTTCATCTGATACCTACCTCCGTTTGCGATCCTCCCGAACGTAGCACGTGTGAAATCACGTGACGCCCTGGTCAGGCAATGAGCCAGGCGCGCGGCAACGACCGCCAGAGTCATCAGGGGCCAAACGGGGAGTTTCGAGTAGCCATGAACATGTTGCGTCCGCTCGCCGCAGCGAGCACGTCCGGTGCCGTGAGCACCACGCCCGAAGTCGAGAAGCCGGCCATCAGCGTCATCGGCCTCGGCTACGTCGGCGCGGTGTCGATTGCCTGCCTGTCCCACCTCGGCTTCCGCATGGTCGGCGTCGATATCTCCCCGGCAAAAGTCGAGTCGATCAAGGCCGGACACGCGCCGATCGTCGAGGCGCGCCTCGAGGAACTGTTGCAGGACGGCGTGCAGAACGGCCGCGTCGACGCCACGGACAATCTGATTGCCGCTGTGCTCGACACCGACGTGACCTTCATGTCGGTCGGCACGCCGACGGCCCCCGACGGCAGCTGCGACCTGACCTATGTGCGCCAGGCGAGCCGCGCCATCGGTCAGGCCCTGGCCATGAAGGACGGCTTCCACGTCGTCGTCCTGCGCTGCAGCGTGCCGCCCGGAACCACGCTCGACGTCGTCGCCCCGGAAATCGAGACCGCCTCCGGCAAACGCCTCGGCGTGGACTTCGGCGTGTGCTTCAACCCCGAGTTCCTGCGCGAGGGCGTCGCCGTCGCCGACTTCTTCGCGCCGCCTAAAACCGTCGTGGGCGCCTCCGACGAGCGCTCGCAGCAGATCGTGGCGCGCATCTACACCGCCGTGGACGAGCGCCTGATCTTCTGCACCATCGAGGCCGCCGAGATGGTCAAGTACGTGGACAACGTCTGGCACGCCACGAAGGTGGCGTTCGGCAACGAGGTCGGCCGGCTCTGCAAGTCGCTCGACATCGACAGCCACGAGGTGATGAGCATCTTCGTGAAGGACACGAAGCTGAACCTGTCGCCCTACTATCTGCGGCCAGGCTTCGCTTTCGGCGGGTCGTGCCTGCCCAAGGAAGTGCGCGCCGTCGGCCATCTCGCCGAGGAGCAGGGCGTCGACCTGCCGCTCGTGCAGAGCCTGATCCCCTCGAACCAGCGGCACGTCCGCGAGGCCATGCGCCAGCTCGAGCCCTTCCGCGGCAAGCGCGTCGGCGTCCTCGGCGTCACCTTCAAGCCTGACACGGACGATCTGCGCGAGAGCCCCGTGCTCGACCTGATGGCGATGCTGCTCGAGCGTGGCGACACGCTGGCGGCTTACGACCCCAACCTGAACTTCGGACCGCACCTGCAGTGCCAGATCGACTACGTGCGCCACGCCCAGCCGCATCAGGCGCGCCTTATCGACCGGCTGCCGGAGATGACCTGCGCCGACGCCCGGACGCTGGTCGAAAGCTCGGACGTCGTCGTCGTGACGCACGCCACCCCGGAATTCCGGGCGGCGATCGAGGCGCGGCCCGCTCACGTTCACGTGCTCGACCTGGCGCGGCTCTATCCGAAGTCACCGGCCGAGGCCACCTACCACGGCATCGCCTGGTAAACCTCGCGGCAGGAAACCCGGAAGGACGAAGGGGTGCCGACCAGTCGGCGCCCCTTTTTCTCGTCCGGCGGACTATCGCGTGAGCTTCGATCCGGCCCCGATCGCAGACAATTTTACGAAAAATGCATCATCGAAAATTTTCGGTAAATCATCACGTCGATCTAAGCAAAGCGATGAAAGTTTTGGGGTAGATTTCCTGTTGAGACATTCAGGGAAAGCCAGATTCAGAATCAGGGGCGAGCGTAATGAGCGACCTTATCGGAACACCCAAGGACGACGTGATCGTCGGCGGCAGCGGCGATGAATTCATTGCCGGCGAGGGCAAGAACGACGTCATCACCGGCGGCGACGGCGACGACACAATTCTCGGCGGCAGCGGCGACGACACGATCGGCGGCGAAGGCGGCGATGACAACATTTTCGGCGGCGCCAAGATGGGCGGCGAGGCCGACCTGTCGCGCTTCAAGATCGCCGAGGATGTCGACGCCCGCGTCACATTCCTGGGTGACGGCGCCGGCTTCCAGAACACGATCGGCATGTACAAGATCGGCGCCGACGGCTCGATCTACGATGTCGAGATCCTGTTCGACAACGCCTCGCTCAAGAACTCGGGTGGCGACCTCCTGGCAGGCAAGAGCAGCACCGACGTTTCGCTCAAGGCGGGCGACCGCATCGGCTTCTTCATGCTGCCGAACGCCTACGCTCAGAGCAAGAGCAACCAGAAACTGCTCGGCGACGATGATGGCCGCTTCGTGTTCCTCGACGCGGCGGGCAAGCCCGGCAACGCCAACGACACGTCCGCGCTGTCGCTCTACTACGTCGACGGCAAGGGCCGCATGACGCAGATCACGTCCGAGTACGCCCACGCCAAGAACCAGTACACCAGCTTCCACGGCGACAGCGACCTTAACGCCGACGGGGTCAAGCACCTGGTCGGTATGGTCGACGTCAAGACCGGCACCGTGAAGATCAGCTTCGAGGATCTGTGGTCCGGCGGCGACAAGGACTACGACGACGTCGTGATCAGCATCGACGTCGGCACGACCAATGCCGCGCTGCTGCCGCGCATGCCTTCGGGCAACGGCACCTCGACGGACGACGACGTCATCGACGGCGGCGACGGCAACGACGAGCTCTACGGCATGCAGGGCCACGACTACGTGGCCGGCGGCAACGGCGACGATCGCATCTGGGGCAACTCGGGCAACGACGTGCTGGACGGCGGTGACGGCGACGACGACGTACGCGGCGGCATCGGCAACGACGAAGTGTACGGCGGCGCTGGCGACGACCACCTCGAAGGCAACACCGGCGACGACCTGCTCTCGGGCGGCGACGGCAACGACACGCTCGCCGGCAACTCGGGCAACGACGTCATTGCGGATGGCGCTGGCCATGACACCGCCGACGCCGGTTCCGGAGACGATGTGTTCATCGCCGGCGAGGGCGACGACAGCTACGACGGCGGCTCCGGCTTCGACACGATCGACTTCTCCGACGCCGGCAGGGGCATCGTTGCCGACCTGAACAACCACACCGTCACCGGCATGGGCAGCGATCGCATCTGGAGCGTCGAGAAGGTCATCGGCACCGCTTTCGACGACACCTTCCGGGGCGACAAGAAGGACAACGTCTTCGAGGGCGGCTCCGGAGACGATAGCTTCCGCGGCCTCGGTGGCGCCGACACGTTCACGGGCGAAGCCGGCAAGGACACCTACGTCTGGTACGCCAAGGACGTGGTGGACACCAAGGGCAACCACCTCGGTGTCGACACCATCACCGACTTCTCCGACGAAGATGTCCTCAATCTTCACGAATTCCTCAAGGGTATGAAATACGACAGCATAGAGGACGTCGTTACTCTCAAGGATGGCGACGAAGGCACGATGGTGTCGGTCAAGGTCGGCGGGGACTTCGTCGACGTGGTGATGCTGGAGGGATGGCACGGGCACACCGCCCAGGACATGCTCTCGTCCGGCATGATCATGGCCTGACACGCTGATACCCCTGCGGCCGACGAGGCCGCGGGGGCTTACCACTTGGCTCCCGGACATCCGGGAGCCAACGTGCATCTGGGCTGCATCCAACTTTAGGGTGCAAGTGGGATTGTGGGGAAGCGCATGAAACTGCCTAGCCAGAAAGCCATGATCCTGAACGGAGCAGCCATCATGGTGGTGCTCGGAGGCGCGGCCTCGCTTCTGCGCTCCGTGTTCGACCCGGACCAGACGCCGCCCTGCAGCACGACCTACACCCGCGGCACGCTCTTCGGCCTGGAGAAGGCGCCCGGCGTGCTTCTGACGGCCGTCGATCTGCAGACCCGCCTCGACTACAGCGAGTGGGGCGTCGTCGAGAACGTGCGCATCGTGCCGACCAAGGACGGCCCGGCGCCGGCGGCCCTGCGCGTCGCCATCCCCAAGGGCTCCATCAACCCCAAGAATGCGACCGCTCCCAAGGGCGGCATGGGCTTCCGCTGGCGGCCGTCGTCCGTACCGACGGGCACCACGGCCGCATGCCTGGCCTACAGCATACAGCTCCCCGAGGGCTTCGAGTTCAACAAGGGCGGCAAGCTGCCCGGCCTCTTCGGTGGGGATGCTCCTGCCGGCGGCAAGCCTGTGGACGGCAAGGCGGGGTTCTCCGCACGCTTCATGTGGCGCGCCAAGGGCGACGGCGAGGTCTATGCCTATGTGCCCGGTGCTCCGGCCGGTCGCGGCCTGAGCATCGACAGAGGCAAATTCGCCTTCCCGCGCGGCAAGTGGGTGCGGCTCGAGCAGGAGATCGTCCTCAACAAGCCGGGCGCCAGCGACGGCATCCTGAGGGTCTGGGTCGATGGCCGACTCAAGATCGAGAAGACCGACATGACCTTCCGGACCACCGATACCTTCGCGGTCACCGGCGTCATGGCGGACATTTTCTATGGTGGGAAGACCTCGGACTGGGCGGCCCCCAAGGACACTCATGTCATGCTGTCGCCATTCGAGCTGAGGTGGCGTTGAACCCCAAGGGTCCCGGCGGCGGCCGGACGATCGTCGCGGCGCCCGCGCAAATCCCTTGAAACCCGGCACAGGCGCGCGTAAGTCAACGCGCTTGGAGCCGTTTGACGGGCGGTGATCGTCGCCGCCGGGCTGCCATGCACATTCAAGGGCAAGGCCAATGGGCTACAAAGTCGCTGTCGTCGGCGCCACGGGCAACGTGGGCCGGGAGATGATGAACATCCTCGTCGAGCGGGAGTTTCCCGTGGACGAGGTGCATGCCATCGCTTCGCGCCGTTCGTTGGGCGTCGAGGTCTCGTACGGCGACCAGACGCTCAAATGCAAAGACCTGGAGACTTTCGACTTCTCCAAGGTGGATTTCTGCCTGATGTCGGCGGGCGGCGACGTCTCGCGGCAATGGTCGCCCAAGATCGGGCGCACCGGCTGCATCGTCATCGATAATTCGTCGGCGTTCCGCTACGACCTCGACGTGCCGCTCATCGTGCCCGAGGTCAACGCCGACGCCGTGGCCGGCTATCGGAAGAAGAACATCATCGCCAACCCGAACTGCTCGACGGCACAGCTTGTCGTGGCGCTGAAGCCGTTGCACGACGCCGCCAGCATCAAGCGCGTCGTCGTGGCGACCTACCAGTCGGTGTCCGGCGCCGGCAAGGACGCCATGGACGAGCTCTGGCACCAGACGAAGGGCAAGTACGTGCCCGGCCAGGAGGTCGAGCCGAAGAAGTTCACGAAGGAGATCGCCTTCAACGTCATTCCTCATATCGACGTCTTCATGGAGGACGGCTACACGAAAGAGGAATGGAAGATGGTGGCCGAGACCAAGAAGATCCTCGACACCAAGATCAAGGTGACGGCGACCTGTGTGCGCGTCCCCGTGTTCGTCGGGCACTCGGAGGCGGTGAACATCGAGTTCGAGCGGCCGCTCTCGGCGGACGAGGCGCGCGCCATCCTGCGGGAGTCACCCGGCATCATGGTCTACGACAAGCGCGAGCCGGGCGGCTACTGCACGCCCCTCGAGTGCGTCGGCGAGTATGCCACCTATGTGTCCCGCATCCGCGAAGACCCGACGGTGGACAGCGGACTGGCGATGTGGGTCGTCTCCGACAACCTGCGCAAGGGCGCTGCCCTCAATGCCGTGCAGATCGCGGAGACGCTGATCAACCGCAAGCTCGTGCACCGGGCGGCTTGATCCGCTGCACTGGCGGACTGACGTGACTGGCAAGGCCCGGATGCTTCGCGCGTCCGGGCCTCGTCTTTCCTGCACTGCGGAAATTCAGACGCGGCCTTCGCCGACCAGCGTGCCGATGGTATCGACGGCCTCCAGCGCCTCCTTGAGATCGGCGCGCTCCGCCTTGCTGAAGCGGGAGATGTCGACCTTGGTCGAAAGCGGCACGCCCGTCTCGACGTCGATCAGTTGTTGCCCCAGCATCGCGCCGAGGATGGTGCGGTGTGCGGCAATCACGGATTCGATATCGTTCTCCGAGGCGACGTCACGGGAGAGCAGCCCGCGCAGGCGATCGGGCGTTGCCCGCGTGCGCACGTCGTGGCGGATGGACAGCACGCGTGCGCCCGTGAAGATCGGCAAGACGCCGTTCTTCTTGAGGTCGATGCGGCCGTTCTCGGTGCGGATGCCGCCGAACAGCGTCAACGGTGCGCGCCGGTCACGCGCCGGCAGCGACAGCAGAGCCAGGAAATCGCGCGCCTTGTGGCCGATCTCGTAGGCATAGGCCCAGATCTCGTCTCCGAGCGTGACGTCACCGTGGGCCGTGATGCCGTCGAAGAAGATGTCGACGTTGAGCAGGTCCTGCGGCCGCTGCCGGCCGATCCAGCCCCGGATGGTCTCCTTCCAGCCATCGACGCTCTGGCGCCATTGCGCATTGCGGGCCATCACCCCGCCCTTGCAGAGGGGAATGCCGATCTCGTCGAGGATGTCGTTCATCACCGTCGCCAGCTCGGCGAACCACGTGTCCTCGGAACCGCCCGGCGCGCCCTCTGCGTAGACGATGGCATTGTCCTGATCGGCAGCCAGCAGGCTTTCGCCGCGCCCGGCCGAGCCGAGCACCAGAACCGCATAGCGGGTCGGTGGCGGCCCCTTGCCGGCCTTCGCCATCTGCGCCTCCGCCAGCTTGGCGGCGCGCCGCGTCAGGGCGCAGATCTCCGAGCTGATGACGCCGGCGACCGTCCGCGGATCGACGTCCTCGTCGAGCAGACTGCGCGCCATGAGCGGCACCTTCGCCCAGGCGCTGCCAAGCGTCGCGACATCCTCCGCGCTATCGATCTGGTCGCCGAGGACGATGGCCGTCGTGCCCCGGTGCCGCAGCAGGTTGCGCGTGGTGACAGCGCCGATAATCTCGTTGTTGGCGTCGCGTACGGCGAGATGGCGAAACCCCATGCGCGTCATGCGGCCGATGGCGCGATAGACGAAGGCATCGGCGGAGACCGATTGCAGCGGCGTGATCATGATCTCGCCGACCGGGGTCGCGAGCCCGGCGGCACCTTTCGCATCGATAGCGCGCAACGCGTCTCGCTCGGTGACGATGCCGTGCTCGCCCGACGCACTGCGCACGAACACCGAGCTCACCTTGCGCTCGAGCAGAAGCGATATGAGCGCGCCGACGCTCGTCTCCGGCGAGACCCAGAGCGCGGGCGCGCTCATGACGTCGCGTACCTTGTGGCGATAGGGGAAGCTGTCGATGCGCACGAGCGGGCGTGGCGTCTCGAAGCCCGCCGTCTTGGCCTCCGCCGCCAGACCACCCGACTGGCGGGCCTCGTCCTCGAACAGTCGCGTGGAGGCGGCCTGCGCCTCAGCGAGCGTGCGGATGCCACCCTGACGCAAGAGCGGCACCAGCGCGGCGAACACCTCCGCCGTCGCGCGCGTATCGCCCATGGCCGTGTGGCGGCCCTCGATGCGAATGCCGAGCCATTCCGCCAGACGATCGAGGCTGTGATCGGCGAGCGTGGGGGCCACGAGACGAGCCAGCACGCGAATGCAGAGCGACGGCGGCTGGCGCCACGGCAGGCCGGCGAGCTCGTGCTCGCGCCGCAGGATGGCGAGATCGTAGCCGATGCTGTGGCCGATGATGATCCGCGGGCCGACGTAGGCCATGATCTCGCCGGCCACGTCCCGGAACGCCGGAGACTTGGCGACGTCGGCGTCCGACAGGCCGTGCACCGCCGTGCTGGCCGGCGGGATGGGTACGCCCGGATTGATGATGCGCTCGAGCGTTGCGCACGTCTCGATGCTCGTGCCGCACATCTTGAGTGCCGCGATCTGAATGATGCGCGCCGTCTTCGCGTCGAGCCCGGTCGTCTCGCTGTCCAGAACGACCGATTCGAGGGCAATCAGAGGCGTCGAGTGGCTCGTCGTCGCCATGGCAGGTCTCTCCCTTACCCGCGCCGGGAAATAGTTGCGTCCACTGACATCCCGATACCGCCTCGCGGGGCTCTGGCGTTTGCGCTAGATCATGCGCCGGCCGACGGTGGTGATGCCGGGCGGCTCCGCCAGTCCCCGGCGACCTTGGCCCCGTCGAGGCGGCGGCGGAGCTGGTCGCGCACATCACGCCAACGGAAGCGCATGGAGTTCGTGACGATCTCCTCGTCGAGCGCCTTGAACTCGTCGCTGACGGGCGCGTGCGCGATGAGATCCTTCGGGCTGCGCGCGAATGCCGTCTCCCCCTCCACCGCCGCCGCCCAGTCCGTCAATGAGGCGCGCCGCGCGAAGTCCGCCTTCGCCGCTGCCGCGATCGCCGCCGCGAACTCACCCTCGAACGTCTGGTCTACGGCACTATCGAAGCAGGCGCTGGCGAGCGCCGCAGCCTCTTCCGGCGTCAGCCCGCCTTGTGCTCTGGTCAAGGCGACCGCGAAAATGGTGAGATCCGCGAGGCAGGAGGCGTAGACCGGCCATTTGGCGCGATTGAGGGATTGTGAAAAGGTCGGGTCCTGGAACAGCTCGACGTAGCGCGTGCCCATGCGCGTCTTGAGATAGCCGTAGAGGGACGTCTGCGCCACGTAGGCGGCGCGCATGTGCACGAACTCGGTGAGGCGTGCGACGGTGGCCAGCGGGCCGCGATCGAGCCGCACCTTGAGAACACGCGCTGCGTGCTCGCGAATGTTGGTCAGCAAACCGGCCAGATCGAATGCCATTCCGCTCGCCTCGATTGGCTTCGCGCCTGCGCGATCCGCCACCCATCATCACCCGTCGTCGCTCGCGGGCTACCTCTTTGCAGAGCTCCGACGCCCGCGCAAGGCGTCAGCCGACCAGCTCGACCGCCGGGTTGGTCCAAAGTCTAATGAGCCGGCCTCGGCAGCGAGGCGGCCGGACCGCACGCTCAAGAAGCATCGCCCGGCGTCGCATTCTGCCAAGTTCTCATAGGGTTGCGTAGGCTGGCTAGGGCCGATGCGCCGTATTCCGTGCAATCCGCGCCGCTGCCAGCGTCCTGGGGAAACACACCCTGTCTACGACTGACTGCTAATTCCGGGCCTGTCCGACGCTGTTATAGCCTGCAACCATCGGGCCGTTCGTTTTCGCCGCGCACCTCGTCACCTGTTCCGATCAAGACGACGGCCAGACAGTCCAGGGAGAGAACGCATGTCTACACAAACGCCAGCGCAAGCACGGCACTGGAGCAAAACGTTCTGGTTGACCGTGGTGGTGCTGCTCATCTGGTTCACCTTCTCGTTCGTCGTGCATTGGCACGCCAAGGCCCTGAATGCCTATCAGTTCCTTGGCTTCCCGCTCGGCTACTACATGGCCGCGCAAGGCTCGCTCATCGTCTTCGTCGTGCTCATCTTCGTCCAGAACTGGATCCAGGACGGCATCGACGACACGTACGAGAGCCAAGAGACAAAGAAGTAGGGGGCGGATCAATGGCTACGACTACGCAGCCGCGCAAGCGGTTCGTCGATGACCTGCCGAGAGTCTACGGGCTCTACACCGGCGGCTTCATCGCTTTCATCCTTCTCATGGCCGTCTTCGAGAAATTCGGAGTGTCGGCAAAGACCATCGGCCTGCTGTTCGTGGGCTTCACCATCTTCATCTACGCGGCCATCGGCTGGCTGTCCCGCACGATGGAGGTCGACGCCTACTACGTCGCCGGCCGTGAGGTGCCTGCCCTCTTCAACGGCATGGCGACCGCGGCGGACTGGATGTCCGGCGCCTCGTTCGTGGCGATGGCCGGCGGCATCTACTTCGGCGGTCACGCCTACCTCGCCTTCGTGGTGGGCTGGACGGGCGGCTACGTGCTCGTCTCGTCGCTGATGGCGCCTTATCTCAGAAAGTTCGGCTGCTACACGGTTCCGGACTTCATCGGCACGCGCTACGGCGGCAACTTCGCCCGCTTCGTGGCAGTGGTGATCCTAGTGGTTGCTTCGTTCACGTATGTGACGGCGCAGATCAACGCCACCGGCACGATCGCCTCGCGCGCACTCGGCATCCCCTTCACCTGGGGCATCTGGTTCGGCCTTCTCGGCATCCTGCTCTGCTCGATGCTCGGCGGCATGCGGGCCGTGACCTGGACGCAGGTGGCGCAGTACATCGTGCTGATCATCGCCTACCTCGTGCCGGTCATCTGGATGTCCAACAAGCAGGGCTTCGGCATCATCCCGCACTTCTCGTACGGCGATGCCATCAACAAGCTCGTGGCTCTGGAGCAGGCGGCAAAGGTCGGCATATTGAAGCCGCCGCAGGCCGTCCCAGGCGTGTCGGCGCTCGTGACGCCGCACAACGCACCGGGCGCGGACTTTATCTCGCAGTGGAAGTTCGTGACGCTGGTGGCCTGCATGATGTGCGGCACGGCCTCGCTGCCCCACATCCTCATGCGCTACTTCACGACACCGTCCGTGCGTGACGCGCGCAAGTCGGTGGCGTGGTCGCTGTTCTTCATCTTCCTGCTGTACTTCACGGCGCCGGCGCTCGCCACGCTCACCAAGCTGCAGCTTCTCGACCCGAGCCTGGCGACCAGCGTCATCGGCAAAAAGATCGCCGATGTGCAGGCGCTCGAGTGGGTGAAGAACTGGAGCGCGGTGGGCTACCTCAAGGTGGTCGACTTCAACAAGGACGGCATCCTGCAGATCAACGAGTTCTTCATGCGGCCGGACATCGTCGTGCTGGCCACGCCTGAGATCGCCGGTCTGCCCTACGTCATCTCCGGCCTCGTGGCCGCAGGTGGCATGGCGGCCGCCATGTCGACGGCCGACGGTCTGCTGCTCGCCATCGCCAATGCGCTCAGCCACGATCTCTACTACAAGATCATCGACCCGAAGGCGGACACCCGCACTCGGCTGGTCGTGGCCCGCGTGCTGCTGATCATAATCGGTGCGGCGGCGGCCGGCGTGGCCTCGCTGAGACTGACGGGCATCCTCGGAGCCGTCGCCTGGGCGTTCTGCTTCGCCTGCTCGGGGCTCTTCTTCCCGCTCGTGCTCGGCGTCTGGTGGAAGAGGGCGAACACCGCGGGCGCTCTTGCCGGCATGATCTGCGGCTTCGTGGCGGGTTCGGCCTACCTCTACTGGGTGTTCGCGCTCGGCGGCACGCAGCTTTGGGGCATGGACCACCTGCGCTTCGGCATCGTCGGCATGGCGGTGAGCCTGGTGGCGATGGTCGTCGTCACGCTGATCACCCCGGCCCCGAACGAGGAGACGCAGCGCATGGTCGACGAGGTTCGCGTGCCGACAGGCGAGTCGATCCTCTCGCAATCGCACTGACATCTACGGATGCACATCGAACGGGGGCAGGGCGCAAGCCTTGCCCCCGTTCCCTTGTGAAGGCAAGATGCGCTCGCCGGCACGGGTGGCGGCTTGGCAGAAGGGGCCTCTAGGCAATATGGCGACCGGCATTCCGTTCTGGGCGATCCTGATCGACTACGTGCTCGGCGTCATCATGTGGACGCTGATAGGCCGGGCGGCCATGGGCCTGTTCCTGCCGGCCAGCTCGCCATTTTTCTTCAATCGCTTCTTCGTCACCGTCACGGACCCGCTGATCCGGATCTTCCGGCCGGTCACGCCGAGTTTTCTCATCGACCTGATGGTGCCGCTCTACGTCGCCTGGTTCTTCTTCATGATCCGCTTCTATCTGATGCCCTGGCTCCTCGGCTATTCGGTCATGGGCATGCTGTCGTTCCCGCTCGAAGGCGAAATCGCCGAGTTCCTCTACCGGTTCGGAAAATAGCCGGCCGGAGCTGGATCGGCTGGGACAGGGCGGCATTTGCGCTTCCATCCCGGCCCCTGGCACCCTAGCGTCGGCGACCGGCCCGCCTCGAGCCTCAGGGCCATCACACGACGAGACGTTGGCCCATGAACGATACCACTCCCTATGACGTGCTGGTGATCGGCGGCGGCATCAACGGCGCGGGTATCGCCCGGGACGCCGCCGGACGCGGCTATCGCGTCCTGCTGGCCGAGCAGGGCGACCTCGCCGGCGCAACCTCGTCGGCCAGCAGCAAGCTCATCCACGGCGGGCTGCGCTATCTCGAGCACTACGAGTTCCGCCTCGTGCGGGAAGCGCTGGCCGAGCGCGAGGCCCTGCTGGCGATTGCCGGGCACATCGCCTTCCCGCTCCGCTTCATCATCCCCCACGCCCCTGAAATGAGGCCCGTCTGGCTGATCCGGCTCGGTCTGCTCCTCTACGACAACCTCGCCCGGCGACGGCGCATTCCCGGCTCCAGTTGGCTCGATCTCACCTCGGCTCCCGCCGGCGCACCGCTCAAATCCGATTTCCGCAACGGCTTCGCCTATTGGGACTGCTGGGTCGACGACGCGCGCCTGGTCGTCCTCAATGCCCGCTCGGCCGCCGATCTCGGCGCCGAGATCGCGACGCGCACACGGGTCGTCGCGGCGCGGCCGGCTTCCGAAGGGGGCTGGCTGGTGGATCTCGAGACGACGGCCGGGGCGCGCCGCCAGGTCAAGGCCCGGGCACTCGTCAACGCCGCCGGCCCCTGGGTCGACCGCGTCATGGAGCACGCGATCGTCCCGCACGTCGCCGATGCCGCGACAGCACCGCGGACCCACGTCACCCTGGTCAAGGGCAGCCATCTCGTGGTGCCGCGCCTGCCGGGAGCCGAGGATGCCTATCTCCTGCAGAGCCCCGAGGGCCGCGTGATCTTCGTGCTGCCGTTCGAGGAACGCTTCAGTCTCATCGGCACCACGGACATGGCCTATTCCGGCGACCCGGCGCAGGCGGAGATCTCTGCCGAGGAGACCGGCTATCTGCTGGATCTCGTGGGGCGCTTCTTCAAGGCCGCACCGACGGCCGCCGACATCGTATGGACGTTTTCCGGCGTGCGCCCGCTTCTCGGGGCGGACGGCAGCGAAAGCCTGTCGAAGGTCACGCGCGACTACCGGCTGGAGCTTTCCGAGCCGGCCGCGCACGCGCCGATGCTCGCGGTCTACGGCGGCAAGATCACCACCTATCGCAAGCTCGCCGAGGCCGCCATGGCCCGTCTGGCGCCGAAGCTCGGCGGAGACCGCGGCGCCTGGACCGCCACACGCCCACTGCCGGGCGGCGATCTGCCGGAGGGCGGGCTACCCGCGATCGTCGACGATCTCGCGCGAGACCGGCCGGGGATACCGCGCGACTACCTTCGGGCACTCGCCCACCGTCACGGCACTCTCTCCCGCACGATCATCGGCGACGCCACCCGCGTCGACGATCTCGGCGCGGCCTTCGGCGGCGGCCTGTTTGCCCGCGAGGTCGACTATCTCAGGCGCAACGAGTGGGCCCGCGCGCCCGACGACGTCATGTGGCGTCGCACGAAGGCCGGCCTGCACATGACCAAGGCCGAGCGCGCCGCCGCCTACGACGCGCTCGCGGCGCTGCTGTAGGCGTCCGCCACAGCGCTAGAGCTTGACGTACGCGTCCGTGGACGGGTTGAGAACTTCGAGCGTACCCGAGGCGATGTCGAAATAGGCGCCGTGCAGGTGCAGCCGTCCCTTGCCTTCGAGGATCTGCACGCACGGGAAGGTCCGCAGGTTGTCCAGCGAGGCCCTGATACCCTCGAGCTCCATGCGCGCCACGAGGCGCTGCACCGGCTGGCCTGCCAGCTCCTTCATCACACGCTCGCGCCGCTCGTCCAGGATCGACATCCAGCCGCTGATGAATTGCGCCTCGGTCTGGCGGGCGGCCTCCGACTCCAGCGAGGCGCGAATGCCGCCGCACCCAGAATGCCCCATGATCACGATGTGATTGACCCGAAGGTTGAGGATGGCGAATTCGAGCGCCGCGCTGACGCCGTGATAGCGGCCCTGGGTCTCGTACGGAGGCACGAGATTGGCAACGTTGCGCACCACGAACAACTCGCCGGGCATCGCTGAGAAGATCGTCTCGGGATCGACGCGGCTGTCGCAGCAGCTCACGACCATCACCTGAGGCGTCTGCCCGAAGGTCGCGAGCTGCTCGTACTGGTCCTGGTTGGGCGCAAAGTGACGGTATTTGAAGCGCCGATAGCGATCCGCCAGCTCTTCGGGGAAATAGCTCATTGCCTCACCTCAGTCATCTCATGCCGCCTTGCCACTGCCTTGGGCGTTCGCGACCGCCGGCAGCGCCAGTCTCAACAGTAGATAGCCTGCAAATGCCGACAGGAGCGAGCCCACGATGACGCCGATCCTGATGGCCCGTGCCGCCTCTGCGCTGTCGAAGGCCAGCGTTCCGATGAACAAGCTCATCGTGAAGCCGATGCCAGCGAGCAGCGAGACGCCGTAGACCTTCGTCCAGTTCAGCCCGGCAGGCAGGCGCGCCAGACCGATCATGCAGGCGATCCAGACGAGGCCCATGATGCCGATCTGTTTACCCAGGAACAGGCCAAGCGCAATGCCGAGCGGAATGGGCTCGAGCAGCGAGCCGAACGTCAGGCCTCCAAGCGCGACGCCCGCATTGGCGAAGGCGAAGACGGGTAGAACGCCGAACGCCACCCACGGATGCAGCGCTTCCTCGAGACGGGTCAACAGGGGCGTCGCCTCGGGATCGCTGGTGCGCAACGGCACGGCCAGCGCGACGGCGACACCGGCAAGGGTGGCGTGAACGCCCGACTTCAGGACGCAGACCCAGATGAACACGCCGATGATCACGTAGGCGGCGACCCTGTTCACCCCCCGCATGTTCAGGACGAAGAGCGCCAGCATGCCGAACGCCGCCAGCCCGAGGGACATCACCGACAGGCTCGACGTGTAGAACAGCGCGATAATGACAATGGCGCCGAGGTCGTCGATGATCGCCAGCGCCAGCAGAAAGATCTTGAGCGACGACGGCACACGATTGCCGAGCAGGGCCAGCACGCCGACGGCAAAAGCGATGTCCGTCGCGGCCGGGATGGCCCATCCCTTCAGCGCCTTGGCATCCTGGTAGTTGAAGGCCACATAGATCAGGGCCGGCATGAGCATGCCGCCCACGGCTGCGATGACCGGCAGAACCGCCTGATCGAACGTGGAGAGCTCCCCCTCGAGCACCTCGCGCTTGATCTCGAGGCCGACGAGAAAGAAGAAGATGGCCATCAGACCATCGTTGATCCAGAGCAGCAGGGCCTTGTCGATGGCAAGCTGGCCGACGCGGATGCTGACGGGCGTCGACAGAAGGCCATCGTAGAGATAGGCGAGCGGCGTGTTGGCGAGAACTAGCGCTACCGCCGCGGCCATCATCAGGATGATGCCGCCGGAGGCCTCGTGGTTGATGAAGTCGATCGCGCCCTGGCGCACCTTCTTGATCGTCGAGGCCATCGTCGGTCTTCCCCCTTTGGTCATCCGGCACATACTTGGAGCGGAACGACCATATTTCAACCTGGTTCCGCCACATCGGCGCCCCTTTCCGCGCATACCGCGCGTTTTCGCCGATGCCGAGTACGATCAGACCGCAGATCTACACTGTGAAACGGCAGTAGTGTAGGGTTGCGACATGATCGGTCTCAGCTGGCCATTCGGTCGCCGCCCGGAACAAAGCACAATGTCGATTTCCGATGTCGAGCGCGGTCTCGTGGCGCGCTATCTCGTGCGTGTCCTCGAAAGTCCGGGCCTGCCGCTGCGGGCCGCCCGGCAGGTGCTGTTCTGGCTCAACGAGCGAACCGAGGTGCTCAACCTGCCGCTCCCCTCGGCGATCGTCGATGCCATCGCCAATATCTACTCGTCGGGCTACAGGGCGACCGAATTCGAGCACGTGCTGCAGTCGGCGCGGCGCGAGATCCTGGCCATGCTCGAGCAGGCCGCGGTGGAGACGCCACGGCCAGAGCCGCTCGCCACCAACGTGCAGTTGCTGGTGGATGCGCTTGGCCTCCCGCATGCGAGCTGGAAGATCATCGGACTGGTGGCCTGCTGCTCGCGCTACGAGCAGGTTCTGTTCCTCTCCAACACCATCGTGGAAGCGGCGGGGCCGGCCTCCCGCGCGCTGGCCCTGATGGTTGGCGAGCAGCCGCGGGTGGTCAACAGCCTGATCTCGCCGACCGGCGAGCTCCTGGCCAGCGGCCTCCTGCAGATCAACGACGAGGAGTACATCGCCGGACACTCCGGACGGTTTTCCATTCCGTTTCGACTGAACACCTGCCTCGACAACGAGTACGAGTCGTTCGACGAGATGCGCAACGTACTGCTGGGCGCGCCCCTCCGCTCAGGCGTCAGCATGTCGGACTACGAGCACGTCGCGGTCGACCGAGACCTTATCGCCGGTGTCCTCGCGGGCGCCGGGCGTGAAAGCGCCGCGGGCGTCAACATCCTCATCTATGGCCCGCCAGGATCGGGCAAGACCGAGCTCGCCAAGGTCGTCGCAGGGGCTGCGGGGCTCGACCTCTTCGCCACCGGCGAGGACGTCGCCCACAGTGCGGAATCGAACCGCGGCGAGCGCCTTTCCGACCTCGTATTCTCGCTGCGGCTCCTGGCCGGCTCGGGTAAGACCGCGCTTCTCTTCGACGAGATGGAGGACGTGGCGGTGCATCTGATCCGCCGCGGCGGCTCGAAGGTGTATCTCAATCGCCTGCTCGAGACGAACGCCGTGCCGGTCATCTGGACCTCGAACGAGCTCGGCAACATCGATCCCGCTCTGCTCAGGCGCATGACGCTGGCCATCGAGCTGAGACGTCCGCCGGCCGCCCAGCGCCGGCGCATTCTGGAGCGCCTCGTCACACGCGTCGGGCTGTCGTTCACGGACGACGAGATGGACACGCTGGCGCGCCGGCTCGACGCCACGCCCGCAATCCTCGAAAACGCGCTCAGAGCGGCCAAGTTCGCAGGCGGCGGCGCCGAGGCCGTCGAGCGTGCGGCACAGGGCATCGTCAGGGCGGTCTCCGGCGTGGCGGCGCGCCGACCGGGGGTCATCCCCGACTTCGATCCCGCGCTCACCTGCGCCAGCCGCGACCTCATCGCACTCGCCGAGCAGCTCGTGACCGGCAGCAGTCGCGCCTTCTCGCTGTGCCTGTCGGGCCCGCCGGGCACCGGCAAGTCGGCGTTCGCGCGCCATATCGCCCGCCGGCTGGGCCTCGAAGTGCTGATGATCCGCGCCTCCGACATCCTCGGGCCCTACGTCGGCCAGTCCGAGCGCAACATCGCCGATGCGTTCGAGGAGGCGCGCACCGCCGGCTCCCTGCTCATCTTCGACGAGGCCGATTCGCTGCTCTTCGACCGCCGCGACGCCGTGCGGTCGTGGGAGGTGACACAGGTCAACGAGATGCTGACGCAGATGGAGGAACACCCTTTCCCCGTCTGCTTCACGACCAACCTGATGGATCGGCTCGATCAGGCCTCGCTGCGCCGCTTCACTTTCCACGTCCGGTTCGAGTTCATGGACAAGATCGCACTGAAGAAGGCTTATCAGGTCTTCTTCGCCATGCCGCGCGTCCCGGCCGAGGGCCTCGCTTTCGCCAACCTCACGCCCGGCGACTTCGCCCAGGCGCGCAAGCAGGCCGACGTGCTCGGCTATCTCGACAATCCCCAGCAGATCATCGGTCTCCTGTCCGATATCAGCCGTGGCAAGCCGGAAGGCGGCTCCTCGAGCATCGGCTTCGTCTAGGCGCGAAGGGGGCGACAAGTCTTCGACGGCTGGTATACGCCGCAGCCGGCAAGCCCCGCCGGCTCTCAGGCCCAGATCTCCATTCTGAGGCC
This sequence comes from Hyphomicrobiaceae bacterium, assembly GCA_041397725.1. GTDB lineage: Bacteria > Pseudomonadota > Alphaproteobacteria > Rhizobiales > Hyphomicrobiaceae > JAGRKR01. The sequence goes on along the minus strand of JAWKVZ010000007.1, from coordinate 188,906 downwards.
GCGCGCGTCGATGGGCGGCCGCACGGGAAAGCACTGCGCCACGCCGGCCAGCAGGCGGCGCGCCGTCCAGGCGCAGGCGGCCGCGTCCAGGATGTCGTCGGGGCCGACGCCGCCGATTGGGAGGTCGGCCAAGCCCGCCATCACCGACGTCTCGATGCCCACGGCACGCAACAGGCCGCGACGCAGGGCGAGACCCGGCTCGTACGGGCGCGAGGTGACCTTCTTGGGCTCCGACAGCGGCGTGCCGCCGGCCATCGCCCAGAACGCCGCCTCGGGATGGCACTCGACGATCCACCCTTGCCGCTCGGGCGTCAGCAGGGCATCGACCTCACGAATCTTCGCAAACAGGTTGAAGCACTGCTTCGACACCTTGCGGGGCGGATCGGAGGTGGCCAGCGCGACCGCCGAGGCCCGCGCGTAATCGCCCTCCATGACTGCGGCCCGCGAAGGAACAGCGAACACCGAGGACTGGCGCGCACCGAGCCGGCTCCGCGCCTCCCGGTCGCAGGCCCGCCCGCCCCGCTCGCCGACCACCGGCAAGCCGATCGGGATATCCACGGCGATGCGGCAGGGCGCCTCCGCGAGCGACAGCACCTCCTCGAAACGGCCGGCCAGGCGGACGTGCGGCATCACGCGAGGAGCCAGCGGCAACAGGACCACCAGCCACCCTGCGCGGCAACCGTCGACCCCGGCGACCCAGGTGGCACCCGAAACGTCGCGATCACTCACCATCGACGGCATCCGGCGCCATGTCGGCCAGCGCCCCGAGTGCGGCGACAAGCGCCAGCTCGTCGCGCCCGACACTCGCCTCGACGACGGCGCGCACTCCAGCGACGGTGCGGCCGAGCGCCGCCTCGATCCCCCGGCCTGCGAGCCTGTGGCCGAGGTAGAGCGCCGCCAGCATGTCGCCCGTGCCGTGCGGCACCGACGGATGCGCGGGCACCGGACAGGACCGCTGCCGATCCGGGGTCGCGAGAACATTGACGAGGCGCGCCGTCCGGAGATCCGGCACGGACGTGACCAGCACCTCAGCACAGCCGAGCGCGGCGGCGGCGGCAATCGCCCCCGGCACGTCCGCGACCGCCACGCCGGCGAGCCAGGCCAGCTCGAAGCGGTTCGGTGTGGTGATGTCGGCAAGGCCGATCAACTCGTCACGAATGGCCGCCGCCGCCTCTGCTGCGACATAGACACCCTTCGGGTCGTCGCCGAGGGCGGGATCACAGAGATACAGGAGACGGGGCGACGACGCCTTCAGCCGTCGCACGAGACGCGCCGCCAGGAGAACATGGGCGGCGCTCGGCAGATAGCCGGTCAGGACGGCGTCCAGCTCGTCGAGCCAGCCGTTTTCGCCCAGCGCCTCGATCATATCCTCGAGCTTGCCGGCATCCATCTGGACACCCCCGACCCTGCGATGCCCGGGATGATTGGACAGGACGACGGTCGGCAGGGACCAGACCTCGTGGCCCAGACACTGCAGCACCGGCACCGCAGCGGCATTGCCGACATGGCCGCGCACGACCATCGATGACACCGCGAGAACCCTGGCCATGTGCTCCTGCTCGGGACTTGAGCGACACGGCCGGGACAGATTGCCACTGGCCTGTGGCGCGGCGCGCGCTTATTAGGGACGGAACGTCCGAAGCCGATCATAGCCGAGCCGCCGGCCTTCGCCACGGGACTTCGGCACCGCACCTCGGCACGCCATGCAGGGTGCCCGGCGCGGAGTCTCATTCTGGAGCCAGGGAGACAGCCATGCAGGCGAGCCGACCGCGTCGCAGCGCCCTCTACATGCCGGGGTCCAATGCGCGTGCGCTGGAGAAGGCGCGGACGCTGCCAGCCGACGTGGTCATCCTCGACCTCGAGGACGCCGTCGCGCCCGACGCCAAGCCGGCGGCGCGCCAGCAGGTGGCCGCAGCCGTGCGCGCCGGCGGATTCGGAGCCCGCGAGACGGTGATCCGCATCAACGGTCTCGATACACCCTGGGGCGCCGACGACCTCGCCGCCGCAGCCGCCGCCGGACCAGACGCCATTCTCGTGCCGAAGGTCGGCGCGGCGAGCGACATCGATCAGGTCTCGCAGATGCTCAATCGGGCGGGCGGGCGCGCTGAAACACGGCTCTGGGCGATGATGGAAACGCCAAAAGCCATGCTCGCGGCGGCGCAGATCGCGGCGGCGGCCGGCCATCCCGGCTCGCGGCTGTCCTGCTTCGTGCTCGGCACCAACGACCTCGCCAAGGAAACACGCGCCAGCCTCGGGCTGGAGCGTTTCGCCATGATGCCATGGCTGATGACCTGCCTCGCGGCAGCGCGCGCCAACGGCCTCGAGATCCTCGATGGCGTCTACAACGACTTCAAGGACAGGGACGGTCTCGAGCGTGAGAGCCAACAGGGCCGCGCCATGGGCATGGACGGCAAGACTGTGATCCATCCCGACCAGATCGCGACGGTCAACGCCGTCTTCTCGCCAGCCGCCACGGAGGTCGCCTCGGCCGAGAAGATCATCGCCGCCTTCGACCTGCCGGAGAACAAGGGCAAGGGCGTGATCACCGTCGATGGCCGCATGGTCGAGTTGCTGCATGCCGAGATGGCCCGCCGCACGCTGGCGATCGCGGCCGCCATCCAGGCCCGCAGCTCCGGTTGACCCCCAGCCATAAGGACGACAGCGCCATGAAGCTCTATCGCTACCTGACCGGCCCTGACGACGTCAGCTTCTGCGAGCGCGTGACGGCGGCCATCAACAACGGCTGGGAGATCTACGGCCAGCCGACGCTGACCTTCGACGCCGCCAAGGGCCGCGTGATCTGCGGGCAGGTCGTCGTCAAGGAGGTCCCCGGCGAGTACAGCAAGGGCTTGAAGCTGTCCGACTATTGAGGCAACGGCGAAAGGAGGCGCGAGCGCCATGCGTGATGGAAAGAGCAAGACCTCCCAGGGCAATTTCTTCGAGGATTTCCGGGTCGGACAGATCATCGCGCACGCGACACCACGCACGATCACGGCAGGAGACGTCGCCCTCTACACCGCGCTCTATGGCAACCGTTGCGCCGTGCAGTCGTCGACGGCCTTCGCCCAGGCGATCGGCTATCCCCAGGCGCCGGTCGACGATCTCCTGGTCTTCCACGTCGTCTTCGGCAAGACCGTGCCCGACATCTCGCTCAATGCGGTCGCCAATCTCGGCTATGCCGAATGCCGGTTTCTGAAGCCTGTCTTCCCCGGCGATACGCTGTCCGCGACATCGGAAATCATCGGCCTGCGGGAGAACTCCAACAGGACGTCGGGCGTCGTCTACCTCAAATCGACCGGCCGCAACCAACGCGGAGAGGTGGTTCTCGAATACGTCCGCTGGGTGATGGTGCGAAAGCGCGATGCCGCCTCGCCAGCGCCTGAAGCCCTGGTGCCGGTGCTGGCCGCCAGGGTCGACCCGAGCGACCTCGGCACGGCCGTTCCGGAGATCGCGACCTCCCGTTACGACATGGCGCTCGCCGGCTCCGCATTCCGCTGGCAGGACTACGACGCCGGCGAGCGCATCGACCACGTCGACGGCATGACGCTCGAGGAGGCCGAGCACCAGTTGGCGACCCGGCTCTACCAGAACACCGCCAAGGTCCACTTCAACCAGCACGTGCAGGGAGCCGACCGGCTCGGACGCCGCCTCGTCTACGGAGGCGTCGTGATCTCGCTGGCCCGGGCGCTGTCGTTCAACGGCTTGGCCAATGCGTTTCATGTGGCCGCCATCAATGCCGGCCGCCACGTGGCGCCGTGCTTTGCCGGCGATACCGTCTATGCCTGGAGCGAGGTGACGGAGCGCGCGGAGATCCCGGGCCGCAGCGACGTCGGCGCCCTGCGGCTGCGGATGATCGCCACGAAGAACCGGCCCTGTGCCGATCATCCGCTGATGGCCGCCGGCGAAAAGCAGACCTATGCCGAGGACGTCATCCTCGATCTCGACGCCTGGGTCCTGCTCCCGCGCTGAGTTCCGCCCGGCCCCGACCGCTGGCCGCCGCCCAATACGCGCAGGGCCTGCGGCCGAGTTGCAGGCGCCGACCGCGCCGATACCGCTCTCCCGGCGTTTATGCTGGAGTCGGATTGTCCGACGGCAATTCGTGCACGGAAGCCGCATATTAACCTAGAAGTGACGGTGCCCGGGTTATTGCTCCAGGGAAGTCCTGTCCTGAAATCTCCGAACCAGGATGAGAAGTCGCGAAATCTGACTAGCGCCAGCAGTGACGACTTGCCGAGCCGGCTCAGGCTCCGCGGGAGACGCCATTGGGGCCGAGAGGGCGAATTTGACCAGGAGGGCCGCCGTCATAGGAGCCGGTCTCGCGGGGCTTGCCTGCGCGCGTCTGTTGCGCCGGGCGGGCCATTACGTCGAGGTTTTCGACCGTGAGCGGCTGATCGGCGGACGCATCGCGACGACCCGCATTGGACTGACCTCCTTCGACCATGGCGCTCAGTATCTCACCGCGCGATCCGTGGGTTTCCGAGCCTACTTGGACGAACTGGCCGACACGGGCTACGCGGCCCGCTGGCTGCCACGGGCCGCCTCCGGCCAAGTCGCCGGCCAGATCCTGCCGTGGTACGTCGGAACCCCGGCCATGAGCGCCATCATGCGGCCGCTCGTCGAAGGCGTTCGCGTCCACAACGGCAAGGCCGTACACACGATCGCGCGCCAGGATCGCGGTTGGCACATCTGGTTCGAGGACGAGACGGTTGCCGGGCCATTCCACGCGGTGGCGATCGCGGTCCCCGCGCCCGATGCCCGCCTGCTGCTCGGGCGGCTGGAGTTCCTGATCGAGCCTCTGCAGCATGTCCGCATGGCGCCCTGCTGGTCGGTCATGGTCAATCTGGACGAGGCCTGCCTGCCCGATCAGGACGTCTTCTCCGACATGTCCGAGGTCATCCGCTGGGCCGCGCGCAACGGCACGAAGCCGGGCCGGCGCTCGCGCGGCGACCAGATCGTCATTCACGCGGGCCAGGCCTGGAGCCGCGAGACATCCGACGCCGAGCCCGATCTGGTCGCCGAGGAGCTGTGGGAGGAGCTGACCCGCCTGCTCGGTCTCAGCCAATGCCATCCCAGGCAGATTTCCGCCCATCTGTGGAACCATGGGCTGGTCGAGCGATCGCTCGGCGAGTCCTGCGTGTTCTCAAGCCTGCACATGGTCGGCCTTGCCGGCGACTGGTGCCTTGGCCGCCTCGCCGAACATGCCTTCGAGAGCGGCTCCGCCCTTGCCCGCGCCATGATCAACGCCATGGACTGAGCGCCCCGTCGCTCGGAAATTGATGGCTCAGTGATCGCCATGGTGCATTGCGAAACCCGCCGCCAGACGCTAAAACCCGTTGGTTGTGCGAACCGGTGCGCGGCCGGTCGGCGGACTGTCGTCTGGCAATCCTTTCCTGTTCGGCTGCGGCACCCTTTCGACGACTTCGGATCGGACCGAGACCGGGAACCGGGCCAGCAACCCCGCGTTCCCGCCCTGGCTCCGGCTCCGAACGGAGTGATCGATCGGCACGCCCGACTTGACGCTACGGGCAAGGCGCGACGCGCGATCCTCTGCTCGACTTGGGGGTACATCTGATATTCGGCCCGCTGCCGCACGGCCGGGCCGAGGGGCGCCGAGAGGTTAGAGGAATGGCAGAGGCTAATCGCGCGGTTCGACGACCGCTCTCACCACACCTGCAGATCTACAAGCCGCTGATCAACATGGTGATGTCGATCGTGCATCGCATCACCGGCATCGCGCTTTATGCGGGCACGCTGCTGCTGGCCTGGTGGCTGATCGCAGCGGCGACAGGGCCATCCTACTTCGCCTTCGTGAGCGCGATATTCGCCTCGCTCCCCGGCAAGATCGTGCTGTTCGGCTACACATGGGCGCTGGTCCATCACATGTTCGGCGGTATTCGCCACCTCATATGGGATACCGGGCGCGGCTTCGAGCTCGGCACTGTCAACCTGCTGTCGTGGCTCACCATCATCGGATCGATCACGGTGACCGGCCTGATCTGGGCCGCCGTTCTGACCTCGAAGGGGATGCTGTGATGGAGATGCGCACACCACTCGCCAAGGTGCGGGGCCTCGGCTCGGCGAAGAACGGCACGGATCACTTCTGGCTGCAGCGGATGACCGCCGTCGCCAACATCTTCCTCGTGATCTTCATGGTGTATCTGATCGTCGGCTTGATCGGCGCCGATCACAAGACGGTCAAGACGGAGCTGGCGCGGCCGCACGTTGCGATCCTCTTGCTGCTCCTCGTCGTATCCGGCATCTACCACATGCGTCTCGGCATGCAGACCGTCATCGAGGACTACATCAAGTCCGACGGCGCCAAGGTCTTCGGCCTGATGCTCAATACGTTCTTCGCGATCCTCGTGGGCCTGACCTGCGTGTTCGCAATCTTGAAACTCAGCTTCGGGGCTTGAGCACATGGCCAGCAAGGGCAAGATCGACGGCTCGTCCGCTCCCGCCGTCAATGGGCGCGCCTATCCCATAATCGACCACGCCTACGACGTCGTCGTCGTCGGTGCCGGCGGCGCAGGGTTGCGCGCGACGCTCGGCTGCGCGCAAGCCGGCCTCAAGACCGCCTGTGTGACGAAGGTCTTCCCGACCCGCTCGCACACGGTCGCCGCGCAGGGCGGCATCGCGGCCGCTCTCGGCAACATGGGCGCCGACGACTGGCGCTGGCACATGTTCGACACGGTCAAGGGCGCCGACTGGCTGGGCGACCAGGACTGCATCGAGTACATGTGCCGCAACGCGCCCGAAGCGGTCTACGAGCTCGAGCACTACGGCGTGCCGTTCTCGCGAACGGAGGATGGCCGCATCTACCAGCGCCCGTTCGGCGGCATGACCACCGACTTCGGCGAAGGCCCGCCCGCCCAGCGCACCTGCGCCGCTGCGGACCGCACCGGCCACGCCATGCTGCACACGCTCTATGGCCAGTCGCTGCGTCATTCGGCGGAGTTCTTCATCGAGTACTTCGCCATCGACCTGCTGATGGATGCCGACGGAGCCTGTCGCGGCGTCGTCGCCTTGTGTCTCGACGACGGCACCATCCACCGCTTCCGCGCCAAGAAGACCATTCTCGCCACCGGCGGCTATGGCCGCGCCTATTTCTCGTGCACGTCGGCGCATACCTGCACCGGTGACGGCAACGCCATGGTGCTGCGGGCCGGGCTGCCGCTCCAGGACATGGAGTTCGTGCAATTCCATCCGACCGGCATCTATGGCGCGGGTGTGCTCATCACCGAGGGCAGCCGCGGCGAGGGCGGCTACCTGACGAATTCCGAGGGCGAGCGCTTCATGGAGCGCTATGCGCCGCATGCCAAGGACCTGGCCTCGCGCGACGTCGTCTCGCGCTCGATGACCATCGAGATCCGCGAGGGTCGCGGCGTCGGCCCCGAGAAGGACCACATCTACCTGCACCTCGACCACCTCGACCCGAAGATCATCGCCGAGCGCCTGCCCGGCATCACCGAGTCGGCCAAGATCTTCGCTGGCGTCGATCTGAGGCGCCAGCCGATCCCGGTGATCCCGACCGTGCACTACAACATGGGCGGCATCCCCACGAACTTCCACGGCGAAGTGGTGACGCTCAAGAACGGCGATCCCGATTGCATCGTCCCGGGCCTGCTGGCCATCGGCGAAGCCGGGTGCGTGTCTGTTCATGGCGCCAACCGGCTCGGCTCGAACTCGCTGATCGATCTGGTCGTGTTCGGCCGTGCGGCGGGGCTACGCTGCGCCGAGACGATCGAGAAGGGCGCCGCCCAGCCGTCGCTGGCCTCCGACGCCACGGACCTGGCGCTCTCGCGCCTCGATCGTTTCCGCCATGCCAAGGGGGGCACCTCGACGGCCGCGCTGCGCCTGCAGATGCAGAAGGTCATGCAGAACAACTGCGCGGTGTTCCGCACGGGCGAGGTTCTCGAGGAAGGCGTCAAGAACATCCACGAGATCTGGAAGGCGTCCGAGGACGTCAGGGTTCACGACCGCTCGCTGGTCTGGAACTCCGATCTCGTCGAGACGCTCGAATATGACAACCTGATTGCCCAGGCCGCGGTCACCGTCGTCGGCGGCTTCGCCCGTACCGAGAGCCGCGGCGCGCACGCGCGTGAGGACTACAGCGAGCGCGACGACGTCAACTGGATGAAGCACACCCTGGCCTGGGCGGACTACGGCACGAAGACCGTATCGCTCGATTATCGGCCGGTTCACACCTACACGATGACGAACGAGATGAAGTACGTGGAGCCGAAGGCGCGCAGCTACTGAGCACGAGGCTCGTGACGCTGGCGGAGGCAGGCACTGACGGACCGGCGGCGTTCCAACCACGCCGCCGAGCTGTGCCGGCAGCTTTCATTGCACGGGCGGGAGCATCGAAATTCGCTGTGACCAAGCAGGCGCAGACAAAGGCAACCGGTGCGCCGGACCCGGGCAACGATACGCGGATCGCCCCGGATCCGGTGGCTATCTTGTTGCCTGCGCTCTCCGCGCTGGCCTCCATCGCCGCCCTCGCCGCATTGGCCTTTGTCGCGGAGGAGAAGACGGACGATCGCCAGCGCAACCGTCGCAAGCTGTCCGTCGCCATTCGCGATCTCGAGCGCGATGCAGTGGACCTGCAGGAGCTGTTCAAGCGCATCTCGCGGGGATATGGCGCCCTCCTGTGGGAGCGCGGCGCCGGCAAGCCCGGTGGACCGCCGCTCAAGTTCGGTGTCCACGGACTGCGCATCCCCCAGCGCAACTACTCGCAATACCAGTCTCTCGTCGCCGACAGCTCGGCACTCCTCTCGCGAACCGCACAGGACAGTTTCGATGTCATGTGCGCGATCGAGGACGGGGAGCTCGAGGCGCCCGAAGAGGTCTTCTTCGGCTTCGGCGAGGCGCAGGAGCGAATCAACAAGCTTCTCACCGAGCGTCTCAGTCTGAAGACCTCGGTCGAGACCGGACACGAGATCGCGGGACGCCTCACGGCACTCGTTCGCGATCTCAAGCAGTACAAGAAGGACTAGCTAAGGAAGGACGGCGATCACCATGGTCCAGCTCAAGCTGCCGGCCAACTCCCGCATCGGGAAAGGCAAAGTCTGGAACAAGCCGCAGGGCAAGGGCAATTGGAAGGAGTTCCGCATCTATCGCTGGAACCCGGACGACGGCAACGCCCCGCAGATCGACATCTATCATGTCGACCAGGCGCAATGCGGGCCGATGGTCCTGGATGCGCTCATCAAGATCAAGAACGAGATCGATCCGACCCTGACCTTCCGTCGCTCCTGCCGCGAGGGCATCTGCGGATCGTGCGCGATGAACATCGACGGCACGAACACGCTCGCGTGCCTCAAGTCCATCGAGGACGTCTCGGGCGCGGTGAAGGTCTACCCGTTGCCGCACATGGAGGTGGTCAAGGATCTCGTTCCGGACATGACCAACTTCTATGCCCAGCATCGCTCCATCGAACCCTGGCTGCAGACCGAGACGCCCATGCCGCCCAAGGAGTGGCGTCAGGCGCGCGAGGATCGCGAGAAGCTGGACGGCCTCTACGAGTGCATCATGTGCGCCTGCTGCTCGGCATCCTGCCCGAGCTACTGGTGGAACTCGGACCGCTACCTCGGACCGGCCGCCCTGCTCCAGGCCTACCGCTGGGTCGTCGATTCCCGTGACGAGGCGACGGGCGAGCGATTGGACCAGCTCGAGGACCCGTTCAGACTCTATCGCTGCCACACGATCCTGAACTGCGCCAAGGCGTGCCCCAAGGGACTGAGCCCCGCCAAGGCCATCGCCGAGCTCAAGAAGAAGATGGTCGAGCGCCGCGTCTGAAGCGCCTCGCCCACGGTGGACGCAGGCCTGCGTCCACCGCCATGTCGCGCATCGACCGTGCCGACCGCCAGGTGCTCGGATCACGCTCGCGCGAAGCGGCCCAGGTCGTCAGACCCTGGGGTCGCTCTTCGTAACGATGCCGCCGGTCGCCGGATCGGTCGCGAGGTACGGGAAGCCGGCGCGCTTCCAGCCCATCATGCCACCAGCCATGTGCGCCACGTCGCCGAACCCAGCGGCGAGGCATCGCTCCGAGACGCGCTTGGAGCGAATCCCCGAGCCACAATGGAAAACGATTCGCTTGTCGGTCTGGGTCGGCAGGTGGCGCGTATCGAAGCTCGCCATGGGCGAGAGCAATGCGCCTTTGATGTGCTCGAATGCGTATTCGACGGGCGTCCGGACGTCGATCAGCACGATCTCGTCGCGCTCGAACATCTCTCGCACCTCGTCCGGCGTGTAGGTGACGAGCGTACCGCCGCCAAGGCTCTCTCGCGTGCTCATGGGTGGATCTCCTGCTTGCGGGCCAGAGTCTTCATGAGCGATATATATCTACGCATTCGAATTTTTGAAAGTCGTGCCAGCGACGCAGCTCGGCCGTCGCTCGGGCGCGAGCGGTCACGTCAGCGGAAATGTGAAGTCTTAAGGGACCCGGCGACTCGACAGGCAGGTGCGCGATACGGCGGACCGGCCAGGAACGCTCGATGGTCAGGGGGAGTGAGGGGAGTGGCGGGTCCGGGGAACCGCCCCGGACGACCCGCGGCCTCTTGCCGTATCTGGTGAGATCGGCGCGACCGCGGGTGTCACGGAGAGTTGGCGCCGAGCTCGACACGCGATGGCGTCGAGTCGGCGAAGTAGAAAGGAGTTACTTCTTCTTGGCCTTGGCGGCCGGCTTCTTGGCAGGAGCCTTCTTCGCCGGAGCCTTCTTGGCAGGGGCCTTCTTCGCGGCAGCCTTCGTGCCGGTCTTCTTGGCCGGAGCCTTCTTCACGGCGGCCTTCTTGATCGCCGGCTTCTTGGCGGCGGCCTTCGTGCCAGTCTTCTTCGCCGGGGCCTTCTTGGCGGCCGGCTTTTTCACAGCAGCTTTGGTCTTCTTCGCGGTCTTAGCCATTTCTCTCTCTCTTTCATTTCCCAGAGTGGTGTCTGCCCAATTCACGAATCACGCGTTTACCTGCAGTTACCATGACAGCAAGATCGTAAATCAGAAATTAACACGCGCCTCATGTTGAACTTACCTGTTGATATGATGCAGCACTGCAACGCTCACTGACCGCTCACGGCGTGGATGGCACACCGGACACGCTTTGAGGTTGATGGATTTCGCGATGACCAACGGAACCACACCGTCGTCTGCCACAGCGAAGCGCGTCGTCTCCCTCATCGCGAGCGCGACGGAGATCGTCGCGGCGCTCGGGCACGCGCATGCTCTCGTCGGTCGCAGTCACGAGTGCGATTTTCCACGCGACGTGGAGCGCCTGCCGGTCCTGACAGCGCCACGCTTCGAGGTGTCCGGCACGAGCGAAGAGATCGACGGCAAGGTGCGCGCTCTCGTCGACGGCGGCCTCTCCGTCTATCGCGTCGACGAGGAAGCACTGCGCGCGCTGCGGCCCGACGTCATCGTTACGCAGGATCATTGCGATGTCTGCGCGGTCAGCCTGTCCGACGTCGAGGCGGCGATCTGCGCGTGGACCGAAGCACCGGCGCGCATCGTCTCGCTCAAGCCGGACAGCCTTGCCGACGTCTACGCCGACATCGCCCGCGTCGCCGACGCTCTCGAAGCAATCACCGCGGGCAAGGCGCTGATCGCCGCGATGAAGGCGCGCTTTGCCGCGGTCGCTGCCCGCGTCATGTCGGCGAGGCGGCCGCGCGTCGCCTTCATCGAATGGTCGAAGCCGCTCATGGCCGGCGGCAACTGGATGCCAACGCTCATAGAGATTGCCGGAGGCGAAAATCTGCTCGGCAGCGCCGGGCGCCCATCCGGCGTCACCACGTGGGACGCGCTCCGCGAGGCCGCCCCGGAGGTGATCGTCGTGGCGCCCTGCGGCTTCACGCTGGCCCAGACGGTAAGCGACGTGGCGCTGTTGCGCGCCTATCCCGGGTGGGGCGATCTGACGGCCGTACGGGCAGGCGAGGTCTACGCCTGCGACGGCAACAGCTACTTCAACCGGCCCGGACCCCGACTCGCCGATTCCGCGGAGATCCTCGCCGAGATTCTGCATCCCGCCCTGGTGCCGCCCGCGCACGAAGGCACGGCCTGGCGGCGGCTCGCCTCGTGATGTCATCATTATGCCATCGATTCCCGATAGGGATTGACGGGTGAGAGGTTTTCAGACCGGATGAGGCGCCTTGCCGGCACCGAGCACTTGGACTGCGACCTCTCAATGAGTTTCAGAGGCCCGTCACGCCACGTCGGCGGCCACACCGTAGGGCTCGGCCGCCTTGATGACGAGGCTGGCCAGCCACTTGGCATACGACCGAGGCAGGTAGAGGTCGAACGCGCAGGCTCCGCCGACGGAGCCGACCCGATGCACCAGGATGCCCACCCGTCCGAGCGCCGTCGTGGCGAAAGCGCCATCCGGAAACGCCAGCGGGTCCAGGTCGATCGTCAGAACCTCCGACAGCACGTCGGCCGCAGCCGCACCCGTCAGGCGAAGAATGGCGCGCGCATGGCCGAGCGGCACCAGCGCGCCGTGTTTCGAGAGTGAGTCCAGGAGCGCCTCGCCGAGATGGGCGGCCTCCGGCGCCGCCAGCCAGACCCGCCGCGGCCCCACGCGGAAGGCGGTCGTGCCGCCCGACCGCAGCGCCCGCCCTCCCGTCTCGGGCAACGCCACCCCTGCAATGCGCAGCAGATCGGCGCTCACGGCCTCGTCCGTGCCGGGCCAGAATGCGAGCTCCACGATCTGCTGGCCGGTCACCGTGCCCAGTGTGACTGTAGGGGTGGCCGCGGCCTCCCGTGTGGCCAGCGCGCGCAACAGCTCCGTCAACTCGTTCGCCGACTCAGGCATGCAGGCGTGCTCCCGTGGGATCGTAGAACTTCGGCGACACCACCTCGCACCGGACCGTCTCGCCATGCACGGGAGAGCAGGCATCGACCTGCCCGCCCATGCGCGCGCTGCCCCCCGCGACGAAGCCGAGCGCGATGTAGTGACCAAGGATCGGGCTGAAGGTCGTCGAGCTGACGTGGCCGAGGCCATGGCCCTCGTGCGGACCACCGGCCGGCTGCAGGATGGCGCCTTGGCGAACACGCTGACCGCGGTCTATCGGCACCAGGCCGACCAGTGCGGGCCGCTCCGGAGCCATCAGGGCCTCGCGCCGCATCAGTGCCGAGCCGATGAAATGCCGCCCCGGCTTCGCCAGTCCCGCCAATCCGAGATCGCCGAGCGTCATGCGGCCGTCGATCTCGTTTCCAGCCACGTGTCCCTTCTCGATCCGCAGCGTGGCCATCGCTTCCGTTCCGTAGAGGGTGAGGCCATGACGCCCGCCCGAACCCGCCAGCCGCCGCCATAGTGCCGCCGCGTAGCCTGACGGCACGAACAGCTCGTAGGCGCGCTCACCCGAGAAGGAAACGCGGTGCGCCCTCACCGGCAGGCCATCGATAACACCGTCGGCAAGGCCCATGTGGGGGAGGTCCGACAACCAGGCCGCTCTTGCGCCCGCCGCGTCCTGCAGGAGCGCCAACGCGCGAGGACCCGCCACCGCAATCGCCGCCCACTGGTCCGTGACCGAGGCGACATGAACCTTGAGATCCGGCCAGACCGTCGCCAGCAGGCCTTCGAGATGGCTCATGACCTTGCCGGCCTCGGCCGTGGTCGTCGTCACCAGGAAGTGAGCGTCGCCGAGCCGCGCGACCGTGCCGTCATCCAGAACCAGCCCATCGTCGCGCAGCATCACACCGTAGCGGACACGGCCGACCTTGAGCGTGCTCATGGCATTGACGTAGATCCGGTCGAGAAAAGTGGCCGTGTCCGGTCCCTGCACGTCGATCTTGCCGAGCGTCGAGACATCGACCATGCCGACCGTCGTCCTGACCGCCAACGCCTCGCGCCGGTAGGCCTCGTCGATGGTCTCGCCCTTGAGCGGGTAATACCAGGGCCGCCGCCAATGCCCCGCATCCACGAACACCGCGCCGGCCGCCTCATGCAGCAAGTCGAGCGACGTTCGCCGCAGCGGCGTCGAATGCTGGCCGGTCTCGAGCCCCGCCAGCGCCCCGACCGATATCGGGGTGTAGGGCGGGCGATAGGTCGTCGTGCCGACATCGGCAATGGCGCGCTCCGTCACCGCCGCCAGATTGGCCAGACCGACGACGTTGGCCACCTTGCCCTGGTCCGTGCCCATGCCGAGCGTCGTGTAACGCTTCATGTGCTCCACGCTGACGTAGCCCTCGCGGGCCGCCAGCGCCACGTCGGACTGGGAGACATCGTTCTGAAGATCGATGAAGCGCTTTCGCCGCCGCCGGAAGCTCGGGGGTGGCGGCACGTCCCACAGCGGCATCATGGCGGCTGGACTTTCGCTGGCGGCGAGATCGGCGGATACCCGTAGCCCCCCGGGATCGCCGCGCCCGCCAGCCGCGATCGCGGCGGCACGACCTTGTGCCAGTCCGTCGGCAATGACCTCAGTCGTCGACATCACACCCGTGACGGCGCCGGATGCCCAGGCGTCGCCGACCTGTCTCGCGGAGCAGAACGACGCGGCAGCATCGGACCAGACCGCCTTGCCCCCGAGCTGGCTCGTCAGATGCACTTGCGGATCGTAGCCGCCGGAGACGCACACCAAGTCGGCCGGCAACTCGAACCACACCGGCTGGGTGCCGCCGCGCGCAGCATCGTATCCCGCGACAAGCACCGATTGCACACCGGCGCGACCACGCGCCTCGGCGACGACATGGCCCGACAGAAGTCCCACGCCGGCGCGCTCCACCGCAGCCTTCATGGCGGGCCCTGGTCCCGGTCGTGGATCGATGATGCTGACGGTGGCGCCCGCCGCGGCGAGATCGAGCGCCGCAGGATAGGCGTGATCGTTGGTGGTGAAGACCACGACGCGGCGACCGCAGAGGACGCCGTAGCGGTTGAGATAGGTGCGGGCGGCGGAGGCCAGCATGATGCCGGGCCGATCGTTGTCGCCGAACGGCACGTGTCGCTCCAGCGCGCCGGTCGCCACCACCGCGGCACGGGAGCGCACGACGATGAACCGTTCGCCGGCCGCGGGCGCCGCCTCGGGAGACGGGCGCTCGACCAGCCCGAAGACGCCGTGGTCATAGGCGCCGAACACCGTCGTCCGCTTGAGAACACGCACGGTGTCGAGCCCGGCGAGCTCCTGTTCCATCATGTCGACAAAAGAGGCCGCGGCGCTGCCTTCGCGATCCTCCAGCAGGCTGCCGCCGAGTTCGGGCTGCTGCTCGACCAGCAGAACCCGCACGCCCATGCGCCCGGCGGCGCAGGCTGCCGCAAGCCCGGCCGGACCGCCGCCGACAACGAGCACGTCCGTCGTGATGTTGCGCCGGCCGTAGCGGCGGCTGTCACTGCCCGTGCCCGACCGCCCCAGTCCGGCAGCGCGACGTATCCAGGGCTCGTAGGTCATCCACGATTTCTTCGCCGGCCCCATGAAAGTCTTGTAGTAGAAGCCCGCGGCGAAAGCCGACTTGAACCAGTCGTTGACGCCCATGACGTCGAACGCCAGCGACGGCCAGCGGTTCTGGCTGTGCGCCACAAGCCCCTGCCGCAGCTCGATCATCGTCGCGCGAACATTGGCCTCGCCATCCACGCCCGTGCCGAGCGTGACGAGCGCGTTCGGCTCGTTGACGCCGTATGCGAACACCCCGCGCGGCCGATGCAGCTTGAAGCTGCGGCCGACGACCCGGACGCCATTGGCGAGCAGGGCCGAGGCGAGCGTGTCACCCGGGTGACCCAGATAGCTCTGCCCGTCGAACAGGAACGAGAGCGTGCGCGAGCGATCGATGCGTCCACCCTCGGGCAGGCGGTGGGAGCGGGCTGTCATGAACCGGCACCCTCGTCGCTGCCCGCGAGACGCGTCGCGCTGATCCGGTGCGTGAGCGTATCCCGTTCCACGATCAGCCAGGAGCGGCAGCCGAGCGCGTGATGCCAGTACTCGCGGTGGATACCCTTCGGGTTCGGGCGCAGGAAGACCGCGGCATGCCAACGGTCGATATCGCCATCCTCGAGGGGAGGACGCGTCACGGTCGCATCACCGCCGTAGCTGAACTCGGTATGGTCGCGTGTGCCGCAATGCGGGCAGTGAATACGCATATGCCGTCTCCAAACCGGTCGAACCGGCCAGATGGTCGATCAGTGCAGGCCCGGCGTCGGACCGGCCCCTTTCTCGTCGATGGCCTCACCGCGGCGGAAGCGGTCGAGGGTGAAACGGGCCGACACCTCGTGCGGCTCGTCGCGGGCGATGGTCCAGGCGAAGGTGTAGCCGGAGGCCGGCGTGGCCTTGAAACCGCCGTAGCACCAGCCGCAGTTCAGGTAGAGCCCGTCGAGCGGTCCCTTGCAGATGATGGGGCTGCCATCCATGCTCATGTCCATGACGCCTGCCCACTGGCGCACGATGCGCACGCGGGACAAACTCGGCATCAGCGCCTTGCCCATGGTCGCCACGTCCTCGGCGACCGACAGCGCGCCGCGCTGCCCATACGAGTTGAAGCCGTCGAGGTCGCCGCCGAACAGCATGCCGCCCTTGTCCGTCTGCGAGATGTAGAAGTGGCCGGCGCCATAGGTCACCACGCAATCGAGCAGCGGTTTCAAGGGCTCCGACACGAACGCCTGCAGGATATGCGTCTCGATCGGCAGCGTCAGGCCCGCCTTGGCCGCGAGATGGCCCGAGTGACCAGCGACGGCAAGCGCCACTTTGCCGGCCCGGATCGGACCGCGTGTCGTCTCGACGCCCACGATGCGGCCGGCGTCATCCTTGAGGAAACCGACGACCTCGCAGTTCTGTACGATATCGACGCCGAGCGCCGAAGCGGCGCGCGCAAACCCCCACGCGACCGCATCGTGGCGGACGGTGCCGGCGCGCCCCTGCCAGAGCCCACCGACGATCGGGAAGCGCGCCTCTGACGAAAAGTCGAGCACGGGCGCACGGCGACGCACCTCCTCGCGATCGATGATCTCCGCGTCGATACCGTTGAGACGCATGATGTTGCCGCGGCGCACGAGCGCGTTCACCTGCGCCTGGTTGTGGGCCAGGTTGATGATGCCTCTGTGCGAGACCATGGCATTGAAGTTGAGATCGTGGGACAGGCCTTCCCACAGCTTGAGGGAGAGCTCGTAGAAGCGCGTATTGCCGTCGATCATGTAGTTCGAGCGGATGATCGTCGTGTTGCGGCCGATGTTGCCGCCGCCGAGCCAGCCCTTCTCGAGGACGGCGACGTTGCGGATGCCGTGCTCCTTGGCCAGGTAGTAGGCGGTGGCCAGTCCGTGGCCGGAGCCCACGACGATGACATCGTAGTGCGGCTTGGGATCGGGATCGCGCCAGGCCCGCGTCCAGCCCGCGTTGCCTCTCAGCGCCTCTCTGAGAACCGAGATGCCGGAATACCGCTTCATGGATCTCTGGCGCCTCGTTTGCCGCCCGACACAAATCGACTACGATGCGGCGCTCCGCGGGCGCCACTCTTCACCGACAGGAGTATACGGGCCGGCACCAAAAAGCGAACAGTGACGATTGCGCCCGTCTGGTGCGAACCGTCGCAGTCCCGGCGACGTACGGATGCCAGGAATTCGAGGTGGACGGTGACGATCGGAGTGATGTTCGGGTTTGCGTTTTTCGCCCTGCCGAGCCTTTACCTGCTGCGTGAGATCCTGCGCGCCATGCAGAGCCGCTCATGGCCGGTGACGATCGGGGAAATCATCAAGTCGAGCGTCGAGCGCGACCTCAAACCCGGACTGTCCGGCGAGCCGCAGCATTACGCGGCCGTGGAGTACGCCTACGAGGTCGACGGCCAGCGCTTCACGAGCAACCACATCCGCTTCGGCGCCTGGCTGAACCCGCTCGACACCGACATGCGCCTGGTCGTGGCCACCTACCCGGTCGGCAAGCGCGTCGTCGTACGACATCACCCCGCCCAGCCTCAGATCGCGACGCTCGAGACGCGGGTCTCGGCCTTTCTCTGGGGCATGCTCGTGATCTGCGTCGGCATGGCCGGCCTGATCGCCCACCGCGCGCTGACGGGCTCGTGGTGAGGCTGGGCGGCGATGCCGACGCGGGCCAGCGTCAGATCAGTTCCTCGGTCTTGTCGTCCGTCTCGCCGTAGCGCTTCAGCGTGGCGGGCCGCGTCCCGGCATAGAGCTTGCCGACGCCCTCAGCGATCTTGGCATTCTCCCGCTCGAACAGGCTGTTGCCCTCGAGATCGCTCTCGACGAGGAACGGCCCGCAGTTCTCGACGTCGAGAACCCACATGGCCTGGGCGATGCCGAGCTCGTCGAGCCAGTGCGCCGCGACGACCTTCTTGATGCCGCGGCCGAGCAGGGCGCCCGTGCCGTAGCCGACGGTGGTCAGATAGATGGCCTTGTTCGGCACGAGGTAGCGCTTGTAGACCTCGCTGGTCATGCCGCCCTTGCCGATCAGGATGTTGCACTTCGAGAGTGCGAACCAGCGGTCGAGCCACTTGTTGAAGCGGAACGAGGCCGTGGCCGTGATGGCCCCCATGTTAAAGCTGCCGTCGTCGTTGACGGAAGCCGCCGGTGAGCAGTGGAAGTTGGCCCAGCCGATCTCCTCCGGAGGCCCCGGCAGCCCTGCTCCCTGGTCGATGGCCTTCATGTAGACGCCTTCGCGACCGGTGTAGATGCGCCCGTCGAGGTAGACGACGGTTCCGATCTCGAGCTTCGCCAGGTCCTCGGTGGTGGCCGGCAGCTTCAGGCGAACGGTCTTGAGACCCTTGCCGTGTGTCTTGGTCATGACAGTCTCTCCTTCGCCGCTCAGGCCATCTGCCGCTGCGTCTTTTTCTTCTTCTTGGCCGGCTGGCCGGCTGCGGGCTCCCAGTCGACCGTATCTCGGCGCATGTAGTCGGTGAACCACTGGGGATCCCAGCGATGCTCGACGCGGCCGTCCGGATGGATGCGCGCGGTGGCGCGACGCGACGAGAGGCAGAACATGTGCACGCTCATCGGCATGCCGCCGGTGTGGCAGTAGCCGACCTCGACATGACAATCGACGACCATGGAATTGCCGAGGAAGCCCATGGCGCCCATGCCGACGTTGTTGCCGAGCTCCTTGAGCTCTTCCTCGAGCTGGGCGATGCGTGGGTCCGGATTGCGCGAGCCGACGGCGCGGAGGCAGGCTGCCTGCTTGCCGAGCACCATCGAGATGTCCTTGGAGCCGCCGAGGCCAACGCCGATGATGGCCGGCTGGCAGGCGAGACCGCGCTTGCCGAAGGCCAGGACGGAATCGATGAAGAAGCGCTTGATGCCTTCGATCCCGTCGGACGGGAACAGCATGCGGTAGTCGGAGCCGAACAGACCGCCCTTGTGCACCGTCGTCAGCTCGATCCAGTCCCCATCGGGATGGAACGAGTACTCGATCTCAGGCGCGCCGATGCCGCAATTGTTGTTGTGGTCGGTCCGCCAGAGCGGATGCACGCGATTGGGCCGGAGCGGCACGTCGTGGGTGGCCGATGCCGTGGCCCGGCGCAGCATGGTCTCCAGCGCTACGGGGCCGCCCTCGATGCGCGCCTCATTCGCCATCTTCACGTACCAGCGCGGCACGCCGGTATCGGCGCACATGGCGCGGCGATCCTCCTTGGCGGCCTCGTAATTCTCCAGCATCGCCTGGATGACGAAGGCGGAGAGCTCTCCCGTCTCGGTATTCGCGAGCTTCTTGAGACCGGCGAGGTAGTCGTCGGGAATCTCGATGGCCGCCTTGGCCATCAGCTCCTTGGCCGTCTCGTGGATCGTCTCGATGGAGATGGTGCGCTCACTCATGCTTTCCGTATCCTCCTGCCGCAGAGCCACGCCCATGCGAAGGGCGGGCCGCGATCCTGGCCTTTTCAGTTCGATAACGACGTCGCGTCGGCGGTCGCAACCACCTATTCGGCGGCAATCGGCGGATCATTGAGCAACGTCTCGCCGGGCTTGACGCGCGTGAACTCCACCTGCTGGTCGGAGACGACGAGCTTGCCGTCGGTTTCCCGCACGATCGTGAAGCGAGACGTCTCGAGATCGCCCGCCTCGGGAAAATCCGTGCGGAAGTGCGCACCGCGGCTGTTCTCACGCTTGAGCGCCGCACCGGCGATGACCTTGGACATCTCGATCTGGCTGCGCATGTTGAGCCAATCGTGCCACGTCAGGTTGAACGCCGTATCGCATTCCGGAATGCCCGCGGCCAACAGCTCCGCCTCCATCTCGTCGAGCACCTTCATGCCGCGCTCGAGGCTCGTCTTGTCGCGGGAGATGCCGACATCGTCCCACATGAGGTCGAGCAGGCGATCCCGCAAGCCGTTGACGTCGGCCGGCGACTGTCGGAACGGATGCAGCGCGCGGTGCATCTCCGCCTTGATCCGCTCCTCGTCCGGCGCGCGGAAGTGGGGGTTCTGGGCAATCCAGCCCGGCATGACGTCGCCGGCGATGCCGCCGAACACCGTCGAGTTGGCGACGCCGTTGCCGCCGAGGCGGTTGGCGCCGTGCACGCCGCCGGCGTCCTCACCCGCGACGAACAGGCCCGGCAGCTCGGTCGCGGTGTCGACCTCGCAGACCACGCCTCCCATCAGATAGTGAGCCGTCGGCACGACCTCAACCAGCCCGCCGGCGAGATCGAAGCCGCAGTCGGCGCAGCGCTCGACCATGCCCTTGAACATCTTGCGGACCTTCTCCGGCCCGAGGTGCCCCATGGCGATGTAGACGCCGCCCTGCGGCGTCGTGCGGCCCGCCTTCATCTCCTGGTACATCGAGCGCGAGACGATATCGCGGGTGGCCCGCTCGCCCCGCTCGTCGTACTCGAACATGAAGCGGTCCTTGTTGCCGTTGAGCAGATAACCGCCGGCGCCGCGCAGACCCTCCTCGATGATGGTGCCGGTCATGCGCGTCTCGGGACCGGCCAGCACGCCCGTCGGATGGAACTGCACCATCTCCATGTCGCGGAGCGGCAGACCGGCGCGCAGCGCCATGGCGAGCCCGTCCATGGCCTTGTCCCCGGACGGTGTGTGGTATTTGTACATCGTCGGACCGCCGCCCGTGGCGAGCAGGACGGCCTTGGCCTCGCAGAAGCGGAAGTGCCCGGTGCGCACGTCGATCATCAGCACGCCGGACAGCGACTTGCCGTCCTTCGCGGGGATCAGCGCCACGGCGCGATGCTCCTCGAGACGACGGATGGGCCGCGCCCAGACCTGCTCCATGAGACGGTTGATGATCTCGATGCCCGTGAGATCGCCCTTGTGCACGGTGCGGTCGAAGGTCTGGCCGGCGAAGGCCTTGCCGTGCAGAGAGCCGTCGGGATTGCGGTCGAAGAAGCAGCCGATCTCGTTCTCGAGCTCGCGCACGCGCTCGATGGCGACGGAGACGAGCGTCCAGGCCAGCTCCTGATGCGGCAGCCACTTGCCGCCCTCGATGGTGTCCATGAAGTGACGCTCGACGGAGTCACCCGGCACCAGCGCGACGTTGTAGCCGCCCTGCACCATGCGCGTGCAGCCCGACTTGCCGAGCAGTCCTTTGCTGGCGACGGTGATGTCGAGATTGGGATTCGCCTGATGCGCGTGCAGCGCCGCGAAAAGCCCAGCGCCGCCGGATCCCAGAATGAGGATGTCCGTCTTGATCCGCTCCTGGAGCATCACCTGTCCTCCCAGATTTCGTATTGCTGTCAGAATGCACGTGCGAGAAACGCGACGCCGGCCACGACCGAGGCGCCGAGCGCCGCCATGGCCATGCGCTTCTGGCCCGGCCGCCATGCCAGGTTCTCGATCACGAGAATCCGGATGCCACCGAGCAGATGCACCGCGAGCAGGATCACGAGCCCGGTCTCGGCGAGCTTCACGAGGGGACTGTCGGTCCACTTGAAGAAGCCATCGAGGCGCGCCTCGCCCTCGATCGCGAGCCCGAGCACGAGGAAGTGCAGCGGCAGGAACACCGCCAGAGCCACGCCCGAGAGGCGATGGATCATGGCCGCGAGCCAGAGTGTGTCGTGACGATAGGCGGAATTGCGAGGCTTCATCACATCACCACCGCAACGACGGCCCTGAGGCCCAATACCATCAGCACAGCGCCAAAAACCCACATGAAGATGTCGAGGCTGCGGCCCCGCATCGGACTCCACTCCGCCAGCACCGAGCGCACGCCGATCGCCGCATGCACTGACGCCGCCAGCACGAACAGACCGTAGAAGAGGCCCCAGCCGAGACTACCCTGGGTCCGGGCGAGAACCTCCTTGGCCGAAAGACCGCCGCCGATGGCATAGAGAATCGTGACCAGATGGATCGCGATCAGCGGCACCATGAGCGCCGCCGTGGCGCGCTGGAGCACGTAGAGCCTGACATTCATGCCTAGAGCTCCCCGCGGATGTAGGCCTGCATCGTCCGGCGCTTCAGCCCGGCGATCGAGGCCGTCGGATTGAGCGCCTGCGGGCAGAGCTGCTCGCAGGACTGGTGCGAGTGGCAGTTGTGGCAACCGCCCTTGGCAGCAACCGCCTTGAGGCGTTCCTTGTTGCCGGCGTCACGCACGTCGTTGACGAGCGTCCACGCCCGGTTGAGCGCAGCAGGGCCAAAATAGTCGTCGTTCCAGCGCACGGAATCGCAGGCCGCAAAACAGACGCCGCAGTTGATGCACTCGATCGCCTCGTTGGCAGCGCGGCGCTCCGTGCTCTCGGGGCTGATCTGCTCGATCGGGTCTGCGCGCGTCTTGGACGGCACGAAGTGACCCTTGGCCTCCTGCCACTTCTCGAAGAAGCGGCTCATGTCGGTGGTGAGGTCCTTGACGACGGGCAGATTGGCAAGCGGCGCGATCTCGAGCTTGCCGTCGCCGATGACCTTGGACACGTGCGTCCGACAGGTCCAGCGCGGCTTGCCGTTGACCGTCATGGCGCAGGAGCCGCAAACACCCACGCGGCAAGCGAAACGGTAGGAGAGGGTCGGGTCGGCGTTCCGCTGAATCCACGTGACGATGTCGAGCACCGTCTGATTGTCGCGCTTCGGCACCGAGAACACCTCGTAGCGGCCTTCGCTGCCACCGCGCCAAATGGAAACCTCTAGCGTCTTCTGCATCTTGCGCTCATCTCACCATGACTTGCACGCGCTGTACCGCGTTGTTGCCGAAGCCGCCGACATCCCAGACCGGGTCCAGCGGCTGTACGTTTCCGTCGATATCCGTGGCGCGGCAGGCGAGCTCGTGGAGGCCAGCCTCCGCACGCCAGTGGAACTTCCAACCCCGCCAGGCGAACCGCCCCATGGGCGCGTCGAGGTTCGCCTCGCGCCATACTCCATCGACCGCGACTTCCACCCGCGCGATCGCCGCACCGGCGCCGGACCACGCCCGGCCGACGATCTCGACGTCACCACGCTCGACGACGCGCCGGCGCGTATAGACGTCGGGAAGACCGGGCGGCACCATCAGCGACTTGACCCTGAGCGTCGTGACCGGCGTGCCCGGCTCGCCCGCGACAGTGCGGAAATGATAGTGGGGCGTCTGCTGCGGTCCGTCGAACGGGCGATCCCAGACCTCGATCCGCTCCAGCCATTTCACGCTCGCCATGCCGAACCAGCCCGGCACGACCAGACGCAGCGGGAACCCGTGCTGCGGCAGCAGCGGCATGCCGTTCATCTCGTAGACGAGCAGAACCTCGTCGCGCAAGGCGTGGGCGGGTGCGAGGCTGCGGCCGTAGGTGTGCTCGCCGTGCCGGTCGAAACCGCGGTCGGCGCCGTAGAACACGATCTCGGCGGCGCGCTCGTCGAGCCCGGCCGCAGTCAGCACGTTGGCAAGTGGCGTGCCCGTCCACTCCGCGGTGCCGACGGCCTCGTAGCTCCACGGCATGCTCTGATAGCGCGGCTCGACCTGACCGCGCCCGTTGCCGGCGCATTCGAGCGTGACACGCTCGGTCCGCCGAGGCAGGGCGCGCAGGTCATCCAGCGACAGCGACAGAGGCCTAGCCACCAGGCCGCCGACCGACAGCCGGAACGTGTCGGCCTCCAGATGTGGAATATCGAAATGGATGAGCAGATAATGCAGGCCGACCGGCGTCAGGTCGTAACGCAAGGTCTCGAGCGCGATGCCGGAATTGCGGTTCGCGAGCGCGACCTCCTCGCGCGAGAAGTCGCCCCGTGTATGCCCGGTCGGAAGTGCTTCCAGGAATGGGTTTTCAGAGGCCATTTCTCGCCGTCCGCCGCATGCTGCGCCGATGGGCGCCCGCAGCCTTCATGAGACCCCTACGTTAGCAAAGACATATCATCAAAGAAAGCGCATAAGCCTGAAGTGTTTCTTCAAAGTTTATGAAGATAGCACTCAGGCGCTGTCCTCGCCCGAGGGCGCAGACCGCGCAGCGATCGTCTCGAGCTCGCGCTGGAGCGCCTCCGCCAGCGCTGCCTTGCCGTCGTCCTGTCGCCGCAACAGGCCGACGACGCGGAACACGGCCGGCTTGGGCAGGGCAACCCGGCGCACAGGCAGAGGCAGCGGCGATCCCACGATGCGCTGCGGCACGATGGAAACGCCGAGACCGTGATAGACCATGGTCGTCACCGCCTCGAGTGTATCGAGCGTCATGGTCTCATTCACACGGATGCGCCGCTTGCGCAGCAGATCGTCGATGAGTCGGCCGACCCAGGCCTGGCGCGTATAGCGGATGAAGGGATACGCCGCGAGCAGGTCGGTGGCGGTTCCCTCGGGTGCCTCCGTCGGAGCAATCAGCACCAGCGGCTCACGCGCGATCGGCGTCCATCGCAGGTCCGCCGGAACGTCGCTGACGTCGCTGGCGACGGCGGCATCGAGGCCCCCCTTGCGCACGCGCTCCACCAGGGCCGCCGAAAGCCCCATGGACAGCTCTACGTGTACCCTCGGCCGCTTGGCCCGCAAAGCCACGAGCGCCCTCGGCATGATGCCCGTCATCACGCTGGGCACGGCGCCGAGCCGCAGGTGCCCCTCGATATCGCTGCCGTCGGGCTCGGGCCTGAGCAGGCCATCGTAGGCCCGGATGACCTCCTCGGCCCGAGGCACCAGCGCCTTGGCGACCGCCGTCAGGGCCGGGGGCCGCGTCGAGCGGTCGAACAACGGCAAGCCGATCTCGTCCTCCAACGCCTTCATCTGCATGCTCACGGCAGACTGGGTCAGGCGCAAGGCTCCGGCCGCGGCCGCGAAAGAGCCGCGTTCGGCGATTGTCACGAGCGTACGCAGATAGCGGATGGACATGCGCGGATATTGCCGGAGCACCGCGCGGACGTCGAGCCCGTCGGGGGCTGGTCAGGTCGCGCGCACGATCCGTTGCGCCGCCATGATGTAGTCGATGAGCGAGACGACCGACGCCAGCGTCGCCAGCCCCATGAGCGCCAGGACGCGGCCATCGGACTCGAGCGCAACAGGCGACGCCTGGAAGATCGCCAGTCCAACCACCGCCATCTGGCAAAGCCCATGCACGGCGGATTTCACCTTGCCGCTCTGGCGGATGGAGAGGGTGCGCCCCGTCTGACGCACGAAGGTCCGCAGGTATGGCACGATCAGCTCGCGCGCATAGATGAGGAACAGCATCCAGGCCGGCAGCCAGTGCAGCGCCAGGAACGCCAGGAAAACCGAGAGGTGATAGATGCTGTCGCAGACGGCGTCGACGACGCTGCCGAGCTCGCTTTCGACACCGAGGCGACGCGCGAGGAAGCCGTCGAGAAAGTCCGATGCGCCGGCCAGCGCCATGACCGCGAATGCCGCAACGAGCAGCGACTCGGAGCCAGCCATGATCATGCTCAGCACGATCGGACCCGAAAGTGCTCTGAGCAGGCTGATCACGTTCGGCAGTGTGGCGATTGGCATGGCTGAAGGTCGGCAGTGGGCGGCTCACACGCGCTTGAGCTGCCGCAGAGAGTTTACGAGCACCCGCTCGTTTCGGGTATGCCGCCCTTGATTGCCGAATTCCAGGCGCAATGCAAGCTGACGAAAGTCGGCGGCGTCGCTTTCCTGCGCGTGCGCGACCAGCGCTTCGCAGCCGGCTCAGGCCAGGCGCCGCAGCACCACCAGGGAGTATTCGACGAGCGTGTAGGCGGCGAGCGCCGTCAGCCCGAGCAGCAGTGCGGAGACGAACGGCAGGATGCTGGCGAAGCCGGCCGGCCCGAGGATGGCGAACAGAGCCACCGCGCCGATCTGCGCCACGCTGTAGGCGGCCGTCTTGAGCTTGCCGCTGCGGCGAGCGGCGAGTGTGCCGGTGCTCTGTTCCGCCAGCAGGCGCAGGTAGGAGACGGCGATGTCCCGCGAGGCGATTATGAGCAGCGCCCAGAGCGGCATCCAGCCGAGCTCGACGAAGGCCACGAAAATGCAGACGTGATAGAGGCTGTCGGCCATGGGATCGAGGATCTTGCCGACGCTCGAAACCTGCTGGTAGGCGCGCGCGATGTGGCCGTCGAGGAAGTCCGAAAACTCACAGGCGAGCATGAGCAGCAACGCCAGCCAGATCGCGGTCGACGACGGCGACGTCAGCAGGAACAGGCACACCGGGCACGCCAGGATGCGCAGCACCGTGATGGCATTCGGCAGGGTCCAGATATTCAAAGCCATGTTCGTGATCGATCTCTGCCCGCGTCGCCCCACCGCTCGAAACGCACGATAGCAGTCCCGTGCGCCCGATCCAATGCTCCGTGAGCCACTATCGCTTACAAACGCGTCAACTGGTTGAAGTACTTCTTACCCACGGCGATAAGTGCTCCTCGGCCGGCAGTCCACCGGAGGGCGGTGCTTTTCCACCGTGCGCCCGGCCTGTTCCTCAGCTAACATTGTTCCGATCTGGTCAGATGTACGGCGCGGCAAGCTGGGGAGGAGCCTCATGGGAACCGTCGGTTGGATCGTACTCGGTGTCATCGTTCTGGCGGCACTTTGGCTGCTGACCTCCTACAACGGCCTCGTCACTCTGCGTCAGAGAGTCCGGCAGGCCTTCGCCGACATCGACGTACAGCTCAAGCAGCGCCATGACCTCATTCCCAACCTCGTCGAGACGGTCAAGGGCTACGCCAAGCACGAGAAGGACACCCTCGAGAACGTCATCCGCCTTCGCAACGCGGCGGCCTCGGCGAGCGGCCCTGCGGCGCAAGCCGCGGCCGAGGGCGCCCTGCAAGCCGGCCTGCGCCAGCTCTTCGCCCTGGCGGAAGCCTATCCGGACCTCAAGGCGAACGAGAACTTCAAGCAG
Source organism: Hyphomicrobiaceae bacterium (assembly GCA_041397725.1). Classification (GTDB taxonomy): domain Bacteria; phylum Pseudomonadota; class Alphaproteobacteria; order Rhizobiales; family Hyphomicrobiaceae; genus JAGRKR01. The sequence goes on along the minus strand of JAWKVZ010000007.1, from coordinate 161,810 downwards.
CTGCAGCTCGACCTGTCCGACATCGAGAACAAGATCGCCTCGGCGCGGCGCTTCTTCAACAACTCGGTCTCTGAGTACAACGCCACGCGCGAGAGCTTCCCGGCGGTCCTGATCGCCAACTCGTTCGGCTTCGCCCCGCACGACTTCTTCAATCTCGACGAGGCCGAGCGCAAGGCCGTCGCCAAGCCTCCCGAGGTCAAGTTCTAGCGCGACAAGGCTCTGGCGATAGAGGCGGGCCCTGCGGCATGACCGAGGCATTCGGACTCTACACGCACATCCGGGCGAACAGGATTCGCTCCGGCGTGCTGCTGCTCGGCTTCGTCGTGCTGATCCATGCCCTCCTCTTTTCGCTGATCCTCGCCGCGAACGCCTTGGGTGGCGGCAGCTTCGAGCAGATCCTGAACGCCAGCACGCGGCAATTCTCGCGGTCCTGGCCGCTCGCTGGCCTCGGCGCGCTCGCCTGGCTGGCCATCGCGTTCTTCACCCATCAAAGGCTGATCTCCGCGGCCACCGGGGCCAAGGCCGTTACGCGCCGGGAAATGCCCGAGCTCTACAACGAGCTGGAAGCTTTGTGCATTTCGCGCGGCATGACGATGCCGACGCTGCAGATCATCGAGACTCCCGCGCTCAACGCCTACGCCGCAGGCATCAAGGATGGCGACTATGTCGTTGCCGTCACGCGGGGCCTGATCGAAACGCTCGACCCGCAGGAGGTGCGCGCCGTACTCGCGCACGAGCTCACGCATATCCGCAACCGCGACACCCAGCTCATGGTCGTGGCTGTGATCTTCGCCGGCATCTTCGCCTTCTTCGGCGACATGATCATCCGCGGCTGGGATTTTCCCTATGGCCTGTCACCGTCGAGCAAGCGTCAGCGCGAGAGCAACACTGGCTGGGGCTCGAGCACTTCCGGCAACGACAGCCGCAGCGGTCGCGACAAGGGCGGCGGTGCGCTCCTGGCGCTGGCGATCGCGGTGGTGATCATCCTGATCTCCTGGGGTCTTTCCACACTGATCAGGTTCGCGCTCTCCCGCTCGCGCGAGTACATGGCCGATGCCGGCTCCGTGGAGTTGACGAAGAACCCCGATGCCATGATCTCGGCGCTGCAGAAGATCTCCAAGCAGGCCACCTTCGACGTCCCGTCCCGCATGGAGGCCTTCTTCATCGAGAACCCGGTCTCCCAGCGCATCACCGGGCTTCTCGCCACACACCCCGCCATCGAGGATCGCATCGCGGCGCTCGAGAAATATGCCGGTGGCAAGCGCGCCGAGCCACGCACGGCTTGAGCTGTCTCGCACGCGACCGGGCCTGGTCCTCTCACCCCCCCATATACGTGTCGAATGGGCCGAGGCGTGCTATCGACGCTTTCCGCACCCTGATCTGAAATCGATTCGAGGGGCCCCAGATGCGCGCGCTGCTGCTGCCGTTTACGTCACGCTTCGTCACCTTCACCCTCGTCGTCGTCGCGACCGTGCTTCTCGGCGTGCTCGCACTCGCAGTGCCCGGCTGGCGCGCCGTGCTCCTGCTGCCGCTGCTGGTTCTCGCCGGCTTGTCGCTGCTCGGCGTGCGCGATCTCCTGCAGACCCGCCACAGCATCCTGCGCAACTACCCGATCGCCGGACACCTGCGATTTCTCTTCGAGGAGATCCGCCCGGAGATGCGGCAGTATTTCTTCGAGGGCGAGAAGGACGGCATGCCGTTCAGCCGCGACAAGCGCGCCATCGCTTATCAGCGGGCGAAATCGGAATTGGACAAGCGCCCCTTCGGCACGCAGTTCGACGTCTACAGTGACGCCTACGAATGGGTGAACCACTCGATTGCACCGGTCCCTGTGGCGCACGAGCCGTTCCGGATCGCGATCGGCGGCCCCGATTGCCGCCATCCCTACGCAAGCTCGGTGCTCAACATCTCGGCCATGAGCTTCGGCTCGCTCAGTGCCAATGCCATTCTCGCCCTCAACAAGGGAGCCAGGCTTGGCGGCTTTGCGCACGACACGGGCGAGGGTGGTCTCAGCCCCTATCATCTCGAGAACGGTGGCGACATCATCTGGGAGATCGGCTCGGGCTATTTCGGCTGCCGCAACGACGACGGCTCGTTCTCCCCGGAGCGATTTCGCGAGCGGGCGCAGTTGGCGCAGGTGAAGATGATCGAGCTCAAGCTCTCGCAGGGCGCGAAGCCCGGTCACGGCGGCGTCCTGCCGGCCGCCAAGGTGAGCGAGGAGATTGCGAGGACACGCGGGGTTCCCGTCGGCCGCGACTGCATTTCACCCTCGAAGCATGGCGCATTCACGACACCCATCGAGATGATGCGGTTCATCCAGACGCTTCGCGAGCTGTCAGGCGGCAAGCCCACCGGCTTCAAGCTGTGCGTCGGGCACCCCTGGGAGGTGCTGGCCATCTGCAAGGCCATGCGGGAGACGGAAATCTATCCCGATTTCATCGTCGTCGACGGCAAGGAGGGCGGCACGGGCGCCGCCCCTCTCGAGTTCATGGACCATATCGGCATGCCGTTGCGCGAGGGCCTGACGTTCATGCACAGCGCTCTCGTCGGCATCGGCGCCCGGGACCGCGTCAGCCTCGGCGCCAGCGGCAAGATCGTCTCGGCGTTCGACATGGCGCGCGTGATGGCGCTCGGCGCCGACTGGTGTAACTCCGCCCGCGGCTTCATGTTCGCCCTCGGCTGCATACAGTCGCAGAGCTGTCACACCGACCATTGCCCGACCGGCGTCGCCACGCAGGACCGTTCGCGGCAGCGGGCGCTGGTCGTCGCCGACAAGTCCGAGCGCGTCGCACATTTCCATCGCAACACCGTGGCGGCCCTGGCGGAAGTGGTGGCGGCGGCCGGTCTCGAGCATCCGCGCCAATTCCGGCCACACCACTTTTCACGGCGCATGACGACCGATCGCGTGGTGACGTTCGAGGAACTCTACCGCTTCCTGAAGCCGGGCGAGCTGCTTGCCGGCACCGACGACCGGCGGTTCCGAGACGCTTGGCAGAAGGCATCGGCCGCGACCTTCGAGCCGGCCGTCGACGAGATCGCGTTCCACGCCCCGCCCGCTCGGTGAGTCGCGTGCGTCGCCCATCGGCTCAAGCCGCCGACGAGGCGATGCGCTTCTGCAGATCGAGAACCGCGAACATGAACGCCATGCGATCCTCGAGCGCCTCGACCATCAAGGAGGCATAGTTGGCCGAGTTCGGCACGATCTCGCCCACGACCTCGCCGAGCTCGTAGCGCAGCACGGCCTCGTGCTTGCTGGCGATCCGCTGCATCTTCCGGTTCTCGGCGAGACAGCTCATGTAGAGAAGCTGCACCCCACGATTGCGCGCGGAGCGGATGACCCGCCCCATCAGTTCCGTTCCCAGTCCCTGATCCTGGAAGGTGCGCTCGACGGAGAACGCGGCTTCGGCCTCGCGGCCCCAGGTGTCGCCGAGCTTGCGCAGCTCGGCGGCGGCACGCAGATGCCCCTTCGAGAAGAACCCGTAAATGAGGCAGCCCGTCAGGTCGGTGCGCCCGGCATAGTCGTCGATGAAGGCATCCGACACGCCGTGGCCGAAGCGCAGCCGCCGGCTTTCCTTGTCCAGACGCAGCAGATGCTCGCGGAACCTGTCGTTCTCCCGCGGCCAAAGCTTGCGGATCTCGCCGTCCCAGGCTCGTGTCTCGCTCAAGAGCCGGCCTCCATTCCATAAGCCCGGCGGAACGGCACCCTCGCGGGTCGCCATCGCCGGGACAAGCAGCGCATATAGGCGCTTATGTTGCATCGCACAATGTCGAATTCACGACACGCACCCGCGACAGGTTGTCTGGGAATTCACTTACTCAATTCATGCAATTAGATGTGTTTCGCATTGCAGCAGACTGCCCAATCACTGGGCGGACTGATGATGCCGGCGCCAGTGCTCCGCAAGCGCGGCCGCGGCCTTGAGCAACCACACGCTCACGCTTGACCTCGACGCGGCCACGGGCTAGCGGAGGCGACCATGAAGACTGGGGTGCTCGAGAGCTACCACGCCTTGGCGGCGACCGGCGAGATCGAGGCTGATCCGGCGCAGGCACTGGCGGCGGAGAGGCTCGACACGCTGTCGCGCGCCCTGTCCGAGTACAGACCCGGCAACGGCGGCCTGCTCGGCCGCCTCTTGCGCAAGAAGGTCGAGGCGCCGAACGGCCTCTATATCCATGGCGCGGTCGGACGCGGCAAGACGATGCTGATGGATCTCTTCCACAGCAACGTCGCCTTCCCGAGCAAGCGGCGCGTCCATTTCCACGCATTCATGGCCGACGTACACGAGCGCATCGCCGTGGCGCGTCGCTCGGTCGAGGGCGATCCGCTCCCCCGGGTGGCCGAAAGCCTCGCGCGCGACGTCAAATTATTGTGCTTCGACGAGCTGCATGTGACCGATATCGCCGACGCCATGATCCTTGGCAGGCTGTTTACCGGCCTGCTTCAGGGCGGCGTGGTGGTGGTGGCGACCTCCAACGCGCATCCGCGCGACCTCTATCGCAACGGCCTCAACCGTCAGCTCTTCCTGCCGTTCATCGACCTGCTCGAGCGCCATCTCGACGTCGTCGAGCTGGTCGCGGCGAAGGACTACCGCCTGGAGAAGCTCGCCGGCCGGCCGCTCTACTTCACCCCGGCGGACGCCCGCGCCCACAGCGAGATGCGAGTGCTGTTCCAGCGGCTGACGGGCCGCGACGCGGGGGCTCCCTGCGAGCTCGAGGTCAAGGGGCGGACCGTGCCGGTTCCCGAGGCGGCCATGGGCGTGGCACGCTTCAGCTTCGACGACCTCTGCGACCAGCCATTAGGTGCGCTCGACTACCTGCACATCGCCCACGCCTTCCACACGGTGATGATCGAGGACATCCCCATCCTGTCGCCAGCGCGGCGGAACGCGGCACGCCGGTTCATCAATCTCATCGACACGCTCTACGACAACAGCGTCTCGCTCGTTGCCTCGGCGGCCGCCGAGCCGCACGAGCTCTACCCCAAAGGCGACGGCGCAGATCTCTTCGAGCGCACCGCCTCCCGCCTCATCGAAATGCGCAGCCAGACGTATCTCGAGCGCCGCAAGCGCCATAACGAGCCGGTGGCCCAAAGCCTGGGCGAAACCTGACAGGACCGGCGTCCGCCAGGGTGCGTCTTTGGTCGCGACCAGCGAGCGATTGCCTTGCAGCACCCGTCGTTTCGAGCTAACGACACTGGCAATCGATCCCAGAGGCTCTCCGGGAGCCTCGTTCAACACGTGCACTCTCAAGGAGCAGGGAAATGGCGCGCACTCGGATAGCGCTCATCGGCGCAGGCATGATCGGCGGCACACTGGCCCATCTGGTCGGTCTCAAGGAGCTCGGCGACGTCGTGATGTTCGACATCGCCGAGGGCATGCCGCAGGGCAAGTCGCTCGACCTCGCCCAGGCCTCGCCGATCGAGGGCTTCGACGCCCGCCTCAAGGGCGCCAACGCCTATGCGGACATCGAAGGCTCCGACGTCGTCATCATCACGGCCGGCGTGCCGCGCAAGCCCGGCATGAGCCGCGACGATCTCCTCGGCATCAACCTCAAGGTCATGGAGCAGGTCGGCGCCGGCATCAAGAAGTACGCGCCGAACGCCTTCGTCGTGGTCGTCACCAACCCGCTCGACGCCATGGTGTGGGCGCTGCAGAAGGCCAGCGGCCTGCCGAAGAACATGGTCGTCGGCATGGCCGGCGTGCTCGACAGCGCGCGTTTCCGCTACTTCCTCGCCGAGGAGCTGAACGTCTCCGTGGAGGACGTGACGGCCTTCGTGCTCGGCGGACACGGCGACGACATGGTGCCGCTGGAGCGCTATTCGGCCGTCGGCGGCATCCCGCTGCCGGACCTCGTCAAGATGCGCTGGCTCACCCAGGAGCGGCTCGATCAGATCATCGACCGCACGCGCAAGGGCGGCGGCGAGATCGTTGGCCTCCTGAAGACCGGCTCGGCCTACTACGCACCGGCCTCTTCAGCGATCCAGATGGCGGAATCCTACCTGCGCGACAAGAAGCGTGTGCTGCCGTGCGCCGCCTATCTCAACGGCGAGTTCGGCGTCAAGGGGCTCTATGTCGGCGTGCCCGTGATCATCGGAGCCGGTGGCGTCGAGCGCGTGGTGGAAATCGACCTCAACAGCCGCGAGCGCACGGCCTTCATGAAGTCCGTCGAGTCGGTGAAGACTCTGGTCGAGACTTGCCAGAAGATCGCCCCGCAGCTCGGCGCTTGACGAGGTCCTGACGATGTCGATCTCCCGCATCAGGTTGAAGCGGCTCGCTCTCGGGCTCGGTGTCTTCGTCGCCGCCATGGCGATGTCGGCCACCGCCGAGGCGAAAATCCACATCCCCTGCACGGGCGATCGGCTCGTCAAGGTCATCGAGATTCCCAAGGAGAAGCAGATCGCGGGTCGCGAGATGCATCTCGGCTACAAGTTTCCGGGATGCTTCTCCGAAGGCGAGTGGGTCGGGTTATCCAACGAGCGGAACAAGTACTACAAGCTCAACCCGCAATCGACGCAGGCGCTGCTGCGCATGGCGGGTCGCACCGCCCTGCCGGCGAAGCCGAGCCGCTGGCAGTATCCCCTCGATGCCCTGCTGGTCGAGATCCTGTTGATCGGTGCGACCATCCTGGTCCTCGGGTGGGAGCTGATCAAATCGCTGCGGAGCAAGCGGGCCTGATCGTCGCCTGATCGCCGCAAGGCCATGTGGGCGGCCCAAGAGTCCGACGGGCCGAGTGCCCGACAGTCCAGTTGAGGAGCAAAGACGCCATGACGCGGCGCGCCATCGAGAGTGACAAGGCCAAGGCGGTCGGTCCCTATTCGCTCGGAATCGAGGCCGGCGGCTTCGCTTTCATCTCCGGCCAGACGCCCCTCGACCCCGCCACGGGCAAGCTCGTCGAGGGCGACATCGCGGCCCAGACGCGCCAGTGCTTCCGCAACCTCGAGGCCGTGCTCTCGGCTGCCGGTCTCGGCTTCCAGAACGTCGTGAAGTCGACCGTGTTCCTGGTCGACATGGCCGACTTCGCCGCCATGAACGAGGTCTACAAGACCTTCGTGAGCGCGCCGTTTCCCGCCCGCTCGACGATCGGCGTCGCAGCACTGCCGCTCGGCGCCCGTGTCGAGATCGAGCTGATCGCGCACGCCGGCTAGGACGGGCCGGCAATCGAACCGACGACGAGGCAATTCCAGGACGGACCCAGGATAGACCGATGAACATTCACGAATACCAAGCCAAGGAGCTGCTGCGCACGTTCGGCGTTCCCGTGCCGAAGGGGGGTGCAGCCTTCACGCCCGCCGAAGCGGTCAAGGCGGCCGAGGCGCTGCCCGGTCCCATCTGGGTGGTCAAGTCCCAGATCCACGCCGGTGGCCGCGGCAAGGGCCGCTTCATGGAGCCCGAGGCCGGCGACAAGGGCGGCGTCAGGCTCGCCAGGTCCAAGGACGAGGTGAAGCTCTTCGCCGAGCAGATGCTCGGGCGCACCCTCGTCACCGTGCAGACCGGCGAGGCCGGCCGCGTGGTGAAGCGCGTCTATGTCGAGGACGGCTCCGATATCGCCCGCGAGCTCTATCTTTCCGCGCTCGTCGACCGCGCTACCTCGCGGATCTCCTTCATTGCCTCCACCGAAGGCGGCATGGACATCGAGGAAGTCGCGCACAGCACGCCCGAGAAGATCCTGACCATCACCATCGACCCGGCGGCGGGCTACTTCCCCCACCACGGCCGCCAGATCGCCTTCGCCCTCGGACTGGCCGGCGATCAGGTCAAGCAGTGCGTCAAGCTGATCGGCGAGCTCTATCGCGCCTTCGTGGAGAAGGACATGAGCATGCTCGAGATCAACCCGCTGATCGTGACCAAGGCGGGCGATCTCGTCTGTCTCGACGCCAAGGTGAACTTCGACGACAACGCCCTCTTCCGCCACAAGGACGTGCTGGCACTGCGCGACATCGACGAAGAGGACCCGGCCGAGGTCGAGGCCTCCAAGTACGACCTCAACTACGTGAAGCTCGACGGTGAGATCGGCTGCATGGTCAACGGCGCAGGCCTCGCCATGGCCACCATGGACATCATCAAGCTCTATGGTTCCGAGCCCGCCAACTTCCTCGACGTCGGCGGCAGCGCCACCAAGGAGAAGGTGAAGGAAGCCTTCAAGATCATCCTGTCCGACAAGAACGTGAAGGGCATCCTGGTCAACATCTTCGGCGGCATCATGCGCTGCGACATCATCGCGGAGGGCGTCGTGTCGGCTGCCCGCGAGATGGCCTTGACGGTCCCGCTGGTCGTGCGCCTCGAGGGCACGAACGTCGAGCTCGGCAAGCGCATCCTCGCGGAATCGGGCCTCAAGATCACCCCGGCGAACAACCTCGCCGACGCCGCCGAGAAGATCGTTTCCGAAGTGAAGAGGGCTGGCTGATGGCTATTCTCGTCGACAAGAACACCAAGGTCATCTGTCAGGGTTTCACCGGCAGCCAGGGCACTTTCCACTCCGAGCAGGCCATCAAGTACGGCACGCAATTCGTCGGCGGCGTCACCCCCGGCAAGGGGGGAACGACGCATCTCGACCGGCCCGTGTTCGACACGGTGGCCGCCGCCAAGGCCGCCACGGGTTGCACCGCGACCTCCATCTACGTGCCGCCGCCCTTCGCCGCCGACGCCATCCTCGAAGCCATCGACGCCGAGATCCCGCTGGTCATCTGTATCACCGAGGGCATCCCGGTGCAGGACATGATCAAGGTGAAGCGGGCGCTGTCGGGCTCCAAGTCGCGCCTGATCGGACCGAACTGCCCAGGCGTCATCACGCCCGACGAGTGCAAGATCGGCATCATGCCGGGACATATCCACAAGCGCGGCTCCGTCGGCATCGTCTCGCGCTCGGGCACGCTCACCTACGAGGCCGTCGCCCAGACCACCGCGGCCGGGCTCGGCCAGTCGACCTGCGTCGGCATCGGCGGCGATCCGGTCAAGGGCACGGATTTCATCGACGTGCTGGAGATGTTCCTGGCCGACCCCGAGACCAAGTCGATCATCATGATCGGCGAGATCGGTGGTGCGTCGGAGGAGGATGCGGCCGAATTCATCCGCAGCGAGGCCAAGAAGGGGCGCGCCAAGCCGATGGTCGGCTTCATCGCCGGCCGCACTGCCCCTCCCGGCCGGCGCATGGGCCACGCCGGCGCCATCATCGCCGGCGGCAAGGGCAAGGCGGAGGACAAGCTCGAGGCCATGCAGGCGGCCGGGATGGCCATCGCCGACAACCCGGCGGCCCTCGGCACAACGCTTGCCGCAGTGCTGAAGGCCTGACCCCAGGCGGATGTCGCAGACGCACTGCGGCGTCCGCTCTCGCTGATTTGATCAAAGCTGCGCGGCGAGCGTCGCTCGGACATTGTGGCCCGAGCGCACGGCCCCTTTCGAGCCGCGCTGGCAGGCCGCCCATGGGGCGCACGCCGCCGCTTCCACCTGCCGCCACATCCGGACATTGAGGTTCCGACGCCGCACCGCCATATGGCGGGGTGCCGGCGCAGCGTCCGTCCCCGACAATGGTCGGCCTTCTGCCCGGCAGCAGGCTGTACTAAGGATTCGAATTTGGCTAAGTACCCTGGACGCAGGCGCTGCACTGCAACAAGCGCTCGGAAACTCCAATCGGAGACCGCCAACACATGTCGCGGCAAGACTCGAACAATGCTTTCGCGCAGACCTCCTTCCTCCACGGTGTGAACGCGGCCTATATCGAGGAGTTGCAGGCGGAGTATCAGCGCAACCCCGGCGCGGTCAGCGAGGAGTGGCGACGCTTCTTCCAGAGCCTGCAAGACGAGCGCGCCTCGAGCCAGGGCGGCAAGGAAGGCCCCTCGTGGGCGCAGCCTCCCGTGCCGAGCCGCGAGGACGACGATCTGCTCGCGGCCTTCGGCGGCGACTGGAACGGTCTACAGCGCGATCTCGGCGACAAGCTCCGGGCGCACGCCACGCGCCTCAATGTCGAGGTCTCGCCGGCGGCCACGCATCGCGCCACGCAGGATTCCATCCGGGCGCTCATGATGATCCGCTCGTATCGCGTGCTCGGCCATCTGGCGGCTTCGCTCGACCCGCTCGGCATCGCCGAGCGCAAGGCCCATCAGGAGCTGAAACCTGAATCCTACGGGTTCATGGAGGCCGATCTCGACCGGCCCGTGTTCATCGACAAGGTGCTGGGCATCGAGACCGCAACGGTGCGCCAGATCCTCAAGATCCTGCGCCGCACGTACTGCCGGAACATCGGCTTCGAGTTCATGCACATCTCGAGCCCGCAGCAGAAGCGCTGGCTGCAGGAGCGCATCGAGGGCCCGGACAAGGACATCACCTTCACACGCGAGGGCAAGCGCGCGATCCTCAACAAGCTGGTCGAGGCCGAGCTCTTCGAGAAATTCTGCGACGTAAAGTACACCGGCACGAAGCGCTTCGGCCTCGATGGCGCCGAGGCGCTGGTGCCGGCCCTCGAGCAGGTCATCAAGCGCGGCGGCCAGCTCGGTGTGCGAGACATCGTCATCGGCATGGCGCATCGCGGTCGGCTCAACGTGCTCGCCAGCGTCATGGGCAAGCCGCACCGCGCCATCTTCAACGAGTTCAAGGGCGGCTCGTTCAAGCCCGACGACGTCGAAGGCTCGGGTGACGTCAAGTATCACCTCGGCGCCTCGTCGGACCGCTCCTTCGACGACAACAACGTCCATCTGTCTCTGACCGCCAACCCCTCGCACCTCGAGATCGTCGATCCCGTCGTGCTGGGCAAGGTGCGCGCCAAGCAGGATCAGCTCGGCGACAGCGAGCGCACCTCCGTGCTGCCGCTGCTCATCCACGGCGACGCTGCCTTTGCCGGCCAGGGCGTGGTGGCCGAGTGTTTCGGCCTGTCCGGGCTCAAGGGGCACCGCACCGGCGGCTCGATCCACTTCATCATCAACAACCAGATCGGCTTCACCACCAATCCGCGCTACTCGCGTTCCTCGCCGTATCCCTCGGACGTGGCCCGCATCATCGAGGCGCCGATCTTCCACGTGAACGGCGACGATCCCGAAGCGGTGGTGCACGTCGCCAAGGTGGCCACCGAGTTCCGCCAGCGCTTCAAGAAGCCGGTCGTCATCGACATGTTCTGCTATCGGCGCTACGGCCACAACGAGTCGGACGAGCCGGCATTCACCCAGCCGCTCATGTATCAGCGCATCAAGAGCCACCCGACGACCTCGACGATCTATGCCAGCCGGCTGGTCGAAGCCGGCCTGCTCGGCGAAACCGAGGTCGACGAGATGCGCACCTCTTTCCGCGCGCAGCTCGACAGTGAGTTCGCCGCCGCCGATGCCTATCGCCCCAACAAGGCGGACTGGCTCGACGGCCGCTGGGCCGCGCTCGGCTTCGCCGAGGAGGGCGACCGGCGCGGCGACACCGACGTCGAGATCGACGTGCTCAAGGAAATCGGCCGGCGCATCACCACGATTCCGCAGGATTTCACCGCCCACAAGACGCTGCTGCGCCTGCTCGAGCGCCGTCGCGAGATGATCGAGCAGGGCGCCGGCATCGACTGGGCCATGGCCGAGCATCTGGCCTTCGGCACGCTGCTGAAAGAAGGCTTCCCGGTCCGACTGTCCGGCCAGGACAGCGAGCGCGGAACCTTCTCACAGCGACACTCCGTCCTGATCGACCAGGAGACGGAGCGCCGCTACACCCCTCTCAAGTACATCTCCGCCGATCAGGGCCGCTTCGAGGTCATCAACTCCATGCTCTCGGAGGAAGCCGTTCTCGGCTTCGAGTACGGCTACAGCCTGGCCGAGCCGATGGCGCTGACCATGTGGGAAGCCCAGTTCGGCGACTTCGCCAACGGCGCGCAGGTTGTCATCGACCAGTTCATCTCGTCGGGCGAGCGCAAATGGCTGCGCATGTCGGGCCTCGTGCTGCTGCTGCCACACGGTTACGAGGGCCAGGGACCCGAGCACTCCTCGGCGCGTCTCGAGCGCTATCTGCAAAGCTCGGCGGAAGATAACTGGCAGGTGGTCAACTGCACCACGCCGGCCAACTACTTCCACGTCCTGCGCCGGCAGCTTCACCGCAAATTCCGCAAGCCGCTGGTGCTGATGACGCCGAAGTCGCTGCTTCGTCACAAGCGCGTCGTCTCGCGGCTCGACGAGATGGGTCCGGGCACCACCTTCCACCGCGTGCTCCACGACGATGCCGAGACACTGGCGGACCAGAAGATCAAGCTGAAGCCGGATGGTGAGATCCGCCGGGTCGTGCTGTGCTCGGGCAAGGTCTACTACGACCTCTACGAGGCGCGCGAGACGGAGAGCATCCAGGACATCTACATCCTGCGCGTCGAGCAGCTCTACCCGTTCCCGGCCCGCACGCTCATCCACGAGCTGCAGCGCTTCCCGAATGCGGAGGTCGTCTGGTGCCAGGAGGAGCCGCGCAACATGGGCGCGTGGAGCTTCGTCGAGCCCAATATCGAGTGGGTCCTGGATCACGTCGCGACGCGGTCGAAACGGCCGGCCTACGTCGGTCGTGCGGCAACGGCGGCAACGGCGACCGGCCTGCTCAGCAAGCACAACCAGGAGCAGCGCTCGCTGGTCGCGGAAGCCCTGGACATCTGACGACGCCGCGCGACCTCCCGGAAGGAAAGGCGATCATCCATGCTGACCCGGCTCGAAAGCAACAACATCGGCCGCTTGCTGCTGCTGCCGCTGCTCTACATCGCTCTCGGCGTGGTCATGGTCGGCTACAAGGCGTTCTCTGTCTATGACGTCACCCACGGCAAAGTATTCATGGCCGGGCTGGGCCTCGTCAGCCTGCTCGAGCTGCTGCGACCGTCGCAGATCGATCTGATGGCGCCGGCATACAGCACCTCGGCTCGCGTGGCGGCAACTCTCATCCACGGCTTCGCCTGGACATGCTACGCGCTGGCGACGTCGAAGGTAATTCTGATGGCCAGCCAGGCATTCGCGTAGCACGACCTGCTGCCACGACCACTGCTCACAGGGAAGGGAGATCATGCCAAGCGAGATCCGCGTGCCGACGCTGGGGGAATCGGTCACCGAGGCCACCGTCGGCAAATGGTTCAAGGCGCCCGGCGACACCGTCAGCGCCGACGAGCCGTTGTGCGAGCTCGAGACCGACAAGGTCACGGTCGAGGTTCCCGCTCCGAGCGCCGGCGTGCTCTCGGAGATCAAGGTGAGCGAGGGCACCACCGTCGCCATCGGCACCGTGCTCGGTATCATCAAGGAAGGCGCCGGCAAGGCGGCGGGCGAAGCCAAGCCCGCCAAGGCGTCCGCCCCGGCCAAGGCGCCTGAGAAGCCCGCCGAGCAGGTCAAGGCCGGCAGCCAGATGCCGCCGTCTCCCGCCGCCCGCAAGGCGCTGGCGGAAGCCGGCATCGACGCCAACACCGTCGCAGGATCCGGCAAGCGCGGCCAGGTGCTCAAGGAGGACGTGCAGCGCGCCACCGCGGCGCAGCCGACGCCACCGGCACCGGCTCCCGCAACGCCGCCGGCATCGTTGCCGGCCACGCGACAGGCCCCTCCGTCCGTCCCTGCGCAGCCTTCGGAAACCCTCCGTCAGGTTCGCGTGCCGTCACCCCCGAACGACGCCGAGCGTGAGGAACGGGTGCGCATGTCGCGCCTGCGCCAGACGATCGCCGCGCGACTGAAGGACGCCCAGAACACGGCGGCCATGCTGACGACGTTCAACGACGTCGACATGAGCGGCGTTATGAGCCTGCGCAAAGAATATCGGGATCTGTTCGAGCGCCGCCACGGCGTGCGCCTCGGCTTCATGGGCTTCTTCGTCAAGGCCTGCATCCAGGCGCTTCGCGAGGTGCCCGCGGTCAATGCCGAGATCGACGGCACCGACATCGTCTACAAGAACTACTATCATATCGGCGTGGCGGTCGGCACGGAGAAGGGCCTCGTCGTGCCCGTCATCCGTGAGGCCGATCGCATGACGGTCGCCGAGATCGAGGCCAAGATCAATGAGTTCGGCCGCCGTGCGCGGGATGGCCGCCTCGGCATCGAGGAGATGCAGGGCGGCACGTTCACGATCTCGAACGGCGGCGTCTACGGCTCGATGCTCTCGACACCGATCCTCAACGTGCCGCAGTCTGGCATCCTCGGCATGCATCGCATCGAAGATCGGCCGGTGGCCCGCAACGGCCAGGTCGTGATTCGCCCGATGATGTATCTGGCGCTGAGCTACGATCACCGCATCGTCGATGGCAAGGAGGCCGTGACCTTCCTCGTGCGCGTCAAGGAGCTGCTCGAGGACCCGCAGCGTCTCATCCTCGAGCTCTAGTCGGAACAACGAAGCAGCGGGCCAGTCATGAGCACGACCTACGACCTTATCGTCATCGGCACCGGACCGGGTGGCTATGTCTGCGCGATCCGCGCAGCGCAACTCGGCCTCAAGGTCGCGGTCGTCGAGAAGCGGGCGACGCATGGTGGTACCTGCCTGAACGTCGGCTGCATCCCCTCCAAGGCGCTCCTGCATGCCTCGGAGCTGTACGCCGAAGCGGGGCACGGTTTCGCCGCCATGGGCATCAAGGTCTCGCCCGAGCTCGATCTGGCGCGCATGATGGCCTTCAAGGACGATGGCGTGAAGGGCAACGTGCAGGGCGTCGCCTTCCTGCTCAAGAAGAACAAGATCGCCACCTTCCAAGGCGTTGGCAGCATCGTTTCGGCCGGCCGGGTGCGCGTCACCCCCGTCAGCGGCGAGGCGCAGGAGCTCGAGACGAAGTCCATCGTGATTGCCACAGGCTCCGAGGTCGCCCGGCTCAAGGGCATCGACATCGACGAGGAAGCGATCGTCTCCTCGACAGGCGCCTTGTCGCTCAAGAGCGTGCCGAAGAAGCTGCTCGTGATCGGCGCCGGCGTCATCGGCCTGGAGCTCGGCTCGGTCTGGCGACGCCTCGGCAGCGAGGTGGTCGTCGTCGAGTATCTCGATCGGATCCTGCCGGGCATGGACGAGGAGATCGCCAAGCAGTTCCAGCGCCTGCTGGCGCGGCAAGGCATCGCCTTCAAGCTCGGCTCCAAGGTCATGGGAGCCAAGCGCGGCGCCGACGGCATTACCGTGTCCATCAGTCCCTCACACGACGACGCCAAGACCGAGACCCTGAGCGCGGACGTGGTGCTCGTGGCCATCGGTCGCGTCCCCTGCACGGAGGGCCTCGGACTCGAGACCATCGGCGTCGAACGAGACGCCAGGGGCCGGATCACTGTCGACGACCATTTCAGGACGACCGTCGCCGGCATCCATGCCATCGGCGACGTCATTGCCGGCCCCATGCTCGCCCACAAGGCGGAGGACGAAGGCGTGGCGGTCGCGGAAATCCTGGCCGGTCAGGCCGGCCACGTGAACTATGATGTCATCCCGAGCGTGGTCTACACCCATCCCGAGGTGGCGGCCGTCGGCAAGACCGAAGATGAGTTGAAGGCTGCCGGTATCAACTACACCGTCGGCAAGTTCCCCTTCACGGCCAACGGCCGCGCCAAGGTCAACCGGACGACGGAAGGCTTCGTGAAGGTACTCGCGGATGCCGAGACCGACCGCGTGCTCGGCGTGCACATGATCGGACCGCATGTCGGGGAGCTGATCGCCGAAGCGGCCGTGCTCATGGAGTTCGGCGGCTCGGCAGAGGATCTGGCTCGGACGTGCCACGCCCACCCGACCTTGACGGAAGCCGTCAAGGAAGCCGCCCTGGCGGTCGCCAAGCGCGCCATCCACATGTAGCGCGCGGCCTCACCGGCAGGTCGACAGGATCCCGCGATCGAAATGGAAGTGATCGCGGTGGTATTTGTTGGCCTCAGGCCCCAGCGTGACGCGGAAATAGCGGCACGCGCGGGTATGCAGTGCTCGCAGAAACTGGCTTTCCGGCCCCTTGGCGCTCCAGTGCCGGGTGAGGCTGAGGGTTCGGCCGTCGGCCAGCACGAAACCGGCGACGTCCAGTGCGTTGGCCGAGGCATGCTCGCTTTTCATGAACGAAAGCGGGCCGACGATGTTGCGGCAGGCATAGGTGCCGAGGCTGCGCACCGCCACCACGCGCGACTTGAGCAGCTCCTGCGCCAGCGGCTGCACGTCATGCACCATCCACAACGCCAGCGCGGTGGCCATCTCGCACGTCATGGTTGCCGAGAGCCTGGCCCCGCCTACTTCCGTGATCCGGACGGCGTTCTTCCAGCCGCAACCGATCTTGTAGCTGCGATCGGGGACGGAGGCGGCGACGATCTGCGGCTTCTTGAGTGTGCGCCGGCAGAGTTGCGGGTCTCGGCGGATCTCGGCAAGACGCCAGTCGAGCAGCCAGCTCGGCGCCTCCGCGAGATCGATCGGGGGCAGGGGGGAATAGCGACCGGGAATCCAACCCTCCCGGAACAGCACACCGATGCCGAGCACCAGGGCGAGCAGCAGCAGGAATCGTCCCAGTCTGAAACGCCGCCGCTTCATCGCCCAGCCTCGGTTGACAGCACCCCCAGGCCTTTTACCCCGAACACGTCATGGTGGGGCGAATTTTTGCTGCCGGAGCCGAGATTACGGGCCGCATGGACCTCAGGAGGTGGTCGCAACTTCGAAAGCGCGCCTTGGCGCGCCCTCGAAGCCGGTTGAAACCCTAGTTTGCCAGCCGAAGGTTGGCGAGATTGGTGGCAATAGTGCGAAACGCCGCCCTCAGCTCTTCGCCGTTCTCGGCCAGGAAGAAGTGACCAATCGACGTCGCACAGGTGCGCAAGGCATTGATGGCACTGGCATCGCGGAGCTTGAAGCCGATCGTGTAGATGATCACCTGCTCGCCCTTGGCGTTGCGGCAGACCCCGTCGGCGCGACGGAAGGATTCGCTGACCTGCGCGGGGCCGCCGACGCCGGCGGAGTACGAGGTGTTGAACTCGCCGTCCGTCATCAGGATCAGCGCCTTGATCGTACGCTCGTCGCGATAGGCCACGGGCGTGCTCTCGCTCGGCCAGACTGAGGCCCAGTTCGGCGAGATCAGGTACCACGCCCACGCGGCGCCGAGATGGCCGCCCGTGAAGCCGCCCGTGCGGAAGGAGTCGATCGACGCCTTGAGCACGGTCTTGTCGTCGGTGATGGGCTGAATCTCTGCACGCGGGCAGGAATACTGGCCGTTGCCCCGGCTGTTGCCGTCGCCGCGGACGCCGAACAGGCCACCGTTCAGAGGCGACAGATCACCATCGAGATTACCGGTGCGGCGCTCGAGCACGCAACCGTCGACGCTGCGGTTGCCGGTCGCGATCCTGGCGTAGGGGCCGGCGTTGACCGTGGCGGCGTACGGCGCCAAGCCGATGCGGACCTTGCGCGACGACGTGCGCTGATCCGGGATCAGGATGTCCACGAGGTCGCGAGCAGCCCCCTTGAGGTCCTCGATCTTGCTGCCGGACATGGAGCCGGTCACATCGAGCGCAAGGCCCACCTCGATGTCGCGGATGTTGTAGGTCGCGGCAGCCGTCTTCGGGAACGACAATGTATTGAGGCCCGCCAGCCGGCCGAAGATCGTCGGGACATCCGCATCGGTGCCGACGGTGACGGTGCTGGTCCGGCGGTCGATCTGCACGGACAGAGTGCCGAGCGTGGCATAGCTCGACACATGGCCCTTCATATTCTCTTCGAAATAGGCGCCGGCGAGCTGACGCACCTCGTCGTCCGAGAGGCCCTGCTCGCGCATGCCCTTGGCGGCGGCCAGTGCGGCGGCGTCGAGCGCGTTGGCGATCTTGTTGCCGACGTGCATGGCGCGTCCGGTGTCGATGGCGAGACCCACACCAAGGAAAATGATCATGAACGACAGGGCGAACATCGGGGCCGTAATGCCCTCATTGCTTCGCCGAAAGCGGTTTGCTGCGAGCTTGCAGATGCAGAACATGTCTCTCTCCGGGACGGTCACAAGGTCTCGAGCGTCCGGATGCAACTCGCGTGCTATGCAAAATGTCGCTCGCATGGCGGCTGGCCGCCATCGCTGGGAGCGGTAAGCAATTCGTTAAAGCAAAGCTCCATTTGGTCAGTGGCCGCCCCTTGCGGGTCCTCGGGGGGGGCGGCTCAGAAGTCGGAGATGATGCCACCCTTCTCCCAATCGCCGTAGCGAACGGGATCGGGGCCGTTCCGCCCCCCAAGCTCTTTGGCCTGCTCGGCGTCGCGGGCGGAGGCTTCCGCGCGGCGCTGGTCCGCCTCCGCGAGCGCACGTTGCGCCGCTGGCGACAGTTGTGCGCGGCGGCGGCGCTCCTCACCATCACCGGCGTTTTCCGGCTGGTTCTGCGATCCGTCACTTGCCATGATCGTTCAGAACTCCTCATTTCTAGGCTGCGCGAGAAATCCCATATAGCATCCGTTGAGGCGCGGGTACCATGCTGGCGGACCTGCCGGGCACGCCTGCTCGTGGCCGGCCTGCCGTTGGTGCGCGGGAGACGATGATGCCGCTGAACTACGCAAAAACCGCAATGCTGCTTGCGCTATTGACGGCGGTCTTTGCCCTCCTGGGGTATGCGGCCGGCGGCAGGACCGGCATGCTGATCGCCTTCGCCGCCGCCGTGGCGATGAACATCTTCAGCTTCTGGAACTCCGACAAGATGGTGCTGAAGATGCACGGCGCCGAGGAGGTCGACGCGCAATCGGCACCCGACTACTACACCATGGTGCACGATCTTTCCGCCCGGGCCGGACTGCCGATGCCCAAAGTCTACGTCATGCACAGCGCCCAGCCCAACGCCTTCGCGACCGGCCGCAGCCCCGAGCATTCCGCGGTCTGCGCCTCCACCGGGCTGCTGGAGATGATGAGCCACGAGGAGGTCGCTGGCGTGATGGCGCACGAGCTCGCTCACATCAAGAACCGCGATACGCTGACGATGACGGTTGCCGCCACGATCGCCGGCGCTATCTCGATGCTGGCCCAGTATCTTCAATTCAGCTCGCTGTTCGGCGGCAATCGCGGCAACAACGGCGGCGGCATCGGTCTCATCGGCACCCTGGTCGCGGTGATCGTGGCACCGATGGCCGCCATGCTCGTGCAGATGGCGATCAGCCGATCGCGCGAATATCAGGCCGACCGCATGGGGGCGCTCATCTGCGGCAATCCCATGTGGCTCGCCTCGGCGCTGCAGCGCATCGAGGAGGTCGTGCGCGGAGGCGTCGTCAACGAACAGGCGGAGGCTGCCCCCGGTGCGGCGCATCTCTTCATCATCAATCCGTTGACCGGCCGAGGCATGGACAATCTGTTCTCGACCCACCCGAACACCGCGAACCGCATTGCGGCGCTGCAAGAGCTGGCAAGAGAGCTCGGAAGGTCCGGTCAGCCCGACGTCCGCAGTTCGGGTGGCCCGTGGGCCTGAAGTCTCGCGACGGCGATCCGTCATCACGGTTTCGCCTGACGTCCTGCCGTCACGATGGTCCGCTAGAGGTCTCGTCCCGGCGTTCGGGCATCAACCACGGAGGAAATGCACATGGCCGACGAGCTCGTGCTCTACACGCATCCGATGTCGCGAGGACGCATCGCGCGCTGGATGCTCGAGGAGATCGGAGAACCCTATCGGGCCGAGATCCTCGACTACGGCACGACGATGAAGGCGCCGGCCTATCTCGCCATCAATCCCATGGGCAAAGTCCCGGCGCTGAGGCATGGGGACACGATCGTGACCGAATGTGCCGCCATTTGCGCCTATCTGGCCGATGCGTTCCCGTCGGCCGCCCTGGCGCCCCCGCCAGATGACAGAGCGCGGGGCGCCTACTACCGCTGGCTGTTCTTCGCCGCCGGGCCGCTGGAAGCGGCAGTGACCAACAAGGCGCTCGGTTTCGAGGTGCCTGCGGATCGCCGGGGCATGGCCGGCTTTGGCAGCCTTGACGCCGTCGTCGAGACGCTCGACGCTCTGCTGTCGCAGCGGGAGTACGTGACGGGCGACCGCTTCTCGGCCGCCGATGTCTATCTGGGCTCGCATATCGGCTGGGGTATGCAGTTCGGCACGCTGCCGCGCCTTACCGCCTTCGAGGCCTACTGGCAGCGTCTGACGAACAGGCCCGCCGCCCGGCGTGCCAAGGACAGCGATGACGCCCTCGTGGCCGAGCACCCGATGCCGCCACGCGCGGGATGAAGCAGCGGATTGCCTGCCCCGGTCAGCTCCCGAGGTAGGCGCCACCGTTGACGTGGATGATCTGGCCGGTAACGAACGCCTGTGCGGGATGGGCGAGAAAAAGCGCGGCCGAGGCGATCTCGTCGACGCTTGCGTCGCGCGGCACCGGCGGCATGCTGGTGCGTACCGGCAGCGCCCCCGCCGAAGCCGGTCGCACCGTTTCCACGACCCCCGGCGAAATCATGTTGGCGGTGATGCCGCGGTCTCCGAACTCGGCCGCCAGCGCCCGCGTCAGACCGGTAAGACCGGCCTTGCCCGCCAGGTTGTTGGCGCGACGCTTCGAGCCGATGTGCCAGGCGACGCCGCCGAGCGTGATGATGCGGCCCCACCCCTTCGCGATCATGCCGGGCAAGGTCGCCTGGGCGCAGTGGAAGCAGCCGTCGAGGGAAATGTCGATGACGCGCCGCCAAGAGGCGTAGTCGAGGTCGAGAAAGTCGACCTGTCCCCGGCTGGACGCATTGCACACGAGGATATCGACTCCGCCGAAGCTGTCCGTCGCCGCAGCGGCCATGGTGCGAACCGCATCCCGATCCGTCACGTCCGCGACCTGCACCAGCGACCGCCGGCCGAGCGCGGCGATCTCCGCGGCAACGCCTTCCGCCGCAGCCCGGTCCTGGAGCGTATTGACGACGATATCTGCACCCGCCGCCGCCAGCCGCAGGGCGATGGCGCGGCCGATGTTGCGCGAGGCGCCGGTGACGAGCGCCGTCCTGCCGGCAAGTGGGTGTTCGCTCATTGCCGTCTCCATGGCGATCGGGCCGTCACCGCGACGGCCGGGCGGATCTTAGAACATGCCGGGATGGACGCGATCGGGCGGCGCGTGACCGTCGAGGAACGTCTTGATGTTGATGATGACCTTCTGGCCCATGTCGATGCGCCCTTCGATCGTCGCCGAGCCCATGTGCGGCAAGGCAACGACCCGCTTCGAGGCCAGCAGACGCGGATTGATCGCCGGCTCGTGCTCGAAAACGTCGAGCCCGGCACCCGCGATCTCACCGGCATCGATCATGCGGGCGAGCGCGTTCTCGTCGATGACCTCACCACGCGCCGTATTGACCAGGAAGGCGTCGGGCTTGAGCAGCTTCAGACGCCGCGCCGAGAGCAGGTGATAGGTGGCCGGCGTGTGCGGGCAATTGACCGAGATGATATCCATGCGCGACAGCATCTGGTCGAGGCTGTCCCAGTAGGTCGCCTCGAGCTCGCGCTCCAGCTCCTCCGAGACGCGGCGGCGATTGTGATAATGGATCTGCAGGCCGAACGC
Source organism: Hyphomicrobiaceae bacterium (assembly GCA_041397725.1). Taxonomy (GTDB): domain Bacteria; phylum Pseudomonadota; class Alphaproteobacteria; order Rhizobiales; family Hyphomicrobiaceae; genus JAGRKR01. The sequence continues at coordinate 140,445 of JAWKVZ010000007.1, read as the reverse complement.
GCGGGCGCGGCGCGCCACAGCCGTGCCGATGCGCCCCATGCCGACGATGCCGAGGCGCTTGCCATAGATGCGGTGCCCGAGCATCCACGTGGGCGACCAGCCCTGCCAGTTCTCATGGTTCGCCTTCAGGAACGTCGCGCCTTCCGTCAGACGCCGCGGAACCGCCAGGATCAGGGCCATGGTCATATCGGCCGTGTCCTCGGTCAGGACGCCCGGCGTATTCGTGACGATGATTCCCCGGTTGCGCGCGGTATCGAGGTCGATGTTGTCGACGCCCGTGCCGAAGTTCGCGATCAGCTTGAGGTTCGGCCCGGACTGGGCGAGAACGCCGCGGTCTATCCGATCCGTCACCGTCGGCACCAGCACGTCCGCCGTGCGGACAGCCTCCACCAGCTCGGCCGACGAGAATGTCTTGTCGTCGACGTTCAGGCGCGCGTCGAACAGCTCCCGCATGCGCGTCTCGACGACATCGGGCAGCTTGCGGGTGACGATGACCAGCGGCTTCTTCTCGGTCATGGGGGCGTTCAGGCCTCTTCACGATAAGGTGTCAGGGCATCTGCCCGGCGGATCGTGTAGAGCGGCCTCGTCCATAGGGCGTCGACACCCGCGATCGCCAGTGCAATGCGCTTGTCTAACAGAAGCGCGACCGGAATACAAAGCATAGGGTCCGCATCGTCGCGCCGCCCCGGCGACTTGATCCGGCCAACAAATCATGCTCTTGGCTGAGGTGAGATGTCGGGGTCCTGGCGACCGTCGCCGGCGCGACGAGACCCCCGGACATGCTCTCATTCGAGGACACAAAGCCGGAAAAGGCAGCATCGGATGCGATCTCGGTTCCTCTCCACAGCACTCTACTCGGCGGGCCTCGCCCTGGCAGGCCTGATCGCCGTCACCACCGTCACGGCGGCGCAGTCGACCGCACCGAGCGGCCTGCCGGTGCCCCGTTACGTCAGTCTCAAGTCCGACCGGGTCAACATCCGCAAAGGGCCCGGGCGCGACTACGGCATCGCCTGGGTGTTCCGCCGGGCGGGCCTTCCGGTCGAGGTGCTGAAGGAATTCGAAGGCTGGCGGCAGATCCGCGACAGCGAGGGGGCGACCGGCTGGGTCAACCAGATCATGCTCAGCGGCCGGCGAACCGCGCTCGTGCTGCCATGGGAGCTGAAGCAGAAGGCGGACGCCCAACCGAAACGCCGGCCCATTGTCGTGTTGCATGCCAGCGCCTCGACCCGCAGCCGCACGCTCGCCCGGCTCGAAGCCGGCGTGCTGACGTCCGTATCCTCGTGCGACGGACGCTGGTGCCGCGTCTTCCTCGATCGCCACGTCGGGTATGTCGAGCAGAAGAACCTCTGGGGCATCTACCCCAACGAGGTCTTCAAGTAGCTCTCAGCACTGCAATGGGGGACGTCCAGCAGGCGACCGGCGGCATGCCCGCGCGCTCGGCTACTTGGACTTGAGGCGCACGACGATGTCGATGTGCGAAACAGTCATGCCGACCGGTGGCTCCGGCAGGCCATCGACGCGGATGCCGTCCCCGGGGATGTCCACGAGAACGCCGTCCTGCTCGATGAAGAAGTGATTGTGGTTCGACGTGTTCGTGTCGAAGTAGGCACGCGAACCGTCGATAGCGAGCTCGCGCAGCAGCCCGGCGCGCTGGAACTGATGCAGCGTGTTGTACACCGTCGCCAGCGACACCCGCTCACCGCTGGCCACCGCCTCTTCGTGCAGCTTCTCGGCCGTCACGTGCCGGTCGCCCTCGCCGAAGAGCAGAGACGCAAGCGCCATCCTCTGTCGCGTCGGCCGGAGACCGGCCTTGCGCAGAAGCTCGCTCACGTCGATGCGGTCGTGTGACGGATGCATTCTTCTCTGTCTTCTCGACGCCGCTCGTGCCTCGAGCTCAGCACAACGAAACGGCCGTCGCTCGCGCAGCTACTTCCAGTCGACAACTGTATGCATCAGCGAACGCCTTTGCAATACAATTACATAGTCTGGTACATCGTCGAGGTGCCACAGACGGCTGGCCCTGTCAACACGGCGAGGCTGCCTCACGCGGCCCGGCCGCCCGTGCCGCCGGGCGGCTATCCCATTGAGCCGGCGGCGATTGTGACCCCATTGCCACGCTGCACCTGCTAACACGGCCTCGTTTGTCGAAGCCGACTTGTAGGCCTAATTCAGGATGTTGTAGGGTCTGGGCGTCGGGCCACGACATGTCGCGTGCCTCGTTTTGCGACCGCTTTTTTGGTCGGCCCGAAGCGTCAGTTTCCAAAAGTTGCGTCAGTCGTACGGACCAGCGTGATTCGCTGGAGGTCGCGTTTTTGCGCCACCTCCCCAGCAGATCGTCACTGGCCGGCATCTGAACGAGTCTGCCCAGTCGGCCGGGCTCTGCCGTGATTCTGACGGAGGTTCAAAATGTCCTGGACGGACGAGCGAGTTGAGGTCCTCAAGAAGCTTTGGGCCGACGGTCTCAGTGCCAGCCAGATCGCGATGCAGATCGGTGGGGTCTCGCGCAACGCTGTGATCGGCAAAGTCCACCGCCTCGGCCTCTCTGGTCGAGCCACGACATCGCGGATGCAGTCGCATCGCCAGCGCTCGAAGTCGAGCAGCACCAAGCGCATCGCCAAGACGCGCTTCGCGCCTGCCGGCAATGCCGCCTACCGCGCCCTCTGCCAGCTTGACGCCACGCCGTTTGTCGAGCCGCAGGAAGAGCTGGAGATCCCGCTCGCCGAGCGGCAGACGATCGAGACCATCGAGTTTCATCACTGCCGCTGGCCGATCGGCGACCCGACGACGCCGGAGTTCCACTTCTGCGGCCGCTCGAAGGTGACGGGCCTTCCCTACTGCGAATTCCACGCAAGGCGCGCGTTCCAGCCGCCGCAGCCCCGTCGTCGCGACCAGGGGCCTCAGCCCGCCCTGCCGGCTCCGTCGGTTGCGCAAGGCGAGGAGAAGGAATCCAACGCCGCCTGACACGCGACATGCCCGGCCGGGTGAAGCTGGCCGGGCTGCGCGCCACTCAGATCAGGCGCAACCCCTTGAAGCTCGCGTGGCCGTGCCGGCCGACGATGACGTGATCGTGCACGATGATGCCGAGGTTCTTGGCCGCATGCACGATGGCCTTCGTCATCTCGATGTCCGCCTGCGAGGGCGTTGGATCGCCCGAGGGGTGATTGTGCACGAGAATGATGGCCGTCGCCGAGAGCTCCAGCGCCCGCTTCATCACCTCGCGAATATAGACCGGCGTGTGATCGACCGTACCTTCCCCTTGCACCTCGTCCGCGATCAGATGATTGCGCTTGTCGAGAAACAGGATGCGGAACTGCTCGCGCTCGGCAAAGGCCTGAGCCGCCCGGCAGTAGTCGAGGACGGCCGACCACGATGACAGCGCGGGCCGGTTCGTGATCTCGCTCTTCATCAGTCGTACCGCGGCGGCGCGCACGATCTTCAGCTCCGCCACGACGGCGTCACCGACCTCGTCGACCTCCTTCAGGCGCGCATCCGGAGCGTTGATCACCTCTGCGAAGTTGCCGAAGCGCTCGAGCAGGCGCTTGGCCAGGGGCTTCGTGTCCCGGCGCGGAATGGCGCGAAACAACAGCAGCTCGAGCAGCTCGTAGTCCGCCAGTGCATCGGCGCCGCCTTTACGGAACCGCTCGCGCAGCCTCTGGCGATGTCCACTCGTGTGCGAGACGTCGGCACCGTCCGAAAAACCGATTGGCAGCTCCTGCTCCGCCGGATCGCGCTTGCGGGTCATCGCCGAGCGTCCCTCAGGACATGGCGTAGGGCGGGCAGTGCAAGCCCTTTGGCGAGGCCGTGAAAATCTCGACGCCGGTCTCGGTGACCCCGACGGTATGCTCGAACTGCGCCGACAGCTCCCTGTCGCGCGTCACCGCCGTCCAGCCATCCGAAAGGATTTTCACGTTGGGCTTGCCGAGGTTGATCATCGGCTCGATCGTGAACAGCATGCCCGGCCGCAGCTCCGTGCCCTCGCCGGCATGGCCGTAGTGCAGGATATTCGGCCGATCGTGGAACACGCGGCCGAGACCGTGCCCGCAGAAGTCACGCACGACGCTGCATCGCTCCGCCTCGGCGAAGGTCTGAATGGCCGCGCCGATGTCGCCGGTCGTGCCGCCCGGCTTCACGGCCGCGATGCCCAGCATCAAGGCCTCGTAGGTGACCTCGATCAGGCGCTCCGCCCGCCGCGACACGGCGCCGACGGCGAACATGCGGCTCGTGTCGCCGTGCCAGCCATCGACGATCAGCGTCACGTCGATGTTGAGGATGTCCCCTTCCTTCAATGGCTTGGGACCGGGAATGCCGTGACAGACGACATGATTGATCGAGGTGCAGATCGAGCGGGGAAAGCCCCGATAATTGAGCGGAGCCGGGATCGCGCCATGCGCCATGGCAAAGTCGAATGCGATCTCGTCGAGCGTCTCGGTCGTCACGCCGGGCACCACGTGCGGCACGAGAAGATCGAGCGCCTCCGCGGCGAGCCGGCCAGCCTTCCGCATACCCTCGAACGCTTCCGGCCCATGCTGGATCGGGCGCTGAGGCGCCATGGCGCCGCCTATGGCATCGAGATTGGTCATGGTGTCCTGAGCTCACACTGTTGGCATGATTGAATTTAGAGCAAATGCGTCGCTCCGCAACTTGTGGCATGGTGCGCTGAAAGAGCTACCGATGTGGAGGAACGCGCGTGCACATCATGAGAACCATATTCGTCGGAATTCTTGCGACCGTGACCGCAGTTTCGGCATCGGCTCAGCCCTTTCCCCAATGGTCCATGAACGAGACGTGCGCCAGGGAGAGCGATCCCGGCACGTGCAGGCTGTTCGAGACGCGAGCGCGTGACGACGTCTCCGGCTCGTGGGGCGTCCTGCCGGAGCCCTACAAGAAGGACTGCCTCGCCAGGGCATCGAAGTCTCTGCCCCTGAGCTATCGTTACCTCAAGGACTGCATCGAGGACATGGCTGCCGCTGGCCAGCGCACGCATCGCATCCTGACCCGCGGCGATCAACCGCCACAGCCGGCGGCCTCGCCGGCAAAGACGCCCGCCCCGGCAGCAGCACCCGCCAAGCCGGCCATGCCCGAGCCGAGCGCTCCCTATCCGCCACCGCTGACCATTCCGGGCGCCCGCTAGCCCGACGGTCGCGAAATCGCATCACGAGACGGCGGCCGGCTTCATTTGATACAGCATGCGGACGCCCCTGAGAGAGGTAAGAGGCCATGTCGAAATCCCTGATCAAGTCCCAGTTCGGCGCCGCCGCCGACAAGTATGCGACAAGCCGCGTTCATGCCAAGGGTGCCAGCCTCGGGCGTCTGGTCGAGCTCGTGAAGCCAAAGGCAAACTGGCACGCGCTCGACGTCGCCACCGGTGGCGGGCACACGGCCGCGGCTTTCGCTCCCCACGTGGCCGCGGTCATTGCCAGCGATCTGACGCCGGAAATGCTCCAGGTCGCCGCAAAAGTCGCCAAGGAAAAGGGGCTGACCAACGTCACGACCGCCGAGGCCGACGCGGAGGCGCTGCCGTTCGCCGATGCCAGCTTCGATCTCGTGACCTGCCGGATCGCGCCGCACCACTTCGGCGACATTCCCCGTTTCGTCTCCGAGGTGCGGCGCGTCTTGAAGCCAGGCGGCACGTTCGCGCTCGTCGACAACATTTCTCCGGACGAGGAATCGACGCCCGGCTACGACGTGGCGGAGCTCTCCGCCGCAGCGGACTATTACAACGCCTTCGAAAAGCTGCGCGACCCCAGCCACGGGCGCGCGCTCGGGCTCAGCGAGTGGACGAGCGCCCTCGAGGCCGCCGGCTTCAGCGTCGAGCACAAGGAACGCCTACCGAAGGATATGGATTTCCAGCCGTGGGCCGAGCGCCTCGGGGCCGACGCGCCAACGATCGATCGGCTGAGGAAACTGCTGACCGAAGCGCCGGCGGCGGTGACCGCTTTCCTGCGTCCGCGCGAGGAGGAGGGCGAGCTGTGGTTCACGCTCGACGAGGCCATCGTCATCTCGCGCAAGCCGGCGGCTTAAGTACGTTATTGAAACCTTTAGCCTTTGCGGCTATCTAAGCAGCCATGACACACGTCTCTCGTTTCGCCATCGCGCATCGAATTAACGGCCCGGCCGCCTGAGGGCGCCGGGAACACACCGTTTATTTCGATCTGCGATTTGCGACGAGAGGATCCCCATCCGTGTCTACCTCATTGTCTCTGCACATGCCCGCAGGCGCTTCCGGCGCCACGGCGGACGCGCGCGCCACCGCTTCGGACGCCGACGTCAAAGCGCTCTTCCACATCATCGGCAATGCCGATCCCGGCCTGTTGGCGCGTGTCGTCGAGCCTGCCGCGAAGCTCGGTCTCGTACCGACACGCCTGTTCGCCTCCCGCGAGAACGGCGACGGTTCGGAGGTGAACGTCGATCTGCGCATCGCACCGCTGAGCGCTCGTCACGCGCATCTCGTCGCGGTGGCGCTGCGCAGCATCGTCGGCGTTCGCCAGGTGATCTGCGTGATCGAGCCGACCGGCGCGTAGTCGACCGGCTGGGCCGCGGCGTGCAAGAGTGAGCCCGGCCGGCGCCGGACCCTGGAATTGTCTAGCGGCCTGCCCATCTTGTCTCGCACCCATCGGGTCTACCCGAGGGAACGCCACAGCCGGGTTCGCCAATGACACACGCCAACGACTGGACCGACCGAACGGCGCCCTCGCTCGCCGACTTCGAGGAGATTGCGGCGCGCAGCTGGCAGGCGCTGCCTGCGACGTTTCGCGAGCGCTGCCAGGATCTGGTGATCAGGATCGAGGACTTCGCCACCGACGAGGTCCTCGATCAGCTCGGGATTCCCTCTCCCTACGAGCTGCTGGGCCTCTATCAGGGCATCAGCCTCGACAAGAAGAGCGTGATGGACCCCGGCCAGGAGCCCGACATGGTCTTCCTCTACCGCCGTGCCATCCTTGACTACTGGTCGGACGGCAGCGAGACGCTTGGTGCGCTGATTACACATGTGCTCGTGCACGAGATTGGCCATCATTTCGGCTTATCAGACGACGATATGGAGCGGATCGAGTCGTCGGAGCGCAGTCCTGTCTGAAAAAACCGTTGCACGTCTGCATCTTAAGAAATGTTTGAGAGAGCCCGGGGACACTCGGGTTTGACAGGACGGAGACCCCGCGCAACTGTCAGGGTAGTTAGTCGGTCGTCGGTACGTAGGGATTGGGGAATGACGTTCGGGACACTGGCGCGTCACATCTTGGGCGCAGCGGCCCTCATGCTGGCCATCGGCGGCTTCGGGGCGGGCTCAGCGCACGCGAACCCGACGGCCGAGGATTATGCCAAGCAGGTCGGCGCCTCGCGCATCATCGCCCCGACAAAGCTTTCCATCGATGGCGTGCGCGTGAGCTGCGGCCGCCGGCCGACGGTGCTCGACAACCAGCTCGACGATTACGGCGCCGCCTATCCCGGGTTTCTGATCCTCAATCCACGCTTGCTGGCCAAGGTGCCGACCGCCGTGAAGCTGTGGATCTTCGCTCACGAGTGCGGGCATCAGTTCCGCGGCCCGGACGAGGAGGCCGCCGACTGCTTCGCCGTCCAGCGTGGCCGCCGCCAGGGCTGGCTGACGCCGGAAGGACTCGAGCAGATCTGCAATTTCATCAAGCCGGCCAAGGGCGACAGCATGCACTTCTCGGGCTCGTACCGCTGCGAGTCCATGCGCCGCTGCTACAAGGACCCATCCGTCCGCTGACTCCGGGGCCGCCGGAGCCGCTGCCCCACGGTCGGCCGGGAGCGGGCGGCCGCCTCAAGCGCCTTCGGGCAAATACTGCTTCCAGGCCGCCGCATCGCCGAGGCTCTCGACGAAGCCCTTGTGCGCCTCGATCTCTTCCGGCGTCAGCCGCGGCGCCAGCGGTTTCGGCCGCTTTTGCGCTTCCGCCGCGTGACCAAGAGCCGAGCGCTCGTCGCTGCCAATCGACGCCAGACGGAGTGTCGCCTGTCGCTCGCCCAGCAGCTCGACGTAGACCTCCGCCAGCAACTCGGAGTCCAGGAGAGCGCCGTGCTTCGTACGCGCGGAGTTGTCGATCTGGTAGCGCCGGCACAAGGCATCGAGGCTGCTGGGCGAGCCCGGATGCTTGCGGCGGGCGAGTTGCAGCGTGTCGACGACGCGATCCATCGGGATCGGCGGGCGGCGCACACGCGCCAGCTCGGCGTTGATGAAACCCATGTCGAAGCTGGCATTGTGAATGACCAGGGTCGCGTCGCCGACAAAGGTCAGGAACTCCTCGACGACATCCGCGAAGAGCGGCTTGCCGCGCAAGAAGTCACTCGACAGCCCGTGGATCTTGAAGGCTTCCTCGGGCATGTCGCGTTGCGGATCGAGATACTGATGGAAGACGCGTCCCGTCGCGATGCGGTTCGCGAGCTCGATGCAGCCGATCTCGACGAGCCGGTCGCCGCCGTTGGCCGCGAGCCCCGTGGTTTCCGTATCGAGTACGATCTCTCGCGTCATCTCGGCCCCCGTGCCCGGCTGTCCGTAGAACCGCTCAGGACCAGTGCCGCTCGAGTGCGGCGCCCGGCCGCCCGCGCAGCTTGGCGATGATAGTATCGATCTGCGCCTGGCTCGCCTCGATCGTCCCGCTGGTGTCCACAACGAAATGGGCCTTGGCCCGCTTCTCAGCATCCGGCATCTGCCGGGCCAGCAGGGATTGCAGCCGCTCCTCGGTGATGCCTGGGCGCGCCAGCACGCGCTGCCTCTGCACCTCCGGCGGGGCACTGACCACCACCACGATATCGACGCGCGCCTCGCCACCCGTCTCCAGCAACAGGGGAATTTCCAGCACGGCCATGTCTGCGCCGGCCGCTGCCTGCTCCTGCAGAAACTCTCGCTGCTCGGCCTGTACGAGCGGGTGCACAATCGCTTCGAGCCGCTTGAAGCCACTGGGATCGGCGATGAGCGCCGCCGCCAGGAGCGGGCGATCGACGGTCTTGCTGACGCTGTTCGTCGTTCCCGGAAACGCCGCCTCGATCAGCGGCACGGCCTTGCCGGCATAGAGCCGGTGCACGGCGGCATCGGCATCGAATACAGCGATGCCGTGGCTGCGGAAGCGGGCGGCCGCTGTCGATTTCCCCATGCCGATCGAGCCCGTCAGTCCGATGATCAGCATCAGCGTCCCTCGATATCGGCCACAATGCGCTCCCGAAGGGCCGGGGTCACCGTCGGGCGGACGCCGAACCATCGCTCGAAGCCGGGCACCGCCTGGTGCAACAGCATGCCGAGCCCGTCGACTGCTGCCAGCCCCCTGCGTTTGGCGTCGGCAAGCAGCGGCGTCAGCAACGGAACATAGACGATGTCTGCCACGACGGCGTCCGCCGGCAAGGTGGTAAGCGGCATGTCGAGAGGATCGGCGCCGGACATGCCGAGCGTGGTGGTGTTGACGAGCACGCCGGCGCGCTCCGCACAGGCGACGCGGTCCTGCCACGGCCTGGCGACGACCTTCGGTCCGAAATGCGCGGCCAGCTCCTCGGCCCGCGCCAGCGTGCGATTGCACACCATGACCATCTCGACGCCGGCCGCCAGAAATCCGTAGACGATGGCGCGCGCCGCACCGCCTGCGCCGAGCACCAGCACCGGGCGATCCCTGGCGGCCCAGCCGCTCGCGGTCTCGCCCAGGTGCGTCATGAACCCGTAGGCATCCGTATTCGAGGCGTGCAGCCGCCCGCCGTCCAGCCACAACGTGTTGGCGGCTCCGATCGCGCGCGCTGCATCGTCGGTGACCGCCGCCAGCCTGAACGCATCCTCCTTGTGCGGGACCGTCACGTTGCCGCCGACGTAGCCGGCCGCCCCCAGACCCGCGAGAAAGGCCGCGAGATCGTCGGGCTTCACGGCGATCTTTTCATAGCTGCCAACAAGGCCGTAGGCCTCCAGCCAGTAGCCGTGAATGAGTGGCGAGCGCGAATGCTTGATCGGCCAGCCGATGACGAATGCGCGAGGGTCCGCCGTCATTGCGCGATGATCCCCCGCGATCGCAGCTCGGCCAGGAGGCGCAGCAGCGGCAGGCCGAGGATGGTGAAAAAATCGCCGTCGATACGCTCGAACAACTGCACGCCGAGACCTTCGAGCTTGTAGCAGCCAACCGACGTACAGACATCGGCGCCGACCTGATCGAGGTAATGGTCCATGAATGCCGGGCTGAGAGGGCGCATGTGCAGAAGCGCCGTCTGGCACGTGCTCCAGACGACGCCGCCGGCTTCAGCCAGCGCCAGACCCGAGTGCAGCTCGTGAACCCGCCCCTCCAGCGCCTCGAGCTGCCGCCGGGCGGCGGCCAGTCCGTCCGGCTTCTCGAAGATGCGCCCGTCCGCCGCGAGGATCTGATCGCCGCCGATCACCAGCGCCGACGGCTCCAGACGGCTGATGGCAAGGGCCTTCGCCTCCGCCAGCTCGACGGCGATATCGGGTGGCGCCGCTGCGGGTCGCCGCGCCAGAGCCGATTCACGGATGGCGCGCTCGTCGACGTCGGCGGCAATGGCGCAACACGACACCCCCGCTGCGGCGAGCATGCGCCGGCGGCTTTCGCTCGCGGAGGCGAGAATGAGCGTCACATCGGATTTTCTGGTCATTGCTGAGCGCGCGCCCCTCAGATCTCCACCGCCGCGGCGATCGGCTTGCCGCCTTCCTTGCGCTCGTGCAGGAGCTTGAGGATGGTGGCGGCCGTCTCCTCGATGGAGCGGCGCGTGACGTCGATGACAGGCCAGCCCTGGCGGGCGCACAGGCGTCGCGTGAACATGATTTCCGCGGTGATTCGATCGCGGTCGACGTAGTCGTCGAGGTCACGATCCGCGAGCATCATGACACGGTTGCGCCGGATCTGGGCAATGCGGTCCGGACTCGCCACCAGCCCGACGACGAATGCGGTGGTCGGCTTCAGCAGCTCCTGCGGGATCTCGACGCCGGGAACGATGGGGTAGTTGGCGGTGAGATAGCCGCGATTGGCGAGATAGATGCTGGTCGGCGTCTTCGAGGTCCGGGATATGCCGACGATGATGATGTCGGCGAGATCGAGATTGACCGGCAAGCGCCCGTCGTCGTGGGCCATCGAGAAATTCAGGGCCTCGATCCGCTTGAAGTAGTCGGCATCGAGCACATGCTGGCCGGCCACGGTCGGCGTCTGCGTGGCGCCGAGATAGGACTCGAACACGTGCATGATCGGCTCGAGGATATGCAGGCAGGGCAGCTTCAGCTCTTTGCAGCGCTGCTCGATCACCGCCTGCAGCTCCTTGCTGATGACGGTATAAAGCACGATGCCCGGGGCGGACTCGATCTCCTGCAACACGCGCTCGAGCTGCCGTTGCGAACGGACGAGGGGGTAGACGTGCTCGATCGGGCGCATCTGCGGGAACTGGACCACGGCCGCCTTGGCGATCGTCGTCAGCGTTTCACCGGTCGCGTCCGAGATAAGATGCAGATGAAACAAGCTCGCCAATGCGCGCGGCCTCGCTGTTGATAACTCGCCCAATTCTCCACAGCCCCACGGCGTCCCCGGCGGGCTCCTACAGGCTTCAGGCCCCGACCCCACAAGGTTATCCACATCTGGGCCGGGCGAGGCAGCACGAGCGACGTTATCCACAGCCCGCTCAACCGCACCGAACCCTTGCGATAAGCGGCCATAATCCACAGGTTGTCAATTGTACTACCGCTGGAACACACCCTGGAAGTCTCTGAAACTGCGATTGAAACGTCCTCTTGTAGCAGGCCGACACCGACGCTACGACATCTAGATGCCGCATTGCGGCCTGCGGAAAACTGGGGGATACGAGAGGCCCAACGCGTAACCCTCAGAGTTCACAGACCAATAAGAACAATAACAAAATCATAGATCATCTAATCATTAGAAAGAGGCCATGAGCGTAGCGTCCGCCAGACCATCCTCGAGACCCCTGCTACGTGCCTTTCAAGGCGAAGCCGCGGCTGTGCCTCCCATGTGGCTCATGAGGCAGGCCGGACGGTATCTTCCCGAGTACAGAGCAATCCGCGGGAAAGCAGGCTCGTTTCTCAACCTCTGCTATAATCCCGAGCTGGCTGCCGAGGTGACGCTGCAACCAATCCGTCGGTACGGCTTCGATGCGGCCATTCTGTTCTCGGATATTCTGGTGGTGCCGGACGCCCTGGGCCAAGGCGTGCGTTTCGTGGAAGGAGAGGGTCCCGTCCTCGACGCGATCGCGAGCGAGGCGGGTCTCGCCGGCCTGCGACTGGAGGCGACCAGGTCGAAGTTCGACAGGGTGTGCGAGACGGTTTCGCGCGTGCGTGGGGCGCTGCCGGACGAAACCACGCTGATCGGCTTCTGCGGGGCGCCCTGGACCGTCGCGACGTACATGGTGGAAGGCCGCGGCTCCCGCGACCAGGCGGCGGCGCGGCTTTGGGCCTACCGGGATCGCGCCGGCTTCGGCAGGCTCATGGATCTCCTGGTGGAGGCGTCCATCGCGTATCTGTCTCAACAGGTCGAGGCCGGCGCCGACGCTTTGCAGATCTTCGATACCTGGGCGGGCAGCCTGCCGGACGATGAGCTGGACCGTTGGGTGGTAAAACCAACCCAAAAGATCGTGGCCGGTGTCCGCGCTAGGCATCCCGATGTGCCGATCATCGGATTCCCGCGCGGGGCCATCTCGGCGGCGATGTCGTACGCGACGGCCACCGGAGTAAATGGCTATGGCTGCGACACCTCGGTCACGCTCGACGAAATGAGCCGCCTCAACGAGCGGTTCAGGTCCTTGAATTGCATCGTGCAGGGCAATCTCGACCCGTTGTTGCTCGTGTCCGGTGGCGACGCCCTGGATCAGAGGGTCGATGCGATTCTCGAGGCCATGGCGCGGACGGGCCGGCCGTTTATTTTCAACCTGGGTCACGGCATCGTGCCGCAGACGCCGCCTGAGAACGTGGCACGGCTGGTCGCGCGCGTACGGCGGGGACGGCGGTCATGAGCGGGGCGGACGGGGCGAGCCCGGCGACGCGTGCGGCCGTCGCACTTCTGATCACGGCCGCCGCCACGGGCGCCGTCATGTTCGCCTTCGGCACGGCTGCCTATCTCTGGATCAAGGCCGTGCATGTCATCGCCATCATCGCCTGGATGGCCGGCATGCTCTACCTGCCGCGGCTCTTCATCTACCATTGCGAAGCGCCCAAGGGCTCGCAGCAGTCCGAGACGTTCAAGGTGATGGAACGGCGCCTGCTGCGCATCATCATGAATCCCGCGATGGTCATCGCCTGGGTGCTGGGGATGTGGCTGGCGTGGAAGGGCGGGCATCTGAAGGACGGATGGTTTCACGTGAAACTTCTGCTGGTGTTCGGGCTTTCCGCCGTACACGGCTACTTCTCGGCTGCGGTGCGGCGCTTCGCCGAGGACCGCAACACCGTTTCCGCCCGGCACTGGCGCATGATCAACGAGCTTCCGACGGTTCTCATGATCGGTATCGTCATCTTCGTGATCGTGAAGCCGCTTTGACGCTTGACTTTGCCGCGACTCATGGCATTTGTTGAGCGACCCCCACATCCGATGGTTCGGCGTCGTCACCACGATCTGCCGTCATAACCAGGGGCACTTGCCGCTGCCGGTCACTTCCCGCGGCGGCCCACACCTCTCCAGCCGCTCCAACGCGGCAACTCTCCTTCCCGACCCAAGACCCCATTTCCGCTCGTCCGTCATCAGGACATTTCTATCCGGAGTTACTCAATGCAGGAAATGAAGCTCCAGGACCTCAAATTGAAGTCGCCGACGGAGCTGTTGACCTTCGCCGAAGAGGTTGAGGTCGAGAACGCGAGCTCGATGCGCAAGCAGGAGCTCATGTTCGCCATTTTGAAGCAGCTGGCCGCTCGCGAGATCGACATCACCGGCACCGGCGTGGTCGAGGTGCTGCAGGACGGCTTCGGCTTCCTGCGCTCGCCCGATGCGAACTATCTGCCGGGTCCCGACGACATCTACGTGAGCCCGAGCCAGATCCGCCGTTTCGGCTTGCGCACCGGGGACACCGTCGAAGGCCAGATCCGCAGCCCCAAGGAAGGTGAGCGGTACTTCGCCCTTCTCAAGGTCAACAACATCAACTTCGAGGAGCCCGAGAAGGCGCGCCACAAGATCCACTTCGACAATCTCACGCCGCTCTATCCGGACGAGTGGCTGAAGATGGAGATCGAGGATCCGACCATCAAGGATCTCTCAGCGCGCGTCATCGATATCGTGGCGCCGATGGGCAAGGGACAGCGCGCCCTGATCGTGGCGCAGCCGCGCACCGGCAAGACGGTGCTCCTGCAGAACATCGCCCACTCCATCACGACCAATCATCCCGAGTGCTATCTCATCGTGCTGCTCATCGACGAGCGGCCCGAGGAAGTCACGGACATGCAGCGCTCGGTCAAGGGCGAGGTGATTTCCTCGACTTTCGACGAGCATCCCTCGCGCCACGTCCAAGTGTCGGAGATGGTCATCGAGAAGGCCAAGCGCCTCGTCGAGCACAAGCGCGACGTCGTCATCCTCCTGGATTCGATCACGCGTCTCGGCCGCGCCTACAACACCGTGGTGCCGTCTTCCGGCAAGGTGCTGACGGGCGGCGTCGACTCGAATGCGCTCCAGCGCCCGAAGCGCTTCTTCGGAGCGGCCCGCAACATCGAGGAGGGCGGCTCGCTGACCATCATCGCGACCGCGCTGATCGACACCGGCAGCCGCATGGACGAGGTGATCTTCGAGGAGTTCAAGGGCACCGGCAACTGCGAGGTCGTGCTCGATCGCAAGGTCTCGGACAAGCGGGTCTTCCCGGCCATCGACATCGCCAAGTCCGGCACCCGCAAGGAAGAGCTCCTGGTTCCCAAGGATCAGCTCAAGAAGATGTACGTGCTCCGCCGCATCCTCAACCCCATGGGCACGATGGATGCGATCGAGTTCCTCGTCGACAAGCTGCGCCAGACCAAGAGCAACGGCGAGTTCTTCTCCTCCATGAATACCTGAGGGGCGTACGCCGGCCGGCAACGTCAATCGGCCCATGCTGACGACAGCGGATCACGGGGCTTCGACGATCTTCGCCGTATCGAGCGGCGCCGGTCGTGCCGGCGTGGCCGTCGTCCGCCTGAGCGGACCGCGCACGCGCGAAGCCCTGACCCGGTTGACCGGCCCCCTGCCGCCGCCTCGGCATGCGAGCTTACGACTGATCAGCGATCCCCGCAGCGGCGAGCCCCTCGACCGCGGCTTGGTCCTGTGGTTTCCCGCGCCAGCGAGCTTCACCGGCGAGGATGTCGGTGAGTTGCACGTGCATGGAGGGCGGGCGATCCTCGATGGACTGCTCGATGCGCTTGCCGCCACGCCGGGCTTGCGACCGGCCGAGGCGGGGGAGTTCACGCGCCGCGCCTTCGTCAACGGGCAGCTCGATCTGACGGCCGCCGAGGCGCTGGCGGATCTGATCGAGGCCGATACGGCTGCTCAACGCCGGCAGGCCCTGGCGCAGGCCTCTGGCAGGCTTGCGACGACACTCGAGGCATGGCGCGCACGGCTCATCGAGGCGGGGGCGGCCGTCGAGGCGGCCATCGATTTCACGGACGAGGGTGATGTGCCTGCGACCGTCGCCCGATCCGTGCGGCCGGCCATCGAGGCCTTGCGCCGGGACATCGGTGCGGCGCTTGCGACCGGCAGGGGCGGGGAAATCCTGCGCGAAGGCTTCCGGGTGGTGCTGGCAGGGGCGCCCAATGCCGGCAAGTCCAGCCTGCTCAACTGGCTCGCCCAGCGGGACGTCGTCATCGTGTCCGAGGAGGCCGGGACGACCCGCGACCTGATCGAGGTGCGCCTGGACCTGGCGGGGTTGCCGGTGATCGTCACGGATACGGCCGGCGTCCGCGATACCGCGAGCCGTGTCGAGCAGGAGGGCATCCGCCGGGCGCTGGCGCGCGCCAGCGCCGCCGACCTCGTGCTCTGGCTGGTCGATGCCGCCGCACCCGAGCCGACCGTGCCGGATGCCATTCGTGCCGGGCGCGCGCGCTGCCTGAAGCTGCTGAACAAGACCGATCTCGTGCGCGCGCCGCTGAACGTCGCGGCCTGTGGCTGTGACTTAGCCATCTCCGTGCATGACGGAACCGGTCTGGACGACGTGCTCGCGCACCTGACCTCCCTGGCACGGGAGGCGATCGGGCTCGAGGATGAGGCGCGTTTGACGCGCCCCCGCCATCGCGCGGCCCTCACCGCCGTCCTCGGCCACCTCGAGCGCTATCTCGCGGGATCGGCCGACGATCTGGAGCTGCGGGCGGAGGACCTGAGAGCCGCCGCTGCCGAGCTCGGCCGCCTGACCGGTCGCATCGACCCCGAGGACATTCTGGACCAGATCTTTTCTTCCTTCTGCATTGGCAAGTAGCCTGGACCGTATTTGTTTGATGTGTTGCGAGGTAATTTTTGAAATTCGGCCCGTGAACTGTTTCACGTGAAACAAATGCGGCATTTTTTCGAGGTTTCGAAGTTGACGGGCGACAGGATTTGCATTCGGCACTCATTTTGCCATGTCGCCTCGATCCTCAGGGTATCAGCGGGGAGCGCCGCCCTTTGACCTGGTCTCACGGCATCGGATAAAGAAGGCGAGCCGTCGGTATTGCGGGGCGCGGCGGGGGGTGGCAGCACGCCTCCGGCCCCAGGCATCGGCACCCGGACGCGGACAGGAAGGCTACACTCGAGATATGAGCGCGCGTTTCGACGTCATCGTCGTCGGTGGCGGGCATGCCGGCAGCGAGGCCGCTGCCGCCGCCGCCCGCATGGGCGCGCGTGTCGCCCTCGTCACGCACGCCTTTGCCACGGTCGGTGAAATGTCGTGCAACCCGGCGTTCGGCGGCCTCGGCAAGGGCCATCTCGTGCGCGAAATCGATGCGCTCGACGGTCTGATGGGCCGATGCGCCGACGCTGCCGGCATTCAGTTCCGCGTACTCAATCGCTCCAAGGGCCCCGCCGTCCAGGGGCCGCGCGCGCAGGCCGACCGCCGCCTCTACCGGGCCGCGATGCAGGAAGCGATCCGCGGGACCGATGGCCTGACCGTAGTGGAGGCCGCCGTGGAGGATCTCGTCGTATCCTCCGGACGTATCGTCGGCATTGTCACGGGGGCGGGCGAGACCCTGATGGCCGGGGCGGTGGTGCTGACCACCGGCACCTTCCTGGCCGGCATGATCCATGTCGGCGACCAGCGCATCCCGGCCGGGCGCGTCGGCGAACCGCCGGCGCTGGGGTTGTCGCGGCGGCTGAGATCGCTGGACCTGCGGCTCGGGCGGCTCAAGACCGGGACGCCGCCGCGGCTCGACGGCGCGACGATCGCATGGACACGCCTGCAGCCACAGCCGGGCGACGATCCGCCAGAGCCGTTTTCGGCCCTGACTGCGGCCATCACGACACCGCAGGTTCCCTGCCACATCACGAACACGACGCCAGCGACGCACGACATCATTCGTGCGAACCTGGCGCGCAGTGCCATGTACGGCGGTCACATCAGCGGTCGCGGCCCGCGCTACTGCCCCTCGATCGAGGACAAGGTCGTGCGGTTTGCCGACCGGGAGCAGCATCAGGTGTTCCTGGAGCCGGAATCCCTCTCCGACAACGTCATCTATCCCAACGGCATATCGACCTCCCTGCCGGAGGAGGTGCAAGTGAGCTTCCTCCGCACCATCCCCGGCCTCGAGGCGGTCCAGGTGCTGCGGCCCGGCTATGCCATCGAATACGACTACGTCGATCCGACGCAACTCGCCCCGACCCTCGAGCTCACCCTATTGCCGGGCCTGTTCCTGGCCGGGCAGATCAACGGCACGACGGGTTATGAGGAAGCGGGCGCGCAAGGCGTGGTGGCCGGGCTCAACGCGGCGATGGCGGCTGGTGGGCGTGGTGGCGAGGTCGTCGTTTCACGGGCTGACAGCTATCTGGGCGTGATGATCGACGATCTCGTGACGCGCGGGGTCAGCGAGCCCTATCGCATGTTCACCTCGCGCGCCGAATACCGGCTGCGTCTGCGGGCCGATAACGCCGACCAGCGCCTGACGCCGCTTGGCATCGGGCTCGGGTGCGTCGGCTCGCAGCGCGCGCGGGTCTATCGGCAGAAGGCCGAGGCGCTGGCGTCCGGCCGGGAAGCCCTGGATGCTTGCCTCATCACGCCGAGCGAAGCAGCCCGCTACGGCCTGGAGATCAACCGCGACGGGCGAAGACGCTCCGCCTTCGAGCTCCTGTCCTATCCGGACGTCGACATGGCGCGCCTGATGACCATCTGGCCGCGGTTGGCGGAGATTGCGCGCCCGATCGCGCGCCAGCTCGAGGTCGACGCCCGCTACGCCGTCTATCTCGATCGGCAGGCGGCCGAGATCGAGGCCCTGCGGCGCGACGAGTCGACCACGATCCCCGCCGACATCGACTACCGCAGCCTGCCCAGTCTCTCCAACGAGGTGCGGCAGAAGCTGGAGCTGCACCGCCCGCACTCGCTGGCCCAGGCGGCCCGGATCGACGGCATGACGCCGGCGGCCCTGACGCTCCTTCTTGCGCACCTGAAGCGCAACCGGCCCGGTCGCCGAAGCGCATGACCCGGGAAAAGCCGGCGCAGACCACTCTCCGCCAGATCGACGGGCCCGAAGCCTTTGCCGAGGCGTTTTCTGTTTCACGTGAAACAACCGAGCGCCTGGCGGTCTATGCCTCGGTCCTCGTGCACTGGCAGAAATCGACGAACCTGGTGGCGCCGAGCACAATCGGCGAGGTCTGGCACCGGCACTTCGCGGATTCGGCGCAACTCGTCGCGCTGGCGCCGGAGGGGGCGCGTGTGTGGCTCGACATCGGCTCGGGCGCCGGCTTTCCGGGCCTTGTCGTGGCTCTCCTGACGATGGGGAGCGATATCCGGGTGCATCTCGTGGAGAGTGACACGCGCAAGTGTGCGTTCCTCCGAGAGGTCGCGCGCCAGACGGGTGTGCCTGTGGATATCCACAACGCGCGCGCAGAGAATCCAGCGACTCAGGCTAGATTCGGGCCTGTGGATGTCGTGTCGGCACGCGCGGTTGCGCCGCTGCCTCGGCTCCTCGAAGTTTCCCAGGCGTATCTGGTCGGCGGTGCCTTGGGGCTCTTCCTCAAAGGCCGCGAGGTGGCAGGCGAGCTGGCTGCCGCCCGCCAGGTCTGGAGCTTCGAGGCGGAGCTACGCTCGAGTTGCACCGATCCCGAAGGACGAGTCGTCGTCGTCAGGAATCTCGCTCGAACGCCGGAGGTCTAGAGCCGTGACCAGTGGCAGCGCTGCGGAGAATACACTCCGCGTCTTCTCTATCGCCAATCAGAAGGGCGGGGTCGGTAAGACCACGACGGCCATCAATCTCGGCACTGCTCTGGCGGCGGTCGGTGAGCGCGTGTTGATCATCGACGTGGATCCGCAAGGCAATGCCAGCACTGGCCTCGGCATCCCGCCCGATGCCCGCGCCATCACCATCTATGACGTGCTGACGCGCCGGGCCGGCCTCGCACAGGCGAGCCAGCCGACGGCCGTGCCTCTGCTGTCCATCGTGCCGGCCAATTCCGATCTTGTCGGCCTCGAGAGCGAGCTTGGCGGCGATGCGAGCCGCATGTTCCGCCTGCGTGACGCGGTCAACGCTCTGCAGGCAGGACAGCGCGCGAAGGACGGCGAGCAGCCGTATTCCTATATCCTGATCGATTGTCCTCCCTCTCTCAACCTCCTGACCCTCAACGCCATGGTCGCGGCGAACGCCGTGCTGGTGCCTGTGCAGACGGAGTTCTTCGCGCTGGAAGGCATTTCCCAGCTCAAGGAGACCATCGACGGCATCCGCAGTACGTTGAACCCCCGTCTGGAGATCCAGGGCGTTGTACTGACGATGCACGACAACCGCACGGCCTTCTCGCGAGAGGTCGCGGCGAACGTGCGGTCGTTCTTCGGCTCGAAGGTCTACCAGAGCATGATCCCGCGGAATGTGCGGGTGGCCGAGGCACCCTCCCACGGCAAGCCGGTGCTGCTCTACGATCACAATTGTCCGGGGAGCCAGTCCTACATCGCGCTGGCCAAGGAGATCATCTCGCGTGAGCGTCAGTATCGCGCGGCCTGATCGCGCGGGTTGCGTACGACGGAACTAGGGGGAAGGGAGCGACGACGCGCATGAGTTCGCCATTGCACAAGAGCCGGCTCGGTCGAGGATTGGCATCGCTGATCGGCGAGCCAGCGCAGCCGCAGGCGCGCCTGCCGTCCGACGGCGAGCACAAGATCGTTGCCATCGAGCTCGTGAAGGCGGGCGCCCTCAATCCCCGCCGTGATTTCCGCGACGACGAGCTGGAGGAGCTGGCGAGCTCGATCCGCCACAAAGGGCTGGTGCAGCCGATCATCGTCCGGCCCGAGGTCGGCGGCCCCGGCTATGAGATCGTCGCTGGCGAACGGCGCTGGCGCGCGGCCCAGAAGGCGGGCATGCACACGGTGCCGATCATCGTGCGTGACCTGTCGGACCAGCAGACACTCGAATACGCCATCATCGAGAACGTCCAGCGCTCCGACCTCAACGCCATCGAGGAGGCGCTAGGCTACCGCGATCTCATCGAGCGCTTCGGCTATACGCAGGAGAGCGTGGCCGACGCCATCGGCAAGAGCCGCAGCCATCTCGCCAATACGCTGCGCCTGCTGAAGCTGCCGCCGTCGGTGCAGACGATGGTGCAGGAGGGGCGCCTGACGGCTGGCCACGTGCGTCCTCTGGTCGGACGCGACGATGCGGAGCTCCTGGCGCAGCAGATCCTCGACCGCCAGCTCAACGTTCGCGAGGTCGAGGCTCTCGTGCAGTTGCCGGACGCCGGGCAGGGGCGCATCGAGACGCGGCGGGTGCGCGAGAAGGATGCCGATACGCGCGCCTTCGAGAAGGAGCTGTCCGACGCGCTCGGGCTCAAGGTCGAGATCAAGCGGGGGTCGGGGGAAAGCGGCGCGTTGACGGTCCGCTTCGGCAACTTCGATCAGCTCGACTATATCCGCTTGCGCCTGACCGGCATGGCGGGCTGAGGCTCGCGCGGCCGGTCTCAGGCGTCCCCGGTCTTGGTCGGGAAACGGCAGAAGGCGCGGATGATGCAGTCCTGGCATCGCGGCTTGCGCGCCAGACAGATGTAGCGGCCGTGCAGGATCAGCCAGTGATGGGCGTGCAGTCGGTAGGCCTCCGGGATCACTTTCAAGAGTGCCTGCTCGACCGCGAGTGGGGTCTTTCCCACCGCTAGGCCGGTGCGGTTGGCGACGCGGAAGATGTGTGTGTCGACGGCGATGGTCGGCTCGCCAAAGGCGATGTTCAAGACGACATTGGCGGTCTTACGTCCAACACCCGGGAGGCTCTCCAGGGCGTCGCGATCGCGCGGCACCTGGCCGCCGTAATCCTCCACGAGGCGTTTCGACAGAGCGATCACGTTCTTCGCCTTCGTGCGGAAGAGCCCGATGGTCTTGATGGCCTCCCGCACGCGGTCCTCGCCAAGGTCGAGCATCGCCTGGGGCGTGTCGGCAATGGCAAAGAGGTGTCGCGTGGCCTTGTTGACGCCGGCATCGGTCGCCTGGGCGGACAGGACGACGGCGACCAGCAGCGTGAAGTCGTTGACGGACTCGAGCTCACCCTTGGGCTCGGGATTGGCGCGCTGGAAGGTCGCGAACATCGCTTCGACATCGTCCGGCCTCAGTCGTGCCGGCCCGCTGCGCTTGACTTTGGCGCGGGCGCTCGCCTTCTTTGGCGGCGTCTTCGTCGCTCTGGCTGGGCTAGATGTGGTCTTGGCCATTGATGCGTCCGGGACTGTGGTAGGGGATCACTGACACATGGACCAACAGGATGTGGCGAAGCAACCACGCGATGGTGACAGCGGTGGATTTCGTGCGGTGCTGGCCCCGAATCGATCGCTCAGTCCGCGCGGATTTCTGATCCTGATGACGGTTATCGGGACCGTCAGTTTCATCTCGGGCATGGTTTTCGCGCTCAGGGGCGCGTGGCCCGTGCTGGGCTTCTTCGGCCTCGACGTGCTCCTGGTCTATGTCGCCTTTCGCCTGAACTACCGCTCTGGACGCCTGCGGGAGGTCGTCGCGATCGAGGACGATAAGCTCGTCCTCAGCCGGATCTCGCCGGCCGGCCGCGCCAGCAGCGTGGCGCTCAATCCCTACTGGGTGCGGGTCGTGCTGGAGGAGGGGCGGCACGGGGTCGTGGATATCAAGCTGGTCTCGCACGGCCGTGCCTACAGGGTCGGAGCCTTCCTCTCGGAGGACGAGAAGCGCGATTTCGGGTCGGCATTGAGCGCGGCGCTGCATGCGTATCGCGGCGGCACGCGGATCTGAGGGCATGGTGGCGCCGGGGTCGCCCGGAAATCGGGTCGACGCACGCATCCCAACGCCCTAACGCTGATGTCTCACGCGGGGCGGAGGAGACCATGGCCATGCAGGAACGGGCTATGACCAGCGAGGACCACGGGCAGCCAGCCGAGCGGGACGCCTATCCTCTCATTCGCAGGGCGATCGAATACCTGTCGGAGCATCGCCTCGAGCAGCCGGATCTGACGGCGCTCGCCCGCCATCTCGAGGCAACGCCCGAGCAATGCCAGCGGCTGTTCAAGCAATGGTGCGGTCTCTCGCCCAAGGCGTTCGTGCAGGCACTGACGCACGCCCACGCCCGGTCGCTGCTGGAGGACTCCGCCAGCGTCCTGTCGGCGGCCCACGAGGTCGGGCTGTCGGGCAGCGGCCGGCTGCACGATCTCTTCGTCACGCACGAGGCGATGACGCCGGGCGAGGTCAAGCGGGGCGGTGACGGGCTGGAGATCGCCTATGGCTTCCATCCCTCGCCGTTCGGCCTGGCGCTCGTCATGGCGACGGCAAGGGGCGTCGCGGGTCTGGCATTCGCGGACGACGAGCAGGAGAGGGCAGCCGTGCTGGCGGATATGACGCAGCGCTGGCCCAAGGCGTCATATCGCCAGGACGAGAACGCGACCCGCCCGCATGCGGAACGGATCTTCGACCCGACACGGTGGAGCGCCGAACAGCCCGTGCGGCTCGTGCTGATCGGCACGGACTTCGAGGTGAAGGTCTGGGAGACGTTGCTCAAGGTGCCGATGGGCCGGGCCGTCAGCTATGCCGACCTCGCCGCCGAGATCGGCAAGCCGCGTGCGGCGCGTGCGGTCGGCAGCGCGGTCGGGCGCAACCCCATCTCGTTCGTCGTGCCGTGCCACCGCGTGCTGCGCGGAGACGGCTCGCTTGGGGGCTACCACTGGGGGTTGACGCGGAAGCAGGCCCTCATCGGCTGGGAACTCGGCCGCTGCAGGACGGCCGGCGGCTGACCGCGGCCGTCGGAATCGCATGCACCTGCAACCGAAGGGCGGCTCACGCCGTGAATCGCACCTCGTTCAGATGCACCTACAGCCAGGAATGCTCGCTCTTCGACTTGGTCTCGAAGTCGGCGATCGACTTCTCCTTCTGGAGCGTCAGGCCGATGTCGTCCAGGCCGTTCAGCAGGCAGTGGCGGCGGAACTCGTCGATCTCGAACTTGACTACACCACCGTCGGGTCCGCGGATCTCCTGCTTTTCGAGATCGACGGTGATCGTGGCGTTGGAGCCTCGCGAGGCGTCGTCGAGCAGCTTGTCGACGTCCTCCTGCGGCAGTTTGATCGGCAGGATGCCGTTCTTGAAGCAGTTGTTGTAGAAGATGTCCGCGAACGACGGCGCGATGACGCAGCGGATGCCGAAGTCGAGAAGCGCCCAGGGCGCATGCTCGCGGGAGGAGCCGCAGCCGAAGTTCTCGCCAGCCACCAGGATCTCGGCCTTGCTGTAGGCAGGCTTGTTCAGCACGAAATCGGGCTTGGCCTCGCCTTTCTCGTCGTAGCGCTGCTCGTAGAAGAGCGCCTTGCCGAGCCCGGTGCGCTTGATCGTGGTCAGGAACTGCTTGGGAATGATCATGTCGGTATCGACATTGATCATCGGCAGCGGAGCCGCCACACCCGTCAAGACTGTGAATTTCTGCATCGTTCCGCCCCGTAGTTCGTGATCAGGCGCGCAGGCCGTCCGCCAGCGCTCGGAAATAGCCCTCGGCTTCGACCAATCGTCCGATCCTCACGGCGTCGGCCTGTCGAAGCGATGGCACCATGTTGGTTTCGTCCACCAGATGCTCGAGCCGCCTTTTAACGCCAGCTAGCTTGCGGCCGTCAAGATGATCTTCGAGAAGCCCGGCAATATCATCGACGTAGCCCGTCAGACGGCCGAACTCACGCAGGGCCGTCCGCTCGGCGCGGATGTCGTTCGGGCGCTGCTCCAGCCGCTGATAGGCCTCCGCGGCCCGGGCGAGCGTGGCGGCGATGCTCTCGCAATAGTCGGCGATGCGCTCGCGCCGCTTGCCGCGCAGCTCGGCGAGGGCCGCCCGCCAGCTTTTGATAGCTGCCGAGAGGCTCAGTATCCTCGCTGTGTAGTCATGGAGTGCCATCTGGGCCTTCGCGGTCGATGAGGCGTTGAAAATCCCTCGACTCGCTGCATCGCCTGCGGGTCTGGGCCGGGATCGAGTGTCAACCTGCCGCCGGGCAGGCGGATAGAATAGTCATGCGTTGGCTAACGCCTGGTGCGGGATGGAGCGTACGGCAACCGAGTTTGAGAGTCTTCGAAACGGTGACGTCCAGCCTCCAGCATGAGCACAGGGCCGAGTCATCCTCTGGCCGGGGGGCTTTCAACGTGAACCGGGCTCGGCGCCGAGGTCAACGATCCGTTCCTCTTGCAGGCTTTCGATCTCGGCTCGGTCGTAACCGAGATCCACGAGGATGGCGCGGCTGTCCTCGCCGAGCGCCGGCGGCGCCTGATCGGCATGGCGTGTCACACCGCGGTAGACGGCCGGCTGGCGGATGGCCCGGCGCATCGGCGTCGGTTCGTCGTACCCCGGCTCAAAGAACCCGACGGCCTGGAGGTGCGGATCCTTGAGCAGGTCCTCCGGGCGATTGACCGGGCCGAACGGGATGTCGTCGCGCTCGAAAATGCGCAGCCACTCCGCTGTCGGTCGCTTCTCCAGGGCGTCCGCCAGGATGACATAGAGGTCGTTGATGCGGCGGCTGCGCTCGGTGGCATCGAGAAACCAGGCGGCCTTTGCGATCTCGGGTCGGCCGATCTCCTTCAGCACGCGGGTCCATTGCGCCTGCGTATAGGGCAGCACGCCGATCCAACCGTCCGCCGTCTTGTGTGGGCGGCGGTTGCGGGTCATCGTCCGATGATAGCCCATGGAGCCGGCCTCCTCGTAGGTGGCCGTCATCAGGTGCTCGTTGAGCGCGAATGACGTGACGGCCTCGAACATCGGCACCTCGACCAGCATGCCCTTGCCGTCGTGTCGCTGGCGGTAGAGGAGCGCGGCGAGCGTGGCATAGGCGACGTGCAGGCCGGCGACCTTGTCGGCGATCACGCCGGGGGCGAAGGCCGGTTCGCCGTCCCGCATCTGAGTGAGGCCGGCAAGGCCGGTGGAGGCCTGCATGATGTCGTCGTAGGCCGGCCGGCCGCGGTAGGGTCCGTCCGAGCCGAAGCCGATCGCGGCGCAATAGACGAGGCGCGGGTTGATGGCGGCGGTGGCCTCGTAGCCGAAGCCGAGGCGATCCATGGCCTCCTGGCGCATGTTGTGCACGAGGGCATCGGCGCTGGCGAGCAGCCGGGACATGATCTCCTTGCCGCGGGGATGCTTGAGGTCGACGGCCAGCGAACGCTTGTTGCGGTTGTTGGCGGCGAAGACGGAGCCTATCCCCGGCGCGCCGTGGGGTGGGATCGTACGCGTCAGGTCGCCGTCGAGCCCCTCGACTTTGATCACGTCGGCCCCGAGATCGCCGAGGATGAGGGTCGCGTATGGGCCGAGAATGATGCTCGTCACATCGACGACGCGCAGACCCTGAAGAAGTGGATACATGAATCGATCCTGGCTGGTGGTGGGGATGCAGGTCCGGTGCGCGCTCGTGGCGGATGTTCCGAAGGCGGCAAGACGCTGGTGGACGGCTTGCCGGTCGGTCTAGATTGTTAGGAGCGATGCCGGTTGTCCGTCAACTCGGCACGATGGGAGAGGGGGGCGCGAGATGAGCGACTTGACGGGCCGAGCCGTCGTAATCACCGGCGGCGCAGGTGGCATTGGCGTTGAATGCGCCCGCACCTTCCTGATGCAAGGGGCCGACGTGACCCTCGTGGACGTCTCCGAAAGCGCGCTCATGGGGGTCAAGCAGGAGTTTCCCGGGATCGAGACGCTGCACACGCATGTCTCGAAGCTCGATACTCCGGCAGCCTGCAACGCCGCGCTCAATGTCGCGGGACAGCCCATTTATGCCCTGGTGCATCTGGCTGGCGTCTACGAGTTCGACGCCAAGGACGCCGACGACCGCTCGGTCTGGGATCGGGCGCTGGCTAACAATCTGACGAACGCCTACGAGATCGCCAACGCCATGGCGACGCGCTACGATCCGAACGGCCCGGCGCGCATCGTCTTCGCGAGCTCTCTCGCGTTCCGCCGCGGCTCGTTCGACCACGTTGCATATTCGGCAGCCAAGGGCGGCGTGGTCGGCCTCGTCCGCGCGCTTTCGCGAAAGCTCGCCCCGGATGTACTCGTGAATGCCGTCGCCCCCGGCATCATCCTGACTCGCATGCCCGCGCCCATCATTGCCGAGCGCGGTTCCAAGTTGTTGTCCGAGATTCCGCTCAAGCGCTTCGGGCATCCGCGCGAGGTGGCGAGCGTGATTGCCTTCCTGTGCGGTCACGGGGCGACCTATATCACGGGCCAGACCATCAATATCGACGGGGGCACCATCAACAGCTAAGCTGCGATCGAACGCGCAGGGGCCGCCTGCGCGGCGTCTCGAAAGCGTGCTGCTGCCAGGCCAGATTCGGATCGCGCGCCCTGGACCGTCCTATGCACTGATCGCACCTGTCGCCGGAGCTCGCCTGTCGATGAGCGCGGAACAGGCGCGGGCGGGACGTTGCACCCACTGCCATCGCGTGATAGCCACTGCCGACGAGCAGCGCGCGCCGCTCGTGGGGCTCTCAACACAACAGGATGAGAACGATGATAGATTCGGCAGCGAATCCCACTGGCAACGGCGGCACGGCTGCTCCTGCGGGTCCGAACTTCCAGGGCCGCGTCCTGGCTCAGTACATCAAGGATCTGTCGTTCGAGAACCCCAACGTCACCAAGCTGCTGAACGGACCGGGCGATAATCCGAACCGGAAATTCCAGGTGGATGTGCGCGCGTCCGCACTCAGCGCCGATACGTTCGAGAGCATCATCGACTTCCGCGCGGAGATCACGAGCAAGATCGGCATCATCTTCGAGCTGGAGCTCGTCTATGGCGGCCTGTTCAAGCTGGAGAACCTGCCGCAGGACGCGCTCGAGCCGTTCCTGCTGGTCAATTGCCCGTCGCTGCTCTTCCCGTTCGTGCGCCGCATCGTAGCCGACGTGACGAGCGATGGCGGTTTTCCGCCCCTGCTGCTCGATCCGATCGACTTTGCCGGCCTCTATATGCAGAAGAAGCAGAAGGGCGAGGTCACCGCGATCAAGCCCGGCAAATCATCCTGACGGGCGCGCTGGCGGCGCGTTTCAGCGGCGGGCCGAGGCTGCCAGGAAGCCGGCGATCCTGTCTTTGAGTCCGGGCTCGGCCGCGGATCGCGCGAGGGCGGCGAGATCCCCATCGCGCGTGTCGACGGTGGTGAGCTCGAGCAGCGCCGTCTGCGCCGATCCCGCGAGATCCTTGGCCTTGGCGGCGCTGTCGGTGACGATGTCCGGCCAGCCGGACTCCGGGGCGATCTGCGAGAGAAAACCGAGCGACACCGCCTCTTCGGCATCGAAGACGCGCGTCGTCTCGAGCAGAGTGCGGGCACGATCCGGCCCGATCAGGCGGGCGAGCCGGCGTGTGCCGAGCGCGATGCCGAAGCGCAGGCCCGGCATGCGAAAACGCGTTCCGGGGGCGGCGACGCGTCTGTGACAGGCCGCGACGAGGTCGGCGCCGGCGCCGAAGGCCGCTCCCTGCACCAGCGCCAAGGTTGAAAACGGCGCGTGATACACGGCCTGCAAGAGCAGCTCGACCCGGATCAGCCGCAAGGCGAGGTCGCCGTCGCTCAGGCTCTCGATGCCGGTGAAATCGAAACCCGCACAGAAGGACTTGCCGTTACCCGACAGCACGAGCAGGCGCGTGCCGTCGTTGCCGGCCGCGACGACGGCCTCGAGCAGGGCGCCCGTGAGCGTATCGCTCAGGGCATTGCGCTTGTCGGCGCGGTTGAGCGTCACGTGCGTGACGCCGTCGTTGCGAGAGACGAGGAGCTCGGAGGTCATGCGGGTGTCCCGATCAGCTCGATGAGCGCGGCATTGAAGGCGTCGGCGGCTTCGTACATCACCCAATGGCCGGCGTCGGCGATGATGCGGGCCTGCATTTCCGGATGATGCTCGGCCAGAATGTCGAGCCGCGTCTGCAGCGAGGGATAGGCGACGACGTCGAGCGCGCCCCAGATGGTCTTCAGCGGCACTTTGATCTCCGCCAGCTTGCGACGGATGGTGTCGGTGGTGGCGAAGGGCTTGGAGCGGAAGCGCGCCTGGCGGATGTTCTCCGTCTGGAGGTGCACGGCGAGGTCGTCGATGCGGTCTGCGTGCGCCAGCATGAGGATCGCCAGATTGCGCCGATGCACGGCGTGGATTTCCTCGAGGCTCATGCTGGATTTCTGGCGGCCCATGGGCTCACGCGGACCCATCGGCAGGCCGAGCGCCGCCACGCCGATCAGCGTCAGGTCGCTGAGCTGGTCGCCAAGCATGGCGGCCACCAGCGAGGCGATCTGGCCGCCGAAGGAGAATCCGGCGAGGTGGAAGCGCGTGTGGGCGGGGATCAGCTCGCGCACCCCGAGCGTCACCGCATCGGCGCAGCTTTCCGGCACGTAGGGCTCATTCGGCATGGCGGACTGCCCGAGACCCGGCAGATCCGGCACCCAGACCGCGTAGCGCTCGGCCATGACCGGGATGGTCCGGATCCAGTGGTTCCAAGAGCCGGAGCCGCCGTGAAACAGCACCAGGGGCTGGCCGCTGCCCCAGCGTCGCCATACCATGTGGCCGGCGCCGCAGGGCGTGTGATGGATCTCGGCCTTGGCGTCGAGCTCCGCGACGATTTCGGCCGGTGTCTTGGACGTGGAGGTGATCGATGGTGTGCTCATGCGTTCCCCTCTACATCGACGCTGGAACTTCCTCAATAGCGCGCCGCAGGAGCAAGCCATGACCAGTGAGACCAACCTCAGGATCGACGGGGCCCGGTTGTGGGACAGTCTGATGGAGATGGCGCGTATCGGTGCCACGCCGAAGGGCGGCGTCAAGCGGCTGACCCTTACCGATCTCGATCGCCAGAGCCGGGATCTGTTCGTGTCCTGGTGCCGGAAGGCCGGCTGCGACATCGTGGTCGATCGCATGGGCAGCATATTCGCGCGGCGCGCCGGTACGGAGCCGGGTCTGCCGCCGGTCATGGTCGGCAGCCACCTGGATACCCAGCCGACCGGCGGCAAGTTCGACGGGGCGCTCGGCGTGCTGGCGGCGCTGGAGATCGTGCGCTCTTTGAACGATCTCGGCATCGCGACGCGGCATCCTATCGAGGTTGCCATGTGGACCAACGAGGAAGGCTCGCGGTTCGCCCCGGCCATGATCGCGTCCGGCGTGTTCTCCGGCGCCTTTACGCTGGATCAGGGGCTCGGCTGCAAGGATGTCGAGGGGTTGAGCCTCGGCGAGGAGCTGACGCGCATCGGCTATGGCGGTGAGGCGGCCGTCGGCGGTCGCCCGGTGCATGCCTTCTTCGAGCTGCATATCGAGCAGGGGCCGATCCTGGAGGAGGCGGGGCTCGACATCGGTGTCGTAACGCACGCCAATGGCCAGAGATGGTACGAGATCGAGCTGCTGGGCGTCGAAAGCCATGCGGGCCCGACGCCCATGACGCGGCGCAAGGATGCGCTGGTCGGCGCTGCCCGCGTCATCGAGCTGGTCAATCGGATCGGCCATGAACATCTGCCGTGGGCGTGCGCCACCGTCGGCATGGTCGAGGTTTCGCCGAACTCGCGAAACGTCATTCCTGGTCGGGTGTTCCTGACGGTCGACCTGCGTCATCCCGATGGCGGCAAGCTCGCCTCCATGGATACGGCGCTCAATGCGGGCGTGCGCGCGATCGCGAGCGAGGCGGGGCTCGGGCTTGAGATCAAGCAGATCCTGAGCTTCGAGCCCATTCCCTTCGATACGTCGTGCGTGGCGGCCGTGCGCAAGGCTGCCGAGCGGCTCGGCTACCGGCATCAGGACATTGTCTCGGGCGCCGGCCACGATGCCTGCTACATGGCCCGCGTGGCGCCGACGGCAATGGTGTTCACGCCCTGCGTCGGCGGCATCAGCCACAACGAGGCGGAGGACATGACACGGGAATGGGCGACCGCCGGCGCCGATGTCCTGATGCACGCCGTGCTGGAGAAGGCCGAGATCGTGTCGCCGGCCCGCGGGGCTTAATCGCGCGACGCGAGGCTGGCCCGCAGCTCGGTCTTCAGGATCTTGCCGTAGTTGTTCTTCGGCAGGCTCTCGGCCCAGACATAGCGCCGTGGCCGCTTGTAGCGGGCGATATGCGCGAGGCAGAGCTGGTCGAGCTCGCTCTCGGAGAGCTCCCGGCCGGGCCGTGGCACGACGAAGGCCACCGTCTCCTCGCCCCATTCGGCGTGAGGCGCGCCGATGACGGCGACCTCGAGCACGGCGGCGTGAGTCAACAGCACTTCCTCGATCTCGCGTGGATAGATGTTGCTGCCGCCCGAGATGATCATGTCCTTCGAGCGGTCCTTGATGGTGAGGAATCCGGCGGGATCGAGCGTTCCCACGTCGCCGGTCCACAACCAGCCGCCGCGGATCGCTTTGGCGGTAGCGTCGGGATTGCCCCAGTAGCCTTGCATCAGGCAATCGGAGCGCGTGACGATTTCGCCGACCTCGCCGGGCGACTGCGGGCGGCCCGTCTCGTCCACTACCATGACCTCGACGCCGGTGCGCGCCAGGCCGGTGGAGCCGAGGCGCTCGTCGGAGGCATAGCCGCCATCGGCCAGATGCATGGCCTTCGACATGGCCGTGATGGTCATCGGGCTCTCGCCCTGGCCGTAGATCTGGCAGAGCTTCGGGCCGAGCATGGCGAGGGCGCGTTTCAGGTCGGCGACGTACATGGCCGCGCCACCGTAGATGAGCGTGCGCAGGCCACGGGTATCAGCCGTCGCGGCCCTTGGCGCCTGCAGGAGCCGTGTGACCATCGTCGGCGCCGCGAACATGGAGACGCGCGTGTAGCGGGAGAAGGCGTCGAGGACCTGCTCGGGATCGAACGAGCCGCCGAGGATGACGTTGTGGCTGCCTCTGGCGATGTGCGGGATCGCGTAGAGACCCGACCCGTGCGACAGCGGCGCGGCGTGCAGGATGGTGTCGCGCTCGTCGAGCTGGTCGATGTCGGCATAGTAGGCGTGGCTCATGAACAGCAGGCTCCGGTTCGTGAGCACGGCGCCCTTCGGCCGGCCGGTGGTGCCGCTGGTATAGAACAGCCAGGCCTCGTCGGTCGGCAGGCTGTCGACCGTGCGAACGGGTGCGCCGCGGCCCAGTCGCTGGAATTCGTCGCTTGAGGTCGAGAATACGGGCGGTGGCTCGCGCATCCCGGCGAGGGCGGGTGCGAGCGTCGCGGCCTGTGCCGGAGAGGCGAGGCAGAGCCGGGCATGGGAATTCTCCAGGATGAACGCCATCTCGCGCGGATGCAGGCGGGCGTTCATCGGCACGGGCACGAGCCCGGCGCGCCACAACGCGTAAAGCGAGATCAGGAACTCCGGGGCGTTCTCCATCGCGATCGCCACTCGCGCGCCGGGCGTGGGAACGAAAGCCCTGAGACCGCCGGCCATGGCGGCGACCCGCTGCTCGAAGGTCGCGTAGTCGATGGTGCCGCGGCTGTCAGTGATGGCCGGATGGTCCGGAAGGCGCCGGGCGACGGCCTGGAGCGTCAAGGAGAGGTTCATGGCAGAAGACCTCGGTTCGAGCACTCGTCTGACTGTGAAACAATCGTGATCGAGCCGCAATGGTCGCGGCTTGCGGTTCGATTTCCAATCGGACACTCTCCCGACGGAGCGGCCGCTGGTCGGCTGGCTCCAAACGGATGGTAGGGCCCCGGCACAACAAGGGGCGCAGCAGGGAGACGCCTCATGAGGCTCAAGTCTTTGATCGCAGCCGCCCTGGTCGTGGGCGCAGGGAGCACGGCGGCCCAGGCAGCCGACCCGCTGGTGGACGTCGCCTGGGTGAAGGCCAGCCTCGGCAAGCCCGGTATCGTCATGCTCGACTTGCGCAGCGGCGCAGGTCAGCCGAAAGAGGCCTATCTCAAGGGGCATATTCCCGGGTCCCTCTACACGGACTACGCCAAAGGCGGCTGGCGTGAGAAGGACAAGGCCGGTGTGGCGGGCATGCTGCCGTCCGTCGCCAAGCTCGAGAAGCTGATCGGTAGCCTCGGCATCGACAATGCCACGCACGTCGTGCTCATACCGCTCGGCGCCAAGGCGCAGGACGTGGGCGCGGCCACGCGCCTCTATTGGACGTTCAAGGTGCTCGGCCATGACAAGGTCTCCGTCATGAACGGCGGCTTCCGGGCGTGGGTGAAGGTCGTCGACAAGGCGACCAAGAAGCCGGTCAATCCGCTGGCGACGGGAGAGGTCAAGCCCAAGCCTGCCGTCTTCAAGGCGAAGCTGCGGCCCGAGCTGATCGCCACCAAGGAGGACGTGCGCAAGGCCATCGCCAGCAAGCAGCCGCTGGTCGACAACCGGCCCAACGACTTCTTCGTGGGCGTCACGATGAGCTCTGCCGCCAAGCGCCCCGGCACGCTGCCCGGCGCCTCGAACCTTCCCGAGAGCTGGCTCACCGACAACAACGGCGGCAAGTTCCGCTCGCGTGCCCAGCTCACGCCGCTCTACAAGGCAGCCGGCGTCGGTCTCGATGGTGAGCAGATCAACTTCTGCAACACAGGCCACTGGGCGAGTCTCGGCTGGTTCGTGTCCTATGCCATCATGGGCAACACCAAGGCCAAGATGTACGACGGCTCCATGGCCGAATGGACGGCCGACAAGTCGCTGCCGGTCGATCAGAAGGTGAAGATGACGCCCGTGACGGTCGAGGCGCGCTGAAGCGCGGCGCCGCGTCCTCCTGTACGGCTTGCAAGGCCGGCCCTGCTCTGGCAGGACCGGCCTTGTGCTGTGCGCCGCCCCGGCCGCAGCCCTCATGAGGACGATATGACCAGCGAGCCCGAAGCCGCAGACATCGATTTCACGCGCATCGTGCGGCCAGGCGACCACGTCGTCGTGCAGACCGGCACGGGCGAGCCCCAGTCGCTGACACGGGCCTTGCTCGAGCAGCGTCATCGCATCGGGCCGTTCACGCTGGTCGTCAATGCGCTGCAGGCCGATGTCATCCGCGCGGACCGGCTGGACGGCGTGCGCGTGCTCGGCACAGGTGCCGTCGGCAAGGGCCGGACGCTGACCCGGGCCGGCGTGATGGACGTGCTGCCGGTGCACTATTTCGAGCTGATGAAGCTCATTCAGACCGGACGCCTGCCGGTCGATGTCTACCTGATGCAGCTCGCGCCGGCGGCGAGCGGCGGGGGCGGCGTCAGCTATGGCACCATCTACGACTGGCAGCCGGAGGTGTTCGCCAAGGCCCGCACGGTGGTCGCCGAGATGAACGCCGGCATGCCCTGGACCAACTGCGGCGGGGACACGCCACCGCCGGGCCGCCTCGATCATGTCGCCGACGCCTCCTACCGGCTGCCGCAGGTCGCGCCAGCCACATTCGGCGAGGTCGAGCGGCGCATCGCCGGCTATGTCTCGGAGCTGGTGCCGGATGGGGCGGTCATCCAGATCGGCGTCGGCGCCATTCCGGATGCCGTGCTCGACGGTCTCAAGACCCGGCGCCGCCTCGGCATTCATTCCGCGCTTCTCACCGACGCCATCGTCGAACTGGTGGAGGCGGGCGCGGTCACGGGCGAGACCAAGCCGATCGATACGGGCAAGATGGTCGCCGGGCTGCTGTTCGGAACCGATCGGCTCTACCGTTTCGTCGATGGCAACCCGGATCTCCTGATGCGGCCGATCCGCTATACCCATGCGCCGGCCACGATGGCCCGTTTCGACACGTTCGTCACCATCAACACCGGCGTCGAGGTCGATCTCACCGGCCAGGTCAACGCCGAGATGGCGGGTGGCGACTACGTGGGCGGCGTCACGGGGCTCGTCGACTACGTGCGTGGTGCGCGCGTGGCGGCGAACGGCCGCTCCATCATCGCGCTGACGTCTACGGCCCGCACCCGCTCGGGTACGATCAGCCGCATTCAGGCACGGCTGCCTGCGGGCGTGGTGACCATTGCCAGAAGCGACATCGACACGGTGGTGACGGAGCATGGCGTCGCCGAACTGCTGGGTCAGCCGCTCCAGGAGCGCATGCGGCGCATGATCGCGGTCGCGCATCCCGAGTTCCGCGAGGCGCTCGAACGCGAAGCTCATGGCCTGCTGCGCCAGACATGAGGCTGGCCGTCAGCGCATCGTGAGCACGATCTTGCCGCGCGCCTTCCGGCCCGCCAGGCGTTCCAGCGCTTCGACGCCCTGCGACAGCGGCAGCACCTCCGTCACCTCGGGCCGCAGCTTGCCGGTGGCGTGGAGCCGGCCGATCTCGGCCAGCGTGTGACGGAACACCTCGGGCTTCCTGTCGCGGTAGTTGCTCCAGGCGAAACCGATGACCGTGACGTTCTTGACCAGCATGTGGTTGGCGGGGATCTGCGGGATGTCACCCGAGGCGAAGCCGATGAGCAGCAACCGCCCCTCGAATTTCATGCAGCGCAGGGTCCCGCGGAAGACATCGCCGCCCACCGGCTCGAAGGCGACATCGACGCCTCCGGTCAGCGCCATGACGCGGTCCCGCAGGTGCTCGCTGGCATAATCGACGATGTGGTCGGCGCCGTGGGCCTTGGCAAGCTCGAGCTTCTCCTTGCTCGACGCCGCCGCGATGACGTTAGCGCCGAGCGCCTTGCCGATCTCGACCGCTGCGAGCCCGACGCCGCCGCCCGCGCCCGTCACGAGCAGCGTCTCGCCGGCCTTGAGGGCGGCGCGGTAGGCGAGCCCCATGTGGGCGGTGCCGTAGACGATGGGGAAGGCCGCGGCCTCGACGAAGCTCATGCCGCCGGGAATGGGAAAGACGCCCGCCGCCGGCATGACCATCTGCTCGGCGAAGCAACCCTGGCGGGCGTAGCAGAACACGCGGTCGCCGACCTTGACCCCGCCGACGCCCGCCCCGCAGGCGCTGATCACGCCCGCTGCCTCCATCCCGGGCACGAAGGGCAGGGCCGGCTTGTGCTGGTAGACACCGGAAATGGTCAGTGTGTCGGCGAAATTGAGCCCGGCGGCATGCACGTCGAGGACGACCTCCCCGGCTCCGGGCTGCGGCGCCGGCCGCTCGACGAGCCTGGCATTGGAGGGCGGGCCCAGCTCGTTCACCTCGAGTGCGCGCATGATTGCCTTGGTCTTTCCTGTGGCGTAAGCGATGTGCGACCCATACACGATCACGGCCGCCGTTGGGAGAGGCTGAGACGCCGCTTCCGATGCCCCAACCAGAACGGGACATCCCATGACACGCACCTACGAGACATTGGCCATCGAGATGCACGAGCCGGCCATCGCCGTCGTCCGCATGAACCGCGAGGCGGCCCGCAATGCCATGAACACGGCGATGATGCGCGACCTGCGCGACTGCTTCATGGAGGCTTACGTCGGCCAGGGTGCGGTCAATTGCTTCGTGCTGACCGGCGCGGGCGACAAGGCGTTCTGTGCCGGCGCCGATCTCAAGGAGCGCAAGGGCATGTCCGACACCGACTGGACGCGCCAGCACGCCATCCTCGAACAGGCCATTCGCGCGATCATGGATTGCCCGGTGCCGGTCATCGCCGCCGTCAACGGTTCCGCCTTCGGGGGCGGCTCGGAACTGGCGCTCGTCTGCGATTTCATCTACGCGGCCGAGAGCGCGCGCTTCGCCCAAACGGAAGTGAAGCTCGGCATCATTCCGGGCGCCGGCGGCACACAGAACATGCCGCGTGCCACTGGTGTCCGCCGCGCCAAGGAGATCGTGCTCTCGGGCGACGTCTTTACCGCGGCGGAGGCGCATGCCTGGGGCATGGTCAACAAGGTCGTGGCGGATGATCGCCTGATGGACGAGGTGCTGGCCATTGCGCGTCGCATCGCCGCCAACGCCCCCGTGGCCGTGCGCCAGGCGAAGAAGGCCCTCGACAAGGCCGTGGAGATCGAGCGGGCCGCTGGCTACCAGTTCGAGCTGGAGGCCTACTATCGCACCGTATCGACACAGGACCGGATCGAGGGCATCAATGCCTTCAACGAGAAGCGCAAGCCCGTGTTCAAGGGGCGGTGAGGAGGAACACCATGTCACGTGACGTGTTCGTGCGGGAGGTCGGGCTCAGGGATGGCCTGCAGCTCGTGAAGTCGTTCGTGCCGACCGAGACCAAGCTCGCCTGGATCGCGGCAGAGGCGACCGCCGGCATTCCCGAGATCGAGGCGACGAGCTTCGTGCCGCCGAAGGTCATCCCGCAATTCGCCGACGCGGCGGCCGTCGCCGCTGGGATCGCCGGCATCGAGGGGCCGCTGATGTGCGCCCTCGCGCCCAACCGCAAGGGCGCCGAGCTGGCCCTCGCCGCCGGCATCCGCAAGATCAATTTCGTGATCTCCGTCTCCGAAACGCACAATCAGGCCAACGTGCGCCGTTCCACCGACCAGTCTTTTGCCGAGTTCGCCGAGATCGCGGCGCTGCGCCGGGAACGGCCGGAGTTCGCCGACGTCGTGCTGCAGGGCGGGCTCGCCACGGCGTTCGGCTGCACGCTGGAGGGTCAGGTCCCGCAATCGCGCGTACTGGCATTCCTCGAGCGGTTTCTCGACGCGGGAGCCGACGAGGTGGCGCTGCCGGATACCGTCGGCTACGCCTCGCCGCGCGAGGTCCGCACGCTCTTCACCGATGCGGCGAAGGTGATGGGCGGCCGGCCGCTCTACTCGCATTTCCACGATACGCGCGGGCTCGGTCTGGCCAACGCCGTGGCCGCGCTGGAGGCGGGTGTCCGCTATTTCGACGCCTCGCTCGGTGGTCTCGGGGGATGCCCGTTCGCGCCCGGCGCAACGGGGAACATCGTGATGGAAGACCTCGTCTTCCTGCTCGAGAAGGAGGGCCTGAGAACCGGTGTCGATCTCGCGGGGCTCGCCGCCGCGCGAACGATCGCGGAAGCGGCTTTGCCCTCCGAGAAATTCTATGGCGGTGTACCCAGAGCCGGCCTGCCCAAGGGCTATGCGCCGGCGGGCGCGCGACTGGCAGCGGAGTAAGGACAGAATGATGGACGATAGCGAAAACCGCGTGGTCATGGCGGTTGATCCCGACTGGCGCGAGATCCGCGAAGGCGTGCGCAAGGTCTGCGACGACTTTCCGAACGAGTACTGGATGAAGCTCGACGCGGCCAGCGAGTATCCGACCGAGTTCGTGGCTGCGCTGACGGAGGCCGGCTATCTCGCTGCGCTCATCCCCGAGGAATACGGCGGCGC
Organism: Hyphomicrobiaceae bacterium; assembly: GCA_041397725.1. GTDB lineage: Bacteria > Pseudomonadota > Alphaproteobacteria > Rhizobiales > Hyphomicrobiaceae > JAGRKR01. The sequence continues at coordinate 102,864 of JAWKVZ010000007.1, read as the reverse complement.
CGGCCTGCCGATCAGCGCCGGTGCGGCCATTCTCGAGACGATTCACGAGACCGGCTGCAACGCCGCCGCCTGCCACGCCCAGATGTACACGATGGGCACCGTGCTAAGGCATGGCAGCGACGAGCAGAAGCGGCGCTACCTGCCGGAGATCGCGGCCGGCAGGCTGCGGCTCCAGGCGTTCGGTGTCACGGAGCCGACCACGGGCTCGGACACGACCCAGCTCAAGACGCGGGCGGAGAAGCAGGGCAACCACTATCTCGTCAACGGCCAGAAGGTGTGGACGAGCCGCGCGCTCTACTCCGACCTCATGCTGTTGCTGGCGCGCACGGCGCCGGCAGACAAGGTGAAGAAGCGCTCCGAGGGCCTGTCGGTCTTCCTCGTCGATCTCAGGGAAGCCAAAGGCAACGGCCTCGAGATCCGCAAGATCGACGCCATGGTCAACCACAACACCTGCGAGGTGTTCTTCGACAACCTCAAGATCCCTCCCGAGAGTCTGATCGGCGAGGAGGGCCGGGGCTTCAAGTACATCCTCGACGGCATGAACGCGGAGCGAATCCTCGTCGCCTCGGAGTCGATCGGAGACGCCAAGTACTTCATCCGCCGCGCATCCGAGTACGCCAAGGAGCGCGTGGTCTTCGGCGCCCCGATCGGCAAGAACCAGGGCGTGCAGTTCCCCATCGCCCGCGCCTATGCCCAGACCCAGGCGGCCGAGCTGATGGTGCGCAAGGCGGCGGCCATGTTCGAGGCCCATCGGGACTGCGGGGCGGAAGCCAACATGGCGAAGATGCTCGCCTCGGAGGCGGCATGGGCGGCAGCCGACACGTGCATGCAGACGTTCGGAGGCTTCGGCTATGCGCGGGAGTATGGCGTCGAGCGCAAGTGGCGTGAGGCGCGTCTCTATCAGACCGCTCCGATCTCGACCAACATGGTGCTGGCGTTCCTCGGGCAGCACGTGCTGGGCATGCCGCGGTCGTACTGATCGGCGACGTCGCGCGCGATCCATGTCCCGGACACCATGTCCCCGGATACCAGACGCTTCGGCGTCTGGTGATCTGCGTTGATCGTTGCTTGCTCCAATCGATACACAGAACGTCGGCGCATCAAGCAAATATTAAGCCCTGTCGCGTTACGATACGTGAGGTTCGGTCTCGCGTATCCGTCGTGCAGTGACCCCTGTCGCTTTGCTGGGTGCGTGAAGATGTTCCAGATATGCCGGCCGCTTCGCACGTCCATCGTGGGGCTCGTGGCGATCCTGCTCGCAGGCTGTGCCGGGTCGAGGTGGAGCGATCCAGCCCCCCGCCCCCTCGGCTCCCTCAAAGACGATCTGAGACCCGCCCATAGCATCCAGCCGAAGAGATCGGCAGCGGTGAAGGCGCCCATCCGTAAGGCGCGCACGGCGACGAAAGTGCCGCCCGTGACGAGCGCCCCGACCCTGGCGCGTCCCGAGAAAAGCCCGCCGCCGCCGCCGGATGCCGCGCCGAGGCCTCAGGTCGATAAGCTGAAGGCGATGATGGCCGATCCAGCCCGCAAGTGGGTCTGGCAGAAGACCTCGGCGGAGGACTATCTGTCGGGCATCCGGCTGTTTGCCTACCGCGGCGCCAAGGGTCAGCTCGATTGCCGCGAGCTCGCTCGTGGCATAGACGAGACACGCGCGGCCGAGCAGGCCCTCGACAGCGCCATTGCAAAACAGCCATCGTCCGCTGCGGCGCCCGAGGCGGGCGGCCATCTGGTGCGCGTGCGCGAGCTTGCGCGGCAGACCCGCGCCGAGCTGATGGTCGAGAGCGGGCAACGCTGTCGCGGGCGCAAGACGCGCTAATCGCCCCAGGCGGGCCGGCGTGGTTCACGCTTTCGCCGGTTTTGGAGCCCCTGGCTGCGCGCGCAGTACGACGTATGCTAGAGTTCCCCACCGGTGGCGCGCCGCAGCGCCGCACGAGGGAAGGAGCCGAGCCGATGCGCGTCCGCGTGCTCGTCGCGCTGATCGCCCTGGGTTGGCCGTCGATGGCCGACGCTACCGCACGCTGGATGTCCGTCGAGGCGATGCAGCGCGCCTTCATCGGCCAGCGTCTGGCGGGCGTCTACGCCTCGGGGCAGCCCTGGATCGAAAGCTATGATCACCAGGGCGGCATCGACTACTGGGACAAGCGCGGCAAGGCCAAAGGCTACTGGTCGTTCCGGGGTCCCGCCTTCTGCACCTTCTACACGGCAGGTTTGGCGGGCGGCTGCTGGCGCGCCGTCAAGACCAGCGCCAACTGCTACGAGTTTTTCGTCGAAGGCGCGGTTCCGCGCGAGGGCCGGCCGCGCTGGGGCGCGCGAGGCTGGCGGACGGACAGCCCGGCGACGTGCGACGTCGGAGCCGGGGTTTGACGCCTGTCGCCAGCCTGAGCAACCGCATGGATGCTAGTGCGCGCCGCTCCGTGATTGCGCCGCCTCGGCGAGCGCCGTCGCGAACACCTCGGCCGCCTGCTCGCAATCTGTACGGCTGACATCGAGGTGCGTCACGGCCCGGATGCGGCCGCCGTAAGAGGTGCCCATGCGCACGCCGTGGCTGCGCAGCTTGGCGCAGAGCTCCTGGTTCGTCGTGCCGGAGCTGCTGACGTCGAAATAGACGATGTTGGTCTCGACCCGGGGCGGGTCGATGCGCACGCCGGGCAGCGCGCCGATCCGTTCGGCAAGCAGCCGGGCGTTGGCGTGATCCTCTGCAAGGCGCCCGATATTGTGATCGAGCGCGTAGAGCCCGGCCGCGGCGATGATGCCGGACTGGCGCATGGCGCCGCCGAGCCTCTGCTTCCACCGCCAGGCCTCGGCGATGAAGGCCTTGCTGCCGGCGAGCACGCCACCGATCGGGCAGCCCAGGCCCTTCGAGAGGTCGAGCCAGACGCTGTCCACCGGTGCGGTGATCGCGGCTGCCGGACGGTTGGAGGCGACGGCAGCGTTCAGAAGCCGCGCGCCGTCCATATGAATGACGAGGTCGTGCTTGCGGGCGACCTTGGCGACGTCCTCGATGGCGGCTTGCGGCCAGACGGCGCCGCCACCCCGGTTGACGGTCTGCTCGATGACCACCAGACGCGAGCGCGGGTTGTTCCGCTTGGCGGGGTCGCGGATCGCCTCGGCGAGGTCGGCCGGCTTGAAGATGCCGTGCTCGGACGGCAGCGGCCACGTCTGCACGCCTGCGAGCGCGGAACCGCCGCCGGCTTCCGACGTGAAGATGTGCGTGACATCTGCGGCGATCACCTCGTCGCCGGGCCGGCAATGCACGAGCATGGCGATCTGGTTGCACATCGTGCCGGACGGCACGAGCAGGGCGGCCTCCTTGCCAAGGAGATCGGCGACACGCTCCTGGAGGGCATTGGTGGTCGGATCTTCGCCGCTCTGCTCGTCGCCGACGACGGCTTCGGCAATGGCCCTGCGCATGCCGGCGGATGGGCGGGTCGAGGTGTCGCTGACGAGGTCGATCAGTCTCTTGTCTGCCACGATCGTCCGCTCCTGCTGTCTGTCCGGGTCGAGGTGCGAGGGGGTGAGCGCGGGCGCGCCGCCCCCGGCACTATAGCGCGCGGAAACCGGCGCGCCAGCCGGGGCTTCTCGGCGGGGCACATCCCCGATATCCTGGCCGCCGATCAGGAACAGTTGATCGCGTGGCGCTGACGCCTCGTGGTCTGACGGCGGTTGTGGATGCGGCCGGCGCAAACGAAGGGAAAACATTATGAAGCTGGATGCTGGCATTGCAGCGGTGGTCACGGGCGGCGCCTCCGGTCTCGGCGCGGCCACCGCGCGCGCGTTGGCGGCGCGGGGCGTCAAGGTGGCGGTGCTCGACCTGAGCAAGGAGGCCGGCGAGCGCGTGGCACGCGAGATCGGCGGCGTCTTCTGCCACTGCGACGTCACGAAGGATGAGAGCGTCGATGCGGCGCTGGCAGCGGCGCGCGCCGCGCATGGGCAGGAGCGGATCACCGTCAACTGTGCTGGCATCGCCATCGGCAAGCGCGTTGCGCGCCGCAATCGTGACACGGGCAAGACGGAAGCCCACGATGCCGCCGGGTTCGCCAAGGTGCTCGAGGTCAATCTGATCGGCACGTTCCGGGTCATGGCGCGTTCCGCGGCGGGGATGCTCACCGTCACGGCGCAGGAGCCCGATGGCGAACGGGGCGTGATCGTCAACACGTCGTCCGTAGCCGCGGAGGACGGCCAGATCGGCCAGTGTGCCTATGCCGCCTCGAAGGGCGGAGTGGCCGCGCTGTCGTTGCCGGCAGCCCGCGATCTGGCGCGCGAGGGCATCCGGGTGATGGCCATCATGCCCGGATTGTTCGACACCTCGATGTTCGCGGGGCTGCCGTCGGATGTGCGCAACGCGCTGGCCAGTAACGTGCCGTTTCCCTCGCGTCTCGGCCGGCCCGAGGAGTATGCGGCTCTCGTCTGCGCGATCTGCGAGAACACCATGCTCAACGGCGGCAACATTCGCCTCGACGGCGCCATCCGTCTCGCTCCTAACTAGGCATGCGACAAAAGGATCATTTAGCTAAAACAACGTTTTAAAGAATTCTGCTGATCCGGGCTTGCGATAAGGGCGCTGGCGGAATAGTTTGGCTGCCGAGTAGGGAGCCGGCAGCAGCCGGCGGTCGCGTTCGCATTAGCTGGTAGCACATGTTTCGCTTGTTCCGAGGAGGCCTCCGTCCAGCCCGTTTGTCATGGGCAGTCGGATGGCTCAGCGCGTTCGTACTGGTCGGCGGGAGCGTTCCGGCGCTCGTTGCGACCGGTGCAGACTGGCTCTCGACGGATCGCCGGGTCGCACCTCTGGCGGCGACCGGCCCGGCGACGCCGGCGCAACCGGCGGGCCTGCGTGGCCCCGCCTTCTCGGAGATGGTGCTGACCAACGACTGGCTCTCGGACCTCCAGAGCGGCGCCCTGTTCCGCCGCCAGCGCTCCGACCGCGGTCGTGCGCCTGCTCCGAAATTCGATCGCCGCCAGCGCAGCGGCCTGACGCGGGGGCCGGATTCGCGGCCCTCTCCGGGGCTCTTCTCGGGCCTGTTCGAAGACGATCCCGACGAGCAGACTCCGGCCGGTCAGGACAAGGCCCCCGACGCGGCGGGGAAGTCGAGGGCGCGGGAGACCTACCGCACGGTGTGCGTGCGCACGTGCGACGGCTTCTACTGGCCGATCAGCTTTTCGACCACCAAGGACCGCTTTGCCAAGGACCGGCGCAAGTGCGAGGCGAGCTGCGGCTCGGAAGCCAAGCTCTTCGTCTATCGCAATCCGGGCGCCGAGCCCGAGCAGATGGTCGATCTGAAGGGCAAGCCGTACTCCGATCTGCCGACTGCTTTCGTCTATCGCACGAAGTATGACGCTGGCTGCAGTTGCAAGCCGCAGCCCTGGTCCACGGCGGCCTTGGAGCAGCACCGCATATTCGGCCTGAAGGCGCAAAAGAAGAAGGGCAGCCGGCAGGCGGCCTTGGCGCTCCGCAAGATCGAGAAGGAGCGTCGCGCCGAGGAAAGACTGCGGTCGAAGGAACGTCGCCGGGGCAAGGCGAAGAAAACCCGTCGCTCGCGTACGGCCGAGGTCGGACCCGAAACGACGGTCAGCGACCGGGACAAGCATTCACGGCATATCGAGACCGCAGGCCGGCCTGGACCGAGGAGCAGCGGGCCATCGCGGTTGCGTCCCATCGACCGGCCGGGCAGGAAACTGGTCGCGGGACGCCCGTCGCTCACGGATCAGGGCGCGCCTGACGTCAGCGCCGCGAAGCCGCAGGCGCCCGTCGCCGAGACCGAGCGGACCGTGAAATCGGGCAAGCGCAAGGCGAGCAAATCCCGCAAGACCAAGCGCAGCGGCACCTCCAGGAAGCGGACCCGGCGGGCCGCGCGCAAGCAGGAGGGCCGCCGGATGAGCCTGGGCCGCCAGCCGAGCCGGCCGGCGCGCTATGCACGCCATCGCAGCCCATACTTGTGGGAATAGCCGCTCCGGGCGGCGGTCCGTTCAGCAAATCTTTGCAGTGCTCGGCGCATAACTGACGCGTCAGGGCGGCGCCTCGTACGGCTCCCCCGGAGGGATTTGTTCTGCGTAAAGCCGCCGTTTACCAGCGGCTTCCGGCGGGTAGTCGTGCGTATGTTGCTTCCAGTCGCAGTTCCACGTGGCTTGCGCGCCGCGTCGAGAGCCTCCGCGGCGCTGCCATTTCTCGCGATGGTCGCGCTGGGCCTGCATTCGGAGCGGGCGGAAGCTCAGGGCTTTCTCGATCAGCTTTTCGGTGGCGGTTCGCCACCGCGGCCTGCCTACCGGCCCCCGCAGGTCTACCGGATACCGCCGAGCTATCCCCAGCCCTATACGCCACGCTCGACCCTACCTTGGCATACGCCCTATGCGCAGCCGGCGGCTCCGCGCGAGCGCGAGCAGGAGCGCCCGCTCGGCTCCTATCGTACGCTGTGCGTACGCACGTGTGACGGCTACTATTTCCCGATCAGCTCGTCGTCGCGGCGTCAGGATTTCTATCGCGATGCCGATCGCTGCCGGTCGAGGTGCGGCGACGATGCGCTACTGTTCTATCAATCGCGCACCAACCCCGACGCCAAGTCGATGGTGGACCTCAGAGGGCGCGCCTACGGCAGCATGAAGTTCGCATTCCGTTACCGCAAGAAGGCCGTTCCCGACTGCTCCTGCAAGCCGGCGCCCTGGGCGGACGAGGAGCGCATGCGCCACGCCGACTATGCTTTCTACGAGACCGAGCAGGAACGGCTGGCGCGCAAGCTGGCCGAGTACGAATCGGCGCTCGGCATGGATGGTGCGCTACCGCGGGCGGCATTCGTGCCCGAGCCGCCGGCCGACGACCGCGAGCCCGAGCCGAAGGTGAGCGCGCGCGATCAGGACGAGCCGGAGGCGCCCGGCCTGCACCCCGACGATGAGTTGCCCCCGCAGCCGGAACCCCACAAGGTGGCCCGGGCACCCGAGGAGAAGCCCAGCACAGGCGCGCCGGAGCGCACGGATGATCCCGACGCCCGGCCGGCGACGCATGTGGCCCCAGTGCGGGCCGCTGCGCGGCCGAAAGCGGTCTCACCGCGCCTTCGCCGCATGCGCGAGCGTCCGCCGGCACGCCATCGGGTCGTGGTCGGTCCGCCGGCTCGGCCCGTGCCGAGACAGTTGCCGCCCCGGCCGGCGCCCGTAGCCAACCCATATGCCGATTGGGGCGGAGCCGCACCGCGTCGCGCCTATCCCGTGCGCCTGCCCAATGGCCGCGTGTATTACGTCTACCGCTAGGCAGCGATCTGCGCTCTCGAGGGGCGCGTTTCGCCGCCGTCCCTGGCCTAACTCCTGCGCATGGCGGTGGCCGCCGCCGCATCGATGATCCCGGCAAGCGCGATGTCGCGGCGCGTGAGGCCGCCGGCGTCGTGCGTCGAGAGCGTGATGACGACGCGGTTCCACACGTTCGACCATTCGGGATGGTGGTCCAGTTTCTCGGCGGCAAGCGCGACGCGCGTCATGAAGCCGAAGGCCTCGTTGAAGTCCTTGAAGGTCAATGTCCGCGTAATGGCGTCGCGGCCATCGACCGGCAGCCAGTCGGCAAGCGCGGCGAGCGCCTCTGCGCGCGCCTTGGCGTCGAGAGTCTCGGTCATCGGCAATCCTCCTCAATCATGCTCGTCCTGCTCCCAGGGGGCACCGAGCGGATAGGCTTCCTCGAGCACGTAAGGGCCGCCGCCGGTCCCAGGTTTGGAGGAGAACAGCCCGAAGCGGGTGACCCGAAAGGGTTCCGTCATCACCATGCCGCGGCTCTGCAGGAAGCGGGCGACGGCGTCCGGTCGGCTGCCCCGCAGGCGGGCCAGGGTCACGTGCGGCCTGAAGTTGCGCGTTTCGGGCGGCAGGCCGGCGCTGCGTGCGGCGCGTTCGGTGGTGCGCTGGAGGCGCTCCAGCGCCTCGTTTGGCGCCACCCCGGCCCAGACGGCGCGCGGCTCGCGGTTGCCGAACTGGCCGAGGCCCATAATCTGCAGATCGAACGGCTCGGCGTCGATCTGGGATAGCTGCAAGCTGCATTCGGCGGCTGTGAGATCGTCGATGTCGCCGAGGAACCGCAGCGTCAGGTGCATGTCGTCCGGGTCGATCCAGCGGGCGCCGGGCAGCGGCATCCGCAACTGCGCCAGGCGGTCGCGAATCCGCGCGGGGATCTCGATGGCGGCGAACAGGCGCTGCATGGCCTTTCCTTTCGTTCTCGGCTGGCGGACCCAAGCTCGGTTCGGGACGCGCGGCAAACGGCAGCGGGGGCAGGTGAGGCTCACGGTGCAGCGGCGGGCGGCTCCTCCTTGCGACAGTGGACGGGCGACGGGCTCAGCCGCGCTCACCGGCGAGGCGGGAGCGCACGCGGGAGATCAACGTCTCGGTGGCCGGCAGAATTCGCTTCACGATTTCGGCGATGCCCTTGGCGTTGGGATGCAGTCCGTCGGCCAGATTGAGGTCGGGCCGGGTCGCGACGCCATCCAGGAAGAAGGGGTAGAGGAGCAGGCCGTGCTTGTGCGCGAGGTCGGGATACATGGTGTCGAAGGCCTTGACGTAGTCCGGGCCGAGATTGCGCGGGGCCTGCATGCCGGCGAGCAGAACCTCGATCTTGCGGGCCTTGAGGCGCGCGACGATGGCCTCGAGATTGCGCCGGGCGAGGACGGGGTCGAGGCCCCGCAGGGCGTCGTTGGCGCCAAGTTCGAGGATCACGGCGTCGACGGCCTCTGGTATGGCCCAATCGAAGCGTTCGAGCCCGCCGGAGGTGGTGTCGCCGGACACGCCGGCGTTGAGGATCTTCACGTCGTGGCCGCGCGCCCGCAGCGCCCGCTCGAGCTGAGCCGGGAAAGAGTCCTCGGGCCTCAGGCCGTATCCGGCCGTGAGACTGTCGCCATAGGCGACGATGGTCAGTTGCCGCTGGGCCGGCGCAGCGAGGCCCGTGGTGGCCGGCAGGAGCAGCAGGACGTTGAACAGAAGCAGGAGCAGCATCATCTGATGGCGAGACTGATGCCGGGGACCCCGGGTCTTGCGGCGGCGCAGGTGCAGCCCGCAGGTTCCCGGCAGAACGCGGCCGACTTGGCTCGAAGGCAGCCTATCCACACTCACCTGTCCCATCCCTCCATGGCCCGGAGATCCTCGGTCAAACTCTTGACGTATGATTGAGGCCAGGGTTTCACAAGCTCTTAGCACCGAATCGAGGTCCATTTGGCTGAACCCATCATCAAGCTCGACGGCGTGTCGCTGACACTGACGAGCCGCGCCGGCCCCGTGCAGATCCTCAAGTCGGTGGATCTTGCCGTGGAGGCGGGCGAATCGCTGGCCATCGTCGGTCCGTCCGGCTCGGGCAAGACGTCGCTCCTGATGATCATGGCCGGACTCGAGCGGGCCACGTCGGGCCGCGTGCGTGTCGCCGACAAGGATTTCAATGCGCTGACGGAGGATGGCCTGGCCGCCGTGCGTGGCCGCGAGATCGGCATCGTCTTCCAGTCGTTCCATCTCGTCCCGACCATGACCGCGCTGGAGAACGTGGCGCTGCCGCTCGAGCTTGCCGGCGCGGAGGATGCCTTCGAGCGGGCCTTGGCGCTGCTGGGTGAGGTCGGCCTCGGTCATCGCACCGATCATTTTCCCGCACAGCTCTCCGGAGGCGAGCAGCAGCGCGTCGCCGTGGCGAGGGCCTTGGCGCCCCGTCCCCGCATCGTGCTGGCGGACGAGCCGACCGGCAATCTCGACGGGCGCAACGGTCAGCAGGTCGTGGACATCCTGTTCGGGCTGCAGCGTCAGAGCGGCGCCACGTTCGTGCTTGTCACGCACGATGGCGATCTGGCCCGGCGCTGTGGCCGCACCGTGCGGATCGAGGACGGCGCCATCGTCGGCGCCGACAACGCTCTGGCCAGCGTATGAGCAGCGAGGCACTCACCACGCCGGCGCGGCATGTGCGCCGCAGCCGGGCCGGCATCCTCACGCTCGCATTGCGCGATCTCAGGGGCGGGCTCAAGGGGTTCTACGTCTTCGTTGCCTGCGTCGCGCTCGGCGTGGCGGTAATCGCGGCCGTCGGCGGGCTGGCGGCCTCCATGCGCGACGGCGTCGTGCGCCAGGGTGGGCTGCTGCTCGGCGGGGACGTGAGGCTGTCGCGTCCGCACCACCGCATGACGCCTGCTGAGCGCGCCTGGCTGCAGTCCGGCGGCCGCGTCAGCGAAATGGCCACGATGCGGGCGATCGCCCGCCGCCCCGACGGTTCCGAGCAGGCGCTGGTGGAGATCAAGGCCGTCGACGAGGCGTACCCGCTGGTTGGCGAGCTGGTGCTGTCCAGTGGCCGCGCGGGCTCGGGCACGGGCACGGGCTCGGTGCGCGCCGCGGGCGGCGCCATCGTCGATCCGATCCTGCTCGAGCGGCTCGGCCTCAAGGTCGGCGACCGGATCGCACTCGGCGCTCTGGAGCTGCCGGTGACGGCGGCGCTGGTGTCGGAGCCGGACAAGCTCACGGACCGACTGACCTTCGGGCCGCGCGTGCTCATATCGTTGCAGAATCTCGAGAAGACGGGGCTCGTGAAGCCAGGCAGCCTCGTGCGCTGGCGCTACTCGGTGAAGCTCGCTGGCGCGTCGCAGGCCCCCTCGGACAAAGCGCTCGACGCCTTCAGGGTGGCGCTCGACAAGGCGCTGCCGGCCGCGGGCTTCGTGGTGCGCGACCGGCGTGATCCCGCACCTAGCGTCACGCGCACCCTGGACCGGCTCCGCGAGTTCCTGACGCTGATCGGGCTCGCCTCGCTGATCGTCGGCGGCGTCGGCGTCGCCAATGCCGTCACGACGTTCGTGGATCGCCGCCGCAAGGTGATCGCGACGCTGAAGAGCGTCGGGGCGACGGGACGCACCGTGTTCGCCATCTATCTGACGGAAGTCATGCTGATCGCCGGCATCGGCGTCCTGATCGGGCTGGCACTCGGATCGGCATTGCCTATCGGCGTCGTGGCGCTTCTCGGTGACGCGATGCCCCTGCGGCCCGAAGTCACCGTGTCGCCGTTGGCGCTGGCGCTGGCGGCCGCGTATGGCCTGCTGGTCGCGCTGTTGTTCGTGCTCTGGCCGCTCGGCCGGGCCGAGCGCGTGCGGCCCGCCGTGCTTTTCCGCGAGGAGGTCGCGCCGGAGAGCCGCTGGCCGAGGCCGCGCGTCGTGGTCGCCGTGATCGCGACGGCGCTGGCGCTCGCAGCACTTGCCGTGCTCACCTCGGATTCGCGGCGGATCGCCATCTATTTCATCGCGGCGCTGGCCGCCCTGGTGGTCGTCTTCTCGACGCTCGGCTGGCTGGTCACTGTGCTCTCGCGCAAGATTCCGCGGCCGCGCAAACCCATGCTGGCGCTGGCCTTCGCCAACCTGGGGGCGCCCGGCGGGCTGACACGTGCCGTGGTGCTGTCGCTCGGCGCCGGCTTGACGCTGCTCGTGGCGGTTTCGCTGGTCGACGCCTCACTCGTTGCCGAATTCACGACGCGTTTGCCGAAGCAATCTCCCAACTACTTCGTGCTGGACATCTCGAAGACCGATCGGCAGGGCTTCGTCGATCTCGTGCGCCGCACGGCGCCGGGCGTCGAGGTGCACGAGGCACCGATGTTGAGAGGCCGGCTGGTGTCGCTGAAGGGTGTGCCGGTCGAGCGGCTCAAGCCGCCGCCGGAGGCTCAGTGGGTGCTCAACGGCGATCGCGGTCTCAGCTACTCGGAAACCGTCCCCGAGGGTTCCAAGGTTGTCACGGGTGCGTGGTGGCCCAAGGACTATCAGGGCGAGCCGCTGGTGTCGTTCGAGGCGGAGCTCGCGAGGAAACTCGGCGTCGGCCTCGGCGACAAGGTCACGGTCAATGTACTCGGCCGCAACGTGACGGCGCGGATCGCCAACCTGCGCGAGGTCAAGTGGGAGAGCCTGGCGATCAACTTCGTCATGGTGTTTTCGCCGAATACGCTGCGCAGCGCCCCCTACAGCGTCCTGGCGACGTTGACGCTGCCGTCGACGGCGCCAGTGGCGGACGAGGCGCGTCTCGCCCGGGTGATCTCGCGCGCCTACCCGTCGGTGACGGCCATCCGGGTGCGCGACGTCATCAATGCATTCAGCGGCGTGTTCGCCAAGGTGATGCTGGCCGTGAAGGTCGCCGGTGGCGTGACGCTTCTGGCTGGCGCACTCGTGCTTGCCGGCGCACTGGCGACGAGCCAGAGGCGGCGGTTGCAACTTGCCGTCATCCTCAAGACGCTGGGCGCGAGCCGCCGGCAGATCCTGACGCTGCACATGATCGAGTATCTGTTGCTGGCGGGTGTGACGGCGATCATCGCCGTGTTGCTCGGCGGGCTTGCCGCCTGGGTGGCGCTGACACAGGTGATGGACGTCGAGCCGACGTTCACGGCGCGTGCGGTGCTGGAGGCGCTGGGTGTGTCGCTCGCGCTGGTGCTGGCCTTCGGTGGGCTCGGCACGTGGCGCGTTCTGCAGGCTCGTCCGGTGCCGTACCTGCGCTCCGAATAGTGCCGGATCGACATGCGTGGCGGGCGTTCGTGATCACGAAACCGTGATCGATAGCGCGGACCGGGAGCACGGACAGGGAGCGCGGCGCAAGGCCCGCTGCGTCCAGACGGAGCCAATTCCCCGTCCACCGATGGCTGCCGGTGGAATTATGAGCGTTCCGCTCATGTTTTCCTTCGGCGGGGGCCTTCGCGCGCTTGAAAGCGTCAGCGCTAACCGCCATATTCTCGGCGCAAGCTCTCTTGCGCGCCTTTTTTACGCATCCGAGCTCTGAAGGGATAGGGACACATGTCGCAATACGACAACCGTTACGGGCAGGCTCGCGTGGCCACCCGAGCCGGCGTCGAGTCTATCGACGAAGGCCTGCGCGCCTACATGCTGAGCGTTTACAACTACCTGGCCCTGGGACTGGTCGTGACCGGTGCCGTGGCGTACTTGCTGTTCACCCAGATCGCGACGACGGACCCGGCGCTTGCCGCCAAGGTCGGCGTCGGCGGCGCCCAGGTCGTGAAGATGGGCAACTACTATCTGACACAGCTCGGCGTGACCTTGTTCCGGTCGCCGCTCGCGTTCGTGATCATGTTCGCCCCGCTCGGGCTGCTGCTTTTCCTGATGTTCAAGGGGCACAATCTCAGCTTCGGCGGAGCTCAGGGCGTCTACTGGCTGCTGACCGTGCTGATCGGCCTCTCCATGTCGACGATCTTCCTGCGCTACGGCATGGGGTCGATCGCCAAGGTCTTCTTCATCACCGCGGCTTCGTTCGGCGCGCTGAGCCTCTACGGCTACACCACGAAGAAGGACCTGTCCGGCTGGGGCACGTTCCTGTTCATGGGCATGATCGGCGTGTTTCTGGCCATCATCGCCAACATGTTCCTGAAGTCGCCGGCGCTGCACTTCGCCATCTCGGTGATCGGCGTGCTCGTGTTCGCGGGCTTCACGGCCTACGACACGCAGCAGATCAAGGAAGTCTACTACGAGGGTGACGACGCCGCCGTGCAGGGCAAGAAGGCCGTGTTCGGGGCTCTCAGCCTCTACATCGACTTCATCAACATGTTCCAGTTCCTGCTGTCGCTGCTCGGCGGCCGCGACTGACCTCGTCAGGACTGCGACGTAGAAAGAAGGGCTCCGGCAGCGATTGCCGGGGCCCTTTTCACGTTTCGGCCTCTCGGATATGGCTTGGCGGTCAGGGTCGATCAGGGGAGAGGCGCGCGGCCATGGTCACGGTGCGGGCGGCTGAACGGGGTGATATCGCGGCCATCACGGCGATCTACGCGCCAGCGGTGCGCGACGGGACGGCGTCTTTCGAGTATGAGCCGCCGGACGAGGCGGAAATGGCGCGGCGCTGGCAGAGCATCGTCGACGGCGGCTATCCCTATCTGGTCGCCCTGGACGGTGGCGAGGTTGCCGGCTACGCCTATGCCTCGAGCTACCGCCCGCGCGCGGCCTATCGCTATGTCGTCGAGAACTCCATCTACATCGCACCCGGCCGCCACGGCCAGGGCGTCGGGAGCCTTCTGCTGCGGGAGCTCGTCGAGGTGTGCACCGCCCGCGGCTTCCGGCAGATGATCGCTGTGATCGGCGACTCCCGTCAGCAGGCGTCGATCGGTCTGCATCGCTCGCTGGGCTTTACGTTCGTGGGCGTCGTGCATGCGGTCGGCTTCAAGCACGGCCGCTGGCTCGACCAGGTGCTGATGCAGCTTCCGCTCGGCGATGGGGACGCGACATTGCCCACCTGAGCGCACCAGGTGATGACCGCTGACCGGTGCCTAAACGGTCGGATCAGTGCTCGACGAGCTGGACCTTGCGCTCGAGCACGGCGAGCACGCGCCTGAGGTCATGGCCGCGCTTGAGGATCAGCCCGGTCGCGGCGATCACGGCATAGGCCCCCTGCTTACGCGCCAGCTTCGGCGATTTCTCGATCCGGTAGAGCGGGCACTCACTGGAGCGACGGAAGACGGAGAACACCGCCTTCTCCTTCAACATATCGATGGCGTAGTCGCGCCATTCGCCGCCGGCGACCTTTCGCCCGTAGACATTGAGGATCTGCATGAGCTCGTGCCGGTCGAACCTGACCAGGGCGGGGGTCTGCTGGCCGCTCCCGGTCTGACCGCTCGGCTGACGTGCGCCGTGCGGTCGCAGAACTATTGGCTCGATTTCGCTCAACGGCGCGCCTCCGGGATCTGACGGCGTGACAGTCTGATGTCGACGATCATTGCCTGATAGCGCTGAGATTTCAAGCGTCCGGGGCAAAGACGCGGCCGTCGGGGTCCGTGGCAGGAGGCGTAACAATCGGTAACAAAAATCACGAAATTGCCCAACTTGGACCCCGCCTATGCCCCAAACGAGTATATAATCTTAACCATCGGAGCTTGGCCCGGTTTGCCGCAAGACTTAGGAACTAGCCCCCCAGTCCCCCTCCAAGTCTTCTCTCCAGCAAACCGGGCCAAGCCCGAATATGCCAGAATAGCTCGAGTGAAATTCAGCGATACCCCAAGACCTGATCGCTTTTGCTCGGGACGAACAAATCAGCACATCCGTTCGCTGAGATGTGCCCCCGGTGCCGGGCCGCGAGAGCTTGCGTTGCCGCCAAAGCTCCTTTGGAACACCTTAGTTGCGCCACAAATTCCCGTAGGATTGTGGTCGTTGCCTCTCGGCCCGGTCCAAAAGAGAGGTTTCGGATTCTCAGCCCCCCAGCCCCCCGGGGCCGATCTTGAGGACCGGGCCAACTCCCGCCCCCAATCGAAATCAGCCATCCGCCTTCGTCCTGCAGACGGAAGCGCGCGCGCGGCTGCGTCGCGTCTGCCGGTCCTTGATCGGGCGCCCGCTGCCACCCTAAATTCCGCTCCGATCACCAATCGAACAGGGACTAGGCGATGTCTGAGGCGGATGCCAATGCCGGCGCGGCTGGCGAGAGCCATTCCTATCAAGCGGAGGTCGCGCGCCTGCTGCACCTGATGGTGCACTCGGTCTACACCGAGCGCGAGATCTTCTTGCGTGAGCTCATATCCAACGCCTCCGACGCCTGCGATAAGCTCCGCTACGAGGCAATCACGCGCGACGAGCTGCTGGCGGCGGACCCCGACCTCGCGATCGGCATCTCGCTCGATCCGGCAGCGGGCGTCCTCTCGGTCATCGACAACGGCATCGGCATGAGCCGGCAGGAGCTCATCGACAATCTCGGCACCATCGCGCGCTCGGGGACACGGGCCTTCATCGAGGACGTGACCCGGACGCAGGGTGCGGAGAGCCAAACCGGCGGCAGCGGCCTCATCGGTCAGTTCGGCGTCGGGTTCTACGCGGCCTTCATGGTCGCCGACCACATCGAGGTGGTGAGCCGCAAGGCCGGTGAGAGCGAGGCTTGGCTATGGGCCTCCGACGGCGCCGGCGGCTTTCGTGTCCTGCCGGCTCCTGAGGCGCGCGCCGCGAATGTACGGCGCGGCACCGAGGTGCGCCTGACCCTCAAATCGGATGCGCGTCGCTTCCTCGAAGCCCACGAGGTCGAGCGCATCGTCAAGGCCTACTCGGATCACATCCTGTTCCCGGTGCGTCTCCTCGCCGAGGGTGAGGCCCGCCAGCTCAACTCGGCGAGCGCGCTCTGGCACAGGTCCAGGAACGAGATCGACGAGGAAGCCTACAAGGAGGCCTATCGCACGCTCTCCGGGCAGTTCGACGAGCCGGCCCTGACGCTCCACTACCGCGTAGAGGGACGGCAAGCCTACGCGGTGCTGCTGTTCGTGCCGGGCATGCGCCCCTACGACCTGTTCGATCCCTCGCGCAAGGGCCGGGTGAAACTCTACGTGCGCCGGGTCTTCATCACGGACGATGCGGACCTGCTGCCCTCGTACTTGAGGTTCGTGCGGGGCGTGGTCGATTCCGAGGACGTGCCGCTCAACATTTCCCGGGAGATGCTGCAGAACAACCCGATCGTCGTAGCCATCCGCAAGGCGCTGAGCGGCCGCGTGCTGAGCGAGCTCGCCAGCTTCGCGGAGAAGGACGGTGACGGCTACGAGAAGGTCTTCGAGACGTTCGGGGCGGTGTTGAAGGAGGGGCTCTACGAGGAGCCGGAGCGCCGCGAGGCGCTGCTCGACCTCTGCCGCTTCCGCACCACGGCGGGCGACGGTTGGCGCTCGCTCAAGGCCTATGTCGCCGACATGAAGCCCGGTCAATCGGCAATCTACTATCTGGCGGGGGACAGTCAGGAGCGGCTTCGCTCCAGCCCGCAGCTCGAGGCGTGTCGCGCCCGTGGGGTCGAGGTGCTGCTGCTGAGCGACGCCATCGATCACTTCTGGACCGTGGCCACGCCGAAATACGCCGACAAGTCGCTCGTCTCGCTGTCGCAGGCCGAGGTGGACCTGTCGGAGGTTCCGCTCGTCGGCGAGGCCGGCCCGGCCGAAGCCGCCGCGCCCGTGGGCGACCCCGAGGCGCTGGTGCGCGCGCTTGAGGAGACGCTCGGTGAGCGCATCAGCGGCGTTCGCCGTTCGACGCGCCTCGTCGATAGCCCGGTCTGTCTCGTGTCGGGCGCCGGCGGTCCCGAGCGCGGCCTGGAAAGGCTGCTGGCGCGCCAGCAGCCGGGCGAAGGGCCGCGGGCCCCGGTGCTTGAGATCAATCCCTCGCATCGTCTGATCGTATCACTCGAGCGTCGGCTCGAGGCTGGCGATCGCGATGGGTTCGAGGATCTGGCGGGGGTGCTGCTCGATCAGGCCTTCATCCTGGATGGCGAGCTGCCGAAAGACCCTGCCGCCTTTTCCGCCCGTCTCACCCGACTGATGAGCGGGAAGTCGTGAGCTCGAGCGGGAGCGTCTCGGCAAAACTGGCGTGGTGAGCGGTGGCCAGGGTCAGGGCTTCAGCTCGGCGGCTGCCAGGATCGGCCCGGACTCGCCCTTCTGCAGAAGCACGATGCAGCGCTCGTTGGCGGTGCGCATGATATCGCGGCTGGCCAACTTGACGGTCATCGCCTTGCCGTCCCACATGCCGATAGGGCTCAGCCGCCGCACGACGTTGTAGTACGTGACGCTGCGACCGCGGTTCTCGCCACGCTTGATCTCCACCGTGACCGATCGCTCGACGCTGGCGATCCACACGGTCGCCTCCATGTGCGGGGCGCCGGGCTGGGCCTTGCCGATTGCGAGGATGAGCTTGTCGCCGGCGGCGCGAATGGACAGATCGACACGCGAGGCGGCAAGTTCCCGGTTGGTTTCGGCGATGGCCTTTTCGATGGCCTTTGCGTCGGAGCCGACCACGTGCCTCATGCCGTTGACGACGAGCTGCGGCGTGTAGACCTGGCTGTGGCCGACCCGGGCATAGTCGCGCTGGCGGCGAGTGTTGAACGGGTTGGCGAGCGTGTCCTTCCAGCCGAGATAGTCCCAGATGTCGACGGCCATCGTCAGCGCGATGACGTCCGGGCGATCGACGTAGGTCTTGAGGAGCGCGTCGGCGCGGGGGCAGGAGCTGCAGCCCTGGCTGGTAAACAATTCCAGAACGGCCTTGATGGTCAGCGCTTTGGCCGGGGCGGGTTGCGTGGGCTCGTTCGCCTGCGCCGGTCCGAGGCCGAGGGCGATCGCCAGCAGCAACAAGATGCCGAGCCTTCCCGCCCTCATGATGGTGCGCCACTCCAAGTTCCGCGCGTCCGGACAGACGCGGCTGTTGTCTAGACTTATCCCTTTTTGGCGGATGAATTGCGAGTCACGAGTGGGTGACGAAACTTGATCTGGATCCGGATCGGGTTCCGGGGCGCGCGGCGAGCAGCGGCGGGCGGCCAGACCTCGTGAGGCCTCGCCGCCCGTAATGGTAAATCAGGCCGCCTTGGCGAGGTTGCGCAAGACGTAGGGCAGGATGCCGCCGTGACGGTAGTAGCTGAGCTCGTCCTCCGTATCGATACGGCAGAGGAGCGGCACGTCGCGCGTCACGCCGTCGGCGTAGGTGATGGCCACGATCACCTGGGCGCGGGGCTTCAATGCGTCGAGCCCCTTGATGGTGACCGTCTCCTTGCCGGTGATGCCGATGTCCTGCAGCGACAGGCCGCCCTCGAACACCAGCGGCAGCACGCCCATGCCGACCAGGTTCGAGCGGTGGATGCGCTCGAACGACTGGGCGACCACCGCGCGGATGCCGAGCAGACGCGTGCCCTTGGCGGCCCAGTCACGGCTCGAGCCCGTTCCGTACTCCTTGCCGGCGAACACGACGAGCGGCACGCCCTCGGTCTTGTAGCGCATGGCCGCGTCGTAGATCGACATCTCCTGGCCCGAGGGATAGTGCGTGGTAAGGCCGCCTTCCTTGCCGCCCAGCATCAGGTTCTTGATGCGGATGTTGGCGAAGGTGCCGCGCATCATCACCTCGTGGTTGCCACGGCGGGCGCCGTACGAGTTGAACTCGTTCGGCCGCACCTGACGCTCGATCAGGTAGTCGCCAGCCGGTCCGTCCTTCTTGATGGAGCCTGCGGGCGAGATGTGATCGGTCGTGATGGAGTCGCCGAAGGTGCCGAGGATGCGCGCATCGATGATGTCGGCGACCGGCGCCGGCTCGGGCTTGATGTCATCGAAGTAGGGCGGGTTCTGCACGTAGGTCGACACGGTGTTCCAGCCATAGGTGAGGCTGGCGCGGGTCTTGCCCATGCCCTGCCACTTGTCGTCGCCGCGGAAGACGTCGCTGTAGCGCTTGGCGAAGGTATCCGGCGTGACACAGGTGCGAATGACCTCGGCGATCTCCTTCGAGGACGGCCAGATGTCCTTCAGGAACACGTCCTTGCCGTCGCTGCCCTTGCCGAGCGGCTCGGACGTCAGGTCGAGGTTGAGCGTGCCGGCGAGGGCGTAGGCGACGACCAATGGCGGCGATGCCAGGTAGTTGGCCTTGACCTCGGGATGGACGCGGCCTTCGAAGTTGCGATTGCCGGAAAGCACGGCGGCGCCGATCAGGTCTCCCTCGCGGATGGCCTGCGAGATGGGCTCGGGCAGCGGGCCGGTATTGCCGATGCAGACCGTGCAACCGTAGCCCGTCAGGTTGAAGCCGAGCGCGTCGAGCTCGCTCTGCAGGTTGGCCTTCTCCATGTAGTCGGTGACCACCTGCGAGCCCGGCGCGAACGAGGTCTTCACCCACGGCTTGACCTGGAGACCCTTGGCGCGGGCGTTCCGCGCGACGAGGCCGGCCGCGATCAGCACGGACGGGTTCGACGTGTTGGTGCAGGACGTGATGGCCGCGATCACGACGTCGCCGTGGCCGATCTCGTAGTCGGTGCCCTTGACCTTGACCTTCTTGCCGAGGGTCGCGCCCTTGGAGATGGCCGGAACGGCCTGGGCGAAGCCGGACTTGACGCCGCCGAGGGCGACGCGATCCTGCGGACGCTTGGGGCCGGCCATTGACGGCTCGACTGTGCCCATGTCGAGCTCGAGCACGTCGGTGAAGACCGGCTCCGTGCCCGGTGTGCGCCACAGGCCCTGGGCCTTGGCGTAGGCCTCGACGAGCGCCACGCGGTCGGCGCTGCGGCCGGTCGACTTGAGGTACTTGATGGTGTCGCTGTCGATCGGGAAGTAGCCGCAGGTCGCCCCATACTCGGGCGCCATGTTGCCGAGCGTGGCGCGATCCTCGAGCGAGAGATGGTCGAGGCCGTCGCCGAAGTACTCGACGAATTTCTCGACGACGCCGCGCTTGCGCAGGATCTGCGTGCAGGTCAGCACGAGGTCGGTGGCGGTGACGCCTTCCTTGAGGCGTCCGGTGAGGCGCATGCCGATGACCTCGGGGATGACCATGGCGACCGGCTGACCGAGCATGGCGGCCTCGGCCTCGATGCCGCCGACGCCCCAGGCGAGCACGGAAAGACCGTTGACCATCGTCGTATGGCTATCGGTGCCGACGCAGGTGTCGGGGAACGCCTGCTCGACCTTGCCGAGCGTCTTCGTCCAGACCGTCTGCGAGAGGTACTCGAGGTTCACCTGGTGGCAGATGCCCGTGCCGGGCGGCACCACGCGGAAGTTGTTGAAGGCGCCGGCGCCCCAGCGCAGGAACTCGTAGCGCTCCTTGTTGCGCTCATATTCGATCTCGACGTTCTTCGCGAAGGCGTCGGGGGTGCCGAAATGGTCGACCATCACCGAGTGATCGATGACGAGATCGACGGGCACCAGCGGATTGATCTTCGACGGATCGCCGCCCATGGTCTCCATGGCGTCGCGCATGGCGGCAAGGTCGACCACGCCGGGCACGCCGGTGAAGTCCTGCATCAGCACGCGCGCCGGACGATAGGCGATCTCGCGCGTCGAGGTGCGCTTCTCCAGCCATTGCGCCATGGCGCGGATGTCGTCAGCCTTGACGGAGCGGCCATCCTCGTTGCGCAGCAGGTTCTCGAGCAGAACCTTGAGCGAGTAGGGCAGCTTGGAGACGCCGGCGAGGCCGTTCTTCTCCGCGTCGGGAAGGCTGAAATATTCGTAGGTACGGCTGCCGACAGTCAGTGTCTTGCGGCACTTGAAGCTGTCGAGCGAGACTGGGGTGAGGCTCATGACCTGCGGTCTCCCTGGAACGTGGTCGGATGGTTGTGGATCTCTGGCGGGGGCCGATGGTGGGCTGAGGAGGGAGCTGGCCACACGGCAGCGGCGCGCCGTATAACGCGCCTTATATAGTCCGTCTCGGCGCCGGGCCACCGAAAAACTCCACAGCGCCGCCCGGTAATCGAGGGCCGTCGTCTGTGAAGCTGATTATTGATGAGCTCGTGGCCGTGCGCGGGGGACGCACGATCCTGCACGGTGTGTCGTTTACCGTGGCCGCCGGGGAAGCGCTGGTGCTGACCGGTCCCAACGGCGCCGGCAAGACGACCCTCATCCGGACGGTTGCCGGCCTGCTGCCGCCTCTGAGCGGCGTGGTATCGCTGGACGGCGGCGACGACGCGCGCGATCTGGCCGAGCAGGCGCATTATGTGGGCCACCTGAATGCCGTGAAACCGGGCCTGACCGTCGCGGAGAACGCCCGGTTCTGGGCCGACTTCCTGGGCGGCTCCGGGCAAGCCGCCTGGGCGGCGCTGGAGCGTTTTCGCCTCGACGCCCTGGCAGAGATCCCGGCGGCCTATCTCTCCGCCGGCCAGAAGCGGCGTCTGTCACTGGCCCGCCTGCTCGTGGCTCCGCGGCCGCTGTGGCTGTTGGATGAACCGACCGTTTCACTGGATCAGGCCAGCCGCCTGCTGGTCGCCGAGGCGATCGACGCCCATCTGGCCGCCGGCGGCCTCGTGCTGGCGGCGACGCACCTGCCACTTGGTCTCGCCAAGGCCCGCGAATGGGCGCTCGAGCCGGCGCCGAGCGCGGAGGTCGGACCATGACGGCGTTCCTGGCGCTGCTCCGGCGCGACCTCTCGCTCGCCTGGCGCGAGGGGGGCGCCGTCGGCACGGCGCTCGGCTTCTATCTCGTGGTGGTCTCGGTTCTGCCGTTCGGCGTCGGGGCGGATCTCGCACTGCTGACCCGCATGGCGCCCGGCGTATTGTGGGTGGCGTTGCTACTCGCGGCGCTGCTGTCCATGGGCAGACTGTTCGAAAGCGATTCCGAGGACGGCTCGATCGAGGCGATCGCCATGGGGCCGCTGCCGCTCGAGCTGGTCGTCACCGCGAAGTGCCTTGCGCACTGGATTTCTACGGTCATCCCGCTGGTGCTGGCTGCTCCGGTGCTTGGCCTGCTGCTCAATCTCGAGCTCGATGCCTACGGCGTGCTGCTGGCGACCATGCTGGCGGGAACGCCGGCGGTCAGCTTCATCGGAAGTGTCGGCGCGGCGCTGACGCTCAGGGCCCGACGCGCGGGGTTGCTGGTGGCGCTGATCATCATGCCTCTCTACGTCCCGACGCTGGTTTTCGGCATCTCGGCCATGGGTGCGGCCGTCTCGGGCATGCCCGGCTTCCAGAGCGCCTTCCTCATCCTGACGGCGCTGTCGCTCGCGTCGGTGGCCCTGGCGCCGATCGCAACAGCTGCGGCGCTGCGCTTGCAGTTGCAGTCCTGACGGCTCGTCAGGCGCCGGACTGGAGATTTACGACTAGGCCTGACGATTTAGTGATTTGGCGCGCTTTCATCCCTCTGACACGATGGCTTCACGCGCAGGGTCGCAGCGAGCGTTTCGCAGGTGCTCAGCGAGCATTTGTTCCTAAGGCCGCACAGGCGCAACCTTAGGTGCGAAGAGCCTGCGCTGCTGTCCTGAATCGGCACAACGACATGTGAAAAACTGACAATTCCGACACGTGGAGTTCGATTTCAGTGGACCTGGGGCCATGCATCGTATTTTCATCGGATTGTGGGTGGAGATTTTACGCTTTCGAGAGGCTTCGGTGCCGAGTTCGAACCGCGATCCAGCCATCATGGCCAACCAACGTATACACTGAAGAGTGATATGAAGCGGGAACAGATACATAGCCGACTCGAGACGTCGCCCGTGCATTTGCTGCATCGGGTGGGTCAATGCGCTGGCGAGGTCTTCGCGAAAGAGATGACCCGAGACGAGCTGACGCCCCGGCAGTATGCGGTTTTGCTGACGGTTGCGCAGAATGAGGGTCTGAGCCAGACGGGATTGGTCGAGCGGACAGGCATCGACCGTTCGACACTCGCTGACGTTGTGCGTCGAATGCTCAAGAAGGGCCTGCTGCAGCGCCGCCGTACCAAGGAGGACGCCCGCGCCTACGCGGTGCGGCTCTCGGAGGAAGGCTGGCGTGTTCTGAAGGCAGCCGAGCCCGTCGCGTTGCGCGTGGACGAGCGGCTTCTCAGTCCTCTGCCGCCCAAGCAGCGCGAGCAGTTCCTGGCCGATCTCATGACGATCGTCACGGAGCTGGAGCGCACGCGCGCGGAGCAGTCCAGCGACAGCGTCATCGAGTAGTCGGCCGGCACACGAGGTTTCCTCGCCCTTCTCGGGCGTCCGAGGGTCGTCGGGCCCTCGGACTCGGGGTTTGCCGCGCCCCTCCGCAGTGGCGGAGCATTTACCACGCAGGTAGCATTATCGTCAGGGCGGCTGGCGAGCGCCTAGAGTGCGAGCGACCTCGCTGGTCTCGCAGGGGAGGGACTGTCGAAGTCGTGAATCACGCTTCCTGGTCGAACAGGTAGAGTACGATCTCCACACTCGATGGACGCGTTCCAGAGTCACGCCGCATTCCGAACGATGGATGGAAGTGTCGCCAGAGGATCTGCCGCCGAACTGGCGGCTTTGAGCCGGATCGCACCCAACCGGGCCGGCGATCTGGCCTTCCGGCGGTTCTGCACGCCGCGGCAGTGGCCACGCTGGCCTGAAAATCATCAGGAGCTCTCGGCGCGCGCCCGATACCATTTGCGCAATGCGGGGCTGGTGCGCGTACGCAACCGCGAGGCGGACCTGCAGGCCTATGTCTTCGAGCCCGATGTGACACCGGCGCGCGGCGCCGTGCTCCTCGTGCACGGCTGGACGAGCGAGGCCTCGTTCATGATGGCCTTCACCGAGCCACTGCGCCGGTCGGGCTTTCGGGTCGTGGCCTTCGATTTCCCGGCGCACGGCAAGTCCGCGGGAAGGTGCACGAATCTCGCGGCGTGCGCGCGCGCGATGCTTCGTGTGGTCGATGCTCTCGGTCCCTTCGACGCGGTTGTCGCCCACAGCTTCGGTGGCCTGGTCGCCCTGCTCGTCGCCGAAGGCGGTCCGCCGATGCCGCACACCGCGGCGTTCCAGAAGATGGTGCTGGTCGCGACGCCCAATCGTCTGGGGGACATGACCCTGGATTTCGGTCGTACGCTCGGCCTCACGCCGGCCGCGCAACGCGCGTACGAGGCGCACATCTGTCGTGTCGGGCACCGGCCGCTGGCCACATTCTCGGCCGTCGAGCTGCTGAAGTCCTGCCGTTTTCCGGTGCTCGTGATCCACAGCCGCGACGACGACGAGGTGCCGTTCGCGCACGCCGAGCAGATCGTCGCGGCGGCGCCGGCGGCCGAGCTCGCGGCTTTCGAGGGTCTCGGCCATCGCAAGGTGCTCTATGCGCCGCCAGTGACGCGCCGGACGATGAAGTATGTCGCAGAGCGCTGAAGGCATGTAGATTGCGCGTCGTCGCGCGCGAGGTGCCGTCCGGGCCGATCGCATCGCGGCCGCGCTAGAGACGAATGCTCTTACCGAGGTGATCAGCTCCCATGTCAGCCAGCAAGCACGCCAAAGTCCTCATTCTCGGATCCGGTCCTGCGGGCTATACGGCCGCCATCTACGCGGCGCGCGCCATGCTCAAGCCTGTTCTCGTCCAGGGCATGCAGCCCGGCGGTCAGCTCACCATCACGACCGATGTCGAGAACTATCCGGGATTTGCCGAGGCCATCCAGGGTCCCTGGCTGATGGAGCAGATGCAGGCGCAGGCCGAGCACGTCGGCACCGAGATCATCATGGACCACATCGTGTCGGTCGATCTGGCGGCGCGGCCATTCACCCTGGTCGGCGACGGCGGCGACACCTATACGGCGGAGACGCTCATCATCTGCACCGGGGCGCAGGCGCGCTGGCTCGGCATTCCCTCCGAGGACACGTTCAAGGGCTATGGCGTCTCGGCCTGCGCCACCTGCGACGGCTTCTTCTACAAGGGCAAGGAGGTCGTGGTCGTCGGCGGCGGCAACACGGCGGTCGAGGAGGCGATCTTTCTCACCAATTTCGCCTCCAAGGTCATCGTCGTGCACAGGCGCGACAGCTTCCGCGCCGAGCGCATCATGCAGGAGCGATTGTTCAAGAACCCGAAGATCGAGGTGGTCTGGGACAGTGTCGTCGAGGAGATCGTCGGCACGCAGGAGCCGCGCACCGTTACCGGCATCCGGCTCAAGAACGTCAAGACATCAGCCGTCAGCGAGCGGCGCATCGACGGCGTGTTCGTGGCAATCGGCCACGCGCCGGCCACCGAGCTGTTCAAGGGGCAGCTTGAGATGAAGCCGAGTGGCTACATCATAACGCAGCCCGATTCGACGGCGACGAGCGTTTCCGGCGTGTTCGCGGCTGGCGACGTCAAGGACGAGGTGTTTCGCCAGGCCGTGACGGCGGCCGGCATGGGCTGCATGGCGGCACTGGAGGCCGAGCGCTATCTGGCCGGTCACCACGGCTAGAGTGCGAACGGTCGGGCAGGCCGTGATCGCGGCTTGCCTCGCGAGAGCGGAACGCGCCCCGCTTCCTGGATCGGGCGTGCCGGCCACGGCTCCCGGGCGACGGTGGTGGAGTGCCCGCGGTCGGTGACCGACAGGGCGAGGCGGGTGGAGCGGATATGGATTGGGACAAGCTTCGTATCTTCCATGCCGCCGCGGAAGCCGGCAGCTTCACGCATGCGGGCGACGTGCTCAACATGAGCCAGTCCGCGGTGAGCCGGCAGGTGAGCGCGCTCGAGCGTGAGCTCAAGATGCCACTGTTCCACCGGCACGCCCGCGGCCTGGTGCTGACGGAGCAGGGCGAGCTGCTCTATCGGACGGCGCACGAGGTCTTCGCCAAGCTCCACGCGGCAGAGATCCTGCTGACCGATACCACCACGAAGCCGTCCGGCGACCTGCGTGTCACCGCCCCGCCGGGCTTCGGCACGGTCTGGCTGACGCCGCGGCTCAAGGAGTTCTACGAGCTCTATCCCGATATCCGCATCGAGCTGATCCTGACCGACCATCAGATGGATATCGCCATGCGTGCCGCCGACGTGGCGATCTGGGCGCAGGAGCCGCAGCAAGCCGAGCTGATACGCCGCCCCCTGCTGAACATGCACATGCATGTCTATGCCTCCGCCCAATACCTGCGAACCAGGAATACGCCACGCACGCTGGCGGATCTCGATACGCACCGGCTGGTGGCCTTCGCCGGCAATCCGCCCCCGCATCTGGCCGAGATCAATTGGCTGGAGACGGCCGGGCGCGAAAACCAGCCCCCGCGCGTGCCGTTCTACCGCGCCAATGGCGTGCTCGCGCTCAAGTCGGCCATTGCGGCCGGCATCGGCCTCGGCGTGATCCCCGACTATCTCGTCGAGAACGAGCGGGACTTCGTGCCCGTGCTGCGGGAACTCGAGCTGCCCTCGCTCACCGTGTTCTTCGTCTATCCGGAGGAGCTGCGGAACTCGAAGCGCGTGCAGGTGTTTCGCGACTTCCTCGTATCCAAGTCGAAGCAGTGGAAGTTCTGATCGCGGGCGGCACCCGCTAGTTCAGGCCCGCGTGGGTTGCCGCGGTCGCTTGCTCGGCGTTGTGGCGCGAGCTATGCAGAATCTGCATATGCGGCATGCTTAACAGTGTATTGCCGTTTCGTGTCAACAGGGTCGATAGTTCCTCTGCTGTGACGGACAGCAGAGAAGGCAGTACCCTCCCTTTGTTGCCTTCTCGCCGGCCTGCAGGTCGGTCAACTTTACTGGGCCGGGCTTCGTGCCCGGTCTTCTCTTTTTTTACCCCCTTGTCGCGCTGTTGTGCGGCGCCCGCGTCGCCGGGCGCGCATGGGTATTTGCCCGCACGCAAGGAAGGCGCTATCAGAAGCGCGAGAGCTGTTTTGTGGAGCGGAGCCCTATGGCTAAGACACTTTATGACAAGATTTTTGATGCCCATGTCGTCGACCGCGAGGCAGACGGGACGTGTCTGCTCTACATCGACCGGCATCTGGTGCACGAAGTCACCAGTCCGCAGGCCTTCGAGGGGCTGCGCGCGACGGGCCGCAAGCTGCGGTCGCCCGAGCGGACGCTGGCCGTGGTCGATCACAACGTGCCGACGACGGACCGCTCGCACGGCATCGATGATCCCGAGGCCAAGCTGCAGGTCGAGACGCTGGCCGAGAACTGCGCCGAGTTCGGCGTCGAGTACTTCAACGAGGTCGACCGTCGGCAGGGCATCGTACACGTGATCGGCCCTGAGCAGGGCTTCACGCTGCCCGGCACGACCATCGTCTGCGGCGACAGCCACACCTCCACGCACGGAGCCTTCGGCGCGCTGGCGCACGGCATCGGCACCTCCGAGGTCGAGCACGTGCTGGCCACGCAGACGCTCATCCAGCGCAAGGCCAAGAACATGCATGTCGTCGTCGACGGCAAGCTCGGCGATGGCGTGAGCGCCAAGGACATCATTCTCGCCATCATCGGCGAGATCGGCACGGCCGGCGGCACCGGCCATGTCATCGAGTATGCCGGAGAGGCCATTCGAGCGCTGTCGATGGAAGGCCGCATGACGGTCTGCAACATGACCATCGAGGGTGGCGCGCGCGCCGGCATGGTGGCGCCCGACGAGCGCACCTACGAGTACCTGAAGGGCCGCCCCAAGGCGCCCAAGGGCAAGGACTGGGACGACGCGATGCGCTTCTGGGAGACGCTGCACAGCGACGACGGCGCGCATTTCGATCGCGTGGTGCGGCTGGACGCCGGCAACCTGCCGCCGACGCTCACCTGGGGCACGAGCCCCGAGGACGTCGTCAGCGTCACCGGCGTCGTGCCAGATCCGGCCAAGGTCGAGGACGAGGGCAAGCGTGCCGCCATGCAGCGCTCGCTCGACTACATGGGCCTCACGCCCGGCACGCGCATGACCGACATCAAGATCGACAGGGTCTTCATCGGCTCGTGCACGAACAGCCGTATCGAGGATCTGCGGGCCGCCGCGCGGCTCGTCCAGGGCAAGTCGGTCGCGAGTCACGTCAACGCGCTGATCGTTCCCGGCTCGGGCATCGTCAAGGATCAGGCCGAACAGGAGGGGCTCGACAAGATCTTCCTGGCCGCCGGCTTCGAGTGGCGCGAGCCGGGCTGCTCCATGTGCCTGGCCATGAATGCCGACCGCCTGAAGCCCAAGGAGCGCTGTGCTTCGACCTCCAACCGCAACTTCCAGGGCCGTCAGGGGCCGCAGGGCCGCACGCATCTGGTCTCGCCGGTCATGGCGGCGGCCGCGGCGATCGCTGGCCATTTCGTGGACGTGCGCAGCATCGGCTGACGCCTGCCGAGGCACGGACGCCGATTTCTCCTGAACCGCCGGCCGCGGGGCTCCGTGGCCGGCGGTTTTGCATTCCCGGTCGGGAACATTGTCGCTGCGGAGGCCTGCCGGAGGCCATGACGTCCCCGAGCGGGTACATCAGGCGTTGAAACAGTGACTTCCAGGAGGAATGTTCCTGAGCGGGTACATTCAGCGGCTTTTCCGCGACCTGCCGCAGTTATGTTCCCGGACGGGAACTTTTCCTTGCGCGCCATGTCCGAATCGCACTATTGTTCCCGCTCAGGAACACGCGAGGCCAGGAACGTGAGCGGACGCCCAGCGAGCAGCGAGACGAGCCCCAACGGACGCGAGCAGGCGGCCCGCTTCGGCGCTGCCGTGCGCGAACGGCGCGAGGCGCTCGGCATGCGCCAGGACGATCTGGCGCTGGCCACGGGGCTCGGCCGCCGCTTCATCATCGAGCTCGAGGCCGGCAAGCCGACCTGCCAGCTCGGCAAGGCGCTGCTGGTCGCGGAAGCCGTAGGGCTCAGGCCCCTCGACCTGATGAGCGCCGGCGCTGGCGACGACAATGCCCTGCTGCCGGATCTGCCGGACGATCTGCCGGAGTTGCCCGACGACATGGAGGCGCCGGCCCGTGGCTGAGCTGGCGGTCTACTACGAGTCCCGTCCCGTCGGCGTGATCGAGACGCACGAGGACGGGCCGTCCTTCGTCTACGATCCCGCTTGGCTGCGCACACGCGGCGCCTTCCCGCTCTCCATGACCATGCCGCTGTCGCCGCGACGCATCGCGCCCCGGGTGTTCGTGCCCTGGGCCGCCAACCTGCTGCCCGAAGCGTCCCAGCTTCGCGCCGTCGGCCTGAAGCTCGGTGCCGCGCCGGAGGACGTCGTCGCCATCCTCTCCGAGATCGGTCGCGATACCGCCGGTGCGCTGTCCATCGGCAAGCCCGGCTCGGCCAGCTCCGGCGGCTGGCGCACCATTCCCGGCGAAGCGGTGCTCGAGCGCATCATCGAGGAACTGCCCAACAAGCCGTTCCTGGTCGGCGAGGACGGCGTGTCGATGTCGCTCGCCGGCGTGCAGAGCAAGCTCGGCGTCGCCGTCACGTCCGATGGCGGACTCGCCATCCCGCACGACGGCGCACCCTCGACGCACATCCTGAAGCCCGATTCCGACCGTCTGTTCGGCGGCGTGCAGAACGAGGCGCTGTGCCTCGTGCTGGCGCGCCGGCTCGGTCTCACGGCGCCGGCGGTGTCGACGGGCCGGGCCGGCCGCCGCAGCTACCTTCTCGTCACTCGCTACGACCGCCTCGAGCAGGCCGGCCGCTGGCGGCGTCTGCATCAGGAAGACTTCTGCCAGGCGCTCGGCAAGCCGCCTTCGGCGAAGTACGAGAGCAACCAGACCGGCATTCGCGGCCCGAGCCTCGCCGACATGTTCGCATTGACCCGCAACGCCATGCGAGCGCCGGACGTGCTGGCGCTGCTCGATTACGTCATCCTCAACGTGCTCGCGTGCAATACCGATGCGCATGCCAAGAACTATTCGCTGATGATCTCCGGGCGCGGCTTCACGCTGGCGCCGATCTACGACGTCATGTGCGCCGCCGTGTGGGACGGGGTCACGCGCAACCTCGCGCAGAAGATTGCCGGCCAGCGTCGCGGCGAGCACTTGAAGCGCCGTAACTGGCAGGTTTTTGCCGGGGATTGCGGTCTCAACGCCTCGCGACTCATGGCGCGCGTCAAGGCCCTGGCTCTCGCCACGCTCGCCGAGGCCCGGTCCGCCGCCGAGGAGGTCGCCGCCATGCCGGCTGGCCCGCACCCGCTCCTGCCGAAGGTGGTCGAGGCCATCGAGGCGCGCGCCCGCGCCCTGCTGATCGGGCTCGACGATACGGAGACGGCGGCGGCGGAGGCGGAGGGCGCGGCGGCGGAGGCATCGCCCCAGGCGGAGCCGCAGGCATCCCCGGCGCCGCCCAAGCGCCGACGCAGCGCAAAAGCCAGGCAGCCTGCAAGGCGCGGGCGCGTTTGACGGCCCGCAGCCCGAGGGGACCGCGCGCATGTCTTTCAAGGATCGCAATCCCGCTCTAGACTGCAATCGATAACAAGGACCTGCGTTCTCGCGCTGTCGCTTTCGGCCGACCGCGCGAGCCCGCGACGGTCCGCGGGCCGTCACGCGCGCCCGCCGGCGAGGGAACCTGAGGGGGAGGTGTCGCGTGCTCCAGGCCTGTCGTGGCGAGCATTTGCGCGAGCGGTTCGACCAGATCGCGCGTTTCGCATTGCGTCCGGTCTCGAGCGCCAACGAGCTGGCTCGCTCGCTCGCAGATACTTATCGAGCCATCTTCAGCGTTCATCTCGATCACTACGATGCCGCCGACGTGGCGCGCATGGCCCCGGACCTGATGCGGCGGATGTTCGAGTTGCGCGTGGCCTTGCGCTCGCGGCTCGACGAGTGGCGACACGCCGGCTTCATGTCGCGCGATGTCGAGCGCACGCTCCGCGACGTCTTCCGGGCGGCCCGCTATGCCGGCGATATGCTCGGCGAGCTGTCCATCGGCTTCGAGAAGCACGTCGATGGCGATCCGATGCCGCGTGCCTTCGCGGGGCTCGAGCATCAGACCTTTTTCGCCGCCGATGCCGGCGGCCAGCCGTTCGCGTTCCGCTCGGGCGACGTCATGCTCGTGCGCGGGCTGCATCACAACAGCGCGGCCATCGCCCGCATCGGCGACGTCGACACGCAGTTCTCGCACCTGTCGATGATCTATGTGGATCAGGCCGGCAAGGCTTTCGTGGTGGAGAGCCTGATCGAGGAAGGCGCCATCATCAATACGCTGGACTACGCGCTCGAGCATGGCCTCGGCAGAGCCGTCGTCTATCGCCACAAGGACGCCGCGCTGGCCGCCAGGGCCGCCGAGCTGATCCACGCGCACGTCACCAAGTCGCGTAACGGCGAGGCGCCGCACATCTACTACGACTTCACGATGGTGCCGTCGGGCTACAAGGAGCTGTTCTGCTCCAAGCTCGTGCGGCTGGCGTTCGAGATGGCGAGCGAGGGGGCGGTCGTGCTGCCGAGCTATCCGACGCGCTTCGACATGAGGAACCGCGATTTCATCGATCGCATCGGCGTCAAGGCGATCGAGACCTTCGCGCCGGGCGACATCGAGCTCGAGCCGGCCTTCGATCTGGTGGCGGAGTGGCAGGACTATCGCGTCACGTCGCGCCTGCGCCTGCAGGACCTGATCATGACCAAGCTGTTCGCCTGGATGGAGGAGCACGACTATCGCTTCAAGGAGGACATGCTCGTCCGTGTCGTCGGGCTGTTCGGCCGCCTCGCCAGCCATCTCTCGGAGCGCGTCAAGACGTTCATCGCCGACGTCGTGCCGAAGGTGCCCGACAACATGACGCGACGCACGATCGCCGCTGTCGCCATGCTGCACCGGACCGCGCAACCTCTGCTCGACGAGTTGACGATGGCGGAGACGAGCCGCATCCGCGACACCGGACGACCGCTGCACGCCAAGGACGTGTTCGCCCATCTCGAGCGGCGACGCTCGGAGCTCGGGCGCACGATCGGCTATCTCGTCACCAATACGCCCGGACCCTGATCGCCAGGGCCGCGCGCTCAGCTACGCTTGACCACCGGTGCGGCCAGTCCGTCGAGATCGACGTTGATGCAGGCCGGCTTGCCGGACGCCAGCGCGCGCTCGAGCGCGCCAGCGAGTTCGCTGGCCGTCTTGACGTGCTCGCCATGACAGCCGATGCCCTGGGCCACGAGGTCGTAGCGGACCGGCAGCAGCTCGCACGCGAACGTGCGGTTCGGGCCGTAGTCACGAAGCTGGATCTGGTGCTCCGCGTTCCAACGCGCATCGTTGCCGATGATCGCGATGAACGGCAGGTTCTCGCGCAGCGCCGTCTCGAACTCCATGAAATAGAAGCCGGCGGTGCCGTCTCCCATCAAAGCCACGACCGGCCGCGAGGTGTCGGCGGCCTTGGCGGCGATGGCGTAGGCGATGCCGGCGCCGATGGCGCCCGAGGGGCCATTGATGATGCGGGTCGGGGCATCGACGCAGGCCTGGGCCCACTGGCCGAACTCGCCGCCGTCGATGACGAGCGCTGTTTCGGGATGGCGTGCCAGCAGCTCCTTGACGATGCGGCCGACGACGACCGGGTGCAGCGGGCCACTGCTGGCCTTGATGTCGCCCCAGCTTGCCGGTCGGTGGGCGATGGCGGCCTTCACCTCATCACGCCAGGCGGTCGCCGTGCTGGGCTTGGTCGCCTCGGCGAGGCTCTCGGCGGCAGCGCGGGGCTCGACCTCGAGGCTCGCGACCATGCGCGCACCGAACGCGGCCTTGTCGCGGGCCAGCAGCCCGGCGTCGATATCGATCTGGGCGATGCGGCAGCTCTCGCTCATGGCCGGGCTCTTGCCGAAGCCGACGAGAAAATCGAAGGGCTTGCCGAGCGCCAGTACGAAGTCCGCCTCGCTCAATACCTCGGCGAAAGCCCCGAGCCGTGGATCACGCAAGCCCCGCGGGCTCTCGATCGTGACAACTGGAACGCCGGTTGCCGATTCCAGATCGCCGACGAGCCGCGCGGCGTCGGGGCGGCAGAACACGGGGCCGGCGATGATGATGGGACGCTTCGCGCCGGCCAGCGCCGCGACGATGGGCGCCAGCTCGCTCGCGCTCGGGCTCTCGCTGACGAAGCCGCCCGAGGCGCCATCTGCCGGCGCCGTCACGCTCTGGTTCACGAGATCGAAGGGCAGGGCGAAATGCACGGGGCCGGGCCGGCCACTCTGCGCCTGCTCGATCGCATCGAGGATCTCGTCCTGCAGGCCCTGGGCCGACTTGCCCGTGAGACTGGCCTTGCAGAGCGGTCCGGCGGCGTCCGACTGCGCCAGCTCCTGGAAGGCGCCCTTGCCGGCCTGACCCGCCGGCGCGTCGCCCGAGAGTACGAGAATGGGCGTCTCCGAGCACTTGGCGGAGTACATCGCCGAGAGGCCGTTGGCGAAGCCCGGTCCTGCCGTCAGCAGCGCCACGCCGATCTGGCCGGTGGCTTGGGCGTAGCCCTCGGCCATGTAGACCGCCGCTCCCTCGTGACGCACGTGGACGATGCGGATGCCGCTGTCGTGCAGGGCGTCGTAGACGGGCATGATCTGGTTGCCGGACAGCGAGAAGATGGTCTTCACGCCGGCCGCGGAAAGGGCGCGGGCCACCAGATCGGCGCCACGGACGGTCGAGCTATCGGACATGCTGCGGTATCCCTGAAACGGCTGTGGAGGGTGAGTTCCGAGTCGCACGAGGGGGCGGGCGGGTCAATCCCCTATCGGTGCCGGCGCGGCGGCTCAGAGGAAGTTGTAGGGATCGATATCGACGGCGAGGCGGAGATCGCCTTTGACTTTAGGCAGCAGCTCGAGCCAGGCGCGCAGATAGGCCTGGATGTCCCTGTCGCGGGGGGCTTTCACCAGCAACCGGAAGCGATGGCGCCCGCGCACGACGGCGATCGGCGCCTCCGCCGGGCCCAGCACCTCGATGAAGTCGGCGGGCGGTGCGCGTCGCGCGACTTCGCGGGCGTAGCCCTCCGCGATCTCCTTCTGGCGCGCCGAGACGACGAGCGCGGCGAGCCGTCCGTAGGGCGGCAGAAGTGCCTGCTGGCGCAGGCGGATCTCGCGATCGAGAAAGGCTTCCCGGTCGCCCGAGATGATCGCGTCCATCACCGGATGCTCGGGCATGTGCGTCTGGATGAGGCCGCGGCCCTGCGCGAATGTGCGTCCGGCGCGACCGGTGACCTGGTGCAGGAGCTGGAACGTACGCTCGCCGGCACGGGGATCGGCGCCCTGCGCGAGCCCGAGGTCACCGTCGACGACGCCGACGGTGGCAAGCGCAGGGAAATGGTGGCCCTTCGCCACGATCTGCGTACCGATGATGATGTCCGCCTCGCCGGATTCGATCTGAGTGATGAGCTCCCGCAGCTCCTTCATGCCCGCGATGAGGTCGGAGGAGAGGATCGCCAGCCGCGCCTCCGGCCAACGCTCGCGCACCTCCTCGGCGATGCGCTCGACGCCTGGGCCGCACGGCACAAGCGAGTCCTCGGCGCTGCATTTCGGGCATTTCTCGGGGATCGGCAGCGAGAAGCCGCAGTGATGGCAGGTCAGACGGTTGCGGAAGCGGTGCTCGACCAGCCAAGCCGTGCATTGCGGACATTCGAAGCGATGGCCGCAGCCCCGGCACAGGGTCAGCGGGGCATAGCCGCGGCGATTGAGGAAAAGCAGCGATTGCTGGCCGCTCGCCATGGTCTCGGTGACGGCCTCGGTCAGCACCGGGGAAAGCCAGCGACCGCGCTCCGGCGGCTGACGACGCAGGTCGATCGGCACGATCTCGGGCAGCTCTGTGCCGGAGAACCGCGACGGCAGGAGGAGGTGGCGGTAGCGTCCCGTGCGGGCGTTGACCTGGCTCTCGATGGAGGGCGTGGCCGAGGCGAGGATGATCGGCAGGTTGCCGAGCCGGGCGCGCACCACGGCCATGTCGCGGGCATGATAGGTGACGCGGTCCTCCTGCTTGAAGCCGGCGTCGTGTTCCTCGTCGATCACGATCAGCCCGAGGTCGCTGTACGGCAGGAACAGCGCCGAGCGCGCCCCGACGACGACGCGGGCCTCGCCGGTCGCGGCCCAGCGCCAGATGCGCCCCCGCTCCGTGCCGCCGACCCCCGAATGCCATTCCACGGGGCGCACGCCAAAGCGGCCCTCGAAGCGCGAGATGAACTGGCTCGTCAGTGCGATTTCCGGCAGCAGGATCAGAACCTGGCGACCCTGCTCGAGCGCGCGCGCCACGGCCTCGAAATAGACCTCCGTCTTGCCCGAGCCGGTGACGCCGTCAAGCAGGGAGGCGGAGTAGGTGCGCGCATCGACGGCGGAGCGCAGCAGGTGAACAGCCGCGTCCTGCGCCTCGGCGAACTCGCGGCTCGAAAAGGCCGGATTGGGAATTGCGGGGCGCGGCGCGGGGATCTCGATGTCGACGAGGGCTCCCGCCGTCACCAGCCCGTCGATGACGCCAACGGAAACGCCCGCTTCCGCTGCCAGCGCGCTTTTGGCGCGAATGAGGCCGTCCGCCGCCGCCTCGAGAACACGCCGGCGGGCGGGCGTCAGCCGGTCGGGCGCAGGGCCTGCCAGCCGCACGCCAAAGCGATGGCGCTCCGGCTCGAAGGCGGTGCTGGCGCTCATCATCATGCGCACGACCATGCCCAGCGGATTGAGCGTGTAGCCGGCGATCCATTCGGCGAACCGGCGGGAGACGGCCGGCAAGGGGGGCGTCTCCAGCACGGCCGTGATCGCCTTGAGCTTCTTCTCGTCGAGCGTCCGCTCGTCGGCGCCGGGTGCGGGGTCCCACACGACCGCCAGCCGCTCCTGGTTGCCGAACGGCACGAGCACGAACATTCCCGGCGCCAGCGAGAGCCCTGGCGGCACGCGATAATCGTAAAGCTGATCGAGCGCCACGGGCACGAGCACGGCCGCTCGTTCGGCCGTTTGGCTCGTCTCCGTTGTCCCGAGGCTTGAAAGCAGGCTATGCAAGGCCTTGTCCGCGCGGCAGTCTCGATTACGAATCGGTCGATTGGATAGTAGCCGGCGCGCTGGGGCAAGCCGAAGGCAGGAGGAGAAGAGGGCGATGAGGTTCTTCGTGGATACGGCCGACGTCAGCGAGATCCGGGAGCTGGCGGCGAGCGGCCTCCTGGACGGCGTGACCACCAATCCGTCGCTGGTGGCCAAGACGGGCAAGGATTTCAAGACGACGATCCGCGAGATCTGCGCTGTTGTCGAGGGGCCGGTCAGCGCCGAGGTGGCTGCTCTGGACGCCGACGGCATGATCTCGGAAGGGCGTGTCCTGGCCGACTTGGCCGACAACGTGGCCGTCAAGGTGCCGCTGACCATGGATGGCCTCAAGGCCTGCCGGACGCTCACCGAGGCCGGCACGATGGTCAACGTCACGCTGTGCTTCTCGGCCAATCAGGCGCTTCTGGCGGCCAAGGCCGGCGCAACCTTCGTCTCGCCCTTCATCGGACGCCTCGACGACATCGGCCTCGACGGCATGGCGCTGATCCGTGAGATCCGGACGATCTACGACAATTTCGGCTTCGAGACCGAGATCCTGGCGGCGTCCATCCGGACTGTGAACCATGTCAAGGATTCGGCCCTGGCCGGTGCCGACGTGGCCACCATCCCGCCGTCCATTCTGCGCCAACTCGTCAAGCACCCGCTGACGGACAAGGGCCTGGAGGCCTTCCTGGCGGACTGGAAGAAGACGGGCCAGAGCATCGTCGGCTAGACAGCAACCGATCCCGAGGATTGACCTCGACAGGCCGGAGCGCCGCGGTTTTACGCCCCGACTGAACGGCGGCGCGTGGCCGGAAGTCCGCGCCGCTGGGCAGACGGATTTCGACCGCATGCCAAATAGTCTAATAATCCATGAATGATGTGCCAGATATAAACAGATCATTAACTCAGTCACGGAAAGACTCGTGATGCTTATTAACAAATATCTCACCAACAGATGGTGGTCAACGTTTCAGTAACCCTGTCTCATAAGTCGTCCGCACGCCGGAGAATTAATGGCAGTTTAGCATTGATTTGCTAGAAGGAACTGCGACATCATTGGGTGTTCTCTAAGGTAAGGGGTTTCTGGCGTGTTCTGGCGAAAGCGGAATATGCGGCTGATGACTCGACTCGGGTCAGTAGTCGAGGCAAGCGAGCGTGCGCGCAGCTCGCTGCCGCCGAAGCGTCCGCGTGTGGAAATCGATACGACGTTCATCGAGCAACCCTATGAGGACATGCCGCCCGTCGATTCCGCTGCGATGGCCGAGACGCCACAGCCCACTTTCGAACCCGAGCCCATGCTGGAGTCCATGCCCGAGCCGGCCCCTGTGATGGCGCCGCCAGTTCCCCAGCCGCAGGCGGCTCCGGTGCACAGCGGTTTGCAGGCCCTGCGCGAGGCGGCGGAACGACGCGCCCGCGCCGCGGCCAAGGCAAAATCCGCGCTGGTCCAACAACCCGCGGCATCGCAACCCGCGGTATCGCAACCCGCGCCGCCACCTGCCAGCGCGCCTGCCCAAGCCCAGATGCCAGCCCAGCCGCAGCCGGCGCCGCGCGCCGCCACTGGCGACCTCGCGGCCCAGATCGCGCGCCTCGAGGCGGAATTGCAGCGTGAGCGGAGCACCCGTGTCGAAGCCGAGGCGCTCTGCGAGCAGGCTTCGGCCTACATGGCCGAGGCCGACCGCAAGTTTGCGAAGATGCAGGAGGCCGCCAGGAAGCGCGACGAGGAGGTTCTCGAGGACGCCGAGGCCCGTCGCAAGCAGATGGTGATGCTGGAAAGCCGCATCGAGCGCGATCACATCGAGAAGAAGCGCATCGAGGCGGAGCGTGACGAGGCCATCCGGCTCGCAACCGAGGCCGAGAACGAGCTGTCCGCGCTGCGAGAGGGTGGAGCGCCCGTGCAGGCGGCTCTCGCCGACGTCAACGCGCATCTCGCGCAGATTGCCCAACTCGAAAGCAGGCTCGAGGCCGAGCAGGCCGCCCGCCGCACGGCGGAGACCGAGCGCGACGAGGCCGTGCGTCTGGCCGATGACGCCGAGCGTGAGCTCTCTGCCCTCAACGACGGCCGTCTCGAGGCCGCACAGGCCGAGGTCGCGGCGCGGCTCGAAGAGATCTCCCGGCTGAAGTCCGAGATGCAGGCCGTGCAGCAGGAGCTGAGCGGTGTACGCTCCGGGCTCGTTGAGGCCGGGCAGCGTGCCGTAGATGCCGAGACCGCGCTCGCCGCCTTCAAGGCCGAGAGCGAGCAGCATGTGAAGGCGATCGAGTTGGAGGCTGCCGCGCGCAGCAAGACCATCACGGAGCTCGAAGGCCGGCTCGAAACGGCCGAGCGCGAGCACCGCCAGGCGCAAGGCGCGCTGGACGATGCCAAGCGACGCACCGAGGAGGCGGAAGCCGCCCTGGCCGCGCGCGAAGCCGCGGACGACGAGCGCAACCGCACGCTCGAGACGGAGCTTGCCGCCGCGCGCAGTGAGATCACGCGGCTCGCTGCGGAGAGCGAGAGCCGGCAGGCGGCCCGCACCCAGTTCGAAGCCGAGCGCGACGAGGCCATCCGACTGGCCCATGACGCCGAGCAGGCGCTTGCCGCGCTCAACGACAGGATCGAAACGGAGAGCGCCGCCGAGCAGGCCGCGCGCTCCGAGGAGATGGCGCGCCTGCGGGCCGAGCTCGGGCGCGAGCTGGCAAGCCGCCAGAAAGCCGAGGGCGAGCGGGACGAAGCCATCAAGCTGGCCACCGAGGCCGAGCACGCCTTGGCCGCACTTCAGGAGACGGGTGGCGCCGACAGCGCGGCCGCCGAGCAGAGCATCGCCCGGTTGACGGTCGACATCGAGCGCGCGCGCGCCGAGCAGCAGAAGGCCGAAGTGTCGCGTGATGACGCCAAGCGCAAGGCCCGCGAGGCAGAGCACGAGTTGGCCCGCCTGAAGCAGGCCAACGAGGAGCGCGAGCAGGAGATCTTCGAGCTGGCCGACGCGCGTCGCAAGGAGCTGGTGCGCTGGGAAGTCCGTGTCGAGCAGGAGCAGACCGCCCGCCACGAGATGGAGACGCAGTACAACGAGGCCATGCGTCGCGCGACGGAGTTCGAGCGCGAGCT
Organism: Hyphomicrobiaceae bacterium; assembly: GCA_041397725.1. Taxonomy (GTDB): domain Bacteria; phylum Pseudomonadota; class Alphaproteobacteria; order Rhizobiales; family Hyphomicrobiaceae; genus JAGRKR01. The sequence goes on along the minus strand of JAWKVZ010000007.1, from coordinate 63,897 downwards.
GGTGGCCCTGAAGGCCGCCAACGCCAGCGGAGATCCCGACAAGCGCCACGCCGCAGAGCTCGAGCAGGCAGCGATGGCGCGCCGTGATGCCGAGACCCGTTGCGAGGAAGCCACGAAGCGGGCCGCCGAGGCGGAGCGTGAGCTTGCCGTCCTGCGGGCGGCGCAGGAGCAGACCGAGCGCGAGGCTCAGCAGGAGACCGAAGGTCGCCGCAAGGAGCTGGTGCGCTGGGAGGTTCGCGTCGAGCAGGAGCAGGGCGGTCGCCTGCAGGCGGAGGCCGCGCGCGACGAAGCGCTGCGCCGTCTGGCGGAGGCAGAGCGCGAGCTCGAGGGTCTGCGCACGGCCGGCACCGCCGTGATAGCTGCGGTCGAGCCGCGTCAGGTCAACGACACGCCTGCGAGCGCGCCGGTGGCGCGCGTCGTCGCGCCGCCGAAGATTGCTACCGTCGCGGAGGTCGTGCCCGCGCACGTCGAGGCGGTCGAGCCAGTCGTTACAGAGAGCATTGCGTCGCCCGTCGCCGAGCCTGTCGTCGTCGGACAGGCCGTGACCGGGTCCGTGGCAGTCGCGACGCCGGACGAGGCGGACGTCACGCCGGAAGTGCCGGTCGAGACGGCTCTCGCGCCGTCGGAAGAGGTGCCCGCCGAGCAGTCGGCGACCGCCGCCGAGCCGGAAGTGGAAGACGACGAGGACGACACCGAGGAGGTCGGCAAGGACAAGCGGCGCGCCAGGCGAGTCGCCGCGCACATCCCCGCCGTGCTCAAGAACGAGCGCCTCAGCCAGAACATCGCCTGCATGATCTGCGATCGCTCGTCGACCGGCGCGAAGCTCGAGTTCAGCGGCGACAGATTCACCGATGGCGCGAGCCGGCTTTCGATCGGCGACAGCCTCGTGCTCACGTTCAGCATGGGGCCGGAGCGCACATCGGTCGCCTGTGAGGTCGTGTGGATCTCGGGCAGCCACTGCGGCGTGCGCTTGTCCGGCCAGTTCCGGACCGAGATCATCACGCGCAAGAAGTCTTCGCGGGTCAAGGAGATCGCCCAGGCCCTTCAGGACGCGGAGAGCCGCAAGCGCAAGATGTCGGTCGGACGTTTGGCCAAGTCCATCCTGTCGCGGTGATCGGGCGGCCGCGGCCCGGCCCGTGCCACGGGTCGGGGGGCTGGATCTTCATCATCGCTTTACCATTCGCCCTCGAAGCTCGACCATGCCGGTGATTCGAGGGGAGTTGGCATGCCGTCGCGCGCACCCGTTCCGTCGTCAGATGTGGCGTTGACGCTCCCGCTCGGGGGCGATCTCGCCGATGCCGCCGCGCGATGGCTGGCGCACCTTGGAAGCGAGCGTGGCGTGGCCGCGCAGACCCTCGTCGCCTATCGGCGTGACCTCGACCAGCTTCTCGGCTGGCTCGGCCGGCATCTCGGCTATCCGCCGGCGCTCGCCGATCTGGCGCGCCTGGATGTCAAGACTTTGCGTGGTTTCCTCGCTGCCCGCCGTCGCGTCGGCGTCGAAAGCCGCAGCATTGCCCGCGCGCTGTCCGCCCTGCGGGGCTTCTTCCGCTACCTCGAGGCGTCCGGCGCACTGAAGAACCGCGCGATCCTCACCATTCGCAATCCGCGCCTGCCGCACGCCATACCCAAGCCGCTCACCGTCGAGAAGGCCAAAGCGGTCGTCGCCGACGCCCTGGCGGCGGACAAGGATTGGATCACGGCGCGGGACACGGCCGTCCTGCTGCTCCTCTACGGCGCGGGCCTGCGCATTTCCGAGGCGCTGGCGCTGCGCGTGAAGGAGGCGCCGGTCGGCCTGCGGGACGTTCTGCGCATCACCGGCAAGGGCAACAAGGAGCGGCTGGTGCCCGTGCTGGCCGTGACGCGCGAGGCGGTGGCGCGCTATCTGTCGCTGTGCCCCTATCCGCTCGACGCCGACGACATTCTCTTTCGCGGCGCCAAGGGTGGGCCGCTGTCACCGCGCATCATCCAGCTTCTGGTGGAGCAGTTGCGCGGAACACTCGGCCTGCCGGCGACGGCGACGCCGCACGCCCTGCGCCATTCCTTCGCCACGCATCTGCTGTCGGCGGGCGCCGATCTGCGCCAGATCCAGGAGCTGCTCGGCCACGCCAGCCTGTCGACCACGCAGGTCTATACCGAGGTCGATCGCGACCGCCTCATCGCCGTCCACGGCTCCGCGCATCCTCGCGCCTGAGCTCTGCCGCAGCATGCGCCTTTAATCGGTCGTTAAGCGAGAGCACCGTAAGAGATCGGCAACGATTTCTGCCGTCGCGATCGAAGGATGGAGGCCGCACGTGCTGCGTTCGAGAGTGCTCGGGGAATTCCACATCTTGCTGATCGTGGTGCTGCTGCTGGCGGCGCTGTTCGCAGGTCCGGCCAATGCGCGCGAGCCCGGCGAATGCCGTGGCGCCGACATGATGACGGAGATGGCCAAGCGTGCGCCGGAGCAGCACAAGGAGATCGCCGTCGAGCGGGACCGGACGGCCAACGGCAAGGCGCTGTTGTGGCGGATCGAGCGCGATGGTGTGGCTGTCTCCCACCTGTTCGGAACCATCCATCTGACCGATACGCGTGTGACCAGCTTCTCGCCGCGGGTGCTGGCGGCCATCGAAGGGTCCAAGCGGGTCGTGCTCGAGGTGGCGGACTTCGCCCCCGAGGCCATCGCCAAGGCCATGGCCAAGCTCAGCTCCCTGCTCCTGCTCCGCGACGGCAAGCGGCTCGACCAGCTCGTCGACAGCTCCGAGTTCGCGACCGTCAAGGCCGTGCTGCAACGCTCGGGCGTGCCCGGTGAGGCGGCCGCAGCCTTCCAGCCCTGGGTCATCATGTCGATGATGTCTCTCTCCCATTGCGAGCAGCAGCGCGTGGCGAAGGGGATCGCGACCGTCGATGGCCGCATCGGCGAGCTGGCACGCAAGAGCGGGCGCCCGGTTGTCGGTCTGGAGACCATCGAGGATCAGTTGCGCGCCATGGCGGCCGTGCCCATGACCGATCAGGTGTCCATGCTGCGGGTGGCGGTGAAGCTCTATCCGCGCCTCGACGATATGATGGAGACGATCGTTCAGCTCTATCTGAAGCGGGAAATCGCGGCCGCCTGGCCGTTGCAGCGCGTGCTGGCGCGCGAGGCCAAGGTCGGGCCAGTGTCGCTCGCCGCCTTCAAGCACCAGCTCCTGACCGTGCGCAATCGCCGGATGCACGATGCGGCGCTACCCATCCTGGCGCAGGGCGGCGCCTTCATCGCCGTTGGCGCATTGCATCTCGTGGGTGACGACGGCCTCGTGGCGACGCTGCGCGCCGCGGGCTACCGCGTCACCGCGGTCGAATAGTCACCCTCGTTCGGGTTCGTCCTTCCGCGCCAGCGTGTGGCAAGCTTAGACTGCCGGATACGTGCAGTGGCCCGCGCGACTGAGGTGTCGTCCAGGTGAGTGATCGACCTGTGCCAGATCCGGCATCCGAGCCGCCCGCCGCCGGTCCGGGTGGGGCGTGGGGCGCGCTGCGGCGCCTGCTGCGCGCTGCCGGCCGGGCGACGGCCTACGTCCTGGCGGCGCTCTATTTCCTGCTGGATGAGGCGCTCGCCTCGGTGCGGCGGCTCGCCCGCTATCTGGCGCCGCTCGCCTGGTACTTCAACGCCGTCAAGACCATGCGCAACGCCCTGCGCCGGCACGGCATGCGCCACCCGAGCGGCTGGGTGCGGCAGGCGACGCCGTTCGCGACGCTGCCATTCATCATCGTACCTGGGCTGCTGTTGATCCCGGCGAAGCTCTATTTCGCGGCCCTTCTGGTGACGCGGCCGCTTTATGCGGGCGGCGGGCTGGTCGCCGCGAAATTCGTCAGCGCCATCTTCGTCAAGGGAACCTGGGATATCCTGCGTCCGCTGGCGCGGATGAGCGCTGTGCTGGCGTGGTTCGACGATCGCTGGCTGGCCCTGGAGCGCTGGGCGAAGCTGACCTTGCGCGAATTCAAGACCTGGCTGCGGTCGAGCGCGGCTTATCGCTGGCTCGCCGAGAGCGCCCGGTCGCTGAGGCTGCGCCTGGCGCTGGTGCTCAGGCCGCTGCTCGCACGCGCGCGGGCCTGGCTGTTGCAGCTCGGCCGCCGGCTGTGGGGCCGGCCCGGCTGAGCCGCGGGCCGGTACTGCTGGTCTCAGAGCGAGAAGGCCTTGGCCAGTTGCTCGATGGTAGCTTTGCGCAACTCGTAGGATGGCGCCATCGAGACGACGATCACCTCGTCTGCCTCGAAGGCCGCCTGGATCGCACGGATCTCGTCGGCGACCCGCTCGACCGTGCCGAGGATGGCGCGTGGCCGCTCGCGAGAGGCGATGGACAGCTCCTCCGGCGAGAACTGGTGTTGCGCGGCTTGCTCGAGTGTCGGCACGGGCGTCTCGCGACCATAGGCCGTGTTGACCCACCTCAGACAGATGGCGCGCTCGATCAGCTCGGCCTGCGCATCCGACTCGGCGCAGACGGCGAGCACCGCCACGGCCATGTGCGGCTTGGGCTCGTGTCCCGGCTGGAAATGCTGGCGATAGGCGGCAGCAACGCGTGCGCCGCCGTGTGGATTGATGAAATTGGCGTAGGCGTAGCGCATGCCGAGATGGCTGGCGAACGCCGCACCACCGGTGCTCGAGCCGAGCACCCAGAGCTCGGGCGCGGTTGGACCCAGTGGGTTGACGATCTGGCCATGCAGCGGGTGGCCTTCGGGTACGGTGCCCTTGTAGATCGCGGACAGCTCCGCGAGCTGGCGGACGAAATCCTCCTCACCGCCGATGGGCCGGCCGTCGAAGAGCACGCGGGCCGTGCGCGGATGGCCGCCCGGCGCTCGTCCGACGCCGAGATCGACCCGGCCGGGGTAGAGCGCCTCCAGCATCTTGAACTGCTCGGCGATCTTGAAGGTCGAGTAGTAGGGCAGCATGATGCCGCCGGTGCCGATGCGGATGCGTGTCGTCTCGCAGCCGATGCGCGCCAGCAGGATCTCGGGGCTGGCGTCCGCGAGGCCGCGCAAGGCATGGTGCTCCGCCAGCCAGAAGCGATGATAGCCGAGGCGATCGGCGATGCGGGCGAGCTCGATGGTCGAGTGGATCGCCGTGGACGGTGTGGCATCGCCGATGATGGGCGACTGGTCGAGGACCGAGAGCTTCATGAACGGATTGCCTCGTGAGTGATGGGCGGGCGCGCCGCATCATGCGCGCGGACCCGCCACCGACACAACCCCGTCATCTCCGGGCGTGGCTCAGCGCCCGGCAGGCACGGTCAGCGGCGATCCCGTCGCGCGGCCGAGTGCGGCGATGAGCTGACCGGAAATGCGCTGCTTCGGCTCGCGTTTCTGGTCGAGCTCGAACTCGCGAATGGCACGGGTCGTCGTCTCGTTGAGGCGGCCGTCGATCCGGGCCGTGTAGTAGCCGAGCGAGGCGAGCGCTCGCTGGACGACGCGGACGACCATATCGACGTGGATCTGCTCGCCTTGGCTCGGCAGGCTGATCGGCGCCGACAGCGAGCGGCCGAGGATGATGTGGCGCAGCAGCTCCTCGCTCGGTTCAGCCGTCAGTGGCAGGCCGTTGTCGTGCTGGTAGGCCATGATGGCGGCGCGGGTCATGAGACCGATGACGCCGTCGCTCTCGCCCGGCGCATAGCCGCGGGCGGACAGCTCGCGTTGCACGGCGCGCACGGTGCGCGGTCCGGCAGGCTCGAGGATATGCGGGCCGGCTGCTGGCAGCTTGCTCGAGTCGGGCGATAGCTTCCCCGTGGGCCGTGGGTTGGCGGCGGCCATGCGCCTGGGTGCGGGCTCGGGGGAGCCCGGCTTGGGCGCAGTCACCGGGCTCTTGAGGCGCGTCACCCAATCGCCCGAGCGAGGCGGGCTCTCGGGGCGGGCGCCCGGAGAGGGCTTGCCGAGTGCGATCGAGCGCAGTGTCGTCGTGCCGTGCCGGTCAGACTGGAGGAAAAGAGCGTTCGCCGCGACGCCGCCGATCAGTCCGAAGACCGCACCCAGTAACAGCCTTGCCTTCAGTGGCGTCATGTCGGCTCCCCACCTTCGCTCGTCAGCGATCGCCACGATGACGCTGGCTCAGGTATCGCTAACGTCGGGTTAACTTCGTCCGGGGGCGGTCCTAGGGTGCGGTCGGCGTTAGCGGCGCCAGCGCATCGCGCCGTCCCGCCGGTTGGGCGCGGGCTAGGCTGCGGTGCGCAGCGGCTGCGTGGCAGACTCGGACTGCTGCTCCGTGTCGACCGGCAGGCTCAGCGTTGCGATGGTTCCCAGGCCCGGGCGGCTGGCGATCACGAGCCGCCCGCCGTGCAGCTCGACCAGTCCCTTGACGACGCTAAGCCCGAGCCCGGCGCCGTCGCGGCCGTCGCGCCGCGAGGCATCCGTCTGGAGATACGCCGTGCCGATCTTGCGCACGTCGTCGGCGGCCATGCCGATGCCACGGTCCCTGACTGCGATCTCGATCATGGCGCCGCTCGTGCGCATCACGACGTCGATACGCCCCCCGGTCTCGCTGAACTTTATGGCGTTCGACAGCAGGTTGAGCAGCATCTGCAGCACGGCGCGCTTGTCGGCGGTCACGGTCGGCAGTGTGGGTCGGCGAAGATGCGAGATGGTGATCGAGCGCGCCGCCGCGATCGGTCCGACGGTGTCGATGGCGCCTTTCACGATCGGCTCGAGATGGCAGGTCTCGCGGCACAGTGAGACGCTGCCCGCCTCCAGGCGTGAATGGTCGAGCAGGTCGTTGGCGATGGCGAGGACATGCTGGCTGCTCTCGCGGATGATGCGGCTGTACTCGGCGTTCCTGAGCTCGTCCGGCTTCAGGGCGAGATCGCGATGCATCAGCTCGGCGAAGCCGACGATGGCGTTGAGCGGGGTGCGCAGCTCGTGGCTCATGCGCGCCAGATGCAGGGTTTGCTCCGCCGTCGTGGCGGCCGGCGGCGCGCTGTTTGCCGGTGGGGTGAGCGCGTGCGAGGACGGCTGGCGTCGCGTCGCGGGGACTGCCAGCGCCAGAGCGCATGCGAGCGCGCCGAGAGTGCTGACGAGGGCGAGGGCGGGCATGGTCGTGGCGGGTGTCGCGACGAGCGCGGGGCCGATCAGCGCCAGGGCTATCACCGCAGCGACGCCGAGACCCGCGGCGATCGTCCAGGATCGGCGGGCGCCGGTGCCGACGAACTCGAGCAGGATGAGCGGGATCCAGATCACGAGCGGCGAGGTGAGCCCGCTCGTGTGCGCGGCAACGTAGGTCACGAGCACGAGGCTCGCAGCCGTGGTCATGACGTTCGAGATGGCGGACCGGCCGCCGAACGCCGACGTGAGCGCCAGCGCCGCCCACAACGAGACGAAGCCGCTGACGATGAGATGAGGAAGGGGCGGAGCAGCGACGCCGCCAAGCTGCGATACGAGAGCGCCGCAGGCGATCAGTGAGGCGATGGCGTGTGCCACCAGCGGACGGCCGCTCGCCAGGTCGTTTGTCCGGCGGGCGGAAGCGGTGAGGTGGGCAGGAGCGCTCGCGAGCCGATCAATCCAGGTGCGCACGCCAGCAACAAACGAGGCGATTTCCGAAGTCACGCAACACGGCTCCCGTTCCGCTTCCGACTGAGGGAAGTGTGCGTGTTCAAGCTTAACGATCCTTGAAGCGGCGGGTCGATCTCGGGCGGTCCTGTCGCCGTTCGGGCGTCGACCTCGGCGGCGGGCGCGAGACCTTAACAAGACGTCGCCAAACTGCTTCGGATGTGACCGCCCCGTTCAACGCGATCTCATTGATTGACGCGTATAAACCACTGGAAGCAAGCGAGCCGGTCGAAAAGGAGGCGGCGCGATGGGACTGCTCAGGTTGACGTTCTGGTTGGCGCTGATCGTGGCGATACTGCCGACGGACAAAGATCGTCAGGCTCAGGTCATCTCCGCGTTCTCGTCTGGCACGACCTGGGTCTTGACCTTCTGCGACCGCAACGGGGAAACCTGCAAGAAGGGCAGCGAGGCCTGGCAGGTCTTCAAGACCAAGGCCGAGTTCGGTGGTCGACTGGTCGCGACCTTCGTGTTCGACCGTCAGCCCGCCGTCGAAGAGACGAGGAGCACCGAGCGCGTGCGCATGGATTACCCGCAACGGCGCCGGGACAGTCAGGACCGCGACATCGATGCGCTGCTCGCACGCCGCTATTGAGCGGTGGCATGGCGGCGAACCCCGAATTGAAAGCAAACTGTAAGCTTGATCGGTTAGCCCTGCGTTTCCTGCCGCGGACCGTTTGGGGTACAACCGAAGCATGCGAGTTCTGATCGTCGAGGATAATGCCAGCCTGCTGGCCGATCTGAGCGCCTCGATGCGCGGTCTCGAGCATGCGGTGGACACGGCCGTGGACGGCGAGATGGCGGACGACATGCTGGCCGCGCAGAGTTTCGATCTCGTGATCCTCGATCTCAACCTACCGGCCCTCGACGGGCTCGAGGTGCTGAGGCGCTATCGTGAGCGTGGTGGGAGGGCGCCGGTGCTGATCCTTTCGGCTCGCTCGGGCACGGAGAACCGCGTGCGCGGGCTCGATCTGGGCGCCGACGACTATCTGGCCAAGCCCTTCGATCTCGAGGAATTGGAGGCGCGCACCCGCGCCCTGCTCCGGCGCGGCGGAGTCCGGCACAATCCGGAAATCTCGATCGGTCCCCTGCGCCTCGACACGGTCTCACGCACCGTCTGGTTGAACGACGTGCCCCTGGCGTTGACGCCCCGCGAGCGCAACGTGCTCGAGGTGCTGATGCGAAATCCCGATGTCGTCGTGAGCAAGGATCGCATCATCGAGCACTTGTTCTCGTTCGGCGAGGAGGTCAGTGCGGCGGCGATCGAGCTCTATGTCCACAGGCTGCGAAAGAAGATCACAGATCCCGGTGTGTCCATCAACACGATCCGCGGTCTCGGCTATCTTCTGCAGGCATGATCGACTGGCTCAAGAAGTCCCTCTACAGAACGCTGCTCGCCTGGATCATTGTGCCGTTCGTCCTCGTGACGGGCGTGCGTCTGGTCGACATCTACGTGACGACGCACGCCCGCCAGAGCGAGGCCTTCGATCGACAGCTCCTGGCCTTCGCGCTCATCGTGCGTGAGCATGCGACCGACCTCGACGGGCAAGAACTTGCGCGCGCAACCGTTTCTCTGCTGCGCACCACGTTTGCTGGGCGCATCGAGTACAAGGCGACTCTGCCGAGCACGGGCTATACGATCGGCAACGCCGATCTCCCGGAGCCGCCGTCCGAGAAGAAGCCAGCGCCCGGCAACCCCCGCTACTTCGATGTCGATCACAAGGGTGTAAGCATGCGCGGCGTCGCCCTCACCACCGAGGTGGCGACCGAAGCGGGCCGCGACATCATGCACATTGCGGTGTTCAGGGAGAACGCGCTGCTCGGCGCGCGCGTCCGGGGCGAGGTCATCCGCTCGTTTTTCTACCAGGTCGTCATCCTCGTCGGACTGATTGTCTTTCTCGTGATCGGCATACACCTGTCGCTGCGACCGCTACAGCGCTTGCGTCAATCGATCCGTCGGCGATCGCGCGAGGACCTTCGCGCCATCGACCATGATCTGCCCGAGGAGCTGAGGGACCTGGTCGAGGCGCTCAACCAGCTGTTCGCACGGTTGAAGGGCAGCATCGAGGAACAGGATCGCTTCATTGCCAGGGCGTCGCATCAATTGCGCACACCGCTCGCGGAACTCAGTCTCGCGACCGACATGGCCTTGCGCAGCGCCCCGACGCCCGAGGCCCGCCAGGCGCTCGAACGCGTTCAAAGCGGCGCGCGCAAGGCCTCGCGGCTCGCCAGTCAGCTTCTCCAGTTGGCGCGCAGTGAATCACAACTCACCGTCGTCAGCACGGATCGTGCCGTCGATCTCGTCACCGTCGCTGGCGATACGCTGCGCGATCTCGTGCCGCGCGCGCTGCGCAAAGGCATCGATCTCGGACTGGAAAGCCGCACGGAGGAGGCGGATGTCGCGGGTAACCCGACACTTCTCACCGAGATGCTGGTCAATCTGGTCGAGAACGCCATCGAGTATTGTCCGGCGAAATCGAACGTGACCGTGCAGATCGAAAAGCGCGCCGCAGACGGCTGGTGGACGCTCGCTGTCGGCGATGACGGGCCAGGCGTCCCGGCGGAACAGTTCGAAGCCGTGAAGCGACCGTTTGTCCGTCTCGACGAATCCCGCGGCGACGGCTGCGGCCTCGGGCTGTCGATCGTCGACGAAATCGCGCGGCGGCACGGCGGCCAACTCGAGCTGCGGTCGAGTGCCGAGGGCAAGGGGTTGCTGGCGATCGTCGCCTTGCCGCCATTCGAGTCGCGACAGCAGACCGAGGGGCAGGCACCGCCGGGCTGAATCCTGGAGAGAACGGCAGGGCACGCCAGGAGATCTCGCGCTTGGCCCGCGGCTCAAGCAAATCTGAGACTCGCGCAAGTAGAAAAGACGGCCGCTCCGAAGAGCGGCCGTTCTAGTTTACGGAGTGGTAGTGATCGGAAGATGTGTCCCAGGGTTAGCCGAGACACGAGCCGAGATGGGTCCAGAGAACGCGTGGCGCTCACCAACACGATCTCAGCGTTCGCACTGTAACGGCTCGTTCTTTCATATGCCTTTCGTCTGGGAAGGTTTGTCGGCTTCTATCCAGATCAAAGAGTTCATCCGGTATTTGTTGCGCCGTCGCGCCCGTACCTGGGCGTTGAAGGTCATTTGAAGCCATGGCGGGCGAGAAAGCGGGAGACGATCGGCCCCCAGATGCGCGGGCCGTCCCTCGCACCGAACAGAGAATGGCCATCCCGGCCGAACGGTCCGAGCTGATGCAGCTCGGCGTTGCCGCCTGCCGAGACGTAGGCACTGTGCATGGCCTTGGCGAGGGCGGGTTTGAAGAAGCTGTCGTTCTCGGCGTAGATCCAGAGCGTCGGCACGCGTGCCGTGCGACCGAACTCGCGCGCCGCCGAAACGAGGCGGTCCGGCTGGCAGACGGTGCGGTTCTCGCGGTTTGCCGAGCCGCCGCGCCCGCCGGCGAAATTGATGGCGACGCGCACGTCTTTGCGATTGAGGCTGGTGTGGCCGATGGTCGACCATCCGCCGGCCGAGATCCCGACGACGATCACCGAGCCGGGCCGCACGAACGGCTGGCGCTGCATGAAGTCGATGGTCGCGTCGATGTCTTGGGCGGCCGCTCTGCCCGAGTGAACGTAGTCGGCGTCGCGGCAGCGGTGGAGAAATTCCGGGCCGTTGCCGCCCGTGACGCCGTAGCCGCGTCTGAGCGGCAGAACCACGACATGACCGCGCCGCACGAACCACTCGGTCGCGAAGCGATATAGGGGCTCGACCATGTAGGCCCGTACGCTCGCACGCGGTGGCGAGCCGTGATTGATGACGACGAGGGTCGCCGGCGCGTCACCGGGGGGGCGGGCGACGGTCGCGGCGAGCACGCGCCCCTGCGCCTTCGGCATGGGGATCAGCCAGCGCTGGATGCGGATTTCGGGTCCCTGGGGTCCGGACTTGCCGGTGTCGGCCAGTCCAGGGCTCGATGCGCTTGCGAGAAGTGTTGCGAAGAGCGCCAGGATGCGCAGACCAGTGCGACGCGTCAGTCGTAGCATGTCGTAGCCTCTCGGGCGCCATGAGGGCGCGAAGCAGGGTAGTATGGCGGCTCGCCCCGTGTCGATGACGACGCTGGAGGGGCCGACGAAGCAGGATCGAAGCCGCATGAGCCCATCGAGGACGAGGCGATCTCCCGGCGGCATGGCGGCGGAGCCGGTGGCCCCGGCGCCGTCACCCGCCGCAATGCCTGACGCCGGCCCGGCCGAGGGCTGGCCGACGGATATCGTGCGGACCGCCGAGTTCGATACCGCGGCGGCGTTCGTGGCGAAGCGCGATGGCGATCTGTTCGTAACCGGCCGCGCCGGCACGGGTAAGTCCACGCTGCTGCGGTGCATCCGCGAGAGCCTCGGGCCGGGCGTGGCCGTGCTGGCGCCGACGGGCCTCGCGGCGGTCAACGTCGGGGGCCAGACCATACATTCCTTCTTCGGGCTGCCGCCGCGCCTGCTCGGCCCCGAGGACGTGCGCCGGTCGCGCAACGGCACCGTCATGCGCCGGCTCGAGACACTCATCATCGACGAGGTCTCGATGGTGCGCGCCGACCTCATGCAGGCGATCGATCGTATGCTGCGGCTCAATCGCGGTCGTCAGAAGGAGCCGTTCGGCGGCGTACAGATGCTGCTGTTCGGGGATCTTCACCAGCTCCCGCCCGTGGTCGCGGGCGCGGAAGCGGCGTCGCGCCTGCACGAGGACTACGGCGGCCCGTTCTTCTTCAACATCGAGGCCTTGCGGGACGGCAACTGCCAGCTCCTGGAGCTGAGCGAGGTGTTCCGGCAGCGCGACGAGACGTTCCTTCGCGTGCTCAACGCCGTGCGCGAAGGCGAGGCGGGGCGCGAGGAACTGGAACTGCTCGATGGCTGCGTCGGACCGCTGCAGCGCTTGCGTGACGCCGGGGACCATATCATCCTGACGACGACGAACGAGGCCGCCAACCGCATCAACACCGCGTTTCTGGAGGCGTTGCCCGGTCGGGCCGAAGCCTTCGAGGCGACGCGGACGGGTGAGTATCCGGAAACCGCGACGCCGGTCGACTCCACCCTCCTGCTGAAGACCGGGGCGCGCGTCGTGCTCATTCGCAACGATCCGGCGAAGCGCTGGGTCAACGGCACGCTGGCCGTGGTCACGCGGGTCGAGGGCGGGCGGGCCTGGGTGGAAATCGCCGGGCGGGAGCACGAGCTCGAGCCGGTCGCCTGGGAGAGCCTGCGCTACGCCTACGACGCCGAGCGCGACGAGATCACGCGCACCGTGGCGGGTACGTTCCAGCAATTGCCGGTGCGGCTCGCGTGGGCCCTGACGATCCACAAGGCGCAGGGCATGACGCTCGACCGGGTCTATATCGATTTCGGTCGCGGCACCTTCGCTCATGGCCAGGCGTACGTGGCGCTCAGCCGGTGTCGGTCGCTTGAGGGCCTTCGGCTATCGCGGTCGTTGCGCGAGCGCGACATCATCTTCGATCCGGCCGTGACCGCCTACCGCGACCTGTTCCTGCCGCTCGGCACGCGCCCGCGGGGCCGGCTCCTGTGAGACGAGCTGTCGCAGGAGATTGTGCATCGCAATAAGTCGTATTGCAATGCAGCATGAATCATCTTATCTGGTGTCCATGAGGCGAGGGTTGTTCCTCGTGCGGCGCAAGGCAAGAGGACGTTGCAGACATGAACGAGCACATCCGACATCAGACCGAAGAGTTCTTCAAGGCTGCCCAGCAGGCCCGCATGCCCGACAATTTCAAGGCCATGGCCGAGGAAGGTGTGGCGAAGGCGCGTGAGGCCTATACGCAGATGTCGAGCGCGGCGCAGGACGGGGCGAAGTCCTTCGAGGAAATCGTGACCGTCGCCCAGACCGGTGCGCGCCAGATCGGCGAGAAGGTGCTCGCCAATGTCGCGGCGAACACGTCGGCTGCTTTCGACATCGCCGGTGCGATGGCCAAGTGCACGACTCTCGCGGACGTCGGTCGCCTGCAGGCCGAGTTCATGCAGAGGCAGGTTGCCATCGCAGGCGAGCAGACGAAGGAGCTCTACCAGCTCTCGACCGAGGTCGCGCAGCGCATGTTCGCGACGGTCGGCGGCGCGGCCCAGGCGACTGTCAAAGCCGCCGCCGAGAAGTCCAAAAAGGCTCGCTGAGCGCCAGCCGGCGCACGCGACGACAGTGATAAGAGGGGTCTGCCTGCGAGGGCGGACCCCTTTCGCGATTTACCGCTGGCTTCGCCGTCGCGAGCCTCACGCGACCTCGCGGCAGGCGGCCTCGGTCGGCGGCCGCGCAATTTAAGAAAACGCTCGCGCGCGAGGCGCGAGCCATGCCTATAATGTCGTCATGTCACGTAAGACCAGCCAGTCAGTTCCTCGGTTGCGCGTTCGCAGCGCCGAGCCTGCCGATGCGGAGGCTCTGGCCGAGATCTTCCAGGAGTCCTGGAAGTCGGCCTACCTCGGCATCATTCCTCATCTGCACCTTGAGGCCATGGTGCGCAGGCGCAACGTCACATGGTGGCGGCGTGCGCTCGACGGCAGCCGGCGGACGTTGATCCTCGAGGTCGCCGGCACGCCTGCCGGTTACGCCAATTGGGGCAAGGCCCGCATCCGCGGTCCGTACCAGGGGGAGATCTACGAGCTCTACGTCGCACCGATCTATCAGGGCCTCGGATTCGGAGAGTATCTCTTCGAGGCGGCGCGCCATGCCATGGACGAGGCGCAACTGCGCGGGCTCATCGTCTGGGCGATCACCCAGAACGAGGGCGCCTGCGCATTCTATCGTCGACGTGGCGGCCGGCCGATCACGCGCGCGAGCGAGCGCTTCGGCTCGGTCAAGCTCGAGAAGACGGCGTTCGGGTGGCCCGACGTGGTGCCAGCGCGCAAAGGCTCGAGCTGATCGCCGTTAGCACCTGTTGCGAGCGGTGCCTTCACGGCTGACGCGAGCTTGCTGCCGCCAGGACCTCGCTGGTCACGTCGCGGCCGCCGCGCGTGTTGTTGATGATCGTCTGCACCGTATAGATCGGACCCCAGGGAATTCCCCACCAGCCGAGCAGCAGGCTGACGACGGTAAAGGGCAGCCCCTTGCCGACCCGGCTCTGTCCCGGGCGCACGAAAAAGATGCTCGATGGCCGCTTGAATGTCATGACGACGATCGAGATACAATACTGGTAGTGCACGAACGTTGCGCCATTGGCGAGCGCGCGACTGACCTCGGTCTCGCTGAGCCCTTCGAGGCCCTTGATTTTCATGTCGCCGGCCCTTCTCTGTGCATGCTCGACAGGTCGAGCGCCTTCCCGCAGGCTATATTGTAGGCTGCTGGCGTCGCAATTCGGGTGGCATGGAGAACGAGCAATGAGAATTGAGGCGGTACCCATCGGCAACAACGCGCCGCACGACATCAACGTCATCGTCGAGGTGCCGATCGGAGGCGAGCCGGTAAAGTACGAGATGGACAAGGCCTCGGGCACGATGTTCGTCGACCGCATCCTCTATACGGCCATGCGCTATCCGGGAAATTACGGGTTCGTTCCGCACACACTGTCCGACGATGGCGACCCGATTGACGTGCTCATTGCCAACCAGCGCCCGCTCATTCCCGGCTGCGTCATCAACTGCCGACCGGTCGGCGTGCTGTTCATGCGTGACGAAAAGGGCAGCGACGAGAAAGTCATTGCGGTTCCTTCGCCGCAGGTGTCGGCCATGTATCAGAAGATCGGCTCGATCCGGGATCTGCCCGACCTGCTGATCAGGCAGATCGCTCACTTCTTCCAGCGCTACAAGGATCTCGAGGACGGCAAGTGGGTCGAGGTGACCCGATGGGGCGATGATGCGGAAGCCCGCGAGCTGATCGTGCGCGCCATCGCAGCGGCCAAGAGCGATACGGCGAAGGGCTAGGGGCCGGGTCCGGTCTCTGCCTCCCCATGCTGCGCGCCATCGGGATCGCCGATCGCCCTCTGGAAGAGGCATGGGCAAGGCGAGGGGCCTTCCGTCGAGCGGTAGGCGTTGCTATACGGCAGCGATACTTGGGAGCGTGAGGCAACGATGAGCGATTTGAAGGTCGCGGTGATGGGAGCGGCCGGCCGCATGGGCCGCCAACTCCTGCAGACCGTGCACGAAGCCAGGGGTTGTGTGGTCGCGGGCGCCTGCGAGGCCAAGGGCTCCCCGGCGATCGGTCAGGATGCCGGTCTGCTGGCGGGCGTCGGCCCCCTCGGGATCAAGGTCACCGACGAGGCGATCGACGTGTTCGCCTCCGTGGACGCCGTTCTCGATTTCACGGTGCCGGCCGCCTCCGTCGAGTTCGCGGGCCTGGCCGCCAACGCCCGGATCGTCCATGTCATCGGCACGACCGGCTTCGACGAGGCGCAGGAGAAGCGCATCGAGGCCGCGGCGCGCCACTGCACCATCGTCAAGGCCGGCAACATGAGCGTCGGAGTCAACCTGCTGCTGGCGTTGACGCGGCGCGTGGCGGCGGCCCTCGACGAGGACTTCGACATCGAGGTCGTTGAGATGCACCACCGCCACAAGATCGACGCGCCCTCGGGCACGGCGTTGATGCTCGGTCAGGCCGCCGCGGAAGGCCGTGGAATCGAGCTCAAGTCTCATTCCATCCGCTCGCGCGACGGGCATACCGGCCCACGGCCGCGGGGCCACATCGGTTTCGCCACGCTGAGGGGCGGCAGCGTCGTCGGGGATCACACCGTGGTCTTCGCCGGCGATGGCGAGCGCATCGAGATCACGCACAAGGCTGCGGACCGGTCCCTGTTCTCGCGCGGGGCCGTGCGGGCGGCGCTGTGGGGGAAAGGCAAGCCGCCCGGCCTCTACAGCATGGTGGATGTCTTGGGGCTTTAGAACCGCGCCGGAGGCTGCGGCGAGGGATTGCGACAGGGAGACTGTGAGAATGGCATGCAAGCTGGTGCTCGTTCGGCATGGCCAGAGCGAGTGGAACAACCTCAATCTGTTCACGGGCTGGAAGGACGTCGATCTGACGGCCACCGGCGAGGCGGAGGCCCGCAAGGCAGGTCGCTTGTTGCGCCAGCAGGGCTTCAAGTTCGACATCGCCTTCACCAGCGCCCTGAAGCGCGCCCAGCGGACGCTGACCCTCATCCTCGGGGAGCTCGGACAGGAAGACCTCGAGACCATCAAGGATCAGGCGCTCAACGAGCGCGACTACGGCGACCTTTCCGGCCTGAACAAGGACGATGCGCGCAAGCGCTGGGGCGAGGAGCAGGTCCACATCTGGCGGCGCAGCTACGATATCCCACCGCCGGGCGGCGAGAGCCTGAAAAACACGGCCGAGCGCGTGCTGCCCTACTACGAGGCGCACATCCTTCCGCTCGTCAAGAGCGGCAAGTCGATCATCGTCGCGGCTCACGGCAACAGTCTGCGCGCCTTGATCATGAACCTCGAGGGGCTTTCGGGCGAGGAGATCGTCAAGCGCGAGCTTGGAACGGGCGTCCCCATCGTCTACGAGCTCAACAGCGACGGTAGCGTCGGCAGCAGGCGCGAGCTGACCGAGTAGGGGGAACGACCGGACGCGCGCAAACACGGGATGGTAGGTGGGAGCTAGCCATGGCGCTCGACGATATCGGTGGTGACGATTCCAAGGGATCCAACAAGTGGATCGGCGTCTATATCGGCGTGCTTGCCGTATTGCTGGCGATCTGCTCGATGGGCGGCGGCAATGCCGCGAAGGACGCCTCGCGCGCCAATCTGGACGCGTCCAATCTCTGGGCCTTCTTCCAGGCGAAGAACATTCGCCGTACGACCTTCATTCTGGCCGCCGACGAGATGGAGGCGCTGCTGAAGACGCAGCCCGGCCTGACCGAGGAGGCGCGCAAGCACGTCGAGGGCAAGATCAAGCTCTACCGGGACACCGCCGCGCGCTACAAGACGGAGCCCAAGTCCAAGGAGGGGTTGGATGAGCTCTTCGTGCGCGCCAAGGCGCTGGAGGTCGAGCGCGACACGGCCATGCGCAAGGACCCCTATTTCGACTGGAGCCAGGCGCTGCTGCAGATCGCCATCGTACTGGCGTCAGTCGCGATCATTTCCGGGTCAGGAGTGCTGCTGTTCGTCAGTGGTACGCTCGGCGTCGTCGGCAGCCTGCTGATGCTCAACGGCTTCCTGCTGCTCGTGAAGGTGCCGTTGCTGGGTTGAGCCGCACCGGTCCGGCGGCAGCGGTCAGGCCATCGCGGCCAGCGACGGCGTTGCCGCGGGCCTTTGCGTGCGGCTTCCCGCCCAGGCCCGCCGGTCCGTGTGCGTGGTGGCCGCCCGGACGGCGCTGCAAGCCGGCGACGCCAGCTCCCTCGGGCGATTTCTCGGGCCTCCGGCCCTCTGCTTGCTTGCGCCCTCCCGAAATGATCGCTAGCAATTCCTGGCGCCGGGCGATCCCGTCCGGGGCCACGGAACCAGCCCATCTCATCCATTGTTTTCTGAGGACGCGCGCGATCATGCCCAGCTTCGACATCTTGCTCCTTCCCGGTGACGGCATCGGCCCCGAGGTCATGCAGGAGGTGAAAAGCGTGCTGGGCTGGCTTCAGGGCCAGGGCGTCGCGACCTTCAATACCGAGCAGGATCTGATCGGCGGAAGCTGCTACGACCAGCACAAGGTCTCGGTGACCGAGGGCACGGTCGACAAGGCCCGCAAGGCGGACGCCGTGCTGTTCGGCGCCGTAGGCGGCCCCAAGTGGGACAAGGTTCCTTACGAGCAGCGCCCGGAGGCGGGCCTTCTCAGGCTGCGCAAGGATCTCGATCTCTTCGCCAATCTGCGCCCGGCGATCTGCTATCCGGCGCTGGCCGAGGCCTCGAGCCTGCGTCGCGAGCACGTCGAAGGTCTCGACATCATGATCCTGCGCGAGCTCACGGGCGGCACCTACTTCGGTGAGCCCAAAGAGATCGTCACGCTCGAGAACGGCGAGAAGCGTGCCGTCGATACGACCGTCTACACGACGCACGAGATCGAGCGGATCGCCCGCGTCGCCTTCGACCTCGCACGCAAGCGCGGCAACAAGGTGCACTCCGCCGAGAAGCGCAACGTCATGAAGACGGGCGTGCTCTGGCACGAGGTGGTCAGCGCGCTGCATGCCAAGGAGGCGAAGGACGTCGAGCTGCATCACATCCTCGCCGACGCCTGCGCCATGCAGCTCGTGCGCAATCCCAAGCAGTTCGATGTCATCGTCTGCGACAATCTCTTCGGTGACATGCTGTCCGACGAGGCGGCCATGCTGACCGGATCGATCGGCATGCTGCCGTCGGCCTCGCTCGGCGCCAGCGGCGGCGGTCGGGCCAAGGCGCTCTACGAGCCGGTGCACGGCTCGGCGCCGGACATCGCCGGCAAGGGCATCGCCAATCCGATCGCCATGATCGCGAGCCTAGGCATGTCGCTGCGCTACTCCTTCGACCTCGGCGAGGCGGCGGACCTCATCGACAAGGCGATTGCCGCCACTCTCGCGCGCGGGCTGCGGACGGGCGACATCATGCAGGCCAACATGCGTCAGGTCGGCACAACCGAGATGGGCAAGGCCATCCTCGAGGAAATGCAGCGGCTGTCCGCCTGAGCGGACCGGCTGCGTCAACCGAAATGCGGGCCGGACCACGCACGCCGGCCTGCGATGGAACACACAGCGGAAGGTTGCGCATGGCGACGAGCACTCACTGGTCGGAAGACGTCTTCAAGGCCATGGCGGCCCGCAAGATCGAGACGGTCGCCACCATTCCCGACGGCGGTCTCACCCGTCTCCTGAAGATGTGCGAGGCGGACCAAGGCGTCAGGGTGGTCACCCTGACGACGGAAGAGGAAGGGGTCGGCATCTGCACGGGCCAGTGGCTCGGCGGCAAGCGCGCGATGCTCGCGATGCAGTCGTCGGGCGTCGGCAACTGCATCAATGCCCTCGGCTATCCGCTGGCGCTGCGCGCGCCCTGCCTGATGCTGGTCACCATGCGTGGCCAGTGGGGCGAGTTCAATCCATGGCAGGCGCCGGCCGGCGCAGCGGCTCAGAAGGTTCTCGAGGCCATGAGCGTGCGCTGCTTCCCGGTCGACAAGGCCGCCGAGGTCGGCGAGACCTTCGCCGCCGCCGCGGACTTCGCCTACAACGGCAATATGTCGGCCGCCGTGCTGGTCAGCCAGCGCGTCATCGGCGCCAAGGGCTTCGGTCAGGAGTAGGGGACGAGCATGAGCAAGAAACCCGCAGCCCGCCCCAACAAGATCGAGCGACGGCCGTTCGTCGCCGAACTTCTCGCCCGCCGCGGCAATACTCTGGTGGTGCCCGGCCTCGGCAGCCCGACCTGGGATTGCAGCGCTGCCGGCGACAGCCCGGAGTACCTCTATTCCTGGGGCGGCATGGGATTGGCCCTGACGACCGCCCTCGGCATCGCGCTCGCCCGGCCGGACCGCCGCGTTCTGTGTCTGACAGGCGACGGCGAGCTCATGATGGGCATCGGCTCTCTCGCCGTCGTGGCCGACCAGCAGCCGGCCAATCTCGCCGTCCTCGTGCTCGACAACGAGAGCTTCGCCGAGACCGGGCGCCAGCGCGGCTTGACCGGCAACCGGACCGACATTACCGCCGTCGCTCGCGGCTTCGGCATCGAGCGCACGATGCAGGTGACTGAGACGGGCCAGCTCGGCGCGCTCGCCGAGCTGTTGTTCGAGACGCCGGGACCGTCGCTGGCGATCGCCAAGATCGCCATCACCGAAGATCCCTGGTGCCTGCCGGAGAAAGACGGCGGCGCCATCGCACGGCGCTTCAGGATAGCCCTCGGCGTCGCCAAGCCCTGAGGCTGTCGCCGTTGCGCCTGATACCATCGTAAGCACAGGCAGCAGGAGACCAGAGCCATGGCCAGCAATCTCTCCTGCATCGGCTTTTCGTTCGCCGACAACGAAAGCTTCGTCGATGCGATGGTCAAGCTGGCCACGCAGGCGGTCGAGACGCTCACCACGCCGGCCGGTGACTACGGCATCTGGCGTTCGGCCAGCGGTGCCGAGATCTGGTTCCATCTGGCGCGCCAGGGCGACAGCTCCGAGATCATGGGACTGACCCCGTTCTACGAGGGCGAGAGCACGGTGCAGGTCGCCCTGACCACAGCGCTCCGTCGCCCGGAGGACAACGCTTTCGAAGGGGCCTTCTATGCCTGGGTGGCGCCGGATGCGGAGGGCAGCGGCGCCTATCCGCTGGTGTTCGATGCCGTCGATTTTGCAGCGGTGGATGCCGGGACATTCCCTTTGAAGGTCGACGTGCGCCTGACCGGCTTCGCTCAGGAGCTCCAGGCCTGGCCGAACGAGGCGGCCTATCTCGCGAGCAACGACAGCGAGGATCAGGCGACGCTGGCGCCAGAGGCCTTCATCCCTATCGGGCTGTTCGCAGCGGCCGAGGGCGCGAGCGACGGCGATGAGGCCAGCGCTCCCTCCTCGATGGCCCTACTGACCGGGCGCGTCGTCGCGCACCGGGTGCTGACCAACGAGGAAACCGGCGACACGTTCCACTGGCTGCTCGTGAAGAGCCTCGAAGCGAGCTACGACATCGTGGCCGACCCGGCCGTGGTGAAGGGGCCGCTCGGTGTCGATGCGGTCGTCCGCATCGGCGGCGCTTTCTTCGGCCGCATCCTGTGACCTGCCGGACGTGCGGCGCGCGCGCGACGGCTCAGCCGTCCGCCGACTTCTCCAGATGCGCGAGGATGTGCGGGTAGACATCCCGGGCGGCGTTCTTTCCGAAGATGCAGTCGATGTGGCCGTAGCCCGGGATGACGTGGCGCGTGAACGGCTGTGACGGCGCGGCGGCCTGGAGGCGCTTGAGCGTCAGCTCCGTGCTTTCCGGCCGGAAGCAGGCGTTCTCCTGACCATGGATGAAGCAGATCGGGATGGCGGCAAGGCCCGAGACGTCGTCGTTCTCCAGGTAGGCGTTGTGGCCGTCGGCGTCGACGAGGTGCTTGCAGCGCGCGATGCGGGCCAGCTGCTTGAAGGCGGCGATGTTGGCCTCTCCGAACATCTCCGGCAGACCGTGCTCGAACGTGGCCTCGTTGAGTTGGGCCGATTTGTAGAGCTGTCCATAGAGCGCGGTGATGCGATTGGACGTGGCGCTGCGCGAGCGCTCGCCCCGCTGGAAGGGCACGGCGATGCGGATGAGCCCGTCGAGCATGCGGCCCCAGATGCTGTCGGCGCGCGTCGCACGCGCATTGACGGCTGTTACGCCGAACTTTTCGAGCAGGCTCGGGAGCCGCAGATAGGCGAGCAGGCGTTGCGGGTAGAAGGGAACGATCACATCGGTCGAGATCTGCGAGATCACGGCCGAGCGCACGCCTCGCAGGCCGGACAGCATGGCCATCGTAAAGGTCGTGGCGCCGTAGCAGTGTGCGATGACCTGCACGCTGGAGCGCCCCGTCTGATCGCGGATGAGCGTGATGGCAGGTGCGTAGTCGAACTGCGCGACCTCGTCGGCGGTCCAGCCCTGGGTGGCATAGGGCAGGTCGATGCTGGCGCGGTAATCGAGCAGCCAGCAGTCGTAGCCGGCGTTGTGCATGTACTCGAGCAGATTGGTCTCGATCGTGTCGATGGAAAAGATCCGGCTGGAGACGCCGAGCCCGTGCGTGAACAGCAGCGGACCCTTGTCCCCGCCACGGTAGCGCGTGAGCCGCAGGGTCAGCCCGTCGGCCGCGGCGAAGTTGTGCACCTCGGGCGCGCTGACGGCCAGATCGCGCTTCTTGCGGACGATGCCGGGGTCGTGGCGCTCGAGCGGCCGGAAGATGCCGCCGTAGACATCGAACAGGGTGCCGGCGAAGAGCAGACCGAACCGCCTGACTCCAGCAAGGCGCGCCACGGCATCACGCCCGCCCGTGCCTCTCAGCGTCGTCATCTGCCGCGCGAAGTCGGCAGTGGCGATCGTCAGCTCGCCTCGGGCGAGCGGCGTATCACCGTCTTCGGAGGGGAACTTGAAGATGTCGACGAAAAGCGTTGTGGTGTCCTTCCACAGGTCGAGCGGCCGGTCGGCGCGCACGAGCTTGAAGCCGTGCAGCAGGTATGACTGCCCCGCCTTGTCGGTCAGCGTCATGCGGTAGTCGAACCGGCGCGTCTCGACCGCCGCAGGGTCGGGACGCATGAGGTTGAACTGGCCTGCGGAGATGTCGAGCGGCTCGTTCGAGAGGATGCCGCACTCCGCCGTGCCGATGAGCTCGCCAGTATGGGCGGGGTCAGATTCGAAACGCTCGATGTCGTCGATGCGGATGGTCACCGTGAAGGAGAAGGCTTGCGCGGCCTGGCGTCCCTGCTGGGCGGCGTGGTCGTAGTCGGTATGCACGGCGCGCGAGATGTATCCCGACATGCGCTCGGTGAACTCGACGCCGACGGGGCGGCGGTCGCTCGCCGGTATGGGGCCGGCGACGATCTCGGGAGCATCGGATTTCGGCTTGTCGTCGAGCTCGCGCCCGAGCTTGGCGGCGAGCTTGATCATGGCCCGCTCCGACACCGCGGAAATGGTCAGCAGTGGATTGACGCCGAGCGAGCGTGGCATGACCGCGCCGTCGCAGACGTAGAGGCCCTCGTGCACGGCGTCGCCGCTGGCGCCGGGCGTCGCGTCGAAGACCTCGCAACCATGGTTGACGACGCCGCGGCTGGCGTCCTGGCCCATCGGGCAGCCACCGAGCGGGTGCACGGTGATGAGGTTGCTGCCGAACAGCGGCGACTGGAGGGGGTTGCGCACATAGGTGCCGCCGGTCGCCGCTGTCGCCTTGTAGAGCGCGGTGCCGATCGTCTCGAAGATGCGCTGCTTCGAGACGCCGGGCCAGTGCACCTCGATGCCGTCGTCGACGAGGCGCATGGTGCCGCCGGCGTCGTCGTGGGCCATCACCAGGAACGTCTGCGTGTTGCGCATGGCGCCGTGATACGCGCCGAGCAGGCGGCTTTCGAGACGGCGCTTGGCCTCCGCGGCGGCGTCTTCCACTCCGGTGTCGGTGTCGATGCCAGTGGCCGCCGCGCCGTCGGCGAAGAGGTGCGGCAGCAGGGGCGCCAGCCCGGAGGGCAGCACGCCCTCCTCGATGACGAAGCCGTCCTCGAGGCGGCTCGTATCCCTGAGGTCGATGAGTCCGGCGATGCAGGGGCCCGGCGGAATCCAGCTCGGCTTGGGTTGCGTGCCGATGCCGACAGCGTTGATCTCGACGTCGTTGTTGTAGGCGAACGCCAGCACGTCGCCGTTGCCCGTGAATTGCGTGCCGAGGCGCTCGGAAACGGGCAGCCCGTTGTCACGGGAGCGCAGCAGGATCTCGGTGGAGCCGAGGCTGCCCGCTGCCAGCACGACGATGCCCGCCGAAACGGTCTGCTCCGGAACGTCGAAGCCGGGGCGCTCGTTGCCCGTGCGCCGGAAGAAGACGCGCCAGCCGCCCGGCTCCTTGCGGACATGACGCACGTCCACTTCGGTGAAGATCTGGGCGCCATGGTTCACGGCATCGGGCAGGTAGGTCATCTGCACCGTGCTCTTGGCGCCGACGTTGCAGCCCGAGCAGCAGTCGCCGCACAGGGTGCAGGCCGGTTGCACGACGCCGGCATGATTAGCCTTGCGCTCGAAGGCGACGGCGATCGGCGGACAGACCGCCTGACTTTCGAGCGCCTTGGCCGCGGTGCCGAGGGCGGAGAGCTTGTCCAGGCGGACCGTGTTCGGATAGGGCACCGGCCGCAGCATGCGCTCGGCGCGCCGGAAGCCCTTGGCCAGATCTCCGTCGTGGAGAAGCTCGTTCGGCCAGGCCGGGTCCTCCCAGACGCGTGGGTCGGGCGGCAGCGAGACGTTGGCGTTGATCAGAGACGTGCCGCCGAGGCCGCAGCCGACGAGGACGTGCATGTCGCGGCCCAGCCGAAGGTCGAACAGCCCGGCCTTCGGGCCGAAGTCGAATTCGCGGCCGCGCACGTGGTCGCTGACATGGAATTCGCGCTGCGCCTCGAGCAGCGTGTCGGGAAACTCGCCGAGCAGGAATTCGCGGCCACGCTCGAGCACCGCGACGCGCAGCCCCATGCGGGCCAGTCGGGAGGCCGACACGCCGCCGCCGTAGCCCGAGCCGACGACGATGGCGTCGTAGTGCGGCACGAGCGCGGAAAGTTCGCTCCCCAGTCGGCGCATCCCACCCCCTCCCGAAGGTCAGCTCTTGGTGAGCCCCTTGAGCCCATCCCCCACTCGTTTCGCCAACCCGCCGCGCCGATAGCGCACGGCCCGGATCGCGTCCGTTCGCAGATCCCGTGTCGCCAGGCCCACCTTGACCGCCAGTGGCAGCTCGAAGCCATGGTCTCGGGCGAAATGGATCATGGCGCGTTCCGCGATGGCGGTGATCGTGAGGAGCGGGTGCACGCCGACCGAGCCGGGCAGCGCGGCGCCGTCGGTGACGTAGAGTCCATCGTGGACGGCAGTCGCTCCGTGGCCTGCGGCAGTGTCGAAGACGCGCCCCTTGTGATCGACCACGCCCGTCGAGGCGTCCTCTCCCATCGCCGCGCCGCCGAGCGGGTGCACGGTCAGCAGGTTGCCGCCGAGCAGGCGGTGCGTGACGGGATTGGGGATATAGGTGCCGCCGGTGGCGGCGACGGCGGCCTTCAGCACCTTCTCGATCTCGGCGAAGACCGGCTGGCGCGCTGCGCCCGGCCAGGAGACCTTGATGCGGTCGCGTTCGAGCGTCAACTCGCCCGCGGCGTCGTCGTGGCCCACGGCCAGGAAGACCTGGGTGGCGTGGACGGCGCCGGCATAGGCGCCGCGCAGCAGGCTCTGCAATGCCCGCCCCTTCTCGTCGAGGCCATCGGCCAGTCCCTTGTCCGTGTCCGTGCCGAGCATGGCGCTGCTCGACAGGATCACCGGCAGGAGCGGCGCCATGGCGCTCTGTACCGCGGCCTCCACCACCACGAGGCCATCTCGGACGTTCTTGCGCTTGCGCAGGTCGATGTAGCCGGCAACGCCCGGCCCGACGTCCGGAACCTTGGCGCGCGGCGGATAGCCGACGCCGACGGCATTGATCGCGACATCGTTGTTGTAGCCGAAGGCAATGGCGTCGGCATTGGTGGAGAAGCGCTTGCCCAGCCGGTCGGAGAGCGCAAGGCCGCGCTCGCGCGAGCGCAACAGGATCTCCGCGGTGCCGAGCGTGCCAGCGGCCAGCACGACGTATTTTGCCGTGGCGGCGCGCGCCGGCATCGCAGCGTCTTCGGGTTCGTGGGTGCGGAAGACCACCCGCCAGCCGCCGCCGGGCGCCTTCTCGACATAACGGACCGTGAAGCCGGTGAAGAGCGAGGCACCGTGATTGACCGCGTCGGCGAGATAGGTGGAATGCACCGTCGTCTTGGCGCCGACGTTGCAGCCGCTCATGCAATCGCCGCACAAGGTGCAGGCGGGCTGCTCGATGCCGCCGACCGTCGCCTGCGGCTCGAAGGCGATATGCAGGGGCACGCGGGCGCAGGTGCGATCAAGCACCTCGGCGGCTTTCGCGAGGGCTTGCAGCTTGCGAGGTCTCTCAGTTTCGGGCAGGCAGGTCGGGCGCAGCATTTCGCGGGCGCGCCCGTAGCCGTTCATGACGGCGCTGTCCTGGCGAAAGGCGCTCGGCCATTCCTCGCCGTCGAACACCCTCTCGTCGGGGGCCAGGCAGACGTTGGCGTTGATCAGCGAGGTGCCGCCGAGGCCGCAGCCGACGAGCACGTGAACGTCCTCGCCCAGCCTGAGATCGAAGAGCGCATCCGGAGCGCCCCGGCGAAACCTGGCTCCGGTCATCTGCATCTCGCGGCTGGCAGTGGAGAGCCGGGAGGGGAACTCGCCGGGCACCCACTCGCGCCCGCGCTCGAGGACGGCCACACCGAGACCCATGCGCGCCAGCCTGGACGCCGCGACCCCGCCGCCATAACCGGACCCGACGACGATTGCGTCGTAGCTCACCGCGAGCTCTTTGCGGTCCTGTGCCAAACGCGACATTACCAAGCCTCGATCCAGGGTTCCTCACGCACCGCTGGCGAACCCTATCGCCTTGCAGGCGGGATGGCGAGCAAGGCGGACCGTGGCGGACGCCGCCCGGGGCAGGTGCCGACGTAGTGTGGCACCTGCGTCACGCTTTGCCGGCGCAGCACCGCACGAACCCACACGTCGGGCCGCCCAAGCGCTCAATAGATCCGCGGCACGTAAAGGTTGTCCGGCAGGACCTTGCGCTCATAGTCCGGATTGAAAACCCGTTCGGGCAGCTTGATCGACCCGTGCGGCACGTCCGTATAGGGCACCTGTTGCAGGAGGTGGTGAATGCAGTTGAGGCGGGCCTGCTTCTTGTCGTTGCCTTCCACGATCCACCATGGCGCTTCGGGAATATTGGTGCGCTCCAGCATTTCCTCCTTGGCCTTGGTGTATTGCTCCCAGCGGACCCGCGATTGCAGGTCCATCGGCGACAGCTTCCACTGCTTCATGGGATCGTGGATGCGCATCAGGAAGCGGAGCTGCTGCTCCTGGTCGGTGATCGAGAACCAGTACTTGACCAGCTTGATCCCGGAGCGTGTGAGCATGCGCTCGAAGTCGGGCACGTCGCGGAAGAACTCG
This sequence comes from Hyphomicrobiaceae bacterium, assembly GCA_041397725.1. Taxonomy (GTDB): domain Bacteria; phylum Pseudomonadota; class Alphaproteobacteria; order Rhizobiales; family Hyphomicrobiaceae; genus JAGRKR01. Next base: position 36,847 of record JAWKVZ010000007.1, on the reverse strand, counting down.
TCGACCTGCGCCGGCGAGGCGAAGCCCATCACGCGCTCGACGCCGGCGCGGTTGTACCAGGAGCGGTCGAACAGGACGATCTCGCCGCCGGCCGGAAGGTGTGGCACGTAGCGCTGGAAGTACCACTGCGACTTCTCCCGGTCGTTGGGAGCCGGCAGGGCGACGACGCGGCAGATGCGCGGGTTGAGACGCTGTGTGATGCGCTTGATGACGCCGCCCTTGCCAGCCGCGTCACGCCCCTCGAACAGCACGACGAGCTTGTACTTGGTATGCTCGACCCAGTGCTGCATCCTGACCAGTTCGGATTGCAGGCGGAACAACTCGTGGAAATAGGTGCGGCGCTCGATCGTTGCGCTCTGTTTGTCCGTGATGTCCCTGAGCTCTTCGGCGAACCGCGTATCGTCGATCTCCATCTCGAGCTCTTCGTCGAAGCTGTCCTCGAGCTCGGCCTCGACCCAGCTTCGCGCCTTCGCCTTCGCCTTTGTCGGTTCCTTCTTCGGCGACCGCTTCCTTGTCATCTGCAACCTCGTTGGCATGGCAATCTTTGACCCACTGCGAGGCTACAAGGCCTGTTTGACAAACGCGATATGCTGGAAGTGTCGCGGTTGGTTCATGGTTGCCGACACCAGCGCCGGGGATTGCCGTTCCCAAGGCGTTCCACTATGACGAAAAGCATGGTCCGGCGCCCCACGCGGCGTGGGGCGGTGGATGGGCTGTCCGAGCGAGTTTGATGGCGTTGGAGATCGAGCGGAAGTTTCGCGTTGCGGGGGACGGCTGGCAGGCGGGCGTCGTGCGTCAGCGGCGCCTGCGTCAAGCCTATCTGTCCGAGAAGGGCACCGTATCCGTTCGCGTCCGCATCGACGAGGACCGTGACGCCACGCTGACGATCAAGGCTGCCGCCGGCGGCATCGAGCGGCACGAGTACGAGTATGCGATCCCGCTCGCAGACGCCGAGGAATTGATCAAGCGGCCCGTCGGCGTCGTCATCGAGAAGACCCGCCACTTCGTGCCGGCCGGCGACGTGACGTGGGAAATCGACGTCTTTGGCGGGCAGAACGCCGGTCTGGTTCTCGCCGAGGTCGAGCTCACGCATGCCGACCAGCCGGTCGAGCGGCCGAACTGGCTCGGCGAGGAGGTGACGGCCGATCGCCGCTTCTACAACGCCGATCTGGCGCGCCGCCCCTTCTCGACCTGGTAGTCAGCGCCGGCTCAGTGCTCGTTCCCGTCAGCGCCCCTGGCTGACGAGATGGCGGAACAACGGGAAATCGAGCGAGCGCCCGAGGCCGCGCCGGAAGCCTTCGAGCCGGATCACGCAGCCGGGCGGCACGTTGGCGAGATTGACCGTCGGACCGAACGCCGCCACGACCTCGCCGAGAATGGCCGGGCAGCGGGTCTGGTCGATCTCGATGTCGATATCCGAAAACCACGGCTCCTTGACGAGCGCCGCCAGCCGGTCAGGCGCCGACTCGCGCAACTGGTCGAGTTCGCCCTGCTCGAGGATCACGTGGGAGGCTCCGGCCGCCTGCACACTCTTCACGATCCTGGCCAGCTCCTCGATCTCCAGCGGCGTCTCCGGGTGCTTGCGTCCGAACTCGTAGACGATCTCGATGCCTGCCTTGCTGAAGCGCTCGATGGACCGCAGGCGCGTATCCTCGTCGAGGGCGGCGTAGTTCTCCGAGATCTCCAGTCCCTTGAGGCCGAGTGACTTCAAGCGGGCGAGCAGACCGTCGAGGTCGTTCTTGAGGTAAGCGTATTCGAAGAGCAGGCCGCCCGCGAAGGTAGGCACGCCGGCCTTCGTGTAGCGCTCGACCACGCCTTTCAGGTAGCTGTCCTTGAGCAGGATGGCGTTCATCGTCCAGATCTTGGCGGCGGAGATGTAGTCGGAGGCCGCGTCGAGCAGGTCGGCGATGCCGCTCTGGCCAGTCCAGCCCATGTAGTCGGGTCCGTAGTCGATGATGACCGTGCGCGACTTGCCGGGGATCGGCGTGGCGATGGTACCGAACATGGCCTGATTGGCCTTCTCGAATTCGAGCATGAGTGTGGTCCTCTTCGGTGCCGTGTTGGTCTGGGAGCGGGGCGGCTGATCTAGAATTGCGCTTCGCGGGCGCGCACCAGCTCCGACACGATGGTATTGACAGGCGCCGGCATGCCGAGCGCGGCGGCCTCGCGCGGAATGGCGCCGTTGATGACGTCGATCTCGGATCGCCGCCGGGCCATGTGATCGAGCAGCATGGACGGGCGCGCGTTCGGGATCTTCTGGCCGAACGCCTTGACGTAGGCCACGGGGTCATCGAAGCCGAGGGCGATGCCCTTGGCGCGCGCCACCTCGAAGCCCTCCGTAACGCAGGCGCTGGCGACAGCCCAGGCGTGCGGGCAGGCCTGCACTTGTCCGACCGTCAGCCCGGTGAGCGCGCATGGCCCGGAATAGGTGACATTGCAGAGCAGCTTCTCCCAGATCATCTTGTGGATGTCGTCGAAGACCAGGACCTTGAAGCCGCCCGACTCCCACGTGCGCTTCACGCTGTCGAGCCGGTCCGTCAGTCCGCCGTTCATCTCGCCGAGGCGTACGAACTCCCAGCCATTGTGGTGGGCATGGCCGGGCCCCTTCATGGAGGCGCCGAAGCCGCCGACCACGCCGATGAGCACCCGCTCGCGTCCGACGATCCGGCCCACCGTATCGGCGCTGCCGAGGCCGTTCTGGATGGTCAGGATGGGCGCATCGGGCTTGGCCATCGCGGCTGCGGCGGTGGCGGCCGGGGCGATATTGTCGTGCTTGGTGGCGATGATGACGAGATCGGCTGCCGCGACGTCGCCCGCGTCTGTCGTGGCGTTGAGGCGCACGGTACGGTCGCCGCTCGCGCCCTCGACGCGCAGGCCCTTCTCGCGCATCGCCGCGACGTGCTCCTTCCAGACGTCTACGGCCCAGACCTCGTGGCCGGCATCCGCGAGCAGAGCCGCGTAGACCGACCCCATGGCGCCGACGCCGATAATGCCGATTTTCATGCCGTGTCATCCTCCGTCCTGGGTGCGCGCCGCGCCGCGCTGCCTGCACGGCTCTATTGCTCCGCGCCGAGGCTAGACAGTAAGCTGGCATCGAACGGACGGCAACGCATCCGCAGCCGATCCGACCATCAGCATCGAAAGACGAGGAAAATTTCCGACATGGCCAGCTCAGCCGGCATGAATGCCGCTCCCCGCCCGCTCGCCGGCGTCAAGGTGATCGACATCGCGAATTTCCTGGCCGCGCCGATGTGCTCCATGTTTCTCGCCGACTTCGGGGCCGAGGTGATCAAGGTCGAGCGGCCGGAGAAGGGCGACGAGGTCCGCTACTGGGGCCGCAACAAGAACGGCGTCGGCCTCTACTACAAGGTGATCAACCGCAACAAGAAGGCGGTGACCGCCGATCTGCGTACGCCGCTTGGCGTCGAGATCGTCAAGCGGCTGGTCAAGGACGCCGACATCCTCGTCGAGAACTACCGCAAGGGCACGCTCGAGAAGTGGGGTATCGGCCCCGACGTGCTCATGGAGATCAATCCCGGCCTCGTCATCGTCAGGATCACCGGCTTCGGCCAGACGGGCCCCTACAGCGAGCGGCCGGGCTTCGGCACGCTGGCCGAGGCGCTTGCCGGCTTCGTGCACATCAACGGATATCCCGACCGGCCGCCGCTGCTGCCCGGCTTCGGCCTCGCCGACTCGACCACGGGCCTGATGGCCGCTTACCTCGCGTCGGTCGCGCTGCATGAGAAGCGCCGCAGCGGCAAGGGGCAGGTCGTCGACCTCGCCATCTACGAGACGCTCTTCACGCTGCTCGGACCGCAGGCCATCGACTACGACCAGCTCGGAGTGGTGCAGCAGCGCGAGGGCAGCCGCCTGCCCTTCACCGCGCCGCGCAACACTTACCGCACGCGCGACGACAAGTGGGTGTCGATCGCCGGCAGCGCCCAGTCGATCTTCGAGCGCATGTGCGCTGCTCTCGAGGTGCCGGAGCTCGTGAAGGACCCGCGCTTCGCCGACAACCGGCTGCGACTCGTCAATGCGGCGGCGCTCGACGTCGAGTTGCAGGCCGCGATCGAGAAGATCGATCTCGACGATCTCCTGGCCCGCTTCGAGAAGTTCGAGGCGGCGGTGGCTCCCGTCAATTCCATCGACCAGATCTTCGCTGATCCGCATTTCCAGGCGCGCGAGAACATCAAGACGGTCGGGGATCGTGAGCTCGGCGGCCCCGTGCGCATGCAGAACGTGGTCGGCAACTTCTCGCGCACGCCCGGCGAGATCACGCATGCCGGTCCGATCCTCGGCGAGCACAATCGCGAGATTCTGATCGAGCGTCTGGGCTTTTCCGAAGCCGAGCTGCAAGCGGCGGGCCTGCCGCTCGACGCAGGCAAGGCGTGAGCCGAGCCGGCGCCTCCCGCAGCGACCTTCAAACAGGAGCCGACGCGATGTCCGTCTACCGTACGTTCCTCTTCGCCCCCGGCAATCATCCCCGGCGCGCGGAAAAAGCCCTTTCCCTCGACGCCGACGCGGTGATCCTCGACCTGGAAGACGCCTGCGCGATCTCGGAGAAGGTGGCGACCCGACCAGTCGTCGTCGCGGCGCTGCAGAAGCCCCGGCGCGGCCTCGGCTATGTTCGCGTCAACGCCCCGAGCACCGAGTACTGCTATGGCGACGTCGTCGCTGTGGTCCAGGCGGGCGTCGACGGCATCGTGCTGCCCAAGGTCGAAACGGCCGGCGAGCTGCAAACCATCGACTGGCTGATCGGCGCCCTGGAGCGCGAGCGGGGCCTGCCCGCCGGCGGCCTCGATCTGCTGCCCATCATCGAAACCGGCAAGGGGCTCGCCAACCTCTCGTCGATTGCCGCGGCCGGCACGCGCGTGCGCCGCATCGCCTTCGGAGCCGGCGACTTCACGCTGGACCTCGGCATCACCTGGAGCCGGGGCGAGGAGGAGCTTTTGCCCTATCGCTCGCAGTTCGTGCTGGCCTCGCGCGCGGCCGGCCTGGAGCCGCCGATCGACACGGTCTGGGTCGATCTCAGGGACGCCGAGGGCTTCGCGGCCTCGGCCGCCCTCGTCAAGCGCCTCGGCTTCCAGGGCAAGCTCTGCATCCATCCCGACCAGGTGCCCGTGGTCAACGCCCTCTACACGCCGAGCGAAGCCGAGATCGAGGAGGCCCGCCGCGTCGTGGCGGCCTTTGCCGAAGCCGAGATGCAGGGGCTGGCCTCCATCCAGCTCGACGGCAAATTCATCGATTATCCGATCGTCTACCGGGCCGAGCGTGTCCTTGCGACCGCCGAGCGCATCGCCGGCGCCTGAGTTGCGGCGGCCAGAGTTGAGTTGAAGGGAGTTTTCATGTCCGACTATCCAAAGCCGCATCCGACGGTGAAGCCGCTGCAGGGCATCCGCGTCATCGACGTCTCGAGCTTTCTGGCGGGGCCGTTCTGCTCGACGCAGCTCGCCGAGTTCGGCGCCGAGGTGATCAAGTGCGAGCTGCCGAAGGTGGGCGATGCGCTGCGGAAGTTCGGCACCATCACGGAGTCGGGCGACTCGCTGCCATGGCTCTCGGAATGCCGCAACAAGCAGTCGATCACGCTCGATCTGCGCAAGCCGGAGGGGGCCGCGCTGCTGAAGCGCCTCGTCGCGCAGGCAGACGTGCTCGTCGAGAACTTCCAGCCCGGAACGCTCGAGAAATGGGGTCTCGGGTGGGACGTGCTGAAGCAGCACAACCACAAGCTGGTGATGGTGCGCATCTCGGGCTTCGGCCAGACCGGCCCCTACAGCCCGCGTCCGGGGTTCGGGCGCATCGGTAATGCCTTCGGCGGGCTCTCCTACCTGGCAGGCTTCCCCGATCGTCCGCCCGTCACGCCCGGCTCGGCCACGATCCCCGACTACATGGCCGGACTCTATGGCGCGCTCGGCACGCTGCTGGCACTGCGGGCGCGCGAGCTGACGGGCCGCGGCCAGGTGATCGACATCGGCCTCTACGAGCCGATCTTCCGCATCCTCGACGAGCTCGCGCCCTCCTACCACTACAAGGGCTACGTTCGCGAGCGCATGGGGCCGGGCACCGTCAACGTCGTCCCGCACAGCCACTACCCGACCAAGGACCAGCGCTGGATCGCCATCGCCTGCACGTCGGACAAGATCTTCGCCCGACTGGCCGAGGCCATGGGACACCCGGAGCTGGCCGGTGACGGCAAGTGGGGCACCATCCGCCAGCGCGAGGCGGAGCGCGCCGAGGTGGACGCCTACGTGGCCGCCTGGACGCAACGTTACGATCGCGGCGAGCTGATCAGCTTGTGCGACAAGTTCGACGTGCCCTGCGGGCCGGTCTACTCGGTCGACGAGATCTTCGAGGACCCGCAGTACAAGGCGCGCGGCAACATCGCCTACGTCGACGATGATCGCGTCGGCACGCTGGCCATTCCGCAGGTCTGCCCGCGTCTTACCGACACGCCCGGCAGCATCGAATGGCTGGGCCCGCGGCTCGGCGAGCACAACGCCGAGGTCTTCAAGGGGCTCCTGGGCCTGACCGACGAGGAGATCGCGGCCTTGCAGGCCAAGGACGTGGTCTAGGCCGCGGAGGGAACCATGCTGCACCTGCCGGAGACGGCGCTGGTCATCGAGGTCGGTCCGCGTGACGGCCTCCAGAGTCTCGCGCGCACCATCGACACCGAGACCAAAGTGCGCATGGTCGATCGGCTGTCGGCAGCCGGCCTGCCGGTCATCGAGGTGACCGGATTCGCGCACCCGCGCGTCATCCCGCAACTCGCCGACGCCGAAGCGGTGCTCGAGCGCATCACGCGGCGGCCGGGCACCATCTACCGTGGCCTCGTGCCGAACGCACGCGGGGCCGAGCGGGCCGCCGGTCGCGTCGACGAGATGCTGGGCCTGATCACGGTCTCCGAGGCCTATCTGGCGAAGAACCAGAACATGACGCGTGCGCAGGCTGTCGCCGAGGCCATCAAGGCCTTCGCGGTGGCCGAGAGCTGCGGCGCGCGCTTCGTGATGGCGCTCGGCATGTCGATGTGGTGCCCCTATGAGGGGCCGATCGCGCCCGAGCGAACGGTGTCGCTGCTGGAGGAATTCCACGCCGCGGGCATGCGACGGTTCTACCTCGCCGGCAGTCTCGGCATGGAGGACCCGCGACAGGTCAACGCGCTGTTCCGTCAGGTCCGCGAGCGGTTCGCCGACATCGAGGTCGGCTATCACGTGCACAACCTGTCGGGCTGCGGCACCGCCAACGTGCTGGCCGCCCTCGACGGTGGCGCGACGTTCATCGAGGGGGCGATCGCCGGGCTTGGCGGCGGCATCATGATGCCGACCACGATGGGAGCGGTCGGCAACCTGGCGACGGAGGACATTGTCGCGCTGCTGTCGTCGATGGGAATCGAGACGGGCGTGAAGCCGGCGGACGTGGCGAGCGCGGCGCGTGACGTGGCCGCCATGCTCGAGATCGAGCCGCGCAGCTTTGCCACCGCGGTCGGCGGTCGCGCCGACGTCATGGCCGCCGCGAAGGCCAATCCGCGCGCGCATCCCGCCTGATGGAGGGGCGCTGATGACCAGTCCACGGGAGCGGCTGCGGCGCACGATGCTGCTGACGCCGGGCTCCGCCCGCGATCGTCTCGCCAAGGCGGCCGCGTCGGACGCGGATTGCATCGTCTTCGACCTGGAGGACGGCGTTGCGCCGGACCGCAAGGCCGCTGCGCGCTCGTTCGTGGCCGAGGCCCTCGAGACGCTGGACTTCGGGCGGCGGGAGCGCCTGGTGCGCATCAATGCCGTGGGGAGCGACGCCTACGCGCTCGACCTCGCGGCTTTGCCGCTGGCGGCGCTCGATGCGCTGTTCGTGCCGAAGGTGGAAAGCGCCGCCGAGATCGAGGCGCTCGCCCACTGGCTCGACGGCGAGGAGCGGCGGCTTGGCCTGGAGCGCCGCCTCGCCCTGGTGGCGACGATCGAGACGGCGCGCGGTCTGTTCGCCGGGCTCGCCATAGCCGATGCCTCGGATCGCCTGGCGGCGCTGTTCTTCGGCTCGGGCGACTACACGGCGCAGACCGGCGCCGCCATCAGCGAGCGTGGCCTCGCCGTGCCGCGCGCACTCGTGGTGGCGGCAGCCGGTGCGGCGCGCCTCCAGGCGATCGACGCGGCCTACTTCCTGGCCGTGAAGGACGCGGAGGCGACGCGCCAGGACGCCCTGATCGCCCGCGAGATGGGGTTCTCCGGCAAGGTCGTGTTCCACCCGGGGCAGATCGGCGTGTGCAACGACGTCTTCACGCCCACCGCCGATGAGATCGCACAGGCGGAGCGGATCGTGGCCGCGCATGCGCGGGCCGTGGCAAGCGGGGAGGGCGTCGCCTATGTCGACGGCCAGTTCCTGGCGATCGACATCGTGGCCATGGCGGAGCGCACGCTCGCCAAAGCGAAAGCGGCCGGGCGGATCGTATGATCGGCCCGGCCGCTCGTATCTCGCGGAGTCCTGTCTCGGGAGGTCAGGCCTTGGCCTCGCCCTCGGCGGGAACCTCGGCGGCGGTCGCCTCGGCCATCATGTCCTGCGCCTGACGGACCCAGTTGTCGCGCTCGATCCGTCCCTTGAGGCCGAGCGCCTCGTCGACGTTGGCGATGTCCTCGTCCGAGAAGTTGGCGATCTGATCGAACTTGATGACGCCGAGCACGGCGAGGCGGCCGGCGAGGTTGGGATCGATGCCGTTGAGCTTCGTCAGATCGTCGATCTCGCCCTTCGGCTTCTTGAAGCCCTTCCACTGCGCGGCGAGGCGCTTCGCGCGCGCGTCGGTGCGCTCGGTGATGCGGGCAGACTTGCCGCGGCGGCCGCGCAGGTAATAGAGCTTGGCGCGACGCACACGGCCGCGGCGAACGACCTCGATCGCATCGATATAGGGGGAGTAGACCGGGAAGACGCGCTCCACGCCCTCGCCGTAGGAAATCTTGCGGACGGTGAAGTTCTCGTTGACGCCGCTGCCGGCGCGGCCGATGCAGACGCCTTCGTAGGCCTGCAGGCGCGTGTTCTCGCCCTCGATGACCTTGACCATGACCTTCAGCGTGTCGCCGGGGCCGAAGTCGGGCACCGTGCGCTTGGCGAGCACGGCATCGATCTGCTGCTGCTCCAGCTCTTGGATGATGTTCATTGTTCTTGGCCTTTTGCTTGTGAACGTCGAAGCAGAGGAGCGGCGCCGCCAGTCCGGATGGACGGGCGCGGCTCGTGCGGCCCACGATTGTGGATAATGATCGCTGGCTGATAGCTCAAGACGGCCCCTTTGTCGACAGGTTTGTTGCTGCGCCAGGGCGATCAATCCTCGCGCGGGGGCGGTCTGCCGGGGGGCAGCAGGTCGGGGCGGCGCTCGCGGGTCAAACGCTCGGCTTCCGCACGCCGCCATCTGGCGATCCGGGCATGATCGCCCGACAGCAGCACCTCCGGGATGGCCCGGTCCTCCCAGACCCGGGGGCGGGTGAACTGAGGGTATTCCAGCAGTCCGCCCTCGAAGCTCTCGTCGTGCGCGGATTCATCCTTGCCCATGACGCCCGGCAGCAGGCGCACGGCGGCGTCGATCAGGACCATGGCGGCCAGCTCGCCGCCCGAAAGGACGTAATCGCCGATGGAGATCTCGCGGACGGCGCGGGCATCGAGGACGCGCTGGTCGACGCCCTCGAAGCGGCCGGCGAGCAGGATCGGGCCGGGGCCGCATGCGAGCTCGCGCACGAGCGGCTGGCGCAACGGCTCGCCGCGTGGCGAAAGGTAAACGAGCGGCGCCTCGGGACGGCCGCTGCGGACATGGTCGATGGCCCGGCCGACGACGTCGGCTCGGAGCACCATGCCGACGCCACCGCCCGCCGGCGTGTCGTCGACGGAGCGATGCCTGTCGGTCGCGAAGTCGCGCAGGTCGTGGGTTTCGAGCGCCCACAGCGCCGCCGCCAGCGCTTTGCCTGCCAGCGAGAGCGCGAGCGGCCCCGGAAAGGCTTCCGGAAAGAGCGTGAGCACGCTGGCCGTCCAGGGTCTGGTCATGATCTGCGCACCGCCTCGACAGTTTCCGGGCATGGCGTCTGGAGCCGCTCCAGGAACCACGTCTCCTCCTGGCCGATGCCCTTGATCTCGATCGGACCACGATAGGTGAAGTGGAACAGGCCCTCGAGCTCCGACTTCAGCCTCGCCGGCACATGAATGCGGCCTGGATCGCTCGTCGCCTCGAGGCGGGCGGCCAGGTTCACCGTGTCACCCCAGATGTCGTAGGCGAGCCGCCGGGTCCCGATCACGCCGCCCATGAGCGGGCCGGTCGCCAGCCCGATGCGCATCTGGAGCTCGATACCATGCTCGGCGGCCGTCTCGTCCACCGCAGCGATCATGTCGAGCGCCAGGCGCGCCAGGCGGACGCCGGGGTCGGGCACCGTCTCTGGCACACCCGCGGCCGCCATGTAGGCGTCGCCGATGGTCTTGATCTTCTCTACGCCGTGCCTGTCGGCAAGCTCGTCGAACCGGCTCATCAGCCCGTTGAGAAGGTTAACGGTCGCGGCCGGCCCGAGTTTGCGTGCCGTGGGGACGAAGCCCTTGAGATCCGCGAACAGCACGCCTGCCGCCTCGAAGCTGTCGGCGATGGTCTGCCTGGGGTTGAGCTTCAGCCGTTCGACGACGCTTGCCGGAAGGATGTTGCACAGCAGCGCATCGGTCTCGCCCTGCGCCTTCTCGGCGAGGCGGAAGGCGTAGTAGACGGTCGCGGCGATGAGCACGACGGTGGTCGTCGCGGCGGTGACGTAGAGCGCATCGAGCATGCTGTCGTCGGCAGCGATCAGCGCCTTGTCGCGCGGAAACAGGAGCCAGCTCGCGACGTGCAGGACGAGGCCGCCGGCAACCAACGCGATGACCAACTTGAGGCGCGCCAAGCCGAGGATGAGGAACGGTGCCGCCGCACCGACGAAATACTGGAGATGAACGCCGGACGGATTGCCGAGATGGGCCATGAAGTAGAACAGCGCCGCATACTCGGCGAGTGCCAGCATCAGTCCGCCGGCGATATCGTTGATGCGGTGGGCGAGCGGAACCAGCAGCGCAACGACGACCAGCAGCAGGTTGACGGTGATGACCGGCGCGAACGTCACCTTGTCGAGCACGCTGTGCTGCGCCGCGTAGGCGAGCGTCGAGGCCGCGATGATGTAGGCGACGGCGTTGAGGATCTTCAGACGGCGCTGGACCTCCGGCGGATAGCCGTCCGTTCCGAGCTCTGACAGCCTGGCGAGCAGAGCCTGAATGCGTCGTCGGCGCTGACGAAGGACCTGGGCAATGTTTCGGGACGCCCGCATGCTCATCCACTGGCCCGTTCACTGGATCGGAGGGGAACGGCACGGCCCCGGCCGTATCACGTCCGCGCCTCCGTCAGAGGCATTTCGCCCAAGCTGCCACCAGAGACATGGTGGACGATGGCAGGGCTGAAAACCGGCTTGCCCCGATTCCGGCCGTGTCTCAGTCGAGAAGGCCGGCAATTGCGGCAATTACGACACGTCCCTCGGCGATATCGACAGCAGGAACGACGGCGAGGGTGAACGGCACCAGCACGGTATCGCCCCGGCCCGCCCGTCGTATCTCCAACAGGTCACCGGCGCCATAGTTCTGCACCGAGATGATTTTGCCGAGAGGCGTGCCGTCGGCGAGGTCAGCTCTCAGACCGATCAGGTCCGCGTGATAATAGGTGTCCGGCTCGGGCTCGGGCAGCTCTGCCCGTTCAATGTAGAGCCGCGTGCCCTTGAGTGCCTCGGCAGCGGTCCGGTCCGCGATCCCCGCGATGCGGGCGATGACGCCCTTGGGAGTCACCCGAACCACCGTGATGTCGAAGCGGCGCCCGCCAGCCTCGTCTTGCAGAGGGCCATAGTCGGCGATGCCGTCCGGTGTCTCGGTATAGGACGTGATCAGGACTTCGCCCCGAATGCCGTGCGCCCCGGCAATGTGGCCGAGCGCGAGCCGCCTCGGCGTTCCTGACGTATCCTCGGACATGCGCAATTCGCCGTGCTGACGTGGTCGGACCGGCTCTGCCGCCCGGCCTTGCCGCAATGACGCCGCCAGGGGACGCCTCCGACGTGCGGCATCCCCTGCGGCTCTCGGATCGCGACCTCGAGGAGCCGCCAATGCTGCACCTCGAGATTGCTCGCGCGCTCTTCAAATACAGCGTGCGATTCACGCTCTCGACAGCCGCGCTCCGCTTGGCTCTCTCGACCGATCGCACGCTTTCGCAGAGTGCCGCGTGCGATTCACGCTCTCGATAGCCGCGCTTCGCTTGGCTCTCTCGACCGATCGCACGCGCGCAACGCCGTCGTCAGGCGGCCGGCTGTCCGCCGCTCTCGGCGGCCTTCTGCGCGGCTTCCTTGGCGGCGGCCTCGCGGTCCTGGCGCTTCTTGCCGGGCAGGCCCTTGTTCGGGTTGTTGCGCTTGGGACGCTTGGCGAGCCCGGCGGCGTCCAGCAGGCGCAGCACGCGATCCGTGGGCTGCGCCCCGACCGACAGCCAGTGCTTGATGCGCTCGACGTTGAGCTTCACGCGCTCGGCGTGATCCTTGGGCAGCAGCGGATTGTGCGTGCCGACCTGCTCGATGAAGCGCCCGTCGCGCGGTGACGTCGCGTCGGCGATGACGACGTAGTAGTAGGGCCGCTTCTTGGCGCCGCCGCGGGACAGTCGGATTTTCAGTGCCATTCGTCAGTCTTCCTCTTTCTCCGGTGATGGTGTGTGACGTCGCCGGGTCCTCGGAGCGCCGACCCGGCTTGTTCGGTGATGTCCCACCAACCGCGCAGTGCGCGAGGGCGGGTCGAAAGTGGGGTGTTGTGCCGTGCTGCCGGCTACTTCTTCTTCCCCGGCAATCCTGGCAGCCGCGGTGCGCCGCCCAGTCCTGGCAGGCCTCCGCCAAGTCCCGGCAGTCCCCTGGGCAGCGGTGCGCCCTGGGGCAGCCCCGGCAGCCCGCCGGGCAGTCCGGCGCGCTTCGCCTGCTCGAGCATCTCCGGCGTCGGCTCGGGCATGCCGCCGCCGCCGCCGAACAGCCGGCCGAGCAGGCCCTTGTTCTTGCCCATGGCCTTCATCATGTCGGCCATCTGGCGATGCATCTTGATGAGCTTGTTGATGTCCTCGACCTTGGTGCCCGACCCCGCCGCGATCCGCTTCTTGCGCGAGGCGTTGAGCACCTTCGGCAGGCGTCTCTCCCTCGGAGTCATCGAGGAGATGATGGCCTGCTGGCGCTTGAAAACGCTGTCGTCGACGTTGGCGGCGTCGATCTGCTTCTTCATCTTGCCGATGCCGGGAAGCATGCCGAGCATGCTGGACATGCCGCCGATGCGCTGCATCTGACGGAGCTGCTCGGCGAGGTCCTCGAGATCGAACTCGCCCTTGCGCATCTTTTGCGCGATCTGCTGCGCCTTCTCGGCGTCGATCGTCTGGGCGGCCTTCTCGACCAGGGAGACGACGTCGCCCATGCCGAGGATGCGGCTTGCCACGCGCTCGGGATGGAAGTCCTCGAGGGCGTCCCACTTCTCGCCCGTGCCGAGCAGCTTGATGGGCTTGCCGGTGACCGCGCGCATCGAGAGCGCCGCGCCGCCGCGACCGTCGCCGTCGATGCGGGTCAGCACGATGCCGGTGATGCCGATGCGCTCGTTGAACGACTTGGCGAGGTTGACCGCGTCCTGGCCGGTGAGGCTGTCGGCCACGAGCAGCGTCTCATGGGGATGCGAGATGTCGCGGATCTCCGCGGTCTCGGCCATCAGCCCTTCGTCGATGTGGATGCGGCCGGCGGTGTCGAGCATGACCACGTCGTAGCCGCCGAGCTTGGCGGCCTCGAGCGCGCGGCGGGCGATCTGCTGGGGCGTCTGGCCGGCGACGATCGGCAAGGTCGCGACGCCCGTCTGCTCGCCGAGCACGCGAAGCTGCTCCTGCGCCGCCGGACGCCGCGTGTCGAGCGAGGCCATCAGGACTTTGCGCTTGTCGCGATCGGTGAGGCGCTTGGAGATCTTCGCGCATGTCGTGGTCTTGCCCGAGCCTTGCAGGCCCACCAGCATGATGGCCACCGGCGCGGGGGCGTTGAGATCGATGGGCTGGGCCTCCGAGCCCAGGGTCTCGACGAGCTCGTCGTGGACGAGCTTGACGACCATCTGGCCGGGCGTGACCGATTTGACGATCTCCTGGCCGACCGCCTTGGCCTTCACGCGATCGGTGAAGGACCGGACGACGTCGAGCGCGACATCGGCCTCGAGCAGTGCGCGGCGCACCTCGCGCATCGCCTCGGCGACGTCGCTGTCGGTCAGCGCGCCACGTCGCGTCAGCTTGCCCAGAATGCCGGACAGACGGTCGGAAAGGGACTGGAACATCATATCCGCCTGGTTGTCTTGTTCGAGGGCCGGATGGAAGGAGTGTGGAGGGTGCTCATGCGCCCGGCACCTTCATGTCCGCGAAATCGATCATCACGTGCTCGGCGTAGGCCGGCCGGGCGGTGAGCCGCTTGTACCAGGCCTCGACGTTCGTCAATTTCGGCCGGGGAATGTCGAGGTTGAAGTAGCGATACATCAACGCGCCGACGCCGATATCGGCGATCGTGAGCCGGTCGCCGAGAATGGCGGAGCGGTTCTTGAGCTGCTCGTCGAGGATCGTGAGCTTGCGGCCGGCTGCGGCCGCCGCCTCGGCGATGGCGCGGGTGTTCCGGTCGGCCGCCGGGGTGCGCACGAGGCCAAGGAAGCAGGTCTGGATGATGTCGCCGTAGAGCATCGTCGACGCCCACTCCATCCACTGGTCGGCGATGGCGTAGGTCTCCTCGTCGGCGGGCGAGAGGCCCCCACGGCTGTGCTTCTGTGCGAGATGGCGGACGATGGCGTTGCTCTCCCACATCACGAAGTCGCCGTCCTGGATCACCGGCACGAGGCGATTGGGATTGAGCCGTCCGTACTCGGCGGTATCGGTCTTGCCGAATGGTCCGCCCGCATCGAGCCGCTCGTGTTCGAGCTCGAGCTCGCCGACGGCCCACATGACCTTCTGCACGTTGATCGACGTCTTGCGTCCCCAGACCTTCAACACCGCCATTACCACTCCCCCAGGGTTCTTCCCCGCGCTACGCAACCGTCACCGCTGCCCGGACGGGGCAGCGACGAGCGGGTCGAACATGCGCAGCGCCTTCTCGAACTTGTCGCGGCAACCCGGATTGCAGAACCCCACGACCTCGCCCTTGTAGAGCGTGAGGCTGTCCTGCGTGATCGGCTTGCCCGACCACGGGCAGGCAGAGTTCACGGCGTCAGCCAGTCTCAACGCGGCAGTGGTCACGCAATCCTCCGTGCTCGACGCCCGGACAATAGCCTATGGCGCCCGTGGGCGTCATCGCTGACGGGCGTTGACCCCCCTGCCTCCCTGCGCCGAAGATCTGGGCGCACTGTGCAGGGCGGCGGCTCGATAGATCGGGCCGACTAGGGATTTGCACCGGAAATTAGTGCGTGAGGGCTCGGCTGTCAAACGCCATCCCACCGCGCCGGGCCGGCCCGCGCGCCCGAATGTCATCCACATGGCGAGAATGCGGCAAACGGTGCGCGAGGCACGTGTTGCAGGCCTCAACATCACGTGTTAGAGGAACCCCGACTTCGCGAGGGGGCGTGGGCGATGCATGACGCACGCTCTCCGTTCCGCATGCCCTTTCCCCGTGGTGTCGTCCGGGTCCGGTCGACGCTGCGGAATCCGCAAATCCGGCAGAACGAGAGCTGTTGACGTGGCAGGCGACGATCCGATTTCCTCTGGAATGGCAGGGCGTTACGCGACCGCTCTGTTCGAGCTGGCCCTCGAGGAGGGTAAGCTTGCCGATATCGAGCGGGATCTGGCGACGTTTCGCGCCATGCTCGACTCGAGCGACGATCTCAAGCGGCTGGTCGGCAGCCCGGTCTTTTCCGCCGACCAGCAGAGACAGGCGCTGGGCGCGGTTCTGGCCAAGGCCGGCATCTCGACGCTCACGCAGAATTTCTTCGCGCTGGTCGCGCGAAACCGGCGGCTCTTTGCCGCCGAGGACATCATCAAGGCCTTCCGGTCGCTCTCCGCCCGCCATCGCGGCGAGGTCACGGCCGAGGTCACGAGTGCCGTCGCCCTGACCGACACTCAGCTTCAGATGCTGAAGGACTCGCTGCGCGAGTCCGTCGGGAAGGACGTTCAAATCACCACGCGCGTGGATCCTGGGCTCATCGCCGGTTTGGTGGTGAAATTGGGCAGTCGGATGGTCGACAGCTCGCTCAGGACCAAGCTCAACAGCCTTAAGCATCGCTTGAAAGAGGTCGGTTGATGGAAATCCGGGCCGCAGAAATTTCTGCAATTCTCAAAGAGCAGATCAAAACATTCGGCCAGGAGGCCGAGGTTTCCGAGATCGGGCAGGTGCTGTCCGTCGGAGACGGCATCGCGCGCGTCTATGGCCTCGACAACGTGCAGGCCGGTGAGCTCGTCGAGTTCCAGGACGGCACCAAGGGCATGGCCCTGAACCTCGAGGTCGACAACGTCGGCATCGTCATCTTCGGCGCCGACCAGAACATCAAGGAAGGCCAGACGGTCAAGCGCACGGGCGCCATCGTCGAGGTGCCCGTCGGGCGCGGCCTGCTCGGGCGCGTCGTCGACGCCCTGGGCAATCCGATCGACGGCAAGGGTCCGATCCAGGGCGCCGAGCGCCGCCGCGTCGACGTCAAGGCCCCGGGCATCCTGCCGCGCAAGTCCGTGCACGAGCCGATGGCCACCGGCCTGAAGTCGATCGACGCGCTGATCCCCGTCGGTCGCGGCCAGCGCGAGCTGATCATCGGTGACCGCCAGACGGGCAAGACGGCGATCATTCTCGACACCTTCCTCAACCAGAAGCCCATCAACCAGGGCACGGACGAGAAGGCCAAGCTCTACTGCGTCTATGTCGCCGTCGGCCAGAAGCGCTCGACCGTCGCCCAGTTCGTCAGGGCGCTCGAGGAGAACGGCGCTCTCGAGTACTCGATCGTGATCGCTGCCACGGCCTCCGATCCGGCTCCGATGCAGTTCCTGGCGCCGTTCGCCGGCTGCACCATGGGCGAGTTCTTCCGCGACAACGGCATGCACGCCGTGATCGCCTACGACGACCTTTCCAAGCAGGCCGTCGCCTACCGCCAGATGTCGCTGCTGCTGCGCCGCCCGCCGGGTCGCGAGGCGTATCCCGGCGACGTGTTCTACCTCCACTCCCGCCTGCTCGAGCGCGCCGCCAAGCTTAACGACGACCACGGCGCCGGCTCGCTCACGGCCCTGCCGGTGATCGAGACGCAGGCCAACGACGTCTCGGCCTACATTCCGACGAACGTCATCTCCATCACCGACGGCCAGATCTTCCTTGAGACGGGCCTGTTCTTCCAAGGCATCCGCCCGGCCGTCAACGTCGGCCTCTCCGTGTCGCGCGTCGGCTCGGCTGCGCAGACCAAGGCCATGAAGCAGGTCGCGGGCAAGATCAAGGGCGAGCTCGCGCAGTATCGCGAGATGGCGGCCTTTGCCCAGTTCGGCTCGGATCTCGACGCGGCGACGCAGAAGATGCTGGCGCGCGGTGCGCGCCTGACCGAGCTGCTGAAGCAGCCGCAGTTCTCGCCCCTCAAGATGGAGGAGCAGGTCGTGGTGATCTTCGCAGGCACCCGCGGCTACCTCGACCCGATCTCCGTCTCGGCGGTCGGCCGGTTCGAGCGCGAGCTGCTCCTGTTGATGCGCAACCAGCACAAGGACATCCTCGAGTCGATCCAGACCGAGAAGCAGCTCTCCGCCGACATGGAGAAGAAGCTCGTGCAGGCGCTCGACAAATTCGCCAAGGGCTTCGCTGCCTAGGCGAGACCGCGCCTGGGCGTAGAGCAAGCGAGGGTCTGCGGAGAGGGTCGCTCTCTCTGCCCCTCCGGACCGAACGACTGAGAAGCGGAAAGCAACGGCCCGATGCCGAGCCTCAAGGACCTACGCAACCGGATCGCCTCGGTGAAGGCGACGCAGAAGATCACCAAGGCCATGCAGATGGTGGCCGCGGCGAAGCTGCGTCGCGCCCAGGAGGCGGCCGTCGCCGCGCGTCCCTACGCGCAGCGCATGGATCACCTGCTGGTCAATCTGGCGAGCCGCGTCACCGATCGCGCGTCGGCCTCGCCGCTGCTGGTCGGCACGGGCAGGGCGGATGTGCACCTGCTGATCGTCGCCACGGCTGAGCGTGGTCTGTGCGGTGGCTTCAACAACAACATCGCCCGTCTCGCCCGCCAGGACGCCCTGAGGCTGCTGCGCGAGGGCAAGACGGTCAAGATCATGTGCGTCGGCCGCAAGGGCTACGATTCGCTGCGTCGCGATCTCGCCCGGCAGATGATCGATCGTGTCGACCTTCGCGGCGTCAAGCAGATCGCCTACACGCATGCCGAGGACATCGCCGAGCGGGTGCTCAAGATGTTCGAGGCCGGCGAGTTCGACGTCGCCACGCTGTACTACTCCGAGTTCAAGTCGGTGATCGCCCAGAAGCCCACCGCCTTCCAGCTCATCCCGGCCAAGATCCCGGAGGGCGGCGCCGACAAGGATGCGACCGCCTACGATTACGAGCCGGAGGAGGAGGCCATCCTTGGCGCTCTGCTGACGCGCAACATCTCGACGCAGATCTTCCGCGGATTGCTGGAGAACGCCGCCTCTGAGCAGGGCGCGCGCATGTCGGCGATGGACAATGCTACGCGCAACGCCGGCGACATGATCAAACGGCTGACGCTCAGCTACAACCGTCAGCGCCAGGCGAACATCACGAAGGAGCTGATCGAGATCATCTCCGGCGCCGAGGCACTCTAGCGGTGCGCGGCACGACAGGTTTGTGTTTCTGAGGCGGTTCGCTCCGCTCGGGCAGGATGAGAAGGACGAAGGTAACGGCGCTATGCAGCAGAAGAACACCTCCATCGGGCGCATCCGTCAGGTCATGGGCGCCGTCGTCGACGTGCAGTTCGAGGGCACGCTGCCCGAGATCCTGAACGCTCTCGAGACGACCAATCAGGGCAGCCGCCTCGTGCTCGAGGTCGCGCAGCATCTCGGCGAGAACTCGGTCCGCACCGTGGCCATGGACTCGACCGAGGGTCTTGTGCGCGGCCAGGAGGTGAAGGACACCGGCCAGCCGATCTCCGTGCCTGTCGGGGACGAATGCCTCGGTCGCATCATGAACGTCGTCGGCGACGCCGTGGACGAGGCCGGTCCCATCAAGACCACCGCCAACCGCGCCATTCACCAGGCCGCGCCCGAGTTCGTCGAGCAGTCGACGGAGGCCGAGATCCTGGTCACGGGCATCAAGGTCGTGGACCTGCTGGCTCCATACGCGAAGGGCGGCAAGATCGGCCTGTTCGGCGGCGCCGGCGTCGGCAAGACCGTGCTGATCATGGAGCTCATCAACAACGTCGCCAAGGCGCACGGCGGTTACTCGGTGTTCGCCGGCGTCGGCGAGCGCACGCGCGAGGGCAACGACCTCTACCACGAGATGATCGAGTCGGGCGTCAACAAGGATCCGAAGAAGAACAACGGCACCACCGCCGGCTCCAAGTGCGCGCTCGTCTACGGTCAGATGAACGAGCCGCCCGGCGCCCGCGCCCGCGTCGGCCTGACGGGCCTCACCGTCGCCGAGCACTTCCGCGACCAGGGCCAGGACGTGCTGTTCTTCGTCGACAACATCTTCCGCTTCACGCAGGCGGGTTCCGAGGTGTCGGCGCTGCTCGGCCGCATTCCCTCCGCGGTTGGTTATCAGCCGACGCTGGCGACCGACATGGGCGCGCTGCAGGAGCGCATCACCACGACGCAGAAGGGCTCGATCACCTCGGTGCAGGCCATTTACGTGCCGGCCGACGACCTCACCGACCCGGCGCCTGCCACGTCCTTCGCCCACTTGGACGCGACGACCGTGCTTTCGCGCTCGATCGCCGAGAAGGGCATCTACCCGGCCGTCGATCCTCTCGACTCCACCTCGCGCATGCTCGACCCACGCATCGTCGGCGACGAGCACTACGCCGTCGCCCGCCGCGTGCAGGAAATCCTGCAGCGCTACAAGTCGCTTCAGGATATCATCGCGATTCTCGGCATGGACGAGCTCTCCGAGGAGGACAAGCTGGCCGTTGCGCGCGCGCGCAAGATCGAGCGGTTCCTTTCGCAGCCGTTCCACGTGGCCGAGGTGTTCACCGGCTCGCCGGGCGTATTCGTCAACCTGGCCGACACGATCAAGGCGTTCAAGGGTCTCTGCGACGGCGACTACGATCACTTGCCCGAGCAGGCCTTCTACATGGTCGGGACCATGGAAGAGGCGATTTCGAAAGCCGAAAAGCTCGCTGAAACCGCATAATTTAGGGGGATCCCCATGGCGGAAGCTACCAAGGACGGCCACAATTTCGGTACGTGCTGCGAAGACTTGCGTGACGTCATGGCGGGCGACGATTTCGAGCCCCTGGTCACCGTCGGCGACGACGGCGTTCTCTACATGTCGGTCGGCATGGTCGACATGGAAGGCGACGAGCCGGGCATGATGGATCACCCGGTCTTCTTCTGCCCGTTCTGCGGCACCAAGCTGCAGACGCCGGAGGAGGTCGAGGCCAAGTCGGGAGCGGCCGAGGAGAAATGAGCGGTACGTTTGCTTTCGAGCTCGTGACGCCGGAGCGTGTGCTGGTTTCCGGGGCCATGGAGGCCGTGCTGGTGCCGGGGACGGAGGGCGACTTCATGGTCATGGCCGGGCACGCCCCGGTCGTGTCCACGCTGCGCCCAGGCATCCTCGAGGCGACGGCCCCTGGCGGCAAGGCGCAGCGCCTGTTCGTGCGAAGCGGCCTCGCCGAGGCGACGGCCGAGAGCATGACCGTTCTGGCCGAGCATGCCGTGTTGCTCGACGGGCTCGCAGGCGACGACCTCGCCAAGCTCGTCTCGGACTCGGAGCGCCTCGTCGCGGACGCGGCGGATGAAACCGAGCGGGCCTATGCGCAGAACGCGCTTGCGCGGCTCCGTGCCGCTCTGCCTTCGGCGCGCTGAGACGGTTCGCGATCTCGGGTCTGCCAGTGCTGGACGAAGACTTCGAAAGCCCGCGGCGCTCCCGCGGGCTTTCTGCATGTCAGGCGCTCTGATTGCCCCGGCCGATCCACAGGTCGCGCAGATACTTGGCGAGCGCGGCCAGCCGCCCCGGCGGCTCGGTTTCGGCGGCGATCGTCTCGTCGGCGGCCGCATCGGCCTTGGGCGCCAGCTCTGTGATGACGTCGAGGTAGAGCCCGCGCTTGAAGGGTACGATGAGGTCCGGCAGCTCGGCGAACTCGACCCACTGCCAGGCGTCGAATTCCGGCTTGCAGCCGGGCGGCGCCAGATTGATCTCCCCGTCGTCGCCGAGATGGCGCATCAAGAACCACTTCTGGCGCTGGCCGCGATAGCGGCCCTTCAGCGCCACGCCCAGCAGGTCGTCGGGCAGGTCGTAGCTGAGCCAGCCGGAGGTGCGCGCCAGAAGCTCGACGCGGCGCACGCCGGTCTCCTCGTACAGCTCCCTGACGGCAGCCTGCTCCGGCGCTTCCTTGCGATCGATGCCGCCTTGCGGCATCTGCCAGAACGCCCCGTTGCCGTCCCGGACCCACTTGGGCTGGCGCTTGCCGACCCACACCTTGCGCTCCCGGTTGAGCAGCACGATGCCGACGCCCGACCGGTAGGGCAGGCGCTCACGCAACTTTTCGGCATCGCGCTTCTTGGCCTTGTTGCCCAGCTCAGCCTCCTGCACCGGTTCGCGCGAGGCTCGCGAATTCAGCCACGACCTTGGCGTAGACATCGCGCTTGAACGGCACGACGAGATCGACCAGATCGCTCACCTGGACCCATTGCCAGGCGTCGAACTCGACGGTGTGACCGTCGCGCGGCCCGAGATCGATCTCCGCGTCCGCGCCGAGAAAGCGTACGGCGAACCAGCGCTGCCGCTGGCCGCGATAGCGTCCGCCCCAGGCGCGGCCGATCAGATGCTCCGGCAGATCGTAGCGATACCACGTCGTGGATTCGGCCAGCACCTCTACGCTCGTGATGCCGGTTTCCTCGTAGAGCTCCCGGATGGCGGCCTCGCGGGGAGATTCGCCGTCGTCAATGCCGCCCTGGGGCATCTGCCACCACTGGCCGGCGCCCTCGTCGTTGGGTTTGTCGTAGCGGCGCCCCATCCAGGCCAAGCCGTTGCGGTCGAGCACCATGATGCCGACGCACGGGCGATAGTGTTGATCGTCGATCGACATGTATTTCCTGCTCCATCCCGTGCCGGCGCCGAGGCATGGGCGCATCGGGCGGGGATGCCCGGCTTCGGCCGTCAGCACAACTGGCCGCCGGATGATTCGTCAAGCCTGCGCAATGGCACACGCCGACCGTGACAGGAGTTTGATGCTCCCCTGCAGGCCGGGCGCTGCGGCGCTGCGCGTCATGCTGCAACAGAATGCGTCGCAGAGGTGCGCCGTGCAACGGGCCGCTGGCCGCGAGCCAAAAAACAACGGGGCCGATCGCTCGGCCCCGCTGCGAAATTCGAGTGCGGAGTGAGGTGGCTCAGCCCTTCTTCTCGGGCGCCGGCTTGGGGGTCGGCGCCGCCTTCTTCGGCTGCTCGATGCCACGCACCAGGTTCAGGGCATAGAGGAGCTGGGTGTCCTTCTCCTTCTCTTTCGGCACATAGGCCGAGGAGCCGGAGCCCTCCTTGCCGTCACCCTTCAGGTGGCCCCGCAGGCTGGCCTCGCCGCGCGACTTGGCCGGCGGCTTGCCCTTGAGCTCGGGCGGCAGCTCCTGCTCGACGACGATATCCGGCTCGATGCCCTTGGCCTGGATCGAGCGCCCCGCCGGCGTGTAGTAGCGGGCCGTCGTCAGGCGGATGGCGCCGTTCGAGCCGAGCGGGATGATGGTCTGCACCGAGCCCTTGCCGAACGAGCGCGTGCCGACGAGCGTCGCGCGCTTGTGATCCTGGAGGGCGCCGGCGACGATCTCGGAGGCGGACGCAGAGCCGCCGTTGATCAGCACGACGATCTTCTTGCCGTCAGTGAGGTCGCCCGGCTTGGCCTGAGCGCGCTGCGACTCTTCGAGGTTGCGGCCACGCGTCAGCACGATGGCGCCGCGCTCGAGGAAGTCATCGGAGACAGAGATCGCCTGATCGAGGAGGCCGCCGGGGTTGTTGCGCAGGTCGATGATGAACCCCTTGAGCTTGGGTCCGATCTCCCGCTTGAGACGCTCCACGGCCTTGACCAGGTTGGTGTGGGTCTGCTCGTTGAAGGTCGTGATCCGGATGTAGGCAACGTCGTCCTCGACGCGGAAGCGCACGGCGTTGATGCGGATGATGTCGCGCACGATCTTGATCTCGAGCGGCTCGTCCCGGCCCTTGCGCACGACTGTCAGAGTGATCGAAGTGTTCACGGGGCCGCGCATCTTCTCCACGGCCTGCTCGAGGGTCAGCCCCACGATCTGCTCGCCGTTGAGGTGCGTGATGAGATCGCCCGAGAGTACGCCGGCCTTGGATGCAGGCGTGTCCTCGATGGGGGAGACGACCTTGACGACGCCGTTCTCCATCGTGACCTCGATGCCGAGCCCGCCGAACTCGCCGCGGGTCTGCACCTGCATGTCACGGAAGTGTTTCGGATTGAGATATGCGGAATGCGGATCGAGCGAGGACAGCATGCCGTTGATTGCGGCCTCGATCAGTTGGGTGTCGTCCGGCTTCTCGACATAGTCGGCCCTGACCCGCTCGAGCACGTCGCCAAACAGCTCGAGCTGGCGGTAAATCTCAGCGCTGGCGCTTGTGGCCGAGTATGTGCGGCTGACATTGAACACGGTCGTGGCGGCTGCGAGAGACGCCATGAACAGGAAAGCCCAGAACGCGAATTCTGATTTGCGCATCAGCCTTGAACCTTCTTCGACGCCACCGCCCACCAGGGCTCGGGATCGATCGGACGGGTTTTGTTGCGGAACTCGATATAGAGCACGGGTGCCTGTTCCTGCACCTGAGGTGTCGCGGACGGTGCAGCCATTGTGCCAACCGGCTCGCCTGCGAGCACGAAACGTCCCATCTCAACGTTGATCTGGGACATGCCGGCCAGCAAGACATGATAGCCGCCGCCGCCATTAATGATCAAGAGTTGGCCGTAATTGCGGAATCGGCTGGCGTGAACGATCCAGCCGTCGCAGGGGGCGATGACGTAGGCGCCGGGCCGCGTCTCGACGACCAGACCCTTTGAAGTTCCACCATATTGTGTCTTGTCGCCATACGACAACAGGCGGCGTCCCTGCACTGGCAGGCGCAGCTTGCCCTTGGCCTCCTCGAAGGGAATGGCCGGCTTCAGGCGCCCCGGACTGAACAGCGCCACCTGCTGGCGAGGCGAAACCTCGACGGGTTTGCCGCCATCCCGGCCAGCGGTCTTCGCCGGCACTTGCGAAGGCGCGGCAGCGGTTGCGGGTGGCGTGGCCTTCGGGCGGGCCGCGAGCTCGCGCTCGTAGGCGCCGAGATCGCCCTTGTCACGGAGCACCTGATCCATTTTGGCGATCAGTTCACTGAGCCCCGTGACCGAGCTGGCATGCTCCTCGCTCGCCTTGCGCACGGCCTCGAGCTGCTGGCGGCGATCTGCGAGCGTGCGCTGCTTTTCGACCAGGAGGCTCGAGAGCTTCGTCCTCTGCTCGGTGATCCGCTTGGTCTCGCCCAGGAGACGTTCGCGCTCGCCTCGGATACGGTCCATGACACTCACGAGGGCCTGGAGCTTGCCGGCGATCTCGCGGGCCTCCTCTCCGAGCTTGGGGAAGGCGCGCGCCAGCAGCATGGCGCTGCGAACCATCTGCAAGGCGTCCTGGCGCTGTGTGATGAGGACCGGCGGCGGGTTGCGGCCCATGCGCTGCATGGCGGAGAGCAGGCGCGAGATGGTGCGGTGACGGGTGCGCAGGGAGTCGCGGAGCGGCGCCTGCTCCTTCTCGAGCCCTTTGAGCCGATCCTCGATTTCGGTGAGGCGCGCCTCGGACTTCTGCACCTGGTCGGCGGCATCGATCAGGCGCGCGGTGATCTCCGCCCGCTGGCGATCGATCTCCTTGACCTCCTGCTCGATACCCTGCCGGCGCTTGCGTGCTTCCTCGAGCAGCCGTTTCTCGGTTTCGAGCTTGCGGCGGACCGCGTCCGGCGGCTCGCTCGCGGGCCGCGTCTGTGCCGCAGCCGTCAGGTCTCCCGCTGCGACGGCGCAGAGCATCGCGACCGCCAGAGCCGGCGCCCTTGCCCGATGCGATCTGCCGAAGGCCATTGCGGGTGCGTTCCTTGTCGACGCTGCCGGGCGTCGGCCGGCTCGACTTCATCCACTGAAATTAAGGCAATTGTTGTCCTTAACGAATCGTTAACGTCGCCGCCTCGGCGCCGTGCAGGGCAAGCGCCTCATCCCCTGCCGACTTCGCCGACCGATGCGCTGCTTGCTTGGCAGCATCGCGTATCGTGGCCTATCATGCGCGCCGAGGCGCAAGATTGGACAATCAATGCACAGCTTCTTTTTCAACCTTACGGGGGTTGCGGTCGCGGCGGTACTCGTCGTGCTGCTTCTCGGGCTCTGGAACATGATGCGCAACGGCAGCGCCAACCGTAGCCAGCAGCTCATGAGGTGGCGCGTCGGCCTGCAATTCCTGGCCATCTGCATCATCATGGCGACGGTCTATTTCGCGCGCTGACGCCGCCCGGCCGCGGCGCCGGCTCCCGCTCCGACGACGAGGTCTGCGAAGTCCCGCATGGTGAAGCTCAACAAGATCTACACGCGCACGGGTGACAAGGGCACGACCGGGCTCGGCTCCGGCGAGCGCGTGCCCAAGCACGCCACCCGCATCGCCGCCTACGGCACGGTCGACGAGACGAACGCCCAGATCGGCATGGCGCGCTGGCACATCGGGCAGGGACAGCCCGGGCTCGACAGCAAGCTTCTGCGCATCCAGAACGATCTGTTCGATCTCGGAGCGGATCTGTGTGTGCCCGACCGGGGCAAGCCGCTCGACTACGAGCCGCTGCGCGTGACCCGCGATCAGGTCAAGCGGCTCGAGGCCGAGATCGACGAGCTCAACAGCGAAATGAAGCCGCTCAAGTCGTTCGTGCTGCCGGGCGGCTCGCCGGCGGCCGCGGCGCTGCACGTGGCGAGAACAGTTTGCCGGCGGGCCGAGCGGCTGATGGTGCAGCTCGCGGGCGAGCCGGACGAGGCGGTCAGCGCGCTTGCCCTGCAATACATCAACCGCCTGTCGGATTTCCTCTTCGTCGCCGCCAGGTACGTGAACGACAGGGGGCGGAGCGACGTGCTCTGGGTTCCCGGACAGAACCGGTAGCGAGACGTTGCGGCTCCAAGCGCCACGGAGCTAAGTGGCGGACGGGTGTGGGCCGTGGCGATCGCCACCTGCAACGAGACCACGTCATCGAGGGGCGATCCAGGCCGTGTTTGTTCCCATTCAGGACGAGAACTGGCTCCGACGAATTCGGTTCCAATACGTGACGATCGCCCTCATCGCGGTCAACGTCGCCATGTTCCTGCTCTCTGGCTACGGCGTTCAGGCGAACCCGTACGTGCCGGGATTTGCGATCGTGCCGATCGAGCTGCTGCGCGAGGGCTTTCTCGGCAGTGCGGGGTCCGTTCCGGTGGACGCCTTCCGGGTGCCGGAGCGGGTGACCCTCGTCAGCTACATGTTCCTGCACGCGGACATCTTCCATCTGGTCGGCAATATGCTGTTCCTGTGGGTGTTCGGCGACAACGTCGAAGACTCGATGGGGCACCTGCGCTTTCTCGTCTTCTACTTCGCGTGCGGGATCTTTGCCGGCCTGGTGCACGCCTGGCTGTTGCCGGATTCGAGCGTGCCGCTGATCGGCGCCAGCGGCGCGGTGGCGGGTGTCATCGCGGCCTATCTCATGCTGCATCCGCGCGTGAGCGTCTGGGTGCTGGTCATGCGCTTCATTCCGGTGCGGCTCTCGGCGGCGATCGTGCTGGGGCTGTGGGTGGCCATGCAGGTCGTCATGGTGCTGCTGCCGCAGGTCGGGCCGGTCGCCTGGTGGGCCCACATCGGGGGGCTCATCGCAGGGGCGGTGCTGATCATCTTCATGCGCCTGCCGGGCGTGCCGCTGTTCGATCGGCCGCAGCGCCCCGCCTGAGGATCCCGCGACGGAATTGTACAGGACCGTCCCCGTGAATCGTTTGACACGTCAGGACACCGGCCTTACCGTGCCTTTTCGCACTTGCGAACAAACAATAAGCCGTGCCGGGACGTATTCGACGCACACCGGACGGCAACCGCGATTGCAGCGCAGCAGGGCGACGACCCTGGGGCCGGACGAGCGCGGAGGAGCATCCACGGGTGAATTCGAAGGCTGGGGAGCGGTGAACGAATGAAGGTGCTTGTGCCCGTCAAGCGGGTGGTCGACTACAACGTCAAGATCCGCGTCAAGTCGGACGGCTCGGGTGTCGAGCTGGCCAACGTCAAGATGTCGATGAATCCCTTCGACGAAATCGCCGTCGAGGAAGCCATCCGCATCAAGGAAGCCGGCAAGGCCAAGGAGATCGTTGCGGTCTCCATCGGACCACAGAAGGCGCAGGAGACGATCCGCACCGCGCTGGCGATGGGAGCCGATCGCGGTCTGCTCGTCGAGACCGACGAGACGGTCGAGCCGCTGGCCGTCGCCAAGCTGCTCAAGTCCATCGTCGAGGCTGAGAAGCCCGATCTCGTCATCCTCGGCAAGCAGGCAATCGACGACGACAGCAACCAGACCGGCCAGATGCTGGCGGCGTTGCTCGACTGGCCGCAGGCCACGTTCGCGTCCAAGGTCGTCCTCGAGGACGGCAAGATGCGCGTCACGCGCGAGGTCGATGGCGGCCTGGAGACGCTCGAGCTGCCGCTGCCGGCCGTGATCACCACGGACCTGCGGCTCAACGAGCCCCGCTATGCCTCGCTGCCCAACATCATGAAGGCCAAGAAGAAGCCGCTCGACGTCAAGAAGCCGGGCGATCTCGGCGTCGACGTCACGCCACGTCTCAAGGTGCTGAAGACCACCGAGCCGGCCGCACGCAAGGCGGGCATCAAGGTCGAGACGGCAGCCGAGCTGGTGGCGAAGCTCAAGGATGAGGCGGGGGTTATCTGATGGCAGTTCTTCTTCTCGCGGATCACAACAATACCGCTCTCAATCCGGCGGTGGCCAAGGCCATGAGCGCCGCGAAAGCGCTGGGCTCGGATGTGCACGTGCTCGTGGCCGGCAGCGGCTGCGGCGGTGTCGCCGAGGCGGCCGCCAAGCTCGATGGCGTCTCCAAGGTGCTCCTCGCCGATGCGCCGCATCTCGCCAATCATCTTGCCGAGGAGATGGCGGCACTCGTGGTCTCGCTCGTGGCGGGCTACGACGCCGTTCTCGGTTGCTCGACGAGTGTCGCCAAGTCCGTGCTGCCGCGCGTCGCCGCCAAGCTCGACGTGCCGCAGATCTCGGACATCACCGCGGTCAAGTCGCCCGATACCTTCGAGCGGCTGATCTACGCCGGCAACGCCATTCAGACGGTGCAGGCGGCGGACGGCAAGAAGGTCATCACGATCCGCACCTCGACCTTCCAGGCCGTTGCCGAGAGCGGCGCGGCGCCGGTGGAGGGCGTGTCGGCGCCGGCGGCCGTCGGCAAGAGCCGCTTCGAGAAGGCCGAACTGTCGAAGTCCGATCGCCCCGAGTTGACCTCGGCGCGCATCGTGATCTCGGGCGGTCGCGGCATGCAGTCGGGCGACAATTTCGTGCTGCTTGAGAAGGTGGCCGACAAGCTCGGAGCGGCGGTCGGCGCGAGCCGCGCGGCGGTCGATGCCGGCTTCGTGCCGAACGAGTATCAGGTCGGCCAGACCGGGAAGGTCGTGGCGCCCGAGCTGTACATCGCCGTCGGCATTTCCGGCGCCATCCAGCATCTGGCAGGCATGAAGGACTCCAAGGTCATCGTTGCCATCAACAAGGATGCGGAGGCCCCGATCTTCCAGGTGGCCGATTACGGCCTCGTCGGCGACCTTTTCCAGGTCCTGCCGGAACTCGAGGCCGAACTGCAGAAGATCGGCCGCTGACAGGCGGACCCAAGGGTCAGGTTCAATGGACGTGCGAGTGATGTCACGCAAGAGAAGCGCAGGCGCCGTCGAGCGCACCGATGAGAAGAGCCAAGGCCCCGAGGGGTTCGTCATCCGCAGCGTCGGCATCGTCGGCGCCGGGCAGATGGGCAACGGCATCGCCCACGTCGTAGCCCTCGCCGGCTACGACGTCGCCATCAACGACCTCTCGCAAGAGCGGGTCGAGAAGGCGCTCAAGAACATCGAGAGGAACATGACCCGTCAGGTCGCCCGCGGGCTGATCAAGGACGAGGACATGCAGAAGGCGCTGGCGCGCATCACCTACGCGCCGGCATTCAAGGACTTCGGCCAGACCGATCTCGTCGTCGAGGCGGCGACCGAGGACGAGGACGTGAAGCGCAAGATCTTCACGGCCCTGTGCCCGTCCTTGAAGCCGGACGCCATTCTCGCGTCGAACACCTCGTCGATTTCCATCACGCGGCTGGCCTCGACCACGGACCGACCCGAACGCTTCATCGGCATGCACTTCATGAATCCGGTGCCGCTGATGCAGCTCGTCGAGCTCATTCGCGGCATCGCCACCGAGGACGAGACGTTCAACGCCTCGCGGATTTTCGTCGAGCGCCTCGGCAAGACGATCGCTGTCTCCGAGGACTTCCCGGCATTCATCGTCAATCGCATCCTGCTGCCGATGATCAACGAGGCCGTCTATACGCTCTACGAGGGCGTCGGCACCGTCGAGGCGATCGACAAGGCCATGAAGCTCGGCGCCAACCATCCGATGGGGCCGCTCGAGCTGGCCGACTTCATCGGTCTCGATACCTGCCTGTCGGTCATGCAAGTCCTCTACGAGGGCTTGGCGGACTCCAAGTATCGGCCGTGCCCGCTGCTCGTGAAGTATGTCGAGGCCGGCTGGCTCGGTCGCAAGACCGACCGCGGGTTCTACGACTATCGCGGCGAGAAGCCGGTGCCGACCCGCTGAGATCGGCGCCGCCGGTCTTGGGGCCGGCGAGGGGCGCGCGATGTCCGTTCCACACGGAATGGGTGGTCGGCCGCGTATGGCAATCACCACTCGCTTGCCACGGCGTCGGCAAAGCCTACACTCTCCGCGTAATCACGCGACGCTGACGCTGCGCCCGGCATGCTCTGGTGCGCGGGCGGCCGACAGCGTGCGATCACGCAGCTAGTGGAGGACTGCACGCCCATGAGCAACATCGCATTTCCGTTCGTCGAGGTTCCGGCAGGGCGCGTGGCGCCGAAGCCGCGCAAGTCGGGCCTCACGATGTTCGCCGACTACGGCATGACCCTCGAGCAGACCGAGTCGCTCATGCGGTACGCCGGCGGCTTCGCGGACTTCGCCAAGATCATGGTCGGTACGGCGCGCCTCTACCCGCGCGACTATCTCAAGGAGAAGCTGGCGGTTTATAAGAAGGCGCAGGTGCGCCCGTTCATCGGCGGTCAGTTCGCCGAGTACGTGCTGGCCAACCAGGGGCGCCAGATCATGCCGCGCTTCTTCGCCGAGGCGGTCGAGCTCGGCTTCGAGACCATCGAGATCTCCGACAATTGCGTGCCGCTGAAGGATGAGACGCGCGTTGCGCTGATCCAGGAAGCGCGGGCGGCGGGACTCTCGGTGCTCGGCGAGGTCGGGGCCAAGGACCGCAAGTCCGAGGCGCACGAGCTGGTGGCCCAGGCGAAGATCGCGCTCGACGCCGGCGCCGAGATGGTTCTCGTCGAAGCGGCCGAGTTCCTGGAGGGCGGCAAGCTCAAGGTCGATCTGATCGAGGAGCTGTCGAAGAAGCTCGACATGACCCGGGCGATGATCGAGCTGCCGGGGACCTGGATCAGCGGCGTCAGCCTTTCACAGGTCGAGGACATCAAGAAGCTGCTGGTGAAGACCTTCGGTCCCGACGTCAATATCGCCAACGTGAAGCCCGAGGATCTCATGGGCATGGAGGCGATGCGTTGCGGCCTGTGGACCGTCGGCCCACACGTCGAGGACCCCGTCTGAGCGCCGCCCGCCCCTGCCTTCACAGCGAAAGCAGGGGCGCGGCGGTTTCGTGTCCGAGGCCTACGATCAGGGAATGATGTAGACCGGGCTCGTCCAGGCCTGGTGGCCGTCCTCCTGGGTGAGACGCATGTAGAGTGCATTGTCCCGCTGAGGATCGATCTTGAAGGTATGGCTCGCCTTCAGCGCCCAGGTGTCGTTGACGTCGGGCAGCCTGAAGACGCGGAGCCGGCGCCCGAGGCCGCCGAGATCGACGACGTGATCCTCGAGCCCGATGTCGGCGATCTTCAGCTCCTTGCAGACCAGATTGGTCGTGATGTCGAGAAAGCCGGCGCTCGCGTCCTCGAGCCAGATGTCGAAGCCTGAGAAATTGCCGGTCGTGACCGTATCGACGTCCACCTGCGAACCGTCGTCGCCGAGCTTGAGCGGCTTGTCGGCGTTGAAGTGGTTGATCGCCTTCGCCTTGAGGAAACGATTGCTCTTGAGGCGCACCGTACCCTTCCAGAGCACCTCGCGTCCGCGCCCGCGGTACTCGGCGCCTTCGAACAGCACGCGGATGCGGCTGCCGAGCTTGCTCTTGTCGTAGCCGCGCACGACTGCCACCGGCTGGTCGTTGTGGAAGAAGGTGACGCGCTCGATCGGAGTGGCGCCGAGGGCCTCGACATCGAGGCGGACCGTATCGCCCTTCACGCGAGCGATGTCGCCGACAAGCGCCGTCTCGGCCTTGGTGCTGGTGACCGGGCCGAGCAGAGGATCGTCGCTCAGCACCTCGGCGCCAGCGCCGAGATGCGCCTTGGCGTCGATGAACAGCCGCGTGCCAGTGGTCCCGTAGGTGCGGCGCGCCTTGACGGCCGTGAACAGGGCGTCACGATCGAGCTTCGGCATCATGTAGCAGGTGAGCCCGCCGATGGCGCCGAAGTTCGAGGCGCCCGGATGCGCGGCGCCGGGACGGCCCTTGTGATCGTCGCTGTGGCAGACGATGCCGACGCGATAGCCGAGCTTGATCGCGTCGTGCAGCATCCATTCGAAGGTGCCCCAGCAGGAGTGGATCTCGACCGCCCGCTCCAGCCGGCCATCATGGCCGACGCCGATGTCCGCGTAGCGGCCGCCGACGTGCGCCAGCACGATCGCATCCTCGTTCTCGAGCGCCTTGAACAGGTCGTTGACGTGATGGCAGTCCGTGTCGCGCGGTGCGTCGAGCAGCACGCTCGACGAGCGGCGGATGGGCCGGCCCTCGGTGCGGTAGAAGACGTTACGGTCGCCGCCCATGCCGGTGTTGCCCGACCACTCGTAGCCGGGCAGCGCCACCATGTGACCGGGCTTGTCGTACTCGCGGGCGAGACGGTTGATCTCCTCCCACAGGTCGTCGCCGATCTGGAAATCATTGCCCTGGTGACCGACGATGTCGATGAAGGCCTTGTCGCGGGCGAACGCGAAATACTCCTGAACGGTGCCGGTGCCGACGGTCTCGCCGCTCTGGCCGTGCAGGTCGCCCCAGAAGTGTACGAGGTCGGCCGTGTCGACGACGCGCATCGGGTTCGAGCGCACCAGCAATTCGCCGGCCTCGTTCAGCATATCGATACGCAGGTCGCCGGTGCCGGCGAGACGCAGACCCTCGATCACCGGTGGCGACTTGCCTGCCTCGAAGGTCACGGTCTCGGGCAGGCCCTCGACCGGCATATTGGCCTTAAGGCGGACGCGATGCGCGGCCTTGTCGGAGACGTTGCCCCAGCGGTCATCGGCGACGAGGCAGAGGCGGAAAGGCTCGCCCTTGCGCCGCAGCGTCGGCAGCAGGGCCTTGTAGCGCCGGGGCGGCCCCGACACGAGCTTGACGATGGGCGACTTAGCCAGCTCCACGAAATCGTAGGTGGCGAAGGCGTCGCAATAGACCTTGAAGACGAACTCGGTCTCGACGGCAGTCTGCAGGCGATAGCCGGGGGAGCCCTTGCGCGTGTCGCCGAGCCGCACGGTGATCGTCTCGCCGGCTCTCAGGAAGCCGCGCCCGACGCGGACCTGCAGGGTATTGGGATAGGGACGGATGTTGTTGCGGGTGAATGAGAGCTCGAGCGCGGCGCCGTTGCTCGCTTCGGCCGTGCAGTAGTTGGGCGCGCGGGGATCGGTGAACTGGAGCTTGCCGGAATCCGACGCGGTGCGATAGCAGATCTTGATGCCACCCGTGTCGTCGATGCCGAACTTGCCGGCTGTGAAGGTGATCGTGACGGGTGCGAACGAGCCGGCCTCGAGTGGGCCTGCGGGCTCGATGACGGCGGTGCCGATCTGGTCGCGTTGATAGGTCGAAAACGGCATTGGTCCTCCCTGTTCTGCGGTGTGCGCGTCTTGATTGGTGTCGATGATGGTGGATGGTGGCGGGGCCGGGCCCTGGGGGCTCAGCGGCGGCGGGGTTCGTCCTCCTCGAGTGTGCGCGCTTCCTCCGGCAGCATGATCGGCATGCCGTCGCGGATCGGGTAGGCGAGACGAGCGGCGCGGCTGACGAGTTCCTGGCGCTCGGCGTCGTACTCGAGCGAGGTCTTGGTCACCGGGCAGACCAGCAGCTCGAGAAGCTTGGGGTCGATCTTGCGAGCGCCCTGCTGGTGAGGCTCTTCGTGCCCGGATCGCGCGGTGGGTGGTTCGATCATCGGCCTGGGCATTCCTTTGTGTTCGCGGCGCCGCGAGGTGGTGACGGCGCCTACTGGATGGCGCTGCCGGAGCCGTCGTCGGGCTTCGCCCGCTCCATCCTGGCAAGCGCGATCAGCACCTCGGCCCGCTTGGCGAGATCGATGGCTTCGAGCAGCGCCTGTTTCTCCTCAGGGCCATAGGGGCTCATGAGGGACAGCGAGTTGACGAGAAACTCCGTGGTGGCCCGGTTGATGGCGGTCCAGTCGGCGTTGAGGTGGTTCGCTTCGAGATAGCGCTTGAGCACGTCGAGGAGCGCCGGGCGATCGACATCCGCCTCGCCGTGGCCGGTCTCGAAGTCGTCGACAAACCGCTCGGCAGTGATCTGGCAAATGCGGTAGGGCGTGGTCGAGGCCAGCTCGGCCGTCACCTCGAAGCGGGCAATGCCGGTCAGCGTAATCAGTCGGCGGCCGTCCTCGACCTCCTGATAAGACGTGATGCGCCCGGCGCAGCCGATCTCCCGCAGGGGGGCGGACTTGCCGCGGGGGGACTCACCCTCATCCGCAGTTTGCGCCGGCTGGATGATGCCGACGATGCGATCGCTCGCCAAGGCGTCGTCGAGCATGGTGAGGTAGCGCGGCTCGAAAATGTTGAGCGGCAGGCTGGCGCGCGGCAGCAGGATGGTGCCGCGCAGGGGGAAAACCGGAATGCGCTTCGGAAGATCGTCCGGTCCGCGATACTGTGCCGTCAATCCCAAAGCGCGTCTCCCTGGAGCCTGTCCTGTACATCGGTCCAGGACTTATCGTCGTCGTGCGGCCGCTGGCCCCTCAGGAGAAGAGCAGCGCCGACAGCCGGCGGCGGCCATCGAGGGTCACGGGATCATCCGAACCCCAGGCGTCGAAGAATTGCACGAGCTGCTTGCGGGCCGCCTCGTCGTTCCATTTGCGGTCGCGGCGCATGATTTCCATGAGCTCGTCGACGGCCGCACCGTGCTCCCCGGCAGCCGCCAGCGCGACGGCAAGGTCGTAGCGCGCCTGATGGTCCGCAGGATTGCCCGCGACGGCCGCGCGCAGCGGGTCGATGTCGCCGGCGCTGTCTGCTTGACGCTTGAGCGCGATGGCGGCCCGCACCCCGGCGATCGGGGCGCTGTCCTCCTTGCCCGGCGGCACCAGCTTGATGGTCTGCTCGGCGCGCTCCAGGTCGCCCGACTTCAGATAGCAGCGAGCGAGGCCCGCCAGTGCGCCGAGATTCTGACTGTCCTCCTTGAGGATCGCGGCGAAGATCTCCGCGGCGGTCTGCAGGTCGTCCTGCTCGAGCGCGGTGTTAGCGGCCTCGATCGCGGCCTCGATATCGTCGGCGCCCTCGGCCTGGAGCAGCCGGTCGATGAAGGCCTTCACCTGGCTCTCCGGCAACGCGCCCATGAAGCCGTCGAGCGGGCGACCGTCGCGAAAGGCGTAGACGGCCGGGATCGACTGCACGCGGAGCTGGCCGGCGATGGCGGGATGGTCGTCGATATTCATCTTGACGAGCTTGATCTTGCCCTTGGCGGCGCGCACGAGCTTCTCGAGGATCGGCGTCAGCTGGCGGCAGGGGCCGCACCACGGCGCCCAGAAATCGACCAGAACGGGCACGTCTCGCGAGGCTTCGAGAACATCCTTGGCGAAGGTCGCCGTCGAGGTGTCGACGATGAGGTCTCCGGCCTCCGCGGCGGAAGGTTTCTTCAAACCGAAATCCATGAAGCTCTCCAAGGGCGTTCCAGTGTGTGTCTATCGTGCCCGCTGTCGGGATCGCGCGCCGTGCAGCGATCGTGCCGCTTGTCTCTCTCGCGGTGCGGGCCGCGGTGGCGGCCGAGCGCCGTCATGCTTGCCCGGCCGGCGAGCTGACCGCCATGATCACCGGATCATGCCCCGTCGCCCTGATGAAACGCAAGAGATCATCGCGTTTGATGGCCGTTGTCGCAGTATTGACGAGAGGATGATAGTTCAGCGTCTCGTGCTCCATCATGGACGCGTCGAGGATGACGTTGACCTTGGCGCCGGTGTCGTTGATCAGCGCAAAGGGCGTGACGGAGCCGGGCACGACGCCCAGAAGCTCCGCCAGAAGGTCGGCGTTGCCGAAGCTGAGGCGCCCCGAGCCGATCCGTTTCGGCAGGCTCTTGAGGTCGATTCCGGCATCGTGCAGGGCGACAACGAGGTAAATGTTGCCCTTCTTGCACTTCAGGAACAGGTTCTTGGTATGCCCGCCGGGCAGGTCCTTCTCGAGCTCGCGGCTCTGCTCCACCGTGAACACCGCCTCGTGCTCGACCGTGCGGGTCTCGATCCCCAGGCGGTCCAAGAGTGCGAACAGGTCCTGACGGCTGGCGGGCATGCGGGCGTTGCTTTCGGGCTGGGCGAGGTCATTGACGGGCGGGCTGGCCAAGGATTTAATGGCGGTTGCCTGCGGATGCAACCGGCGCTGGGGCCGGCGCGCCCAGCCTCCGCCGCCATCACGTGGATGCCACTTGCAAAGTCCGCGGCTTTGGGCAATAAGACTGCCTCGGTCGCGCACGGCGTGGCCGCAAGCTGATTGGTGCGGGCGTAGCTCAGGGGTAGAGCATCACGTTGCCAACGTGAGGGTCGTGAGTTCGAATCTCATCGCCCGCTCCATACTTAGCTGTTTCGACTGGGAAGTTTTTGGGAAGCAGGCTCTCAGAAGCTCATCCAGCGCGGCCTTCGTCGCCTCCAAGTCGCGCGGGTCGGCATGGGCGTAGAGCTCGGTCACCGAGTGCCCCTGCATCTTGTGACCTAACAGCGCCGCCACCTCCCAGACCGGTACGGAATGCGCCCGGAGCCAGCGGGCGACGGTGTGCCTCAAGGAATAGGGGTTGCAGCCCTCCGGGAGGCCCTCCCGGGCCGCCTGCCAGGCCGTCCATTTCACCCTGCCTCTTCAATACGGTACGACTGTCTCGCAGGCTCGAAGCCCGTACCTGGATGTGGCGGAGCCGAGCACGATCGCGCCTCTCCGTCCAGCCCGGGCCGGGATCGCCAGCGACGCTATGCGTCCTGAACGTCGGCTCCGATCTCCGCTAGGCTTGGAAGGCGGACGCGGCTTCTCTCTTTCTCGAGCGGACACGAGGCATCGCACGTCCGGGTCACAAGCGATCGGGTTGGTCGACATCATGAATACCTCTCCGCAACCGCCGGGCATCGGCGCGCGTCCGGAATCGCTGAACCGGC
>JAWKVZ010000006.1:0-336216 GCA_041397725.1 Hyphomicrobiaceae bacterium | reverse complement strand
TGGACGCTTCCATCACCGCAAGCGACCAGGGAGCAAGGCGACCCGGCGCGAGCGCCGCCCCCGCGGAGCCGCTGCGCGGCGTGAGCGAAAAAATGGTGCCGCAGGAGGGAATTGAACCCCCGACCCACGCATTACGAATGCGTTGCTCTACCCCTGAGCTACTGCGGCGCCTCGGCTGTCGGACAGCGAGGAAGCCATAGCGTCTGGCGCGGCCGATTGCAAGATCGCAGGCGCGCCGTTGCTAACAATGCAAGGCCTGCGGCACGGTCGGCCCTGCGCGCGACAGTCCCCGCGGACAGGCGACCGGTCGCACCGCGGGCGGGCGCAGGCCTTCAGGCCCGGGGGGTCAGGTCCGATAGGGCCGGCCGCGCCGGTGATCCGGATCGACATCGACCGGCTCGGGACCCGGATCGTCCGGCGGGCGCGGCGAAATGAAGATCTGCGGCTCGCTCGGCCGGCTCTTGGCGCGCCCGGGTGGCTCGGCAGACGGCGTGTCCTTCTCCTGGCGCGGAGCCGCGGCGGACTTGGCGGGCACGGCCGGCGCGCCGGTGCCGACATGCAACTCCGCGTCGCGGCGATCCGGCCTCGTGCTGTCGCTCGGGGCCGGGGTGGCTGCCGCCTTGGCTGCATCGCTCCGGGCGGGGGGCTGCGTGCTGGCAGGCTCCGACGGCAAAGGTCCGAGTGTGACGCTCGCGGTAGGGCGGGCCGGGCGACTCTGCGCTGGGGGCGCGGCCACCGGCACGATGTCGGCTTTCACAGGCGCATCCGGAGCCGCAGCGGCGGCGGCCGGCGGCGAGGCAGCGGCCGGTGCCGTCGCGGCCTGCGGGGGCTCGGGCGCCGGGGGCGGCGCCTCGGGCGCGGCGGTGGCCGGCGCTGCCGTGATGGTCACGGCAGCCTCGGTGGACCGCGCTGGCCGCGCCGCCACGGGCTTCGCCTCGATGAGCTGATCCTCGGCCTTGCCGAGCGCCAGAAGCTCCTCCGTGCGGCTCAGCATCACCTCGCGCTCGCTGGTGTCGACGGACTCGACGGGAACCTTCCAGCGGAAGGCGTCGAGCTGGCCGGTCACGGGCGAGACCGCGGCCCAGTGCGCGGACACCACGCCATCGGCCGTCCAGGCGGGATCGCGCGGGGCGTTGACGGCGCGCGCGAGCCATTCGCGGACCCGGCCACGGTCGCCCTGCTCGCCTTCGATGCGGGCCATCAGTGTGCACACCCGCTGCGTCTGGCGCTCGTCGCGCAGCGGCTCCAGCGCCTTGCGGGCCTCGTCGATATCGAGCGCCTCGATGGCGGCGCGCGCTACGGCGATGGGGCCCTCGATCGAATGCGGCATCTGTCGCGCCAGTTCTTTGACGCGCTGCAGGCGGTCGCGCGGCGAGTCGCCGGTGCGCGCATAGGCGTAGGTGTCGGCGATATCTGGGTGCGGGGATCGCTTCCAGGTCCGCTGCAGCACCTTGGCCGCGCGTGGCGTGCTTCCCTTGGAGGCGAGGATGCGGCCGGCGATCGTGGCAGCCGGAACGAGGTCGGGCGCCAGATTGTGGGCCTCGCTGGCGAGCTCCAGCGCACGGTCCATGTCTGTGTCCTCGATCTCTGTCGCGAGTGCCGTCAGCAACACGGCGCGGCGTCGGTCGGACGTGGCCCGATCCACGATCTGGTTGCGACGCTGTACGGCGAGCGTGTCGAGGGCTCCGGCCCAGTCGCCCTTCTTGCATTGCGCTTCGAACAGGGCCTCGGAGGGCCAGTCGAGCTTGGGGTTGAGGCGCAGCGCGCGCTCGGCGAACTGCTCGGCAGCCTCCGTCTCGCCCTCGCGCATGGCCTCGAGGAAGAGCCCGCGCAGGCCGAGCTGCTCGGTATCAGTGGCGTTGAGCATGGATTCGAAGATGCGCCGCGCCGTCGCGCGGTCGCCGGAAAGCTGGGCGGCCTGGGCGCGCAGCAGTTGGGTCAACGGCTCGTTGGGAAGCGACTTGCGCGCCTGCGTCGAGTAGCGCTGCGCCATGGTGCGGTCGCCGGCTCCGATGGCGATGATGCCGGCCGAGAGGGCCTCCAGCCCGCGCTGCTCGCGCCGGCGGCTGAACATGCGGCCGAGCAGGGCCGGGCTGCGCCAGAGGTTGCGCGCCAGCGACCAGAGCATGACGGCGAGCGCCAGCAGCAGGCCAAGCATGACGATGGCCCGGAAGACGCTGGTCTCGACCCGGTAGCCCTGCCATGTGAGCACGATGTCGCCGGGCCGGTCGGCAAGCCACGCGAGGCCGCTGGCGATTGCGAACGCCAGGACCAGGTAGAGGACGAGACGCAACATTACTTCTGGCCTTTCTCGGTGCCGGGTTTGGTGCTGGCGAGCGACGACTTGAGCGTGGCCTCGATCGTGGCGATGGCGCGGTCGACGGAGCGGCGCGCCTCGGCCTTCTTGAGCCAGGCATCCGCGGCCGCGCGGCTCTTGGCCGGAAGCTTCCCGGCCTCCTTGAGCGCGCGATCGATGTCGCCAGCCTTCAACAACCGCTCCATGCGGCCGAGCACGGCCTCGGAGCTGGCGTCATCGGGAGCGTGATCCGTCCGCCGCACCCGCACGATGGATCGCGCCCCGGCCATCAGGCGGTCCACGACGGTGCCGCCCTTGGGATCGTGCTCGGCGTCGAGCACGGCGGTGGCGACGCCCGGGAACTCGCTCTGCAGCTTGGCCAGCGTCGGCACGCCCTGTGCCTGATAGCGGTCCAGAACCGACAGGTCGAGCTTGCCGCCGGCCACCTTGCGGACTGCGGCGAGCTCGGGTTCGAAGCCCTGGCCGCGATCCATGGCGCGGCGCAGATTGTTGAGCTCGAGCGCCAGCACGATGCGCTCGGCGGTCGCCTGCCGATCCCCCTCGCGCTGCAGCACGCGCTTCAGGCCTGCCTCGAACGACTGCAGGCGGGCTGCGACCGGCGCAATGGCGGCCTTGACGTCGTCCTGCTTGGCCGTCGTCTTGAGGCGTCCTTCCAGATCGCCCTTGAGGGCTTCGATGGCCGCCCTGAGGCTGCCCGCTTCCTCGCGCAGGGCGCGCAGGGTCTCGACGTTGCGGTCACCGGCCGCCTTGAGCGCCTCGAAACGCTGACCGAGCTTGGCCGAATCCGAGCGAACCGCCGTGATTTCGCGGTCGATGCGCGTGGTGCCGGAGCGCGCGGCTTCCGCCGCCTCGCGCGCCGCGGTCAGGCGCTGGTCGATTTCCTGGGCCATGTCGCGCCTGAGGCCCTGGAGCCGTGTCGCG
This sequence comes from Hyphomicrobiaceae bacterium, assembly GCA_041397725.1. Taxonomy (GTDB): domain Bacteria; phylum Pseudomonadota; class Alphaproteobacteria; order Rhizobiales; family Hyphomicrobiaceae; genus JAGRKR01. The sequence continues at coordinate 332,978 of JAWKVZ010000006.1, read as the reverse complement.
ATGGCGCTCTCGAGGTCGGCGAGCCGGCCGGAGAGCTGGGCGAGCTGCGGCAGGCGTCCAGCGCTGTCGGGCTCGGCCTTGGCGATGGCCGCGAGGCTCGCCAGCGTTTCTTCGAGCCGGGCGATGCGGGCGCTGGCGTCGGTGGGCAAGGCGCTGCCGCTCTTGGCGAGGCGTTCGGCGGTTGCGCGCGTGTCCTCGGTCAGCTTCTTCTGGGCGGTGGCGAGCGCGTCCACCGACTTGGCAATCTCGTCGAGGCGCGCGGTCTGGCGCTCCAGGCCGGCCAGCTTGTCGGCGACAGCGGCGGGCACGGCCGCCGCCGGCCGCTTCACCGCTGCTTCCACCGCCTGGAGGCGTCGCTGCACCTCCGCGGGCGGCAGACTGGGGCCCTGTGGCGCGATCTGAATGCCGAACTGGTCGGCGGCAAAGGGGGCGCCGAGCAGCGCCAGGATGCCGCCGACGCCGCCAGCGACGAGATGCGTGAACGTGCGACCGATGGCGGAGCCGCCGGCGGGCTTGGCGGTCGCCACCGGTTCAGGCTTCGCGGCTGGCTTGGCGGGGCCTGCTGGCGCGGCGCCGGTCGGCTTGTTCTCGGCGGGCTTGCTGGTGGCGGCGCCGGCCGTCGGTCCGGTCGGGCCGCTGGCCGTCTTGGTATCCGGCTTGCCCGGATCCTTGCCCTGGGCGCTCGTGGCGGCTGTCTTGTCGCCGTCGCCGCTGCCTTTGACCTCTACGACCGTCGCCTTGAGGTCGAGCGTTGCGTGCGGCCGCTTGGCCTGTCCGGTGTCGCCGGCCGGCTTGTCGGACCCCTTCTTGGGGCCGTCATTATTGGAACTCATGACGTCAGACGTCCTCTTTGAAGCACGACCGGGTCAGGGCGTGCACGCATGAAACATGCGCACTTCTCTAGCTGGAGCCGGTCGATCATTCCAGGCTATTGCCATTCTACAACACTTTTGCCGTGCCAGCCCTAATGAGAGCAAGTAGTGAATCCGTCTCAGGGGCCGGTGCAATCGCTGCTGTGCGAGGGGCAATCGGCGCCAAGGCGGCGGAGACGGCGGCCGACAGGCAGAAATACGCAAGATCTCGCGCAGCCTCGGTCAGCCCCGCCGCGACGATCAGCGATGCGTAGATGCGGGCCGATCTGGGCGACATGAGGACCACGGCGTCGAGGCTCTTGCTGCGGATGGCCTGGACCGTGTCGGCCGACAGGGCCTCGGCAGGTTCGGCCCGATAGGCCACGACCAGGCGGGTCTCGATCCCCGCCTGCGTGAGCGCCGTCGCAATCTCGTGGGCGCGGTTCTCCCCGGCGACATGCAGCAGCGGTCGATGGGTCTGCGGAACACCGTCGCGGAGCATCATGTCGAGCAGTTCGCCGGACGTCCCTGGTCCCACGCTGATTTCGCCGAAGCCCAGCTCGCGCGCCGCGCGCGCCGTTGCGGGGCCGACGACATAGACGGGCAGGCGGAGCGCGCGCGCGAACAGCCCGGTCACCCGGGCATCGGGTGTCGCCAGCGCCCGCAGCGCATTGGCCGATGTGGCCACGAGCCCACCGATGCCGTCGAGGGTCGGCGCGGCGAGCGCCAGGAATTCGACGCGCATGAGCGGATCGATCATGACGCGGTGGCCCAGTGCCTCGAGCTGGGTGGCGAGCTCGCGCGCGCTCGCCCGCGGGCGCGTGAGCAGGATGTTCATGAGGAAATGAGCGCGCGGAAGGCGGGACCGGCCTGACCGAGCAGGTCCTCCGCCAGTGTGCGTCCGAGGCGCGGGCCGTCGGCTGGGGTGCCGGTCAGGCTGCCCTCGTATGTGGCGCTGCCGTCCGGCGCCAGCAACATACCCGATAGCTTCAGGCCGTCCGCGCCGAGGGTCGCGAGGCCGGCGATGGGCGTGCGGCACGAGCCGTCGAGGCGCGCCAGGAAGGCGCGCTCTGCGCTCACGGCGATGGCCGTCGGCGCATGATCGAGGAGGCTGACCAGCGCGCGCGTCCGGTCGTCGTCCTCCCGGATCTCGATGCCGATGGCGCCCTGGGCCACTGCCGGCAGCATGTCTGACGTCTCGATCACGGCCGTGACGTGGCTCGTGAGCCCCAGGCGGTTGAGGCCGGCCAATGCCAGCAGCGTCGCATCGACGGCGCCCTCCGCCAGCTTGCGCAGTCGCGTGTCGACGTTGCCACGGTAGCTGACCACCTCGAGGTCCGGACGCAAGCGCTTCACCTGCGCCTGGCGCCGGAGCGACGAGGTGCCGACGACGGCGCCCGGCGGCAGATCGTGGAGCCGGGCGGCGCGCGGGCTCAGGAAGGCGTCGCGCACGTCCTCCCGCTCGAGCAGCGCCGCGATGACGAGGCCGTCGGGCAGCGCCGTCGGCATGTCCTTCATGGAGTGCACGGCAAGGTCGATGGCGCCTGCACCGAGAGCGTCCTCGATCTCCTTGGTGAAGAGGCCCTTGCCGCCGACCTCCGCCAGCGGCCGGTCCTGTATGCGGTCACCGGACGTCCTGATGACGTGGATCTCGATCGCCTCCGCCGCGATCCTGCCGGTGGCGGCAAGCCGGCGCTTGACCTCGTTGGCCTGGGCGAGCGCGAGCGCGCTGCCGCGCGTACCGATCCGAATGGGCTCTGCTTGCACCGCAGCAGCTCCTGATGCTAGAGCGCGACTTCACGCTGTGGGTTTGAGGCCATTAATGCCGTCGTCGGCCCTCGCGGGCAAGCCGGGCGACGCACACGAGTAAAGGACCGGCGCCGATGGAGCGCGGAAGCGATGCTGGCGCTCTCACCGTTCTCGGCATCGAGACGAGCTGTGACGAGACGGCCGCCGCCGTCGTCAGGCGCGAGGCGGATGGTCGCGGCCGCATCCTCTCGAACATCGTACTGTCGCAGACGGCCGCGCACGCGCCCTTCGCAGGCGTGGTGCCCGAGATCGCAGCACGCGCGCACGTGGAAATTCTCGATTCCGTCGTCGCCGAGGCGATGGGCCAGGCCGGGCTCTCCTTCTCTGCGCTGGACGGCATCGCGGTCACCCAGGGACCGGGGCTCGTCGGCGGCCTGATGGTCGGCCTCACCATGGCCAAGGCGATCGCACTCGCGCATGACAAGCCCCTGCTGGCCGTCAGCCATCTCGAAGCCCATGCGCTGACGGTCGGCCTTACGGACGCTCTGGCGCCGCCGTACCTGCTCCTGCTCGTCTCTGGCGGGCACACGCAGCTCGTCGCGGTGCTGGCGGTCGGCCGTTACCGGCGGTTGGCGAGCACCATCGACGACGCCTTGGGCGAGGCCTTCGACAAGACGGCCAAGCTGCTCGGCCTCGGCTATCCCGGTGGTCCCGAGGTGGAGCGCTGGGCGCAGAAGGGTGATGCCGGGCGCTTCGCGTTCCCGCGGCCGATGCGCGGCCGACCCGAGCCGCACTTCTCGTTTGCAGGCCTGAAGACGGCGGTGCGGCAAGAGGCCGAAGCCCTGGCGCCGCTGACGGACCGCGACGTGGCCGACATCTGCGCGTCGTTCGAGGCGGCGGTGTGCGACGCGGTTGCGGACCGCACGAGGCGGGCGCTGGAGACTTTTGCCGGTCTCGTGACGCCGGAGACGCCGCGACATCTCGTTGTGGCCGGCGGCGTCGCGGCCAATCGCGCGCTCCGCGCCATGCTGGCCGGGTTGGCGGCGGCGCAGGGCTACGTTCTGCACGCACCGCCGGTGTCTCTGTGCACCGACAACGGCGCCATGATCGCCTGGACGGGGGCGGAGAAGCTCGCACGGGGCCAGGTTTCGGAGCTGGATGCCGCGGCCAGGGCCCGCCTGCCGCTGGACCCGGATGCGGAGCCCGTGCTCGGAGGCGGTCGCGCCGGGGCCAAGGCCTGAGAGCACCGGGGGAGTTGCACGCGGCGGGACGCGTGCTATCCGTGCGGCGACGGTTTTCCGTCTCGCGGGCGAGCGGCCGCACCGCAGAGCAATCCAGCGCAGGGAGATCGCCATGCAGCTCGAGACCGTGGGAGTGATCGGCGCGGGGGCCTGGGGTACGGCGCTGGCGCAGACCCTGAGGGCGGCGGGACGCGAGGTCGTGTTGTGGGCGTTCGAGCCGGAAACGATCGTCGAGATCAACGACCACCACACCAATCGCGTCTTCCTCGCCAACGTCGCGCTCGACGCGGACATCCGGGCGACGGGCAGCCTGGCGGACATTGCCGCGGCGGACTTCGTGGTGATGGTGCCGCCTGCCCAGCACATGCGCCGTATCGCCGGCGAACTCGCCGCAGCCGGGCTCCAGCAGGGGACGCCGGTCGTGGTCTGCTCGAAGGGACTGGAGCAGGCTACCGGCCGCCTCATGGGCGACGTGCTCGCCGAGGCGTTGCCCGCCGCGCAACTCGCCATCCTGTCGGGGCCGAGCTTCGCGGCCGAGGTGGCTCGCGGCATGCCCGCGGCCGTGACGCTCGCCTGCAAGGACGAGGTGATCGGCAAGCGACTGGCGGAGGCGATCGGCTATCGCAATTTCCGCATCTACTGGTCGGACGACGTGCTCGGCGCCCAGCTCGGCGGGGCCGTGAAGAACGTTCTCGCGATTGCCGCGGGGATCGTCGACGGCAAAGGGCTCGGCGCGAGCGCACACGCCGCGCTGGTCACGCGCGGGTTCGCCGAATTGCGCCGGCTCGGCGAGACGCTCGGTGCGCGGCCGGAGACGCTCATGGGCCTGTCCGGCCTCGGCGATCTGCTGCTGACGTGCGGCAGCCCGCAATCGCGCAACATGTCGCTCGGCCGGGCGCTCGGCCAAGGCCAGGATCTGGCCACGATTCTCGGCAATCGGCGATCTGTCGCCGAGGGCGTCTACACCGCGAATGCCGTGGCGCGCGTGGCGCATGAGCGCGCGCTCGAGCTGCCGATCTGCGCGGCGGTGCACGCCATCGTCTCTGGCAAGGTTTCGGTCGACGCGGCGATCGACGCGCTGCTTTCGCGCCCCTTCCGGGCCGAGGACTGAGCGCGCCAATCCCCCACCTCTCGCGATTTTGAACGGTCCGTGAGACGGAATGCCGCGACATCGCGCGTTGTCATTTCGGGTGCCGCCGTTTCGCTCACGACGACCGGAACACAGGCATCGGCGGCGAAGCCCTTTGGGCAGTGATGGGTATTTCTTCAAATCACCATCATTGGGCGCTCAAATACCGAGCACCGGCAAGGGGGACGAATTATTTTTCCCCGCGCCCGAGCGCCATGCGGAAATGATCACTAGATGCTATGGTAGCATGAGCAACGATTCGTTCTTCACAGATGCGGCGCCGGGGAGTCCCGGAAGGGATCGAGGCCGGCGACCGTTGATGAGGCGACACCACGAGATCAGGTAGAGGCATGACTCCCAAAGAAGAGATCTTCGATCTGTACGCCAAGTCGTACGATCGTCTGCGGCAGTCCCGGCTCTCGCTCAAGGAGTTCCTGGAAGGCTGTCGTGCCGACCCGATGCTGTATGCCGGGGCGGCGGAGCGCATGATGTCGGCCATCGGCGAGCCCGAGCTGGTCGACAGCTCCAAGGATCAGCGGCTCGGCCGCATTTTCCTCAATCGCACCATCAAGATATATCCCGCATTCAAGGACTTCTACGGACTTGAGGAGACGATCGAGCGCATCGTCGGGTTCTTCCGCCACGCGGCGCAGGGGCTCGAGGAGCGCAAGCAGATCCTCTATCTCCTTGGCCCCGTCGGCGGCGGCAAGTCCTCGCTCGCCGAGCGTCTCAAGGAGCTGATGGAGAAGTGCCCGGTCTATGTGCTGCAGGCCGGCGACGAGCTCAGCCCCGTGTTCGAGAGTCCGCTGGTGCTGTTCGATCCCGCCACCATGGCCGGCACACTGGAGGAGCGCTACGGCATCCCGCGGCGCAAGCTGACCGGACACATGAGCCCGTGGGCCGTGAAGCGCCTCGACGAGTTCGGCGGCGACATCTCCAAGTTCTCGGTCGTCAAGCTCTACCCTTCGAAGCTGCGCCAGATCTGCGTGGCCAAGACCGAGCCGGGCGACGAGAACAACCAGGACATCTCCGCCCTGGTCGGCAAGGTCGACATCCGCAAGCTCGAGTTCCACGGGCAGAACGACGCCGACGCCTATTCCTACTCGGGAGGCCTCAACCGCACGACGCAGGGCCTGCTCGAGTTCGTCGAGATGTTCAAGGCGCCGATCAAGATGCTGCATCCCCTGCTGACGGCGACGCAGGACGGCACCTACGTCGGCACCGAGAACGTCGGCGCCATGCCCTATCAGGGCATCATCATCGCCCACTCGAACGAGAGCGAGTGGCAGAGCTTCAAGGCGAACAAGAACAACGAGGCGTTCCTCGACCGGATCTGCGTCATCCAGGTGCCCTACTGCCTGCGCATCAGCGAGGAGGAGCGCATCTACCAGAAGCTCCTGGCGACGAGCGAGGTCTCCAAGGCCCCGTGCGCACCCGGCACGCTGCAGATGCTGGCGCGCTTCTCGGTGCTGTCGCGCCTCAAGGATCACGAGAACTCGCTGCTGTTCTCCAAGATGCGCGTCTACGACGGCGAGAGCCTCAAGGACACCGATCCGAACGCCAAGTCTCTGCAGGAGTATCGAGACGCCGCCGGCATCAACGAGGGCATGGAGGGTATCTCCACGCGCTTCGCCTACAAGGTGCTCTCGGAGACGTTCAACTACGATACGCACGAGGTGGCAGCCGATCCGGTTCACCTGATGTACGTGCTCGAGCAGGCCATCCGGCGCGAGCAGTTGCCGGCGGAGACCGAGGACCGCTATCTCGAGTTCATCAAGGAGGAGCTGGCTCCGAAGTACGCCGAGTTCATCGGCAACGAGATCCAGAAGGCCTATCTCGAGTCCTACAACGATTTCGGCCAGAACCTGTTCGATCGCTACGTCGCCTATGCCGACGCCTGGATCGAGGATCACGACTTCAAGGATCCCGATACCGGCCAGCTCATGAACCGGCAGCTGCTCGACCAGGAGCTTTCGAAGATCGAGAAGCCGGCCGGCATCGGCAACCCCAAGGACTTCCGCTACGAGGTGGTCAAGTTCTCGTTGCGCGCCCGGGCCCGCAACGGCGGCCGCAATCCGAGCTGGACGTCCTACGAGAAGATCCGTGACGTCATCGAGCGGCGCATGTTCAGCCAGGTCGAGGATCTGCTCCCCGTCATCAGCTTCGGCGCCAAGAAGGACGGCGATACCGAGAAGAAGCACGAGGAGTTCGTCGACCGCATGGTCAATCGCGGCTACACGCCGCTCCAGGTGCGCCGCCTGGTCGAATGGTACATGCGCGTGAAGAAGTCGAGCTGAGGGCGGCCGCCGCCAGCGTCGGCGTCCCCCGCGGCAGGATGAGGCGATCCTGCCCTCTGCCGGCCGCGAGGCGGCAGGGTGCCGGTCGCTGAAGGCGCACGCCCAGCACAGGAGTGTGGATTCGCACGATGCACGTCGTCGACCGCCGTCTGAACCCGAAGTCCAAGAGCCTCGGCAACCGCCAACGCTTCATGCGCCGCGCCAAGGCGGAGATTCGCGAGGCGGTGCGCGAGGCGGTCCGCAAACGCAAGGTGACCGAGGTCGAGGGCGGCGCCGAGGTGCGGATCCGCTCGAAGAGTCTCAGGGAGCCGTCGTTCGGGCTGAGCCGGCAGACCGGCACGCGCGATTTCGTGCTGCCGGGCAACCAGGACTTCGCCGTCGGCGACGTGATCCGCAAGCCGGAAAGCGGTGGTGGCGGCAGGGGCTCCAAAGGCAGTCCGGACGGCTCGGGTGAGGATGATTTCGTCTTCGAGCTGACGCGCGAGGAATTCCTCGATCTGTTCTTCGAGGATCTGGCGCTGCCGAACCTCGTCAAGGCGAAGCTGAAGAGCATGCGCACGCCCTTGATGGCGCGTGCCGGCTACACGACCGACGGCCCACCCGCCAAGCTCAATCGCCTGCGCACCATGCGCAACAGTCTGGCCCGGCGCATCGCGCTGCGGCGGCCGAGCACGGCGGAGATCGCCCGTCTGGAGGCGGAGTTTGCCGAGGCGGAGAAGGACCCTGCGTTCGATCCCAAGCGCTTGGAGGAGCTGGCTGGGCGCCTGCGCCATCTCAGGATGCTGCGCCGCCGCGTCGCCTACGTCGATCCGCTCGATCTCCAGTACAACCGATTCGAGCGCGTCCCCAAGCCGACCACGCAGGCCGTCATGTTCTGCCTGATGGACGTCTCGGCATCCATGACACAGGAGCTCAAGGACCTCGCCAAGCAGTTCTTCATGCTGCTCCACGTCTTCCTGACGCGCCACTATCGCGAGGTCGACGTCGTTTTCATCCGTCACACCACGCAGGCGAGCGAGGTGGACGAGGAGACCTTCTTCCGTGGCACCGAGACCGGCGGCACCATCGTTTCGAGCGCCTTCGACGAGATGCTGAAGGTGGTCAAGGACCGCTATCCCGTCTCCGACTGGAACATCTACGCGGCGCAGGCCTCCGACGGTCACAACTTCGACGACGATACCGACCGCTGCGTCGGCATGCTCAGCGGTCAGGTGCTGCCGCTCTGCCAGTACTACGCCTATATCGAGGTTGCCCACGAGGACTACGGCGGCGGGCCGGAGAGCGTCGTCTGGTCGGGCTACCGCGACCTGCACGGCATGCACTCCCAGTTCGCCATGCGCAAGGTCTCGACGCCCAGTGAGATCTACCCCGTGTTCCGCGAGCTGTTCGCCACCTCGAACAGGCTCGAGCGCTAATTCCGGCCAGGCAGCGGAGCAGAGCTGAGGCATGTCAAAGTCCCGCAAGACGCGATCGAGCAAGCCTCTCTTCGAAGGGGCGGAGTGGAGCTTCGATCTCGTCAAGAGAGTCTACGATGCGGTCGAGGAGATCGGCATCGGCGAGCTCGGCCTCGACGTCTATCCCAACCAGATCGAGGTGATCACGGCCGAGCAGATGCTCGACGCCTACGCCTCCATCGGCATGCCGCACATGTACCGGCACTGGTCATTCGGCAAGCACTTCGCCCGCGAGGACATGCTCTATCGCAAGGGCGCCCGGGCTCTCGCCTACGAGATCGTCATCAACTCCAACCCCTGCATCAGCTACATCATGGAAGAGAATTCCATGACGATGCAGACCCTTGTGATCGCCCACGCTGCATTCGGCCACAACCATTTCTTCAAGAACAACTATCTGTTCCGCCAGTGGACAGACGCCGAGTCGATCCTCGACTATCTCGCGTTCGCGAAGAACTTCGTGGCCCAATGCGAGGAGCGCTACGGTGTCGAGGCCGTGGAGACGGTGCTGGACGCCGCGCACGCGCTCATGAACCAGGGTGTCAGCCGCTATCCCGCCCATCGCCGGGGCCGCTCCCTGGAGCGCGAGCTCAGCCGTGAGCTTGCCCGGCGCGCGCACGAGGAGGCCACCTACAACGATCTCTGGCGGACCCTGCCGCGACAGCCGGCGGAGGAGCCCCCCGGCACGTCGGGCGACGCCGCTAGCAAGCGCGAGAACCAGATGCTCGGGCTGCCCGAGGAGAACCTGCTCTATTTCCTCGAGAAGAACGCGCCGAAGCTCGAGCTCTGGCAGCGTGAGCTGCTGCGCATCGTTCGCATGCTCGCGCAGTATTTCTATCCGCAGCGCCAGACCAAGATGATGAACGAAGGCTGCGCCACCTTCGTCCACTACGAGATCATGAACCGGCTCTACGAGAAGGGGCTGCTGAGCGAGGGCTCCATGCTGGAGTTCCTGCACAGCCATTCGTCGGTGGTGTTCCAGCCGCGATTCGATCAGTCCTTCTTCTCCGGTCTCAACCCTTACGCGCTCGGCTTCGCGATCATGCGCGACATCAAGCGCATCGCCGAGGAGCCGACGGCGGAGGATCGCGACTGGTTCCCCGATCTCGCCGGCAGTGGCGACGCCATGGCGGCGCTCAGGACGGCGTGGGCCGAGTTCCGCGACGACAGCTGCATCCTGCAGTACATGAGCCCGAAGGTCATGCGCGAGTTCCGCCTGTTCGAGGTCCACGACGACGCCGGCGCCCCTGTGGCCGTGGTCAAGGCCATTCACGACGAGGCCGGCTATCGCCGCGTTCGGCGGGCGCTCGCCGCGCATTACGACACGTCCGCGAACGATCCCGATCTGCAGATCATCGACGCAGACCTGTCGGGTGCACGGCGGCTGGTGGTCGCGCATCGCGTGCGCAACGGCGTGATGCTGGAGAAGGACCAGTGCGACCGCACGCTCCTGCATCTCGCGTGTCTGTGGGGGTTCCGCGTCAAGCTCGTCGAGGTCAGTGCAGACAGCGGCAAGACTCTGCGCGAGCACGAGGCGTTGCCGATGCCGTGAGCCGGCTGGCGACGCTGCGTCCGTCAGGCCTGGGGTGAGCGGTGCCGGGCCAATGCGAACGCGAGGCAGCCGAACAGGCTTGCCAGGCCGAAGGCGGCCATGAACCACGGTTGCCACATGCCCCAACTGAAGGCGCCGATCACCGCAGCGGCGGTGAACAGCGCATAGCCGTACGGCTTGGCGGCTTCCGGCAGTCGCGACAGCTCGCGGAGGATGAGCAGGCCGATTGTGAGGAGGAGGAACGCGCCGATCGCGCCGAGCTCATACCAAGCCTGCATGAAGACGTTGTGGGAATGGCGGCCCGTACGCAAGGGATACGCGTAGCCGTCCGGACGCACGGCGGTCGGGGCGTGTTCCTCGTCCAGCTCCTTGGTGGAGCCGATGCCGACGCCGAGCACGGGCTTCTTGAGGACCTGCTCGGCGGTGTAGCTCCACAGGATGATGCGTGCGCGTCCCGTATCGGGCAGCCAGCGTGCGGTATGCAGATCGTTCGACTTGGCGAGCAGGGCCAGGGGCACCACGAGGAGGGTGGCCGTCAGCCAGCCTGCCGTGACGAGCGCACGACCGGCCTGCACGGAGATCCAAGACAGGGCGAAGACGACAAGGGACAGCAGCAGCGCCAGGAACGACGTCTCGTGCTCGGCGCGGGCGAGCAGCAGCAGCGCGCCGGCGACCAGAATGACGGCGAGCGGCAGCGCCTGTCGCTTCGGGTGCAGCAGCGCCAGCATCGCCAGCGCCGGCCAGAGCATGAGCGTCAAAGCCGCGACGCTGCGATTGAGCAGGTGCGCCCCTACGTGGATCACCCACCCGTCCTTGACGAGGATGTGCTTCGCCGAAGGCTTCAATGCCGGAATGAACGTGGCCAGCAGACGCTTGATCGGCAGGTGCAGGAGAATTTCGACCAGCAGGTAGGCGAGCGCCATGAAGACGACGGCGACCGTGACGCGCGATAACCGCTCGAGGGTCTGCTCGTGCGAGGCCGCGAGCGCCCGCGCGCCGATGATGGTCGCCAGCGTATAGAGCGCGAAGAGGCCGACCTTTTCGGCGGCTCTCAAGGGAGTCACGGCCCACGTCGCATTGATCGACAGATAGAGCCCGAGCAGCGCCAGCGCGACGAGCAGGGGCGTCAATCCCGCTGCCGTGACGCTGGCGCGCCGGTCCGCCAGTCCTGCGAACGGCAGGGCGGCGAACAGCGGCAACAGAAAGGCGGCGGCGTACGGCGAGACGACGAACAGCGCGGCGATGGCCGCCATGCCCGCCCCCATCAGGCCGAGGTTGGGGTCCGACCTGTCACGCTGTCGTGCGAGGGATGCCATGGATCGTGAATGCCCCGAATCTGCCGAGCGGTCAAACGTAGTCCTAGACTGGCCAACGGCCGCTGCAAAGCCCGCTCACGTGCCCGCGAGGACGCCAATCAATTCCCGCTCAATAGAGCAGATGGCGGCTGCGCAGCTCGCTGAATCGGCGCACCTCGCCTTGCCAGGCTTCGATCATGGCATGCCCATCGCTTCCGCCGTCCACGAACCGGTGAAGCCGCTTGGTGCCGGCGATCTTGTGGAACATGGCGAGATTGGAGATGAGCGGCGCGACCCCCTTCGCCCGCGCTTCCGCCGCCACGGCCGCCAGCACGTGCATGCCGACCTCGAGCGGCGTATAGCGCGCCACGTCGCGCACGACGACGCGCACGCCGGTGACGGCCTGCCCCACGAAGCGCGGGCGCAGCGCCACATTCGGGATCGAGCGGGGCGTGTAGGAGACGGCTTCGAAGTCGATGCCGGGCAGTCCCGCCTTGGCGAGGCGGGTGACCATGCGCGGTGCGTCGAGCCACGGTGCGCCAACCAGCGAGAAGGGCGTCGGCGTGCCGCGCCCCTCGTTGACCTCGGTCTCGCCGACGATGCCGATGCCGGGATAGACGAGTGCCGCCTCGAAGCTCGGAATGTTAGGGCTCGTGGGCACCCACGCGCGCTGCGTCGCCGGCCAGCGCGCGTCACGGGACCAGCCCTGGCACTTGATCACCGACAGGTCGAGGCCAGAGAGCCCGTCGAGCCACCCCTCGGCCTTGATCATGCCCGCGAGCTCGCCGACGGTCATTCCGTGCACGATTGGAATTGGATACTGGCCGACGAACGAGGTCAGCCCGGGCTCGCAGACGAAGCCCGAGACGTAGGTCCCGCCGAGCGGGTTCGGCCGGTCGAGCACGACGAACGGCAAGCGGGCGCGGGCCGCGGCCTGCATCGCCAGACCCATGGTCGAAATGTAGGTGTAGAAGCGCGCGCCGATGTCCTGGATGTCGAAGACGAGGACATCGAGGCCGGCCAGCATGGCGGGCGTCGGACGGCGCGTCGCGCCATAGAGGCTGTGGACGGGAGCGCGCGTGCGCGGATCGACGCCGTCGCGCACCTTCGCGCCTGCTTCGACCGTGCCGCGAAAGCCGTGCTCCGGCGCGAGGATAGCCGCGAGGCGGACGTTCGGCGCGTCGTGCAGGAGGTCGGCGAGGTGACGACCGTGCGCGAGGCCGGTCTGGTTGGTCACGAGGCCGACGCGCTTGCCGCTGAGGGCGGCGAAGCTCGACGCCACGAGCAGCTCCGCGCCAACCAGCGTCACGGGGCCGGGCGGCGTCGGGGGCGTGGCTCGGCTCGGGTGTGTCATGCCAGGCCCTTCCGGACGGGTCTCTGAGCGAGCCCGATGCGCGTTGCGGTCACGGCGTCCAATTCGGGGACGCCAACTCGAAACCGGTGAACTCGAACCCGGGCGCCACCGTACAGCCGACGAGTGTCCAGGCGCCGCAACTTCGAGCGGACTGCCATGTCCCCGCAGGGACGACGACTTGCGGCGTCTCGCCGGCCAGCACGTTGCCGCCGAGGCGCTGGCGCGTGACGTGGCCGGCAGCCGGGGATTGGCTCAGCTCCAGCGGTGCACCGGCGTGCCAATGCCAGACCTCGGCTGCGTCGACGCGATGCCAGTGGGAGACCTCCCCCGCCTGCAGGAGATAGAGGATGGCCGTCGAGGCGGCCCGGCCCGGCCGCGAGGAGTCGCGAAAGGTCTCGCGGTAGTGCCCACCCTCCGGATGCGGCTCCAGGCCAAGGGCCGTGATGACGTCTGCGGCTGCCGGTGCTTCGTCCACGCTTCGATCCTGTTCGCCCGTCTGTGGCCAGCGGCACCTTGCGGCCATCCGTGCGAGCGTCGCCAGTGCAGGCCGACGGGTCAAGAGCGTGATTGGTCGCGTTCGCCATCCGCCTGCGTGGATCAGCGTTCAGCCTTGGGGCTGTGCGTGCAAAATGCGGAAAGAAGTGGTGCCCAGGGGCGGAATCGAACCACCGACACCGTGATTTTCAGTCACGTGCTCTACCAACTGAGCTACCTGGGCAAACCGGCACGGGCGCTCTCGTGCCCGCCGGAGCCTCGCCGGCGACCTGCCGGACACACCTCGCCGCACCGAAAATCGATCCGGGGTGAGCGCCTCGAGCAGGCGCGAAGCTCGCGAGTTATAGTGAGTTGGCCTGGGGCTGTCCAGCGGGTTTGCGCGGCATCCGGCACCCCTCGGACGACGTGGGTGCGGTCAATGCTTGAGAGGGTCCTCCGCCCTGCCGGCCGGAGCGCCTTCTCCGGCTCCTGCGTCGAGGCCGTCCTCGTCGTCGTCCTCGGTCACGGGAATGGCATAGGCGCCTCTGAGCCAGCGTGAGAGGTCCACGTCGGCGCAACGCCCCGAGCAGAACGGCCGGAATGTCGCGACGGACGGTGCGCTGCAGATCGGGCAGGCGGCGGTCGTATGGCCCTCGGAGCCGTCGGTATCGGTGTCGCCAGGGGGGCGTTTCGCCTTCGCCATCCTATCCTCTCGTTCGCGTCTGTCGCCGACACCTGAGCGGATCTGCCGCGAGGCCGCGGCGCGCATCTGGCGACGGCCCGTCGGCGCCCGCGATACGCCACGCTGGGCGGCAACCGTCAGAAGGGGTCGACCTCGCCCGCCTTCAGCCAATTGAAATGAATGGGGAAGCCCTCGCCGAGCAACATGCCGACGACCTCGGTCAGGGGCAGGCCGACCACATTCGTGTAGGAGCCGTTGAGCTTCTGGATGAAGCACCCGGCGAGACCCTGGATGGCGTAGCCGCCGGCCTTGCCGCGCCACTCGCGCGAAGCAATGTAGCTCTCGATCTCGCCCTTGGAGAGGCGCTTGAAGCGTACGCGCGTATCGACAACCTTGATGCGCTCGCGATCGTCTGGGGTGATCAGGCACAGCGCCGTCAGGACGCGGTGCGAGCGGCCGGACAGCAGCTCGAGGCAAGCGACCGCCTCGTCGACCGTGGTCGGCTTCACGAGAATGCGGCGGCCCACGGCGACGACGGTGTCGGCCGCGAGCACGTAGGCGTCAGCCAGATCCTTGTCATTCGCTATCTGATCGCGCGCGGCAACGGACTTGGCACGCGCCAGGCGCTGGGCGAGGCCACGCGGCATCTCGCCCTTCTTGGGAGTCTCGTCGATCGATGTGGGCCGCAGTCCGTCAGGCTCGACGCCCACCTGGGCAAGCAGGATCAGGCGGCGCGGCGATGCCGACGCGAGCACCAGTCGCGGCTTCAGCTCTGCTCGCCGGCCCGTCGGCTTGGTCCGCGCCCTCAGCTTGCGCAGGCTCTCTCGCTTGGGCCCGTCGATCTTACTTGAAGCGGTAAGTAATCCGGCCTTTGGTAAGGTCATAGGGCGTCATCTCGACGAGAACCTTGTCGCCAGCAAGCACGCGGATGCGGTTCTTGCGCATCCTGCCCGCGGTGTGGGCCATGATCTCATGGCCATTCTCGAGCTTGACCCGGAAGGTAGCGTTGGGCAGCAGCTCCGAAACTACGCCGGGAAACTCAAGCAGCTCTTCTTTCGCCATTGCGCCTCTCTAGAGAAATCTGCCGGAGAATGCGCAGGCATCACGGGAAAAATCAAGCGTCGGGGCGGGCAGACGGTGCCGATAACGTCGGATGGAGTTGGTTTGATCACCTCCGCTGCCGAAGGCGACCCGGCGCAAGCGCCGCCCTCGCGGAGGGCCCATGGCCCGTGAGCGCAAGAACACCGCATCATGTGGGACGTGTACTCAACCCCTGGCGTTGGCCGCGGTGCTCGATCTCACGAGCTTGTGAGACAGGCTCAGGTCAATAATCCCAAAGACGATGACCGTCGACCTTGATCAGGGTCAGTGATTGTTGCACGATGCGAAACTCTACTCGCAACCAGAGCTATTCCGACGCTGGGCAGCAGAATCCCGGCGCGGCGAGGAAGCAGGAACGTAAGGAAGGGCCATGCCCGAGATGCCGGGCCAATCGCAAGTTGATCCGGACCTTGTGCCGGAGGACGAGGCGCGAGTCGGCCTCTACTATCTGCTTGCAGGTTTCCTGTCGGCGCCTCCGGGCGAGGCCGAGCTCGCTGCGGCTGCCTCCATCGAAGGGGACGGTACGCCGCTCGGCAAAGCGCTGACGACGTTCGCGCACCTGTGCGCCCGCTCCGACGCGGCCGTGGTGAAGCGTGAGTACCATGATCTCTTCATTGGGGTCGGGCGCGGTGAGTTGCTGCCTTACGCCTCCTACTACCTGACGGGGTTTCTCAACGAGAAGCCGCTCTCCCGCCTGCGCGCCGACATGCGCAGCCTGGGTCTCGAGCCTGAGCCGGAGGTCAAGGACCCTGAGGACCACATCGCCGCGCTCTGCGAGATGATGGGTGGGTTCATCGGCGGCGCCTTCGGCGAGCCGTTGTCGGTCGAGGAGCAGAAGGCCTTTTTTGATCGGCACATCGCATCGTGGGCCGGGTACTTCTTCCGCGATCTCAAGGCGGCCAAGTCGTCGGTTCTCTACGCGGGACTGGGCGCGGTCGGGTCGATATTCATGACGATCGAGGAGGAGGCCTTTCGCATGGTCGCCCTCGACACCGAAGAGTGATCGGAAAGCCACTCCGAAACTGCTGCAGCTTGTTGCAGCTGGAAACATGGCGCTGTACTGTTTGATTGGGCTTTGCACGAGAGGAGAGCATCTCATGCGAGATGACGGTAAATCGGTTGGCACGGATCGGCGGAATTTCCTGAGGCTGGCCGGGCTCGGCGTGGCGGCAGGCGGGGCTGCGGTCGTCGGTGGGCCGGGGGAAGCCAAGGCCGCGGAGACGTCTGAGACCAGCGACGGCTATCGCGAAACCGAGCACGTAAAGACCTACTACAAGCTGGCGCGCTTCTAGCGCCCGCGAGCAGATTCAAGCGGCGCCCGGCTGCCGGTGCGCCGCCCGTGATCCTCCGCGCGGCAAGGCGGGGTCGACGCAGTCTCGAAGGAGAAGAGGCATGCTGAGGAAAAAGTCCAAGGGCACAGCGCGGGCGGCAAGCCTCGCGTCAGGCTATCAATCGGTAGCCACGACCGCCGTCGACCGGCGAACCTTCCTGCGCAACTCCGGTCTCGCCGTTGGCGGACTGGCAGCCGCCAGCGCCCTGGCCGGCGGGCGCATCCAGAAAGCGGAAGCCGCGGCTCCGACCGCAGGCGGCAAGGTCGAGATCAAGAAGTCCGTTTGTACGCATTGCTCGGTCGGTTGCACCGTTCTCGCCGAGGTGCAGAACGGCGTCTGGATCGGCCAGGAGCCCGGCTTCGACAGCCCCTTCAATCTCGGCGCGCACTGCGCCAAGGGCGCGGCGGTGCGTGAGCACGCTCATGGCGATCGGCGCCTGCGCTATCCGATGAAGCTCGTTGCCGGCAAGTGGGAGCGCATCGGCTGGGATGTCGCGATCAAGGAGGTCGGCGATCGGATGCTGGACATCCGCAAGAAGTCCGGCCCCGATTCCGTCTACCTCCTCGGCTCGGCCAAGCATTCCAACGAGCAGGCCTATCTCTTCCGCAAGTTCGCCGCCTTCTGGGGCACGAACAACGTCGACCATCAGGCGCGGATCTGTCACTCGACGACGGTCGCAGGTGTTGCCAACACCTGGGGCTACGGCGCCATGACGAACTCCTACAACGACATTCACAAGTCCAAGGCGATCTTCCTGATCGGCGGCAATCCGTCGGAGGCGCACCCCGTCTCCCTTCAGCACATGCTGAAGGCCAAGGAGCAGAACAACGCGGCTTTCATCGTGCTCGACCCGCGCTTCACACGCACCGCGGCTCACGCGACCGAGTACGTCCGCTTCCGCCCCGGCACCGACGTGGCGCTCATCTGGGGCATCCTTTGGCACATCTTCGAGAACGGTTGGGAGGACAAGGAGTACATCCGCCAGCGCGTCTGGGGCATGGACTATATCCGCGCCGAGGTGAAGAAGTGGACGCCCGAGGAGACCGAGAAGGTCACCGGCGTTCCCGGCTCGCAGCTGCGCCGCGTCGCACGGACGATGGCGACCAACAAGCCCGGCACGCTGATCTGGTGCATGGGCGGAACGCAGCATACGAACGGTAACAACAACACGCGCGCCTATTGCGTCCTGCAGCTCGCGCTCGGCAACATCGGCGTCGCAGGCGGCGGCGCCAACATCTTCCGTGGCCACGACAACGTTCAGGGCGCCACGGACCTCGGCGTGCTCATGGACACGCTGCCGGGCTACTACGGGCTCGCCACGGGCTCGTGGAAGCACTGGTCCCGCGTCTGGGACGTCAACTACGACGACGTGCTCAAGCGCTTCGCCTCCAAGGCGATGATGGAGAAGCCGGGCATCCCAGTGAGCCGCTGGTTCGACGGCGTGCTCGAGGACAAGAAGCACCTCACGCAGCCCGACAACATCAAGGCCATGGTCTTCTGGGGCCACGCGCCGAACAGCCAGACCCGGCTGCCCGACATGAAGAAGGCCATGGAGAAGCTTGAGCTTCTCGTCATCGTCGATCCCTATCCGACGATGTCGGCCGTGCTGTCCGACCGCAAGGACGGCGTCTACCTGCTCCCGGCCTCGACGCAGTTCGAGACCTCGGGCTCGGTGACGGCCTCCAACCGGTCGCTGCAGTGGCGCGAGAAGGTGTTCGAGCCGTTCTTCGAGTCCCTGCCCGATCACACGATCATGTACAAGCTCGCCAAGAAGCTCGGCTTCGCCGACCAGATGTTCAAGCACATCAAGGTCACGAAGGACGAGCCGCTGGTGGAGGACATCACGCGGGAGTTCAACCGCGGCATGTGGACCATCGGCTACACTGGCCAGTCGCCGGAGCGGCTGAAGCTGCACATGGCCAACCAGCACACCTTCGACAAGACGACGCTGCGCGCTGCGGGCGGGCCTTGCGACGGTGACTACTACGGCCTGCCGTGGCCGTGCTGGGGCACAGCGGCGATCAAGCATCCGGGCACGCCGAACCTCTATGACATCTCCAAGCCGGTGGCCGAGGGCGGTCTCACCTTCCGCGCCCGCTTCGGCGTCACGGTTCCCAAGGGGCCGTTCGCCAAGGGCACCCCGGACGCCGACAATCTGCTGGCGGTCGGCTCGTACTCGGTGGGGTCGGAGCTCAAGGACGGCTATCCCGAGTTCACCATGGCGATGCTCACCAAGCTCGGCTGGGACAAGGACCTGACGCCCGCCGAGAAGGAGGCGATCGGCAAGGTCGGCGGCGAGAAGGCCAACTGGAAGATCGATCTTTCCGGCGGCATCCAGCGCGTCGCCATCAAGCACGGTTGCGCCCCGTTCGGAAACGCCAAGGCGCGCTGCGTTGTCTGGAATTTCCCGGACCCGGTGCCGCTCCACCGCGAGCCGCTCTACACGCCGCGGCGTGACCTGTTGCCGAAGTATGCGACCTACAAGGATCGCCGGCATCACCGCCTGCCGACACTCTACGAGTCCATCCAGAAGCAGGACTTCTCGAAGAGCCACCCGATCGTGCTCACCTCGGGGCGTCTCGTGGAGTACGAAGGCGGCGGCGACGAGACTCGCTCGAACAAGTGGCTCGCCGAGCTGCAGCAGGTGATGTTCGTCGAGATCAATCCGGTCGACGCCAACAATCTCGGCATCAAGGACGGCCAGGCCGTCTGGGTCGAAGGACCCGAGAAGGCCAAGGTCAAGGTCTCTGCGATGGTGACCGAGCGCGTCGGTCGCGGCGTGGCGTTCATGCCGTTCCACTTCGGTGGTCACTACCAGGGCAAGGACCTGCGCGACAAGTATCCGAAGGGCGCCGATCCGATCGTGCTCGGTGAGGCCACCAATACGGCACAGACCTACGGCTACGACGTCGTCACGCAGATGCAGGAAACGAAGACCACGCTCTGCAAGATCTGGAAGGCTTGAGAGGAACCGCACCATGGCAACGATGAAAAAGGCGAGGATGAAGTTCCTCTGCGACGCCGAGCGTTGCATCGAGTGCAACGCCTGCGTCACGGCGTGCAAGAACGAGCACGAGGTGCCCTGGGGCATCAATCGTCGGCGCGTCGTCACGATCAACGACGGCAAGCCGGGCGAGCGCTCGATCTCGGTCGCTTGCATGCATTGCTCGGATGCGCCGTGCATGGCGGTCTGCCCGGTCGACTGCTTCTATCAGACCGAGCAGGGCGTCGTGCTGCACAACAAGGATCTGTGCATCGGCTGCGGCTACTGCTTCTACGCCTGCCCGTTCGGCGCGCCGCAGTTCCCGCAGGTCGGCAACTTCGGCACCCGCGGCAAGATGGACAAGTGCACCTTCTGCGCCGGCGGCCCCGAGAAGAACGCCGACGTCCAGTTCAAGAAGTACGGTCGTGACCGTCTGGCGGAAGGCAAGCTGCCGCTCTGCGCCGAGATGTGCTCGACCAAGGCTCTCCTCGCCGGCGACGGTGACGAGGTCTCCAAGATCTATCGCGAGCGCGTCGTGGCGCGCGGCTTCGGCTCCGGCGCCTGGGGATGGGGCAAGGCCTACCCCGGACAGCAGGGCTGAGGTTCGCCCGGTCCATTGATCACGGCACACGGAAGGCCGCAGTCGCGGCCTTCCGATCGTCGGTGTCAGTCGCCGACAACCATCGCTGAGACATCGCGCATCGACGCGAGCGACAGCGGTTGCCGCTCTCGCGCGCCAAGGCGGCGGTATCGATCGCGAGCGCAGAAGTGGGACGGCTCGGGACCGCGTGTAGCGTCAGGCGCCGCCGGCTCGCCAGCCTAATGGCTCGATGGAGGAGCGATATGCAGGTGGCGGCATTCCAGCGAAACAAGAGCTTGCTCGGTGCCCTGCTGCGCCTTCCGGCAGGCATCGTCATCGCGCTTCTCGGCCTCGTGGTGCTCTGCCACGCCGCTGTGGCGCAGAGCAGCGTGCGCCCGCCCGGCCAGCAGGAGGTCCAGCCCGGCACGCCGGCGGCCAAGCCGGGAACGGTGACCCCCGTGGCGCCGGCAACGAAGCCGGCCGAGTCGGAGCGCCGCTCGGGCGACCGTTTCGATCCGCAGCTCTGGGAGAAGGTCCGCAAGGGCGTCCAGGGCAAGGTGACCATCCCCGATGAGAAGGCCGGTACGCTGGTCCAGTCTGCCGGTGAGGACTGGCGGCTGCTGCGCACGCGCGCCGTCAGCGTCGGCCCCTTTTCGTTCAAGGGCGGTCCGGTCGCCGTCTATGGCGGGCTCGCACTCGTCGGGACGCTCGTGCTGCTGATGCTGTTTTTCCTCATCCGCGGGCGCATCCGCATCGAGCATGGCCTGTCCGGCCGGCGAATGGTCAGGTTCAACGACCTCGAGCGCATGGGCCACTGGCTGCTCGCCGTCTCCTTCATCGTCCTGGCGATCACCGGCCTCATGACCCTGTACGGTCGCCAGATCATGCTGCCGGTGCTGGGCAAGGAGACGTTCGCTTTTGCCGCCTACTACGGCAAGCTGCTGCACGGCTACGTGGCCTTCGCGTTCATGGCCGGTCTCGTCCTGACCTTCGTGATGTGGGTCTGGCACAATTTTCCGAACGTCTACGACCTGATCTGGCTCGCGAAGGCTGGCGGCCTGTTCTCCCGCGGCTCGCATCCCCCGGCCAAGAAGTTCAACGCCGGCCAGAAAATGTTGTTCTGGCTCGTCATGTTCGGCGGTCTCTCCATGAGCCTGTCGGGATTGGCGCTGATGTTCCCGTTCCAGATGCCGATGTTCGCCAAGACCTTCGCCTATATCAACATGCTCGGCTTGCAGCTTCCGACGGTCTTCACGCCGATACAGGAGATGCAGTACGCGGCGACCTGGCATGGCATCATGGCGATGTTCCTGATCTGCGTGATCTTCGGCCACATCTACATCGGCACGGTCGGCATGCAGGGCGCCTTCGACGCCATGGGTTCCGGGAACGTCGATGAAAACTGGGCCAAGGAGCATCACAGCATCTGGGCCGAGAAGGTGCTCGCCGAGGGCGGCCAGCACCGTGGGCCGGCGCCAGCGCCGGCCGAGTAGCACGCGAAGCGGCATGCCATGGTCCTGCGAGCTCAAAGCCGGAGCTGTCGCATGCGAGGGGTAACTGCGCGCGCTGCCGCGATCGCCGGCCTGCTGCTTGGCCCGCTGCTGGCGGCGGCGATGGCGCCCGTGTACGCCAGTGAGCCGGCGCGCCCCCAGATCAAGCCGCGGGTCGAGGAAGGTCTCAAGGCGAAAGCCAGGCGGCGTGAGGTCGACGGCAATCTCGTCGGTCACGGCGGGCCGGTTAAAGCCGTGCGGGTGAGTGCGGACGGGCGCTACGCGCTGACCGGCAGCTTCGATTACGCGATGATGCTCTGGGATCTCGCCCCGGCGCGGCCCAAGGTCGTGCTGCGGCTGGCCGAGCACGCGGGCGCCATCAACGCGGTCGCCTTCGTGCCCGCGCGCGGATGGCTGGTGGCCGCCGCCGACGACGGCACGGTGACGGTCTACGAGATCAAGAGCGGGCGGCGCATCACGTCGTTCGCCGGGCATCAGGGCAAGGTCATCGGCCTCGCCGTCTCCCCGGACGGCCGCCTGCTCGCCAGCGCGAGCTGGGACCGCACGGTGCGGCTGTGGAACCTCGAAACGCTCACCTCCGGTCCCGTGCTGTCGGGCCACAAGGGGCCTGTCAACGCCGTGGCGTTTTCCGGCGATGGCCGCAGCCTCTATTCGGCGAGCTACGATGGCACGATTGGGCTCTGGCGCAGCGACGACGGCGCGTTCGTGCGGCCGCTCTACAAGCATGGCTGGGGCATCAACGTGCTCGAGCGCGTCCCCGGCAGCGAGCGTCTGGTGCTTGGTGCCCTGAATGGCACGGTCGCCATGATCGATGGCGGCACGGGCAAGGTGATGCGTGAGCTGCCCGCGCATGTCCGCCCCGTGCTTGCACTCGCCGTACTCGCCAAGCCCGGCCTGATCGCCACTGGTGCGGGCGACGGAACGGTTCGCGTGCTACGCCTCGACGACGGCGCGCTGATCGAGGAGCACCGCAACCCCTACGGTCCGGTCTGGAGCCTCGCCTTCGTGCCCGGCGGCGGCCGGTTGTTCTACGCCGGCCTCGACGACTTCGTCACGCTCTGGCAGGTGACGCCGCGACGGCCCTTCGAGCCGGTGCAATCGAAGTTCCCGCGCCGTTTCCAGGTCTCGGGCGAGGTATCGGAAGGCGAGCGCCAGTTCGCCCGCAAGTGCAGCGTCTGTCACACCTTGCAGCCGGACGACCGCAACCGCGCAGGACCGACCCTGCACGGGGTGTTCGGCCGTCGGGCCGGCAGTCTCCCCGGCTACCCCTATTCCCAGGCGCTGAAGCGCGCGAACCTCGTGTGGACCGCGGAGACGATAGGCAAACTCTTCGAGCTCGGGCCGGACACGTTCACTCCAGGCTCGAAAATGCCGCTCCAGCGCATCACCGATGCGAGACAACGCCAGGCATTGATTGTATTTCTCAAGGCGGCGAGCACGACGCCTGCAGTCCGCGAGGGCGAGGGCAAGGATGAGCCGGGCAGCCGGAAGGCGCGTCCTCGGGCCGGCGATGACAGGCGACAGGAGAAGTGAGATGAGAGCGTTTCTGCTCAGCATCGTGGTGCTCGTGGCCATCTCGGCAGGCGCAGCCTTTGTGCTGAAGAGCTTCGAGATGACGTCGCGCGATACGTTCACGCAAAGAGGCAGCGTGCGCCTCCCCTCGTCGTGAGGCCGGCGTCAGTCGGCCGTCAGGCCCCGCTCTCCCGGCCCGCGGGTACGGGGTGAGACCAAACCGCGTGGCTTCAGGAGAAAATCGATGAACGAAGACACGTTCAACATGTCGCTGAGGAAGTTCCTCAAGCAGGTCGGCGTAACCTCCCAGCAGCAGATCGAGAAGGTCGTGCGCGATGGTCAGTCCTCCAGCGGCGGCAAGCTCAAGGTGCGCATGGTCCTGACGGCAGAGGGCACCTCGCTCCAGCACGTCGTCGAGGGCGAGATCGATCTCGGTTGAAAGCTGACCGTGGCGAGTAGAGCGCGCAAGGCACGAACGCAAAGAACACCTGGCAGCGCGTCCGCCGCGCGTGGCGGAGCGCCTCGCCTGCCGCCGTTGCTGGTCGGGCATGGCGTGGACGCGACCAAGGACCCGTTCGAGACGGCCCACCGGCGCGCGGCCGAAGGGCGTCTCGGCGCCGGCGATGTGGTCTGGAGCCGCGATCCGCTCGCCGTGCGCATGGCCATCGTGCTCGAGCCGGAGGTCGGTCTCGAGGCGTCCCTGCAGATGGTGCCGCTGCTGTTGGTGGCGGTCGGCGACAGCCTCGGGGTGTTGCTGCCGGCACAGATCGCGATCACGTTTCGCTGGCCTGACGCCATCCTCATCAATGGTGGTGTCGCCGGTCATGTGCGCGTCGCCGTGCCGCCGTCGCTCGAGGGGGCAGGGAGCCGGGAAGCGGCTCCGGACTGGCTCGTCCTCGGGCTCTCGATCCAGCTTTCGCACGACGACAGCAGGGGCGAGCCGGGGCAGCGGCCGGGCGAGACTGCGCTCGTCGAGGAAGGGGGCGGGGCGCTCTCGCCTGTTCGCGTCATCGAATCGGTGGCGGGGCACTTCCTGGCCTGGCTCGATATCTGGCAGGACGACGGCTTCAGACCCGTCCACGACGCCTGGTTCTTTCGGGCAGTGGGCCGTGAGAGCGATATCGAGATTGCCGATGGAGAGCGCTCGCTCGGCGGCCGGGTTCTGGGGCTCGACGAGGGCGCAGGTCTGATCCTGAAGCCGCCATCCGGCCAGGCGGTCTGCCTGTCCCTGCTCGCGCGGCTGCCGGCGCTCGGCGGACGCCAGCCGTCGTGAAACTCCTGCGCACCATCCGCTTCGATCGAAGCGACGAGCGGGTGTATGAGGTTGCGGCCGCGGAATCGGAATGGGCCGTATCCGGCGCCTTCGCGTTCGCGGGCGTGGAGCGCGAGGCTCTGGTCGGCAAGGTGCGCCAGGCCTTTGCCAACGGCTTTCTGGGGCTGCCGTCATTCGGCCGCTCTACATTCGCCGTCGTCGCGGAGGCCGGCGACGGTGTCTGTGACGAGCTCGCCTGGCGTCTCGCCAGCCACTTCGTGAACGCGTACGGTGCACCGACGCTCGAGGCGGCGATGCCGGCGGCAGAGGAGGAGACCGCGTTCGTGGCCGAGTTGTGCCGGGATGTCGCGATCAATACCGTCTTCACGGTGCGGCGCACGCTCGACTCGAGTGGTCGCATCCGCGAGGAATTCCGTAAGATACGTCCGCCCACCGGCGAGCCGCAGCACGCCAGGATCTGGAAGGTTGTCGATGACGAAGCGTGAGTTCTGGCAAGCTTCCGGCGTGCGTCTGCTCGAGCGAAGCGGGGAGGGCTGGCTCGGCGTGACGCCCGACTTCCTGCGCGCCTACCTCTGCCGCCCAGAGCTCGCGCCGATCGACGAGTCGACGCCTGCCGAGGTCGCACTTCACGACGCGCTCATGGCTGACCCCGCGTTGCAGGTGTCGGAGGCCGAGCTCGAAGGCATCGGTGACGACGATGTGGCCGAGAGCTATCGCCTGATGCTCGACTTCCGCGACATTCTGATGGCCTCGGGGACCCTCGAAGGCGCGTATCTCCACCTCATGCGGCAATCGCACATGCACCTTCCCCCGCTCTTCGTGGATCAGATGGTGCATGCGATCCTGGCCAATGTGCTTGCGGACAGCACCGATGCGATCCGCTTGCGCGCCGCCGAGCTGTTCTTTCGCGAGCAGAAGGTCTCGACCGAGGACGGGCGCATCATGCTGGCCGACGAGGAGATCGTCGAGATGCACGCCCGGGCGCGCACCGAGACGGGCATCGGCCAACTCCTGGCGGCGACGGGGACACCGATGCGGACGGTGGCGCTCGACGTGCTGACACGCGACAACCAGGACATCTACTGGGCGCGGTCCGACCGCTTCGATACGGTCATCGACTTCCGCTTCGAGCAGCCGGGGCCGGACGCCTTTGCCCGCGTCGTCGAAGCCTGGCTCGCCCACATGCTCGGGATCGAGGCGCGCGTCGAGCCGATGTCGCGCATCGACGACGACGACTGGCGCTGGCACGTCGGGCTCGACCGCGAATCGACGGGCATCCTCAACGCGCTCTACGAAGGCGGCTCGCCCAGCCGCAGTGCCATGGACCGCATCCTCGGTCTCTTCCGCTTGCGTATTCTTGATTCCCGCCGCGTCATCGAGCGCGTCGAAGGCCATCCGATCTATCTGGCGCTGGCCATGACGAGCGATCAGCGGCTCAAAATGAAGCCGCAGAACCTCATCACCAACCTGCCGCTGCGCCCCGACGCCTGACGCTGACGGACGGGGGCGGCCTCAATCGTCCAGGAAGTCCTCGGGCTTGCGCCCGGTCTTGCGGGCCTGCTCCTCGGCGGCGGCGTAGTCGTCCGTGGTGCGGATGCGTGGCCGCTTTCCGCTCGTGAAGGGATCGCTGCCCTCCTCGGCGAGCGTGACGACGCGGCAGGTGTCGCACATCTGGATGAGCTTGCTCTGGGCGGTGCCGGCGAACATCCAGTGCTTGCCTTCGAGCTTCTGCACGACGCGCTCGATGGCGCTCTTCGTGCCGAACGGCTTGCTGCAGCGGATGCAGGCGAACGGCTCCTCGCTCTTGACGTGGACCGGCGAGAGCGCGGCCGGCGTGAAGTCGTAGCGGGGCTCGAGCGCGATGGCCTTCTCCGGGCACGTGGCGACGCAGATGCCGCATTGCACGCACGCGGCTTCGGTGAAGGTCAGCTCGGGGCGCTCCGGGTTGTCCCGCAGTGCGTTGGCAGGACAGGCGCCGACGCAGGCGAGGCACAGCGTGCAGCTCTCCGTATCGATCAGCGTGCGGCCGTAGGGCGAGCCGGAGGGCAGGGGGGCAACGGTCTGGGGCGTCGCTGCCGCCTCGTTGAGAGCGGACAGCGCCCATCGGGCGATCTCGCGCTTGTTGTCGAGCTGCGGCAGACGACGGCGCGCGAGCGCGGATACGCGGGAAAGACCGGTGAGCGCCTCGGCGAGCACATCGGGATCGGCGGTCTCGACGACGTGCAGTCGCCGGTCGGCGGTGCCCATCGCCGTCAGGAAGGCTTGCGTCAGAGTGGCGGCCTCGGTGAGGGAGGGCATGTCCTCGGCCCGGTTGGCCGGCGCGAGGACCACCACATGCTCGAAGCCCGCCACGAGGGCCGACAGCATGACCTCGTGGCCAACCTGGAACACCGAGTGCAGCGAGAGCGGCAGCACGTTCACGGGCAGGCCGTCGCCATAGCGGGCCAGCGCGCCTATCGTGTCGCCGCCGCTGCCGGCGTCGTGGACGAGCAGCACCGGGGCGCTGCCGCCGGCTGCGAGGTAGGTCGAGAGCATGACGTCGAGGCGCTGCAAGGCGTCCTGCCGCGTCGGATAGGCATAGCTCACGGCGCCCGTCGGGCAGACCGCGCTGCAATTGCCGCAGCCGCCGCAGATGCTGCTCTTGATCGTCACGCCGTCGCCGTCCGGGCTGATGGCGCCGGTCGGGCAGACGTCGAGACAGCGGTTGCAACCCGGCCGGCCGCTGCGTGAATGCGCACAGATGCCGGCGTCGTAGCCGACATAGAGCGGTTTCTCGAATTCGCCGACGAGGTCCGAGATGCGCAGGAGCGCTTGCGCGACGGCGACCGGGCTCGCCGGGTCGGCCCACAGGTAGCCGTCGCGGTGCTCGTGGCCGCTGAACAGCGGCGCGCCGCCGGAGAGGTCCAGGATGAGATCGCAGTCGGAGCGCGCGCCGTCGCGAGCCATGGCGAACTCGAGCGTGCCGCGCGAGGACGGCAGCACGGGCGCGTAGCCGTCGACCTCGATGGCGAAGGCGCCGAGGTGGCCGCTCGCCTTGCGGATGCGGCCCTTGTGAATGGGCACGGTCATGATGGCGGGCGGCAGGGCCTCGTCGGAGTCGGACAGCAGCAGCGAGACGGAGAGCCGTCGCGACAGCTCCCTGGCGGCGTCGAGTGCAACCTGGCCACTGCCGTAGACGAGCGTCACGCCTTCGGACTTGAGCGTCATGAGGCCCGTCGGGCGGCCCGGCACGGCCGCCTCCGCCAGCAGGGCCGCCATCTTGGGAAGTGCTTTGCTCTTGTCGGCGCACCAGCCCGCCCGCTCGCGGATATTCGTATAGGTGATGTCTGGCGCCGCCTGATCGTCGTCTGGCGGCGTGGCGAACTCGTCGAAGAGCGGCGCTTCCTGGGTGCACGCGACGAGAAGCGGCTCTCCGCCAAGGACCGCCTGCTCGAACAGCGCCATCTGCGATCGGCACAGCTCCCGCGCCACGGGGAGAGGCTCGCCAGCGCCGAGCGCGCGCGCAAGGGCCTTGCCGTCGATTTCCATCGAGCCCTGGCAATTGCAGACGAGGAGCTTGCGCGGTGGCATGGGTCGATTCATCTGGTCTCCATCGAATCTCGCGGCTCCGCCGGTCGTGTTGCAAGCTTAGCCTGCGCCAGCGGCGCGATGCGCTCGGGCGTGACTTGGATTATAGTCTATATCGCCAATCTGGAAGCGATGGAGCCTGTCGGCACGTATGGAAACGACCTTGACCATACCCTTGAGCGTGATCGTCGCGCGGGAGAGCATCGATAATCCCTGGCAGGATCATGTCTGGCGGCCTGTCGAGGTCTTCATCGGCCAGCCCGCCGGCGAGCCCTGGCGTGAGCTTGGACGCAGCGAAACCGCCGTGCTCTATCATGCAGGAACGCAGCAGGTCGAGCTGCACCGCAAGGAGACGGCGGCCTACCAGCTCAATCTCGAGGATGGCGATCCGGCCGTCTACGTCGTGCTCCGGCAGAACGAGGATGGCGACGACGACCGGGTCGACGTGGCCGCCGTCACCGTCTCGCCGTTCGAGGCGGAGGCCTACGGCCTCGAAGGCAGCGACATCATCGCACGCGTGCCGATGCCTGAGCTGCTTGCCGAGCTGCTGCGGGAATTCATCGACGCCCATCATGTCGACCAGCCCTTCATCAAGCGCATGCGCGACAAGGTGAAGGCGCACGAGGAGTACAAGTTCGGACAGGAGCCGCTGGTGGAGCTGCGCGAACGCATGCGGCTCGCCACGCGGGAGAGGGATCGCAATGGCTGAGGACGCCAAGAGCTTCATGGAGCGCTGGTCCCGCCGCAAGGCGGCCTCGCGCGACGGCCTGCCGGTCGAGGAGACGGCGCCGGAGCAGGCCGAGGCCGCGGTCACTGCCGATCATGATCCGGCGCGACAGCCGACGGAGGGGCGGAGCGAGGACGACGCGACGCCGGGCGGGGCGTCGCCCATGACCGAGGAGGAGATCGCAGCCATCGACTTCGACGCCCTCGACTATGGCTCGGACTACACGCGATTCATGCAGCCCGGCGTGCCGGAATGGGTGCGCCAGAAGGCACTCCGCCGCCTGTGGGTGTCCAATCCGCTGCTCGCAAATCTCGATGGTCTCGACGATTATATCGAGGATTTCTCCGATGCCGTCTGGGCGACGCCCGACATTCAAACGTCCTATCGCGTCGGTCGGGGCTTCATGTCGGACGAGGAGGTGGCTGAGTGGGAGAATCTCGGCCAGCCGGTCGAGGAGGCCGAGGTTGCCGCCGAGGACGGCGCCGCGCCCGACGCGCAGGCGACGGCCGCTGCCGATGCGAGCGGGGACGACGCCACACCTGCGAGCGAGGTGACGCAGACCACCGATGAGGTCGTCAGAGGCCGTGAGCCCGGCGAGACGGCAGGCAAGGCGCCGGCCGTCGAGGTCGCCGAGGCCGCGCCGGGCGCGTCCATCGATCGCAGTCGAGAGACGGGCGGCTAGCCGTCGCCCGGGCTGCTGCCGGTGCCATCGGCCGGCCCGGAGCCGACGCTGGGGTCGGCGAGGTGCTGCCGCAGCATCTCCTGGTAGTGTCCGGCCATCTCCTGCACGAACGCCTCCTGATCAGGCACGGCGAGCACCGCCTTCGCGACGAAGGCATTGTAGCGCGCCGCGGCATAGAGAAAGGCCATGTGGAGCTGGTCGGCCTTGATGCGCTTGTTCTCGCGGTTGGCCACGTCGATGAACTTGTCGGCGACCTTCAGGAAGGCCATGGTGTCGAGGTGCCCCTGGGCACGGGCGGCGAGCCGGTCCTTGCGGTTCATCGGAGACATGGGAGGCATCCTTTGCTCGAGCGCGTGAGGAACTACGCTAACCGCGAGGCCCCCGTCTTGTCACGAACGACCGGCACAGCAGTGCTGTGCTGGTGCGCCGTCTTCCTGATCGCGGCGTCGTGCCGCCCCGCGGCAGCGCGCGAGGCCTGCCGGGCGCCGGCCCCTGTTTGCCAGGCTATGGCCGCCGTGTTCCCCGTCGCGGGCTATCAGCCCTATGCGAGCGCGGTCCGCATCGGTCCCGACCTGCTCGTCACCAACCGTCATGTCGTGGCCGACGAGGCGGCTTTGACCATCCGCTTGGGCGACGGCAAAACGGTCAAGGGCGAGGTCTTGGCGACGGATTACCCCGGCGATCTCGTGTTCGTCCGGGCAACGCTGCCGGCTGGGCCGACCTTGTCGCCGGCGGCGCTGGCGGCAGAGCCGCGCCTCTTCGTGTTGGGGCAGGACGTCGCCAGTCGTGAGATTACCGTGTTTGCGGAAGGCCGCGTGCTGGTCCGCCCGGCCACGGGGCATGCGCTCGCGCGTCTGCATCACTCGGCGCACACGCAACCGGGCAACAGCGGCGGCGCGCTCGTGGACCAGGACGGCCGCCTCGTTGCCATCGTCGCCTCGGGCGGCGAAGGACGCTACGAGGCGATCCCGGCCACCGAGCTCGCCAGGCTGCGCGCCCGTTCCGGTCCGCAGCATCGCGAGGCCAGCGGCGTGCTCGGCAAGAGCTACCGCGAGTGTGATCGCGTGCTGGACGAAGCCCGGCGTCCGCGCGCCGAGGACCGGGCGCGGCTGGTCGCGTTGCTCGAACGATGGTGCAGCGCGACCGGCAATCGCCAGCACATGGATCTCGCCGCTCAGGCGGTCGGCCGCATGCGGGATCTCGCCCGCTCGGTGTCCCTGTTCGAGCGCTCACTGGCCGACGATCCGAATGCCATCAACACGCGGGTCGGCCTCGTGGTCGCCCTGCATTTGCAGCGCCGCTGGCAGGAGGAGACGCCGCACCTCGATTGGCTTCTGAAGGTTATCCCGCGCGATCCCACCGTTCACCGCTTCGCCATCCAGGTTGGCAAGTGGACCGGCAATTCCGCGCTCGTCGCGCGCGCACTCGCGCTCATCGAGGCGCACAATCCACGCGCGGTCGAGGCGGCGGAGCGGTTTCTCGCCGATCGACGCCCGCCGCCGCAGTCCGGAAGCGGTCCGCGCCTGCCCGCACGGCCACGCTGAGCGGTTTGTGGGCCGCGCTCGTGCCCGGCGTCACGGCCTGAGCGCCTTCAAGGCCGGGCGGGACGGCTCGGGTCCGGAATCCAGCCGTGGCGCGTGCGCGGCGTGCGCTCGCCGGGATTGGCGCCCGCAAAAGAGATGATCCGCGCCTTGAGCGCGACGGCGTCGAGCTTGGGCTCGGCGGCGAGCAGGCGCGCGGCGAGCGCGGCGATGCGCGGCACGGCGAAGCTCGAGCCGGAGGCCTGTGTGCGCGCACCTTCGAACGTCAAGGCCTCGATGCGCTCGGCCGGCGTGGCGATGTCGACGGTCTTCGCCCCCCAGTTGGCTTCTGGTGTGAAGCGGCCGAAGGCGTCGGTGGCGGCGACCACCAGTACATTGGGCAGGCCGAAGCCGGCGGGATAGATGGGCTGGGCGTCGATGTCCCGGCCGTCGTTGCCGGCGGACACGATGAAGAGCACGTTGCGGGCCAGCAGGGCGGCGCGTCGGAATGGCTCCCAGTCGTCCTTGCGCGGACCGCCGAGCGGCATGGCGACGATGCGCGCGGGACTTTGCGCGACGAAGCCGACCATGCGGGCGAAGCTCATCGGGTCGTTGGCGCGGTAGCGGAGCGGCATCAGGCTGGCGGCCGGTGCCTCCCTGATGACGATGCTCGCCACCGTCGTGCCGTGGCGTTGCGGCTTGGGGCGCGGGTCGCCCGGCCGGCGGTCAAACGGTCTGAGGCTGTTGGTCTCGAAGTCCCAGCCGACGAGATCACCCTCGCCATCGCGGGCGAGCCGGGCGGCGATCTCGGGCAGCGTATAGTTCACGCCGGTATCGAATAGAGCCACGATGACGCCGCCCGGGTGCCGTCCCGGCGGTACGCGAGGGGGCTCGTCGCTGGCACGGGCCGCGGTGATGGCCAGCAGGACCGAGAGGATCAGCAGCAGCAGGCGCATGGGTATGCGTCTCCGTGTCAGGTGGCGCTCCGCCGCCCGCCGGCGGCCTTGCCGGTCTCGCCGGGAGGAGCCGAGGCGTCGCGCGGCTCGCGGCTTGCCTGGAGTGGTCCGACCGCCTGGGCGATGAAGTCGGCGATGGCGGCGATGTCGTCGAGACGGAAGACGGGCAGCCGCGTCGGTGATACGTCGTGATCGGCGGCGACGGCGATGACCAGGGGATCGTCGTCAGCGAGGTGGCGACCCTTGGCGGAGGCTGTGCGCCGCGCCTCGATCTTGGGGATCGGTGCCGACTTGTAGCCTTCGACAATGATCAGATCGGCCGGGTCCAGCCAGGAGACGACATCGGCGAAATCAGGCTCCGGCCTGCCTTCGAGCTCGCGGACCATGGCCCAGCGGTGGCCGGAGACGATGGCGACCTGACGCGCACCGGCCTTGCGATGACGTGCGCTGTCGGTCTCGGCGTCGTCGATCTGGAAGCTGTGGTGGGCGTGCTTCAGCGTGGCGACGACCAGACCGCGGCGTGTGAACTCCTCGACCAGTCGCACGGTAAGCGTGGTCTTGCCGGATTTCTTCCAGCCGGCGATGCCTATCATCGGCGTGTTGCGGGCTGCGCTGGGGCGGGTCATGACCGCCCCTCGCTCAACAGGCGCGTTGCCGTCGCCAGCTCGTCGGGCGTATTGGCGTTGAAGAACGGATCGATCGCGGCCGTACCGATCGTGACCGCCTCGAATGCCACCGGCACCGTGCCGTGGCGGTCCGTCCAGTTGAGGACCTTGCGGACGCCATCGGCAAGCGCCGCCTCGAGGTCGTCCGCCAGCGCCACCGGCCACAGGCCGATGACGGGATGCAGGTGCCCCTCGGACTTGGCGATGGCGATGGCGTTGGTGCGGTCGCCAACGGCTTGCGCCAGACGCGCCACGAGATCGAGCGGGATGAACGGCGCGTCGCTCGATACGGTAGCGATCGCAGTGGCGGACGGCATGGCTTCGCGCGTCCAGCGCATGCCGGCAAGCACGCCCGCGAGTGGTCCGGCGAACCCGTCGATGGGGTCCGCCACGACGGGCAGGCCATAGCCGGCGAACCGCTCCGGCGGGCCGTTGGCATTGATGACGATACACGAGACCTGCGGCGTCAGGCGTTCGACGACCCGCGTCAGCATCGGCTTGCCGGCGACGTCGAGCAGGCCCTTGTCGCCACCGCCCATGCGTCGTGACAGGCCTCCGGCCAGGACGACGCCGACGATGTCGCTGCGTTCGCGTTTCATGGCGATCCGAACCGTTCCCGCTTCACTGCCGGCCATGGCGGCCGGTGTTTACCATCGCAGCGCGACCTATATCGTCGCCGCCTCGTGGGCGCGAAAGCCGCCCGACTGGCGCGCCCAGAGACTGGCGTAGTGGCCGCCCTTGCGCAAGAGTTCGTCGTGCGTGCCTTCCTCGACGATATGGCCCGCATCGAGCACGATGAGCCGGTCCATCGCCGCGATGGTGGACAGCCGATGAGCGATCGCGATCACGGTCTTGTCGGCCATCAGGTTGAAGAGCTGCTCCTGGATGGCGCCCTCCGCCTCGCTGTCGAGGGCGCTCGTGGCCTCGTCCATGATCAGGATCGGCGCATCCTTGAGCAGCACGCGCGCTATGGCGATGCGCTGGCGCTGGCCACCCGACAGCTTGACGCCGCGCTCGCCGACCCGCGCCTCGTAGCCGGTGCGGCCGTCCTTGTCCTCGAGGCCGAGTATGAACTCGTGCGCATGGGCACGCCTGGCGGCCTCGATCGCGCCGTCCAGGCCCGCCTCGGGGCGGCCGTAGAGGATGTTGTCGAGCACGGAGCGGTGCAGGAGGGAAGTATCCTGCGTGACCATGCCGATCTTCGCCCGCAGGCTCTCCTGCGTCACCTTGGCGATGTCCTGCCCGTCGATCAGGATGCGACCCCGCTCGAGGTCGTAGAAGCGGAGCAGGAGATTGACGAGCGTCGACTTGCCCGCGCCCGAGCGTCCGACCAGACCGACCTTCTCGCCGGGGCGGATCGTCAGGGACAGACCTTCGATGATGCGCTTGGGGTCGGCGCCCGGCAGCCCCTTGATGCTACCGTAGTTGAAGCCGATCCCCTCGAAGCGGATTTCGCCGCGAGGCACCTCGAGCGTCCTGGCATCGGGTGCGTCGACGATCTGGTGCGGGCGCGAGATCATCTCCATGCCCTCCTCGACAACGCCGATGTTCTCGAAAAGGCCGGCGACCAGGAACAGCACCCATCCCGACATCTGCGAAATGCGGATGACGAGAGTCGTGACCAGCGCCACGCCGCCGAGCGAGACCGAGCCAGCGCTCCAGAGCGTCAGTGCGAGCGCGGTGGCGCCTGTGATCAGCAGGCCGTTGAGCGTGAACAGCACGGCGGTCATCGCGGTCGTGAGGCGCAGGGAGGCCTGCTGCTTCTCCGTCTGCTCCGCGAGCGCCTTCTGGGCATAGGCGTCCTCCCGCTCGGCGTGGGCGAACAGCTTGACGGTGAGGATGTTGGTGTAGCTGTCGACGATGCGGCCGAGAAGCATGGAGCGCGCCTCGGAGGCGGCCATGGACCGCTTGCGGATGCGCGGCACGAAATAGACGAGCACACTCGCATAGCAGGCGAGCCACACCAGCAGCGGCGTCACCAGCCAGACGTCGATCGCCAGGAACAGCCCGAGGGCGGCCAGCCACTGCACGCTCACATAGACCGCGGCATCGCTCAACTGGACGATGCTGTCGCGCATGGCCGATGCCGTCTGCATGACCTTGTTGGCGATGCGACCCGCGAAGTCGTTCTGGAAATAGCCGAGGCTCTGGCGCAGCACATAGGCGTGGGAGTTCCAGCGCACGCGCGTCTGGAACGGTGCGGCGATGACCTGGTTCTTGGCGATGTCGAAGGCCGTGAACAGGAACGGCCGGACAGCCAGGGCGACGAAGGCCATCATCAGCAGCGCGGACCAGTTGTCCGCCATGAACGTGGCCGGCGTGTCGGCGAGCTTCATCATGTCGACGAGCTTGCCGAGGAACGCCAGCAGCGCCACCTCGCTCAGCGCCGCCAGGAAATCGATGACGACCAGAGCGGCGAAAGCCGGCCAGACGGGCGCCACGTGATGCCAGTAGAAGCGCAGCAGCGAATCCGGTGGCTGCTCCGCCTGGCGCTGGGCGAAGGGGTCGATGCGGCTCTCGAACCAGCGAAGCATTGCACGAACTCCTGGGCGCGCCCCTATCCAGCCGGGAATTGAGCCGCCTTGGTGGTGCCGGCGGCGCCCGCCGGACCAGGCGAGCCATCCCACGATGGCGCCCGCAAGGCAATTCCATCAGATGGATTGTTGATCTACTGTCCGCGCGGCACATCTGGTGCGGCATTCGCGGTGGCGGTCACACGACCCGCGCCACGAGGGCGTCGCGTGCCACCCGCGGCGGCCGTGCCGCAAGATCGCATATGGTCCGCGTCGGGATGGCCTTCAAGGACGGGCGGCGCGGCGGCGGACGTTTCGCCGGTGCGTGTGGATTTCGGAACGTGAGGCGACTATGAGCGATCTCGATACCTGGAAAGCCCTGGCGAGCGACTGGTTCCGCACCCTGGCGGACGACATCGCCCGGAAATTCGAGGAGCTGGAGGAGTCCCTGCCGTCAGGGGCGCTGCACTGTGATCTCGCCCCGGGACGGTTCCAGCGCAAGCTCTGGAAGCGAACCGACCATACGGGCGCTGATGGCGGCGGCGGCACTATGCGCATGATGCATGGTCGCGTCTTCGAGAAGGTCGGGGTGCACACGTCAACGGTCCACGGCGAGTTCTCGCCCGAGTTCCGCAAGCAGATTCCCGGTGCGGACGAGGATCCCCGGTTCTGGGCCTCCGGCGTTTCTCTCATCGCGCACTTGCGCAACCCCAACGTGCCCGCAGTTCACATGAATACGCGGTTCGTGGTCACGACCAAGTGGTGGTTCGGTGGCGGTGCAGACCTGACGCCGGTACTGGCGAGCCGGCGCACGCAGGAGGATGTCGACACCCGCACCTTCCATGCGGCCATGGAGAAGGCCTGTGCGCAGCATGCGGTGGCCGACTACAACCGCTACAAGTCCTGGTGCGACGAGTACTTCTTTCTTCCGCACCGTAACGAGATGCGCGGCATCGGCGGCATCTTCTACGACTATCTGACGCCCACCCGGGAGCAGGGCGGGTGGAGCGCCGGGTTCGCCTTCACGCGCGATGTCGGGCAGCAGTTCCTCGCCGTCTATCCCGAGCTGGTGCGGCGCAACTACGCCAAGCCCTATACGCGCGTCGAGCGCGACGAGCAGCTCGTGCGCCGCGGACGCTATGTCGAGTTCAACCTGCTCTATGATCGCGGCACGATTTTCGGCCTGCGCACGGGGGGTAACGTGGACTCGATCCTCTCGTCCATGCCGCCGCTCGTGAAGTGGCCGTGACCGCCTCCGGCTGCTGTCGCCGCGGCTTCAGCGCCGGCGCTGGCGGCGGATCACCTCGTCGAAGATGCGGGCGAATTCGACAGCGCCCGGCTTCTTGAGCTGCACGTCCATGCGCTCGTCGAGCTTGCGCAGGAGCTCGAGCGACGTCCTCTTATGGACGATGGGGTTGCGCTCGTAGCCCGTGCGACTGAAGAAATTGGCCGTCGGCATGCGGCTGCCGATGGGAGTCATCATCTCCAGGCCCGTTCCGGGACCGGCGAGGTTCATGAGCTCGATCTCGGCGCCGCTGAGGCGCGGCCGGCCGGCCTTCTCTGCGGTCGTCTTGAGGCTCGCCAGCTTGATCACCTGGAGCCAGGGTCCGATGTCTGCGTCGAGGTTCAGGGCATGGATGCCGAGCCCGCGCGGTGTCGCCGCGAACGCCATGTGTGCGGACCAGGTGTTCGGAACCTTCTTCGCCGCCCGCGTCATCTCGCGAACGACGACGGCCTTCTGACGGAGCGCGCGAACGCGCCACGGCGGCGTGCCTCGCCAGGTGGCCATGCGCTGCAGGCGGCGCACGAATTCGTCGCCATTCTTGACCAGCTCGTTGACGGAATTGGCGTGCAGAAGCTGTGCGTAGCCGAGCGCGGTCGAGATGGGGCGGCCCTTGCCGGAAATCGGGTTGATGCCGGCCTGCATGTCGGCGGTGCCCTGGCCGCCGGTCTCCAGCGCATACACGCGCAGAACCTGATCCTTGCGCAGGCCGGCCGCCAGCGCCTCCTGCGCGTAGCGGCGCTTGAATTCCGGCTCGCTCGTGCGCTCAGGGACGAACTTGTAGAAGTGCTTGGCGCTCGCCAGGAAGTCGGCGACGGAAGGTATGGGCCGCGTTTCGACGGGCTTGCGCAGCACCTTCAGCATCTCGACGATGTCTTTGCGCAGGCTCGGGCCGCGGTACGCGGGCGGGTGCGTGTGGACATAGTCCTCCGCCACGAACGGCGTGCCGCTGCGCCGCTTGCGCCGCCGGCCATCCCGCCGCTCGTAGACGACGCGCCAGTAGGCCTCGAGCTGCTGGGAGTAGTCGCGGCGGGCCGCCCGATAGCGCTCGTAGACGCCTCGCTGCTCCGGCGTCATGCGCTCGAGCACGTCCTTCAGCGTCGTCTCGGCGGCGGCCGGCGACAGCGTCGCGAGCACGACCGGCAGGCCGATCAGGAATGCGCGCACGATGAGCGCGAGTGGATTGCGGAACATGAGTGTCTTTCGGTCGAGGTCACGCAGCTTCCGGCACGATGATACGCAGCGGTCGGACTCTACTCAATGCGAGGATTCCGGAGATTGAATGGCAGCTGTGCATAGCCGCGCGACACCTGCTGTCGCCGGAGGGGACATCGGGCACGGCCGGCAGCCGATGCTGGTTGGCAGTTCCGTCCCGCATGTCGCATGGGCGCTGCACTCCAGCTCGCCGACGCCGTCCTGGCGCTCCGTACTGGTTGGATTATGAAATTCATATTTTCCGCGACTGCTGAGAATGCGGCCTTGCATTGCGCCCGCGAAACTTTCAGCAACTTGAAATCGCGCGATTTCCGGATGAGTTGCACTCACGAGTGGCATTAAGCGCCTGCGGCGACGTGCTCGCGCCAATGTCCGGACATCTGATCACGGAAGAAGTGCGAGCCGGCATCAGGCTCTCCATCTAGGATTGCTTTCCGCTGGCGGTGCGTTGAAAAACTTCTGAAATCGAATGACGGGACTACAATATTGCGGATATCCAGCTCCGTTGCGCTCACTGTCCAGCGAATGAGCAGAGCGCAATTGCGCGTCAACAGATTGGCCGAGGCGGTTGGAAATACGGCGCCCATGGCCATGACTTTTAATGTGCAGCGGGGCGGTGGCGGCACCTGAAATGCGATGCTCCCGACGCATCCTGAAGATAGCGGTCGGGAGCATTGACAGCGTCGGGACGGTCTGCAGCTTCAGCGCGAGTGACTGCGCGAGGCCGCTGCATGATCGGTCTGGACGCCCGCGCTGCGCGCGTCCACGAAACCCGATCGCGCTTCAGCGTACGCGGAAGCGCTCGATATCGCCGGTCGCCTCGGAAAGCCACTTCGGCTTGCGACCGCGGCCGCTCCACGTCAGAGCAGGATTGTCGTTGTGCTGGTACTTGACGCCAGCGGCGCTCTTGCTGCGTCCGGCCTTGCGCCCACGCCCTCCGACGATCTCGCCGAGGCTCAGGCCTGCTTCCTTGGCCATATTCTCGAATCGCGCCTTCAGGTCCGCCTTCTCGCGATCCTGCTTGCTCGCGATCATGTCGTCCAGCCGCTCGCGCAGATCCAAAAGCTCTTTGACGTTGAGCTTCTCGAGCTGTGAATCCTTCATGTACGGCTCCTTACGTGATGTTTGTGTGTTGCGGAGGTTCGTCGATATCGGTTAACGAAGACGTTACGACGCTTTGATCGATGATTGTTGGCGAATTAGCGCATTTGCACGTTGTCGTCAATTGGATGAGCGCCTGTTTTTCCCTTATTTGGCTTTGTGGTCAACTTCCGGCTGGGCAGGGGCGAGAATCTTAATTTCCCGCGCGAGCTGTTTCTCACCCGCCCGTCTTCTCAACTGCGCGTCTCGGGGCGTCGCTGTGGCGAACACAACGCAGAACCGCGATGCGTCCTTCTGCATCGCTCTGCAGATTTTGCGTCGGGACGAGATCCTGGGGCGGCACCGGGGCTCATCGACCCGGACGCCCGGAAAGCGTCGACCGCGCCAATCCTGGCCTCCTGGCGCGGGGAGTCGCAGGGGGTGAGGGCTGAGCGGCGTGCAATCAAATGGGCGTTAGCGGCCGAGCGGCGCGCTTGACGGCTCTGGTGCGCCGGATCAGGCTTTGTGGACGCGACGGCCTTGGTCAAGAAGCGACCGCGATTGCGAGCCATGATGCTCGCCTGGTCGCGTCGCTTGCTTGGCGAGCCCCGACTTTTCTGTTCCGGGATGATGTTTCGGCATCCCATGCAGGCGACGCGGGCGGAATGCGGCGTCAACGGCCTTGGCTGGAGAGTGACAATGGTCTGCCACGATGATGCGGCTACGTGCGATGCCGGGTGCTGTCGCTGCCGGGACTGCCGCGCGAGGCGGCAACGTGCGGGGTGGTGGCGCGCGGCGTTCGCCGGGATCGTGGCGGCTGTCGCGCTGCTGTCGTTATGGTCGAGCCCGGGTTTCGCCGTGGAGCGCGGCGGCAAGTCCGACAACGGCCAGGACGGCGCGCGTCCCGGTCCGTCACGCGGACCCGACCGCAGCGTCCGGCGGCGGCGTGGTCCGATCCTGGACGTGGAAGCGACTTATTACAGGCAAGGCGAGTTGCTGGAGCGAGCGATCGGCGCTCTGGCGCCTTCGCCGAAAGACCGGCCGCAAGTCTATTTCGTGGGATTGGCCGCTTACTCCGGACAGGACGTGTTTCTCCGCGAGGCCTCCCAGGCGCGCGATCTCTTCGATGCGCGGTTCGGCACCCGCGGCCGGTCTCTGCTCTTTGCCAATCATCACTCGACCGTCACGACGCTGCCGCTTGCCAACGCCAGCAATCTCGAGCGCGCTCTGCTGCGTCTCGGCCGCATCATGGACGTCGACAAGGACGTGCTCGTATTGTTTGTCACGACCCATGGAACGGAAGGCTTGCTCGCGGTTTCATTCCCGCGCTTTTCCTTCAACGACCTGACGCCGGCGATGCTGAAGCGCATGCTGGATGCGTCCCGCATCAAATATCGCGTCGTCGTGCTATCGGCCTGCCATTCCGGCAGCTTCATACCGGCACTTCGGGATCGGAACACGCTGGTGCTGACGGCTTCGCGCGCGGATCGCACGTCGTTCGGCTGCTCGAATGAGCGGTATTGGACCTATTTCGGCGACGCGTTCTTCAACCGCTCCCTACGGCAGACGCATTCCCTGCCCGAGGCCTTCGAGCGCGCGAAAAAGCTGATCAGCGGTTGGGAGCGGAAAGAGCGTCTGCAACCCTCCGAGCCCCAGCGTGGGGGCGGGGAGGCTCTCGGCCCGCGCCTGGACGCCATCGCTCGCCGGTTGGCGCGAGGAGCCCCGGCGCAGGACGGCCCCACGCGACGCAAGAGCGTCATCCTTAGATAGCGCCGGACTGCCGCCGCTCAGCGAATGAGGTAGATCGGGCTCGACCAGGCGCGATGCCCGTCCTCCTGCTGAATGCGCACATAGAGACGCGTGTCCCCGTCCGGGCGGAGTTTCAGTCTGCGCCGCAGCTTCAGCCGCGTCTCGTGCATGCGCTCGGGCAGCCGTTGCAGGGTGACGGCGCGCTCGAGTCCGGCGGCGTCGAACGTCATCGGCTCGACACCCAGAGCCTCGATCGAGGCCTCGCCGCCGACAGGCTTCGTCTCGAAGGCGATCCGCCCGCGCGCGCCGTCCTTGAGCCACAGGTCGATGCCGCCGTAATTGCCCGTCGTCACGGCCTTCCAGCTGACGGAGGTCGCGTCCTGGCCTTGGATGCCGCGATCGAGGTTCCAGTTGTTGAACATTTCCGCGCGGACGATGGCATTGCCGTCGATGCGCAGCTTGCCGTCCCATGTCGTCGTGCGGGCGCGGCCGCGATACTCGGCGCCCGTGTAGACCAGCCTGACCCGCCCGCCGAGGTCGCCGTCGCCATAGGGGCGGATGCGCTCGAGATGCGTGAGGCCGTCGAAGATGTCGAGATGCTCGATCGGTGCGGAGGCGTGCACCTCGATGTCGAATTCGACCTCATCCTCGGCGGTGCGGGCAATGTCGCCCATGATGAGCCGGCGTGCAGGCTCGGAGCCGGCGTCCGGGAAGAGGTCGGGATCGGCGTGGAAGAGTGTTGCCTCGCTCGCGAGGGTGGCTTGCACATCGAGCAGCATGCGATTGCCGGTCGTGGCGTAGTGGCGGCGCCGACGCATGGAGTCGAAGATGGCGTCGCGATCGAGCCGGGACGCGAGATAGCAGGTCAGCCCGCCGAACGAGCCGAAGAACGAGGCGCCGGGATAGCACGAGCCGGGCCGCCCCTTGTGACCGTCGGAGTTGCCGACGATGCCGACGCGATAACCCTTCTCGAAGGCGTCGCGGACGATCCACTCGAACGTGCCCCAGGACGAGTGTACCTCGACGGCGGTCTCGAGGCGGCCGTCGTGGGCGAAGGTGACATCGGCGTAGCGGCCGCCGACATGGGCCATGACTACGCAATCGCGCCCGGCCAGCTTTTCGAACAACTCGTGGGCGGTGTGGGCGTCGGCGGGCTCGTCGACGATGTCGACGGCGTCGGCGATCTGCGCGTGCGACGAGCGATGGATGCGCTCGCCCTCACGGCGGAAATAGACGTTGCGATCGCCGCCGACCGCGGTATTCGCCGACCATTCGTAGCCGGGAAAGCAGCAGAACGTGCCCGGCTTGTCGAACTCGGCCGAGAGCGCGTTGAGCTCCTTCCAGAAAGCACCCGTGATCTGGAAATCGTTGCCCTGGTGGCTGATCACGTCGAGAAACGCCCGGTCGCGCCCGAAGGCGAAATACTCGCGCGCGGTGTTGGTCCCGAGCGTCTCGTTGGACTGGCCGTGGATGTCACCCCAGAAGTGGACGAGCGGCGTGGTGTCGGCCGGCGCGGCGCGCAACGGGTTGGTGCGGCAGAGTACGGCGCCGTTCGCGTCCTTGACGGTGATGAGCACGTCCCCGGGCTCGTCGAGCGTAAGGCCGTCGGCGACGGCGGCGAAGGCGCCTTTCTCGAATTTCAGGGTCTGCGGCAGTCCTTTGACCGGCCGGCTGGCCTCGAGTGTCAACGTCGTGTCGATCTGGTTCGAGGGATTTCCCCACTTGTCGTCCGATTTGATCGACAGGCGGAAAGCCTCGCCCTGGCGGACGAGCGTCGGCAGGATGGCGCGCCAGCGCGACGGCGGTCCCGGCACGATGTCGATGCGCGGGCTTTCGGGCAGCGCAACGTAGTCGTAGGTGGCAATGGCGTCCACGAGCACGCGGAACTCGAACTCGCGCTCGCAATAGGTCTGCAGGCGAATGCCCGGCGAGCCCTGGCGGCGATCGCCAAAGCGGATGGTGATGGTGTCGCCCGGCTTCAGGAAGTGCTTGGCCACGCCGATGTAGAGCGAGCGGCTCCATGGGCGGATGTTGCGCTTGAACTCCCACTTGCATTCGAGCGTCGCGCCGTTGGAGGCCTCTGCCGTGGTGTAGCCGGGTGCCTTGGGGTCGGTGAACTGTACGGGCCCGAAATCCGTGGCGAAGCGAAACCCGATCTTGATGCTGCCGGTGTCGTCG
This sequence comes from Hyphomicrobiaceae bacterium, assembly GCA_041397725.1. Taxonomy (GTDB): domain Bacteria; phylum Pseudomonadota; class Alphaproteobacteria; order Rhizobiales; family Hyphomicrobiaceae; genus JAGRKR01. The sequence continues at coordinate 290,475 of JAWKVZ010000006.1, read as the reverse complement.
ATGCCGAAGCGGCCGCACGTGTAGACGAGGGTCAGCGACTGGTAGGAGCCGGCCTCGAGTTGTCCCGACGGCTCGAGCGTGGCCGAGCCCATCAGCTCGGGGCGATATTCGGAATAGGGCACGCGTCCTCCCAGGGTGTTCGTGATTTTGCGAGCGAAACCTATTACGATGTCTGGAGGGTTGCAATTGCGGGCCGCGACCTCGCAGTCACGAGTGTCCGGCCGGCTGTAGGCGAGTGGGGGCAGGCATGCTCACCGAGGTTGCCTTCGAGGGCTATCGCTCCGTGCGCGAGCTGCGCACCGGGGTCGGGCAACTCACCGTGTTCGTCGGCAAGAACGGCGTCGGCAAAACCAATCTCTATCGCGCTCTCTATCTCCTGCATGCCGCGGCAGCCGGAACGATCACGCGAGAGATCGCGCGCGAAGGCGGCGTGCAGTCGGTCCTATGGGCGGGCGGTCGCGAGGACGAGGGGCGCCAGAGGTTGCGGCTCGAGGCGACCTTGGGCGATCTGGCGTATCGCATCGAAGTCGGTCTGCCGGCCCTGACCGAGATTGCCATGAGTGTCGAGCCGCGCATTCGCGAGGAGGAGTTGGTGCAGGCGTCGCCAGACGGACCCATCCTGCACATGCAGCGTCGTTCCCGCAGCGCGGTGGTGCGGCTTCCGTCCGGCAAGCGCGAGACGCATACGAATGTCCTGCTGGCGTCGGAGACGGCCATTTCCGCCTTCCGTGATGCCAGCCGCTACCCTGCCATCGAGATTGTCCGCCGAACGCTGCTGGATTGGCGCTTCTACGAGAACTTCCGGGTCGACGGCGAATCGCCGATCCGCTCGAGCTGCCTCGCGATATCGACGCCTTCTCTGGCGCCGGATGGCCATGATCTCGCGGCGACGATCGCCACGGTGCTGCATGTCGCGGAGGATCAATCGGCGCTGGAGCGCGCCGTCGTGGATGCTTTTCCCGGCGCGCGATTGTCCGTCAACACGGAACGGGGGCGCTGTTCCCTGGCCATGAAATTCGCCGACATGCCCCGCCAGTTCGAGGCGCAGGAGCTGTCGGACGGGACCCTGCGCTACCTCTGCCTGATCGGCGCGCTGACCGGCTACCGGCCGCCGAGCTTCATCGCGCTGAATGAGCCGGAGGCCAGTCTGCACGGCGAGATGCTCGAGCCGCTGGCGCGCCTGATCGCCAAGGCGGCGGAGCGCTCGCAGATCTGGGTCGTGACGCATTCCCCGGAGCTCGGTGCGGCGCTCCAGCGGCTGACCGGTGTTGCGGCTCACGAGGTCGTCAAGGTGCTCGGGGCCACGGAAATCTCGATGGCCCCGGCTCAGGCGGCGGCCGGCCAGACGCCGGTCAGGCGGGCGCGCAAGGCCTGAGCGCGTGACGAACGGACGGTCTTGCACCATCCGCTGCCACCGACCGTGACTCGGTCTTCAGTGCAATCGCAATTCGCCACCGATGTGCCGGAACTCCGCCGGCCGGATCAGTCTGGCATGGGCGATGCGCACGCCGTGCAGCGCCCCGTCGAGGTTTGCGACCCAGTAGTCGAGGAACGTCTTGAGCCGCGGGAACCGTGGATGCAGATCATAGTCCTGCCAGACGAACGACTGCAGGAGCGAGGGGTGATCCGGCAGGCGGTAGAGGATTTCCGCCGTGGTCAGGGCATATCCCTTGAGCTGGGCCTCGAAGGCTCGATCGGTCATGCGCTTGTCTCCGGTCTCAGAGGTGGTCCTGCGCCGACTCCGCTTGCTGCCGAGGCCTGCCCGCTTGCCGGCAGGAGCCGTGCGACAGCTCGCTGGCGCTCGTCCAGTATGCAGCCGAATCGGGCGGTGGAATACGAAAAAAGTATTGCAAATCAATGTAGTAGCAGCGGAACAGAGGCGCTGCTAACAGCCTTGCCGGGAATTTGGCACTCGCCCCTTGACAGTGCTAACAAGTCTTGCCAAATATCGACGCGGATCATCGGCGACCACGTCGATACGGCCACTCTCGAGCGAGGCTTATGCGCCCGTCGAGAGGCGGCTCGATCCATCAACTGACGCCAATTTGAGCTGAATGGAGGTAGAGACATGACGTTTCGCCCCCTGCACGACCGTGTGCTCGTGCGGCGCGTGGACGAGGAAACCAAGTCCGCGGGCGGCATCATCATTCCGGATACGGCCAAGGAGAAGCCGATCCAGGGTGAGGTCATTGCGGTAGGACCTGGGACTCGCGACGACTCCGGCAAGCTTGTCGCGCTCGAGGTGAAGCCGGGCGACCGGGTTCTGTTCGGCAAGTGGTCGGGAACCGAAGTCAAGATCGACGGCGCCGACTACGTGATCATGAAGGAAAGCGACATCTTCGGCATCGTCGAAGGCAGCGTTTCCGTTCGCGCCGCGGCCTAGCCGTCGGTACGAGGACAAAGAACAGACCAGGAGCACCTGATCATGGCAGCGAAGGATGTACGCTTTGCCCAGGACGCCCGCGAGAAGATGTTGCGCGGCGTCGATATTCTAGCCAATGCCGTCAAGGTGACGCTCGGTCCGAAGGGCCGCAACGTCGTGCTGGACAAGTCGTTCGGCGCGCCGCGCGTCACGAAGGATGGTGTGACAGTCGCCAAGGAGATCGAGCTCGAGGACAAGTTCGAGAACATGGGCGCGCAGATGCTGCGCGAGGTGGCCTCGAAGACCGCCGATCTGGCAGGTGACGGCACCACGACCGCGACGGTTCTCGCACAGGCCATCGTGAAGGAGGGGGCCAAGTCGGTCGCGGCTGGCTCCAACCCCATGGACCTCAAGCGCGGTATCGATATGGCGGTGGCCGCCGTCGTCGCCGATCTCGCCAGCAAGGCGAAGAAGATCACCTCCAACGAGGAGATTGCTCAGGTCGGCACCATCTCGGCCAATGGCGACGCCGAAGTCGGCCGCCTCATTGCCGAAGCCATGAAGCGGGTCGGCAACGAGGGCGTCATCACGGTGGAGGAGGCCAAGAGCCTCGACACCGAGCTCGACGTGGTCGAGGGCATGCAGTTCGATCGCGGCTATGTCTCGCCCTACTTCGTCACCAACGCCGACAAGATGCAGGCGGAGCTCGACGAGCCCTACATTCTCATCTTCGAGAAGAAGCTGTCCGGCTTGCAGGCGATGCTGCCGGTTCTGGAGGCGGTCGTGCAGTCGGGCAAGCCGCTGCTCATCGTCGCCGAGGACGTGGAAGGTGAGGCGCTGGCGACGCTCGTCGTCAACAAGCTGCGCGGTGGCTTGAAAGTCGCGGCCGTCAAGGCGCCGGGCTTCGGCGATCGCCGCAAGGCCATGCTCGAGGACATCGCCATCCTGACGGGTGGCACCGTCATCTCCGAGGACCTCGGCATCAAGCTCGAGAACGTCAATCTCGCCATGCTGGGCAAGGCCAAGCGCGTGTCGATCACCAAGGACGACACTACGATCGTGGACGGCTCGGGCAAGAAGATCGACATCGAGGCCCGCGTCAAGCAGATCAAGGCGCAGATCGAGGAGACGACCTCCGACTACGACCGCGAGAAGCTGCAGGAGCGCCTGGCGAAGCTCGCCGGCGGCGTGGCGGTCCTCAAGGTCGGTGGCGTCACCGAGATCGAGGTGAAGGAGCGCAAGGATCGCGTCGACGACGCGTTGCATGCGACTCGCGCCGCGGTCGAGGAAGGCATCGTTCCGGGAGGTGGTGTAGCGCTGCTGCGAGCCTCGAAGGCGCTCGACGCGCTCAAGCCCCAGAACGAGGACCAGAAAATCGGCATCCAGATCGTGCGTCGCGCGCTGCAGTGGCCGGCCCGCCAGATCGTGCAGAACGCTGGCGAGGACGGCTCGATCGTCGTGGGCAAGGTGCTCGAGTCGGGCAAGTACAGCTTTGGCTACGATGCGCAGGCGGGGGAGTTCGTCGACCTCATAGCCAAGGGCGTGATCGACCCCGCCAAGGTCGTGCGCTGTGCCCTGCAGGATGCGGCCTCCGTGTCCGGCCTGCTCATCACCACCGAGGCCATGGTCGCGGAGCTTCCGAAGAAGGAGAGCCCGATGCCGCCCATGCCCGGCGGCGGCATGGACTTCTGAGGCGGGCGCCATCCGCCTGGCCGGTCATCGATGCGACCGGCCGAATGCGACGCGTGCGGGGTCAGGCCTCAGGGCTTGGCCCCGTTCGCGTGAAGATGCGGTCCCACAGCAGCAGCAGCACGTAGTCGGCGAGCCCGACGACGAGCATGATCGCCGCCAGCCATTTCGCGGTCTGCGTGGGAATGCCGAGGTGATCCGAGACGAGATAGATGGCGAGCCCGGAAAGCACCAGAAGGAGCGCCATCGCGCCGAACAGGAGGCGCGCAGCCTTGGAGCTGGGAGGCAGGACGGTCTGCATGGCGAGCGTGCGTTCCTTTCGCGAGTGATCCCGGCTCGGCTCTCGGTCGATGGTCATGTGCCCCGGCCTTCGGCGTCGGGGGCGGCGGCCAGTTCGCGGAGCTTGCCCGCCAGCAGCGTCTCGTCCCGCGGGAAGTCGTGCGCGAGCCACCAGCTTTCGAAACTTGCGAGGATCGTGCCAATCCGGGGGCCGGATGGGACACCGAGCGCCATCACGTCGGCGCCGCTGAAGGGGAGCGACGGAGGCTGCCACGTGCCGGCCTGCGCCAACGTCTCGAGCATCGTGGTTTCTTCCTCCTTGCTTCTGGAGGCGGCCAGGCGCACGAGCGCCTGGCGCTCGACACGCTCGCGGCCAAACCGGTAGGCGAGTCGGCGCATGGCCAGCGCCCCTTCGGTCAGTTCGCCGGGGAGTTCGTGCCAGGCGCAATCGGCGAGCACGCCCGCTTCCCGGCGCGACAGGCGCAGTCTCCCTGCGAGGCGCTCGGCATCCTCGCGCGTCCCGATGCAGAGCGCGCAGAGGCGCAGGATGCCGGACGCCGGGGCCGCGGCCAGCCGCTCTGCCGAGATCATCCGCACGAGGCGGCCGATCTGCGGGGCGACGCCGAGTACGTCGACGAGCAGGCCCCAGTGCAGCATCGTCTCGACGGCTTCGAGGCCGCGAGGAGCCGCCAGCAGCCGCAACAACTCGGCCCGCACACGCTCGCGCGAGAGCTGCGAGAGCCCGGCATGCTCCTGCACGCAGGCGGTCAGTCCGTCGCGATCGTAGTCGCCGCGGCCATAGGTGGCGTTGAAGCGGAAGAAGCGCAGGATCCTGAGGTAATCCTCACGGATGCGCTCGCGCGCCGAGCCGATGAAGCGCACGCGCCCGGCCGCCAGATCCTCGTAGCCGCCGAGCGGATCGAAGAGGCTGCCGTCGGCGTTGCAGTAGAGCGCATTCATCGTGAAGTCGCGCCGGCGGGCGTCGGCCTCCCAGTCGGCCGTGAAGGCGACCTTGGCGTGCCGGCCGAAGGTTTCGACGTCCTCCCGGAGTGTCGTGACCTCGACCGGAAGATGCGCGGTCACGACGGTCACCGTCCCGTGGGCGACACCGGTCGGAACGGCCTTGAGCCCCTTGCCCGCCATGATCGACAGCACATCTTCGGGATGCGCCGTCGTGGCGATGTCGATATCCGCGACCTCGTGGCCGAGCAGCGCATTGCGCACGGCCCCGCCGACCGCGCGGGCAGAGTAGCCGGCATCCGCGAGGGCTGCGAATACGGCCTGTATGGCAGGATTGGTCAGCCAGTCCGCGTGCTCCAGGCTGGGCGGGCTCTGCTGTCCTGTGGCGGGCGTCATGGCTTCGGCCCCGACTACTTGAAATGGCCGGGCACGACCTTCCCGTCCTTGACGGTGGGCGGGACGTAGGTCTGGCCGGGTTTGCCGCCCTCGGTCTGCGCGAAAAAGGCCATGATCGCCACGGTGATGACGGCGCCGGCCGCGAAGAGCCAGATCAACGGCGCCTCGCTGAGCAGTGGACGGCTCTTGTCGTCGCCGCGCATGAGCCAGACGTAGGCGATGTAGATTAGCGTCGGCGCCAGAAACAGCACGATGCTCTCGAGTACGAACCTCAGCATGAGCCGAACAGCCTTTCGTGCATGTTCTTGAGCATGCCGGCGGTGGCACCCCAGATGTAGCGCTCGCCGAAGGGCATGGCGTAGTAGTGGCGCTCCCGTCCCTTCCAGACGCGAGACTGGCGACGGTGGTTGGCCGGGTCCATGAGGAACTCGAATGGGACCTCGAAGGCGTCGGCAACCTCCGTTGGATCGAGCTTGAGTGTGAACTCCGGCCGCACCAGCGCCACGACGGGCATGATGTGGAAGCCGGTCCCGGTCCGATAGCTGTCGAGAAAGCCCAGAGGCTCCACCACCGAGGGGACCAGACCAATCTCCTCCTCCGCCTCGCGCAGGGCTGTTTCGATGGGGTTCCTGTCGGATTTCTCGACCTTGCCGCCCGGGAACGACACCTGCCCGGCATGGGTCGGCAGGTGGTCGGTTCTCTGCGTCAGCAGCACGGTCAGGGTCGGCCGGGCGACGATGCCCACCAGCACCGCCGCCGCTCGCATCGGGGCATCCGCCAGCTCGGTGGCGAGGTCGGGATTGAGATCGTGATCGCCCCGGGCGGTCCCGGACGCCGGGTCGAAGATGAGCGAGGACGGCTCGGGATGGAGCTGCGCGCGCGCCAGCGCCGAGAAGGCGTCGGCGTCGAGCTCTGCCGGAAGTCGTGTGGGCTGTCGTGACATGCGAGCAGCTTATCACCCGGCGGGGCAGACTGCGCAACGACCAAGCGCTCAAGGTGAGCGGAACGGTCGTCGAGGCCCGGAAATGCAAGAAGGCTCCGTCCGGGGGGGCCAGCGGAGCCATTCTCGCCCGCTGCCGCATCGTCCAGTCCCGCAACTGGTCTTCAAGCGGGCATCACGCACGACAGCGAGGGCTCCAATCGAGCAAATGGCCCGCTTGTCGTCAATGTGTCGTACGGGAGAAACAGAATCGTGAGGGGCTGCGGCGCTGACGGCACTCGCGCAAAGGCCGTGCACCTGCACTCGACCCGCTGCCGCTTCGACGATAGGCTGCCCCGCGAAGGTCAAGTGAGGAACGTCTTTCAGCGGAGTGGCAGGTGCCGACATCCGAAGCGCCGCTCGCCGGCATCGTCGTGCTCGATCTCGGGCAGATCTATCAGGGGTCCTATGCCGGCTTCCTGGCGGCCAAGGCCGGGGCTCAGGTCATCAAGGTGGAGCCACCGCAGGGCGAGCCGCTGCGTCGGCGCGCGGAGATCTCGGGCGGTTCCGTGCCGTTCGCCATGCTCAATTGCAACAAGCTCGGCGTCACGCTGGACCTGAAGTCGGAGCGCGGCCGGTCGGTGCTGGCGAAGATGGTCGGCCGCGCCGACGCGCTGATCGAGAACTTCGCGCCGGGGGTCATGGATCGGCTCGGCGTCGGCTACGAGCGGCTGAGCGCGATCAATCCGCGCCTCGTCTATGTGTCCGGCTCGGGCTATGGCCTGACCGGGCCCGACCGCGACAACCTCGCCATGGATCTGACCGTGCAGGCCTATTCGGGGTTGATGTCGATCACCGGCTATCCGGACCGGCCGCCGGTCAAGGCCGGCGGCGCAGTAGTCGATTTTCTCGGCGGCACGCATCTCTATGGCGCGCTCACGACCGCCCTGTTCCAGCGCGAGCGCACGGGGGCAGGGCGCAAGGTCGAGGTCTCCATGCAGGAGACGGTATACCCGACGCTGGCTTCGAACCTCGGCAGCTACTTTGCTTCCGGCGAGGCGCCGCGCACGGCCAACAAGCACGGCGGCCTGGCGATCGCGCCCTACAACGTCTATCGGGCGAGCGACGGGCACGTCGCCGTGATCGTCATCACCGAGCAGCACTGGGCGGGCCTGCTCAAGGCCATGGGGCGAGGCGATCTCGCCGACGATCCGCGCCTGTCCACCAACGCGGCGCGATCGCGCAACATGGCCGTTGTCGACGAACTCGTGGAGGCGTGGACGGCCACCTTGACGCGCAGCGAGGTGTTCGAGACCGCGCGGGCGCACGGCGTTCCGGTGGCGCCGGTCCGTGATCTCGGCGAGGTCGTCAACGATCCGCACATGCACGAGCGCGGTATGCTCCACTGGGTCGATCATCCCGAGGTCGGGCGGGTCGTGCTGCATGCGAGCCCCTTGCGCTTTCACGGCATGGCGCCCGTCGCCTACCGGACGAGCCCGCCCAAGGGGGCCGACAACCGCGCCGTCTATGTCGACTGGCTCGGCCTGGCGGAGGGCGAGTATCGCCAGCTCGTCGATGACAAAGTGATCTGAGGGCCGGCGTGGCCGGTCGACGTCAAGGGAGACCCATCCAACATGTTCACTGGAACGTATCGTTACGCCGCCTTGAAGCGCGTCCCCTTCGGCCGGCCCGCGGCAGAGGCCGTGCGCGATGAGGTCGAGCTGGCCGGCGACCGGCGCGTGCTCGTCGTTTCCAACCGCTCGCTCATGCGTGAAGGTAAGATCGTCACGGGCATCGTCGCGGCGTTGGGAGAGCGGCATGCCGGCACGCTCGGCGAGGTGCCTGCCCACAGCCCGCGTGGCAGCGTGATCGCCATCGCCGAGGCCGCCCGCGCGAGCAGCGCCGATCTCCTGCTGGCGGTCGGCGGCGGCTCCGTCATCGATGCCTGCAAAGCCGCGCAATTGGCGCTCTGGCGCGGGGCGCGGACGACGGACGAGCTGGCGGCCTTGCGCTCCAAGGTCTGGATCGACGCGAGCATCTCGACCGAGCCGCATGATCAGCGTCCGCGCATGGTCGCCGTGCCGACGACGCTCTCGGCCGCGGAATTCACCTGGTATGCCGGCGTGACGGACGAGACGCGGGGCGTCAAGGAGACCTACACCAACGCGCTGGTCATCCCGCGTGCGATCATCCTCGATCCCGCCGTCCTCCTGGCCACGCCGCTCGATCTCTTCCTCGCCTCGGGCATCAAGGCCCTCGATCATGCCGTCGAGCGCATCACCTCACGTCAGGCCAATCCGCTTTCCGACGCGCCGGCGTTGCAGGCCATTCGCCTGATCGCCAGGGGCTTGCCGAAGGCCAAGGCCGATCCGGCCGATCTCGCGGCGCGGCAGGACTGCCAGCTCGGCGCCTGGCTTTCCGTGCAGGGTGTGCTCGCTGGTGTCGGCACGGGCCTCAGCCACGCCATCGGTCACGTGCTCGGCGCGCACGCGCACGTCCCGCACGGCGAGACATCGTGTGTCACGCTGCCGGCCGTCCTCGACTGGAGTGCCGAAGAACCGGGGCACCGCCAGGCGCTGGTGAGCGAGGCGTTCGGCGCTCCGGGGCAGCCCGCCGGCGCCTTGATCCGCAATCTCGTTGCGAGCCTCGGCCTGCCGACCCGGCTCGGCGATGTCGGTGTTGACCGCAGCCAGTTTCCGGCCATCGCGCTCAAGGTGCTCGACGACCGTGCGACGCCGAACAGCGCCCGTCCCGTGCGCTCGGCGAGCGATGTCGAGGCCGTGCTGGAGCGCGCGGCATGACGGCGACGATGCGTGCGGTCTGGTATGAGCGCACGGGGCCGGCCGAGGACGTGTTGACGGTCGGGGAGCTGCCGCGTCCGCAACCAGCCCCCGGCGAGGTTCTCGTGCGTCTTCACGCCTCGGGGGTCAATCCCGCCGATTGCAACCGCCGGGGCGGGCGCAACTATCCCGAGCCGGATGGCATCACCATCCCCAACAGCGACGGGGCGGGCGTGATCGAGGCGCTGGGCAACGGCGTCACCGGGCATCGGCGCGGGGATCGCGTCTGGCTCTACAACGGGGCGCGCGGGCGCAGTTTCGGCACGGCGGCCGAGTTCATCACCCTTGATGCCGATCTCGTGGCGCCGCTCCCGGACGGCGTGCCGTTCGAGGTCGGCGCCGCGCTCGGCATTCCCGCCATGACGGCGCATCGCTGCCTGTTCGCGGACGGTCCAGTCAGGGGACAGACTGTGCTGGTGACGGGAGGAGCCGGCGCCGTCGGCAACTACGCGATACAACTCGCGAAGTGGGACGGCGCGCGTGTGATCACGACCGTCAGCTCGCCCGAGAAGGCCGAGGATGCGCGCCGCGCCGGCGCCGACATCGTGCTCGACTATCGGCGTGAGAACGTGGTCGAGGCCGTGTTGCAGGCGACCGGCGGCAAGGGCGTGGAGCGCATCGTCGAGGTCGATTTCGGCGGCAACCAGGCGACCACGCTGGAGGTCATCGCCTTGAACGGCACCGTCGCGGCCTATGCCTCGCGCGGCAACCTGCATCCCGTGCTCGAATACTCACGCATCATGCGCCGGAACATGACCTTGCGCACGGTCCTGCTGTTCAGCGCGCCGCACAAGGCGCGGCGGCAGGCGCAACGCGAAATCGTCGCCTGGCTGGAGGCGGCGCCCCGCTTCCATCGTACGGCCGCCATGTTCCCGTTGGCCGAAACCGCCAAGGCCCATCTCGCGGTCGAGCGAGGCGACAAGCGCGGCATGGTCGTGGTGGCGCCGAACCTGTGAGCCTCGGCCCTCAGCCGGCCTCCTGCAGCGGGAAGAAGGCGCCGCCGCTCCACAACCCGAGCACGTCGTCCCGGCTGGGTGCCTGTGGCACGGCGAGTTCGACGAGATCGTAGTAGAGCGCGCGAGTGACCAGGGCTTCTAGCCGACCGCGTACGAGAAGGTAGGGTTTGAGCCCTCCGGCCGCTGCTTCCGTCACGAAGCGCAGGGGGTGCTCAGGCCCCACCTGCACGATGTCGTCGACATTGGTGCGGAAGGTCAGGGTCTGGGCGGTGCCGCTGCCGGAAACCTCCATCTCGACGGCGAGGAACGGGGCGTCCTCGACCGCCACGTCGACCTTCTCGACGGGGGTCACGAGATAGTGCCGCCCGTCCTCGTCGCGCCTCAAGACGCGCGAGAAGAGCCGGACGAGTGGTTTCCGACCGATGGGGCTGCCCTGGTAGTACCATGTGCCGTCGCGGCGGATGGCGAGCCCGATATCACCGCAGTAGGGTGGATTCCAGCGCTCGACCGGGGGCGGCCGATCGCCCGCCTGGCTCTTCAGGAGGGCCTCGAGGCCCGATAGGCCGGCACCGGACAGATCGGTCATCTTGTCGCTAGGAGGCATGCGTGATTGCTCTTTCGTTCCGCCGTCCACGGCCGGTCGGCGGCGGCGGCGGGGCGGCGGGCACGCCCGAAAAACATAATCTGACCATCTTCATCACAAGAGAGTGTTTCTCAATCAGCAACGTGGGCCTTATATTCACCCCCATGACAACTCTCAGTCAAACGAGCGACGACATCGTCCAACGCCTCGAGGCGGCGGCCGAGCGTATCAAGCGGGTCCACCAGGCGACGGCTTCCGTCATCTTCGGGCAGGACGTGGTTATCGAGCGCACGCTGGTGACGCTGCTTTCCGGCGGCCATGCGCTGCTGATCGGCGTTCCCGGTCTCGCCAAGACGAGCCTCGTGGAAGCGCTCGGCAAGGTGCTCGGCCTCGACTCCAAGCGCATCCAGTTCACGCCCGACCTCATGCCGTCCGACGTCATCGGCGCGGAGATGCTCGAGGATACGCAGGCGGGCCGCCGCAGCTTCCGCTTCATCAAGGGGCCGGTCTTCACCCAGCTGCTGATGGCGGACGAGATCAACCGCGCCAGCCCGAAGACGCAGTCGGCGCTGCTGCAGGCCATGCAGGAGCATCACGTGACCGTGGCCGGCCAGCGCCACGACGTGCCGACGCCCTTCCACGTGCTGGCGACACAGAACCCGCTCGAGCAGGAGGGCACTTATCCGCTGCCCGAGGCCCAGCTCGACCGATTCCTTCTGCAGATCGACGTCACCTACCCCGATCAGGTGGCGGAGCGGCGCATGCTCTTCTCCACCACCGGCACCGAGGATCGCCGTCTCGAGGCGATTTTCTCGGCCGAGGAATTGATGTCGGTGCAGCGGCTCGTGCGCCAGATCCCCGTGGGCGAGAAGGTGGTCGACGCCATCCTCAAGCTGGTGCGCTCCGCGCGCCCCGGAACGGGCTCGAGCGCGGAGACCGACCGTCTCGTGGCCTGGGGCCCTGGCCCGCGCGCCAGTCAGGCGTTGATGCTGGCGGTGCGCGCCAAGGCGCTCATCGACGGCCGGCTGGCGCCGTCGGTGGAGGACGTGATGGCGCTGGCCGAGCCCATCCTCAAGCATCGCATGGCTCTGAGCTTCGCCGCCCGCGCCGAAGGCCACTCGATTTCCGACGTCATCGGCAGACTGACGGCAGCGCTCGAGTGAGGGCACAGTGAGCGCGGGAATTTCCGACTCCCCGTCCGGCGGCTCGGTTTTCGGGCTCGAGAACGAGGCGCATGGTCTCGCCGAGCGCTTGCCCGATCTCGTGCTCGAGGCGATGCGCGTCGCCAATACCGTTGCTCACGGCATTCACGGCCGCAGGCGCGCCGGTCCGGGCGAGACGTTCTGGCAGTTCCGCCATTTCCAGTTCAGCGACACCGCGCAGATGATCGACTGGCGTCGCTCGGCAAGCTCCGACCAGCTCTTCGTTCGCGAGCGCGAATGGGAGGCCGCTCATACCGTGTGGCTGTGGTCCGACCGCTCGCCCTCCATGCGCTTCCAGAGCGAGCTGTCGCAGACCTCGAAACATGATCGCGCCCTCGTGCTCATGCTCGCCCTGAGCGAGCTTCTGGTGCGTGGCGGCGAGCGCATTGGCGTGCTCGGGCTGACGCAGCCGACGGCCAGCCGGCGCGCATCGACGCGGGTCGCAGAGGCGCTGGCGACGAGTGCCGGGCTGCCGTCACAGGCCGCGAGCCTGCCGCCGCCCGTGCGGCTCGGCCGGTTCACGTCGGCGGTGATCATCAGCGACTTCCTCGATCCGCCGGAGGAGATCGGCCAGCGGCTCGGCGTGCTCGCCGCCAATGGCGTGGAAGGTCATCTCGTGCAGGTTCTGGACCCCGCCGAGGAGACGCTGCCGTACGAGGGGCGCGCGGAGTTCCTGGGGCTGGAAGGCGACGATCGCATGCTCGCGAACCGCGTCGAGGCCCTGAGGGAGCGCTACGTCGAGAAGCTGGCGCTGCATCGCGCCGCGGTCGAGCAGGTGGCTCGGCGCATGGGCTGGTCCTTCCTGGTGCATCACACCGACCGGCCGGCCGGCGAGGCCCTCCTGTCGCTCTTCACGCGCATGACGAGCGCCGCTGGCGACTATCGCTGGTCTCAGCCGCAAAGCAGCGGGCCCGCTCGGCCGGGAGGGCGGGCATGAGCATCGGACCGCTGGCTTTCCTGAGCCCCTGGCTGCTTACCGCCCTCGTGGCGCTGCCTCTCATTTGGTGGCTGCTGCGCGCCGTGCCGCCGCGCCCGCGTCGCATCGCCTTTCCGCCCACGCGCATTCTCGTCGGGCTCGAGAGCAAGGAGCAGACGCCGGTCAAGACGCCGTGGTGGCTCACGCTCATCCGGCTGCTGGCGGCGGGCCTCATCATCCTGGCGCTCGCCAATCCCGTGCTCAATCCCGACCGCGGCCAGACGCTCAAGGGCGGCGGTCCGCTCGTGCTCGTCGTCGACAACGGCTGGGCGTCGGCTCATTCCTGGGCGCAACGCATCCGGGCGAGCGAGAGCGTCCTCGCTCAGGCCGCTGCCGTCGGCCGTCCGGTGATCGTGGTGCCGACCGCTCCACCGACGCGCAGTGTCACGCTGCGGCTCGAGGCGCCGGCCAAGGCCAGGACGAGCCTCGCGGCACTTCTGCCGCAACCGTTCGCGCCCCGCCGCGCCGAGGCGTTGAAGCGGATCACCGAGGTTCTGCGGGGACAAAAGGACGCCGGCATCGTCTGGGTGTCCGACGGCATCGATCACGACCTCGAGGGCAAGGCCTTCGCCGAGGGGCTGGCGGCGCTCGCCGCCGCCGGAGGGCGCTACAGCGTCTATCTGCCCGGCGCCGACGATCACGCCCTGGCGCTGAGGGCGGAACCCGGCACGCGCGGCAAGCTCGAGGCCACCATCATCCGGGCCGAGGGCGGCACGCGCGAGGGACTGGTGCATGCCTATTCGGCCCGCGGTCAGCGCCTCGCCGAAAGCCGCTTCAAGCTGGCGCCGTCCGAGACGGCCGCCAAGGCCACGTTCGAGATGCCGCTGGAGATCCGCAACCAGGTCGCGCGGCTCGAGATTGCCGGTGAACGCTCCGCCGGGGCGGTCCATCTGCTCGACGAGCGCTCCCGCTGGCCGCGTGTCGGGCTGATCGGCGGAACCTCCCGCGAGCAGGCGCAGCCCCTGCTGGCTCCGCTCTACTACATCGAGCGCGCGCTCACCCCGTTCGCCGAGTTGCTCGTGCCGAATGAGGCGAACGTCGTCAATGCGCTGGGGCTGGCCATTCGCCAGAACGCCTCGGTGATCGTCATGGCCGACATCGGCACGCTCGTCGACGAGCCGAGGAAGCAGCTCGAGGAGTGGGTGAAGAAGGGCGGCGTTCTCGTGCGCTTCGCCGGGCCACGCCTGGAGAAGGGCAGCGACGAGCTGATGCCCGTGCCGTTGCGCCTCGGCGGCCGCACACTCGGCGGCGCGCTCTCCTGGTCGACACCGCAGCCACTCGCTCCCTTCGACGAGCAGAGCCTGTTCGCCGGTCTCACGGCGCCCGCCGACGTGCTCATCAACCGCCAGGTGCTCGCCGATCCGGCACAGCTTGGTCCGGAGACCAAGATCTGGGCGCGGCTCAAGGACGGCACGCCCCTGGTCACGGCCGCCAGGAACGGGGAGGGCACGCTCGTGCTCTTTCACGTCACGGCCAACTCGGATTGGTCGAATCTGCCGCTGTCGGGTCTGTTCGTCGAGATGCTCCAGCGCATCATCACGCTCGGTCGTGTCGGTGGCGCGGCCGAGCAGGGGACGACCCAGACCGGGGGTGAGATCAAGATCGCCGCCAGCGTGCTGAGCCCCTTCCAGAGCCTCGACGGCTTCGGAATTCTCAAGGCGCCGCCGGCCACCGCCCAGGCCATCGCGCTCGCCAAGCTCGCCGAGACGCGCCCGAGCCTGGAGCATCCGCCCGGCTACTGGGGGTCGCCAGCGGCACCGCGAGCGCTCAATATCGCCGGTCCAAAGCTGACGCTACGCTCGCTCGCGGGGACTCTGCCCGGCGGGGCCGAGCGTCTCGCCTATGAGAGTGAGCGCGCCATGCCATTGAAACCATCCCTGCTCATGGCAGGTCTCGCCCTGGTGTTCGCGGACGTCATTGCCATCATTCTTCTGCAGTTGGGCAGCGCCCGCATGCTCGGGGCGCGGCGCGCGGCCAGCGCGATCGCCGGCCTGGCGCTGCTGGGCATCGGTGCCGGCGCCCTGACGCCGGGGGCCGCTCATGCCCAGGCGAAAGCCGAGGATCCCCTCGCCATGCGCGCGACGGCCAAAGCCACCTTCGCCTATGTGCTGACCGGCGACCAGGAAACGGATCGCATCAGCCGGCTGGGTCTCGAAGGCCTGAGGCGCGTGCTCACGGCCCGCACCGCCGTGGAGCCGGCCGAGGCGGTGGCTGTCAACGTCGCCACCAGCGAGCTGGCGTTCTATCCCATTCTCTACTGGCCGGTGCTGTTCAACGCCGAGCCGCTGCCCGAGGCCGTCGCCGCCAAGATCGACGCCTACATGAAGCAGGGCGGCATGATCATCTTCGACACGCGAGATCAGGGGCAGGCGTTGCCGACCGCGCGCGGCATGCGCGGGCCGGGCGCAACGGCGCTCCAGCGCCTCCTGAGCCGCCTCGACATCCCGCGCCTCGAGCAGGTGCCCGAGGGCCATGTGCTGACCAAGTCGTTCTATCTGCTGCGGAGCTTTCCCGGCCGCTACGAGGGAGGGCCGCTCTGGGTCGAAGCCGAGTTGGAAACCGGCGATGGCCGGAGCGGGCGACAAGCGCGCAAGTCGGACGGCGTCAGCTCGATCCTGATCACGTCGAACGATTTGGCGGCGGCCTGGGCGCTCGACGAGACTAATCGGCCGTTGCTGCCGGTTTCGCCGGGCAGCCCGCGGCAGCGGGAGATGGCATTCCGCGTCGGCGTCAACATCGTCATGTACGCACTGACGGGCAACTACAAGGCGGACCAGGTGCACGTGCCGGCGCTGCTGCAGAGGTTGGGGCAATAGCCGGGCCCGCTGGACCGACCGATGAAGCGGCGGACCGCGATCGTCGGGCAGGGCGCGACGACCACCGGGAACGGCCGCTGGCGAGCCCCGCGAACAAGCGCAGGCGTTGAGGAAAACGGCGGATGAGTTATTCGATTGATTTCTCGCCTTTGCTGCCCTGGACGGTGATCTGGGCCGCGGCGGCGCTCGCCGTGGTGCTCGCGGGCGTTCTGCTCTGGCAACGACGCCCCGGCGTGTTCTTCCGCCTGCTGGCGCTCGCCGCCATGCTCGGCGCCATCGCCAACCCGACCCTGCGCCAGGAAGAGCGCGAATATCTGCCCAATATCGCCGTGGTCGTGCTGGACGAGAGCGGCAGCCAGACGATCGCCGGCCGGCCCGCGCAGATGCAGGAGATCCGGCGCCAGCTCGAGGAGCGTTTCGCCCGGATCCCGAAGCTCGAGGTCAAGTGGGTGACGTCGTCGAAGCCCGGGGCGGAAGGCGCGAGCGGCACGACGCTTTTCACGGATCTCAACCGGGCGCTCGCCAACGTGCCACCCGATCGCGTGGCCGGGATCGTGATGGTCACCGACGGCCAGATCCATGACATCCCGAAGACCGCCGCGCAGCTTGGCTTCGATGCGCCCGTACATGCCCTGCTGACGGGTGCGCGCGGCGAGTTCGACCGTCGCATCCAGATCCTCAAGGCGCCGCGCTACGGTCTCGTCGGCTCGACGGGCGTGATCGAGGTGGCGGTGCGCGAATCAGGCGGCCGGCAGGCCGGCGAGGTGGCGGTGCTGCGCATCACGCGTGAGGGCCAGCCCGTCGAGACGCGCCGGGTGGTCGTCGGACAGAAGGTCGATATTGCCTTCGGCTTCCCGCATGCCGGAGCGAACTTCGTCGAGATCGAGCTCGATGCCCTGCCCGGCGAGCTGACCGCGGTGAACAATCGCGTCTTCGTCTCGGCGCAGGGCGTGCGCGAGAACCTGCGCGTTCTCCTGGTGTCCGGCGAGCCGCATGCGGGCGAGCGCACCTGGCGCAACCTGCTCAAGTCGGACGCGGCCGTCGATCTCGTCCACTTCACGATTCTGCGGCCGCCCCACAAGCAGGACGGCACGCGCATCGAGGAGCTGTCGCTGATCGCCTTCCCGACCCGCGAGCTCTTCTCCGAGAAGATCAAGGAGTTCGATCTCATCATTTTCGATCGCTACTCCATTCGCGGCATTCTGCAGCCGCGCTATTTCGACAACATCGCCCGCTACGTGACCGAACACGGCGGCGCACTCCTGGTCGCGGCCGGCGACGACTATGCCGGCCACACCAGTCTGTTCCGGACGCCCCTGCGCCCGGTCCTGCCGGCCGTGCCCACCGGCCGCGTCATCGAGGAGGGCTACAAGGCCCGCATCACCTCCATCGGCGCCATGCATCCGGTGACCCGCGATCTGCCGGGCTCGGCCGGCAAGGAGCCGAGCTGGGGGCGCTGGTTCCGCTTGATCGACGCCGATGTCGAGAGCGGGCGCGTCGTCATGCAGGGCGCCCGCAACCGGCCACTGCTCGTGCTCGAGCACCGCGGCAAGGGACGCGTCGCCCTGATGCTCTCCGATCATGCCTGGCTGTGGGCGCGCGGCTTCGAGGGAGGCGGGCCGCACAGCGACCTGCTGCGCCGGCTGGCGCATTGGCTGATGAAGGAGCCGGATCTGGAGGAGGAGCAGCTTCGCGTCTCGTCCCGCGGCATGCGTATGACGATCGAGCGTCGCTCGATGGAGAAGGAAGTGGCACCTGTCACGGTCACGGCGCCCGATGGCAAGTCACGCGAGGTCGTGCTGCCGGCTGCCGCCAGCGGATTGTGGCGGACGACACTCGATGTCGAGCGTCCCGGGCTCTACAAGCTTCGCTCCGGCAAGCTCCAGGCGATCGTTCACGTCGGCATCGACGATCAGCGTGAGATGTCGGAGGTGACGACTACCGATCAGGCGCTGAAGACCATCCTGGAGGCGACCGGCGCGGGCGCCTTCTTCACCAGGCGTGCGCCGGCCAGCGTCACCGATCCTGCGCCGGAGGTGGAGCTGCCGCGCATCTCGTTGCTGTCGTCGGCGCGCGTGCTGCACGGTTCGGGCTGGCTCGGGCTCAAGGACCGCGAGGCCTACGTCACGCGCGGTGTGACGCTGACGCCGATGTACGCCGGCTTCGGTGCGCTGGCGGCGCTGCTGGCGCTGCTCGGTCTCGCGTGGTGGCGCGAGGGGCGCTGAACGACAACCCGCGGTCGGCTCCCGCATCCTTATGGCCGCATAAACGCTGTGGGCAGAATGCGCCGGCCCGGGCCGGGTGTGGCGCTTCCCTCGCGCGCTCGAGCGAACTAGGCTCGTCCGAAGATGGCGGCGTCTGGAGACGCGACGCCCCGGACAGCTGACGGTTGGGAAACATGGACAAGAAGACGCAATACCATCTCTGGTATGTGCTGGCCGCCATGGCGGGGCTGCTGCTCTTCCAGGCGTTGTGGACCGCTCGCAACATCGAGCAGATCCCCTATTCCCGGTTCCAGCAGCTCGTCAAGGAAGGGAAGATTGCCGAGGCCGTCGTCTACGACAGCCGTATCGAGGGCACGTTCAAGGACGGCGTCGACAAGAAGCGATATTTCGTGACCCAGCGTGTCACGGGCGATATCGCCGGCGAGCTCGACAAGCGCGGCGTGAAGTACCGCGGCGGCGTCGAGAATACGTTTCTCGCGCAAGTTCTGTCCTGGGTCTTGCCGATCGCCATCTTCTTCGTAGTGTGGGCCTTTTTCTTCCGCCGCTTCGCGGAGCGTCAGGGCATCGGTGGCCTCATGAGCGTCGGCAAGAGCCGCGCCAAGGTCTACGTGGAGAAGGAGACCGGCGTCACGTTCGCGGACGTGGCCGGCGTCGACGAGGCGAAGGCCGAGTTGATGGAGGTTGTCGAGTTTCTCAAGAACCCGGCGCATTACGGCCGGCTCGGCGCGCGCATTCCCAAGGGCATCCTGCTGGTCGGCCCGCCCGGCACAGGCAAGACGCTGCTGGCCAAGGCCGTGGCCGGTGAGGCGGCGGTGCCGTTCTTCTTCATCTCGGGCAGCGAGTTCGTCGAGATGTTCGTCGGTGTCGGTGCGGCCCGCGTGCGCGACCTGTTCGAGCAGGCCCGCAAGACCAAGCCATGCATCATCTTCATCGACGAGCTCGACAGTCTCGGGCGCGTGCGCTCTGCCGGGCTGGGCGGCGGGCACGACGAGAAGGAGCAGACGCTGAACCAGCTTCTCGCCGAGCTCGACGGCTTCGATCCGCGCGAGGGCATCGTGCTGCTGGCGGCCACCAACCGTCCGGAGATCCTCGATCCCGCCTTGACGCGCGCCGGACGCTTCGACCGTCAGGTTCTGGTCGATCGGCCGGACCGCGGCGGGCGCGAGGCGATCCTTCGCGTGCACATGCGCAAGGTCAAGACGGCACCTGACGTCGATGTCGAGAAGGTGGCCTCCATCACGCCGGGGTTCTCCGGCGCCGACCTCGCTAATCTCGTGAACGAGGCGGCTCTGGCCGCGACGCGGCGCAACGGCGCTCACGTGCGTATGGAGGACTTCACCGTGGCAGTCGAGCGCCTGGTCGCCGGCCTCGAAAAGCGCTCGCGCCGTCTCAATCCGCATGAGCGCCGGGTTGTCGCCTATCACGAGATGGGCCATGCGCTGGTCGCCTCGTCGCTGCCCGGCATGGATCCCGTCCACAAGGTTTCGATCATTCCGCGCGGTGTCGGCGCGCTCGGCTACACGATGCAGCGGCCGACCGAGGACCGCTTCCTCATCACCCGCGCCGAGCTCGAGCAGCGCATGCAGATCCTGATGGGAGGGCGCGCGGCGGAGGAGATCGTCTTCGGCGAGATCTCGACGGGTGCGGCCGATGACCTCGACAAGACGACGGAGATCGCCCGACAGATGGTGGCGCGGTTCGGAATGGGCGGCGAGCTCGGCCAGATGGTCTACGATCAGTCGCGCAAGGGTTTCCTCGGCGACAACCGCATGGCGCCGGAGGCGCGGACCTATTCGGAGGAGACGGCGCGGGAGATCGATCTGGCCGTCAGGGCCATCGTCGATGCCGCCTACGCCAGAGCCAAGGACGTTCTCGCGCGACGCCGCGCCGAACTCGACGAAGGCACGCGCCTGCTGCTCGAGAAGGAGACATTGACGCCCGAGGAGTTCGCGCCATTGCGCTCGGCCCGCGATGCGTCGGACGACATCGGCCTCTCCGGCGCGACGCCCGCCGCGCCCGGCAGCAGTGGACGCGTGACCGCGACGACCTGAGCCCGTTTGCCGTCGCCGGGAGCGTAGATCGGGCGCTCGAGAGGGTGCGGTCCCACCGCAAGTCGCAGGCGCAACCTCCAGCGAGCCGCCGCTCGGCGGTGGCTCTGCCGGCCCTCGCCATCAAAAATCTCAAGTCTTCCTATTTCCTGCCGATCTGGCACGATCCGGCCCTGACATGCAGGCGCCGATGTGGCCGCGGCGTTCGCAAATCGATTCGGGGGGAGACAGGCGATGCGTCAGACCGAGCAACCGACGCTCGAATGCGATCTCGTCATGCGTGGCGGCATCACCAGCGGCATCGTCTATCCGCGGGCGGTTTCGGAGCTGGCCCGCCGTTACCGGTTTCGCAGTGTCGGCGGCACCTCGGCCGGGGCACTGGCGGCGGCAGCGACCGCCGCAGCCGAGTATGGCCGCGCCACCGGTCGCTCGCCGGGCTCTTTCGAGGCGTTGGCGCGGCTGCCGACGGATCTCGCCGCGCGCTCGGCCAGCGGCGAGGCGCCGAGGCTGATCGAGCTCTTCCAGCCGTCCAAGCAGACCAAGCCACTCTTCGATATCGCGCTCGCGCTCATGAGCCGCAACGCGACGAGCCTCGCGAGCCGCTTCCTGAAGGCCGTGCGCACCATGGTGGGCGGCTTCCCCGTGCCCGCGCTGATCGGCGTCCTGCCGGGACTCTATATGATCTGGGCCGTGCTCATTCTCGCATTCAACATCCGCTTCGATGACATCGTTCCGGCAGCAAAAACGCATCTGTGGGCCCTGCTCGGGGGGATCGCGGGGTACATCGTCCTCCTGGCGCTGGTCTTGCTGCCGGTGGGGCGGGCCCGCATCGTGATTACGGCCTTTGTCCTGGGAACGACAGGGTATATCGGCGCGCTCGCCTGGTATCTGCACGCTCGCGCCGGCACGCAGGGGTTGATATACGCGCTCGACGTGGCCGGCGGTCTGTTCGTTGCGTTGATCATCAGCATGACCGGGGCCTTGCTGCTGGGAGCACTCGCGACCATCCGCAGGGCTCACAAGGCCATTCCGGCGGGCATGTTCGGGCTGTGCTCCGGCATGACTGAGCCGTCCGGCCGCGGCCAGCCGGCGGTGACGGACTGGCTGCACATCCAGATCCAGCGTTTGTCGGGCCTGCCGGCGAGCCGCCCCCTGACCATGGGCGATCTGTGGCTGCTCAATGCCTACGATCCGCGGCGGCCCAATACGCTGCAGGGCGAGCCGGCCATCGATCTCGCGCTGATGACGACGAACATCACGCTGGGCATCGCGCATCGCTTTCCGCAGATGGAAGGCTGGCGGGGCGCCCTCTATTTCCGCAAGGACGAGCTCGCCAGGCTCTTTCCGCCGGCCGTGGTCGCCTGGATGGTTGCCCAGGCCGGAGCGCCCGAGGAGCACGTCGACGCCGGCGGCGGCTTCCACCGGCTGCCGTCCGCGGAGCACCTGCCCGTGCTGCTCGGCACGCGCATCTCCATGAGTTTTCCCTATCTCCTGAGCGCGGTGCCGCTCTACACCGTCAACTGGGCAGACACGGAGCATTTTGCCAGCACCGGCCGCTACCCGTTCGAGCGCTGCTGGTTCTCCGACGGCGGGTTGACCAGCAACTTCCCCATCCACTTCTTCGACGCGCCGGTGCCGTCGCGGCCGACCTTCGCCATCAATCTTCTGCCGGCCGAGACCCAGATCGATACGGTTGTCGTGCGCAAGATGCGGCGCGGTGCGCCGGAGGTGCACCGCGTCGAGCGCGTGAAGCGGGCCGGTCCGGGCGATCCTGGCGCCAATCCGCAGTGGCAATACGTCTGGATGCCCGGCGACAACGAGCCCGAAATCCATCAGGCCATGCGCTTCAACCGGTTCGATCGTCGGCCGGGGCCGCTCGGCGGCTTCTTCTGGGCGCTGTTCGACACGGCGCGCAATTCGGCCGATACGGCGCAGATGTTCCTTCCCGGCTACCGTGATCGCATCGTGCACATCGCCATGCAGGAGCACGAAGGCGGCCTCAACCTCGACATGCCCCAGGAGATCATCGAGGCGCTCGGCATGCGCGGCGAGCTGGCGGGACGGCTGCTCACCGAGCGGTTCGCGCCCGACGTGCACGTCGAGACGCGCACGGGCGAGCCGATCGCGCTCGACTGGAACAACCACCGCTGGGTCCGCTATCGCATGTTCATGGCCTCCCTCGAGGCGACCGTGCGCGCATTCGCGACACGCTGGCAGAACGATGCGCAGAATGCCGATCGGCTGCCGCCCGGCTACTTGACGCTCAAGGATCTGCTGGAGCGGAGCCGCGACAGGATCGGCAGGGAGAACCTCGGCTGGTATTCCGAGGAGCAGTGGTTGCATGCCCGCGCCAATACGGAGAGCCTCGTGGCTGCCGTCTCGACTTGGCAGTCGCCGCACGACACGTTCGACGCGACCGTGGACGAGCACGGTCAGCCGATTGCCATCGGCGGCGCGCCGGAGCCGCGTCCGCTGCTGCGTGTGGTGCCGCCCGACGAGATCTCGGCCCCCTCGGTCGCCAGCCAGCCGCCCGGCCACCAGCAGATGCCGCCATCTCGCATGCCCGAGCCGCGGCGATGAGGCTCACAGCTTGAAGAGCAGAACGCCTGCAACGATGACCAACATGCCGACGAGCTCTGCGCGGAGCAGCCGCTCGCCGAAATAGAAGCGCGAGATCACCAGGTTGAAGACGAGCTGCACCTGTGCGGCGGCGGCGACGTAGGCGGCGTTCTGCAGCGCCGAGGCGGAGAACCAGAAGATCGTGCCGAGCGCGCTCGTGACGCCGATGAACGTGCACAGGCCGCTGTTCTGCAGCGCCAGCTTGAGGCCCGCCGGCTGGCGCACGATGAACCAGGCGCCGAGCAGCAGGAACTGAATGAAGACCATCGTGACGGCGCCCCAGCCGGCCCGGTAGAGCGGGCTGCCGCTTTCGAGCGCCAGGATCGCTTCGCGCAGGGTCAGGTACGATAGCCCGAAGATGAGCGCCGTCAGCAGCCCGACCTGGGTCGGACGCCCGAGCAGCGTCTGCACGGCCGAGGCGTCGGCGGCTCTGAGCGTGCCGCGCAGTCGTCCCGCCGATACGAGGAGCACGCCGGCGAGGGTGACGAGGATGGCCACCCAGCCCGTCGACGATACCGGCTGCGCGAAGAGGAGCATGCCGATCAGCGCGGTCATGATGACGTCGACCTTCGACAGCATGGTGCCGACGGCGAAGTTTCCGAGCTGGAACAGATAGATCAGCGTCGCCGTGCCGAAGAACTGCAGCAACGCCGAAGCCGTGCAATAGGCCAGGAACGTCGCGTTGAGCTCGGGGCGCTCGCCACCGTGAACGGCCAGGAGTGCCAGGATGTAGACGATGAGCAGGGGCAAACCGAACAGGGCCCGCACATACGTCGTGACCAGTGTCGGCATGCGCTGGTTGAGGGTCTTCAGGCCGGCAAGTCGCAGCGATTGAAAGAAGGCCGAGGCTGCCGCAAGCAGGATCCACAGATAATCCATGGCGGCAGCTCGCCCTTTCTAGAGAAGCCTGAAGAGCAGGATGCCGGCCACCGTCACGACGATGCCCGCCAGCTCCAGCGGCGAGACGCGCTCGCGAAAGTAAAGCCAGGAGATGAGGAGCGTGAAAACAACCTCGACCTGGCCGACGGCGCGCACATAGGAGGCGTTCTGCAGCGCGAAGGCGGAAAACCAGCCGATCGAGCCGAGCGCGCTGGTGAAGCCGATGAAGCTTGAGATGCGCCGGTTGGGCCAGAGCTGGCCGAACACGGTCGGCTCTTTCCAGAGGAGCCAGATGCCAAGGAAGATCACCTGCATACCCGTGGCGACGACGACGGTCCAGGCGCCGCGCCACAGGTAGCTCTGATCGCCGAGCGTCAGCGTCGCCTCGCGCAGCAGCAGGTAGGAGAACGTGAACAGCAGGGCGCAGGCGAGCGCCACCTGGGTCGGCCACGACACCAGCGACGACAGGAGCGACGAGCCCGGCGAGGACAGCTTCGCGAGGCCGATGCGACCGGCCGAAAGCATCAGCACGCCAAGCACGACGATGACCAGCGCGATCCAGCCCTTGGGCGTTATGGTCTCGGAGAAAACGAACGTTCCGATCAGCGCGGTCATCACGATATCGGTCTTCGTCAGCATCGTGCCGACGGCAAAATTCTTCAGCCGGAACATGTAGATGAGCAGGGCGGTGGCGAGCACCTGCGCCAGTGCGCCGCCGAAGCAGTAGAGCAGGTAGTCGGTGCGAAAACGTGGTGCACCTCCCCCGACGAGCAGCAGCACGGCGACGAGGTAGGTGATCATGACGGGCAAGCCGAAGATCGATCGCACGTAGGTCGTGCCCATCGTCGACATGCGCTGGTTGAGGTCTTTCTGAGCCGCTGTCCGGACGGCCTGCATCAGGGCCGCGAAGATGCTGACCGGAATCCAGATGTGCTCCATCCCCCACCTCTCCCCGCCGGCCGGTCTGGCCCGCTTGCGCCTGGGCAAACGAGCGTGCTTAGCACGCCTCAAGAGGGCTCCCAAGCACGTTGGCGGCAATGCCGTGTTTTGTGCGTGACGGCGACTCACCTATGGTGCCGGCTCGCTTAGTCGATCACGGGTCGGACGATATCGCCGAGGGCATCCATGCATCTTCTGTTCCGCATCGTCTATGCCGCACATGCGAACGGCACGCACCACAAGTTGGCGCTCGACGCCCTGCGTTTCCTGCGCGCCGCGGACGGCGAGCAGTGGCAGCGGCTCTTTCTCAAGAACGCGCGCCTCTACCTGGATGGCTCCAAAGCGCCCGATACAGAGTTCAAGGACTTCAAGAATCACGTCCTGCATGTGCGGGATGGCTTGTGGGGCGGCGCGCCGGAGAAGGTGCGGAGCTGGTACGGGCATCTGGTCGAGGCGCTGCGGCTCGGGAACTGGGAGAACGCGGTCTACTGCGCCGGCGTGCTGAGCCACTACCTCACCGATCCCATCCACCCCTTCCACACCGCGCAGTCGGAGGCCGAGAACAACGTCCATCGCGCCGTCGAGTGGAGCATCTCAAAGTCGTACGATGCGCTCTGGGCGCTCGACACCGCCGAGAAGCTGGCCGAGGCGCCGATCCTGACCGAGGGACCGAACTGGCTCGTCGAGCTGGTCTGCCGGAGTGCGGAGCTGTCGAACCGTCACTACGAGAGCCTCATCGTCCACTATGACTTCCATCGGGGCGTGGTCGATCCGCCGGCCGGGCTCGATGCCAATGCCCGCCGCATCGTCGCCGGCCTCATCGGCTATGCCGCGCGCGCCATGGCCCTCGTGTTGGACAAGGCCATCGCCGAATCCGGCGCCAAGGCGCCCGAAGTGACGCTGACGGTCGAAAGCCTGCTCGCCACCCTGCAGATCCCGCTGAAATGGCTCACGCGCAAGCTTGCCGATGCCGAGGATCGCAAGCTCGTCGAGCGCATGTACGACGAGCTCCAGGCGACCGGGCGGGTCGAAGAGAACCTGCCCGAGGACGACAGGACCGTGCGCGATCTGCACCGCGCGCAGGTTCTTGCCAAGCAAGCGCGCACCGACGTCACCGAGCGCTTCCCCCTGCCGAAGCCGCGCAAGAAGCTCCCTCAGACGCCACTCGCGCGCCGGGAGCCGGCCGCGGCCGTACCGCCTGTCGTGGCGGAGCCGTCGCCGCGCCCTGTGATCGCATCCGTGCCGTCTCCGCTGCCGTCGCCGCCCCGCGCCGAGGCGGCGGCCACACCGGCCGCCAGGCCCGCAGACACGGCGCCGATCAAGGCCGCCGAGCCAGCTCCGCCTCCCTCGAGGGAAGGCGCGCGGTTCGCCCTGGCGTCGCTGGCGCCACGGGAGCCGACCGGGGACGTCGACGAAAGCAGGGACGCGGCAGCCCGTGAGGGACGGCGGTTCCGCCTTGCCAAAGACAGTCCCGTGGTGGACGCGCCGGCCATCGGACCGAAGACGGCGGATCGCCTGATGGCCGTCGGCATCGACACCGTTGCCGATCTGCTGGCTGCCGATCCGTCAGCTACGGCGGAGGCGGTCGCGGTGCGCCACATCAAGTCCGCAACCATCGCCGACTGGCAGGATCAGGCGCGGCTGGTGTTGACCGTGCCCGGCCTGTCCGGCACGAATGCGCAACTCCTGGTTGGCGCGGGGTATCGGTCCGCCGAGGCCGTGGCCAAGGCCGAGCAGGGCGCTCTCCTGGCGGCGTTGCTGCGCTTCGTGCGGACGCCGGACGGCGAGCGGGTGCTGCGCTCGGGCTCGCCGCCCGACATCGAGAAGGCGCTGGACCTCATCGCCAGGGCCAAGCAGGCCGATCTCGCCCGGGCAGCGTGACATTGCCGTGACCTCTTGCAATCGCGTCCTGGTCGGCGCACATTGAGCGTGTTCCGAGGGGGGCCGGCAGCAGCCGGCTGAGATGAGGCTGATGCCGCCTCGCCACCCTTTGAACCTGATCCGGGTCATGCCGGCGAAGGGACGGACACATGCGCTCCTCCGACGGATCATGACCATCGATGGGACACCACGGCTTGCCGTGGTCGATGAAGGCCGTGGCCTGAGAAGGATGAATGCTGCCCGTGAGCGAGGGATCGGCACCGTCACGTCTGATCGCCGGTTTCGCCGGGCCGCTGATGCTGGCCCTGGGTGTCGCGATGCTCATGAACCGCGCGGCGATGGTGGCCATGACGGGTGAGTTCGCGCGCAATCAGGGTCTCGTCTTCCTGGCCGGCATCCTCGCGCTCGTTGCCGGCATCGCCATCGTGAGGGTGCACAACGTCTGGAGCGGCGGCTGGCCTGTCGTCGTCACCGTGCTCGGCTGGCTGGCGATCGTCGGCGGCTTGGCGCGCATGTGGTTTCCCCAGTTCGCGGCTCCCATTGCCCAGACACTGCTCGGCGGCCGACAGACCGCGCTCGTCATCGGTGGCGTCGCGCTGCTCGCGCTCGGCGCCTTTCTCACGTTCAAAGCCTATGGTTCACACTCCTGATCGAGGACATCATGAACAAGCCGACCCGCAACTCCGATCTCATGCTGCCCAAGGTCACGACCGGGCCGATCCACGGCAGCCGCAAGGTCTACGACGCCGTCGCCGGGCAGCCGGATGTGCGCGTTCCCTTCCGCGAGATCGCACTCACGGACCCGGAGATGCCGATGTTCCGCGTCTACGATCCTTCGGGTCCTTACACCGACGATGAAGCCGCGATCGACGTGGAGAAGGGGCTCCCGCGCCTTCGCGAGGCATGGGTCACGGAGCGCGGCGGCGTCGAACAGTACGAGGGGCGGGATATCAAGCCCGAGGACAACGGCAATGTCTCCGGCAAAGCGCTCGCCCGCGACTTCCCGAACAAGACGCAGCCATGGCGCGCCCTCGAGGGACGCCCGGTGACGCAATTCGAGTTCGCGCGCGCCGGCATCGTGACCAAGGAGATGATCTACGTCGCCCATCGCGAGAATCTGGGCCGTCAGGCAGCGCTCGCCCGCGCCAAGGAGGCGATCGCCGACGGCGAGAGCTTCGGCGCTGCCATCCCCGAACACATTACGCCGGAGTTCGTGCGCGACGAGATCGCCAGGGGCCGCGCCATCATTCCGGCCAACATCAATCACGCCGAGCTCGAGCCGATGATCATCGGGCGAAACTTCCTGGTGAAGGTCAACGCCAACATCGGCAATTCGGCCGTCACGTCCTCCGTCGAGGAGGAGGTGGAGAAAATGGTGTGGGCGATCCGCTGGGGCGCCGACACGGTCATGGATCTCTCGACGGGCCGCAACATCCACAATACGCGCGAGTGGATCCTCAGGAACTCGCCCGTTCCCATCGGCACCGTGCCGATCTATCAGGCGCTCGAGAAGTGCGGCGGCGATCCCGTCAAGCTTACCTGGGAGCTCTACCGCGACACGCTCATCGAGCAGGCCGAGCAGGGCGTCGATTACTTCACCATCCATGCCGGCGTGCGTCTCGCCTACGTGCCGCTGTCGGCCAACCGCGTCACCGGCATCGTCTCGCGCGGCGGCTCGATCATGGCGAAGTGGTGCCTCGCCCACCACAAGGAGAGCTTCCTCTACGAGCATTTCGACGAGATCTGCGATCTCATGCGCAAGTACGACGTCTCCTTCTCCCTCGGCGACGGCCTGCGTCCCGGCTCCATCGCCGACGCCAACGATCGCGCGCAGTTCGCTGAGCTCGAGACTCTGGGCGAGCTGACGAAGATCGCCTGGGACAAGGGCTGCCAGGTCATGATCGAAGGCCCCGGCCACGTGCCGATGCACAAGATCAAGATCAACATGGACAAGCAGCTCAAGGAGTGCGGCGAGGCGCCGTTCTACACGCTCGGACCGCTCACCACCGACATCGCGCCCGGCTACGACCACATCACGAGCGGCATCGGTGCGGCGATGATCGGCTGGTTCGGCACCGCCATGCTCTGCTACGTGACGCCGAAGGAGCACCTGGGCCTGCCCAACCGCGACGACGTCAAGACGGGCGTCATCACCTACCGGCTCGCCGCCCACGCCGCCGATCTTGCCAAGGGCCACCCTGCGGCGCAGCTTCGCGACGACGCCTTGTCGAAGGCTCGTTTCGAGTTCCGCTGGGAGGACCAGTTCAACCTCGGTCTCGATCCGGATACCGCGCGCTCGATGCACGACGAGACGCTGCCGAAGGAGGCACACAAGGTCGCCCACTTCTGCTCGATGTGCGGCCCCAAGTTCTGCTCGATGAAGATCACTCAGGACGTGCGCGACTACGCGGCCAAGACCAACGCCGGCGTCAGCGCCATGGCCGAGGCCGAGAAGGGCATGGCCGAGATGAGCGCCAGGTTCCGCGAGATGGGCAACCAGGTCTACGTCGATGCCGGCAAGGCGGGCGCCGCCAGGACCGCCAGCGACGCCCCCGGTGAGGCCGGTTCCTCGCGCGAGGCCGTGAAGGCGAGCAACAAGGCGCTGGGGTAGGGGATCGTATCGGCGAGCGAGACGAGAGGCAGCGTCGGTCCGTCGGACGCCTGGCCGGGGCGAGGGCGCGGCTGCGCGCGTGCATCCATCTTTGCAGGGAGGCCGTGACAGTGAGCTCTGCCCGTCTCCTGCGGGCAACTGGCGGTATGCTTCGGCGCAAGATCATCCGAATTCGAATAGCTTACAGTTTCCTTACAGAATAGGATGGCTGACGGTTCCAATCAGGAGGATGGAATGGTCCAGCTCAAGTCTCTTGGAATTGCGCTGTTCGTTGTCGTTACGTCATTGCTCGCTGTTTCGATCCAGACCGTGGGCGCCGCGCCGGGCGCTCTGTCGCCTATGACCGTGCAGCCGGCGCCGGACCGCATCGTGCCGACGCCTGCGCAGCAACACTACCGCGATCCTCCGCACATCGCCGAGTGCAAGGGCCGCTGCAACATCCGCTACATGGACTGTATGCGCCACGTCGGCACGCAGTGGGGCCGCGATCAATGCCGACAGCAGCTTCTCGGCTGCACCAGAAGCTGTCGCTGACCGCCATGCGCTGGCGCGATCGCGCCGGACTCCCGAGGCATGGTCTCCCGACGGGCTGCACCGCTTGACGGCGCGGCCCGTCACGGACATGCCGGGGCGAACCTGCTAGACTTGCGCATGGCCCACACCCACGCGCATGAGCCCGGCGGACATCCACACGGCCATGCCCACGGCACAGGCGAGCGCAGTCTTGGTCTCGTCGCGCTGCTGACGGGCGGGTTCATGCTCGCCGAGGTCGCCGGTGGTCTCGCTTCCGGCTCCCTCGCGCTGCTGGCCGACGCCGGCCACATGCTGACCGACTTCGCAAGCCTGACCCTGGCGTGGATCGCGGCCAGGCTCGCCCGGCGGCCGGCGAGCTGGCGGCATACCTACGGCTTCGACCGCGTCTCCATCCTGGTCGCTTTCGTCAACGCTCTGGCGCTTTTCGTCATTGCCGGCTGGATCGTCGTCGAGGCCTGGGGGCGGTTGCGTGCACCATCCGAGGTTCTGGGCGGGCTCATGCTCTGGGTGGCTGTGGCCGGGCTCGTCGTGAACGTCGTGGGATATCGGCTTCTGCACGGGCACGCCGAAGGCAATCTCAACGTCAGGGCGGCCGCACTGCACGTGGCGGGCGATCTCCTCGGGTCCGTCGCGGCCATCGCCGCTGCACTCGTCATCATGGCGACGGGCTGGACGCCGATCGATCCGATCCTCTCGGTGGTCGTCGCGCTGATCATCCTGCGTTCCGCCTGGTCTGTCGCGCGGCAGAGCGGACACATTCTGCTCGAGGGCGCTCCGGCCCACATCGACACGCGCGAGGTTGCGCGCAGCCTTGCAGCGACGTTGCCCGAGGTGGTCGAGGTGCATCACATGCACGTCTGGTCGATCAGCCAGGAGCGGGCGATGATCACGCTGCACGCGCGCGTCAAGTCGGACGAGCCGCCCGAGCGTGTGGTCGCGAGAATCAAGACGCACTTGCGCGAGGCCTTCGCCATCGTGCATGCAACGGTCGAGATCGAGCGCGACGGGTGTGCCGACGAGCGGACGACGTGCGATCGAGCTCGGTAGCGCTCTCGAGGTGCTTGGCGAGAGGCCGTGAGCCCCGTCGGGGCTTCCCGATCAGCCGCGGCGGGCGGCCATTGCCGCGCGCAGGACGCGTGCGAAGTTGCCGATGGCGAGCTTGCGAATGCGCGCGTCGCCGAGACCCTTCGTACGCCAGTGGGTGACCACCTGCCCGAGATCGGCCATGGAGTCGGCGACGGCGAAGGGGCCGAGTCCGTTGATGTCTGAGCCGAAACCGACATGGTCCTCGCCGATCAGTTCGGCAAGCTGCGCCATGCGATCTCCATAGCTCTGGAGTGTCGCTCCGACGTCCTGCCGCAAGGCCCAAACGCCGATCACGCCGCCCTGGCGCGCGATGGCGCGGGCCTGCGGCAGCGTGAGCTGTCTTGCCTTCCAGGCGATCATCGACCAGTGCGGCGCTCCGCTCGTCGCGACCGAGCTGTGCGACCAGACCATTGGCGCACGCGAGATCGCGAGCGCATCTGCGACGGCGGCCGCCGAGCAGTGCGCGAGATCGATCAGCATCCCGAGCCTGTTGCATTCCCTGATTACCGCCTTGCCGAGGTTGGTCAGGCCATCGTGCTCGGGGCGCGTCGTCTGGAAATCGCCGAGTGGGTTGCGGATGTAGTGCACGAGCTGGAGCTGTCGGATACCCAGCTCGTAGGCTTCGCGAACACTCCGCACGTCCTGCTCGATGAAGCTCGCCCCCTCGACGGCGAGAACGATGTGAGGCACGCCGGCAAGCGCCTGGTCGACATCCGCCGGCTGGCGCACGATCTTCAAGCCCTGCTCCGCGACATGCGCCGTCATGCGCTGCAGTTCCCGACGGAACCAGGCATGGGGTTCACCCTGGCGTGGCGTTGCCTTCTGGCGGATTCCGCGGCGCCATCGCTCGATCCACAGCAGGTCTCCGACCAGAGCCCACGAGAGCAGCGTCGCCGGACCTGCCGCCATCATCGGGCCGAGTGGGCGCGAGTCATGGCGACGGCTGGCGAAAAACGAATGAAAGTGCATGTCGCCGATGTAGACGGGCGACGGCGTATGCTGGCGGACCGTGTGCAGGCCGCGATCGGCGGGCGGAGCTTGCGATGACGGTGTGCGAACCATGATCAACGCCCGATAACGGCAGTTGCGAGAGAGCTTCGCGCGGGATCGAGGCCGGCGGCCCAGTGATCGCGAGCCCCGCACGTCGGTTTCGCACACTCGATCGAAGAGATCGGGTCGGCTTGAGGCTCGTGGAGGCTGTGCTCGGTCGCTTCGTCGCGACCACACAAATCCTAGCGCGGTTCGGTGACACGGCACGACACAATTCCGCCGCCGCTGCGGGAGTTGATATCCGTCAATGCAGAATCTCTGAAGATAGATAGACTTGTTGAATTCTGCTGAATATCCGTCGGCAGAGAGATAAGCAAGCAACAAGACCTAGGAGAGACGGAATGAAGAAGTTCGCCTCGATGTTGGCCCTGGCGTTCGTCCTGGCCGGCCTGTCGTTCTCCGGTGCCTCGGCGGCGCCGGCGGGGCAGCTGCCGGAGACGGTTCGCTCGCTCATGGGTGCTGCAAGCCCGCTTGAGACCGTGCAACACCGCCGTTGGCATCATCGTCGCTGGCGGCATCGCCGCTGCTATCGCGTGTGCCGTTGGCATCGCGGCCATCGGCACTGCCGCATCGTCTGCCGTCGCCGCTGGTAGCCGCCAAGAGCGCTCTATCGCTCATGCGATGATTCGGGGAGCCCCTGGTTTCATGACCGGGGGCTCTTTCGCATGATGAAGCCGGTCGGCGAAATGTCCGTCAGAGTGCAGGCTCGCGGCGCGGCATCGTTGCCTCTGGCGGCAGTCGCCCATGTGCAGCAAGCAACTGCCGCCCGCCCGCGGTTGCCATCACGAGCACGTCGTTGCCGCTCGGCTTGCACTCCACGTAGCCGCGCTCGACGGTATCCTCCCACACCGGCAGCCGCGGGCAGGATGTGCGCCAGGCCTCCATGACCTCGTGATAAGGGCGTGGCGACTTGGCCACCCACTCGACGAGGTCGAGGATCAACGGAGCGACGGCATCTGGCATGTGCTGGTTCTCCCTGGTGTCGCGGCTCGTCAGGTGCGGGGGCGTGCGCGGGGCAGGGCGTCGGGGTTCACGACGTTGATGGGCGTGCCGCCGACGTAGGCCGTGATCTGGTCGAAGATGTCGGAGAACTGGATCTCGTATTCCTCGCGCGTGACGTAGCCGATGTGCGGTGTGCAGATGACATTGTCGAGCTGGAGCAGGGGATGGCTCGGATCGCGCACCGGCTCCTCCTCGTAGACGTCGACGGCGGCCATGCCGGGGCGGCCGGCCTTAAGCGCAGCGACGAGAGCCCCGGGAGCCACGAGGGGCGCCCGGCTGGTGTTGACGATGAGCGCGGTCGGCTTCATCCGCGCGAGATCCTCGGCCGTCACGATATGGCGCGTCGCATCGACGAGGCGCATGTGCAGGGAGATCACGTCCGAGGTCTCGAAGAAGGCGGCCTTGCTCTCGGCCACCTCGAGCCCGTCGGCGCGGGCCCGCTCACGTGAGGCTTCGCGCGCCCACACCTGCACGCGCATGCCGAAGGCCTTGCCGTAGCCGGCGACGGCCTTGGCGATGCGCCCGTAGCCATAAAGTCCGAGCAGACGATGGCGCAGCGTCGAGCCGACGCCGATCTGCCAGTGGCCGGCCTTCAACGAAGCCATCTGCTGCGGGATCTGGCGATAGGCGGCCAGCATCAATCCCCAGGTCAACTCGGCCGTGGCATAGGAGGGCGTGCCAGGATGCTGGCCGGACGACACGATGATGCCGAGGCGCGTGCAGGTGTCGATATCGATGTGCGGAAAGACGCTGCGCTGGCTGATGAGCTTGAGCCTGGGCAAACGCTCGAGCAACGGCGTGCGGATCTTGGTGCGCTCGCGGATGAGCACGAGCACGTCTGTGTCGGCGAGCCGGGCGGTGAGCGGCTCCAGGTCCTGCACGTGATCGTTCCAGATCGCGACCTCGTGGCCATCGAGCTTGCGGAAGCAATCCAGCGTTCTCAGTGTGTCGTGATAGTCGTCGAGGATGGTGATCTTCATGGTGCGGCCGGTCCTGCGGCTGTGCGAGGCGCGCCTGGATGCGGCGCCGCGCTTTGCCCGCACTATGGCGGGACGGAGTCGATATTTCCAATGCATTTGTCGCGTCTTGATCCATGCATTATCATTATGGATCATGGATCTGCAGCGGTTGAGAGCGTTTGTCGCGGTTTCCGAGGCTGGGGGCGTCGGCCGGGCCTCTGTACGCCTCAATCTCAGCCAGCCAGCCGTCACGCGCCAGATTCAGAGCCTGCAAACGGAGCTCGACGTCCTGCTGTTCGAGCGTGTGGGACGCACCGTCCGCCTGACGGCGGAAGGCGAGGACCTGCTTGAGAGGGCGCGTCGCATTCTCGGTGATGCCGATGCGCTTATCGAGCGCGCGCGCGTCCTCAAGGGCGGTAGCGGCGGCCTCATCAGGATCGGGGCGACGCCGCCGATGATCGAGGCCGTGCTCGTCCGTTTCCTCGCGGGCCAGCGGCGGCAAAATCCCGGACTCCAGATCGAGATCATCGAGGACGGAGGCGCGAGCCTCGTCTCGCGGTTGCGAGCGGGGGACGTGGATCTCGCCTATGTTCCCGCGGCCGCCAGCCGTCTCGCGGGTCGGCTGCTCTACCCCGTCCATGTCGTGGCCGTCGTACCGAACGTGCATCCGTTCGCGCGGAACCGGCTGATCGAGGTGGCTGAGCTTGCCGGCGAGCCGCTCCTGGTGCTGCGCCGCGGCTTCGGCTCGCGCGCATGGTTCGATCGGGCGTGCGAGAGGGCCGACGTGCGTGCAGATCTGCGCCTCGAAAGCAGCTCGCACAGTGTCGTGCTCGGCCTCGCAAGCGCCGGCTACGGCATCGGCATCCTGCCGTCGGGATTGCCGAGAGCGCCGCGCGGGGCTCGGGCCATCCCGATCGTCGCTGATGGGTGTTCGATCGGTCAATGGACCATGCTGGCCTGGGATGCGCGCCGCCAGCTTCCGGGCTACGCGGCGTCCTTCATCGACGATCTCGTCCGCTTCGCCCGCAGCGCACCGCCCGGACGCGCGATCCTGCGCGCCGCGCCGGCCATTCCGGCCCCAGTGCTCGGCTGATGCCCGTGGCCCGCTCCGCCGCACGCGGCGGGAATTCAGGGGGTCCTGCGGACGAGTTTCCCTCCACGGAATAACTGTTATGCGCCGCGGCCTGATGATGGCCGTCATGAATCGGGTGGCTAATCGCGCTAGCCCGAATCGGTCGGGCGGACTTCTGGAGGGGATGGGAAATGAAAAAGGCCATCGCAGAGTTTCTCGGCACGTTCACGCTGGTGCTCTTGGGGTGTGGCGCAGCCGTGATCGCCGGCCAGGTCGTCGGCGTGCTCGGCATCGCAATCGCGTTCGGTCTGGCGCTGATCGCCATGGCCTACGGGATCGGGCCGATCTCGGGCTGCCATATCAACCCGGCCGTCAGCCTTGGCGCCCTGGTCGCCGGCCGGATGTCGGTCGGGGATTTCGTCATGTACGTCGTGGCGCAGTGCCTCGGTGCCATCGCCGGCGCTGCCGTGCTGTACATGATCGCCTCCGGTAAGCTCGCCGGCTACTCGCTTGCCGGCTCGGGGCTCGGCCAGAACGGCTGGGGCACGGGCTACCTCGGTGCCTACTCCATGGCCGCAGCCTTCACCTTCGAGGTCGTGGCGACATTCCTGTTTCTGGTGGTCATCCTCGGCTCGACCCAGAAGGGGGCGCCCGGCGCCATGGCCGGTCTCGCCATCGGCCTGACGCTGGTCGTCATCCACATCGTCGGCATCCAGGTGACGGGCGTCTCGGTCAATCCGGCGCGCAGCCTCGGCCCGGCGCTGCTGGTCGGCGGCAAGGCCATGTCGCAGCTCTGGCTGTTCATCGTGGCCCCGTGCATCGGCGCGGTGGCGGCAGGGCTGCTCTTCAAGATGGGGCTGCTCGAGGCCGACGATTGATCCTGCCGGCGAGCGTGGGCGCGCCAAAGACGGGCGCGCCCGAGTCCCGTCCGTCGCGACCTCCGCGTCAGAAGCGGAGAACGCGGAACCAGCGCATGACGTCGAGCAGGCTCATCGCAGCGGCGGCGACGTAGGTGAAGGCCGCGGCCCGCAGGATCTGGCGGGCCGCGCCCATGTCGGCGTCGGAAATATAGCGGCCGGCCTGCAGGATGGGCAGCGCCCGGCGGAAGCTCGCGTCGAATTCAACCGGCAGCGTCACGGCATGCATGACGACGGTCATGGCCAGGATGACAAGACCGGCAAAGACCTCGAGAACGACCACGTGCGGCGACTTCAGCAGGAGCAGCACGATCGGGATCGCCAGCATGACGACGGCGCCGGCCGCCTCGACGCGTTGCGCCTGCTTGGCGAGCCGAGTGCGGGCCTGCAACGGCCCGTAGCCGGTCGCGTCCTGCATGGCATGGCCGACCTCGTGCGCGGCGATGACCACCGCCGACAGCGAGCGCTTGGAGAAGTGGTCCGGCAGCAGCCGCACCGCCTTGTCGTCGGGATCGTAGTGGTCGCCGGCGTCCGTCGTCTCGACCTTGACGTGGCGCAGCCCCATCTCGTCGAGCAGATGACGCGCGA
Organism: Hyphomicrobiaceae bacterium; assembly: GCA_041397725.1. Lineage (GTDB taxonomy): Bacteria > Pseudomonadota > Alphaproteobacteria > Rhizobiales > Hyphomicrobiaceae > JAGRKR01. The sequence continues at coordinate 254,087 of JAWKVZ010000006.1, read as the reverse complement.
ACTCGCCGCCCGTGCCCGGGAAATCCGGCCGCTCGGCCGAGTGCCGCTTGATGACGCCGGTGACCCACATCTGCGGCAGGAAAGCCAGCGCCAGCATGCCGGCCAGAAGCACGATGATGATGAACACGGCGCCTCTCTCCTCGCGGCTTCGTCGCCAGGCCGATCCGGGCTGGGGCGACACGGAATCTGGGGGCTCCGGATCGGTTTCCAAGGCCCCCAGGCGCGCGTCGTCCCGTGGTCGTCCGTCGGATCAGGCGAGGGCTTGCGCCACGGCCTTGCCGAAGTCGGTGGTGCTCGTCGAGCCGCCAAGGTCGGCGGGTTGATGCTTGGCGGCGGCGAGCACGGCGTCGATGGCACGATCGATCGCCGCACCGGCCTCGACCAGCTTCTTCTGCTGATGACGCTCGCCGAGCCAGCGCAGGAGCAATGACGTGGAGCCGAGCAGCGCCGTCGGATTGGCGATGCCCTTGCCGGCGATGTCCGGAGCCGAGCCGTGCGAGGCCTGCGCGATGGCCCGCTCATCGCCCATGTTGAGCGAGGCTGCGAGCCCGAGGCCTCCCGAAAGCGAGGCGGCAAGGTTCGAAAGGATGTCGCCGAACATGTTGGTGGTCACCATGACGTCGAAGCGCTCGGGCTGCTCCGGCAGAGCGGAAGCGGCCGCATCGACGTGCATCTCCTCGAGCGTCACGGCGGGGAAGTCCTTGGCCACCTTGTGGACGCACTCGAGGAACAGGCCGTCCGAGACCTTGAGCACGTTGGCCTTGTGCACGGCAATCAGGTGGCGCTTGCGCGTCATGGCGAGCTCGAAGGCCGCCCGGGCGATGCGCTCCGAGCCTTTGCGCGTGATTTTGCGCACGGCCAGCGCCACGTCCGGCGTCGGCATGAACTCGCCGCTGCCGAGGTGCATGTTGCGGTCGGCGTAGAAGCCTTCCGTGTTCTCCCGCACCACCACCAGATCGAGCTCCGGCCGGAGCGCCGGCACGCCCGGGATCGCCCGCGAGGGGCGGATGTTGGCGTAGAGGTCAAGCTTGCCACGGATCGTAGCTGATGGGTTGATGCCGCCCTTCTCCGGTGGCGGGTAGGCGGCTGTGTCGGTCGGCCCCATGATGACGCCGTCGGCCTCGCGCAGGACGTCGAGCAACTCGGCCGGCACGGTCGTGCCGACGGCCGCCAGGCTTTCGAAGCCCACGGCGCGGTGCTCCAACTTAAGTCCCAGGCCGAACGACTTGTCCGCGACCCTCAGCACTTCCTCGGTCGCAGCCATGATCTCGGGGCCGATGCCGTCTCCCGGCAGTATGATGATGCGCATGCCTCGTCCTTTGTCCTTCTCCGGCGTATGAAGCTCCCTGATAGCTGCTGGCGCGGCAAACCGGAAGGCTTCATGCGCGCCGTCTGCAGGGGCGGTCGCCGCCGCTTCGGAAACAGGTTCCCGTGCCGGGCCCTCTTGCACTACGATCAGAGTTTCGGCAACTGCCCCTGGAGACGGATTACAACATGGCGCGCATCGCAATTCTCGACGACTATCAGGACGTGGCCCGCAAGCTCTCCGATTGGAGCCGGCTCGAGAAGGAGCACGAGGTCGTCGTGTTCACCCGTCATCTCGGCGGAGTCGAGCAATGCGCCGAGGCCCTGGCGCCGTTCGATGTCGTGGCTATCACGCGCGAGCGCACCGCCTTCCCGCGCGCCCTCATCGAGAAGCTGGCGAACCTCAAGCTCATCGCGACCGCCGGTATGCGCAACGCCGCCATCGACATGGCCGCCGCCAAGGAGCGCGGCATCATGGTCTGCGGCACGTCGTCGACGCCGCACTCGACCTCCGAGCTGACCATGGCCCTGATCCTGGCCTTTGCCCGCAACCTCGCCTACGAGGACCGGCGCATGCGCGAGGGGCACTGGCAGTCGACCGTGGGCATCACGCTGCACGGGCGCACGCTCGGCGTCGTCGGGCTCGGCAAGCAGGGTGGCGAGGTCGCGCATCTGGCCCGGGCGTTCGGCATGAAGCTGATCGGCTGGAGCCAGAACATGACCGACGAGCAGGCGGCCAAGCATGGCGCTACGCGCGTCAGCAAGGAGGAGCTGTTCCGCACCGCCGACGTCGTGACACTGCATCTCGTGCTCTCGGATCGCACCCGCGGCATCGTCGGCGCACCCGAGCTGGCGCTGATGCAGCCGACCGCTTTCATCGTCAACACCTCGCGCGGGCCGCTCATCGACGAGAAGGCGCTGCTCGAGGCGCTGCACGCCGGGCGCATCAAGGGCGCCGCTATCGACGTCTACGAGACCGAGCCGCTGCCGCCGGACCATCCCCTGCGCTCGGCGCCACGGACGTTGCTCTCGCCGCATCTCGGCTACGTCTCGGAGGAGACGCTCCGTGTCTTCCACGGCCAGAACGCCGACTCGATTGCTCACTGGCTCGCGGGAAGCCCCGTGCGTGTGCTCAACGGCTGACGTCGCGGTGCAGATGCGCCCGCACCCAGAGCGGTATGGTGATGCCGAGCGCCAGGAAGCGGGCGATGTGGTGTGAGCCGACGAAGGCGGGATCGACCCCGAGCAGGAAGGCCATGATGGTCATCGTCTCGACGCCGCCGGGCGCGAAGGCGAGCCAGATCTGGGCGATGGGCAGGCCGGTCAGCGCTGCGACCGGCGCCGCGATGGCGGTGGTCATGAGCACCGCGACCGCGAGGCTGCCGAGACTGGCCGCCAGCGTCCGGCGCAGCAGCGCGACATCGACGCCGGCAAAGCTCATGCCGACCACCGTGGCGATGATGAGCGATCCGGGGATCAGTATCCAGCTCGGCATGCCCGTCTTCACGGCTCCCGAGCCGTAGAGCAGCACGCCCGCGCACATGGCGCCGAAAAGGTAGCCGGCGGGGACCTTGAGCCGCGCGAAGAGCAGGCCGGCGCCGAGGCCTGCGGTCAGCAGGATCGCCAGATCGGGAACACTGACCGCGCGGCCCAGCAAGACGCCGGCGGCGCCGCCCTCCGGCACGATGCCGAGCAGCGTGAAGCTGATCGGCAGCAGCACGACGAGGCTTGCCAGGCGAAAGGTCTGCGCAATGGCCACCTGCCGCACGTCGGCCTTGCTCTCCATGGACAGCGCCAGGACCAGCGGCAGGGAGCCGGGTACGGCTGCAAAGCGTGCCGTCGCCGGGTCGAAGCCATGGATGCGCTGGAGGTAGAGGCTGCAGGCCCACATCACCAGGGCAAGAGAGGCTCCGAGGCCGATGAGGCTCAAGGGCCACTCCGCGAGGTGCGACAGGGTATCCGGCGAGACCGTCGAGGACATGGTGGCGCCGAGCAGGACGGGAGCCGCGAGCACGATCGGGCGCGGCAGCAGCAGCGGTGCGCCGAGCACGGCGGCGCTCGCCACGACGAGGGTTGGACCCGTCAGCCAGGGCGCCGGAAAGCCGATGGCGCGGAACAGCAGGCCACCGGTGACCGCGATCGACAGCGTCAACGCAGTGCGCAGGAAAACGTTCATCGCGCTCGCCGCTTCGCGCTCCGGCCGGGGCACCTGGCCCAACCTCTACTTGAGCACGACGAGCGCGTCGGCCGCCTTTGCGCCACTCCCCCTCGGGCCGACGAACACCGGATTGAGATCCATCTCGGAAAGGCGGTCGCCAAGACCGGCTGCCATGCGGGACACGGTGACGAGCATTTCGGCGAGGGCTTCCTTGTCCGCCGCGGGCTTGCCGCGATAGCCGTCGAGGATGCGCGCCGCCCGCAGCTCGCCGATCATGTCGCGGGCGGTTTCGATGTCGAAGGGCGCGATGCGGTACGTGACATCCTTCAGGATCTCCGTGAGCACACCGCCCATGCCGACGGCGACCGTCGGGCCGAAGCCGGGATCGTTGATGACGCCGATCAGCACTTCGGTGCCCTCGGCCATCTCGGCAAGCAGCACACCCTCGATGGCGGCCTTCGGCTTGGCCTTGCGCGCATTGGCGATCACCTCGCCCGCCGCCGCCGCAAGCGCGCTGGCGTCGGCGATGCCGAGCTTGACGCCGCCGACCTCCGTCTTGTGCGCGATGTCACGCGAGACGACCTTGACAGCCAGCGGGTAGGCGAGCCCGGCCGCCGTGGCCGCCGCGACGACGTCCTTGCCCTCCGGCACGACGATCTCCTTGGTCACCGCAACGCCGTAGGAGCGCAGCAGCTCCTTGCTCTCGGACTCGCTGAGCGATACGGCACTGTCCGGCAGCGGCTGCCCCTTGTAGGGTAACGGCGCCGGCATCTTGCGCCCGAGCAGGCGTTCGCGGTCCAGCGCGAAGCGCGTGACGGCCGCCATGGCCTTGGCCAGGCGCGCCGGCGTGGTGATGAAGGGAATGCGCGCGTCCTCGAGGAGTTTCCATGCGGCTTCCGAGCGGCTCTTGCGGCCGGACCACGCCAGCAGCACCGGCTTGTCGGACCGCTTGGAGGCCGAGATGATCGCTTCGGCCGCCTTGAGCGCGGGATCGCCGGGAACCGAGGCCAGCAGCACAACGAGCTGGTCGATGCCGGGATCTTCGAGCACGATGTCGAGCGTACTGGTGATCAGCTTGAGGTTGTTGAAGACGCCTGCCGTGACGTCGGCCGGATTTGCGGCCGATCCGAACGCCGGAACGATGTCGCGGAGCTTGCGCATGGTCTCGTCGGAGAAGGGCGGCAGCGCCAGGCCTTCCTCGACGGCGCGGTCGGCGAATACGACGCCGGAGCCGCCGGAGACCGAGAGGACGCCGACGTTCGGACCCCTGGGCAGCCGGCCGTGCTTGATGATGGCGGCGATGTCGACGATAGGCTCGACATCGTCCACCTCGACGATGCCGGCCTGCCGGAAGGCGGCGCGATAGAGGTCGGCGCGTCCGGTCATGTTGGCGGTGTGAGAGGCGGCGGCCTTGGCGCCGGTCTCGGTAATGCCGCCCTTCCACAGCAGCACCGGCTTGCCGGTCTCGAGCGACTTGCGGCCGAGATCGAGCAGACTGCGTGCGTCGGGCGTGCCTTCCATGTACCCGAAGGCCAGCTTGGTGCCGTCGTCGTCGAGGAACGCCGACAGCAGCTCCGGCATGGTCACGTCGGTCTCGTTGCCGGTCGAGACGCAGTAGCGGAAGCCGACGCCCTGCAATTCCGCGAGGTTGATGATGGCATAGCCGAAGCCGCCGGACTGGAAGGCGCCGGAGACCTCGCCGAGCCTGAGGTCCGTTTCCTCCGAGACGCTGCCGAAGGCCGCCCAGACGCGCGCCGGCACTGACAGCATGCCCTGGCAGTTCGGGCCGATGGCTCGTACGCCCGTCTCGGCGAGGGTCTTCTTCAGCTCGGTCTCGAGGTTGATGCCGTCGCCGCCCGTCTCGCGAAAGCCGGCGGTCAGGATGACGGCGTAGCTGATGCCTGCCGCAGCCACGTCGCGGATCGCCGCGGAGACCATCGGCGCGGGGACCGCGACGACGGCGAGGTCGCACGCGCCCTTGATGCTCTTGGCATCCGGGTAGCACGTGAAGCCCGCAAGCTCTGGATACTTCGGATTGACCGGATAGAGGCCACCCTTGTAGCCGGCTTTGACGAGGGCCTTGAGCGGGTGGCCACCGATGCGGCTCGGGTCGGCGGAGGCGCCGATGATCGCTACGCCGCGAGGATGGAAGAGGCGCTCGAATGACATGAGTTTGCGTCCTGTGGTGTGCCGGTTGGAGCAGGCGGAAACAGTCGAGTGCGGATTGCCGTCAGATCGGGGCCTGGCCGACGCTCATGCCGCCACAGGCGTAGAGCGTCTGGCCGGTGACGAAGCTGGAATCGGGACCCATGAAGAAGGCGATGACCGAGGCGATATCCTCCGGACGGCCGAGGCGCCGCAGCGGCATGGCCTCGGCCGTGCGCCGGATGAGCTCCTCCGAGTTGTTGCGTTCGTAGAGCTCGGTCACGACGGGACCTGGCGCGACGGCATTGACGGTGATGCCGTCGGCGCCGAGCTCCAGCGCCCACGTGCGCGTCAGCCCGATGATGCCGGCCTTGGACGCGGCATAGACATTGCGTTCGGCCTTGCCCAGGGCGGCGCGACTGGAAATGTTGACGATGCGCCCGTACTTGGCGGCACGCATGGCCGGAAGGCAGGCTTGCATGCATTGCAGCGCCGCCCTCAGATTGACGGCGATCACCTGCGCGAAGCCGTCGAGAGTGACCTCGCCGGCCTTGTCGGGAACGGGCACGCCGGCATTGTTGACGAGGCCGGTGATCTGGTGCCTGCCCGTGATCTCCCGGAGCAGCGCGTCCGTGCCAGCCGCGTCCGCGAGATCGGCCTCGTGGAACTCGCAGGGCGTGCCAGCCGGCGGTGCCGAGCGGGAGAGGCCGATCACGTGGTGGCCGTCAGCTGCGAGCCGGCGGGCCGTGGCGAGGCCGATGCCTCTCGAAACTCCCGTGACGAGCGTGACATGCCGGCTCATGCGCGGCCCTCCGGCGTGGAGAGCGGCAATCCGAGCATGGCCCTGCGCTTGAGCCAGGGGCTCGGGCGGTAGCGCGGATCGCCGTAGAAGAAGAGCAGGCACTCCAGGATGTGCAGCACGTTCCCGGCGCCGATGCGGTCGCCCCACTCGAGCGGTCCGAAGGGATAGCCGAGTCCGAGCTTGGCGCCCTTGTCGATGTCGTCGGGGCTGGCGATGCCGCGCTGAGCGATGTTGCAGCCGACGTTGACGATCTGGGCGACGATGCGCTGCGCCACGAACCCCGGGCTGTCGTTGATGACCACGACGGCCTGGCCGTCGCCCGCCAGCATGGCATGGGCGCTGTCGCGGATGGCTGGTGCGGTTGCCGGCGACACCATGAGTGTGCGCGGTCCCTTCATGCCGAAAAGGACGTCGACGCCTACGGTGCGCGCCGAATCGAGCCCGAGATCCCTGGCGGCTGTCGCGACATCATGGCCAAGCGGCGTCACGATGATCACGGCCGACGCGCTCGGCCGCTCGCCCGTCTCGACCTGCGCTCCGCTCCTGGCCAGCACCTCGATGAGCGGCGCCTGCAGCTCGGGATGGTGAGCGCTCGGCTGCACCCACACGGGCAGTCCTGCGCCTGCCGGCACGGCGCGCGTCTCGGGCTCGAGCTTCTTGCCCTCCGCGTACTCGTACCAGCCCCGGCCCGTCTTCTGGCCGAAGAGACCGCCGGCGATGCGCAGCGCCAGCAGCGGCGACGGGGCATATGCGGGCTCGTTGTAGAACTGGCCGTAGAGCGACTCCATGACGGCGTGGCCGACGTCGGCGCCGACGAGATCCATCAGCGTGAAGGGACCCATGCGGAAACCCGGCGCGCCGGTCAGGGTGCGGTCGATCTCCGCGTGCGTGGCGATGCATTCCGAGAGAATGCGCATGGCCTCCGGATTGAGTGCGCGGCCGATGTGATTGACGAGGAAGCCGGGGCTGTCGATGCAGCGTACCGGTTCGCGCGTCATGCGCTTGCCGATGGTCACGAGCGCGTCCACCACCCACGGCGCCGTCTTCAGGCCGGGGATGACCTCGACGAGGCGCATGAGCGGCACTGGATTGAAGAAGTGCAGGCCGGCGCAACGCTCCTGACGCTTGCACTTGGCGGCAATGGCGGTGACCGGCAGGGAGGAGGTGTTCGAGGCGATGATCGTCTCGGGACCGGCGATCGCATCGAGCTTGGTGAAGAGCGCCTGCTTGATGTCCAGGCGCTCGATGATCGCTTCCACGATCAGGTGTGCACCTTTCATGGCGTCGAGCGTGTTGACGATGCGAATGCGGTCGAGGGTCGCCTTCATGTCGGCCTCGGTCAGCGAACCTTTCGCCACCTGCCGCTCGAGCATGCCCTTGATGAACTGCTTGGCGGCCGGTGCGGCATCGGGCTTCTCGTCGTAGGCGATGACGTTCATGCCGCCTTGTGCCGAGACCTGGATGATGCCGCGGCCCATCGTGCCGGCGCCGACGACGCCGACGGTGAGATCAGTCATGGTGGGATCGAATGGCATGGTCACTTTCCCTTGAACTCGGGTGCGCGTTTCTCGAGGAAGGCCGTCATGCCTTCCTTCTTGTCCTCGGTGGCAAAAAGCAGCCAGAGCATCTTACGCTCCAGGCTCAGGCCTGTGTCGAGAGCCGCATCCTGGCCTCGCAGCGCCGCCTCCTTGGTCATCTCCAGAGCGATCGGTGGCAGCCTGGCCAGGCTCGACGCGAGCTGGATGGCATGCGGGACGACCTCGGCATCCGGTACGACGCGGCTGACCAGGCCCATCTCGCAGCACTCGCGCGCGCTGAACAACTCGCCGGTCAGCACCATCAGCATGCCTTTGTACTTGCCGATGGCGCGGAAGAGGCGCTGCGTGCCGGAGCCGCCGGGCATGATGCCGATCTTCACTTCCGGCTGCCCGAGCTTCGCACCTTCTCCGGCGATGATGATGTCGGCATGCAGCGCCAGCTCGCAACCTCCTCCGAGCGCGAAGCCGTTGACGGCGGCGATGAGCGGCTTGGGGAAGGCCGCGATGCGGTCCCAGAGCTTGTGTGTGCCCTTCTGCATGGCCGCGACGGGCCCCATGTCGCGCATCTCGCGGATGTCGGCGCCGGCGGCGAAGGCCTTCTCGTTTCCAGTGATGACGGCGGCGCGGATCGCGGCATCGGCGGCCGCGGCCTCCAGGCCCTCGGCGAGTGCGGTGCGCACCTCGAAATTGAGCGCGTTGCGCGCTTCCGGACGATTGATCCGGAGCAGCACGACACCCTCGGCCGGGTGCTCGACGAGCACGACCGGCTGGCTCTCCGACATGAGGCATCCTCCCTGGTTGTTCCGCAAAACGGAACACTGTTCCGATTGATTGACCGTCAAATTACGGTGTGTCATGGTGCTCGGCAATAGCCGCTCTCGATCCGCGAGCTTCGGCTGCCGGCATATCGTCGGACGAGCGGCCTTCTGGCCGTGCCGGACGATGCAGCGCCGCGGTGCTCCAGTTGGTGTAGTTTGACCGTCCGGCGTAGCACGCTCCTTCAGGTCGACATCTCACCCTGCGACTGCTGTTTGCGCCGGCGCTCGGCTCGAGCGGAGAGGTTTCGCAAGCGAGTCAACGGTGATCTCGAACGAGGGAGAAGCGCGTGTCTGCCGATAGCCAGGTCTGGGCCGGTCCAGGGCCCGATGCCACCTACAACAGTTACATCGAGAAGGGCGAGTTCCGCCTCCAGCGCAGCAAGGCGACGGGCAAGTACGTCTTCCCGCCGCGCGTGATGGCGCCGGGCAGCTTGGACAACGATTTCACCTGGGAGAAGGCGTCCGGCAACGGCACGGTCTACTCCGCGGTCATCGTGCGTCAGCGGCCCGAGGCCGGCGGCGACTTCTCCATCGTGCTCGTCGACCTCGACGAGGGCGTGCGGCTGATGAGCCGCGTCGTCGGCATGGAGCCGTCGAAGGTCAAGATCGGCCAGCGTGTCAAGGCGAAGATCGGCGAGATCGACGGCAAGAAAGTCGTCCTTTTCGAAGCCGCGTAAGGAGGAGACGGATATGAGCAAGCATCCCCTGCGCGGATCGACGGCGATCGTCGGCGTCGGGCTCGCCGGCATCGGCGAGGCCAAGGGCCGCAGCCATCTCGAGCTGATGGGCGAATCCATCCACAAGGCGCTCAGCGATTGTGGGCTCGGACTGGGCGACGTGGATGGTCTGTGGACCGTCAACATGGACAACTTCCTGCCGTCGCTGACCGTGACGGACTACCTGGGCATCCGTCCCAAGCACGTGGATGGGCCTAATGTCGGCGGCGCCTCGTTCCTCGTGCACGCCATCTCGGCCGCCTCGGCGCTTCATACCGGCCTCTGTGACGTTGCGCTCATCTGCTACGGCTCCAACCAGAGGACGGGCGCCGGTGGCTTCGTCTCGAAGTCCGATCCGCCGCAGTGGGAGGCGCCCTACAAGCCGCGCCTGCCCGTGACGGCCTACGCGCTGGCCGCCGCCCGCCACATGCATCAGTACGGCACCACGCGTGAGCAGCTGGCGGCCGTCGCTGTTGCAGCGCGGCAGTGGGCCCAGAAGAACCCGCTTGCCTTCATGCGCGATCCGTTGACGATCGAGGACGTACTGAAGTCGCGGATGATCGTCGACCCGCTGACGGTGCGCGATTGCTGCCTTGCGACCGACGGCGCCGGTGCCGTCGTCATGGTGCGTGCCGACCGTGCCAAGAGCCTCAAGAAGAAGCCGGCCTACTTCCTCGGCGGCGCAGCCGCCCAGTGGTATCGCGGCATCTCCGGCATGTCCGGCGACATCACCGTGACGTCGGCCTCGGATTCCGGTCCGCGCGCCTTCGCGATGGCCGGGCTCAAGCCTTCCGACGTTGACGTGCTGGAGCTCTACGACGCCTTCACCATCAACACGATCCTCTTTCTCGAGGATCTCGGCTTCTGCCCGAAGGGCGAAGGCGGTCGCTTCGTGGCTGATGGCAACATCGGTCCCGGCGGCAAGACGCCGGTCAACACGAACGGCGGCGGCCTGTCCTGCGTGCATCCGGGCATGTACGGCATCTTCACGCTGATCGAGGCGACCGAGCAGATCCGCGGCGAGGGTGGCGAGCGGCAGGTGCCCGGCGTCAACGTGGCACTGGCGCACGGCAACGGCGGCACGCTATCCAGTCAGGTGACTGTCCTTCTCGGGTCGGAGAGCACGCTCTAGCCCCTCTGAGACGAAGCTCCGGCCGGTGTCGTTCGCACCGGCCGGGGCGCCTGATGCAACCGTTCATGCCTTGCCCGCCGGTGTCGCGATGCCCTTCAAAGCCGAAGACCTCCTCGCCTACGACATCCCCGAGGCCGTGACCGAGCTGACACCGGAAGCCTGCATCCTCTATGCGCTCGGCATCGGGCTCGGTTACGATCCGATGGACGAGCGCCAGCTCCGTTTCGTCTTCGAGGAACATGTCGAGGGCCTCGCGGCCTTCCCGACGATGGCCTGCGTGCTCGGCTATCCGGGCTTCTGGATGCGCGAGGCGGATACGGGCGTCGATTGGGTCAAGGTGCTGCACGGCGAGCAGGCCATCGAGCTGCATCGGGCCTTGCCGACGACGGGCACGGTGTACGCCAAAACCGTGGTCGTCGGCGTCGACGACAAAGGGCCGGCGAAGGGCGCCGTCATCCATTCCGAGCGTGTCGTGCGCGATCGTGCGACCGACGCGCCGATCGCCACCATCAGGCACACCACGTTCGCGCGGGGCAATGGCGGCTCGGGCAGCGCCGGCCGTACGCATCCCGCCATCTCCAAACTGCCCGAGCGTCCTTCGGACCAGCGTCTCGTGCTGCCGACCTTGCCACAGCAGGCCCTCATCTATCGCCTCGCCGGCGACCGCAATCCGCTCCACGCCGATCCGGAGACGGCGCGCAAGGCCGGTTTCGCGCGCCCCATCCTGCATGGGCTGTCGACATACGCCGTTGCCGGTCACGCCATTCTCGCCATGGCCGGCGGTTACCGCCCGGATGGCCTCAAGAACCTGAGGGCGCGCTTCGTTTCGCCGGTCTATCCCGGAGAGTCGATCCAGACGGAGATCTGGCAGGATGGTGCGCGGCTCAACTGGCGTGCCAGCGTGCCGGGCCGCGATGACATCACCGTCGCGTTCGGTGATGCCGAAGTCGCGGCCTGATCGAAGCGGCTCACGCAGGAAGGACGGAGACAGCGAGCATGGCAGGCGACAGCGAGATCGGATCGCCGCCGGCCCGGCCCATGACCGTCGAACAGGCCATTTCCGGACGCTGGAGCGCCCGCGCCTTTCTGCCCACGCCCGTGCCACGCGAGACGATCGCGCGCATCCTGCTGACGGCCGGCCATGCGCCATCCGGCTCCAACATCCAGCCCTGGAAGGTCTGGGTGCTCATGGACGAGGTCAAGACGGCGCTCTCCAACGAGCTGCTCGCCCTCTTTCACGAGACGGGCGAAGGCAAGCGTGAGTACGACTACTATCCGAAGGTCTGGCGCGAGCCCTACCTGAAGCGGCGGCGCGCCTGTGGCTGGGGACTCTACTCCACGCTCGGCATCTCCCGCGACGACAAGGCCGGCATGAAGGCGCAGCGCGCGCAGAACTACGCCATGTTCGGGGCGCCGGCCTGCTTCATCTTCACTATCGATCGTGACATGGAGCTCGGCTCCTGGCTCGACTACGGCATGTTCCTGCAATCGATCATGATCGCAGCGCGAGAGCATGGGCTCGAGACCTGCTCGCAGGCAGCGCTCGCGAACTATTCCGCCGTGCTGCATCGCCGGCTGCGTATCCCCGAGGAGCAGATGGTCGTCTGCGGCATGGCCATCGGCTTCGCCGACACAAATGCGAAGGTCAATACCTTCCGGACCGGGCGCATGGCGCTCGACGAGTTCGTAACCTGGGTCGACGAGCTGGCCGACTAGGCATCGGCCGCCGGCGATCCGTGCATGAAGAAAGGTGAGAGAATGTCTGAAAGTTTCGACGTCGTCGTGGTCGGCGCCGGCAATGCCGCATTGTGCGCCGCCATCTCCGCGCACGAGAGCGGCGCCAAGGTGCTCGTTCTCGAAAAGGCGTCGGTCGAGGAGAAGGGTGGCAACAGCTACTTCACCGCCGGCGGCTTCCGTTTCGTGCATTCGGGGCTCGATGATGTCCGCAACGACATCCTCGTCGATCTGACGAACGACGAGGCCAAGAAGATGATCCTGCCACCCCACGACCGTCAGGTCTTCTACGATACCCTGATGAAGGTGACGCGCGGACAGTCCGACGAGACGCTTGCCGGTATTCTCATCGACAACTCCCGCGATACCATGGCCTGGATGCGCAAGAACGGCGTGCGCTTCATCCCGATGTACGGCCGCCAGTCGTACGAGGTCGAGGGCAAGCATCACTTCTACGGCGGCGTGAATATCGAGGCCGTCGGCGGCGGAGCCGGTCTCGTCGAGTTCCTTCTGAAGCGCTGCGCCGATCTCGGTATCGAGGTGCGCTACGAGACGGGCGGCCACAAGCTCATCCAGGGCCGCGATTATCGCATCTCCGGCATCACGGTGCGCGGCCCCGACGGATACAAGGACATCGCCTGCAAGGCTGTCGTGCTGGCCTGCGGTGGCTTCGAATCCAACCCCGAATGGCGCGTGCGCTATCTCGGCCAGGGCTGGGATCTCGCCAAGGTCCGTGGTACCCGCCACAATACCGGTGACGGCATCCGCATGGCGCTTGAGGCCGGCGCCGTGCCGTTCGGCAACTGGTCGGGCTGCCACTCGGTCGGCTGGGACATCTCGGCGCCGCCGTTCGGAGACCGTTGGGTGCTCGACAACTTCCAGAAGCACTCCTACCCGCTCGGCATCATGGTGAACCTCGAGGGTGAGCGCTTCGTCGACGAAGGCGAGGACTACCGCAACCTCACCTACGTGAAGTTCGGCAAGGCCATCATGGCGCAGCCCTACCGCACCGCCGTGCAGATCTTCGATCAGAAGACCGTGCATCGCCTGCGCGACGAGTATCGCATCAAGCAGGTGACCAAGGTCGAAGCCGATACCATCGAGAAGCTCGCCGAAGGGCTGGAGATCGATCCGGCGAAGCTGCGCAAGACGATCGACGCCTACAACGCCGCCTGCCAGCCGGGCAACTACAACCCGGCCATCCTCGACGGCGTCGGCACCAAGGGCATCTCGCCGGCCAAGAGCAACTGGGCGCTGCCGATCGACAAGGCGCCGTACGTCGCCTACGTGACGACGACGGGCGTCACCTTCACCTTCGGTGGCCTCAAGATCGACGAGCGCAACATGGTCCAGGATCTGGCCGACCGGCCGATCCCCGGCCTCTTCGCCGCCGGTGAGCTGGTCGGCGGCCTGTTCTACGAGAACTATCCGGGCGGCACGGGCCTGATGTCGGGCTCCGTGTTCGGCAAGCGTGCTGGCGACTATGCGGCCGAGTACGCGCGGGGCCTGAACGCGCCGGCCGCCGCCTAGAGTGTGATGCGCGCTTCCGATGCTGGCGCCACGGCCCATCATCGGAAGCGCGCGAATTTTGTGCGTCGGCCACGTGATGGCTGCTGCGTTGCGAGTGGGAGGACCTACCGGTGGCGAAATCAGATGATGGACTGGAGATCGTAGGCCTCGGCCTCGCTTACGAGGATTGTCCCGTCGGCCGAAAATTCCGAACAGTCGGCCGCACTGTCACGGACTCGGACATTACGGCCTTCGTCGGCGTCACCGGCATGACCGAGGTGCTCTTCACCAATCTCGACTATCTCGCGAAGGAGTCGCTGATCAAGGGGCGGCTCGCGCCGGGTGCGCTCGTCTTCACGTTCGCCGAAGGCCTGCTGATGCAGGCGACGATGCAGCACACCGGCCTCGCCTTCCTCGGCATGGAGCTCAAGGTCGAGCGTCCGGTGATCTCCGGCGATACCATCCACGTCGTCGTCGAGGTGACGGCCGCGCGCGCGACCTCGAAGCCGGGCCGCGGCATCGTCACGACGCGCAACAGCGTCGTCAATCAGCGTGGCGAGACGGTGCTCGTCTACACGCCGACGCGCATGCTCAAGATGCGAAGCGCGGGCTGACCGCTCTCAGCGATCGAAAAATTTCACGTCTCGTGCCCTTGACGCCGAGGCTCGCGTCCTTTTGAGATGGTCGCGATCCCGGCGTGCGTGCCTCTTCACGTGCGTCCTGAGCGAGAGCGAGGGGCAGACATGGGTGAGTTGAAACGTGCGAATGTGCTGCGTCGCGACGGCAAAGGCAGGGCCGTGCATGATGTCGGCGGTCTCGACTTCGGTCCGATCGATCGCGACGAGCACGAGCTGTCGCTGCACGAGAAGCGTGTCGATGCGCTGCTGATGCTGCTGACGGGTCCGAAGCGCGGCGCTTTCAAGATCGATGCCCTGCGTCGCGCGATCGAGGAATACTCCGAGCAGGAGTACGACCGCACCACGTATTACGAAAAGTGGATTCGCGCCATCCGCAACCTGCTGATCGAGCAGGAGATCGTCACCATTGGCGAGGTGGAGGCGAAGATGGCGGTCATTCGCACCGAGCTCGAGCGCGAAGGGCGGGCGGTCTCGCTCAAGGTGATCCCGTGAGTGCGGCGAGCGCCACGGCGTCGACGCAGACACTTCGCGTCGGCGATGCCGTTCGGGTCATCGATCGCCCATCCCTCGGGCATTGCCGCACGCCGATCTATCTCAGAGGCAAGCGGGGCGTCGTCTGTGAGATACTCGGTCGCTTCCGCGATCCCGAGCGGCTCGCCTATCACCGGCCGGGGCTGCCGATGCTCCGGCTCTACAAGGTCCGCTTCCGGCAGGAAGACTTGTGGGAGCATTATGCCGGCTTGCCGGGCGATCACCTCGAGGCCGACATTTTCGAGCACTGGCTCGAGCCGTCGAAATAGGGAGTGTAAAGCATGGGCACCCATTCGCATGGGAGTGACCACGACCATCACGACCACCATCATGACGACGATGTCCAGGTCAGCGAGTACGAGGTCCTGGAGCGGGCGCTTCGGGCGCTGCTCGTGGAGAAGGGCATCCTGACCGACGAGGAGGTAAGCGGCCAGATCGATCTCATGGACAGTCGCACGCCCGCGCTCGGAGGCAAGGTGGTGGCGAAGGCCTGGACCGATCCGGACTTCAAGGCGCTCTTGCTGCGTGACACGCGGGCGGCACTGGCGGAACTCGGCATCGACATCGGCACGCTCGCCGACTTCAAGACGGTCGAGAACACCGCCGACGTGCACAACGTCATCGTCTGCACCTTGTGCTCCTGCTATCCCAAGATGCTGCTCGGCATCCCGCCGGCCTGGTACAAGAGCACGGCCTATCGCTCGCGTGTCGTCAGCGATCCGCGCGGCGTGCTGCGCGAGTTCGGGCTGGAGCTGCCGATGAACGTCGAGGTGCGCGTGCACGATTCGACCGCCGATCTGCGCTACCTCGTGCTGCCGATGCGCCCGAAAGGCACCGAGCGCTGGGGGCAGGAAAGGCTCGCGTCCATCGTCACGCGCGATTGCATGGTCGGCACCGCGGTGCCGCAGGTGCCGCCGCGCAAGAAGGCGGCGGCGTGACCGCCGCCTGACGTTGTGTGACGTGGCTGCTCGCTCGCGGCGGCCGAGCGGCTATTCGAGCGTTTCCATGAGGCGGCGCTGCAGCGTCATGCGCGGCACGAGCGACGAGACGAGCAGATGCTCGTCGAGTGTGTGCCCGCCGGCGCCGTCGACGCCGAGGCCGTCGAGCGTGGCCACCTTGGCGGCTGTGAAGTTGCCGTCGCTGCCGCCGCCGGTAAAGACCTCCCCGAGTTCGATGCCGAGCTCCTGGCGGGCGATCGATCGGGCATGGCGATAAAGCGCGTCGATCTCGGGCGTTTTCTCGTAGGGCGGCCGATTGAGCTGGCCACGGATCTCAAGGCGTACGTCCTTGTCGTAGGGCTTCAAGGTGCGGATGCGCTCGACCATGACGTCGGCATCCTCGGGTTTCTGAATCCTAACATCGACGCGCACGCGGCAGTGCGCCGGCACCGTATTGGCGGTGGTTCCGCCCTCGATGGTGCCGACGTTGGTCGTGACGCCACGCTCGTAGTCGGTCATGGCCTCGATGTCGAGAATCTGGCGGGCGATCTCGCGAATGGCGCTGCGGCCGTCCTGATGCCGCGAGCCGGAGTGCGCCGGCCGCCCGTGCGCCTCGATGTCGAAGCGGGCGGTGCCCTTGCGGCCTGTCACGACCTTGCCACCGTCACGGCAGGGCTCGGTGACGAGCACGTATTTCGAGGCGAAGCCGTACTTCTCGATGTGCGCGCGTGACGTGACGCTGCCCACCTCCTCGTCCGCGACATAGAGGAAGCGCAGCGGCAGCGGTGTTGTGCGCCCTTCCGCGACGATCTGCCGGAAGGCGGCGAGTGCCAGATACGCGCCCCCCTTCATATCGTAGGTGCCGGGTCCATAGGCGCGGTCGCCATCGACGCGGAACGGTAGCTTCGCCAGCGTGCCGCGCGGATGCACGGTATCGAGATGGCAGAGCACGAGCACACCCGGGCCGTCGCCGCCCCAGGGCGAGCGGATCAGCAGATGGTCGCCCATCCCGCGGGTTCCGCTGATGCGCTCGACGCGGCCGCCAGCGGCCGAGAAATCGGCTGCGGCCTTGTCCATCATGCGGTTGACGCCCTCGAGATCGGCTGTCTGGCTCTCGATCTCGACCCAGCTCCTGATGCCTTCGAGTAGCTCGTCCGCGGTCGGTGCGCTCATTATCTTGCTCCATGCAGATTGACGCGGGCCCTGGCGGGCCGGTCTAGGTCGGACCTGCCCTTCTGGTCCGGGCGAGTTGGGATTCCCGCCAGGTGATGTAGAGCGCCGAGCCGATGATCAGGGCGGCGCCGGCCCAGGTTGCCGAGACCGGGACCTCGTTGAAGAACACATACCCCCAGCCGGCCATCCAGACCAGCCGGATGAAATCGACGGGCATGGTGATGCTGGCGTCCGCCTTGCGCATGGCGTTGACGTAGCTGAAATTCGCGATCGCTCCGAAGAAGCCCATGGCGACCAGGATGAGCCAGGTCGCGGTTTCCGGCCAGACCCAGACGGGTGCGGCGGCAATGCCGGCGAGCGGCGCGACGAGCATCGGCTGCAGGAAGGAGATGGTGATGGGCGGGTCGTGCTTCGCCAGTTCCTTGACCATCAGCAGGGATGCTGCCCAGAGCACGTTGCCGAACAGAGCTGCCATGGCGCCCCAGGAGATGAGGCCGGCGCCGGGCCGCAGGATCACGATCGTGCCGACGAGGCCGATGGCGACCGCCGACCAGCGCCGGATGCCGACGCGCTCGCCGAAAATAAGTGCGGCCCCCATGGTGACGAAGATGGCCGTCGTGAAGCTCAGTGCCGCGGCATCCGCGAGCGGGATCACCGAGAGCGCGTAGTACCAGGCCATGATCGAGACGACGGAAACAAGGCCGCGCGCCAGATGCAGTCCGGGCCGCTTGCTGCGCCAGCCGATGCGCCCCTGCGCCAGGATGAAGGGCAGCATGAAGACGAGGGAGAAGAAGGCCCTCAGGAAGGTGATCTGGGCCGTCGGCAGGTGCGGGCTGACGGTGCGCACGCCGATATGCATGAGCGAGCTGGCGATGCCGGCGAGGAACATATAGCCGATGCCCACGAGCACATCACGCGAGCCATCGTCGCTCGCTCGCCTGCCGCCCGGGCCGTGCATGTTCACTTCCTTCGTCGCGCGTCGCGCAGGTGGTCGGGGCTATTCAGCGGCCATCGGCGGCGGGTCGAAGGCGGTTACTTTGGGCAGCGCGTCATCGTAGCGCTCGACCTCGACCAGCGCCGTGTGGGCGATCGGCCCCTGACCGAGCTTGGAAGTGCCCTTGTCGGGGGTCAGCAGGTTCGGATTGCCGTGCTTGTCGAGGGCGCCGGGCCTGCCGGGTTCGGCGGGGTCGTACCAGGCGCCCGTCGGCAGGCAGATGACGCCGGGGCGGACGGCGTCGGAGACGACGGCAGCGGCCAGCGTGGCGCCCCGGTCGTTGAAGATGCGCACGATGTCGCCGTCGACGATGCCGCGGCTGGCCGCATCTACAGGCGAAATCGTGACGCGCTCACGGTCCTTGATCTTGGAGCGGCGGCTGACGCCGGCATGGTCGAGCTGAGCGTGGAGGCGGGTCGCCGGCTGATTGGAGACCATGTGGAGGGGGTGCTGTGCGGCTGCCGGCGAGCCGAGCCATTCGAGCGGCTCGAGCCAGACGGGGTGTCCGGGGCAGTCGTCGTAGCCGAAGGAGGCGATGCGCTCGGAGAAAATCTCGAGGCGGCCCGATGGTGTCCTCAGGCGGTGCTTGTCGGGGTCGCTCCGGTAGTCCGCGAGCACGTCGAACGGCGGGTTGGGAGCTGGCGTCTCGGCGTGGCCCTGCTCCCAGAAGACGTCGAAGCCCGGCAGCTCCAGACCGACGCGGGCGGCGTCCTGACGCGCCACGTCGTAGAGGTGACGCAGCCAGTCGCGTTCGCCGCGGCCTTCCGTGAAGGCCTCCTCGCAACCGAGACGTCGGGCAAGGCCGGAGAAAATTTCGAAGTCGTTGCGCGACTCGCCGACCGGCTCGATCGCCTTCTCCATGACCAGGATGAAGCGGTCGCGCGAGCTTGCGCCGATGTCGTTGCGCTCCAGCGTGGTCGTGGCGGGAAGCACGATATCGGCGAGCTTGGCGGTTGCCGTCCACCAGGGCTCGTTGACGATGATCGTCTCCGGCCGCTTCCAGGCCTCCAGCAGGCGGTTGAGATCCTGGTGATGGTGGAACGGATTGCCGCCGCACCAGTAGACGAGGCGCGTGTCGGGATAGGTGCGCGTTTCACCGTCGAACGTGTAGGTGCCGCCGGGATCGAGCAGCATGTCGGCGATGCGTGCGACGGGGATGAAGCTCCTGGTCGGGTTCTCGCCGGCCGGCATGTTCGGCACGGCGAAGGGCCGCACGGGATTGCCCTGGCCGTGCATGGAGCCGTAGCCGAAGCCGAATCCGCCACCCGGCAGCCCGACCTGCCCGAGCATGGCGCCGAGGGTCGCCGTCATCCAGAACGTCTGCTCGCCGTGATCGCCGCGCTGCAGCGAGTAGCTGGTCGCCAGCATGGTGCGGGTCGATGCCGCGCGCCGGGCCAGGTTGCGGATCACCTCCGCATCGAGCTCGCTGATCGCTGCGGCCCAGTCCGCCGTCTTGGCCACGCCGTCGCTCTCACCCATGAGGTAGGGCAGGAAGCGGTCGAAGCCGACGGTGTAGCGGTCGAGGAAGGTCTGGTCGTGCAGCCCTTCGCTGACGAGCGTATGCGCCATGCCGAGCATGATGGCGACGTCGGTGTTGGGGCGCGGTGCGATCCACTCTGCGCCGACGAATTCGGGCGTATCCTCGCGCACGGGCGTAATCGAGACGATCTCCACCCCGGCGCCTCTCAGCCGCTTCAGCCAGGGTTCGGCCGTATGCTCGCCGGCGCCACCCGGCTCGACCTGGGCGTTCTTGATGCCGACGCCGCCGAAGGCGATGAAGAGCCGGGTGTTGGCCGCGATCGAGTCCCAGGAGGTCAGGCTGCGCAGCGTCTTGTGATCGCCGACGATGTGCGGAAGGATGGCGAGCCCGGCCGCCAGAGAATAGCTGTGGCGCTGCGCCGTGAAACCGCCGTAGCTGTTGAGGAAGCGCTGGAGCTGCGTCTTGGCGTGATGGAAGCGGCCGGCCGACGACCAGCCGTAGGAGCCGCCGAAAATGGCGGTGTTGCCGTGGGTGGTCCTGACGCGCTCGAGCTCCTTGGCGACGAGGTCGAGGGCGGTGTCCCAGGACACCGGCACGAAGGGCTCCGCGCCGCGTCCCGCACCACCCGCGCGCCATCCCTTCTCGAGCCAGCCTTTGCGCACCATCGGGCGCTCGACGCGGCAGGTATAGACGCCCTCGGCCATGCCGGAGAGGATGGGTGAAGGGCTCTCGTCGCGCGCCACGGGCTCGACCGAGACCAGTCGGCCGTCGCTCACGTTGGCCGTGAAAGCACCCCAGTGGGCGCTGTGGCGCGCCTTCATGTCAACACCTCGAGGCTCGTGAGAACGGGTCGACGGTCGGCGCGGACGGCCGACCCGGCGCCGATGTTAGTGCAGGCCGCCGGGCGGCGCCATGCCTATCGTCGCCCGCCTGCTCAGGCGCGGCGCATGGCCAGCCGCCGCTCGAGATGGGCGACCGCGGCGAGTGCCTTGGCCATGTCGGGGATCTCCTCGTAGACGGGAACGCCGACCTCGCGCGCCTTCTCCCGGTAGCGGCGGCGCTTCTCGTCGAGTTCGGGCGAGCCGTCCGTGCGCAGCGCGAGGGCGAAGTGTGCGGCGCCGGGACGCTTCGTCTGCGTCGCCTCGATCACCTTGAACAGATTATCGATGGGATCGATGCTGCCGCGCCCGACGAAAGCGGCCATGTTGAGGTGCATGGCGATGGCATCGGGTCTGGCGTGCTCGTAGACGATGTCGAGGATTTTGCCGGCGACCCAGCCCTCCTCCTCCTGCAGCGTGCGGACGGGCGTGTCGATCGGGTTGGCGACGGACGTGCCGGGCGGCAGGCCGAGCGCCTCGAGAGGTGCGCGTGCAGCCTCCGCGTAGGGCGAGACGTCCAGCCCGACGGCGGCGAACGCGTCCGTGCCGAGCACGCTCGAGCCGCCACCGTTACCGAACAGCGTCACGGCCTGTGTCGGCCGCTCCGGCCGGAGCGTGAAGTGCTGGAGCGCCAGCAGCGCGTTGATGAACTCGTCGATGGTCGCCACCATCACCACGGGCGTTTGTGCGGCGAGGGCATCCCAGCCGCGTTCGTCGCCGGCCAGTGCGCCGGTATGCGAGGCGGCGGCGATCTTGCCCTGGCTGGAGCGGCCGCCCTTCAGGATCACGACGGGCTTGGTGGCGAGTGGCGAGCGCATCAGCTCGAAGAAGGCGCGCCCGTCCTTGATGTCCTCGAGATAGAGACCGATGGCCCGCGTCTTGGGATCGGCCATGTAGAAGGCGACGAGCTCCGTCGGGGTCACGTCGGCGGCGTTGCCGATGGTGACGAGGCCCGAGTAGCGCAGGCCACGCCACTGTCCACGCTTGATGATGTCGGTGGACAGGCCGCCCGACTGCGCGACCACGCCGATGACGCCGACCTCTTTCGGGGCGCCGACCGGGAAGGTGAGGCCGCCGCGCGGGCTGTAGGTGCCGAGGCAGTTCGGCCCGATGACGCGGCAGCCGCCGGCCTGCGCCTTGGCGACCAGATCGGTCTCCAGATCGCGCCCTCCCTCGACCTCGCTGAAGCCGGACGAGATCACCTGGGCCATGGCGAGGCGACCGTTGGCGCCGGCGAGCAGATCGGGAATGCGCGCTGCGCCGATGGCGATGTAGGCGTAATCGACCGGCTCGGGCGTGTCAGCGAGGCTCGGATAGGTCTTGAGGCCCTCGATCTCGGGCGCCGAGGGATGAATGGGGTAGAGCTCGCCCTTGAAGCCGAAATCCTTCATGCGGCGGATGTAGGTGTTGGCGATGCCGCCGGCATCCTTGGCCGATGCGCCGAGAATGGCCACGGTGCGTGGCTCGAACAGGGGCTTGAAGCGCGCAAGCACGTCCGCCGGCTGCAACGACGGCTGCGTCGGCCTCGGGGCATCCGCGGCAGCCGCGAGGATCACGCGGGCATCGGCAGCGACTGCGCCATCGGCCGAGACGATGAGCGGGTTGATGTCGAGCTCGGCGACGTCGTCGGCGTGACTCGCAAGAAGACCGTCCGCGCCACCGACCTCGAGCAGCGCGTCGATGATCGCCTGCTTCGATACCGCCGCCTGTCCGCGCGCACCGTCGAGCATGGCGCGGCCTTTCAACTCGTCCAGCATCGCCTCGGCGTCCCGACGCGAGATCGGGCAGAGCCGGAAGGCGACGTCCTTCAGAACCTCGACGAAGATGCCGCCGAGCCCGACCATCACCATCGGGCCGAACTGCGGATCGCGGAAGCCGCCGACGACCATCTCCAGGCCCTTGGGCGCCATCTCCTCGACCAGCCAGCCGTCGAGGCGGGCCGCGGCGATGCCGGGCTTCTGGCGCATGGCCTCGACGGCGGCGGTCATGGCCGCAGCATCAGCGAGGTTCAGGGCAACGCCGCCCACGTCCGACTTGTGCAGGATGTCGGGCGAGACGACCTTGACCACGAACGGTGCGCGCAAGCCGGCCGCGGACTTGCCGGCTTCCTCTGCGTCGGCGGCGAGCACCGACCGGGGCACCGACAGGCCATAGGCGGACAGCAAGGCCTTGCCGCCGGCTTCGTCGAGTGCCGAGCGCCCAGCCTTGCGGGCCTCGGCGATGAGCGCCTGAGCGCGTGTCTTCGCGGTCATGCCGTCGATCCCCTAGTAGCTGGTCGGCCAGGTGCGCATGAGGTGCTGGCCGATGCCGCCGGAGCGGCGGCGCCGGTGCACGTCGAGCATGCGGATGAGGTAGGCGCGGGTCTCCTGCGGCTTGATCACGTCGTGCGCCGAGAAGATGCGCGCCATGTCCCAGATCTCCAGATCCTTCTGGATGTGGGCGAGCGCCTCCTCGAAGCCTTCGTCGCCGGCGTGCTTGTTGTGCACGATGCTCGTCGCGAAGACGGGGTCCATGAAGGAGACCTCGGCGGTCGGCCAGGCGACCATCTCGTCATTGTGCTCGCCGCCGCCCATCGCCACGTAGGCGCGGCCGTAGGCCTTGCGCACGATCACCGTCATCTGCGGCACGGTGGTGAGGCAGGTCGCATTCATGAAGTTCATGATGTGGCCGGGGGCGCCGCGCCGCTCGGCGTCGGTGCCGACGACGAAGCCGGGCGTGTCCATGAAGCGCACGATGGGCACGTTGAAGCTGTCGCACATCACGGTGAAATCGATGATCTTGCGGCAGGCCTCGGCGGAGAGTGCTCCGCCGCCGACGATCGGGTTGTTGGCGACGATGCCGACCGCCTTGCCGCCGAGGCGGGCGAGGCCGACGGTCGCGGAGCGGCCGAACCGCGGCTTGATCTCGAGATAGCTGCCCTTGTCGACGATGATCTCGACGATCTTGCGCATGTCGTAGACGCGCGAGCGCTTCTCGGGGAGGATGTCGAGGATGCGCTCCTGGCCCTCACCGGAGCCGGCGCTGACGGGCGCCTCGGGCGGCAGCTCGCCATTGTGGCTCGGCATGTAGGAGAGGAAGCGCTTGACCGCCTGCATGGCCTCCTCGTCGGTCTCGACGAAGGTGTCGATGAGGCCGGTCTGCTCGGCGTGGAGGCGCCAGCCGCCGAGCTCCTCGAGGTCGACCTTCTCGCCGATGGCCATGGAGACGAGGCGCGGGCTCGATACCGACATGATCGAGCCCTTCTTCATGATGGCATAGTCGGCGCAGCAGCAGAGCCAGGCCGAGGAGCCGAAGGAGGTGTCGAGTGCAAGAGCGACCCACGGCGTCTCGCGCGTGCGCTTGAACTGGGTCGTGTCGTTGCCGAGAAGCGCTCCCATGCCCTTCGAGCCCATGGCGTCGGGCAGTCGGGCGCCTGTCGACTCGCCGACGTGCACGAACGGCATGCCCTTTTCGGTGCATACCTTGCGCACGTGGCCCATCTTCTTGGAGTTCGTGGCGCTGGTCGAGGCGCCCTTGGTCGTGAAGTCGTTGACGACCACGCCGATATCGCGGCCGTCGACTTTCGCGAAGCCGACCATCTTGCCATCGCGCGGGGTCGCGGCAACGTCGGCCTCGAAGACGCCCGAGGCGCCGAGCAGTCCGACCTCGATGAAGCTGTCCTTGTCGACGAGAGCGTCGAGGCGTTCGAGGGCGTTGAGCTGGCCCCGCTTCTTTCGCTCGGCAAGCTTGCGCTCGCCGCCCATGGCCCGTGCCGCCGCTCTCCGTCTGTCGAGTTCGGCAAGCAACTCGTCGTGCGCCATTGCAGGATCTCCCTAGAGATTCAGTAGAGCTTCAGTGATGTCGGGATGCGTTCAGTCGGCCCGGAATTCCGCACTCTCGATGGTAAGGCGGTCCATCTTCGCCGGATCGAGGCGTGGCTTGAAACCGGCGGGAATCTGGATGGCGCCGGCCTCGAACTTCAGCGGCTCCACGAACAGCGTGTCCTTCGACTTCAGGAAGCCGTTGAACTCGCCGGCATTGCGGATCGTGGTGCGTGCCACGCAGGCCTCGAGCCAATTCTGGATCTCGCTGCCGATGCCGTCGCCGAGCACCGGCTCCATGCCGCCGGCGCGCACGCGCTCCAGGCCTTCTTGGAGACGTGCCATGCTGCCGAAGCGCTTCAGCTTGAGCTTGCACAGCCCGACGCCATTGATGCCCGCGGCGCGGTCGATGTCGGCCAGTGTGCAGATCGGCTCGTCGAGCATCACCGGCACCGTCGAGACGGAGGCGACGTCGGCGTTCGCGGCCCATTCGGCCGACTCGCACGGCTGCTCGAACAACTCGATCTGCTCCGGCTTGAGCGATCGGGCGAAGCGCATGCCGTCGTCGCGCGAGAAGGCGCGGTTGGCATCAAGCCGCAGCGTGGCGCGCTTGCCGACGGCCTTCTGGAAGAGGCCGACGCGGGTGAGGTCGGCGTCGACATCCTTGCCGACCTTGATCTTGAAGGTGCGGAAGCCCTCGGCGAGGCGTTCCTCGACCTCCTGCTCGATCTCGGCGGCCGTGTGACCGCTGGTCGGAGTCAGCAGCGGCACGGCAACCGCGGCGGGAATGGCGATGTAGGGGCTGCCCTCCAGCACCTCGATGGCGGCGCCGATCGCCGTGGCCGCGACCTTGCTCTCGTCGAACTGCTTGAGTACGTGCGCGGACGCCTCGCCCGGCTCACGGCCCATGATCTCGCCGAGGCGTGCAGTGATGAAGGCCCAGCCGCCTTCGCGCGTCTCGCTGGACGAGCCGGGCGAGATGTGACCGTCGGCGAAGCCGCGGCGGCCGTCGGCGTCTTCCAGCTCGACGACGAACGGCTCGAACTCCTCGAAGGTCTTGTAGGAGAGCTTATAGGGGCGGATGAGCGGCATCCTCAACCGGCGCAGCGTCGCTTTCGTCAGGGGGGCCATGATGAACTCACGATGCTTGGGCCGCGGCGACCTGTTCGGCCGGGCGGACGCGTTGATGTCGGGTATTCCGAGGGGCATCTTCGCGGCCCCGGTTGCCATATGTACAGCGATGGTTCATAAATGGCAATAATCGGTCGGCGCTTGCGACCGAATGGCCTCATGAGGCGTCGCGGGATGTCTGGCGAGCGCCATGGGCGGGGGTTTGGATGGTCACGCGCACGTCAGGCACTGTGGAAAAGGCGCTCGACATTCTCGACGAGTTGTCGGGGCCGGTCGCCGAGCGCGGTGTGTCCGAGCTCGCCGTCGTGACCGGCATCAACAAGAGCACCGTCGTCCGGCTCTGCGCCACGCTGGCGCAACGCGGCTACCTGCAGCGCGGCCAGCGCCAGCGCTATCGCCTTGGGCCGCGCGTCGCCAATCTGGCGCGGGCCTATCGGCAGGGGTTCGATCTCGAGGCCGAGGTGCGTCCGATCCTGCGCGAGCTGCGCGACGCCTCGGGAGAGAGCGCGTCCTTCTATGTCAGGCGGGGCGGGCAGCGTATCTGCCTCTATCGCGAGAGCTCGCGCCATCCGATCCGCCATCATGTCGACGAAGGGGCGCAGCTCCCTCTCGGCGTCGGCGTCGTCGGCAGGGTGCTGCTGGCGTTTTCGGGCGAGCCCGGCCAGGATCTCGAGCAGATCCGCTCGGCCGGGTATCACGATGCGGCCGGTCGCGAGCCTCTGACCGCGTCGGTGTCCGTGCCGGTATTGTGCGACGGAGCGCTGGTCGGGGCGCTGGTCCTGTCGGGACCGTCGAACCGGTTCACGGCGCGTGCGCGCGAGGCCGCGTTGGCTCTACTCGAGAAGGGCGCCGGCGACCTCGGTATGCGATTGCTGGACAATACGAAGTGCGATGACAGAAGGGCTGGATGACGCTAATCAGATAGTCCAAAGAGTTAGGGAGCGGCTGGCATGAGCTGGCCGAATAAGGGAGGAAAGGGCACGATGACACGTCAACGATCTCTGTCCACGGTTTGGTCGGCTGCGCTCATCGGCGCACTTACCGCGATCACTCCGACCACGGTTTCGGCCGAGGATGCGAGCAAGTTCCCATCCAAGCCGATCGAGGTGGTCATTCACGCCAAGTACGGCGGCGGCACCGACACCACCGCCCGCATGATGATCACGCCGACGCGCGCTGTGCTCGGCTCGGATATGGTGGTCGTCAGCAAGCAGGGCGGCGGCGGTCAGGCGGCCCTCGACTACCTGATGTCGAAGCCCGCCGACGGCTACACGATCATCGCCATCACGCCGACGCATCTCTATACGCTGGCGCGCGGCAAGTCCTCGGCCAAGATCACCGATCTCGTGGGCGTCGCCCGTGCCATGGACGACCCGACGTTCATCGTCGTGCCGGGCAAGAGCCCGATCAAGACGCTCGCCGACCTCATCAAGGCGTCGAAGGCCAAGCCGCTCAACTGGGGCGTGGCGCAGATCGGCGGCACCGAGCACATCGGCCTCGCACAGTTCGCCAAGGCGGCCGGCATCAAGTACAAGCCTGTCGCGCTCGGCTCGGGCATGCAGATGGTGCAGAACCTGATGTCCGGCGCCATCGATGCAACGCTGCCGAACGTCTCCGAGGCGCGCGAGCAGATTGCTTCGGGGCAGTTCCGGGCGCTTGCCGTGATGGCCAAGACCCGCCTCAAGGACTTCCCGAATATCCCGACGACCCATGAGCTCGGCTTCAAGGTCGCGACGTCGACGGTGCGCGGCTATCTCGTTCGCGCCGGCACGCCGCAGCCGATCCTGGCCAAGCTCGAGGCCGCCATGCTGAAGGGACTGAAGTCCGAGAGCTTCGCGAAATACCTCAAGACCTCCGGCCTCAATCCGGATGACAGCGTCGCCGGCTCCAAGGCCTGGACCGAGCAGGTGCAGCGCGAGTTCCAGATCGCCAAGGACGAGATCAAGGCGCTCGGCCTGACCGGCGGCAAGAAGAAAAAGTAGCCGCGGGATCAAGAGACGGTCGCAGCCCCGGATTGCCTCGCAGGGCAACCGGGGCTGCGGACTTTCGACAAGGCGCACGCTTGCGACGTCCGGGCGGAGGTCTCCGTGCGGCTAGCCTGAGCAGGTGCGCAAACCGCTTCCTTGGAGCTTCGAAATGCAGCAGACCAACAGCCAGGGTGACGAGCCCAGGCAGAACGGCCGCCTGATCGATCTCTCGGATACGGTCGTCGCGCTGATCATCATCGCGGGTTGCGCGTTCCTCTACTACCAGACCACGCAGTTCGAGGAGGTCAGCACGCTTCTCGGCGACAACGTGCTGCCATCGGATTTCCCGCGACTGGTTCTCTACATCGTCGGGGCGCTCGCGCTGTTCCTGCCATTCGAGCACCGCTTCGAGAGCCGCTGGAAAAAAATCAAGGAATCCCGAAGCGAGCGCATTCCGATGCGCACCTTCGCGACCATGGCGCTGGTGGTGGCCATCCTGGCCGCTGCGCCCTATCTCGGGACGGTCCTGGTCATCGTGCTCTCCAGCCTGCTGCTGCCCCTGCTCTGGGGCGAGCGGCGCCTGTGGCTCGTGCTGATATACGCGGCCCTCTTCTCTGCCGCGATCGTGCTGCTATTCGCCGTGGTGCTGAAGGTTCACTTCGAGCCCGGCATGTTCGGCATCCAGATCCGGTGATCCCATGGACGCTTTGCTGACAGGCATCGGGCTGGTCCTGACGCCGACCAATATCCTCCTCATCTCCGCGGGTGTCATCATCGGCATCCTGGTAGGGGCGCTGCCCGGCCTTTCCTCGCCGATGGCGATCGCGCTGCTCATTCCGTTCACGCTGACGCTCGACGTGGTTCCGGCCATCTCGATGATGGCCGCCCTCTACTGCGCCGGCACCTATGGCGGCTCGATCACGGCCATTCTGATCAACACGCCCGGCGCGCCACCAGCGGCCGCGACATCGATAGACGGCTATCCGATGGCACAGCGCGGCGAGGCGGCGCGCGCGCTCGGGCTCGCGACGTACGCCAGCGTCGTCGGCGGCATTCTCAGCCTGTTCATCTTCCTGTTCTCGGCGCCGCTGCTGGCGCGTGTGGCACTGTCCTTCACGCCGGCCGAGTATTTCGCACTCTCGGTCTTCGCGCTGTCGATGCTGGCGTCGATCAGTGGCCGCTCGTCGATCCGCAACCTCATCTCCGGCGGCGTCGGCGTGCTCATCAGCCTCGTCGGCGTACATCTGACGACGGGCGTCGAGCGCTTCACGTTCGACGTCTCGGCCTTCACGGACGGCATCAGCTTCGTGCCGGTGCTGATCGGCCTTTTCGCCATTGCCGAGCTGCTCAACCAGTCGATGACTGCGAACCGGGCCTACGAGCTCGTGCGCGGCAAGGTCATGCAGCTCCCGAGCTTGCAGGACCTCAAATCGACGTTCGGCACGCTCATGCGCTCGACGGGCATCGGCACCTTCATCGGCATTCTGCCGGCGGAAGGCGCGACGGTGGCTGCCATCATGGGCTACAACGAGGCCAAGCGCTGGTCGAAGACGCCGGAGAAGTTCGGCACCGGCCACCCGGAAGGCATCGTCGGTCCCGAGGCGGCGAACAACTCCGCCACCGGCGGCGCCATGGTGCCGACGCTCGCTCTCGGCATTCCCGGCAGCGCCTCGACTGCGCTTATTCTCGCGGCCCTCGTCACTCACGGCATCAAGCCCGGGCCGCACCTACTCGAGAAGACGCCGGAGTTCCTCTATGCGATCTTCTTCTCGATGCTGATCGCAAACTTCGCCTTCTTCATCGTCGGCTTCGGCGGCGCCAAGCTGTTTGCACAGGTGACGCTGATCCCGCGCACATTCCTGTGGCCGGCTGTGTTCGTGTTCTCCGTGATCGGCGCCTACTCCTCCGCCTCGTCGTTCGTGGATGTCTGGGTGATGCTGGTGGCCGGCCTCGTCGGTTTCGTGATGCTGAGGCACGGCTTCGGACCGGCGCCGCTGATCATGGGACTCATCCTCGGCAAGCTCGTCGAGGAAACGTTCTCGCAGGCCATGATCATTCACGACAACAACATGCTGGTCATGATGCAGCGACCGATCGTGGCGCTGCTGTTCGTACTGACCGCCTTCAGCCTGTTCGGTCCCGCGATCGCCGCCTACCGGCGCCGGCGCAAGAGGATCAAGCAGCTCGAGGCAACGGAGATGGGTGAATAGGAGATGAGCATGCAACCGCTTCAAGGCCGCGTGGCCGTCGTGACGGGCTCCGCCAACAACATCGGGCGCGCAACTGCGCTCATGCTGTCCGGGCAGGGGGCCGCGGTGATGGTGCACGCCAAGCAGAACCAGGCAGGAGCCGACGAGACCAAGGCCCTGATCGAGAAGGCGGGTGGCAAGGCCGCCGTGCATCTGGCGGATCTGACGACCGAGGCTGGCGCCAAGAGCCTCATGGATGCGACGGTGGCAGCCTTCGGACGGCTCGACATCCTGATCAACAACGCCGCCGTGCGCCGCAATACGCCGTTCCTCGAGATGACACTCGAGGAGTTCCACTTCGTCATGGCCAACAGCCTCGACTGCGCCTTCCTGTGCGCGCGCTTCGCCATGCCCCACATGGTGGCGGGCAAGTGGGGACGCATCGTCAACATCGGCGGCATCACGGCGGCGCGCGGCACGGCGGGTCGTGTCCACGTCGGCGCCGCGAAGTCGGCCATGATCGGTATGACGCGTTCGCTTGCGCGCGAGTTCGGCAAGGATGGCGTCACGGTCAACATCATCGCGCCCGGAGCCGTCGACACGAAGCGCGGCACGGCGGCTGGCGCTCGCCCCAAGGACGCTGTCGATCGCGACTGCGTGGTCGGTCGTGACGCGACGGTGGACGAGATCGCCCACATGATCACGATGCTCTGCCATCCGAATGGCGCCTCCACAACGGGCCAGACCATTCACGTGAACGGCGGTACCTACTTCAATTGATCGTGGCGGGGGTCAGGTCGGTCGCGAGGGAATCGCTCCGCGTTTTCCTCGCGTATCGATGGCATCCCATGATCTTGAAACAGACTGTGATCGGCGCCGCCGAGGCCGCGCGGAAGTGGCCCCATCACGGTCGATCGCAGTCTGGCCTTTGCAAACGTTTCGGAGGGGGCCGGCGGCTCGCCCCGCCGGCTGAGGCCATCGCGCGCCGGGAGCCGATCGCTCCCGGTCGCAGGCTCGGGAGCACGACGGGTTCATGACATTCGGGGCGCTCAGCCAAATCGACATCCTGCTGCTGGCGCTGATCGGTTTCTCTACAGCCTGCTTCCACAGCATCGCGGGCTTTTCGGGCGGCCTGCTGCTTGCCATCGCCGTGGCGCCGTTCGTCGGCATCAAGGAGACGGTTCCGACCGTCTCGGTGGCGATGCTCATTTCCAACATCGCGCGGGTGAACATCTTCAGGCGGTCGATCGACTGGCCGATCTACCTCACCATCAATGCGGTTGCGCTGCCTTTCGTCGTGCTCGGCATCTTCATGTATCTGCGCATGCCGACGCACTACGTGGCCATGTTTCTCGGCGTGTTCCTGATGACCATGGTGCCTGCGCGCTGGTGGCTCGAAGGGCAGAGGGTGCGGGTCAGTCTGAAAAGCCTGGGCGTCATCGCGGTGCCCTACGGCTTCCTCTCGGGCACGAGCTTCGGCGTCGGCCTCATGCTCGCCCCCTTCCTGCTGGGCGCCGGCCTCGCGGGTGAGGCGCTGGTGGCGACTGCCGCGGCAACGGGGCTCTCGCTCAACCTGACCAAGACGGTCTTCTTCGGGCTGTCCCCGCTGCTGACCGCCCAGTTGGCGCTCATCGGCGCCATGATCGGCGCCTGCACCATCCCGGGCCATTATCTCGGGGCCTGGATCGTGCGGCGCACGTCGCTGCGCGTGCACGCGCGCATCGTCGAGGCCATCATCGTTGCCGGCGCGCTCTACTATATCTGGAAGGGCTTCGCGACCTGGCCGGCGGCATAGGCGGCCAGCGTACGGCCGACGCGCACGTTCAGGGCGCGACGCCCTCAGGTGCCGACTACGAGTGGTGCCGTCAGGCGGCGCAGCGTCGCGATCACACTCAACGCGGTGATGCGACCCGTGGCCGGATTCTCCACCGAGGGAATGTTCTGGATGGTCATGGTGAAGTCCGAGGAATCGGATGTGACCGCGATCGTATGGGTGTTGTGACGCACCGTCGGATCGGCCCAGATCTCGACCTCCGTGCGATCCGGTCCGATGCCGGCGAGCGCCAGCGCGGCGGCCACGTTGACGTTGGCGGGGAAGCCGCGTGCGGCCTCGCGCGCCGAGCCGGAGAAAACCTTCTTGGGCTCGGTCAGGCCGTCGATCGAGATGGCGTTGGCGACGAGATGCGGCGCGCCGGCGAGCCCCTTCGGCGGCTTGCGCGTGGTCATGCGAATGCTGGTGATCGAGCCCTCCGCCACAGCCTTGACGGCGTCGAGGCCGAGGAGCGCGCCGGTCGGCACGATGATGCGCGCGCCAGTGCGCCGCGCCAGGTCGACGAGCTCCATGTGCTCGAGCAGCCGGCCGACGGACAGCGGCACGAAGATGCGACCCTTGCCGATCACGCTCTCCGCGATCTCGCGGAAGAGTGCGGCGGGCGCGCACTCGACCACGACGTCGCAAGCGTCGGCGAGCGCGGTCGGCGGCGCAAGCTGCGGCAGTGTGCGGAAGCCTTCGAGGTTGCGGCGCGCCTTGTCGAGATCGCGAGCGGCGACGGCGGCGAGCTCGAAGCCCGGCAGATCGCCGGCGTCGACGCGGCGAGCGACGGAAAGACCAATCGTCCCCAGGCTGGCAATGCCCAATTTCAAGGCACGCTTGCGACCCGTGACGACATCCTCGGAGATCGACATTCTCAAACTCCCTTGCCGCCCGCGTTATCCGTTTGCCGGGCCGCCCCAGCATGATAACAAAGGCACTTCTGCTCCGTCCCAATAGCACGGTGCGTAATCGATCGGGAGATTTCAATGACGCGACGAAAAGCGCTTCTTGCCGCCGCCGCTATCGGCCTTGCCGCACAGTTCTCGACGTCTGTGCCTGCCCAGGCCGCCGGCGAGCCACCCTGCAGCACCGCGAAGCTGATCGTGCCCTGGGGCGCCGGTGGCGACACCTACGTGATCTTCCAGATCTTCGAGGAGGCCGTGAACCGGCTCAGCCCGAAGCACAAGATCCAGCTCGTCACCGTGCCGGGCCAGGGCGGCAACAAGGGCGCCAAGGAAGCGGCCAAGGCCAAGGCCGACGGCTGTACGCTTTTCGCCATTCACCAGAGCGCGCTGATCTCCTACCTCAACGGCCGCATCGATTTCACCTGGGACAAGTTCGAGCCGGTCGCGCACCTGACCAGCACCCCCGAGGTTTTCGCCGCGTCCGGCAAGGCGCCCTGGAAGACCTTCAAGGAGATGCTCGCCGAGGCCAAGGCCAAGCCCGATACCGTCAAGGTCGGTGCGACCTTCGGCTCGACCAGTCAGTTCGGCTGGCTCATCCTTGAGGATATGGCCGGCGTGAAGTTCAAGTACATCCCGTTCGACGGCACGGCGCAGCGCGCTACCGCGCTGCTGTCCAATACCGTGCAGCTCGGCACCACCAACGTGACGACGTCGGGCAAGCACTTCGAATCGGGTGAGCTGAAGCCGCTTGTTCTGGCCGATGTGAAGCGCTCCAAGCGCTTCCCCAACATGCCGACGATGAAGGAGCTGGGCATCGACATGACCTATGCCCTCAATCGCGGCATCATGGCCCCGAAGGGCACGCCGAAGGCGACCGTCGCTTACTGGGCGAGCGTCTTCGAGAAGGCGATCAAGGACCCGGCGCTGGTCAAGCAGTTCTCGACCAAGGAGACCGATCTCATTTTCCTCGGTCCGGCCGCCTATGGCGCGTGGTGGAAGAAGGAGTATGACCGCCACGAGAAGATCGCCATCAAGATCGGCATGTTCAAGAAAAAGAAATAGCGCCTGACGCGGCGGGGCAGCCGAGCCCCGCCACCTGCACGTCGATCGATCGAACTCTTGCGACCCCGTCCTCGTGCGGGGTCGCTTGCCTCAGGTGTCATTGGGAGTCCCGACATGGGTCTGTCACGACGCGATACCATCGCCGCACTCGTGCTGCTCGCGTTCACAGGGGCGGCATTCTGGCTGAGCTTCGACATCCAGACCCGCAACGACGGCACCATGCGCGCGAGCGTGTGGCCGCAGACCATCCTGTCGGTCATGATGGTGCTCGGCGTCGTCTATCTCGTGCAATCGCTGCGAGGCACTCTTGTAGAGTCGGTGGCTGACGGCGATCGGCCGGTGGTCGCCGGCAACTGGCTGCAACGCTACAAGAACCCGATCCTCTGCCTCCTGCTCTATTTCGCGTTCCTGGCGACGCTGCCGGTGCTCGGCGTGCTCATCGGCGGCATTCTCCTGGTCTTCCTGACGATGACTCTGATCGGCGGCGCCGGGCCTCGCGAGCTCGTGACACATGCCTTGGTCGCCGCGGCGACGATCGGCGGCATGTGGGCCATCTTCACGTTCGCGCTGAGGGTCATCCTGCCCGAGGGCATGATCCTGCCCATGATCATCGGGAGGTGAGGCCATGCCGATCGACGCGGTCGTCGCCGCCTTCTGGGACATCTTCAATCTGCATACGCTGGCGCTCATGGCGATCGGCAGCGTCGCCGGTCTGGTGGCGGGCGCCATCCCCGGCTTCACCATTGCCATGGCCGTGGTTCTGACACTGCCGTTCACGTTCGGCATGCCGCCGGCGCAGGGTCTCGCAACCATGATCGGCGTGTTCGTCGGCGGCCTGTCGGGCGGCCTCATGTCGGGGATACTGATCGGCGTGCCCGGCACGCCGTCCTCGGTGGCGACCGTGTTCGACGGCTTCCCGATGGCCCGCAAGGGGCGGCCGGGCCTCGCGCTCGGGCTCGGCGTGTGGGCGTCGTTCTTCGGCGGCATCGTCTCCGCGGTCGTGCTGGTGACGCTGGCGCCGCCGCTCGCCAAGATCGGTCTCGAGTTCCAGCCGTGGGACTATTTCTCGCTCGTGCTGTTCGCGCTCACCATCACCGTCAGTCTCGCCGGCAAGAGCATGGTGAAGGGCCTGCTCTCGGGTGCGCTCGGCCTGTTCCTGGCCACCGTCGGCGAGTACGACCTCAACGGCGTCGCGCGCTTCACGCTGGACAGCGACTACCTGCGGGGCGGCTTTGCCTTCCTGCCGGTGCTGATCGGCCTCTTCGCGTTCTCACAGCTTCTCGCCGACGTCATGGATACCGCGACCGCCCGCAAGGCGATGACGGACCTCACCGCGACGAGCGTGCGGATCGAGCACCGGAAGGCGGCGTTCGAGGTGCTCAAGCGTTGGGGCAATCTCCTGCGCTCCTCCTTGATCGGCGTCTTCGTCGGCATTCTGCCGGCGGCGGGCGGCTCGATCTCCAATATCCTGGCCTACGACCAGGCCAAGAAGGCCTCGCGTGATCCCGACTCGTTCGGCACGGGTGTCGAGGACGGCATCATCGCGCCGGAATCCGCCAACAACGCCACGGCCGGCGGCGCGCTCATCACCATGATGGCGCTGGGCATCCCCGGCGATATCGTTACGGCGGTGATGCTCGGCGCACTGCTCATCCACGACGTCGTGCCGAGCCCGAAGTTCATCGTCGAGCAGCCGCAGCTCGCCTACGCGATCTTCATCGCCTATTTCTTCGCGAACTTCATGGTTCTGGGGCTCCAGTCCGTGACGCTGCGCGCCTTCGTGCTCGTCACCAAGGTGCGCATGTACATGCTGACGGCGGTGATCCTCGCCTATTGCGGGATCGGCGTGTTCGCGCTCCACAATTCCGTCTCCGACATGTGGACGCTGCTCATCTTCGGCATCGTCGGCTTCATCATGCGCACGATGGGCTTCCCGCTGGCGCCGATGATCCTCGGCGTCGTGCTCGGACCGATCGCGGAGCGCTGGCTCGCGCGCGCCGTCACGATCTCGACGGATCCGCTGCTGTTCGTCACGCACCCGTGGTCGCTGTTCTTCCTGGTGTTGTGCCTGTTCTCGCTGTTCTTCCCCTTCTACCAGCGGGACTACGGCAAGCGGACCTGGACGCGGCTCTATACGCCGGCCTTGATGGTCGGCATGGCCGTGCCGCTGGTCATGATGGGTGGCTGGGTGCGGCCGGTCATCGCGGCAGGGCTCGTTGCCTTCGGGCTCTACGTGCTGTCGCGGCCGCCGGGCCAGGCGCTGCCGACGCTCAAGGAATAGAGCGTCGGCCCCTGGGGCGGCATTGGCTGCGGGTGGGCGGCGTCAGATTTCCGCGTCCGCCAGACGCATGATGGCGAGCGCGGTCGCCTGCGCGCGCGGCACGATGGTTTCGATCTCCAGATATTCGTCAGGCGTATGCCCCTTGCCGCCGACCGGACCCACGCCGCAGATCGTCGGACAGCCGACGGCGGCGGTGTAGCCCGAATCCGCGCAGCCGCCGCTCGCCTCGCCTTCCACCTTCAGCCCGGCAGCCGCGGCCGTGCCTTGATACAGGGCCAGCAGGCGCTCCGATTCCGCGGTCTGCTCCAGCGACAGGAACTCGCCGTCGATCCGCAGCGTCGCCGTGGTGCCGGCGACCGTCGGCGTGTCGATGATCCTGCGGATGGCCGCAAGCGCCTTGTCCCGGTCGGCCACGCGCTTGTAGCGCATGTCGATCTCACCGGATGCCCAGGGCGCAACCGTGTTCACCGTCTGGCCGCCGCGGATCAAACCGACATTCAGCGTAATGCCGCTGTCGTAGTTGGTCAGCTTGTGAATGGCGATGGTCTTCTGCGCCAGTTCCTCGATGGCCGAAATGCCGTGCTGGTGCATGCTGCCGGAGTGGGCGGCCTTGCCCGTGATCTCGAAGGTCATGAAGACGCCACCCTTGCGCGACTTGACCACGTTGCCGGTGGGGCGCCCCGGCTCGGCGTTGAAGACGACGCGGGCCTCCCGCGCCTCGGCCTCGATGACGGGCCGGGACGACGGCGAGGCGATCTCCTCGTCGCTGGTGATGAGCGCCACGAGCGGCCCGGGATTACCGCCATGGTGCTTGAAGGCCTCGACGATGAACGCGTTCATGACCAGGCCCGACTTCATGTCGGCGACGCCCGGACCGAAGGCGCGGTCGCCGTCGATGCGGAAGGGGCGTCGCTTCACCTCGCCGGTTGGAAAGACGGTATCGCGGTGGCCCATGAGCACGATCGGGCGCTGATCGTTGGCGGTCGGATTGGGCAGCGGCACGCGGATGGCGTCGCCGAAGGTGTCGTGAGGAATGGTTTCCGGTTCGAGGCCGATGCCGCGGTAGTGCGCCTTCAGGATCTCGCCCGCCGCGTCCACGCCGGCCTTGTCGCGCGAGTTGGAGTCGGTGTTGACCAGCTTCTCGATGAGAGAGAG
The DNA here is from genome assembly GCA_041397725.1 of Hyphomicrobiaceae bacterium. GTDB lineage: Bacteria > Pseudomonadota > Alphaproteobacteria > Rhizobiales > Hyphomicrobiaceae > JAGRKR01. The sequence goes on along the minus strand of JAWKVZ010000006.1, from coordinate 217,295 downwards.
CATCGCTCCCTTTTGTGCGGCCAACCAATCGCACACTGCCTTCTCGCGCTCGTTCTTCGGCCCCATTGGGTTCCTCGTTTGCTGTTCCGCCCCTCGCGGGCTCATGGGCGGCAATCATATATCGGGTATCTCGCTTGACCAGTACCGTTGCAACCGGCCCGCGATTGAAATGGGCTCGGCTCTGGCATAGGGTCCAGGTCAGTGCCGCGCCGGGAAATGCGCGGAGCGACAGACGTGCTACGGGCAAGGAGGGGCGTATTGCGCGGCCCTGCCGGCTCCAAAATCCAGGAGGGTGATATGGCAGATCTCGATCGGCGTACCGTTCTTGCGGCTCTCGGAGGTGCGGGCGGCGCGCTCATGCTGCCGGGCCTCGGCGGCGGCTCGCTCGCGTTCGCACAAGACAAAATCTACAAGTGGGGCTCGTCGAGCCTCGGCTCCACGGGCTATCAGATCATTGCCGTCCTGGCCCAGGCCGCGACGAAGAACTCCAAGCAGCGCCATACGTCCCTGGCGACCGCCGGCGGCTCGGAGAACATGGCGCTGCTGCGCGAGAAGCAGATCGATTTCGGCCAGACCACGTCGACGGACTGGGAGCCGGCGATCAAGGGCACCGGCAAGTTCAAGGGCAAGCCCGTCCCGGCCGTGCAGATGTTCGCCTACACGATCTGGCAGTGCACGCCGATGGTGCGGGCGGATTCGCCGATCAAGAGCCTCGAGGACCTCAAGGGCAAGCGCGTCATGCCGACCACGGCCGGCGGCGCCACCAACGGCCTTTTCCAGGCGCTCTTCAAGGCCATCGGCATCTCCGACAAGGTGAACTACACCTACGGCTCCTGGAAGGAGACGTACGATGCCTTCGCGGCCGGCGCCGTCGACTGCATCCCGACGCTTCTCACTGCGGGCAATCCGTCGGGAACGCTCAAGAAGCTGACGACCACGCACAAGGTGCGCATCCTCCCGGTCACCCCCGAGCTCATCAAGAAGGCGCAGGCCATCAACCCGGGCGTGATGAGCTTTACGGTCGATCCCAAGACCTTCCCGAGCATCGACAAGCCGACGCTGATGCTCTCCTTCGGTGGCGTCGCTGCCACGCGCGCCGACGCGCCGAAAGAGCTTGTCTACAGCGTCGTCAAGGCGATCTTCGAGAACACGGACTACGTGCAGAAGACGGGCGGCGTTGCGCTCAAGGACGTGCGGCTGGACTTCGCGACGAAGTACCTGATCGACTCCTACCCCGTTCATGCCGGCGCCGCGCAGTACTTCAAGGAGAAGGGCGTCTGGCGCGAGGGCTTGAAGATCGCCGGCTGATCAGGACACAGGCAGGCCCATGACAGGCGGAGAGTCGGACCGCAACTCGGCACTCGCCGCCTTCTCGGGCGTCGAACGCACGCAGTCGCGATGGGCATCGCGACTGCTCATCGCGTTGGCGCTGGCGATGGTCGGCGTCCACGCGCTGCAACTCTTTCTCTTCGTGCTGCCCTCCGGTCAGTTCCGCAACCTGCATCTCGGGTTTTCGGTTCTGATCGGCTACCTCGTCCTCATCGAGGCCGCGGAGCGGCCACTGGAGCGCCTGCTCTGGTGGGTGCTCGCGGCGCTGTCGGTGGTGGCGATCGTCTACATTCACGTCGAGTATCCCGAGTTGGTCGAGACCCGCAGCTTCCTGCCCAATGCGGCGGACGTGGCGGTCGGGATCCTGCTTCTGGCGGTGACGCTCATTCTCGCAGGCAAGCAGTGGGGCTGGACCATTCCACTGCTGGCGATACTCGGCCTGGCCTACGGCTACTGGGGCTATCTGCTGCCCGGCGAGATCCTGGCGCACGCCGGCATCAGCGGCAATCGCCTGATCGGCTACTCGTCCATTCCCTATTTTCAGGGCCTGCTCGGCGGCCTGACTTCCCTCTCGGCATCGACAATCTTCATGTTCATGCTGTTCGGGGGTGCGCTCAAGGCGACCGGCGCCATCGAATTCATCGTCAAGCTCGGCTTCGTCGTCGGCCGCCGCAACCGCGCCGGCCCGGCGCAGGTGGCCGTCATCTCGAGCGGCCTCATGGGCACCGTCTCCGGCTCGACGGTGGCCAACGTGGCCTCGACCGGCGCCATCACCATTCCGCTGATGAAGCGCTATGGCTTCAGCCCGCATTTCGCCGGCGCCGTCGAGGCTGTGGCCTCGACCGGCGGCCAGATCATGCCGCCCGTCATGGGGCTCGCTGCCTTCCTCATCGTCGGCATCACCGGCATCCCCTATTCCGATGTGATGATCGCGGCGATCGTACCGGCGGTGATCTATTACGCCTTCCTCGTCGTCGCAGTGCACTTGCGCTCGGCCAATCTCGGCCTCGATGCCCGCAAGGCGGCGGATGAGCTCGGCGTCGTCGACCTGAAGCGCGAGGCCCTGGCCAACTGGCACCTTCTGGCTGCGATCCTCCTGCTCATCTACCTCCTGACGACGGGCCTGCCGTCGGGCCACGCGGCGCTCTATGCGGTGCTGCTGCTGCTCGCGCTGGACATGCTGGTCAGGATCGTCCTGGGCGGCTTCTCGCTCGCCTCGATCAAGCACGCGCTGTGGCGCACCGGACGCTCGTTCGTGGAAGGCGCCCGTGACGGCGCCATGGTGGCGACCGTCATCGCCGTGATCGGCGTCATGGTCGAGATCCTGACGGTGACAGGCTTCGCGCAACGCCTCTCGCTCGCCATGCTGGAGCTGGCCGACGGCCGGCTCATCACGCTCGGCATCATCGTGGCGATGTCATGCCTCGTCTTCGGCCTGGGGCTGCCGACGTCGGCATCCTATTTCATCGTGGCGCTGTTCGGAGCCCCGGCGCTGATCGAGCTCGGCGTGCCGATTCTCGCCGCGCATATGTTCGTCTTCTACTTCGCCAATCTCTCCGCCATCACGCCGCCGGTGGCGGTGGCGGCGCTCGTCGGCGCCAACATCGCCAAGGCGAATTTCTGGAAGACCGCGTTCGTGGCCGTCCGCCTGGCGCTGCCGGGCTTCCTGCTGCCGTTCCTGTTCCTGTTCCAGCCGCAGATCCTGGGCGTCAAGGGGACGTTCGCCGACCAGATGCTGGCGGCGGCCATCGCCATGTTCGGCACGGTCATTCTCAACTTCGCGCTCGAGGGGCGGTTCATCGGACGCCTGCAGATGTGGGAGCGGGTCCCGCTCTTCGTGGCGGCCATTGCCCTGATCGATCCCAACCCGATGACGGATCTGATCGGCGGCGGCGTGGCAGGCGTCCTGCTGCTCCGACACTGGTTCGTCATGCGCGGCCAACCCGACGAGGCGGTCGCGACACCGCCCCCCTCGCAGCAGACCTGAGACATTCGTCGTACGTTCCGAAGAGAGGCAGCCCATGTTCAAGTTCACGACCCGGCCGGAATTGCTCGGTAAGTTCGGCGTTGTCACGTCCACGCACTGGCTGGCAACCGCCGTCGGCATGGCGACGCTGGAAAGGGGCGGGAACGCCTTCGACGCCGCCTGCGCCACGGGCTTCGTCCTGCAGATCGCCGAGCCGCACCTCAATGGGCCGGGCGGTGAGCTGCCGGCGGTGTTCTGGGCCAAGAAGGACGGCAAGGTGCGCGTCCTGTGTGGCCAGGGGCCGGCCCCGGGGCTGGCGACGATCGCTCACTTCCGCAAGCTCGGTCTCGAGACGGTGCCGGGCTCGGGTCTGCTGCCGGCTGTGGTGCCCGGCGCCTTCGACGGCTGGATGAAGCTGCTCGCCGACTACGGCACGCTGCGGCTCAGGGACGTACTCGAGCCGGCGATCGGGTACGCCGAGACGGGCGTCCCGATGCTGCCGAAGATGTCGGAGTTCATTCGCCGGGTGCGCGACCTCTTCCGCGAGCACTGGCCGACCTCGGGAGCGGTCTATCTCATCGACGGCGAGGCGCCGAAGCCCGGGACCTGGCTCGCGAACAAGGCGCTGGCAGCGACCTACAAGCGCATTCTCGCGGAGGCCGAGGCCAAGAGCCGCGATCGCGAGGGGCAGATCGCCGCTGCGCGCAAGGCCTGGTATCACGGCTTCGTGGCCGAGGCGATCGACCGCTTCCACCGCAAGGAGAAGCTGCTCGATGCGTCCATGCGCAAGAACGGCGGCCTCCTGCGCGGCGAGGACCTCGCAGAATGGCAGGCGACCTACGAGGAGCCCGTCACGTACGACTACGGTCGCTACACCGTCTGCAAGTGCGGATTCTGGAGCCAGGGTCCGGTCATGCTGCAACAGCTCGCCATTCTCGACGGCATGGGCCTGAAGGGAATCTCTCCCGAGAGCGCCGAGTTCGTGCACAAGGTCACGGAGGCATCGAAGCTGGCGTTTGCCGACCGCGAGGCGTGGTACGGCGATCCCAATTTCGTCGATGTCCCGGCCGAGACGCTGCTGTCCAAGGCCTATGCGACGCAGCGGCGCCGGCTCATCGCCGACCGTGCCTCGCTCGATCTGCTGCCCGGCTCGCCAGACGGGCGCACGCCCAATGTCGAGGCGGCCATGTCGACCAGCGGCGATGCCGGTCCGATCGGGCACTACTTCTCGCTCGGCGAGCCGACCGTCGATCAGCTCGGCCGCATGCAGGGCGATACGGTGCACCTCGATGTCATCGACAAGGATGGCAACATGATCTCGGCCACGCCGTCGGGCGGCTGGCTGCAGAGCGCACCCGTGGTGCCCGAGCTCGGCTTCTGCATGAGCGTACGCGGTCAGATGTTCTGGCTCGACGAGGCCTCGCCCTCGGCACTGGCGCCGCGCAAGCGTCCGCGCACGACGCTGTCGCCCTCGCTGGCCTTGCGTGACGGCGAGCCATACATGGCCTGGGGCACGCCGGGCGGCGATCAGCAGGACCAGTGGTCGACCGTCATGTTCCTGCGCCATGCGGACCACGGCATGAACCTGCAGGAGGCGATCGATGCGCCGTCCTGGCACAGCGAGCATTTCCCGAACTCGTTCTGGCCGCGCGGGCGCAAGCCCGGCCGCCTCGTGATCGAGAGCCGCTTCCCCGACGATACGCTCGCCGAGCTGAAGCGGCGCGGGCACGATGTCGAGATCGGTGGCCCCTGGTCGGAGGGCCGCCTCACGGCCGCGGCGAAGGACGGCGATCTTCTCAAGGCGGCCGCAAACGCCCGGGGCATGCAGGGGTATGCGGCGGGTCGCTGAGAGCTGCGGCATCGCCACCCCTGTTCGCCCGCCCCATTGGTCTGGACAGGCGGTCTGTGCTTGTCGATCATGAGGCGTCGAGACGCCAGCCCGGCGTGGATGCTGCGAGGAGCACGAGACGATGGCTGCGGCGCGCCAGATGACGATGGTTGCCTTCCTGCAGGCGCAGAACTGCTCGAATTACGTCGGCTCCTGGCGCCATCCCGCCAGCGCTCAGGATTTCCTGACCCCGGCCTATTTCCAGCGCATCGCCCGCACGCTTGAGGATGGGCGTTTCCACATGGCCTTCTTCGACGATCGCCTGGCCATGCCGGATATCTTCGGCCAGGACTACAAGGAGTCGGTCGCCAACGGTGTGCGCGTAGTCAAGATGGATCTCGTGTCGATCATGACCGTCATGGCCATGGCCAGCGAGCACATCGGTATCGGCGGGACCTATTCCACCACGTACTACGAGCCGTTCCACGTCGCGCGCGTCTTCGCGACGTTCGATCTGATGTGCGGCGGGCGCGGCGCCTGGAACGTGGTGACCTCGCTCAATCGTTCCGAGGCGCTCAACTTCAGCCACGAGGATCACCTCGGCCACGACCTGCGCTACGACCGGGCGGACGAGTTCATGGAGGTCGTGCTCGGGCACTGGGATACCTGGGAGGATGGCGCCATCCTCGCCGATCGCGCAACGGGGCGCTTCGCCGACCCGGCAAAGGTGCATCCGCTGCATCACCAGGGGCACTATTTCAAGTCCAAGGGGCCGTTCACCGTGCCGCGCTCACCGCAGGGGCGGCCGGTCGTCATGCAGGCCGGACAGAGCGGCCGCGGTCAGGCGTTCGCGGCGCGCTGGGGCGAGCTCATCTTCTGCATCTACCCCTCGCTCGAGACGGGCAAGCGCATCTACAAGGGCTTCAAGGAGCAGGTGGCCGCCTTCGGGCGCGACCCCGCCAGCGTCAAGGTGGCGCCGGCCTGCTACTGCGTGGTCGGAGAGACCCGCGCGGTGGCGGAAGCGAAGATGGAGCTGATCGAGGGCACGGCGCGACGCATCGACGCCTTGGCGCTGCTCTCGGAGGTACTCAACTACGACTTCGCGAGCAAACCACTCGACTCCGCTTTCACGCAGGAGGAAATGGACGGCATCAGCGGCCTAAGAGGCATCGTCGATCGGGTGGTCGCGGCCACCGGCAATCCGACGCCGACTGTGGCGGAGTTCGTGGAGGCCTCCAAGCGCGGCACGATCCACGAGGTGCCGGTCTTCGTCGGCACACCGAAAGACGTCGCCGACCAGATGGAGGAATGGTTCACGGCGCCGGCCTGCGACGGCTTCGTGCTGGCGGCGACGCACGTTCCGGGCAGCTACGAGGATTTCGCCCGGCTGGTCGTGCCGGAGCTGCAGCGACGAGGCTTGTTCCGGCGCGAGTTCGCTGGCAAGACGCTGCGGGAGAATCTCGGTATTGCCAAAGCCGAGATCGGTGATTGGCGCCGGTGAGCCAGATGCCGGCGAGGCCGGGGCACGACGAGTGCCGGTGAACAATGGGGAGGAGAGACAGAGCGATATGGACAAGTCGAGCTTCCGTCAGGTCATGCGCCTGTACCCGGGCGCGGTCACGGTGATCGCGGTCGGGGCGCCAGGCGATCGCACAGGCACGACGGCGACATCCGTGTGCTCGCTGTCAGACGAGCCGCCCCTGATCCTCGCCTGCATCAACCGCAATGCGAGCGCTCACGACCTGATCCAGGCCAGCAAGTGCTTCTGCGTCAATGTTCTGGCCTTCGATCAGTCGGATATCGCCCTGCGCTTCGCCGGGCAGGCGGGCCTTGCGGGCGAGGCGCGCTTCGAGGCCGACAGGTGGGACGTGCTCAAGACCGGCGCTCCCGTGCTGAAGGGCGCGCTCGCCAGCCTCGACTGTTCGCTCGAGGAGGAGATGGACGGACGCACGCACACCATCTTCATCGGCCGCGTTCGCGATGCCTGCGTTCGTGCCGATGCCGAGCCGCTTCTCTATTACTCCGGCAGTTTTCGCACGCTTGCCAAGGCCGATGCCTGACACGGGCGGGCCGGCGTTTTGCCAGGAAGCCCAGAGGCGGATACGCGCATGAGTGGAGAGATCATCAACCTTCGCCAGCAGCGCAAGCGTAAGGCGCGCGCCGAGAAGGAGCAGCGCGCCGCGGAGAACCGTAAGCGGTTTGGTCGTCCCAAGGCCGAGCGTCGGCAGACGGCGGCCGAGTCGGAGCTGGAGCGCCGCCGGCTCGAAGCGCACGCACGCCAGCCGTCCGCAACCGATACGAACCGCGACGAGCCATGACGCGGCCGCTGAAGCGATCGTTCTCCATTCGCGGGCACCGCACGTCGATCTCGCTCGAGCCGCCGTTCTGGGATGCGCTCAAGGAGGTGGCGGCCAGCCGCGATCTGCCGGTTGCCCGCCTCGTCGCCGAGATCGATGCGGCTCGCGCCTCCTCGGCGCTGTCGAGTGCGGTTCGGGTCTATCTTCTCAGGTACTACCGCGAGCACGGCGGGGCAGGACATCGCTGACACGGGGCTCCGCGCCGTCTCTCCCGGCGTCAATCGCGCCCGCTTCGACGCAGTCCCGCTGTCCGCCAGAGGCGCAGAGTGCCATCCTCGCCCGAGCTCGCGAGCCGCTGGCCGTCCGGTGAGAAGGCCACGGACGTAACGGCGCCTGTATGGCCTTCCAGGCGCCTGATGATGCGGCCCCGGCGGATGTCCCAGACCCTGACCACGCCGTCGCCGCACGCCGCGGCCAGCAGTCCCGTGGCCGGTGACAAGGCGATGGCGCTGATCTTGCCGCGATAGCCGCGCAGCGAGCGGTAGAGACGGCCGGAGCTCGTCGACCAGAGCCTGAGACCGCCATCGAGGCTCGCCGAGGCGAGCAGGCGGCCATCCCTCGAGAAGGCCAGCGCCGTCACGAAGTCCCGATGGCCACGGTAGGTGCGCACGAGGCTGAGATCGTCGGCGTTCCACAACTTCACGAGCTTGTCCGCGCCGCCCGAGGCGATGAGGTGTCCGCGCTCGCTGAAAGCGACGGACTGCGCGGCATTCTGGTGACCTTCGAAGACGTGAGCCGGTGTGGACAGGCTGCGGGTATCCCAGAGTGTCACGGTCCAGTCGTGGCTCGCCACCGCCACGCGATCGGCGCGGCCGGCGAAGGCAACGCTCCAGATGTTGGCGCCGTTGCGCTTGAAGCGGGCGATGCGCTGGCCGCTCTCGAGGTCCCAGAGGACGATCGCGCCATCGCCATGGCCGGTCGCCGCGCGGGCCCCCTTCACCGACAGCGTCGTCGCGGGGCCGTCGTCGAGCTCGATCGTGCGGATCAGACCCCCCGTCGTCGCGTTCCAGATCTTGAGCGTGGCGTCGGCGCCGACGGTGACGAGCGAGCGGCCGTCGCTGCTGAAGCGCACGGCGCCGGCGAGGCCCTTGTGTCCCTTGATCTCGCTGGCGAGAGCAACGGGAGTGGTCTGGCTCGAGGGCTGGCTCAGCCCATGCTTGCCGGCGACCTCGGGCGGCGACTTGTTGCCCCAGTCGACGACTGCCACGGCGCCAGCAGAGAGCCCGATCAGCAGGAGGGTGTAGACGAGGAAGGGGCGCAGGCGGCGCACGCCACCGCTGGAATGCCGGCCGCTGAGCGGGCGAGGTGGAGGCTTGCGCGGCACAGGTTGCGGAAAGATCTTCGGCTTGGCCGGCACCGGCAGAGCTGCGGCTGGCGCGAGCATCGGCTGCGCGGCGGCTTCGGACGGTGTGCGTGGGGCAGCCGCCGCCATCTCGGCGCCCCGGCCCGGCGCTGCCGCCATGCCCGCTCCGCCGGCCCCGGCGACGGCTGCAGCTTCCGCCATGGCGGGCTGCGCGGCCGGCTGCGCCTCGGGCTGGCGCAGGCTGCGCGCCTGAAACCCCTCGATGAGCTGCCGTATGCCCCGACGCGGACGCTGCGAGAGCGCGCGGGCGGCGGGCTCGGGCGTCTGGGCGGCAGCGGCCTCCTTCAGGTTCTCGACGACGGGAGCCGCCGCAGGGGTGCGGCGACGCGTCGGCTCGGCGAACAGCTCCTGACGCCAAGCCGCGACCGAGCGTGGGCGCTGGTCGATGGAGAGCTTCAGGGAATGATCGACGGCGGCCAGGAAGCCGGCTCGATAGGAGCTCAGCGCCAGCTCTCGGACGGGCACGTAGTCGTCGCTGGCCATGCGGCTCGGGGAATCCGAGGGGCGGCGGCCGGTGACGGCCTGATAGAGCGTGGCGCCGAGCGAATAGATGTCCGTCCAGGGGCCTTGCTGGCGGCCCGTGGCGGCATACTGCTCGAACGGCGAGTAGCCCGGCTTGACCAGGGCGCTCACCGTCTTCGAATGATTGGCGATGGCAGCGCGCGCCGAGCCGAAGTCGATCAGCACGGGCGAGTCGTCGCGGCGGATCATGATGTTGTCGGGCGCGATGTCGCGATGCAGGAACTCGGCCTTGTGGATGATCTCGAGGGCATCGAGCAGCGGCGCGATAATGGCGTCGAGCTCGCTCTGGCGCGGGGCCCGCGCGAGAGACTTCAGCCACATCTTCAGGCTCTGCCCTTCCTCGAAGTGCAGGACCATGTACGCCGTCTTGTTGGCACGGAAATAGCGATAGACGCGAACGATGTGCGGGTGATCGAACTTGGCGAGCGCCTGCGCCTCGTCGATAAATCGCTCGAGGCCCCATTCATAGTCCTCGCTTGAATCACGCGAGCGCGGACAGGCGACGGACGAGCCGGTCTCGCGGGCCGCGAAATCGGACGGGAAGTATTCCTTGATGGTGACCCGGCGCGCGAGGGCGATCTCCTCGGCGAGGTAGGTGATGCCGAACCCGCCGGCGCCCAGGACGCGCTCGATGCGATAGTCGCCGACGAGGGTCGTGCCTGGGGCGAGGGCCAGGAGATTGGTCATCGGCCATTCCATCCGACGTGTGCGATGGACATACGACACACCATCTTCCGCAGTTTTCCAGCTCCATCTCGCTACAGCCTCGGGAAGTCCAGGTGCATAGATGATGATTCGCGCCCAGCATGCACTGCCCTTGAGCGCGCGCCGTCCTCAGTGCCGTGCGTCCCCGAAGCACGAATGGGAGTGTTCGGGCCACAATGTGGCGGAAGAATGAGGCCGGCCGCGCGCACGGCCGCAAAATCCGGAAGCGAGACTGCGATCGGTGGTCATCATCTTGCCGCGGTCGGAAGGCATGAGCGGATGAGCCATCCTGGGGCGCACCGCCATGCGCAGGACCGAAAAGACCCCGACGATCGTCGTGACAGTGCTGCTTTCGGCGCTGCTCTGCGGCTTGGGTGCACTCGCGGCCTGCGGTTCGTGGTGGCCTGCCAGCCTTCAAGCGACCCCCGCGCACGCTGCCGGTCCGGTTGCGGGGGACCGCGAGCCGGGCGGGCTGGCCTCCGCAACGCCGGTCGCAGCCGGTGCCGCCAGCAAATGGCAGGTCTGGCGCCAGCAGCTCGAGCGGCAGTACGGACACACGCCGTTGCTCGTCGTCGGCTTGGGCCTGTTGGCTGTCCTGGTGATGATGGGGCTGCCCGGCCTCGTGGTCGGCATGACCCGCTCATGGCGCCGGCGCACGGCAGCGCGGCGCAGAGCGGCCCGCCTGCCCGAGATGGAGATGCGGTGCACCTCGCTGACGCCGGACGAGGCCTGGCTCGCCTGCGATGGCGGCGATGCCACACGTTTGCCGCTTCATCGCCGCATGATTCGCGTCGGGCGGCATCGGGAGAACGACATCCGTCTCGAGGATCGTTCCGTCCATCGTTACCACGCTCTGATCTACTGGACCCCCGATGATGAGTACGCCATCAAGGACCTGAGTGGCAGCGATGGAAACGGCGTCGCGGTCAATGGCGCTCAGGTGCTCGAGGCGCCGTTGCGGAAGGGCGACGTGATCGAGATCGGTGACGTCAAGATGAGGTTCGAGACGTCGCCGGCTTAGGCCGGACGCCGGCCCACTCTACGAGGCCGGCGCGACGAGGGAATTGCAGGGCAGGCCGCCGCGGCAGTCGCGCGTGGCGGAACATCAGGCTGGGAGGTTTGACATGGCCGAAGACGATCGCAAAGCCAAGGGTGGTGCAGCAGGCGGAGCGGACAAGCCCCGCAATCGCTTCCTCGGGACTTTGCAGGATGCCCTGGCGGCTGCCAGCCGCGGCGAGCACACGCTTGACCCGGTCTCGGAGGAGCCGACGGGACGCCCGGCCCGCAGACCGGAAAGCAAGAGCGAGGCCGGCGTGCCGGAACGCCCGGCGCTGCCCGCCCCTGTCGAGCCGATGGCCGTGGCTCAGCCCGTGCCGGTCCGCAGCGAGCGGGCGCCAGCGCCGGTTGCGGCGCCGATCCAGCCCGAAGCCTCGCAACGGCCGCGCTCCGCCGCCGAGCCGCAGGAGCTGCCGGTGTCGCGGTCGCTGCGCTCGTCGGCACTCGGACGGGGTGGTGACGCCCAGCCACGCACGCAGTTGATCCGCGGCAAGCAGAAACTCGGACGCACTCAGTTCCATCAGGATCCGGTGGTCGCCTGGCTGGTGGTCATCGGCGGGCCGGGCCTCGGCGCCTATCGGCCGATCTTCGAGGGCAACAACACGGTGGGCCGCTCGTCCTCGCAGCGTATTCCGATCGATTTCGGCGACGAGTCGATCTCGACGGCCGAGCAGGCCTATATCCGCTACGACTCGAGCGACCGCAAGTACCTGTTCGTGCCGAACCTCGCCAAGACCAACGTCGTGCAGATCAACGACAAAAAGCCGACGGCAGCGGTGGAGCTGACAGCCATGGACGTCATTACGATGGGCCGCACCCAGCTCGTCTTCGTGCCGTTCTGCGGGTCGGAGTTCGACTGGTCCGAGCTGACCGAGCTCAAGGAGTGACAGGAGTTGTACTCTGTGCCCCGTTGACATCGGGGCAGGTGTTGCTACCTCCATTACGGATCGAGCGCGCAGTGGCATGACCGTGGCCTCGCGAGACGGCTAGGCGCGGGGCGAGCGGCCTCTTGCCGAGGCCTGGATCGCGGCAGGAACCGGTGGCCGGAGCGTGCTGCCGGAGGCCACCCATGCGGCGCGCCGCCGGGGTGACGGCTGCCGACGGATGCCGGCTGCAACGAGGGATCAAGTGGCATGCGCGCCATGTTCGAACACGCGAGCCGGTCGATACAAGGTGGCCGCAGCTATCAGGAGGATTCCGCTGCCGTCTGGTCGGCAAGTGCCACGACGGAGACGGCGAATGGAGGCAGCGCCGGCGAACTCGTCGCCGTGCTTGCCGACGGCATGGGCGGACATGTCGGCGGAGCCGTCGCCAGCAGCACGGCCTGCGAAACCTTTCTCGGGGCCATCTCGGCAGCGGCCGGACCTGTTACGCGTCGCCTCGATGTGGCGCTCGCGGAGGCGAATGAAGCGATCGCCCGGCGCATCCATGCCGAGCCGCGACTGTCGGGCATGGGCTGCACGCTGATCGGCGCTATCATCGGTCCGCAAGGTCTGAGCTGGGTCAGTGTCGGGGATTCCCTGCTTTTCGTATTCCGTGACGGCCAGCTTGCCATTCTCAACGAGGATCACTCGTTGGCTCCGATGCTCGACGAGATGGTCGCTGAGGGGAAGATGAGCCTGGAGGAGGCGCTGACCGATCCGCGCCGCCACTATCTGCGCTCGGCGCTGATGGGCAGCGCGATTGAGTTGGTCGACCGGCCGGAGAACGCGATCGCTCTAGAGCCTGGGGACATCGTCGTCATGGCGACCGACGGCATCGAGACGCTGAGCGAGGAGCAGATCACCCGCACGATCGGGGCGACCGCGTCGCGCGGTGTCGAGGCCGTGGTGAGCGGGCTGCTCGACGCCGTCGAGGGTGGCGGCGATCCTTATCAGGACAATACGACCGTGATCGCCATCCGGGTCCGCTGAGCGGCTCCCGAAGGTCCAATTGCCGCAGGATTGCCGCATTGGCACTCCTGCAAGGCTCAGAATTTGCCAAGTGCGGTCTCGTCGAGATACGGTTGTCCGGATGAATTTCCGATGGCAAGCAAACACGAGCGCAGGCACATGAAACGGCAGCTTCACTTCAACCTGTTCATCCAGAGCCGTGGGCATCACGAGGCTTCCTGGCGCCATCCCCAGGCATCGGCCTACCCACTCACCGACATCCGCTATTTCCAGGAGCTGGCGCAGAAGGCGGAGGCCGGTCTGCTCGACTCCATCTTCCTCGCTGATACGCTTTCGCTGTGGAACGACATCGAGCGCGCGGCGCGCACTTGGCTCGAGCCGGTGAGCGCCATCGGCGCCGTCTCGATGGTGACGAAGCGCATCGGCATGATCGCGACGGCGTCCACGACCTACACCGAGCCTTACAACCTGGCGCGCCAGTACGCCTCGCTCGATCACATCAGCGGCGGGCGCGTCGGCTGGAACATCGTCACGACCTGGGCGGTGGAGGCGGCCGGCAATTTCGGCGACACGAGCCAGGTGAGCCACGCCGAGCGCTACGAGCGGGCGGAGGAGTATCTCAAGGTCGTCAAGGGGCTGTGGGACGGTTGGGCCGACGATGCCATCCTCGACGACCGTGCGAGCGGCCGCTACGCGCAGCCTGACCGCATCCGTCCCGTCAATCACGAGGGCAAGTACTATTCCGTCACCGGTCCGCTCAACGTGCCGCGCGGGCCGCAGGGCCGGCCGGTGCTGGTGCAGGCGGGGTCCTCCGACACGGGCCGGCGCTTCGCCGCGCGCCACGCCGAGGCGATCTTCACCGCGCACATGGAGAAATCGACGGCGCAGACCTTCTATGCCGACATCAAGGCGCATGCCGTGACGGAGGGACGCGCGCCCAACCAGGTGCTGGTCCTGCCGGGCCTGAGCGCGGTGCTCGGCGGCACGGTCGCGGAGGCGCAGAAGCTTCGCCGACGAGCTCAACAACCTCGCCGACCCCGAGGTCGGCCGCAAGCGCCTCTCGGGCCGCTTCGGCGGGCACGACTTCTCGCACCTGCCGCTCGACAAGCCGCTCTCGCCCGAGGACTTCCCGATCCCGACGACGTGCAGGCGGCGCGCAGCCGCACGGAGGTGATCGTCGGCATGGTCAAGCGCGAACGGCCGACGCTGCGCCAGCTGCTCGCCAAGCTCGCCGGCGCGCGCGGTCATTTCACGTTCACGGGCACGCCGGAGCAGCTCGCCGACCTGATCGTCGACTGGTTCGACTCCGGCGCCGCCGACGGCTTCAACCTGATGCCGCCGCTGCTGCCGGGCATGCTCGATGCCTTCATCGCCGAGGTGCTGCCGATCCTGCAGAAGCGCGGCCTCTTCCGCACCGCCTACGAAGGCGAGACGCTGCGTTCGCACTTCGGCCTCGATCGCCCCGCCGACGGGTTTTGATGGCAAAGGCCGGGGAACGCGCCGGAGCGTGGCCCGGGATGGGACGACTGGTGAGCGCGCCTTAACGGCGCGCTGACCAATTTCTTCAGCACTGCATCATATCCTTGCGCTCCCGAAGCGATCGGAAGCGTGTTGCGTGCTCATATCGGCGACAGTTGCGGAAATGCTCAAGCGGTTGCGCGCGAGTGCGACCGACGGCCAGTTGCGACAGCGACTGGCCTGTCGCACGGCGCCGGCGCGACGGTTTCGGATCGTGCGCGACGCGACGGTCGGCAGTGTCGAGGCCTTCTGGCGGCGGCTGCGAGCAGAGACCGCCGCCAGCGCCGATGATGAGGCTGCGCTCGCTGATCCGGCGACGCGCGCCAGCCTGACGCGCTATGCGGCAAACATCGAGAACATGATCGGGACGGTAAAGCTGCCTGTCGGGCTTGCCGGGCCGCTGCGCATCAACGGCACGCACGCCAACGGCGATTACCTGGTGCCCCTGGCGACGACGGAGGCGGCGCTCGTCGCGTCCTATGCGCGAGGCGCCGAGATCATCACGGCAGCCGGCGGCGCGAGTGCAGCGCTCGCACACGATGGGGTCTGGCGCAGCCCGGGCTTCGCCTTCGGCTCGCTCCTCGACGCCGGCCTCTTCATCGAGTGGGTCGCAGGCAATGCGGCGGCTCTCAAGGCGGCAGCCGAGTCGACCACACGCCACGGTAAGCTCGTGGCGCTCGAACCTGTCATCGACGACAATGTCGTCTTCCTGCTCTGCCGCTACGAGACGGGCGATGCCGCCGGCCAGAACATGGTCACGATCGCGACCGACGCGCTTTGCCGGCATCTGGTGGCCCATGTGCCGGTCAAGCCACTCTACTGGTTCATCGAGGCGAACCTCTCCGGCGACAAGAAGGCCTCCTATCTCGGCATGGTGCGCGGCCGCGGGCGCAAGGTGACGGCGAGCGTGGTGCTCGAGCGCGCGCTCGTCGAGCGTCGCCTGCACACCACCGTCGAACGCATGCTGGACTATGCCCGCATGGCGAACCTCGGCGCGCTGCTGTCCGGTCAGATGGGCGCGCAGGGCCACTATGCCAACGGCCTCGCGGCGCTCTACCTGGCGACCGGCCAGGACGCCGCCTGCGTGGCGGAATCCGCCGTGGGTTACACGCGCATGGAGGGGCACAACGGCGATCTCCGCGTCTCGGTGACGCTGCCCAATATCCTGGTCGGCAGCGTCGGCGGCGGAACCGGACTGCCGTCCCAGTCGGCGGGACTGGCCATCCTCGGGCTCGCTGGCACGGGCAAGGCCGCGGCGCTTGCGGAAGTCGCGGCCGTGCTCTGTCTCGCCGGAGAAATCTCCATTATCGGCGCCATCGCGGCCGGTCATTTCGCCCGGGCTCACGAACTGCTCGCAAGGAGGCGCTGATGCATGCAGTGTCTGGCGAGGCGCAGCTCGGTCTCGCGGCGCGTCTATGGATCTACCAGAGCGAGCGGCTGCCGCTCGTCCGTACGCTCGGTCTGCTGCTGGTGTTCAGCGCTGCGAGCATCAACGTCTCGGCCTTTCTGGCCGGTGTCGCACGGCCCGGTCTGGCGGCCTATGCGGTCGCCTGGATCGTCTGCTTCATCATCTTCGCCCAGTTGCGCGCCTCGGACGAGGTCAAGGATCGCGAGGACGACGCCGCCTTCCGGCCGGAGCGGCCGATTCCGCGCGGGCTCGTCTCGCTCAGGCTCATCGTCGCCATCGCCGTTGGCCTCACCCCTGTCGCACTGGTGCTCGCCGCCGGCTATCACGGCGCGCTCGCCGTACCCTTGCTGGGCGTGTGGCTGTGGCTTGGCTTGATGTCCGTCGAGTTCGGGGCGCCCGACTGGCTCAAGGCGCGGCCGCTGGTGTACCTCGTCTCGCACATGCTGATCATGCCGCTGATCGATCTGTTCGTGACGGCGTGCGAATGGCTGCCGCGGGCCGGGTCCCCGCCGGCGGGACTGTGGCTCTTTCTGCTGCTCAGCTTCGTCAACGGTTGCATCCTCGAGATCGGCCGCAAGATCATGGCGCCCGAGCAGGAACGCATGGGCGTCGAGACCTATTCGAAGCTGTGGGGGCTGGAGCGGGCCGTCTCGGTGCTCGCGGCCTGCCTCGCCACGTCCGCCCTGCTGCTGATCTGCGTCGGAGCCATGACCGGCACGCTGGTCGCTACGGCTGTTGTTGCCGCGGCCGCGCTGGTGGGCGCATTGCGGATCGTGCGCGACTTCCGCCGCCGCCCGAGCGCGGCCAGCCAGGCCCGCATCGATCTCGTGGCCGGCCTCTGGGTGACCGCATGCTACGCGACGGCCGGCTTCCTGCCGCTCGCTCTGGGAGGCGGCGCATGAAATACGTCTACGCCATGGGCGAGGCCCACGACGTCGAGCACGTCGGCGGCAAGGCGGCGGCGCTGGCGCGCCTCGCGACGGCGGGCTTCGCGCCACCGGAGTTCTTCGCCATCTCGCCGGCGGCCTTCGACGAGAGCGGGCTCAAGCCGGAAGCGGCCGGCGATCTCTCGCGCGCACTGTCAAGCCTCGGTCCGGGGCTGTTCGCGGTACGCTCCTCGGGGCGTCAGGAGGACGGAGCAGCGCATTCGCACGCGGGGCAGTTCCTGTCACGCCTGAACGTCCCAGTCGCGGAGGTGCCGGCGGCGGCGCATGAGGTCTGGCGCTCGGGATTCTCCGAGAGCGTCGTCGCCTATCGCCGCCAGCATGCTCTCGACGCGAACGATGGTGCACCGGCCGTTATCGTACAACGCATGGTGCCGGCACGAGCGGCCGGAGTGGTCTTCACCGCCGATCCCGTGGCCGGGCGCCGCGACCGCATGGTGGTTTCCGCTACGGCTGGGCTTGCCGATCGCCTGGTCTCGGGCGAGGTGGACGGCGTCGACTATGCGCTCGACAAGGCAACCGGCGTGCCGAGCGCGCCGCTCGAGGCCGACGGACCGCTGAGCGCGCGCGACCTCGCCGGGCTCGCAGACATGGCCCGGCGCATCGAGGCTGCCATGGGGGCGCCGCAGGACATCGAGTGGGCCTTTGAGGCGGATCGCCTCCACGTCCTGCAGACGCGCCCCATCACGTCGCGCCTGTCGGCGACGCCGCTTCCCGACGCAACCGTGACGATCTTCGACAACTCCAACATCGTCGAGAGCTATCCAGGGCTCGTCTCGCCGCTGACCTACAGCTTCGCGCAGTACGCCTACGCGCGGGTCTATCGTGCCTTCGTCGGTCTGCTCGGCGTGCCTGAGGCGCGCGTGCGGGCCAACGCGGCGGCCTTCGACAACATGCTGGGCCGGCTCGATGGCCGGGTCTACTACAACCTGATCAACTGGTACCGCTGCCTGGCCCTGCTGCCGGGGTTCGCAAGCAATCGTGCCCACATGGAGACCATGATGGGTGTCGGTGAGCCGCTGCCCGCAGACATCGCCGATCGCCTGGCGCCGCCTCGCCCACGCGGCTTGTCGGTCGTGGCGGAATGGGGCCGCATCGCACGTATGGTATGGCGCATGTCGCTGGCGGCGGTGCGGCTGCAAGGGACCATCCGCGACTTCAACCGCCGGCTCGATGCTGCCCTCGGCCGCGCCGCGCTCGATCTCGAGACGGCGCCGTTGACGGCGCTCGCCGCCGAGTACAGACGCATCGAGGCGGAGTTGCTGGACCGCTGGGACGCGCCACTGGTCAACGATTTCCTGTGCATGATCGCCTTCGGCGCCTCGCGCAAGCTCCTCGAGAGGTGGCTCGGAGCGGAAGGGCTGGCCCTCCACAACGACGTGCTGATCGGTCAGGGCGACATCGTCTCCGCCGAGCCGGCACAGCGCATCGCGGCGCTCGGCCGCGAGGTCTCGGCCGCTCCGGGGCTGTCGGCGGCGCTGCGGCGCGACGGTCTGGCCGCGGTCGCAGGGCACCCCGGTATTCGCGGCGGCATCGACAGCTATCTCGCCAAGTTCGGTGATCGCTGCACCGAGGAACTGAAGCTCGAAAGCACCACGCTCGACGAGGACCCGACGCCCCTTCTCCTGGCCATCGCCGCCGCTGCCGAGCGGCCGCCCCAGCTCGAGCGCCAGACCATCGACGCCGGGGCCAAGCTGAAGGCCCTGTTCGCCGGGCGTCCCCTTCGCCGCAGCATTGCCGGGCTGGCGTTGTCGCTTGCCAAGGCGCGCGTGCGCGATCGCGAGAACCTGCGCTTCGAGCGCACGCGCGTATTCGGCCGGGCGCGCCGCATCTTCATGGCCATGGGCCGGGAGCTTGCAGCGAACGGGGTCATAGCCGAGCCCGGCGACGTGCTGATGCTCACGGTCCAGGAGGTGCTCGGTGCCATCGAAGGGTTCAGCGTGTCGAGCAACCTCGAGGGGCTCGTGGCGGTCCGGCGGGCGGAGATGACGCGAGGACGCGCACTGGCCGATCCGCCGGAGCGCGTGACGATCACCGGCGCCGTCGCATGCCGACGGCCGGCATCGGCCGAGGCGCAGATCGCGGAGCGAAGCGCAGACACGGACGGCAATGGCGAGGCGCGGATGGGAACGGGCTGTTCGGCGGGCCGCATCGTCGGCAAGGCGCGCGTCGTCACCGATCCGCGCTCGCAGGCGCTCGAGCCGGGTGAGATCCTCGTGGCGCGACATACCGATCCCGGCTGGATCGCGGTGTTCGCCAATGCCTCG
The DNA here is from genome assembly GCA_041397725.1 of Hyphomicrobiaceae bacterium. Taxonomy (GTDB): domain Bacteria; phylum Pseudomonadota; class Alphaproteobacteria; order Rhizobiales; family Hyphomicrobiaceae; genus JAGRKR01. The sequence continues at coordinate 198,140 of JAWKVZ010000006.1, read as the reverse complement.
GCCATCGTGGTGGAGCGCGGCAGCCTGCTGTCGCACTCGGCCATCGTCGCGCGGGAGCTCGGGATCCCCTGCGTCGTCGGCGTGAAGGGAGCGACGCAGTGGCTCGCGACCGGTGACGAGATCGAGGTCGACGGCGTCAGCGGGAGCGTGAGGCGGCATCATGGCTGAGGGAAGCGCCGCGGCAAGCGAGATCGCCGGCAAAGCGTCGTTCGACGATATCCGCTATGCCCAGCTCTGGGAGGATGCCGACGTGCTCGTCGCGGGGCTTGCGAGCCGAGCCGGCGCCACGCTGGTGTCGATCTCGTCGGCTGGTGACAATGCCCTGGCGATGTTGACCCTCGATCCCGCACGGGTCGTCGTGGTCGATCTCTCGCGGGCGCAGATCGCCTGCCTCGAGGCGCGCATCGGGGCGTATCGCGTGCTCGATCATGACGCGTTCCTGGCGCTGCTCGGCGCGCGGCCCGCCGCCGACCGGGGCGCGCTGCTCGATCGCGTGATCGCCACCCTGCCGCCGGAGACGGCCGCCTTCTGGCGCGCGCGTCGCGGCGAGGTCGTGGCGTTCGGCCTCGGCGGCGTCGGCAAGTTCGAGCGCTACTTCCGCATCTTCCGGCAACGCCTGCTGCCGCTCGTGCACGGACGGCGGACGGTCAAGGCGGTGTTCGAGCGTCGCGATCGCGAGGCGCGGGAGGCCTTTCTGCGCGAACGCTGGTGCACGTGGCGCTGGCGGTTGCTCCTCAATCTCTTCTTCTCGCGCTTTGCGATGGGACGGCTCGGGCGTGACGCCGCCTTCTTCGAGCATGTCGAGGGAAGCGTCGCGGCCCACGTGGCGCGCCGGATCAGGCATGCCGTCGTCGATCTCGATCCGGTCGACAATCCCTATCTCGCCGCCATCCTGCTCGGAGCGCAGCGAGAGGCCTTGCCGCTCGCCTGGCGGCCTGAGCATTTCGGCGTGATCCGGGATCGGCTCGATCGCTTGGATATCCGGTCGGGTTCGCTCGAGCGTTTCGTGGCGACGGGCGAGAAGGCCGACGGCTTCAATCTCTCGGACATCTTCGAGTACATGTCGCCCGGTGTCTTTGCCGAGGTCTACGCGAGCCTGCTCTCTGCCGCCAATCCGGGCGCCCGCCTCGTGTACTGGAACATGATGGTGCCGCGCCGCGTGCCGGCGCATCTGGCCGCACGCATCGTGCGTCGCCAGATGGACGAGGATCGCTTGAAGGCTGAGGACAAGGCCTTTTTCTACTCGGATTTCGTCGTCGAGGAGGTCGTGGGATGAGCGTCCTTGCCGACCTCGCGCTCATCGTCGGCTCCGTCGGCGCACTGCTTGCGGTCATGGCAGGCGTGCGGACTGCCGGTCATCGGTTCGGCTGGTCGGCGGAATTGCAGCGTAAGGCCGTGCACGTGGCGACCGGCTCCTATGCCATGCTGTTGCCGCTGCTGTTTCAGAGCCGCTGGCCGGTGCTGCTGCTCGTCGGCGTCACTCTCGTCGTTATGATCGTGTTGCGCCTGCCGGCTCTGGCAGAGCGCGGCATCGGCTCGACGGTGCACGGCGTCGAGCGCGCGTCCTACGGCGACATGCTGCTGGCTTTATCCATCGGCTTTCTGTTCGTGCGCTCGCAAGGCAACGCCGTCCTCTACGTGTTGCCGCTGGCCGTGCTCACGCTCTCGGACGCGGCGGCAGCGCTCGCGGGAAGCGCCTATGGCCGGCGTACGTTCGCCGTGGAGGCCGGCAGCAAGAGCCTCGAAGGCGTCGCTGTCTTCTTCCTGGTGACATGGATCGTCGCCATGGTGCTGTTGCTGCTCATGACCGACGTGCCGCGGGCCAACGTGGTGACGCTCGGCCTGCTCATCGCGGCCTTCGGCGCGCTCATCGAGGCGGACTCCTGGCGTGGCTTCGACAATCTGTTCCTGCCGGTCGGTCTTCATCTGTTTCTCGCGGGTCACGTGACGAGCGCGCCGCTGGCGCTGGCGATCCTGGCAGCGGGATTCGTGGCGGTGGTACTGCTCATGCACGTGGTCGGGCGGCCGCTCGGCCTCACGCCGCATGCGGCCCGCGCCCATGCCGTCGCGCTCTTCCTGATCTGCTCATACACCTCGCCCGGCAACGCCATATTGCCGGCGCTTGCCGTCATCGCTCATGCCGCCTTGCGCGCGGCGCGGCCGACGCGGAGCCCGTTTCCCGATCTCGACAATTTGGCCGTGCTGGTCGGGCTGTCGCTGTTCTGGCTGTTCATCGGCGAGTACAGCGGGCCGACGGCAATCGGCTTCTACAACCTGACCTTCGCCGGTGTGACCGCGGCGCTGGTCTGCCTGACGCTGGCCGGCAGCCCGAGAGTCTGGAAAATCGGCATCGCGGCCGCGGCGGTCGGCCTGCTGATGGTGCTCTTCCATCTCGTGGCCAGCCTGGACGTGGCGACCTCTCGACACTTCGGCGACCTCAGAGGCTGGGCGCTGGCGAGCCTCGTCGTGGTGGCGAGCCTCACCCTTGCCAGTCCGCAGTGGTTCGATCGCTACCGCAGCCCCCGGGTGGCCGCCCTGGCAGCCGCCATCCCGCTCGTCGGATACGTGTCCATGTCGGTGACCTGATGGAGGGACGAATGAGCGAAAACTCGACCCCCGAGACCGTCATGCTCGGCGAGGCGAGCGGGCGTCTCTTTCGGGACGCGCCGCGCTGGAACGGCCTGAGGACGCTCGCCGTCGGCCAGTTCCGCTCGCCCTCGGAGGCGGCGGGCTCGGCTCTGCTTTGCTCCGTCGCCGACCGCGCTGCCGTCGAAGGCTTCGAGGCGGTCATCGGTCCGATGGATGGCGACACCTGGCACGCCTATCGCCTCGTGACCGAGAGCGACGGCTCCGCGGCCTTCCCGCTCGAGCCGGTCAGCGGCGCCACCGATGCCATGGCCTTCGCCGCAGCCGGCTTCGCGCCGATCTCGCGCTATGTGTCGGCGCGGGCACAATTGCCGGAGCTGGATGCGTTGCAAGCGCCCGACGTGTCGGAGGGCATCGAGGTCGTCGCGTGGGACGGACGCGATGCCGAGGCGCTGATCGGCGGCATCTTCGACATGTCGCTGTCGGCCTTCGCGCGGAACGCCTTCTACAAGCCCATCACGCGCGCGGCTTTCCTCGATCTCTATCGGCCGCTTCTGCCGATGCTCGATCATCGCTTCATCCTGTTTGCGCATGCGCCCGGCGGCGAGATCGTCGGTTTTCTCTTCGCCTACCCCAATCCGATGGCGGCAGCGGCGGCACCTGAGATCGTCATCAAGACCTACGCCAGCGCCAGGCGCGGCGTCGGCCGCATGCTCGTGGCGAGCCTCAATCTGCGCGCGCGCAGAGCGGGCTTCACGCACGCCGTCCATGCTCTGATGCACGTCGACAACGTGTCGAGGGAGCGCAGCGTGCGTGAAGGTGGCGAGATTTTCCGCCGCTATGCGCTGATGGGGCGGCGGCTCGTCGGGAACGACGGGGCATGAGCATTCTCGAGGCCTTTCTCGCGACCGCGGCGCGCCGAGGCGCGCATCCGGCGATCATCGACGGGCGCGGTCGCAGCGTCAGTTTCAGTGCGCTGGCGCTCTGGTCGGATGAGCTCGCGGAAGGCTGGCGGCGGAAAGGAATCCGCCGCGGCGATCGCGTGCTGATCGCCACCCGCATCGGCCTGCCGCTCTATGCCGGTCTGGCGGCACTCTGGCGTCTCGGCGCCGTGGCGGTTTTTCCCGAGCCCGCACTGGGTCTCAAAGGACTGCGCCATGCGATTGGCGCGACGCGCCCACGCGCTGTGTTCTCGGGCGGTTGGCTGGCAGGCCTGCGCTTCGCCCTGCCGGAGCTTTGGGGGAGGGGGCCACTTCTGCTCGCTTTCGACCGGCGTCGGCCGACGCGGACGCCGACGATCGCCCTGCCCGACGATCACCCCGCCCTGATTTCCTTCACCAGCGGCTCAACGGGTCTGCCGAAGGCCATCGAGCGCACCCATGGCTTTCTGGCGGCTCAGCATGCCGCGGTCTCGCCGCTGCTCGTGGCCGGGCATGAGCACGAGCGCGATCTCGTGGCGTTCCCGGTGTTCGTGCTCGTGAACCTGGCCCTGGGCACCACCAGTGTGCTGCCGTCCTGGAATGTGACGCGGCACGACAAGGTGGAGGCGGCAGCCCTCGCCGCTGTCGTGCGCGAGCGGGGCGTGACGCGGCTGCTCGTGCCGCCGTCGGTCTGCGAGGCTCTCGCGGAGGGCGGCCCACCGCCTGGGATCTCCGCCATCTTCACCGGCGGTGGGCCGGTCTTCCCCGATGTCATGGAGAGGCTTGCCGCCGCCTCGCCGGGCTGTCGCATCGTCGCCGTCTACGGCTCCACCGAGGCGGAGCCGATCGCACACATCGGGGCCGACGAGATCGCCAGCGCCGACTGGGCCGCCATGCGGGAGGGCGCGGGCTTGCTCGCTGGCCGGCCGGTGCCGGACGTGGCCCTGCGGCTCATCGACGGCGAAATCGTGGTCAGCGGGGCGCACGTCAACAAGACCTACATGGACCCGAGCCGCAACGCCGGCAGCAAGATCGCGCTCGACGGAGAGATCTGGCACCGCACGGGCGACGCCGGACGGCTCGACGAAGAGGGGCGGTTGTGGCTGCTCGGCCGAGTCGATGCGCGGGTCGGGGCGTTGCATCCCTTCGGCGTCGAGGCGGCGGCCCGCTTCTGGCCGGGTGTGCGCCGGGCCGCACTCGCAGGCATCGGCGGGCGTCCGGTGCTGGCCATCGAGGGCGATGGCGCCGAGGCCGGGACGTGGGAACGCAATGCGCGCCGGCTCGGCATCGAGCGCGTCGTCGCACTCGCCGCGATCCCGCTCGACCGTCGCCATCGGTCCAAGGTGGATTATCCGGCGCTGCGAGCAGCTCTCGCCTGACGGCGCGCCCGGGAGATCGGTTTGCAGGCGGACGCAGGGTGATGATAACACCCTATCGGACCAGCGCCGGAGCTCACGCGCCGGCCAAACGCCAACACTGCCGACGCGAGATCCGCTGACGATGCCGAAGTCCTCAAAACCCAAGCCGCGCAAGGCTGTCGCCACAGCCACCCGGAAATCCCCGGCGCCAGTCGTCTCCACGGGCTTCTGGCTCCTGAAGTCCGAGCCCGACGTCTTCTCGTGGGACGATCTGGTGGCCAGAGGGGCGGCGGGCGAGCCATGGTCCGGCGTGCGCAATTATCAGGCGCGCAACTTCATGCGCGCCATGAAGCTCGGCGACCGCTGTTTTTTCTATCATTCCAACATCGGGCTCGCCGTCGTCGGCATCGCCGAGGTGATCGCGCTCGCCCATCCCGATCCCGAGGACACGACGGGCACGTGGGAGTGCGTCGACGTCCGCGCGCTCGAGGCGATGCCGCAGCCCGTGCCGCTGCCGGCGGTCAAGGCCAATCCCAAGCTCGCCGGCATGAGCCTCGTGACGTCGTTCCGCCTGTCGGTGCAGCCGGTGAGCGAGGCCGAGTGGGCGGAGGTCTGCCGCATGGGCGGCCTCGCGCGCTGACAGCGCCCGTCGACGCAAGCGTGCGAGCCACGCTCTAGCCGTCGCGCAGCGTCTTGAAGAATGCCTGCAGAAGGCGCTGGTTGCGGCTCTCGTCAATGCCGCCGTAGACCTCGGGGGCATGATGGCAGATGGCGCTCGAGAAGTAGCGCGTGCCGTTCTCGACGGCGCCGCCCTTGGGATCGGAAACCCCGAAATAGAGCCGCCGCACCCGCGCGAAGGAAATCGCGGCGGCGCACATCGGACAGGGTTCGAGCGTGACGTAGAGGTCGGCGTTGGAGAGACGCTGGCTGCCCTGGGCGGCGCAGGCGGCGCGGATCGCCAGGAGCTCGGCGTGGGCGGTCGGGTCGTTGAGCTCGCGCGTGCGGTTGCCGGCACTGGCCAGCACGTGGCCTTCCGCGCCGACGATCACGGCCCCGATGGGCACCTCGCCGCGCTCGGCCGCGGCCTCGGCCTCGGCGAAAGCAAGGTCCATGTGGCTCGAATCCCGACGGGATGCCATAAAGAGGGTCTCCTGGCGCCTGTTCGTCCGGGCTGGGACTGCGGAAGGTTCCAGCGAACGGGCGATCAGGCTCTCGATCTTGGACTTGGAGCAGGTCGCCGGGGCGCGGCCAGTACATCTGTGGCGAGCCTGCTCGATAATCTGGAACCCATGTGATGCAATCAGGCAAGCGCGGTCAACCCGCTCGCGGCGGAGCGGCCAGGACGCGACCGTCACGCGAGACGGCCCCAGGCGACGACGACGGCGAGATGCGGATCGCCAAGGCGATGGCGCGCGCCGGCTTGTGCTCGCGCCGCGAGGCCGAACGCTGGATCCAGGCCGGACGGGTCTCGGTCAATGGCAAGACGCTGGACACGCCCGCCCACGTCGTGACTCCGAAGGACCTGATCGAGGTGGACGGCAAGGCGCTGCCGCAGCCGGAGCCGGTGCGGCTGTGGCGCTACTACAAGCCGAAGGGGCAGGTGACCACGCATCGCGATCCGCAGGGGCGGCCGACGGTGTTCGAGCGCCTGCCGGACGGGCTGCCGCGGGTCGTCTCCGTGGGGCGGCTCGACTTCAACACCGAGGGGCTGCTGCTGCTCACGACGGACGGCGCGCTGGCGCGACATCTCGAGCTGCCGTCGACCGGCTGGCTGCGCCGCTACCGTGTTCGCGCGCACGGCCAGGTCGATCAGGCGCGGCTCGACAAACTCAAGGACGGCATCGTGGTGGAGGGCGTGCGCTACGGGTCCGTCGAGGCGACGCTCGATCGAGTTCAGGGGGCCAACGTCTGGCTGACGCTCGGCCTGCGCGAGGGCAAGAACCGCGAGGTGCGCAAGATTCTCGGGGTGCTCGGGCTCGACGTGAACCGGCTCATCCGCATCTCCTACGGGCCGTTCCAACTGCTCGACCTCGTGCCCGGCGCGGCGGAGGAGGTGCGCCGGCGCGTCCTGGCCGATCAGCTCGGCAAGCGGCTCGCGGACACGTTCGGCCTGCTCGGTCCGTTGCCCGCTGCGCCGCCGGTGGCGCGTGAGAATGAGGGAGCGCAGGCCCGGCCCCGCAACAAGGTGCGCAAGCCTGCCGCCGCCGGCAGGGAAAGGCGGTCGCGCCCGTGAGGATCGTCGGCGGACGTCTCAAGGGACGCGCGCTCGTCGCGCCCGACGACGGGGCGATCCGGCCCACGTCGGATCGCGTGCGCGAAGCGGTTTTCAACATCCTGGCGCACACCTTTCAAGACGTGCCGCTCGAGGGCGCGCGCGTGCTGGATCTGTTCGCCGGCACCGGCGCACTCGGTCTCGAGGCGCTGTCGCGGGGCGCCGCCTGGTGCCTGTTCGTCGAAAGCGACGCGGAGGCCCGTGGCCTGATCCGCCGCAACGTCGAAGCCCTGGCGGCCACCGGGATCAGCAAGATCTTTCGACGTGACGCGACGGACCTCGGCCCGGCCGGCGGCATGGCGGCGTTCGATCTCGTGTTTCTCGATCCGCCCTACGGCAAGGGGCTTGCCGGACCGGCGCTGGCATCGGCTGCGGCCGGCGGCTGGCTCAAGCCGGGCGCCGTCGCCATCGTCGAGGAGCGCCGGGGCAGCGACATCGCATTCCCCGTCGAATTCGAGCTGTGCGACGAGCGCGCCTACGGGGACACCGTCGTGCTGTTCCTGCGCCATGCCCCCGCGCGGGCTGGCGACGGGCCGACCGCTGTAACCGGCACGGCCGAGTCATGAGCGGGAGCGCCGGCGGCTGGCTCGAGGCGGGCCTCTACGTGCTCTGCATCGGCATCCTCAACATCGCCTACGCCTACGCCAACGAGCACGGCGTCAACACCTTCGCCTTCGTGCTCGAGGCGATGCTGGTGGCGGCGGTGGCGCTCATCGTGCTGTCGCGGCGGCCGACCCGGCTTCGCGAGATCGTGCGCCTGCCGATGACCTGGTTGTTCGGGGCGACGACGATCGGCATGGAGATCTTCTACTATCTGGCGATCAGCTATGCCGACCCTGCCGAGGCCAGCATCTTCGTGCGGTTCTCGATCCCGCTCTCCATGGCGATCGGCTGGCTTGCCCTGGGCCGCCGACCGGACGGCTTGCGCCTGCTCGGCGCAGGCATCGTGCTGGCCGGCATCGCGTGGCTCCTCGCCATTCAGTCGGGGCGTGCGCTCGGGCCGATCCTGGCGACGGTCGGTGCATCGTCGCTGATGTTCGCGCTGCGCAGCTTCTCGGCCGAGTTGCACCCCTGGAATCGCGCAGCGCTCGGCGTCCGGGAGAAGCTGTCGGTGACGGGCCAGGTCGTGCTCGTCGCGGCGCTTGCCGGTTTCGCCGTGCTCGTCGCGGGCATGGTCCTGGTGCGCTACGGCCTGCTGGCGCCGGTGCCGGGTCTGCCCGTGTTCACCGACCTGACGCGCCCCCTCACGGTTCTGCTGGCGGTTCTGTTCGGCGGGCTCGTGCTGACGGCGATGAACCTGCTGATGTTCTCGGCCGTGCTCAAGATCTCGACGGAAAGCTTCGTCGCCGCCAGCGCCTTCGTGCCCCTGATGACGCTGATCCTGCAGGAGGCGGCGCATGCCGGCTCACTGATCGCGGCGGCTCCGAGCGGCCGGCAGCTCCTGCTCGTCATGCTGGTCGTGATCGCGGGAAACATCATCATCGTGGCGGCCGGCATGCGGCGGCACGGGCGCCCCCGCCGCTAAGGTCTCGCATGCCGGTTCGCGACCGGCGGTGGCCGCAGGCCCGGCGCCCGATTTCAAGCGGAAATACTCGCCGTCGACTTCAGGACTTATGCTTCAGGCGAGCATGTATCCGCTCTTGAACTTCTGAGTGTAAATCATCGTCGTCTACAACCGAATATTCCTAACTTTGGTTGGGTGACGGGATTTGTATTTATTCCTACTGTATTCGTGCTGCTTCACTGTCTTCGATCGCCACGACCTCCGGCCGGCGGCGCTACCGGCAAGGGTCGCAGCGGGGCGCGATGATGCCACGCGGTAATCGCGGCGCCCCAGTCGGGCTGCATGAGGAGCGGGCTTCGCCACGCCCTCTGCGAAGAAGTATCAGGATGCGCACTCCGGTGTCAGATTTGGTCTCGTCACAGTCCCGCGGGATCATTGCGCGAGATTGGCCATCGGGCGATCCGGTGGTCGGAGGTGGCCGCTGGCTCGTCGAGCAGGTCGCGAATGGCGTGCTGCCCGACATCGCATATCGCTGGGTCGACCTGGCGATCGCCGAGGAAGGGGAGCGGGTCGGCGAATATGTGAAAGTCGAGTTGGTCGACGTGAGGCGCAAGCTGCGCCATCTCGTGCAGCTCTCGGAGCGCACACCTCTCGTCCTGACGGCGCGACGGGTGGACTGGCAGAACGCGAGCAGCGACACGGAACGCCCGGACGTCAGGCGCCAGGCGACGCGCTGACGCGGCGCGCACGAGGCGAAAATCCCGTTATTCAGGGGCTTGGGGCGATGACGCGTCGATCGATCCTGTCGACGACGCCAGACGATCGGTGAGCGCCGGCCGGTCTCAGCCGGCTTCGCTCTTCTTCACCGGCTCGGAGGCCAGCACGCGGGCCATCTGCACCAGCTTGCGGCGCATGCCCGTCTCCGAAATGCTGTAGTAGAGACGCAGCAACTCCCGGCCATCGCGGTCGAGCGTGGTGTTGCTCGCGTCGGCCGCGCCGTCCTCTCCCGCCACACCCGCGTCGCGTGCCTCCTGGTCGAGGTTCTCGAAGAACCAGCGTGTCGGCACGTCGAGCTGGCGGGCAGCCTCCACGAGACGGGACGCGCTCATGCGCGTGACGCCGGTCTCATACTTCTGCACCTGCTGGTGGGTGATCCCCAGTTTCTCGGCCAGTTGCTCCTGGCTCATCTGCATCATGGTCCGGCGAAAGCGCAGGCGGCTGCCGACATGCGCGTCGATGTCGGTTGGCTTGCGGGCCGGAGAGCGTCCGCGGCCGGGCTTCTGGGGGGCGGAATCTGTCATGGGATCTCGTACGCAACACTGGGTGGCTGTGATGGATGCAGTGTCACTTTACTGCAATCTTCGTTTGAAATCCACGTGTCTCGGAGAGTGGAAGGGCAAAATTCCCAGCGCCGGCTTGAATAGTGCGAGCTAAGGTTTAAAAATAGTTAAAGTGGCAACCTTACCGGAACGTCTCCCGAGTCCAACATGTCCGTCCGTGAGCGCAGTCTGCTTTCCGAGATCAGAGTCGACCATGGCCCGAGCGATCTGCTCGGCCGCTTCTTCCTCAAGGCGGAGGCACAGGCCAAGCTCAAGGGCGTGTCGCTGTCTTTCGCCAGCTTCGACGATCTGGTCGAGATCAACGCGCAGAATCGCGAGAGTTGGACGCCGCTCATTGCCACGTTCCATCCACGGCTCGGTGGCGCGGGGGCGACCAACGGCTTCTGCATCATCGGCCGCGACAGCAACGGGGCGGTGGTGGCGACGCAGGCTGCTCGCGTGTTCGATTGGCAGGACACCAACTTCTACGAGGAAGCCACGAGCCTGCGGCTGTTCTACGCCGATCCCGAGCGCACACGCCGGCAGGACGAAGCTTGCATCGTCACGGCGAGGGCGACCCACGACATCGTCGGCCGTGTCGTGTTTTCCGGCGGGGTCTGGTATCGACCCGACTTTCGCGGCCGCCAGCTATCCGCGATCCTGCCGCGCATCTGCCGGGCCTATGCCCATACGCGCTGGAACAGCAACCTGACCGTCGCGATCATGGCCGAGGCCGTGATGAAAGGCGGCATCACCGGGCGGAACGGCTACAACCACGTGGACTGGTCGGTGCTCTGGCGCAATTCGCCGCGCGGCACGGTCAATTTCGCGTTCGCCTGGATGGAGACGCAGGAACTCGTCGACGATCTCGAGCGGTTTCTCGCACCGCAGGACTCCGGCGGCGATTGGCGCCATCGCGTCGGCAGCGAGCGCTGAGGCCGAAGCAGAGGCCGCCGGCGTCAAGACGCCTTGATGCGAAGGTTGATCGACTCGTCGAGGAAGGACGAGCCCAGCATCAGCGTCGATCCGTCCTCGCGCGTGAATGGAAGGATCAGCCGCTGATAGCGCAGGCGCTTGGTGCCGAGCTTCGGGCGCCGCACGAGTGCGTCGATGTCGTGCACCGTCGGTATCGGCATCTTCGCGGCGTGCCGATAGCTCTCGGCGACCCATCGCGCGTAGTAGTAGTCCGGCTGGTCCTCGACGCGCACGCCCGTGAAATTGTCCAGCCAGCTGCGATCCAGCAGAGGAAAGCCGCCGCCGACTTCCTCGAAGGAAAGGCGCTCGGACCGGCCATCGAGGCGGATCATGAGGTAGCGGTCCTGCAGCGGTCCCACGAGCCGCTCGAGAAACGATGTGCGCTCGAAGTGTCCGCTGCGCGCGCGCCAATGCTCGATCAGCGGCACGAACGGATTGGCGGGGCCGAGCCCGTCGAGCGCGCGCGGCCGGGAGAAGAACGCATCCGGGCGCGGGTCCTGCGCGTCGCTGGACAGCATCATGATGCGGGCGATGGCGTCGGCCGAATCTGTGAACAGGGCATCCTGCCAGTCGCTCTGGTCCTCCGCGAGCGTGCTCAGCGCCACGCGCTCGGAGCTGCTCTCGAACAGCAGGAACACGAGGCGATAGAGCGCCTTCTCGCTGGCGCGCGCCGGACGCACGCGCACCCGGATCGAGCGATTGCGCCGGGTGACGGCGATGTAGCCGAAATTCCGGACCAGGAAGTCCTCGAACTCGCTGCCGCAATACGGGGTCTCGAAGCGCGCGCGCAGGGCCTGCGACGGGCTACTCCAGAGTTCTCCCTCGTCGTCGATCAAGTGCTGGGTCATGCCGAACTCGACTGGCTTGGTGGCGCCGATTGAACGCCAAGCACCTGTCTTCGCGATCGCGGGGTGGGCGGCTCGTCCGGCCATGTCGGTCCGATGGGGGGTGGACCAGACGTCGCAGCCGGTCGAGCGCCCGCGCCCGCGCTCGCGAATTGAGGTATTGGGCAGCCACCCATTTGACGCTGGATTTGCTAAGATTAATTGAACGCAGGCCTGTTGCTTCGAGCAGAATTCCACGGACGGCTCGCGGCACGAACAAGAGGAAAGAGGGAGCATGAGCAAGGGACGGATCGGGTTCGTAGGCATCGGCCGCATGGGCTTTCCCATGTCGGGACGGCTCATGGCGGACGGCTACGAGGTCGTCGCCTACGATGTCGACGAGGCGGCACTCGGGGCGATCGTCAACAAGGGCGCGAAGCGGGCGAAGTCGCCGCGTGACGTGGCGGCGCAGACCGAGATCGTCCTGGTCAGCCTGCCGCGGCCGGAGGTAGTCGACCTCGTGGCGCTGGGGGCGGAGGGCGTGGCGGACGGCGGCGCCTGCAAGGTGTTCGTGGACCTTTCGACGACCGGCCCGCGCAAGGCCGCCGATATCGCCCGCAGGTTGGCCGAGAAAGGCATCAGGTCGGTCGACGCGCCAGTCAGCGGCGGCGTTCGCGGGGCCGAGCGCGGCACCCTGGCGGTTATGCTGGCCGGCAGCAAGGCCGACTGTGATCGCCTCTGGCCGATGATGGAGGTGATCGGCCGGCCCTTCTACATCGGTCCCGAGCCAGGGCAGGGCCAGATGATGAAGGTGGTGAACAATCTCCTGTCGGCGACGGTGACTGCAGCCACCTGCGAGGCGGTCGCCCTCGGCGTCAAGGCCGGTCTCGATCCTCACATCATGGTCGACGTCATCAACGCCGGCTCGGGCCGCAGCACGGCCAGCGAGGACAAGTTCCCCCGCGCCATCCTGCCTCGCACCTTCGATATCGGCTTCGCGATGGGGCTGATGACCAAGGACGTCAACCTCTGCCTCGCCGAGGCCGAGGCGATGTCGTGCCCGATGTGGATCGGCCGGGCCGTGCAGCAGATGTGGCTGCTCAGCCTGTCTCAGCAGGGGCCGGACGCCGACATGACGGCGGTCATGCGCACCGCCGAGCAGCTCGCTGGCGTGACCGTCGGCGGCAAGCCGCAGACGGTCAAGGGCTGAAGGCTGATCCGCCAGCGCGCAGGGCGGGCCCGACCGGCTATTCGGCGGCGCGAGTCGCCGGACTGCCGGGGTCGAGGCCGATGATGCCGCGCGCCTCGAGGTCGCGGATGGCGTCGGCGTCGTAGCCGAGCTCGTCGAGAACCTCGCTGGCGTGCTCGCCGACCCGCGGCACGTCGTGGTGAATGCCGAACCGCCGCCCGCCCATGGAGAGCGGCAGGGCCGGCAGCTCGACCTGGCGGCCGTCGGGAAGCGTGATGGGCAGCAGTCCGCCCGACGCCTTGAGGTGCGCGTCTTCGATCAGGTCCTCGGGCTTGGCGATCGGCGAGTAGGGCAGGCCGATGGCGGCGATCTTCTCGGCGAGCACGTCGCGCGGCATCGACGCGAACAGCTCGCGCAGACGCGGCATGATGCGATCGCGGGCGTGGCAGCGCTGGGTATTTGTGGCGAGGCTTTCGTCGGCCGCGAAGTCGGCAAAACCGAAGGCCTCGCAGAATACGCGCCACTGGGTATCCGTGACGACGCCGACGAACAGCTGATCCCCGCCCGCGCAATCGAAGACGTCGTACACCGACCAGGCGGCCAGCCGGTCCGGCATCGGCGGCACCGGCTTGCCGGTCACGAGGTACTGGGCCATGTTCTGGCCCATCAACAGGGCGCAATTCTCGAACAATCCGCTCGACACGTACTGCCCCTTGCCGGTGCGGTCGCGCTCCTTGAGAGCGGCCAGCACGGCAATCGCCGCGAACATGCCGCCCATGATGTCGTTCACCGACGCACCGACACGCAGCGGCCGGCCGCGCGGGCCGGTCATGAAGGCGAGCCCGGTCATCATCTGCACGACCTCGTCGAGGGCCGTACGGTGCTCGTAGGGGCCCGGCAGGAAACCCTTGGCCGAGGTGTAGATCAGGCCGGGATTGTCCGCCTTCATCGCCTCGTAGCCGAGGCCGAGCTTGTCCATTGCGCCGGGGCGGAAATTCTCGATGAGAACGTCGGAGCGGCGCACCAGGCGCCTGGCGATCTCGAGCCCCTCGGACGACTTCAAGTTCAATGCGAGCGAGCGCTTGTTGCGGTTGAACATGACGAAGAAGCCGGCGCCGGAGCCGGGCACGCGGCGGGTGTGGTCGCCAGCCGGATTGGGCTCGACCTTCACGACATCCGCGCCGAGGTCACCGAGCACCAGACCGCAGGTCGGCCCCATGACCATATGGCTGAACTCGGCCACGCGCACGCCGGCAAGGGGCAACTCGTTCTTGCTCATGTTTCCTCCGCTCGTCATGTTCTCTCGGCGTTGACGCCAGGCGGCGCGCCACGCAAGCTTGGTTCGGCACCGGCGCACGCCGCGCATTTTTCCCGCGTACTGAACCCCGGCTGCTGTGATCTGGCAAGAGGCGAGGAGAGGCTTTGGGCATGACGGCGTACGATTTCGACCGGGAGTACGAATACAACAGCCGCGCGCGCGTCGCAGACCACGCGGAGATGCAGGCGCGCTGGATGCAGGAGGCCGCCGCCTACCGTGCCGGCCATCCCTGTGAGCTCGACATCGCCTACGGGGCACACGAGCGGCAGCGCTACGACGTCTTCCATGCCGAGAGCGGAGCGGCCGACCGGCTCGCGATCTACATCCACGGGGGCTACTGGTTCCGCGGCGATCGCAAGAACCAGAGTCACTTCGCACGCGGCCTCAACCGTCGTGGGTTCACGGTGGCCATGCCCTCCTACCGGCTCTGTCCCGAGGTGACGGTCGCGGAGATCATCGAGGATGCGCGAGCGTTCATGCTGGCGATCTGGAAGCGCTTCGGCCGCAAGCCGCTGGTGATCGGGCACTCGGCCGGCGGACATCTGACGTCGGCACTGGTGGCAACGAACTGGAGCGCCTATCCCGGAGTTCCCGGTGACATGCTGGAGGGCGCCGTCGCCATCAGCGGCGTCTACGATCTCGAGCCGCTCATCGGCACCAGCATGAACAACGACATCCGCTTGACCGAGCAGAGCGCCCGCGCCGTCAGCACGCTGCACTGGCCGCTCGTGCGCAAGGACATCCCCGTGACCATCGCAGTCGGCAGCGCGGAAACCAGCGAGTTCGTGCGCCAGAGCAGGGATTTCGCCAAGGCGATCCAGAAGAAGGATCTGTCCGCCAGGTTCACGGAGTTCGAGGGCGCCAACCACTTCACTGTCGTCGGTCCGATGTCGGAGCCGGGCAGTGGCGTGGTCGAAATGATCTTGGAGGTGGCCGGGCGGGCCGATGCGCAGTCGCGGTGAGGTCGCGGCCTCAGGTCCGGCGCAATGCGGCGATGCTGGTTCTCAGATCGTATTCGCAGGCGACGCGCGTCGTGTGGCCGAACGACAGCTCGAGATAGGCCGCCCGGTAGCGATCATGCCATCCCGCGTGGTCGACCTGCCAGATCATCACGTCTTCGCGGCGGCGGCCGATCCTGAGGGCGATGCGCGACGGTTGCGAGAGTGCCAGCGGCGTCTGCGCCGCCTTGGCCGCACGGTCGCAGGACTCGATGGCGTGGCTGCGGTAGGCGGCCACGATCGCTTCCTCCGCCGCGGCGCGGTAAAGGTACTCCTGATAGCCGAATTTTCCGGCGGCGATGATCGCGAGCAGGACGGCGAGCGTCTTCATGGCGGGACCAATACGGCACATTGCGTCGCGCGGGGAGCGGGCGACTACTCAGAGATCAGACTAGGTTCGCATGGTGAAGAAATGGTTGCCGCCGTCCAGCCGGCGGCGCGGTGTGCAGCGCTTGTTCTCGGCATGTGCATGAGGCAGAACTGACAATAGGGCTGGCTGCGACGACACGCCTGGGTAAGGCGTCGGCGGTTCGCCAGGACATGGGAGGATCATTGCGTGTCTCAGAAGAAGCGCCTGTTCGTCACCCGGCATCTTCCGCCGGACGTGGAGGCCCGCGCCGCGCGCGACTACGACGCGACGCTCAATCCCGAGGATCGGCTCTTCACGACCGACGAGATCGTGGCTGCGGCACAGGATCATGATGCATTGCTGGTCTGTGTCACCGACAAGCTGCCGCGCGAGGCGATCATGGCGCTGCCAGAGCGGCTCGGCGTCATCGCCACGTTCTCGGTCGGCACCGACCACATCGATCTCAAGGCCGCCAGGGAGCGGGGCATCCGCGTCGGCTCGGCGCCGCACGGCGTCACCATCGCGACGGCCGAAATCGCCATGCTGCTCATCCTCGGCGCCGCGCGGCGGGCTCCCGAGGGCGAGCAGATGATGCGAAGCCGCTCCTGGCAGGGCTGGGGGCCGCTGCAACTCCTCGGCCGCCGCCTCGACGGCAAGCGTCTCGGCATCGTCGGTCTCGGCAAGATCGGCCAGGCGCTGGCGCAGCGCGCCCGGGGCTTCGACATGGAGATCCACTACCACAATCGCCGCCGCCTGCCGCCGGACCAGGAGAAGGGCGCCATCTATCACGCGACACTGGAAGGCCTGCTGGCCGTCTCGGATGTGCTCTCGCTCAATGCGCCGGCGACGGCGGAGACCAGGCATGTGCTGAATGCCCGCACGCTCGGGCTGCTGCCGAAGGGGGCCATCGTCGTCAACACCGCGCGTGGCGATCTCGTCAACGACGACGATCTCGTGGCGGCGCTGTCGTCAGGTCAGGTGGGCTACGCCGGCCTAGACGTCTATCAGGGCGAGCCGCGCATCGACCCGCGCTACTACGGCCTGCCCAATACGTTCCTGCTGCCGCATCTGGGATCGGGTGCGATCGAGGCTCGCAATCAGATGGGATTCGAGGCGCTCGACAACGTCGATGCCTTCTTCGCCGGACGTGAGCTGCCGTTCCCGGTCGTCTAGGTCATCTTTGCGAGGAGACGCTTTCATGGCTGCGCGGCTGCCGGAGCTCGGACGCTCGGGGGACGAGGTGCTCGCCGAGCTCAGAGAGATGAAGGGGCTCGATGCCGACTGGCGGCACGGGCGGGTGCCTCTCTATGTCTTCAAGGCGAATGACGAGGTGGACCGCGTCGGTCGCGACGCGTTCGTCACCTACTTCGCGGAAAACGCGCTCGGCTCCAAGCGGGCGTTCCTGAGCCTTGGGCGCATGGAGCGCGAGGTCGTGGAAATGGGGCTCGGCCTGTTCGGCGCGCCCGAGGACGCCCAGGGCTTCATGACGACGGGTGGTACGGAAAGCATCATCCAGGCCGTGCGGGCATGTCGCAATCACGCGCGGGCGATGCGCGGCGCGCCGCGCCATCGCGGCAATATCGTGGTTCCCGTCACGGCACACTTGGCGTTCGACAAGGCCGCCGACCTGATGGATCTCGAGGTGCGACGGACCCCGGTCGGCCAGGACTTCCGCGCCGATCCCGAGGCTCTGGCGCAAGCGAGCGACGACGACACGATCATGTGGGTCGGCTCCGCACCCTGCTTCCCCTTCGGCGTCGTCGATCCCATCGCCGGGCTCGCCGAGCAGGCGAAAGCGCGCGGCATCTGGCTCCATGTCGATGCCTGTGTCGGCGGCTACCTGGCGCCCTTCGTCAAGATGAACGGCGGCGACGTGCCGGACTTCGATTTCGCCATTCCCGGCGTCTCGTCGCTGTCGGCGGACCTGCACAAGTTCGGCTTCACACCGAAGCCGGCCTCGACGGTCTTCTACCGATCCATGGACCTTGCCGCGCATCACGGCTTCGCGCTCGACGGCTGGCCGAGCGGGCCGTTCGTCACCTCGACGATCGTCGGCACGCGGCCGGGCGGCGGCGTGGCCGGGGCCTGGGCCACGCTGCAATTGCTGGGCGTGACAGGTTACCGGGCCATTGCGCGGGACCTGATGGCCATGGTCGGCGCCTACCGGGCGGGCGTGTCACGGATCGAGGGCCTGCATGTGCTCGGCGATCCGCATCTGTCGATCGTCGCCGTCGGGGCGCGCGACGTCGATGTTTTCCGTGTCGCCGAGGTGCTGGCCGCCAAGGGCTGGGTGCCGGGTCTGGTACGCGAGCCCATGGCCATTCATCGCATGATGTCGATGCTGCACGCGCCGTCGCTCGACGCCTATCTCGCCGATCTCGCGGCTGCGGTGGCCGAGGTGAGGGGCGAGGCGGACCGGCAGGCGGGCGTGCAGGCGAGCTACTGATCGCGCGGGCGTCGCCCGGCGGACGTTCAGATCTCGACGTCGCACCAGATGGCGGCATGGTCCGAGGCGGCGTGCTCGCTACGCTTCATCTCGGGATAGATCTCCCAGAGCGTGCCGTTCTTGCCGCCCCACACGCCCCGCCGCCAGACGCCGCCCTGGCTCATCCGCTCGAAGAGAGCGGGCGAAAGCAGGATGTAGTCGAGCTTGTCGGCGGCCGTGCCGTTGCGGAACGTGCCGGGCCGGCCGTCGTCGATATAGGCGGGATGCTCGGAGAAGTCCTTGAGATCGGTCTCCTTGAGCAGCGGCGCGAGGGATTCGCTGTCCGGGGTGTCGTTGAGGTCGCCGACCACGGCCACCATCGTGGCGCCTTCGCGCTTCAGGCGGTCGTAGATCTGGCGCACGGCCTCCGCCTGCAGCCAGCGCTTCTGGTCGGAGGCGGCCTTGGTGCCGTAGCCCTTGCTCTTGAAGTGGTTGACGAGCACCCAGACGCTGGCGCCGGAGGGCGTCCAGATGGAGAACTCCGGGCAGTCACGGCTGAAGACGATGCCGCCGCTCTCGGTACGGTCGTCGACGTGGCTACGCATCCAGCCGAGCTCCAGAGGCGCGCGGGCGAGCAGTCCGACGTCGATGCCCCGCTCGTCGTTACCGTCGATCAGCATGGCGTGCTCGAAACGCTCGCCCCCGATGGCGGGCAGCAGCCGATCCGAGAACTGGAGGAGCGCGTTTCGACCTTCCGTCTCGACCACGGCGAGGACATCCGGCGCCACGTCCCGCACGACCTGTGCCGTGTTGCGCGTGGCGTGCTCGTCGACGACCTCCGACTTGAGCTCGAGCCAGCCGATCCAGTCCTCTCGACCGTTGGCTGCGATCGACGTGCCGAACATGCGTGATCGCTTCACCAGATGGCCGCGGTTTTGGCGCAGCGTCACGAAGCGCCCGCCGTCGTCCTTCTTTTCAATGCCGAGCGCCCGCATGATCTGGAGCAGGCGCGACTTGTCGGCGCTCGAATAGCTGCTCTTGCCGAGCAGGCTGGTCATCTCGGCGTGCAGCTCGAGGGTGCGCCGGCCTTCCTCCCAGGTGTCGAGGTTCAGCGCCCGGGCGCGGGTGAACAGGTTTTCGACATTGTATGACGCGATCCGCATCGTCCCCACCCGTCCTGGCCGCTGCCCTGCCCCAGGGCGGGCGGACCATAGCATTGCGCGGATGACAGCGGCAGCATCAGCCGTCAGAATGCGGCGCCGTGGAGGCTGGCTCGTACCGGAAGGCATCGGGGAACAATATGCTGATCATGACGCTGGGCCTGGCGCTGTTTGTGCTCATCCATCTCGTGCCGACGGCACCGGAGCTCCGCTCCGGGCTGGTCCAGCGCATGGGTGAGGGCGCTTACAAGGGCCTGTTCTCGCTGGTGGCGCTGGCCGGTTTCGCGCTGATCGTGGCCGGCTATGCCAAGGGCAAGCATATCGGTGTTTGGACGCCGCCAGCCTGGGGCCGCCATGCCACCATGGCGCTGATGCTGCCGGTGTTTCCGCTGCTCGTCATGGCCTATCTGCCCGGCCGCTTCAGCGCGCGTGTGCGCCATCCGATGATCACCGCTGTAAAGCTCTGGGCGCTCGCGCATCTGCTCGTGCGCGGCGATCTCAAGTCGCTCATCCTGTTCGGCGGGCTTCTCGCCTGGGCGGTCTACGACCGGATCTCGCTCAAGTCGCGTGAGCGGGCGGGGCTCGTCACGATCCGCAGCGGGCCGGCGCGCAACGACGTGATCGCGCTGGTGATCGGGCTGGCGCTCTATCTGCTGTTCGTGAAGTGGGGCCACCCCTACTTGATCGGCGTGCCAATCGTCTGAGTGCGATCGGCCGATCGGGCGCCGGATCGCGCACGGCCGTTCGCCAATGCCTCGAGCGGGGATGGCGCGCGCAGGGGGCCGGCCCGAGGCTCGCCAGTTTCAGGATGGAGCGGGCTTGCCAGCGCTCGCGGAAAGCGCATTATCCGGGCTGGCGAGGCGGCATCGCAGGCGCTCTGCCCCGTGGCTCCGGCGTGTGATTTACGACTTTGACAGATCGCGGCAGCAATTGCCCCGAAGTCGAGCACACTCCGCTCAGCCCGCCGGAGCGCCGGGGCCGGTTGCCATGCTGATCGTAATGACCGGCCGCGCCTGACGTTTCGCGTACCTTGGAGATCGCCCATGTCGACACAGTCCACCATCAAGCGCATCACGGCGCCCGAGATCACCGCCCGCAAGGGGCGCGAGCCCATCGTGTCGTTGACGGCCTATCACGCACATACGGCGGCGATTGCCGACAAGTTCGTGGATTTCCTGCTCGTCGGTGACAGTCTCGGCATGGTCATGCACGGCTACGAGACGACCGTGCCGGTGCCCCTCGAGCTCATGATGATGCACGGCAAGGCAGTGGTCAGGGGCGCCAAGCGGGCCCTGGTGGTCGTGGACCTGCCGTTCGGCACGTACGAGGAGAGCCCATCGGTCGCCTTCCGCAACGCCGCGCGCGTGATGAAGGAGACGGACTGCGGCGCCGTGAAGCTGGAAGGGGGGCGCCGCATGGCGGAGACCATCCGCTTCCTCGTCGATCGCGGCATCCCGGTCATGGCGCACATCGGCTTGACCCCGCAGTCGATCAATACGCTCGGCGGGTTCAAGAGCCAGGGACGCAGTCTCGACCAGTGGGCGGCACTCGAGGAGGACGCCCGTCAGGTGGCCGAGGCTGGCGCCTTCGCGGTCGTGCTGGAGGCGATCGCGGAGCCGCTGGCTGCCCGCATCAGCCAGGCCATTCCCATTCCGACCATCGGCATCGGCGCTTCTGCCGCCTGCGATGGACAGATCCTCGTGATGGAGGACATGCTCGGGCTGTCGCCGCGCGTTCCCAAGTTCGTCAAGGAGTTCGGCAAGGTGGGGGAGGCCATCGAGCGGGCGATCGCGGGCTACGCGGCAGCCGTGCGGGATCGGTCTTTTCCCGGCACGGAGCATACCTACGCCATGAAGGCGGGCGAGATCGACGCCACGAAAGCCACCTCGGCCGGCGGCGCCGGGGCCACGAAAAAGTCGAAAAGCAGCCGAAGCTAGCGGGTTCGTAACGTCCTCTGCCAGGCCTGCGGCGCGCTCCTCATGTGCAGGGCGTGACCATTATTTTTGCCTATGAGCGTTCAAGAGGCTATCTATGCCGCGCGAGGCACGGGCTTGGCCCGCGGCTCAGGCCGTCTCGCACAGGGATTTTGTGGGCGCTCAGGCGCGAAAAGAAGCGGCTCGGTGGATGGCGCAGGAAGACGATAGCCTAATCAGAGAGGTCCAAGAGGAAATCCGGCGTGAAAAGCTGGAGAACGCCTGGAAGAAGTATGGCGTTCTGATCCTCGGGGCGGCCTTTGCCGTGGTGCTCGGTGTCGGCGGCTACAAGGGCTGGCAGCACTATGAGCGCACGGCCGCCGAGCGCAGTGGCGATCGCTATTCCGAGGCGATGAAGCTCGCGAGCACCGGCAAGACCGCAGAATCCGAGAAGCTGTTGGCCGCGCTCGCGAAAGAGGGGCGCGGCGGATACCGTCAGCTCGCGCAGATGAGGCTCGCCGGCGATCTCGCCGCGGCCGGCAAGACGGCCGACGCGGTCGCTGCCTTCGACAAGGTGGCCGCTGACGGGGGCGGGGATCAGATCCTCAGGGATCTCGCCCGCCTTAAAGCCGCTCTGTTGAGAGTTGATGCTGCGGACTGGACGGAGATGCAGAATCGGCTCAACGCTCTTAATAACGACAAGAATGTCTGGCGTTTCAGCGCTCGCGAGCTTCTCGGGCTCGCCGCTGTGAAGGCCGGCAAGACGGCCGAGGCACGCAAGCTGTTCGAGACGCTGCTGACGGATCGGGGCACACCACAGGCGATGCGCCAGCGTGCCAACATGATGTTGGCCATGATCGGCGAGGCATCGCCTGCAAAGCCGGCAACGCCACCGGCCAAGGCGCCCCCGCCTGCTCAGCCGAAGGCCAAGTAAGGAGCACGGGATGAGGCATGAGGCGCAGGGGCTGACGTGGCGGTCGAAGCTCGCATGGCTCGGCCCGGCGGCGCTGGCGCTGACGCTCGCGGGCTGCGGCGGTGACAGCCTGCCGAAGCTGCGCGACCTCAACCCGTTCGCAGAGAAACAGCAGCCGTTGCCGGGCAAGCGCATCGCCGTGCTCGATGCGCCCGACAAGGTGGGGAGCGAGCTGGCGCCCGCCGACAAGCCCATCGCCTTGCCGGTGGCGCAGACCAATCCCGACTGGACGCAGCCTGGCGGCACCCCCACCAACGCGCCGGGGCATCTCATGATCGGCGCCACGCTCCGTACGGTCTGGAGCGCCGACGTCGGCACCGGCTCGAGCTCCTATGGCCGCCTGACGGCGAGCCCCATCGTCGCTGACGGCCGCATCTACACGCTCGATGCCGCCGGCCGTGTCAGCGCCTTCTCGACGACCGGCGCCGCCATCTGGCGCGTATCGGTGTCGCCCAGCAACGAGCGGGCGCGGGAAGGCTACGGCGGCGGTCTGGCGGCGGAGGGCGGGCGGATCTACGTGGGTACGGGCTACGGCATCGTGGTGGCGCTCGAGGCCCGCACGGGCAAGAAGCTGTGGGAAAAGAACCTCGGCGTTCCCGTTCGGACCTCGCCGACGGCGGCCGGTGACAAGCTCTTCGTCATGACGGCGCAGGGGCGCTTCTACTGTCTCTCCGGCGCCGACGGCAGCGAGGTGTGGACCTTCCGCGGTCTGCCGGAGCGCATGAGCATTCTGGCCAACGTCAGCCCGGCCGTGGATGGCGAAACGGTGATCATTCCCTATCCCTCCGGCGAGGTCGTGGCGCTCAAGGTCTCGGATGGTCAGCAGCTCTGGACGGAATCGCTGTCCGGGAGCACCCGCTCGACCTCGGGGCTCGCCGCCATCAGTGACGCGGCCCGCCCGGCCATTGCCGGTGGCACGGTCTACGCCGTCGGTCACGGCGGCCGCATGCTTGCGACGTCGCAGCGCAGTGGCGAGCTGATATGGTCGGCGAACATCGCCAGTATCCAGGCGCCATGGGTCGCCGGCGGCAGCGTCTTCGTGGTCGATATCAACGGCCGTCTGATGGCCCTGAGCCGCCAGGACGGCAAGGTGCAGTGGACGACGAAGCTTCCGGGCGACAAGACCTGGAGCGGACCCGTTCTGGCCGGCGGCCGGCTCTGGCTGACGTCGTCGAAGGGCCGCGTCATCAGCGTCGATGCGATGACGGGCAAGATCGGTGCGCAGCTTTCCGTGGGACAGCCCGTCTTCATCGCACCGGTCGTCGCCCAGGGCCGCATGTACGTGCTGACCGACAAGGCCCGGCTGATCGCATTGAACTGATCGAGCGCCCCCGGCCAGGGGCGAGTCCTGCGACCGCAGCGGCCGTCGCCGGCGGTCCGCCCCGGAGAGTATTTCCGCAGCCATGCACCCCACCGTCGCCATCGTCGGCCGTCCCAATGTCGGAAAGTCGACCCTCTACAACCGGCTGCTCGGGCGGCGTAGCGCGCTGGTGAGCGACATGCCGGGTCTGACGCGCGACCGGCGCATGGATGAGGCCGAGATCCTGGGTCTGACGGTTCGCCTCATAGACACCGCGGGCCTCGAGGAGGCCGACGACGCGAGCATCGCCGGGCGGATGCGCCAGCAGACCGAGGCCGCCATTACCGAGGCCGACCTCGTGCTGTTCGTTCTGGATGCGCGCCAAGGGGTGCTCCCCGATGATCGCGTCTTCGCCGATCTGGTCCGCCGATCCGGCAAGCCCTCCATCCTTATCGCCAACAAGTGCGAGGGGCGCGCCGCCGAGCCCGGCATCTACGAGGCATTCGCCTTGGGGCTGGGCGAGCCGGTCGCCGTTTCCGCCGAGCACGGCGAGGGCATCGCGCCGCTCATGCGAGACATCGTGGCGGCGCTGGCCAAGGATGAGGCTGAGACGAAGCCCGGGACGGACGACGAGGAGGAGCGCCCGCTCAAGCTCGCCATCGTCGGCCGGCCGAACGCCGGCAAGTCGACCCTGGTCAACGCGCTGCTCGGCGCCGATCGCATGATCACGGGGCCGGAGCCGGGTCTCACCCGGGATGCGGTGTCCTCCGATCTCGAATGGGATGGGCGGCAGATCCGCATCTACGATACGGCCGGCCTCCGGCGCCGCGCGCGCGTCAAGGAGCGCGCCGAGCGGCTCTCCGTCGGCGACACGCTGCAGGCCATCCGTTTTGCCGAGGTGGTGGTGCTGGTGGTCGATGCGGAATGCCCGATGGAGCACCAGGACCTGTCCATCCTCGAACTCGTCGTCGAGGAAGGGCGAGCGGTGGTCGTGGCGATCAACAAGTGGGACCTCGTCGAGGACAAGCAGCAGCAGCTCACGGCCATTCGCGGCGAGGTCGAGCGTATCTCGGAGGTGAAGGGGGTGCCGCTCGTGACGCTCTCGGCCCTGTCCGGGCGTGGCCTCGACAAGCTGATGGCGGCAGTCCTGGCGGCCTACGAGCGCTGGAACCATCGCGTCTCCACGCCAGACCTCAATCGCTGGCTCGAGGAGGCCCTGGGCCGTCACGCGCCTCCGGCTGCCCGCGGACGGCGGATCAAGCTGCGCTACATGACGCAGCCGAACGCGCGGCCGCCGACGTTCGTCGTCTTCTGCTCGCAGCCTCAGGCCCTGCCCAAGGCTTATCACCGCTATCTCGTGAACGGGTTGCGCGCGACGTTCGACCTCGCGGGTGTGCCCATCCGCCTGCACTTGCGCAAAGGCAAGAACCCCTACGCCTGACGGCATCGGCAGAGTCCGAAATGTCAGCGGGCCGGAGCATCCGTCGCCGAACGTCCGAAGACGTGTGGCGCCAGCGCTCCAGCCCGCACGGGTCGGCATGCCAGCGAAGCCAGCGCCAACCCGGACCGCGGAACATAGGTACTCCCGCGAGACGCGACAAGTGGTACATGGCGAACTATCTTGGCCCGTCGCCCCAGATCCCTGAGAGCGCGCCGGAATGACAGAGCAAGACGCCACCGAAGTGCTGTTCTATCACCTCGAGAACCAACCACTCGAGCGCGTGCTGCCGACCTTGCTCGAGAAGACGCTCGAGCGCGGCTGGCGCGCCGTCGTGCAGGCGGGCTCGCAGGAGCGGCTCGAGGCGATCGATACGTTGCTGTGGACCTACCGCGACGAGAGCTTTCTGCCGCACGGCATGGCCGGCGACGACCTGGCCGCGCGCCAGCCGATCGCGCTGACGCTCGGCGTTGACAATCCGAACGCTGCTGCCGTGCGGTTCCTGGTCGATGGCGTGCCGCTCGGAGACACGGCCTCCTATCGCCGTGTCGTGCTTCTCTTCGATGGCCGCGACGAGGAGGCCGTGGTTGCCGCGCGAGGCTCCTGGAAATCCGCCAAGGCAGCCGGTGCCGCTGTCTCCTACTGGCAGCAGGATGCGGAGGGGCGCTGGCGCAATCGAGCCTGATCCGCCCGGCTGGGCGCGATCGGGCCTGCGCCGCGCCGTCGTTGGCGGTTGTTGCCGGCCGCACATTTGACGTAGAGCAGGGCGGTGCGCCGTGCGTAAGGCTCAACGTCGTGGGGGATGGGGCCGACGTAGCGTCGGCCGCGAGGTGCGCGAGGGGGACTGGTGCTCAGGATCGACCATCTCAGACTGCCCGGACTGCCGCCGCTCACATTCGAGATCCCCGGCGGCGAGTGCTTCGCCATCGTCGGTCCATCGGGTGCCGGCAAGACCAGGCTGTTGCGCGCCATCGCCGATCTCGATCCCGTGGACGGGCACTTCTTCCTCGATGGCGCGGAACGTGGAGAGATGACCGCTCCCGAGTGGCGCCGACGCGTGCGCTACGTGTCGGCGGAGCCGGGCTGGTGGGAGGACACGCCGCGCGCGCATCTTCCCGCGCAGGCGATGACGCGGGTCGAGCGGCTGGCGTCCGCGGTCGGGCTCGACATGCAGTTGCTCGATAGACCGATCGCCGAGCTCTCGACCGGCGAGCGCCAGCGCTTGAGCATGGTGCGCGCGCTCGTCGACGAGCCCAAGGTGCTGTTGCTGGACGAGCCGACGTCGGCGCTCGACGCCGTGGCGGCGGCGATGGTCGAGGAGTTGCTGCGCTTCCAGTTGCTGTCGCGGCGCGTGCTGGTGCTCGTCAGTCACGACAAGGCACTGATCGAGCGCATGAGCGACAGCCAGCTCATTCTGCCGGGACCATCGCGGCTGGCGGGTGCGGCATGACATTCGTCTCGCTCAGCATCGTCGATCTCGTGTTGGCGGCGGTGCTCATCCTGCTCAACGGCGCACTGTCCCTGGCGTTCGGGCTTGGTCTGGAGCGGCGTCTGGCCTTCACCACTGTGCGCATGGTCGTACAGCTCGCCGCCATCGGCTTCGTGCTCAAGTTCATCTTCCAGCAGAGCTCGCCGCTCTGGACGCTGATGCTGGCCGTGGTCATGGTGGGCGTGGCCGGGCACGAGCTGCTGGCGCGCCAGAAGCGGCGCATCGGCGGCTGGTACGCCTATGTCCTGTCGGTGGGCACGCTGAGCACGACAGGTCTGCTCGCCACGCTCTACGGCGTCGCTGTGATCCTCGGGCCCGAGCCCTGGTATGCGCCGCGCTATGTCCTGCCCATTCTCGGCATGGTGCTCGGCAACACGCTGACAGGAGCGAGCCTGGCGCTCGACGCGCTCACCTCGGGCGCGACGCGTGAGCGCGCGGCGATCGAGGCGCGGTTGGCGCTCGGGGCGACGAGACTGCAGGCGCTCAGCGGGGTTCTGAGCGATGCCGTGCGCACGGGCACGATGCCGCTGATCAACAGCATGGCGGCGTCGGGGATCGTATCGCTGCCCGGCATGATGACGGGTCAGATCCTCGCCGGCATCGATCCCGTCGAGGCCGCGAAATACCAGATCATGATCATGTTTGTGTTGGCGGGCGCCACCGCTCTCGGCGTTCTGCTGGCGGCGTTCGGAGGGGTCGTGCTCATCACGGACGACCGCCACCGGTTGCGTCTCGACCGCCTGAAGGCGAACGGGCCGTGAGAAACGGCCCGCCCGCGGTTCGGCCTACTGCTTTTCAGCCGGCTTCTCTGTCTTCGGGGCAGCTGGCGCCCGAGCCGGCTTCGCAGCAGCGGCGGGCTTGGCGGCCGGCGGCTTCGGCGCGGCCTTCGGCTTGATGGAGCCGGTCACGACGCCCGGAGCCTTGGCAGGGGCCTTCTTGGCGGTGGTCGCCTTCTTTGCCGGAGTCTTGCCGGTCGCGTCGGCCCTTACCGGCGTCCTGACGGCGCCCTTGTCCCAGCAGACCGTCGCGGAAGCTGTGCAGGTGTGCTCGTCGAAGACGATGACGTCGAGAAAGAGCTCACACTTCACGTCTTTCTTGCCGACCGAGTAGCGCTTGATGCCGCGCTGCTTCGTCCACTCGACGATGTGCTTGTCGAGCAGCTTCTTGGCGTCCCTGGTCGGACCGTCCTTGCCGTAGTCGTTGACGAGGAATCCGAGCCGCTTGCATTCCTTGCCGGAGGCCGTTGCGCCGCCCATCGGCATGGCGATCAGCGCGGCTGCGATAGCTGCGGTCGTCAGCTTGAACTTCATGGTTCCCCTCGCTGCACAATCGACAAGGCCCTGCCCCGTCACCCTCAGCAGCTAATAAAGGCAAACCGTTCGGCCCGCTAGGGCAAGACCGCAGCACTACAGGAGAAACACATGCGCCTGTGCAAAGCCGCCCACACCTGCGGGCAGGCCTCGCATGTGGCGACGGGCTGCTCAGTTCATGTAGGGCGAGTCACCGCCGCGCGGCTGGGAGCCCGAGTCGAAGAAGAAGCCCGAGTCGAACGGACCGGCCTGGCGATCGAAATACGGATCGCGGTCCCTGAGGATGCGCCTGTTGTCGAAGCTGAGGAGCGAGTCCGGATAGGAGTAGGAGTAGCCACCGACGCGGCGCGAGAAGCCGAGCACGCGGGTGCGCTTGCCCCGGTAGTGCCGGTGGCGGGGATAGCTGCGCTTGGCAACCTTGGCCTTGTGGGCCTTCGAGTACGTCCGCTTGCCCGCCTCGGCCGGTGTCGCCGTGACGAAGCCCATGGTCAGAGCCGCCGCCAGAGCCACGAAAATGCTGCGCTTCATCGGAGAAACCTCTGCAATCACTTGGGATCTGCGGATCACCATAGCCGAGAAGGTAAAAAGTTTCCTGCACGAGTGGCGGGGTGACTTCACAAAAGCAGAGCTTGTGTCGCTCACGCCGCACCCGATGCGGCCCGCGAGGCTGAGCTGCCGACCACACCCGAGCATGCTGGGCCGCGGGGCGCAGGCAAATACCTGTCACATGCGGCGGCTACAGAGTAAGCTTCAACGACTCGCTCGGCCTCGGTCGGAAGCGAGTGCAAAAACGGGAGGCGATCCATGGAAGCGCTGCTTATCCAGCTGCTCAGCGGGGCGGTCGGCGGCAATGTCGCCGGTTCTTTGTTGAAGAACCTCAGTCTCGGCACGCTCGGCAACTCGCTGGCCGGTATTGTCGGCGGCGGTCTCGGCGGTCAGATCCTGCAACAGGTCCTGAACATGTCCGCCGGGGGCGGTCTCAATCTCGAGTCGATCCTGTCTCAGGTGGCCGGCGGCGGCGTCGGCGGTGGCGTCGTCATGATCCTCATCGGCGTCCTGAAGCGTGCTTTCAGCCGCTGAGGCGTGGTCGAATAACCTCAGCAGTCATGCAAACGGGATGGGAGCGTGGCGCTCCCATCCCGTAATTCCGGCGCGATCCGTGGGTGCCTAGTCGGCAAGCTGCAGATTGACGGCCTTGGGGCCCTTGCCGCGCTTGTCCGGCTCGGTCTCGAACGACACGCGCATGCCCTCGTCGAGGGGGCCGATGCCCGAGCGCTCGACCGCGGTGACGTGAACGAACACGTCCTTACCGCCTTCGTCCGGTGTGATGAAGCCGAAACCCTTGGTCTGATTGAAGAATTTAACTTTTCCAGTCTGGCGCATAGAGTGGAGCTCCTCGTCCCCATTTCGAATGATGGCGTGCGCTGCAGCACACGCCGGGTGGTGCTGAGCAGACTCGTCGTTAGTCGGGGAACGTAGGCGCGGCAACCAACATTGTAATTTTGTATACTATAGAGGCGCGCAATCACTTTCCGCCGGGTCCGATAGGTCGCCCGAACGGCCGAAGTATTCAACAACGTCTAGTCATTCGCAAGAAAAATGTATCGTTACGCTTATAGAGAAAGGTCTAACTGGCTTTCGGGCGGGGTTCCGGTATAGGGCGCCGGCCTTGCCGGACGATCACATTCGGGCCTCCAGACGGTGCGTCGCGCCCTTCCCCTGGCTCAGCCGCGCGGCCAGGAACGGCAGGAGGACATCGAGCTGCGCGCGAAGCTGAAACGGCGGATTGACGAGGGCCAGTCCGCTGCCGTGCAGGCGTCCGTCGCCGTCGGGGCGCCGGACCACCAGCTCCGAGATCAGCAGCTTGTCGACCTCGAGTTGCGCGAGGCGCGCTTGCATGTCGAGGACGGAGGCCGTCGCCTTGATCGGATACCAGAGCATGAAGATGCCGTTCGCGAAACGACGCAGCCCCGCACGAAGTCCAGCGAACGTGTCGTCGACCTCGGTGGTCGACTCGTAAGGCGGGTCGATGAGTACGAGCCCGCGCCGTTCTTTGGGCGGCAACAGCGACTTGAGGGCGTGCCAGGCGTCTATGGCGAGCACCTTGACCTGGCGGTCACGGCGAAACTCGGCGGCGAGTGCCTGTGTATCCTCGGGATGCAACTCGACGGCGATCAGGCGGTCGTCCGGGCGCAGCAGGCTGCGGGCGATGCGGGGAGAGCCTGGATACCAGCGCAGGACGCCGTCGGCGTTTTCCGCCCGTACGGCATCGAGGTAGGCGGCCAGGAGCGGCGTGATCTCGTCGGGGATCGGTGCGCTGTCCTCGCCCAGCAGGCGGCCGATGCCGGCCGTCCATTCGCCGGTCTTCTCGGCCTCGACCGCTGCAAGATCGTAGCGGCCGATGCCGGCATGGGTATCGACCACGCGGAAGGGCGTGACCTTGGCCGAAAGGTGTGCGAGCACGAGGGCGAGCACGGCGTGCTTGTGCACGTCGGCAAAATTGCCGGCATGGTAGGCGTGGCGATAGTTCATGCAACGAGCCAGATCCTGGAGCGTGACCGACTATGGCGGACTCGCGGCCGCGAGACCATGAGGTCGTGCATCACACTCTGAATCGCAGGTGCAGGAAGGGCTCGACGGGTTCCGGTTCGCCGGCCGGGCGTGTGGACGCGTGGCGGTCAGACCAAGCCGTGCTCGGCCAGCTTGGCCTCGATGGTCTCGCGATCAAACGGCTTGAGGATGTAGTCGTGGGCGCCAGCGCTCAGCGCGCGCGAGATGTCGATGGGGTCGTTTTCCGTCGTGCAGTAGAAAACGATGGGCCGGGGGCCGCTGGTCTGAGATTTGAGGCCGTTGAGAAAGTCGTGGCCGTTGGCCACGGGCATGTGCCAGTCGAGGAGGATGGCATCGGGCATCTCGGACTGGCAGCGTTCCAGAGCCTCCTGGCCGTTCTCCGCTTCGATCGTCTCGAAATTGAGGCGCTGAAGGATGCGTCGCGCCACTTTACGAATGACGACGGAATCATCGACCACAAGGCACTGCTTCATGTCTCGCTCCGCTGGCCTGTGCACGTGTTGCCCCCACTGAATGGATCGAAATGCACGCAAAGGTTGCTTGACTGGATCGCCACTACTTTGCCTCGGAAGCGTGAAAATTATCTAAAGCCGTGTGGCTGCTTGAGCGAGCGCCCCAGTGGGGGGCTCGCGGGCAAAGCGGCAGCCCCCGCCGGGTGGCGCAACCCGCTCTCCGGCCGGCCGTGGCGAGGTGATGGTCGCGTTCCCGCAGTCTAGCGCAGCGCCCGCGCCTCGATGAGGATGTCGGCGCCGTCCTTGCGGATCGCCAGGGGCATCCCGGACTCTGCCGACAGACGCCACGTGTAGTACGCCTGTATGGAGTTGGCATCGAGCGGGCCGGTCGCCTTGCCCAACACGAAGTCGGTGAGGAATTGCGGGGGGCGCGCGCCGTTGCCCCGGCAGCGGAGCAGGAAGTGCGGCTGCTCGAGCGTACCGCCGATGGCCAGATCGATGTCGCCGCCCCTTGGAAGTGCGGAAATTGCGGCTGACACGAGGTTCAGCAGGAGCTTGGCCCGGTTCTTGACCATCTGCCCGTCGGGACCGCGCCAGTGGAGCCGGTGCTTGCCGATGGAGACGTAGCCCTCAGAAATCTCGCGCGCCGACCGCAGATCGATGGTGGAGCCGGCCGAGCCGGCGGCGCCGAAGGCGATGCGGGCGAACTGCAGGCGTGTCGAGGTCTGGGCCGTCACGTTACGGATGATCTCGAGCGCATAGCTCTGCGCCTGCGGGTCCCTGTCCTCGTCGAGGATCTCGATGCCGTTGTAGATCGCGCCGACCGGCCCGATGATGTCGTGGCAGATCTTGCTCGACATCAGGGCCGCAAAGTCCAGATCGGTGGGGTGCAGCTTGTCGCTCATGGAGGCCCTCTCCTCGGGAGTGCGCACCTCGGGCTGCTCGGGACAAATGCCCACGCGAGCCGACAGTTCCTCCAAGTGCGCCTGCGATTCGCATTCCATACACTGACTTGGGTGAATGTCCAAGGCACCCGCTCGGGGCGGTCGCAACCCTCGATGCAGCAACAGGAAACTCGGCGCCTGCATGACTTGTGGCAGTGCGGATGGAAGGCCGCGAATCGCAACGCGACAATTGCTCGCCTTTCGCTCCCCGGCTCGCCCGCCTTCAGTGGAGCGGAGCTCGAATCGGTGGATCGACAGTGCGGGTTCGCCGGCGTCTTCGGCCACAGCCGAAGCTGCGTCGGTGTCGTAACGGGAGGGGAGAGGCATGGCCGATCACGAGTTCCAGACGCTGGCCGAAGCCCTCGTCGTCGTCGCCAGGGATGCCGGCCGGGCCATCATGGGCCATTACCGGCGCGGCGTGGCCGTCGAGACCAAGGCGGACGCTTCGCCCGTGACTGCCGCCGACCGTGAGGCCGAGGACATCATTCTGGCCGGCCTCGGCCGCTGTGCGCCGGATGTGCCGGTGGTGGCGGAGGAATCCATGGCGGCCGGCGCGCGCGCGCGCATCGGTGACCGCTTCTTTCTGGTCGATCCCCTGGACGGAACACGCGAGTTCATCAATCGGCGCGACGAGTTCACGGTCAACATCGCCCTCGTCGAATCCGGCCGGCCGGTGTTCGGCTTGGTCTATGCGCCGGCGGCAGGCCGCATGTACGTGACGCTCGGCCGTGCCCAGGCGGTGAGCTTGCGGGTCGATCCGGATTGCGCGGAGACGATCGCATTGACGGGGCCGGACGTTCGCCCGCTCGCCACGCGGCCGGCCTCCGGCGGCAGGCTCACGATTCTGGCCAGCCGATCCCACCTCGACGACGGCACGCGCCAGTTCCTCTCGTTCTACCCCGATGTCGAGCTGCGCTCGGCGGGCTCGTCGCTGAAATTCTGCGTCGTCGCTGCCGGGGAGGCCGACATCTATCCCCGGCTCGGCCCGACGATGGAATGGGATACCGCTGCCGGCCATGCCGTCGTCACCGCGGCAGGTGGTCGTGTCACGACGGCGGATGGCAATGATCTCGCGTACGGAAAAGTCGAGACGGGATTTCTCAATCCGGGCTTCGTGGTGTGGGCCGACGTCTCACTGGTGCGGCCGTACTAGGGTGCGATCCTCGCCCGTGTCGTCTTCGAAGTGCTTGGAATTGGCCATAGTTTGGTAACACTTCGGTAGCATCATTTTTACCTTGGCGGGGTCATGCGGCCACGCGTCGGCCCGCTCATATGCGTCGTGCCGCCGCTGAACCCGACAGGCCCGGCAGAGCCGGCGCCCCATCGCTCGGGCGTCTCTCGATCCCGCGATCGCCGGGGCACAGAGCAAGAGCTCGTTTCAGGATCGAACGCACATGCCGCGTCACGCGCACCGACTCCTCGTCCGCTGCATCGCCGCCGCAGGCCTCGTCTGCGCCGTCGGCGCGATGTCGCCGGCCACCGCCCAGCAGCCGCCGATCAGGACCTATCCATCCGAGCCCCCGCCCTACGACGGCTATACGCCGCGCGAGGCGGCACCGCCGGAGACCTATGGCCGCGATCGCGACTACGAGCCGCCGCCGCCGCCCGCCTACAGGCCGCCGCCGGGCTACCGTCCTCCCGTGGATCAGGCCGAGCCCTATCCGCCGCGCCGCGAGCCCTACGACGAGCCGCCGCGCACCTACGGGCGTTACCAGCCGCCGCCGTATCCGGCCGAGCCCGCGCCGCCGTATCGCCGCGACCGCGGCGAGTACACGATGGCCGAGATTCGCGACGCCGGGCACGGCTTCTTCGGCAGCATCTCCCGCGGTCTGGCGAGCGTCATCGAGTACGCGTTCAAGCGCCGCGGGCGCCCGAACGGCTACATCCTCGGAGAGGAGGCCGGTGGCGCATTCGTGGCCGGGTTGCGATATGGCGAGGGACGTCTCTACACGAAGGACGCTGGCGTGCGCAGGGTCTTCTGGCAGGGGCCGT
Source organism: Hyphomicrobiaceae bacterium (assembly GCA_041397725.1). Taxonomy (GTDB): domain Bacteria; phylum Pseudomonadota; class Alphaproteobacteria; order Rhizobiales; family Hyphomicrobiaceae; genus JAGRKR01. Next base: position 164,561 of record JAWKVZ010000006.1, on the reverse strand, counting down.
CGGTCGGCTACGACTTCGGCGGCGCCGGCTCGAAGACGATGATCCTCGTCTACAACCTGTCGCATCCGGGCGAGTTGTTCCAACGCTTCGGCGGCGTCGACGGCTCGGCCTATCTGGTCGGCGGCGTCGGCATCACGTTCCTGGCCCAGGATCGCGTGGTCATGGCGCCCATCCGTTCCGGGATCGGCTTGCGGCTCGGCGCCAACATCGGCTACCTCAAGTTCACGCGCCGACCGACCTGGAACCCATTCTGAGGTCGCGGAGGGCGAAACGCGATTTTCGCATACTGTCGCCCATGGATCGCGTGCTCCCCGCCGGGAGACGTGACCCGCAGGGCACGCTTGCACAGGTCGCGGTTCTCAGGTTGATTTGCGCAGTGTGAATCGACGATCGGACCGTGTTAAGGAATAACAGGAGCGTCTGAGAACGCCGGCCACGGTCGGCGTCAGCGTTCGCGCACCAGAACGCCGTTTCCGACGACGTGCTTGCGGCACGTCCATGAACCCGGGACCACGAGCACACCGCCGTCTTGGAGACGCAAGCGTGAACATGATCCAGTCGGTGCTCCTGGTTCTCCTCGGCTTCTCCGCGGCGAGTCTCATCGGACTGCTGATCGCGCCCGCCTTGCGCGCCCGCACGGTGCGTCTGACGCGCGCGCGCCTGCAAAGCACCCTGCCGGTCAGCGAGGCGGAGATCCGCGCCGACAAGGACCGCATCCGCGCCGATTACGCGATCCGTGTGCACCGGCTGCACATGTCGCTGGAGCAGGCCAAGCTGGGGGCGGCGCGCCAGCTTATCGAACTCAACCGCCGTGACGCCCGCATCAGCGATCTCGAGTCCAACCTGAGCATGATGCAGGGCGAGCTCGAGGAGCATCAGAATGCCCGCCGTGTGCTCGAGCAGACCGTCACCGATCGGGTGCCGAAGATCGAGCAGCGCCTGATCGAGACCAAGGCGCTCATGGAGGCGCGCGATCGCGAGATCGCAGCGCTGTCCGAGACGGCGCGCAAGCAGAAGGAAGCGCTGGCGGAGATCGGCGCCATCAACGCCCAGCAGCGGGCCGAGATCGCTCGCCTGAAGCAGGCCATTCTCGCCCGTCAGGCGCGCAATCGCGACGGTCTGCGCGACGCGGTGTTCGAGGGTGAGGCGGCCTTGCGCGCCGAGATCGAGGGCCTGCAGGCCCGCGCCGTCGAGCAGGCCGGCATGATCGCCCGCCTCGAGAGCGAGCGCGAGCACGCCCAGAGATCGGCCAGCATAGAGCTGGGGCTGGAAAAGGCGCTGGCCGTGCGCCCCGACGAGACCGCCCGCCTCAATTCCGAAATCGATCGTCTCAAGGGCCTGCTGGCCGAGGCGGAGACCAAGCTGGCGGATGCCAAGTCGGGCCAGGGGCAGCTCGCGGCGCGGGAGAGCGAGATCAAGGCGCTCCAGCAGCGCTACGACGAGCAGGCCGCCGAGGTGCTGTCTCTCAAGGCCTCGCTCAAGGCCTTCGAGGAGCAGGACGCGGAGACGAGCCGGCTGTCGATCCGCGAAAGCCGTATCGCCCTCAAGGCGCGCCTCAATGCCTTGCAGGTCAAGACGGACCAGCAGGACGGCGCCCTGCATCGCCTGCGCACCGAGTTGGCCGGCGCCAACGAGCGGCTCGCGCGGCAAGCGGCGCACTTCATGGATGAGATGCGGCGGCTCGGGGCCGGTACACTGCCAGCTTCCGCCCAGCCTCGCCCGATCGAGCCGCGCACGGGACGCTCACGGCTGGCCGAGCGCGTGGGCGAGCCGCGGAGCGTCAGTCCGCGCCTGATGGCGCCGGCGCTGCGTGAGATCAATGGCGAGGGTGGGGCGCCGGCTCAAACCGCCCAGCCTGCGGAGCCGGCGACGATGGTGCCGAGCGGTGGCGCTGCCGCGACCGCAACCCGCCGGTATCCCGCCGTCGTGGCGGCGGTCGAGGCGGCGGCTGTCGAGCCAAGCGGTGAGGAAGCGTCGGCGACGCCGCCCGCCGCCGAGGTCCCGACAGGCCGCAAGAGACTGCTTGATCGCCTGTCCAGCATCGGCAAGTCTTGACGTAACCATTTGCAACGAGCAGCCGATGCGTCTGCCGAGGTTCGCTCGGCTTCGGTCCGCTGGTGACAGGTTTGGAGTTCGGTGCGTAACATGAACCGTGACGGGGAAGGTGGCGGGGCGAACCAGGGGGGTGGCAAGCCCACGCCAGAGGTGGACTTTGCCTCGATGCTCGCAAGCATCACCCGCGCGGCGACGCCACCGGCGCCGCAGGAGGCCCCGCGCCAGCCTCAGCCCGAGTCCGAGGCCGCACCAGGACAGGTGCTGCGATCTCCAGCACAACTGGTCGTCGTCGCAGAGCCCGCCTCAGAGCACGAGGCGCCGGGCGATGACAGTGCGGACGATCCGGGCGGCGATGACATTCTCAGCGCCGCGCGGCGGGCGCTCGGAGCCGCAATCGAGCCTGACCCCGACGTTCCCGAATATGACGTTCCCGAGCCACCGTTCGGAACGCGCGTGACGGCTGATCCGGCGGGGACGTGGCGGGAGGACAGTGACGCGGAGCCTGCCGCCTTCGACGAGGAGCGTTTCAGTCGCGGCGTGACCCCACGCTCCACGCCACGCTCGACGCCGAGATCGCGCGAGACTGCGCGCGTTGCACGGCGCCGCTCCGACGAATTGCCGGCCGCGCCTGGGATGAGCGAAGGGCCGGTCCAAGGGCCACACCCTTCACAGGCTGCCGCCGAGGGATCGCCGAGCCTGCGCGCTCGCCTGGCCGAAGCCCCGGCGGCTGCGCCGAGCGACGCGCCGCCGTTTTCCATCGACGCGCTCGCCGCCGCCATCGCCGCCATGGGCGAGCAGCCGATGTCCGATCAGGCCGAGGCGTCTGCCCCTCCGGCCCCGGCGGTGGGCCGATCCCCGATGGCGCAGGCTCCTATGTCCGCGCGGCCGGAACCCAGTCCTGGCGATCAGGCTCCGGCCCTGCCGCCGGCGCTGGGCGCGCCGATGCCGGCTGCCGAGCCGCCGCCGCCCCGCCTCTCGCCGCGGGAGGCGCCGCCGCCCGAGCGTTTCCCCGGCCCCGCCGCCGATCCCGCGAGCACGGTCAACGAGCTGGAGCGGATCCTTGCCGATCACGTGCCGCTCGAGAGCCGGCGGCATGGCGTCGGGCGCGCTCATGTCGGCTCCGATCTCAAGCCGGTGAGCCTGCGCCGCCCGGTGGCCCGATATGCCCTGGTTGCCCTGCTTCTCGGCTGCCTTGCCGGCGCTGTGGCGGGCTTTCTCACCCGCGACAACGGTGGCCTCACGGGCGCATTCGATCTGGCCCGGTGGATGCCGGCGGCGGGACCGCAGGCCGCTCCGCCGTCGCCACAGCCCGCGCCAGCGCCGCGTCCGGCGCCCGCCGCACCCGCGAAGCAGGCAGCAGCCCCCGCCGCTGTCCCGCAACCGCAACCCGCTGCACCCCCTGTGGTCGCCCAGGTGCCCGCGCCCAGCCCGGCGCCGCCCCCTCCGGTCGCGGCGCCCATCGCTGTTCCCGCTCCCGTGCCGGTCGGCAACGGGCCGCCCAAGGACGCGGACGAAGCGCGCGCGCGCATTGCCGCGGCCGAGGCGCGCCTGAAGGCCGGCGACGTGAGGGCTGCGCGCGCCATTCTGAAGCCGGTCGTCGAGGCGGACTATGCGGTGGCGGCGCTGGTCATGGGGATGGCCCACGATCCGCTCGTGCTGGCCGAGATCGAGGGCGTGAACGAGAAGCCCGATCCCCGTCTTGCCCTGCAGCTCTACGAGAAGTCGGCGGCCAAGGGCATCCTCGAGGCGGGGCAGCGGCGCGACGCCCTGCTGGCGCACATCGCGACGCAGTAGCGCGGGGCGCGTCCCCCATGCCCCTTAACGTTCCGCTGTGGTCTGCGGTGGCCGCGCCGCCGGTGGTTGTCCATCAGCGCCCGGCTCCCGTGTTGGCGGGCGGTGGCGGTGCTTCGCCCGGGGCGACCGGTCCGGGCCGTGGTGCGTGCTCCTGGTCACGCGTTGCTCCAGGCCGCTCACGGTTGCCAGTGACTTGAGCTGGGTGGGAAGTCCTATCTGCTACAGGTGTCTTTCGTTACACTCGGCCCGCGCCTGACCCATGCAGAAGGAATGGAGCCGTATCGTGCCCAAGTCGCTTTATTTGATCGGGTTCTGCGTGCTGATGTACTTTCCGGCCCTGATGATCCCGTTCTCCGGATGGGAAAACGTCATGTGGCTCACGTTGCTGCTGCAGGCTGGCGTGGTCGGCATCATCGTCGAATGGTGGCATGGTCGCGTCAGCAGTAAGTGGCTCTTCGGCGCCATCGCGTGGCTCGCCATCAGCGCTGTCGATCAGATCGTTGGCCCACTCGCCCTGGCGCGGGCCAAACACGAGAGTGTCCGCATGAACGCGGTGACTGTTGCATTCGACCCGGAGCGCCAGTCCGTCGCGCTTGAGGGGAGTAAAGCGAAAACCGCTGCGGTAAGGTTGGTTAGGGATTTCGGACTACCAGTCGCTTACAAGTTCGATCGTTCGACTGGTCGCCACCAAGCGACGCGGTGCGTACCGTCGCCCTGCTCGTCTCGAGGCAGTAAACTCGTTATCGAGCCAGAGGAGCCGCAGTTACCAGTCGTCCGTATCAAGATCAAGTGGTCAATGAGCGTCTTCTTCAACTCGACATTATTCAAGATCACCATCACTGAGCCAAGCGGGAAAAGCACAAACATGATATTTGGGCAAGGTAGGCCACGAGTCTGGTATCCCGTACCCAGATTCGGCTGCCTCGTGAGCGGAGAATGCGACGCCTTCCCCATGGGTAGCCCGACCCATTTTAAGGGGAAAATTCCTGACAGTCATCTATACCTGTTCATCGGAGAAGCAATTGGACTGTCGAGGCTTTCGCGGTAAGCAATGGCATGCCATTTTAGGCTCCTCTCTTTGATTGCAAAAGCTCCAGCATTGCCCGCAGCTGGTGCGTATTGGGTAAGCCGTCGCGTTCGACCGGAACGACCCAGTAGCGCGGGCCGCGTCCCAGACGCCCCGCGTTGGGCGGAGCATGTCGCGAGTCCTCACATGTAGTCGCAGACCGTTTTGACTTCGTACGGGAAGTACGTGTGCTTGATGCCGATATGCATGGGGTGGAAGAGTGGAGGCGCGTCGACCAATCTCCGGGTCTTGACGAGCTTGAGATATGTCGGGGAGCAAAGTGTGATCAGCGCCGCTGGAGGCGGATCGGGAATCTGCATCGTCCAACGATAGGGTGCCGGCTCGACGAGAATGCGTTTCAGGCGCACGCCGGTCCCGATGAACGTTTCGAATTCCCGCTCGAAGAGCTGCATGGCATCGGCCCAATTATTGTGTGGCGGCAGCCAGACGAAATTGGGCAACCACTTCGTCACGACAACTTTGCCACGAGCGCGGGCGATATTCGGCGGGCGGAGGTCGTAGGTCACATCGGGAAGTGCCGCAAGCGGGATGGGGATGCCAGCGTATCCGGAATGCCGCTCCTCTTGTTTGTAGAGGCGCTCGCGGGCTATCCCGAAGCGCCGGTCATTACCCACCTCAAGTCTGGCCACAACCACCGTGCCATGGCGTCCGAGTTCGACGATCGGTCCGATGCCCGCCTCGACGCGCGCGCCCCAACCCCGGCCGCCGGAGCTGAAGGTGGTCCACCGGTAGACGACTTTGATGACGCTCGAGGCGGAGTGCACCTTGCCATCGGCCTCGATCTCGACGGTCAGGCGGTAGCGAAAGGAAAGCGGGGGACGGAAGAACACCCAGTAGACGGCGCCGGCAAGGGCGAGCCATCCCAGGGTTTTCAGAGCCTTCGCCCGTGTCATCTGCCTTCTCCCTTCAGGCGCCGGCACCCGCGGCGCGGGGGGCTGAAGGACTAAAATCCGCTTGCTGCGTTAACGTTCCGTTGTGGTCTGCGGTGGCCGCGCCGCCGCTCGATGTCCGTCAGCGCCCGGCTCCGGTGTTGGCGGGCGGTGGCGGTGCTTCGCCCGGGGCGACCGGTCCGGGCCGTGGTGCGAGCCGGCGCTCCAGGTCCTCGACACCCTTGGTGATACGCCGGAGCTGCCAGACCCACTCCTTGCGGGTCGGCGCCTTCTCCATGGCCTCGCGGATGTGGCGCGAGGCGTCGCGCATGCTGGCGAGGGCCTGCTCGTCGCGGCCGCCGGCCATCAGGGCGAGCGCGAGCTGACGGTAGGTCTCGGCGAGATTGCGCTGTGACTGCGCCTCGCCCTTGAGCGCCGTCAGGACATCCTGGCGCAGCGCCCGCGCTTCCTCGAGATTGGTGAGCGCATCCGCCTTGCGCGCCCGCGCGAGCTGGCTCTCGGCGAGCCACTCGAGCGCCTGGGCGACGAGGCGCTGGGTGCCGGGATTGCGCTCGGCCGTCATGCGCTGGCGACGGAGCGCCAGGGCTGCCGCGAAGTGCTCGATAGCGTCCTTGTGCCGGCGCAGTCGTTGCAGGGAGAGACCGACTTGCGTGTGGGCGAGCGCGACGCTGGCGTCGATGGTCTTGTCCTCGCCGACGATCTCGGCCCTGAGCGTCTTGCGCAGCTCCAGCGAGCGCAGGTGCGCGGCGAAGGCCTTCTCGTGATCCTTCAGCATCGTGTGGGTGTAGCCGAGCTCGTCCTGAACCTCGGAACGTTGCCGCCGCCAGATCGTGCTCTTGGGGGCGAGCGCCAGCAGGTGGGCCATCGTCTCGTCGGCGCGCGTCAGGGCGTCGATCGCCTGGGCATGCTGGTTGGCGTTGCGGAGCGCCCAGGCGTGGCCGGTGAGCGCGCGGGCATAGGCGGCCTGGCGGGGGGCATGGCCGCGGTCAGCCAGCGCCACGGCCTCGATGGCCGCGCGTGCCGCGCCGTAGGCGGCGAGCGCCTCGGGGAACTGTCGCCGCTCGGCGTGCATGTTGCCGAGATGGTTCTGGGCCGTCGCCAGCATGAGCTGAAGCTGGGGCTCGCCGGGGAAGCGCGCCAGCAGACGATCGCGTATGGCGATGGTGGCCCGCGCCATCTCCAGGGCGCGCGGGAACTGCTTCTGGCGATCCAGGACGAAGGAGAGCCCGAGCGAGGCGCCCGCCCGGGTCATCAGGTAGCGCTTCAGCAGGGCTGCCTCGAGATCGGGCCGATCGACCGGCAGGAGATCGGCATGGCGGACGGCCGCCTCACCCGCCTTGACGGCATCGGCCTTCAGGGTCGGGTCGGCGTAACTCTGAATCTGCAGCGTGCGGGCCAGCTTGTCGTTGACGTCCGACAGGGCCTCGTGCACGGGCGCCTTGTCCGTCGCGACCGCGAGCAGCGCTTCGGCGCGCGAGATCGCCTTGGCATAGACCGCGACGGCGTCCGAGTAGCGCGAGCGCGCGCGGTGCGCATCCCCGATCGCCACCTCGGAGCGCGCCAGCGCCAGCGCGAGATCGCCGTCCTTGGGCGCCTGACGCCGCAGGTCCTCCAGCAGGGTCTGGGCGCGGGTCGCCCATTCGAGCTGTTGCTCGGGCTTGCCGAGCCGCATGTAGCTGTCGGCATAGGCGAGCTGGAGGGAGGCCTGCCGCCGGCGCAGCGTGACCGTCTGCGAGCGTCTCAGTCCTTGCTCCAGGCCATCGAGCAAGCCCTCGGCCTCGCGCACGAAATCGAGCGCCACCGGCACCGCGACACCCTTCTCCTCCGGCAGGCTGGCGCCCTTCTGGACGAGCCCCGAGGCCGCATCGAGAGCGGTCTCGAGAAGGGCCGCCTGCTTCCTGTTGAGGGAGTAGGCCTGCCACCAGCCGAAGCCGGCAGCGACGGCCATGACGGCCATGCCCGCGGCGATGCCGGCCCAGATGCGCTTGCGTCGCCGTTCGGCCAGCGCGAAGCGCTTGCGGATCTCGTCGAGCTCCACGCCGAGCAGTCCGGCGACGACCTTCTGTGTCGCCAGCTCCTCGCCGTCGCCGACCTCGCGCGCATCCGCGGCGATGGGCTCTTCGGGCTTCTCCGTGACCTTGCCGTCGCCGTCGATCTCGAAGCGCAACGCCGGGGGAAAGCACTCCTGATCTCCCGCGCCCGGCTCGCCCGCGACGATGAAAGCCAGCACGCGCTCGGCGCGTCCCATGGCCTTGAACCGGGCGATCTCGGCGTCGACGTGCCGGCTCCCGGCGGCGTTGGGAGAGCAGACGACGATCAGGAACTCGGACTGCTCGAGGGCGGTCTTGATGCGCTCGTCGAGCGAGTGGGCGGCCGCCAGATCGGTACGGTCCCGGAAGATGGGCCGGAGCGCATTCGGAACGGCGCCCCAGCGCGTTCTGCGGCCGACGAGATCCTTGTCGATCGTGAAGCCTTCGAGGACCTTGTGCAGGCGCGCCGCGGCGGCGCGGTCCTTGTGGCTGTAGGAGAGAAAGGCGCGGTATTTCCGACCGGATTGAGCGCTCATGCTTCCCCCTCACGCACGCGACATGCGCCGCCCGCAGCAGCCCGGACACACCAGCGAGTCGGCGGAAAGACCAACTTCTCAGCGCACGATGGAACCTTATCTGAGAATGGTGGGTGGCGCTATGTCGGGCGGGCATCGGCGCCGGCCTCCCGCATGACGAAAGGCCCCGATCCCCTGGGGATCGAGGCCTCTACTGCGTCCAGCGGCGACGGCGTGCGTGTGCTGCGTCGCTGTCGCGTCAGGCGGCGGCCTTGACGGCCTCGCCGTTGATCACGATGGCGCCGTCGCGCGTCGTGATGGCCACGGCGTCACCGTCCTGCACCTTGCCGGAGAGGATCATCTCCGCCAGCGGGTCCTGCACCGACTTCTGGATCACGCGCTTCAGCGGACGCGCGCCGTAGGTCGGGTCGTAGCCGCGGTTGGCGAGCCACGTGCGCGCCTGATCGTCAAGTTCGATGGTGATCTTGCGCTCCGCGAGCAGCTTGCGCAGCCGCGCCATCTGGATATCGACGATGGCCGCCATCTGCGCCCGCTTCAGCCTGTGGAACAGGATGATGTCGTCGAGCCGGTTCAGGAACTCCGGCCGGAAGCGCGTGCGCATCTCCGCCATCACGAGATCGCGGGCCTCGCTCACATCCTTGTCCTCGGCGAGGCTCACCAGATACTCCGAGCCGACGTTCGAGGTCATGATGATCAGCGCGTTCTTGAAGTCGACCGTGCGTCCCTGGCCGTCCGTCAGCCGCCCGTCGTCGAGCACCTGCAGCAGCACGTTGAACACGTCTGGGTGCGCCTTCTCGATCTCGTCGAAGAGCACGACCTGATAGGGGCGCCGCCGGATCGCCTCGGTGAGCGCGCCGCCTTCCTCGTAGCCGACATAGCCCGGGGGTGCACCGATGAGACGGGCCACGGAGTGTTTCTCCATGTACTCGGACATGTCGATGCGCACCATGGCCTGCTCGTCGTCGAACAGGAACGCGGCGAGCGCCTTGGTCAGCTCGGTCTTGCCGACGCCGGTGGGGCCGAGGAACATGAACGAGCCGATCGGCCGGTTGGGGTCCTGCAAGCCCGCGCGCGCGCGGCGCACGGCCGTCGAGACGGCGGCGACCGCTTCCTCCTGACCGACCACGCGCTTGGCCAGCTCCTCTTCCATGCGCAGCAGCTTGACGCGCTCGCCTTCCAGCATCTTGTCGACGGGAACGCCGGTCCAGCGCGAGACGACATGCGCCACGTGATCTGGCGTCACGGCTTCCTCGACCATGGCGCCGCCGCTCGCTTCCTGACCTTCCAGCGCCGCAAGCTTTTTCTCGAGCTCGGGGATGATGCCGTAGCGGAGCTCGCCGGCACGCGCCAGCTCGCCGCGACGCTGCACCTGCTCCAGCTCGATGCGGTGGGCGTCGAGTTCCTCCTTGATCTTCTGGGCCGAGCCGAGCTTCTGCTTCTCCGCCTCCCAGCGCTGCGTCAGCGACTGCGAACGCTCATCGAGCTCGGCGATCTCCTTCTCGAGGCGCGCGAGCCGGTCCTTGGAGGCCGAATCCTGCTCCTTCTTGAGCGCCTCGCGCTCGATCTTCAGCTGCATCGCCCGCCGGTCGACCTCGTCCAGCTCCTCGGGCTTGGAATCGACCTGCATCCTCAGGCGCGAGGCAGCCTCGTCGACGAGGTCGATCGCCTTGTCGGGCAGGAAGCGGTCGGTGATGTAGCGGTTCGAGAGCACGGCGGCCGAGACGAGCGCGGCATCGGCGATGCGCACGCCGTGGTGCAGCTCGTACTTCTCCTTGAGGCCGCGCAGGATCGAGATGGTGTCCTCGACCGTCGGCTCGGAGACGAAGACGGGCTGGAAGCGCCGTGCGAGTGCCGCGTCCTTCTCGATGTGCTTCCGGTACTCGTCGAGCGTGGTGGCGCCGACGCAATGGAGCTCGCCGCGCGCCAGCGCCGGCTTCAACAGGTTGGACGCGTCCATGGCGCCCTCGGACTTGCCGGCGCCGACGATGGTGTGGAGCTCGTCGATGAAGAGGATGATGCGGCCTTCTTCGGCCGTCACCTCCTGAAGGACGGACTTCAGGCGCTCCTCGAACTCGCCGCGGTACTTCGCGCCGGCGATGAGGGCGCCCATGTCGAGTGCCAGCAGCTTCTTGTCCTTGAGGCTCTCCGGCACGTCGCCCTTGATGATGCGTTGCGCTAAGCCTTCCGCGATCGCCGTCTTGCCGACGCCGGGCTCACCGATCAGCACGGGGTTGTTCTTGGTGCGGCGCGAGAGGACTTGGATGGTCCGGCGGATTTCCTCGTCGCGGCCGATGACGGGATCGATCTTGCCGGCGGCCGCGGCCTCGGTGAGATCGCGCGCATAGCGCTTCAGGGCGTCGTAGCCCTGCTCGGCGGAGGTCGTATCCGCGGTTCGGCCCTTACGGATCTCGTTGATGGCCTGGTTCAGCGACGCCGGCGAGACGCCAGCCTCCTTCAGGATGCGGGCCGATGCCGTGTTCTGCTCGATGGCGAGAGCCAGCAGCAGCCGTTCGACGGTGACGAACTTGTCGCCCGCCTTCTCGGCCACCTTCTCCGCCTGATCGAAGACGCGCGCGGTCTCCTGTCCGAGGTAGAGCTGCGAGCCCCCGCCGGAAACCTTCGGCAGCCGGCCGATCGCAGACTCGACGGCGAGCAACGCGTCACGCGGGCGACCACCGGCGCGCTGGATTAGGCCTGCCGCCAACCCCTCCTCGTCGTCGAGAAGCGCTTTCAGAAGATGCTCTGGAGTGAATTGCTGGTGCCCTTCGCGCAGGGCGATTCCTTGCGCGGCCTGGATGAAGCCCTTGGCACGGTCGGTGTAGCGCTCGATATTCATTGGTTCCCTTTCTCTGCACGGCTCCGTGCCCATGAAGGCGCAGCAGAACCGCCGGATCGACAGGACAGATCATTTCGACACGCCCGCCGGGCCCCGAAGGCATCCCGTACGGTACGCGCCCTTGAGATATAGGGGCTGCGAGGCGACTGAAAAGAGCCGGACGGTGTTGCATGGGCCAGGCCTGCCGCGACAAACTGGCCAACGGGGGGGGGCTCGACTGTCGGTCGAGGCTTGGCGGGCTATCGGACGATACAACTCGCCAGGGCGGCGCACTGATGCCTGTCGCCTGGACCGCTCGGGCGCCAGATCGCCGGCAGACGCTCTCCCCACATTGCCTGCCCCGACGACCTCTGATCGCTGCTGTCGCTACTCCGGAGCCAGCATGGCGCGCAGGCGCTCGGCTTCGTCGCGCGACATATGCGGGAGCAGCGCGCGGATGGTGCTGCCGCCGTGGATCTTCCCGTTGCGACGGTACATCCAGTCGGTGAGCTGGGCGATCGGCACCGTCACCCGCTGACCGTGCCGGAGGTCGGGAATGTCGCGCGGCTGATTGCTGATCGTGGCGGTGACCGTGTCGCCCGAGCGGACGACCTCCGTGGCCCAGATATGCTCGCCGTCACCGCGGCGGGTGGTGTAGCGGATCTTTACGGCGAAGCCCTCGTCGCCCGGCTGGGGCTCGGCGAGCCGTGCGAAGAACCGTGGCAGCGAGGCCCGAGCCTTGGCGATCGCGGCAGTCATCGCCTGATCGGCCGTGGGCACGGACGTGATCTGCGCCCTGCCGGGCAGGGGCGCGAGAACCAGGACAGCAATCAGCGCGAGGATGCCGAGGGCCGAGCGCAACATCGCGAGCCTCCATGCCGGAATATCTTTGTCAGCACAGAGCACATTTCGCGATTCATGACCAGATCTCGCGACCTGCCCTCGCGCCTGCGTTCTTGAGGTGTGCGCCAAAACGTGGGAAGTCGATGCTCCGGCCGGCTACTGCCGCCGGAAGCGGTATTGAGCCGACCAGGAGGCGAGCAGGATGTCACCGACGATCGCAGCCATCTACCGCTATCCCGTAAAGGGCCTGTCGCCGGAGCAACTCGCGACGGTGGATCTCGGCGTCGGCGGCACGCTGCCAGGGGATCGCATCTACGCCGTCGAGAACGGCGTCGGCCGTTTCGACCCGCTCAATCCGCGACACCTGCCCAAGATCAACTTCCTCATGCTCATGCGCGACGAGCGCCTTGCGACGTTGCGCACCGCATTCGATCTCGAGACGCACGTGCTCACCATCATGCGGGACGGCAAACAGGTGGCGCGCGGGGACCTCTCGACCAAGCTCGGGCGGCAGATGATCGAGCAGTTCTTCGCGGCTTACATGAAGGCGGAGCTCAGGGGGGCGCCCCACATCGTGCACGCGGATGGGCACACGTTCTCCGACATGGCGGCGCACTGCGTGCACATCGTCAATCTGGCGACCGTGCGCGACATCGAGCGCGCGGCAGGTCGCAGCCTCGACCCTCTGCGCTTCCGGGCCAATCTGTATATCGAGGGTCTGCCCGCCTGGGAGGAATTCAAGTGGCTCGACCGCACGCTGGCAGTCGGCGCGGTCAGGCTCGAGGTGTTCGACCGTACGCGCCGCTGCGAGGCGGTCAATGTCGATCCATCGAGCGGAGTGCGCGATGCCGGACTCCCCCAACTGCTGCAACGAACGTGGGGGCATTCCGACGTCGGCATCTACGCCAAGGTCGCCGGTGCCGGCTCCATCAGTGAAGGTGACGCCATCGCGGTCGATGGTGGCTGAGCCCGAAGCTCAGTCGTCGCGACCGATCACGGGCTGCCCGCCGGTCTCGCCGCGCGCGTCGTCACCGCTCATGCCGATATCTGCCTCACCGTCGGGGCGCGGACGCCGGCGCACCGGTCGGCGCAGGAACTCGGGGCCCTGCTCGCCGAAGGAGTCGGCCGGGGCGGCGCCGTTGGCTTGGCCGCGATGATCGCGATCACGATCGCCTTGCGGACGCGGTCCGCGGCGATCACGGAAACGACGGTCGCGCTGCTGGCCATGACGATGAGATTCGCCATTGCGCTGGTCGCGCTGGTCACGACCGTCGCTGCGCATGTGGTCGTCGCTGCGTCCTTCGCGCGGGCGCTGTCCGCCCCGCTCGACGATGCGCGGCTGCTCGCCGTCCCGACTGTCCCGACCATCGTGGCCCACGGGCTCGACGGTCATCGCCGTGTCACCGTCGTCCTCGTCCTCGTCGTAGCCGTCGTCGTCGCTGGGCGAGCGCATGCGGGCATGGGGATGACCGCTGCCATTCACGCCGTCCGCCTGCTGGTACTGCTCGCGGAAGGCCATGATGATGCGGTTGTAGTGCTCGGCGTGCTGCAGATAGTTCTCGGCCATGACCGTGTCGCCGGACGAATTGGCATCCCGCGCGAGCGACATGTACTTTTCTGCGATGTGTGCCGCGGTGCCGCGGATCTTCACATCGGGTCCGCTCGACTCGTAGCTACGTGTGAGCGGGTTCTGGTTCTTGCGGCCTCGTCCGCGGCCTCTGCGGTTCTGCTGTCCCTGCCTCATGGGCTCCCGATCTCATTCGAGCCAACAGGCTCGCTGACGCGGCCGCAATGGCCCCGCGAGCGCAATCCCATGGCACTCATCACCAAGCTTGCATCCCAACGAAAATGAAAGGCGGTCCTCCGCCAGCGAGCGTCATCCCGGGGCGCTTCGTGCGCGTCCCTATCCGTGTTCAGCCTGAAGCCAAGCCCCTTTCCCGTTCCTGCCCCTCGTCGAAAGGCCCTCAGTCGACAGGCCAAGTGCGTTTTCGATCGAGAAGGAGCGGACCACGCGAACTTCAGCAGCGTTGGATCCGTCAAGGAACGAGGAACGAACTGACGTGCCCCTCGCGCCAGACCGTCTGCCCAGATCAAACGACCCAAATCGGCAAACGGTCATGTGGCGTCCGTCGCATCCGTAGATGGCGTAAGCGGACGACTTCGCTCACGTGGAGCCTAGCTGGAACTGATGGTGCTGCCAACTGTTTTTTGGCTTTGTGCTCACGGTCGTGTTTTCACGGCCACACATCGTGGTCGGCCGGCCAGATCGGCGATCACCGCCGTCGGTCCAAGCTTTTCCAGCAGTTCTGCGAACGCGTGCGTCTGTCGTGGTGCAAGCTCCACCACGGCGATGCCATTGGGCACCAGGGTCGTTAACCCTTGCGCGAGTTCACGTGCGATATGGAGACCATCGGCCCCTCCGTCAAGGGCGAGGCGTGGATCGTAGCAGCGCACCTCCGGCGCGAGCGTAGCGATGTCGCCCGCGGGAATGTAGGGCGGGTTGCTGACGAGGATGTCGAACGACCCCCTCAGCCCCGCGAGGCCACGCGCAACCACCGCCCGGACCCGCGCCGACAGTCCGAGATGCAGCGCGTTGCGCCGGGCGACCGCGAGGGCCGCCGGGCTGATGTCGGTGAGGCATGCCGTGGCATTCGGCAGCTCGCTCAGCAGGCTCAGGGCGAGGCAGCCGGTGCCGGTCCCCACGTCCAGGATGCGCAGCGCGTCCTCGCGGCGCCAGCTCTGATCCACCATGTCGAGCACCGCGGCGACGATCGTTTCGCTGTCCGGGCGCGGATCGAGCGTATCCGGCGTAACCTCGAACGAGAGCCCCCAGAACTCTCTGCGACCGATGATGCGCGACACCGGCTCGCGCGCCAGCCGCCGCGACATGTAGCTCGCCAGCCTGGCGGCTCCTGCCGGTGGCACCGGGGCGCCGGGGTCGCGCAGCAGCGCATTCGGCGTCATATCGAGGGCGTGGGTGAGGAGAAGCCGGGCGTCTCTCCCGGGGGTATCGAGCCCGGCGGCGGCGAAGGCGCTGGTCATGCGCCTGAGCCAGGTGTCGACGGACTCCGTCTCGGCTCGCGTGTTGGCGACGATGTCGGTCATGGACCTCGATCAGTCTTTCGTGGTGTCGATGTGTGCGAGCTGCTCGGCCTGATGCTCGGTGATGAGCGCGTCGATGAACTCGTCGAGCGCCTCGCCCTGAAGAATGAGGTCGAGCTTGTGCAGGGTCATGTTGATGCGGTGGTCGGTGACGCGCCCCTGCGGGAAATTGTACGTGCGGATGCGCTGCGAGCGGTCGCCGCTGCCGACCTGGCCACGCCGCTGCGCCGCCCGTTCGTCGTCCAGCTTCTGTCGCTCGATGTCATAGAGCCGGGAGCGCAGCACCTGCATGGCCCGGGCCCGGTTCTGATGCTGGGACTTCTCGTTCGAGGTGACGATGAGGCCGGTGGGCAGGTGGGTGATGCGCACCGCGGAGTCTGTGGTGTTCACGTGCTGGCCGCCAGCACCTGAGGATCGCATGGTGTCGATGCGCAGGTCCTCGGGACGGATCTCGATGTCGATGTCCTCGGCCTCCGGCAGCACGGCGACGGTGGCGGCCGACGTGTGAATGCGTCCGCTCGCCTCGGTCGCGGGGATGCGCTGGACGCGATGCACGCCCGATTCGAATTTGAGGCGGGCGAAGGCGCCCTTGCCCGTGATCGAGGCGATGATCTCCTTGTAGCCGCCGAGGTCGTTCTCCGAGACGCTGATGATCTCAGTTTTCCAGCCCTTGGCCTCGGCATAGCGCAGATACATCCGGTAGAGGTCGGCGGCGAACAGCGCCGCCTCGTCACCGCCGGCGCCGGCGCGCACCTCCATGATGACGCTCTTGTCGTCGGCCGCATCCTTGGGCAGGAGCTGCACCCTAAGCGCGTGCTCGAGCTCGGCGATGCGCGGCTCGAGCTGCTCGAGCTCCTCGCTGGCCAGCTGCGTCATTTCCGCATCGGCGGACGTGTCCTCGAGGATGGCTCCGAGGTCGCGCCGCTCCTCCTCGGCCCGGCGCAAGGCCTGGATCGTCGCCACGACGGGGTCGAGGTCGGAGAATTCCTTGGATAGCTTGGCGAACGTGGCCGAGCTGGCGCCTTTGCTGAGCTCCGACTGGAGCGTCTGCCAACGGGCCACCAGCTTGTCGAGCTTCTCGACCGGAAGGGTGCTCATGTGGGATGTTTTTATGTTCTGGCTGGACATGTTGCACCCAGCCTGGGCGCAAGGCGCACGCCGAATCTTCGCGGCGTCCGGACCGCATCTAAGCGCATCAGCGCCCGATCTGCAAATCGCTGGAGCGCGGCAGCTGTGAGCCGGTGGGCGTCAAGGGCTCGCTCCAGCGGCTCGGATCCTTCTTGATCGGACCCGCAGGCGGCGGATAGGCCGTCGGCGCATAGTGTACAAGAGTGCTCTTGAGCGTGGCGACGATGGTGGCGGTCGCGCGCTCCACGGTGGCGGGCGGCATGATCAGGGTGGCAGCCGCGACGATGGTGGCGACGATCGCAACCAAGAGCGCCCGCAAGCCGCGGCGGCGCCGGCGCCTGGGCGATGGCGCGGCCGAGAAATCGATGACGCCATAAGGCGGCGTTTCCGGCCGCAGCGCACGCGGGCGCCGCGCGTAAGGATCTCGGGCCGCAGCCGCGCGGGAGAGTGGTTGAGAAGCCGGACGCGCCGCCGCGCTCTGCACGTCGACCGCGTGCAGCTGTGTGCGGATACGATGCAGGATCGGGCGCGCATCCAGGTCGAGCAAGCCGGCATAGGCCGTGACGATGCGCAGGGTCTCGGGCCAATCGGCAAGCGCCAGTAGCGCGCCGTCCTCCATGGCCAGGATGCGATTGGGTGTCGTGCCGAGCTTCTCGGCGACATCGCTGACGGGCAACCGAAGCGCCTGTCGCATGCGCTGGAAAAGCACAGCCAGATGCTCGTCGCGGGTAGCGACGGCTTCGGCGATCCCGGTCAGTCCGACACGCATCCACCGGTGTGACGCGTGGACCGGCTCCGGGCCTGCTTCGTGGCCCATACTCATGACTGAAACTTACGCAGAACTCATGCGCAATACGCTGCGCACAGGGGACAGCGTGCCCCTTGTGCTCATCGCTGTCAACCGAAGATCACTAGCCGGATGAATATTACAACTCGATCTGGCCAGCCCTGGCGAAGCGCAGCAGCTCGGCACGGATGTCGCTCTTGCCCGCGTCGAGCAACGATCGCAGGTGGCGTTGCGCCTTTTCGACGTCGAGCGAGCGGATCATGGCCTTGACCGGACCGACTGCGGCGGGAGCCATCGAGAGGGAGCGATAGCCGAGCGCAATCAGCGCCATGGCTTCCAGTGGGCGGCCCGACATCTCACCACAGACGGTGACCGGCACGCCCTTCCTCTGCGCGTGCTCGACGATCGATCCGAGCGCCCGCAACGCCGGTGCGCTGAGCGGGTCGTAGCGATTGGCGACGCGCTCGTTCGTGCGATCGGCCGCGAACAGGAACTGCAGGAGGTCGTTGCTGCCGACAGAGATGAAATCTGAGACGGAGAGCAGCCGGTCGAGATCGTAGAGCAAGGCCGGCACCTCGATCATGGCGCCGACGGTGATGCTCGCCGGCTCGGGCAAGCCACGCTTGTGCAGAAGCTGCCGCTCCCGCTCGACCAGGGCCCGCGCCTGCTCCAATTCGGCGATCGTCGCCACCATCGGCACGAGAATGCGCAGCTCGCCGCGCCCGCTCGCCCGCAGCAGCGCGCGAATCTGCGTGCGGAACAGCGCCGGTCGGTCGAGCGACATGCGCACGGCTCGCCAGCCGAGGGCCGGGTTCTGCTCCTGGATCTGCTTGATATACGGGAGCACCTTGTCGCCGCCGATGTCGAGTGTGCGGAAGACCACGGGGCGGCCGCCGGCGTCGTCGATGATCGTGCGGTAGCTCTTCGTCTGGCGGTCGAGGCGCGGAAAGGTGGACGCGATCATGAACTGCAACTCGGTCCGGAACAGGCCGATTCCGTCGGCTCCCGACTCGGCTAGATGCGCCATGTCGACCTGCAGGCCGGCGTTGATCTGCAGCGCCACGCGGACGCCGTCGCGCGTGATCGCGGGCTTCGTGCGCAGGGCCCGGTACTGCTCCTGTCGCCTGGCGAGGTATTGCACCTTGTCCGTGTAGGCGTTGGCCACCTCGGGACTCGGCCGGATGTGAACCTCGCCAGAATCCGCGTCGACGATCGCCGCATTGCCGGGATCGACGCGCTCGACGACGCCTCGGGCGGCGCCGATGGCGGGAATGCCGATGGCCCGCGCGACGATCGCCACGTGGCTCTGCGAGCCGCCCTCCTCGATCACGAGCCCGCGCAGGCGCGTGCGATCGTAGTCGAGCAATTCCGCCGGCCCCATCGAGCGTGCGACGAGAATGGTGTCGAGCGGCAGATCCTCCGTCGCCGATGTGCTGGCCCGGCCCGTCAGGATGCGCAAGAGACGGTCGGAGAGATCGTCGAGATCGCGCAGGCGCTCGCGCCAGTAGGGGTCCGTCTGCTTCAGCATGCGGGCGCGGGTGTCGTTCTGGACGCGCTCGACGGCAGCCTCGGCCGTCATGCCCGCGGCGACGGCCTCGTTGAGCCGGCGCAGCCAGCCCCGGTCGTTGGCGAACATGCGGTAGGCCTCGAACACGTCGCGATGCTCGCCGGCCCGCTGCAGCTCGCCCTCGTCGAAGAGGCTGTCCAGCGTGCCCTTGAGGTCGTTGATCGCCGCGGTCAGCCGCTGCATTTCGACGTCGGGGTCGTCCGCCAGCAGTCGCGCCACGACGACGCGCGGCTC
Source organism: Hyphomicrobiaceae bacterium (assembly GCA_041397725.1). Taxonomy (GTDB): domain Bacteria; phylum Pseudomonadota; class Alphaproteobacteria; order Rhizobiales; family Hyphomicrobiaceae; genus JAGRKR01. Next base: position 145,693 of record JAWKVZ010000006.1, on the reverse strand, counting down.
GTGCAGCACGACGTGTCCGAGCGCGATCCCTTCCGAGATCGGCTGCCCGCGCACGCAATGGCTGACCGATCGGGAGTACTCGCCCGCCGCGCCGATGCCCTGCACCGATCCCGAGACGAGGTGCTCGGCCAGCACCATGGCCGTACTCTCGAGTGCCTCCACCTCGTCGTCGGAATAGACCTTCGGCGTCTTGTTCTGCACGGTCAGCACGCCGAGCACTTGACCGGCCCGCAGGATGGGGACGCCGAGGAACGAGTGGTACACCTCCTCGCCGGTTTCCGGGCGATAGGAGAAGGCCGGATGCGACTGCGCCTCGGGCAGGTTGACGGGTTCGGCCCTCTCGGCGATGAGGCCGACGAGACCTTCGCCGCGCTTCAGGTGCGTGTTGTGCACGGCCGAGGGGTTGAGGCCTTCGGTGGCGAAGAGTTCGAGCGAGCCGTCCTGCCGGCGCACGTAGATCGAGCACACTTCCGCCACCATCAGGCCGGCGACGAGGCGCACGATCTCGTCGAGCAGCGGCTGATCGCTGCCCGGCTTGGCCATGATCGAGCGCAGGCGGCGCATGATCGCGCGCAAGGCCACCCCGGAGGTGGTAGAGCGCGGGTCTTCCCCATGTCTGCTCTGCATGAGCACCCGCCTTGGCACGTGTTGCCGCTTACGCGGCAGATGGAGTGTCCCGTCAGTCGGTGTCGAGACCGTAGATCGAATGCAGCGTGCGCACGGCCAGCTCCGCGTAGGCTGCATTGATGAGGACGCTGACCTTGATCTCCGAGGTCGTGATCGCGAGGATGTTGATGCCGCGATCGGCCAGCGCCTGGAACATCTTGGCGGCGACGCCGGCGTGGCTGCGCATGCCGATGCCGATCACCGAGACCTTCACGACGTCGGCGGAGCTGCGCACCTCGAACTCGCCGATGTTGCTCTTGGCGGCATCGATGACGCTGAGGGCGCGATCCAGCTCCGAGGCCTGCACGGTGAACGTCATGTCCGTGTAGCGGCCATCGGCCGACAGGTTCTGCACGATCATGTCGACGTTGACGTTGGCCTCCGCCAGCGGCACGAAAATGCTCGCGGCCACGCCGGGGCGATCCTCGATTTTCAACAGCGTGATCTTGGCCTCGTCCTTCGAGAAGGCAATGCCGCTGACGACCTGCTGTTCCACGATCTCTTCCTCACTGCAGACGATTGTGCCTCGGTCGTTGCCGCCGCCCTCGACCACGGGCTTGCATGTTTCCGGCGCATCGAAGCTCGACAGGACACGGACCCGCACCCCATGCACCATCGCGAGCTCGACCGATCGCGTCTGGAGCACCTTCGAGCCGAGGGACGCCATCTCGAGCATCTCCTCGTAGGAGACCTTCTCCATGCGGCGCGCCTTCGGCACGACGCGCGGGTCGGTCGTGTAGACGCCATCGACATCGGTGTAGATGTCGCACAGGTCCGCCTTGACCGCAGCAGCGATGGCGACGGCGCTGGTGTCCGATCCGCCCCGCCCGAGCGTCGCGATGCGGCTGTTCGGGCCGACACCCTGGAAGCCCGTGATGACCGCCACCTCGCCCTCGAGCATCCGTCTGCGGATCTCCTCGCCGGGGATGTCGATCATGCGGGCCGAGCCGTGCGCTCCGTCCGTCCGGATCGGTACCTGCCAGCCCTGCCAGGAGCGCGACTGCACGCCCATGGACTGCAGCACGATGGCCAGGAGCCCGGCCGTGACCTGCTCACCCGAGGCGACGATCGCATCATACTCGCGCGCGTCGTGCAGTGGCGAGGCCTCTTTGACCCACGCCACGAGCTGATTGGTGGCGCCCGCCATCGCCGAAACGACGACAGCGACCTTGTTGCCGGCGTCGACCTCGCGCTTGACGTGGCGCGCGACGTTGCGGATGCGCTCCACGTTCGCGACCGACGTGCCGCCGAACTTCATCACCAGAACTGCCATTGCACCTTCCGCAAGCTGAGGTGCCGCCCGGCTCGGGGCGTGACTCGATCTGTGGACCTGAGGGGTCCCTCGTCGGCGCCAGTGCCTGATTGCCGGGGAGCGTTTCGCTTTGGCGCGTATTCATAGTCGCAGCCTCTTGTCCGCGCAACACGGCGTTGGGACACTTGACAATATCTTGCCCCCGGCACATTGCGAGGCATCATGGAACCCGACAAGCCGACCCAGCCCTCCCGGACCCTCGACACCGCCGAGGTCGATCGTTTCGCACGGATGGCGGCCGAGTGGTGGGACCCGAGCGGCAAGTTCCGGCCCCTGCACAAGCTCGGGCCGGCCCGGCTCTCCTTCATCCGTGAGCAGGTTCTCGGCCATTTCAAGCGAGATCCGGGCAGCCGCCGGCCCTATGAAGGGCTGAGCGTGCTCGACATCGGCTGCGGTGGCGGCCTCGTCAGCGAGCCCGTGGCCCGTCTGGGCGCCAAGGTGACGGGCCTCGACCCGGCCGAGGCCAATATCGAGGCCGCACGCCGGCATGCCAGCGACCAGGGCCTCGATGTCAGCTACCTCGCCGCAACCGTCGAGGAACTGGCGCTGACGGGGGCGAAATTCGACGTGGTGCTATGCCTGGAGGTCGTGGAGCACGTGCCCGATGTCGGCGCTTTCCTGGCGACCTGCGCCTCGCTCGTGCGGCCGGGGGGGCTCATGGTGCTCTCGACCATCAACCGGACGGTGAAGGCCTATGCCCTCGCAATCGTCGGCGCCGAGTACGTTCTGCGCTGGCTGCCGGTCGGCACGCACCAGTGGGAGCGCTTCGTGACGCCCGATGAGCTGAGGCGCCATGTCACGAGCGCGGGCCTCGCGGAGCGTGAAACGACCGGTCTTGTCTACAACCCGTTGCTCGACCGCTGGTCGCTTGGACGCGATACCGACGTCAACTACATGGCGAGTGCCACGCGCGCCGCCGCCTCCTGAGCCAGGCCGGCCGAGGGGTGCGCTGGCTCAGCCGGCTCGGCCGAGCGTCTCGACGATGAGGTTAACGATGCCCGCTGCCGCCTGGCCGTTGCCGTACTCGTCGATCTCGCGCCTCGCGGCATAGTCCTCGCTCGTCCAGAGCCGGTTCCAGCCGCACTCGACCGTCTCGACCCATTCCGTCTCGTCGCGCAGCGTTATGCAGGGTACGCGGTGGAAATAGGCTTCCTTCTGCAGGCCGCCGGAATCCGTCAGGACCTCCGCCGCATCCATCAGCAGCCGATGCAGGTCGTGGTAGCCGAGGGGGTCGATCAAGCGCACGCCGCCGGGCATTGCGCCGAGCCGTGCCATCACGGCGCGTGTGCGCGGATGCACCGGAAAGACGATGGGGCGCGTTCGGGCTCGCGCCTCGAGATAGCCGAGGATGCGGCGGAAGCGGTCCTCGTCGTCGGTGTTCTCGGCGCGATGCACGGTCGCGACGCCGAACGTACCCGGCGCGAGGTGCAGGGTATCGAGGATGCGCGAGCGCGCCCGGGCCACCTCGCGGGCGAAAAGAGTGGCATCGTACATCACGTCGCCGACGTGATGGACGCCGCGCAGCACACCCTCGCGTGCCAGGTTGGCGATCGCCTGGCGCGTCGGGCAGAGCAGCAGCGTGCTGACGTGGTCGGCCAGCACGCGATTGATCTCCTCGGGCATGCGCCGGTTGAACGAGCGCAGTCCGGCTTCCACGTGCGCGACGGGCACGTTGAGCTTCGCGGCCGCAAGCGCGCCGGCAAGCGTCGAGTTCGTGTCGCCGTAGACCACGACCATGGCCGGCTGCTCGTCGCGGAGCACGTGCTCGATGGCCTCGAGCATGCGACCGGTCATGGCGCCATGGTCGAGGCCGTGGATGTCGAGCTCGTAGGCGGGCCGGGGGATCTCCAGCTCGCGGAAGAAGATCTCCGACATGTTGGCGTCGAAGTGCTGGCCCGTGTGGATGAGGATCTCCTCAAGCCGGCCGTCGGCGGCGACGGCGCGGCTCACGGCGGCGGCCTTGACGAACTGCGGTCGCGCTCCCACGACGCTGACGATGCGCTGCCGCGCTGCTCCTGTCACGTGCGATCACTCCGATCTGGCTCCGCCGGCCGGCGGGACTGCCGGGCAGAGACGGCTGTCGCGCCCGGTCTGTCAACCCTTTCGCACGCGCGTCCGATTAGAGAAAGACCTGGGCGATGTCCACGGAGGAGCGCTTGCCGACCGCCTCGAAACTCGTCTCGAGCCAGTCACCTGCCGCCTGGCGGCCGATCTCTGCGAGGTGCTGGATGAAGGTCCAGTCGGCATGCACCTTGGAGGCTGCGGACAGCGACGCCAACTCCGCGTCGGCGCGGATCGAGTGGATGCGCATGCGATGGTAGCTGGCGGGATCGAGGGCGCCCTCGTCGATGAGGCGCGTCACGAAGGCGATCGCCCGCATTTCGCGCATCAGCGAGGAGTTCATCGAGATCTCGTTGACGCGGTTGGTGATCTCCTCCGCCGAGCGCGGCACGTCCTGTCGCTTGAGCGGGTTGATATGCACGATCAGGACATCGTTGCAGTTGCCCTCGTAGATCAGCGGATAGATGGCCGGATTGCCCATGAAGCCGCCGTCCCAGTAGTGCTCGCCGTCGATCTCGACGGCCTGGAAGATCTGCGGCAGGCAGGCCGAGGCCATGACGGCGTCGAGGGAGATCTCGCTTCTGTCGAAGATCTTGATCTTTCCGGTGCGTACGTTGGTGGCGCTCAGGAAGAGCTTCGGCAACTCGTCGGTGCGCGACAGTCGCTCGAAATCGACATGGTCGGCGACGATGCTGCGCAGCGGGTTCACATTGAGCGGATTGATCTCGTAGGGCGACCAGATGTGCGTCATGAGCCGCGCCACCCGGTAGCTCGGCGCCAGGTCGAGATGCGCGCCGAACAGCCAGCGCTCCCACCAGAGCAGCGGGCCGGGATTGAAGGCCGAGCCGAGGCGGCCGATCTCGTGCCACAGCGACGCCAGCCGCTCGCGGGCGGCAACGGGGCCGCCGGACAGCAGCCCGCACTTGAGGACGACGGCGTTCAACGCGCCTGCGCTCGTGGCGCTGACGGCGGCGATCTCGAGCCGCCCGTCCGCGAGCAGCCGGTCGATCGCGCCCCAGGCGAAAGCACCGTGTACGCCGCCGCCTTGCAGGGCCAGATTGATGGTCGGGGCAGCCGACACCGACGCCTCGGCTGGACTGGAGTTGTTCGAGGAGGCCGTCACCTCCGAGCCTCCCCGTCTCTAGGGTGCAGAAAACGCTCTCGATGGACACCCGGGGCGCATTCGTCCTGATCCGTCGCGCCTGCGCCTTGCGGCCATGCTGCGTCGTCCAGGTCAGCTCCCCTGGCCCAGCTCTCCGGCCTGAGCGGCGCGACGCAAGCTGAAGCGGTAGCGGAAGTTCGGCGCGGGATGCCGGCTTTCGGAGACCTCGAACACGCGTCCGCGCTGGTCATGGTAGCGGCGCACGATGAGGAGAGCGGGCGCGTTCGGCTCGACGCCGAGCAGATCGCTCAGGCCGGCCGGCACTGTCGAGGCGGAGATGTCGATGTCGACGCGCGCGACCCGCACATTGTAGCGGCGCTCGACCAGGGCATAGACCGGACCGGCGACCGTGCCGATGTCCTCGACGACGGCCGCATACTCGGGCCTGACGAAAATGGTGGTCGAGCAGATCGCCGCCGAGGTGACCTTGACGCGGCGGATGCCGTCGATCCGCAGCCAGCGCTGCTCCTTGACGCCGTCGAGGCGCTGGGCGAGCGATGCGCTCGCCTCCACGGTCTTGGCGCCGAGCATGAAGAGGCGCGTGTTCTCGGGATACTGCAGGAGCTCGTTGAGATTGCCGATCTCCTGCACGAAGCGCTGCTGCGGCACGGAAGCTGCGACGCGCGTTCCCGCGCCCTGGCGGCGATTGACGAGCCCCATCCCTTCGAGCTGGCGCAGGGCCTCGCGCACCGTGTAGCGGCTGACGTCGTAGGCGGCGCTCAACTCGACCTCGGTCGGAAGCATGCTGCCGATCGGATAGGTGCCGTCCTTGAGCTTGACCACCAGATCGTCGGTGATCTGCTGATAGCGTGGCCCCTGCGGCGCCATTGGAGCCGGCTTGCCGCCCTTGGTTGGTTTCTTCTTGGTCGTCACTGACACGTCTCTAGGTCCATGGCCACTGGAATCCCGGCAGCGAGCGGATGCATCCGGCGGATGCCGCTCCTCGCATTAGGCATATTGTCCAGACAATGAATAGCGAGGTGGGGCTCGGAAAGGCAAGCGCGATGGATTGGTCGCGTTTAACACCTTTGTATGACCGGCCGATGCGCCGTCTCTGGATACACGCGCAGCAGGCGTTGGCTGCACGCTCTGCGGGAGTGCAGCGCGTGGCCGGATCGCGGCGAAGACATGCGGGCTTTGGCAACGGCACTCGAGCTGGTCTAACGTGTCGAAGACGCTTCGCGTTCTCCCCGTGAGCTGAAAGGGATGACATGCTGATCTCCGCCGAGGCCTATCGCGAGTCCCTCCGCGCCTATTCGCCGCGCGTCTTCTGCAACGGACGCAAGGTGGAGAGCGTCGCCGACGAGCCCGCCTTCGCGCCGGGCATCGCCGCCATCGGCGTCACCTACGATTTCGCGCTGAAGGACGAGCACGCGCAACTCATGACAGCGCGACAGGGGACATCCGGCAAAACCGTCAACCGCATGCTCCACATCTGCGAGACGACGACGGACCTCCTCTACAAGCTGGAGGCGGTACGCCTCGTCTGTCGCGAGTCGGGCTGCGCGCAGCGTTATCTTTCCCACGACGGGCTCAACGCCTTGTTCCAGGCGACGAAGCGCGCCGATGCCGTGCACGGAACGGACTACCACCAGCGCTTCCTCGCCTACCTCCACGAGGTGCAGGACCGCGACCTGACGCTCGGCATCGCCATGACCGACGCCAAGGGCGACCGCTCCAAGCGTCCTGGCGCGCAGGCGAACCCGGACGTCTACGTGCACATCAAGGAGCGGCGGAAGGACGGCATCGTCATTCGCGGCACGAAAGCGATCGTCACCGCGGCGCCCTACGTGCACGAGCTGCTGGTCATGCCCTGTCGCACCATGACGGCGGAGGACGCGGCGTACGCAGTCTGTTGCGCCATCCCGCTCGATGCGCCGGGCGTGACCATCGTCGCGCGGCCGGCCGGCCGCCCGGGCGAGGCGGCGGCCCGCTTTTCCGCCCGCTACGGCCAGTCGACCGGCGTCGTGCTGCTCGAGGACGTGTTCGTGCCCTGGGATCGCGTGTTCCTCGCCGGTGAGCACGAGGAGGGCGGCTTCCTCACGACCAGCTACGCCACCCATCATCGCCATTCCTGCATCGGTGCCCGTGCCGGCTTCGGCGATCTGCTGATCGGTGCCGGCGCGCTCATGATCGAGGCCAACGGTCTCGACACCGGGAGGCATGGCCACATCCGCGATGCCATGGTCGAGCTGATCAAGATCGTGGAGGGGTTCTTCGCCTGTGGCGTGGCGGCCTCCGTCTATGGCTTGAAGGACCCCGCCGGCTCGATCATGCCCGACGCCGTCTTCTCCAATGTCGGCAAGCTGCTGCTGGCGACGCAGATCTTCGACATGCACCGGCTGGCGAGCTACGTGTCGGGCGGCCTCGTCGTGGCGTTGCCCGGTCCGGATGAGGATCACAATCCGGAAACCGCGGCGTCGCTGTCCGCAGTGCTCGCCGGCCGGCCCGACGTTCCCGCGGAGCGGCGTCTCGAACTCGCCCGACTGATGGAGGATCTGACCGCCTCCTATCAGGCCGGCTGGTACTCCACCATCTCGCTGCATGGCGGCGGCAGCCCGGAAGCGATGAAGCGCGAGATCTGGCGCAATTATCCGGTCGGTGAGAAGCGCGAGGTGGTCGAGAAGTTGCTCGACCGTGGTGTGCTCGACGTTGGCCAGAAGCTCTCGAAGCAGCCCGGGCGCTGCTGCGTCACGGGTTGCGAGGTGCCGGAGGCCCCGCGCGCCCTGCCGCCCGAGGCGGCCGAGTAGCAGCGGCACGTCCGCCCCGGCGTCGCCGTCCGTTGACCTTGCTGCCACTTCGGGTGCGGTGCTTTCGACGCGGGGGCTTGCTTTTGCGCGGCCCGCTCCGCACATAGCATCGAGCAATTCACCGCAGTTTCGTTCGTCTCCGGCCAGGGAGCGGGCGTGGAGAGACGCCCCATGCGCACCGCACTCATCACCGGCACATCGTCCGGTTTCGGCCTCCTGACCACAGTCGAGCTGGCCCGTCGCGGCTGGCGCGTCACCGCCACCATGCGCGATCCCGGCAAGCGCGAGGCGCTGGACCGCGCACTCGGCGAGGCCGGCGTGGCCGACAAGGTGGAGATCGTGGCGCTGGACGTCACCGACACCAAGGCCATTCCGGCCACCATCGAGCACGTCATCGCCACCTGCAACGGCCGGCTCGATGCCGTCGTGCACAATGCCGGCGCCGCCGCGCCGGGCGCCTTCGAGGACGTGCCGGAAGCCGAGCTGCGGCGGGTCATGGACACCAACCTGTTCGGCGTGCTCGAGTTGACGCGCGCGGTGCTGCCGACCTTCCGCGAGCAACGTCAGGGACGCATTGTCGTCGTCTCCAGCGATTCGGCGCTGATCGGCGAGCCGTGCAACGCCATCTACTGCGCCTCCAAGTGGGCGATCGAAGGCTGGGCGGAGTCCTTCGCCTACGAGGTCGAGCCCTTCGGCATCGATGTCGTGCTCGTGCAGCCGGGCCCCTACAAGACCGGCATGTGGCACGGCTCTCCGCGGCATGCACCGGACGAGAGCGCTTATGCGCCGCTCGTCAGACAGGTGCTTCAGTCCGGCAATGCGCATTTCGACCGGATGGCGCGCGATCCCATCGAGGTGGCGCACACCATCGTCAAGGCGCTCGAGGCGCGCCGTCCGCGCTTTCGCTACCCCGTGGGGCCGCAGGCCCGCGCCTTGCTGGCGCTCCACCACAAGCTGCCGACATCGCTGGTGCGCAGCATCATGCGCCGCACCATTGGGCTTCATCGCCTCAAGATCTGAGGCGCACCGCCACTGCGACAGCGGACGGTCTTCCCGCAGAGGTTGGGGCGGGGTATCTCTTTGCACACGGGAACGTCTCGTGTGTCGGGGGTACGATGCTGGCTGGCTTAGTCGCGTGGCTCGAGGCGTTGAAGAGCCAGTATGGGCTCATCTACGATCTGGCCAAGTTGGCGATCGCGATCGGCTCGGCGGTCGGCATCGTCAAGGCGATCAACGCGGCACGGGGCCGTAATCTCAAATCGGAGGAAGATGGACGCCGGGCCGAGCTGGCGTCGCTGGATGGCCAGTGCGCCGGGCTCGCCAGACGCGCCGCGCGGGCCAAGCGCTGGCTCTCGCACATCGAGGCGGCGCGCGACGCGGTGCAGGCCCGCACGCCGGAAGCCGCGCTGGCGGCGGCGGAGCGCGAGTTCCAGCAGGGCAATTACGAAACGTCGGCCGACCTGCTCGGGCGCTGGCTGGATGGCGAGGCGCGGCACGTCGCCTTCGCGGCGGAAAGCCTGGCGCAATGGCACGAGCGCCTGGCCGCGGAAGGCAAGGGCGGGACCGAGAGCGCCGCGCTGGCCGCGCGCTGCGCCAGCATCGCCCGCCTTGCAGCCCCGGCGCCCCCTGCCGGCCCGGCGAGCCCGGAGGCAGGCCCATGAGCAGCCTCGGCACCTTTCTCAGCACGGGCTCCGACCTCATCGACATCGCCGTCGCGTTCCTGGGGGCGGGCCTCTCGGCGTTCGTCTGGCTGCACACCCGCAACAACCGGCGCGCCAGGGCGATCGCCGAGATGGACGTGACGATCGAGGCGCGCAAGCGTGACGAGGGCTCGGCGCGCGCGGAACTGGCGGCGCTGCGCGGCAGTGTGCGGCAGGCCAACGCCGAGCGCCGCGCCGCCGCCGGGCAGGCGACGGAGAGCGCCGTACAGCGTGCGCTGCACGCGGTCGAGGCGGGCGACGAGAAGGAGGCTGCGCGCCGGCTGGAGGACTGGTGGCAGGGCGCGCGCCTGCCGCTGGCCGAGATCGCCGGCCGGCTCGGCGAGTGGTACGCCAAGTTCACCTTCGCCGACCTGCCGGGCCGGGCCGGGGCCGCGCCGTCCGCCGAGACGGCGGAAGCGGCCCGCATCCTCGCCGTGCGCCACCTGCTGCTCGCCGCCAACCTCGCCCCCGAGCGCACGGAGTGGCAAGGCATGGCCGACGCGCTCGCCGCCTCCGGCGATCCCATCGACGACGCCGCTCTCGCTCTCCAGCGCCAGCACTTCACGCTGCCGGCAGGCCTCAGGCAGGAAGAGGCGGTCGCTTTGACTCAGGCGCTTCTTCTTCGGGCGCGTGCACAGATGGATGCTGGCAACCGGCGCGGCGCCTACCTGATTGCGGACCGCGCCGCCCTCATCGGGTGTCGGTCTCTCGGGCAAGCATCGCGTGCGACATTGACGGCCGAGTTCTACAGGTCTCAGTCGCTCAGGATGGCAGGATTTGCTGATCGAGCGCTTCCCATCGTTGAGGCCTCTTGGATCGGCTTTCGTGATCATAAGGACTTTGGTCCGGGGCACCCGGAGACCCTAGCCAATCGCGTGGAACTGGCGATGTGTTTGCAGGACCTGGGTCGGGTGGCAGAGGCGCTGCCCATTGCAGAAGACGTCTGGCGCACAAGATGCGCGCATGCTGACCTCGGGCCTGATCATCCACAGACAGTCTTGTCCGAACGTTTCTATTCGCATTGTCTTGCCGAGGTCGGACGGACCGAAGACGCCCTCTCGATCAGCGAGAACGCGCTGGACCGGGCTCGGAGGCTGTTCGGTGATCGCGGTGAGGAAACTCTGTGGGCATCTTTTACTCATGCTCAGGTGCTTGGTGCGCTCGGGCGCCACCACGAGGCCCTGCAACTGGCAGAAGAGACTTGGACGTCCGCCTGCCGCCACACGGCGCTGGGCGAGGATCATCCCGATACGATGGCCATGCTCCACGTGCTGCCTGGAGAGATGCTCAAGCTGGGCCGCGCCGCCGAGGCCCTGCCGCTCGCCGAGCAGGTCTGGGAGTTCCGCAGAAACCACGCCTCTTTTGGAGAGGACCATCCCGACACGCTCGCTGCGGCCCATCTGCTCGCGAGTGTTCTCGCCGCGCTCGGCCGCTCCGACGAGGCGCTCGCCATGGCCCGGCATGCCTTCGCGCATGCGGCGCACAAGCTTCCGTCCACGCATCCCCTCGTCGCCAACACGTTCGCCACCATCTTGAAGCTCCTGCCGGAGGACGAGCGCAAGGCCATCGAGGCCGAGGCGGCAGCCAAGACCACGTGACGGAGCGCCGCGCCTCTCCTGCACCGCCACGCCAGCGGTTGCGCACCTCGGCCATCGCGCTATAGCTGAGCCCGACACGCAACCCCCATGGACCGCGCCCGCTCATGAAGCCGCTCGCCGATTGCCTGATCCGCCCCACCGCCGTCGCCATCGTCGGCGCCTCGGGCGACCTCGCCAAGAACAACTCGCGCCCGCAGCGCTATCTGCGCAAGCACGGCTATACCGGCGCCATCTATCCCATCAATCCCGGCCGGCAGGAGCTGTTCGGCGAGCGCTGCTATCCGACGCTCGCAGCCGTGGGTCAGTCCATCGACCACGCCTTCGTCATGGTCGGCACCAACCTCGTCGAGGCCGTCATCGAGGATTGCGCGGCGGCAGGTGTGCGCGTCGCCACGATCTTCTCCGGCGGCTTCGCCGAGGCGGGACCCGAGGGGCAGGCGCTGCAGGCGCGCCTGCGCGACGTGGCGCGGGCGGGCGGCGTCCGCCTCGTCGGCCCGAACAGCATGGGCCTCATCAATACGCAGGAGCCGTGCACGCTCTCCGCCAACGCCGTGCTCGACCGCGACGTGCTGCCCAAGGGGCGCGTCGGCCTCGTCTCGCAGTCGGGCAGCCTGACTGGCGCGCTGATCTCGCGTGGACAGGGCCGCAACATCGCCTTCTCGACGCTCGTCTCCATCGGCAACGAGATCGACGTGGCGGTCGGCGAGGTCGCCGAGATGCTGGTGGACGATCCCGACACCGACGTGGTGCTGCTCTTCCTCGAGACACTGCGCAACCCCGAGACCGTGGCGCAGGCCGCCCGCCATGCCGCCGCCGTCGGCAAGCCGATGATGGCCTACGTGCTCGGACGCTCCGAGCTCGGCCGCGAGCTCGCGCAATCGCACACCGGCGCCATGATGGGCGGCGGGCGCGCCATCGAGAGCTTCCTCGACGATCTCGGCGTCATGAGGCTCGATCTGTTCGAGGGGCTGCTCGAGGCGCCGATGCTGGTCAAGGGGCGCAAGCCCGCCACGGGGCGGCGCGTCGCCGTCATCACCACCACGGGCGGCGGGGCCGCCATGGTCGCCGACCATCTCGGCGATCGTGGCATCGAGGTCGTCCGCCCGACACGGGAGCTGAAGGAGGCGCTCGCCGCCGAGGGCATCGCCATCGGCGACGCGCCGGTCGTCGATCTCACCATGGCCGGCACGCGCGAGTCCGTCGTCGACGCCTGCATGCGCACGTTCACCGCCAATCCCGGCATCGACGCCATCGTCACGGTGGTCGGCTCTTCGGCGGAGTACCGGCCGGAAATGGCCGTGGCCCCGCTGGTCAAATGGGCCCGTGGCGAGAAACCCATCGTGGCGTTTCTGTTCCCGCAGGCCGAACGCTCGCTGGCGCTGCTGGCCGAGGCCGGCATTGCCGGCTTCCGCACGCCCGAGGCCTGTGCCGATGCCATCGACGCCTATCTCTCCTGGACGCCGCCCCGCCAGCGGCCGACGGAGAGCCTGGCCGCCGAAGCCGACACGCGTCTCGCCGCCGCCGCGACGGCGGGCGTCGGGAGCCTGAGCGAGCGCGACGCACTCGGCGTCTTCGCCGCCCTCGGCGTGCCGGTGCCGGCCATGAGCGTGATCGGCGCCGACGGCACCGTGCCCGAGGGGCTGGCCTATCCCGTCGTCGCCAAGGTGCTGTCCGCCGATATCGCCCACAAGACGGACGCCGGCGGCGTCGTGCTGGGCATTCCGGACGCCGCGGCGCTCGCGGCGGCGGCGGAGCGCATCCGCGCCAGCGTCGCCCGTCATGCTCCGGCCGCCCGCATCGACGGGGTGCTCGTGCAGCCCATGGAGAAGGGGATGGCGGAGGCCATCGTCGGCTTCAAGCGCGATCCGCTGGCCGGCCCCATGGTCATGGTCGGCCTCGGCGGCACGCTCGCCGAGATCTACGAGGACTTCGCACTGCGGCCCGCACCCGTCGACGAGACGGAGGCGTGCCGCATGATCGACGAGGTCAAGGGGCTGGCGCTGATCCGCGGCTATCGCGGCGCTCCCAGGGGCGACATCGCAGCGCTGGCGCGTGTCGTCGCCGCCGTCTCGCGTCTTGCCCTGTCCAGGGCCGCCGAGGTGAGCGAGGCCGAGATCAACCCGGTCCTCGTCAAGGCGGAAGGGCAGGGCGTCGTCGCCGTCGACGGCCTGATCGCGCTCAAGCCTTCGTCGGCATGAGCCACGGCGTCTCGCTGGCCATGCGCGAGAGCGAGGCGTCGATCGCGGCCGCGTGCTCGAGCGTCAGCGTGATGTCGTCGCGGCCGGCGAGCAGCGTCTCGCGCACGTAGGCATCGACATCGAATGGGATGGTCTTGCCGTCGGGGCTGGTCAGCGTCTTTGCCTCGAGGTCGAGCGAGATGGTGGCGCCCGGCCTGGCCTTGAGCTGGTCGAGCAGGCTGCGCACCGTGGCTTCCGGCAGCACGAGCGCCAAGAGCCCGTTCTTCACCGAGTTCGAGGCGAAGATGTCGCCGAAGCTCGGCGCGATGACTACCCGGAAGCCCTGATCGACCAGCGCATAGACGGCGCCCTCGCGCGAGGAGCCGCAGGCGAAGGCGCGGTCGGCGACCAGAATTTCCGCGCCCTTGGCGCTCTCCTGGTTGAGCGGGAAGGCCGGGTCCATGCTGCCGTCCTTGGCCCGGCGGATGTCGTGGAAGAGATAGAGGTGGTAGCCCGGCCGGCGCGGCTTTCGCAGGAAGCGGGCGGGGATGATCTGGTCGGTATCCACGTTCGGCATGTCGATGGCGATGGCCGGTGCGGAGACGGTGCGGAGCGGTTTCATCGTGCAATCTCTCTCTCAGAAGGCGGGGACGGAGCGGCGGCTCAGGCGTCGAGCATCGGGCGGACGTCGGTGATGCGGCCCGTAAGCCCGGCGGCCGCGGCCATGGCCGGGCTCATCAGGTGCGTGCGCGAGCCGGGACCCTGCCGGCCCTTGAAGTTGCGGTTCGAGGTGGAGGCGCAGCGCTCGCCCGCCGGCACGAGATCTCCGTTCATGCCGACGCACATGGAGCAGCCCGGATTCGGTCGCCAGTCGCAGCCGGCCGCGGCGAACAGCCGGTCCAGGCCTTCCGCCTCGGCCTGCCGGCGGATCTCGGTCGAGCCGGCGACGATCATGGTTGGAACGGCGACCTTGCGGCCCTTGAGCACGGAGGCCGCCATCCTGAGATCCTCGATGCGGGAGTTGGTGCAGGAGCCGATGAACACGCGATCGATGGTGATCTCGGAGACCGGCATGCCGGGTGTGAGGCCCATGTAGTCGAGCATCTGGCTGATGCTTTTGCCTGCTTCGGCGCTGCCGGCGGAATTGGGATCGGGCAGCCGGCCCGAGACCGGCAGCGCCGTTTCCGGGCTGGTGCCCCAGGTGATCGTCGGCTCGATCGCAGAGCCGTCGAGGCTCACCTCACGGTCGTAGTGCGCGCCCTCATCGCTCGGCAACGTGCGCCAATGGGCGACGGCGCGCTCCCACAGCTCTCCCTTCGGGGCATAGGTGCGACCCTTCAGCCATTGGAACGTGGCATCGTCCGGCGCCACTAGGCCGGCGCGCCCGCCTGCCTCGATCGACATGTTGCAGAGCGTCAGCCGCCCTTCGAGCGTCAGGCCGCGAATGGCCGAGCCCGTGTATTCCATGACGTGGCCCGAAGCGCCGTTGGCGCCGATCTTGCCGATGATGGCCAGGATCACGTCCTTGCCGGTGACGCCCTTGGAGAGCTTGCCGCCGACGTCGATGCGCAAGGTCCTGGCGCGGCGCTGCCAGACCGTCTGTGTCGCCAGCGCGTGCTCGACCTCGCTGGCGCCGATGCCGAAAGCGAGCGCGCCGAGGGCACCATGGGTCGAGGTATGGCTGTCGCCGCACACGAGAAGCTGGCCGGGCAGCGTCAGCCCCTGCTCGGGCGCCACGACATGCACGATGCCTTCGTCGTGATCGCCGCGGTCGAACAGCGTGATGCCGTGCTCGCGGCAGTTCTGGCGCAGCATCTCCACCATGTTGATCACTTCGGGGTCGGTGATCGGACCGGCGCGCGTCGGCACGTAGTGGTCGGCGAAGGCGAAGACGAGATCCGGACGCTTGACGCTGCGTCCGGCCAGCCGCAGCTTGTCGAAGCCGTGGAAGGCGCCCTCGTGCACGAGCAGGCGGTCGATGCGCAGGAGCGACTGACCATCCGGCCGGCGAACGATGACGTGATCGTCGAAGATCTTCTCGTAGAGTGTGCGTGGTCCCGATGCCTGGGCCTGGCCGCTGTTCGCCATGGTGCGCTCTCCCTCTCACTACACAAGTGCGTTTTCTGCTGGTAACTCTAGGACAAGTGGTGCGGACCTTTCCAGCCCGACAGCTTGAGGTCACGCGAACCGAGCAACGAGCGTTCCGGCAGGGAGAGACGAAATGCGAGTGACATCAAGAGCGAGCGCACTCATCGGCGGCGCACTCGGCACAATGCTTCTGGCCGGTCCGGCATGGGCCCATCATGCCATGGGCGGGGAGGTTCCCGGCACTTTCGCCGAAGGCCTGCTCTCAGGACTGGCGCATCCGGTGATCGGTTTGGATCATCTCGCGTTCATCCTGGCGGTCGGGCTCATCGCGGCGAGCCTCGGCGCCGGCCTCAGATTGCCGGCACTGTTCGTGATCGCCTCCATGCTCGGCGTGGGCGTTCACGTCGCCGGTTTCGGCTTGCCGCTGGCTGAGCTCCTGGTAGCTGTCTCCGTGGTCGCTGCCGGGGCATGGCTGCTGTCGCGTCGCACATCCGTCATGTCGTGGATCGCGCTGCCGGCGCTCCTGGCGGGCCTCGTGCACGGTTATGCCTATGGCGAGTCCATCGTCGGCTCCGAGCAGGCGCCGCTGGTCGCGTATCTGCTCGGCCTGGCGCTGGTTCAGCTCGTCATCGCCGCCGCGACCATGTGGGCTGCCCGCAACCTTGCCGGGCTCTCGACGGCAGGCGCCCCGGTGAGGCGGGCGGCCGGGGTGGCGTGCCTTGTGGTCGGGCTCGGCTTCATGGCGGCGGCGGTATTGCCGCTCCTCACCACCTCGTGAAGGCGAGGGACATGGAGTTGCCACGACTGGCGGTGTAGGCTGAGCGCGCGTGCGCCGGCTGCGCACGCTTGGTTTTTTCCACGCATGGAGATCCGCAATGCGAGTCAGCTCTCGTTGGCACTCGATCTTCACGGCTGCGCTGGTCGTGACGGCTGGTGCGCTTGCTTCCGTAGAAGCGCGCGCCGAGCCCGTCGTGGGCAAGCCGGCACCCGATTTCACCGGCACGGACAGCAATGGCAAGACCGTCAAGCTGAGCAGCCTCAAGGGCAAGATCGTCGTTCTCGAGTGGACGAACCACGATTGCCCCTACACCGTGAAGCACTACAAGTCCGGCAACATGCAGGCCCTGCAGAAGGCCGCCGCAGGCAAGGGGACCGTCTGGCTCACCGTCGTGTCGTCGGCCAAAGGCGAGCAGGGTCACGTCACCGCCAAGGAGGCCAATGGCCTGACGACCTCGCGCAAGGCGGCGCCGACGGCTGTCGTGCTCGATCCCGAGGGCACGATCGGCAAGCTCTATGCCGCGCGCACGACGCCGCACATGTACATCATCGATAAGGCGGGCACGCTCGCGTACATGGGCGCCATCGACGACAAGCCGTCATCGAGCGTCGACGATATCAAGGGCGCCAAGAACTACGTGAGCCTGGCGCTCGCCGCGCTCGAGGCCGGAAAGCCCGTCCCGGTGAAGTCGACGCGGCCCTACGGCTGCTCGGTCAAGTACAAGTAGCGCTCAAGTCTGATTTGGACAGCGAGCCCGGCGCGCCGCATGCGTGCGTGCCGGGCTCGAGTTCGCGAGGATCGCGCCAATCCCGATCAGCGCATGGCCGCAGGGCGCCAGCCGGCGGCCTGAGCCTCGCTCTCGCTGCAGAACCAGCGCTTGCCGCCTGCCGTATCCATCTTGATCTTGTGGTACCAGGGGCTCCACGGCATGTGGTAGATGCGCCCGCGCGCGCTGATGTTGCCCTTGATGGGGCAGCCCTCCGGAGCCTTCTGCTCGGCGCCGGCCCAACGGGTCGCACGGAACTCCCAGGCCGGCGTGGCTTGCGCCTGCCAGAGCCCGACGCGCGCGGCCCGGGCCGCGCGCTCCAGGGCCACGTAGTCTCTCGAATAGCGCACGAAGGCCCAGGCCAGACCCTGCCTCACGAGCTCGCCGCCGACATCCGCGCCGTCAGCCCGGCAGACGGCGATGGTGCGACCGTAGAGATCGCGTCCACGTCGCTCGCAGGTGACCGTCTTGCCCGTGGTCAACTGGACCAGGGCCCGCATCGACGCGTCGCCGCAACGCCAGGTGCCGCCGGCGGCATGGCTGCAGGTTTGCGCGCTCTCCGGCGCGTCGATGCCATGGATGCGGATGCGCTCCCGGTCGATCTCGATGGTGTCGCCATCGACGACGCGGGCGCGTCCGGCCACGATGTCGGACGATGTCGTGGAGGCGACCGGCGCTAGGGGGGAAAGCGCGAAAACGAGGGTGAAGCAGCATGCTGCGGCCGAAAGCGACCGGAGACGCCGCAAAGTGCCAATGAAGCCATTCGTCTTCATGGCTCGCATCAGGTCTGATTCGAGCGGCGACGGTCTGGCGCAATAATGGCAGGATCAACAGGCACGTATATCGATTGTGGCGATCGTTGCGCCATCAACCGATCCGCACGGGCGGCAAAACGCGGGGCGCGCATGCAACTTGGCGCCCTGTGCGACGGATCAGTGGACGCGCGCGGCGCGCATCCGCCGGGAGTGCGGCCCTAGACCTCGCTCGCGAGGTTGGCGACGTCGGGATTGCCCGCCAACGCCGACCGGATGGCGTCGACGACGGGATCGTCGGCGGCATAGGCGTTGCGACCGCGCATGCGGTCCATCAGCGAGCGGTGCTTGGCCAGGGATACATGGGCCTCGCGCGTCTCCTCGTCGGCTTCGATCGAGCAGGCGCACAGGTATTTCGTCTCGCCACGCATCACGGAAAAGTCCCAGCCGTGATCCTCGGCCCAGACCTCGGAGGCGTCGAGCCCGGCCGCACCCAGCCAGGCGGCGAGCCACTGGGCGAGCGCCTTGCCGGCGATGCCGTTGACGTTCTCGGCCAGATCAACCTCCGAGTCCGTGAAGGAGGACGTCTGGAAGGAAAAATGGGCATCGACCATAATCGTCGTCTCGAAGTTGATGTCTTTAGCAATATTAGCTGGATATTCGATATCAAACTGTAAAGCCGACGTTGCGGTGGCGCCGGCCCAAGATGTTCGTCATCATTTGATATATATCAATGCTGGCGGATACTGAATGGGTGGAAAAACAACACCTAAGCTGCGTACGCTGAGGAGGAGACATGCGCCGACCGACAAAGAGCGGTGGGGGTGCCAATGGTGGCACGCCTGAGCGTGGCAAGACGCCCGCGACAGAGCCTGCGGCCGATACCGTCGCCGCCGAGACGCCCGTCGCAGCCGCGGGGGAGGCTGCGCCCTCCAGTCCGGCCAATGACACGCCCGCTGACGCACTCGGCGGGGCGTCCCGCGACACGCACAAGGCCAACGGGAAGTCCAAGGCGCGCGAGCCCGCCAATGCGCTGCACAGACTGGCCGAGATGCGCAACGATCGCGACGAGATCCGGCGCATCTTCGAGACGGGCGAATACCCCTATCAGAAGCCGATCCGCCGGGCGCAATACGAGCAGACCAAGGCGGAGCTGCAAATCGAGCTCTTGAAGGTGCAGGATTGGGTCAAGGCGACCGGCCAGAAGATCGTCCTCATCTTCGAAGGCCGCGATGCCGCGGGCAAGGGCGGCACCATCAAGCGCTTCACCGAGCACCTGAACCCGCGCGGTGCGCGCGTCGTCGCGCTCGACAAGCCGACGGACAGGGAGCGCTCGCAGTGGTACTTCCAGCGCTACATCCAGCATCTGCCGTCCGGGGGCGAGATCGTCCTCTTTGACCGCTCCTGGTACAACCGCGCCGGCGTCGAGCGCGTGATGGGGTTCTGTACGCCCAACGACTACCTCGAGTTCATGCGCCAGTGCCCGGAGATCGAGCGCATGATGGTGCGGAGCGGCATCCACCTCTTCAAGTACTGGTTCTCGGTAACGCGCGAGGAGCAGGCGCGGCGCTTCAAGGCCCGCGAGCACGAGCCGCTCAAGCAGTGGAAGCTCTCGCCCATCGATCGCCAGTCTCTCGACAAGTGGGACGACTATACGGAGGCGAAGGAGGCGACGTTCTTCTACACCGATACCGCGGACGCCCCCTGGACGATCGTCAAGTCGGACGACAAGAAGCGCGCGCGCCTCAATTGCATGCGCCATTTCCTCTCGAGCCTGCCCTATCCTGAGAAGGATTCGCGTGTGGTCGGGCATCCCGATCCGCTGATCGTCGGCTCCAGCTCCGACGTGATCGGCCGCAGCGAGCACATTCTCGGCAAGAGCCTGCATCCGGATCAACGCCGGTCCGGCTGACGGCATCGCCGGACGGCCTGATCCGGGCGCGCGATCGAGCCGGTGGGTGCGATTTGGGCGGTTCCGCGGCCGCGTCGCCGTCGCTCAAAGTCCGGCGCCTCACCAATCGTCGGCGGCGGCATCGACGACACCGCTGACGAGGTTGCTCTCCAGCAGCCGCGCGGTGTCGGGCGGCCTGATCTCGGCGCCGACCGGGATGCAGGCGGACGGCAAGGCGGCCAGCTCGCTTTCGAGGGCGCAGCGCGCCGCCTCCGCCGTCTCGACGTCGATGGCGCGGAAGCTGATCTCGGCGCCCGGCAGGACACGACCCAGAGCCGGCAGGTCCGCCGAGGCGACGGTGGCGATCTTGGGATAGCCGCCCGACGTCTGCCGGTCGGCGAGCAGGACGATCGGCTGACCGTTGCCGGGAACCTGGATTGCACCCGGCGCGATGCCGTCGGAAACGATGTTGTAGCCCTTGGCGTGAGCGAGCCTGGGGCCTTCCAGCCGCAGTCCCATGCGGTCGGCCTGGGCACTGACGCGCCATGTCGTGCCGAGGAAATCAGCGATGGCCTCCGGCGTGAAGTAGTCGTCCTGCGGTCCGAGCACGACGCGCACCTCGCGCGCGACCGGCAGATCGAGCGTCGCAAGCATGATGTCTGCCGTGTCGCCGGCCCGTTCCTGCCGCACGGACAGGGTGTCGCCAGCCGCCAGCGGGCGACCGTCGAGGCCGCCGATGGCGGCCCTGACGTAGGTGGCGCGGCTGCCGAGCACCGGCTCTATAGCGATGCCGCCTTCGACGGCCAGCACGGCCCCGAGTGCACCGCTGCCGACGAGCACGCGCACGCGAGCTCCCCGTTCGAGGCGCACGCTGCGCAAGGCGGGCACTCGCCGCGCCGGCTCGCCGGCGATCTCCAGGCCTGCGCCGATGCCGACGACCGCCACGCGGATGCTCTCGGCCAGCACTTCGAGCACGGGGCCCTGGTAGAGGGCCTCCAGCGCCGCCGCGTCGGAACTGTTGCCGGCAAGCGCATTGGCCGCACGCAGGGCCACGGTGTCGAGGGCGCCGGACACCGGCACGCCGAACCGCTGATAGCCGATGCGGCCGAGGTCCTGGATCGTCGTCTGCATGCCCGGGGAGATGACGCGCAGGCCTGGGGTCATGGCGCGGCCTCGAGCGGGCGAAGCGTCAGTGTGCCGGCGGCCGCAGCGCGCTCCTGGGCGTCGAACTCGGCGCGGGAGATGGGGACGAAGCACACTTCGTCGCCCGGCTCGAAGAGCGCCGCTGGCTGGCGCCTCAGATCGAAGATGCGCACGGGCGTGCGGCCGATCAAATGCCAGCCGCCAGGGCTCTCGAAAGTGTAGACGCCGGTCATGGCCGTGGCGATGGCGACGGAGCCCATGGGCACGCGCAGGCGCGGCTCCTCGCGGCGCGGCAGCTGCAGGTGCTGCGGCAGGTCGCCCATGTACGGGAAGCCGGGCAGGAAGCCGACCATGTAGACGAGATAGGTCTCGGCGCTGTGCTGGGCGACGACCTCGTCCGGCGTCAGGCTGGTTCGCTGCGCAACGTCGTCGAGATCGGGGGCGAGCTCCCCCTCGTAGCAGGCGGGCAGATGCCACACACGCCCGGAGCCTTCCGCAACCTCCAGCCCCTCGAGCAGCGCCTCGAGCTGCGGCACCAGTGAGCGGCGCGTCGCCTTCGTCGGATCGTAGTGCACCATCAACGAGCGGAAGGTCGGGACCGTCTCGACGATGCCGGCGATCCCGGCCCGCTCCACCCGCCGGAACAGCTCGAGCACCTGGCGGGCGATCTTGCGGTCCATCTCGGTCGAGAACTCGATGACCAGGCTGGTGTCGCCCGATTGCAGAAACCTGATCACGAAGCCTGCCCGCCTTTGCCCGTTGCCACTGGACCGCCACACAACCGCCCGCATGTCGGCAATTTAGGAACATAACTCACTCTATGCCAGCTCGACCGTACGGTGCCGTGGGAGGCGTCGATCGCGAGATGGCGTGGGGAGGGCATGCCGTGCGCTGTAAGGGCCGCGCCGGCAGGAAAAACGTGCGGGGGAGAAAACCCATGCTGGATCACCGTGAGGGCGGCGACTTCGATGGGGGTGGCGAGCCGCAGCGCCGGCGTGCCCGGCGGCAGCGTCGGCGGCGATCCTATGTGTCGCTCGTGCAAGGGCGACTCGGCCCGCCATTGGCCGCGGGGCTTGCCGGTGCGCTGACCGACGACGATCTCGCCTTCGTGGTCAATACCACCGATGACATCGAGCATCTCGGGCTCCACGTCTCGCCCGACATCGATGCGGTGCTTTATACGCTGGCGGGGCTCGCCGACGCGGAGCAGGGCGGCAGTCAACTGCGTCATGACACGTTCACGTTCACGCGGCAATTGACGTCGCTCGGCATGCCCGACTGGCTGCGGATCGGCGATGGCGCCCTGGCGGGCCTCGTCGAGCGCACCCGGCGCCTCAGGGCCGGCGACACGTTGGCGGCGACGACCGCCGGCATGCGTGCGCGGCTCGGCGTGCTGCCCCAGGTGATGCCGGTCTCCAACGATTGGGTCTGCGCGGTGCTGGAAACCAGCGACGGCTGGATGCCCAAGCTCGAGTATCTGGCCTGCCGCACCGACGGGACGCGGCTCTGCGCCGTTTACGTCGAGGGTGCGGGCTCGGCCACGCCGGATCCCGAGGTGCTGATGGCGCTGTCGGCGAGCGATCTCGCAGGCATCGTCATTACCGTGCCCGATCCGTGGCTCGGGCTGGACCCTATGCTGGAGGTGGGGGGCCTTACGCACGCCCTGCGGCAGGCGTCCGCCCCCGTCGTGGCCTGCTGGCAACCGACCGCGCCAGGGCAGGCCGCGCGCATCGCCGCGGATCTCGATCTCGCGATGGGGGTGCGTGGCATTGTCGAGCATTACGACGGTCTGATCGACGGACTGGTGATCTTCGGCGCGCCCGATCCCGGCGATTTGCCGTTGCCGGTGCTCGCCGTCGAGCTTGGTGGGCCGGGGGGCAGGTCCCATGCGGGCAGCCGAACGGCCGCCGCTCGCCGCATCGTCGGCTTTCTCGACGAGCTTGCCGGCCAGCGGCGCATGACGACATGCTCGAGCGGGGCCCGGCCGTGAGACCGGGCCGCGGCGCGAGGCGCGGGAGCGCTCATCAGCCCGGATAGGGCGTCAGCGGCGGTGTCGCACCCTCGGGCAGCGCGGTGCGGGCGACGTTCATGAGCATCGCCAGCATGGTGTAGTAGCCGGAGACGCCGACCATCTCGACGACGCCCTGCTCGCCGAAGCGGGCGAGTGCGCGCTCGTAGGTGCTGTCGGACACGCTCATGCCGCGGCGGAACATCTCGGTGCAGAAGTCGTGCACCAGCGTCTCGTCGTCGTCCATCCTGTCGGGCCGGCGGCCGTCGGCGATCGCCTCGACGATCTTGGGGTCGAGACCAGCCTTGATGGCGATGGGGCCGTGGGCCGTGAACTCGAACTGCTGCGACCAGTTCCGCGCGGTCACCAGGATGACCAATTCCTTGAGCTTCTCGCCGAGCACGCAGCGAAAGCGCAGGTACTCGCCGAGCTTCTGGGCGCGGTCCATGAATTCGGGGCTGCGCAGCATCACGTTGAAGGGGCCGACCACGCGGCCACGGGGGCCGGAGACGATGTCCGCCACGGACTTCTTCTGAGCTTCGGTCATCTTGTCGGCAGGAATGGGTGGCAGGCGGTCGGTCATGGGAATCCTCTTGGCTGTCCGCAATCGACGCCTTGCGAGTGGGGCGTGCCGAGCTCTCGCCTTGGCGCACGGTCTCGCGTATCGTCGGGCTCAGGAATGAGGATGCTAGCATAGGACCGCCACCGGCGCGCCACAAGCGACGGGGCGGCAGGTGGATCATGACGGTCGAACGTGAAGGCGGCGCTGAGGCCAAGGTCGAGCTCGACATCGTCTCGACGGCCAGGAGCTGGCTCAAGAGGGACGGAGAGGTGGCGCTGGCAACGGTCATCAACACCTGGGGCTCGGCGCCGGTGCCGGTCGGCGGGCAGATGGTGGTGGCGCAGGACGGCACGTTCCAGGGCTCGTGCTCAGGCGGCTGCGTCGAGGGCGACGTCATCGCCGAGGCCGAGGACATCCTGAAATCCGGTGCGCCGCGCACGCTGAGTTTTGGTGTCGCCGACGAGACGGCGTGGCGGGCCGGCCTGCCCTGCGGTGGCCAGATCCAGGTTTTCGTCGAGCGCCTGCAAGGCAAGGCCGGCGGCGAGCTGCTGGCGCGGATCGCCGAGGCGCGGGGCCGGCGGGAGGCGCTCATCCTGAAGAAGCGGCTGAGCGACGGCGCGCTGGAATTGATCTCGGAGCGCGAGGCCTTTCCGGCGGCGCTCGAGACGGAGATCCGCGACACCTTCCGCAGCGGCGCCAGCCGCACCATCGAGACCGCCGATGGAAAGGTGTTCCTGCATGCGCTCGTGCCGGCGCCGCGCGTCATCGTGGTCGGCGCGACGCACATCGCTCAGGTTCTGGTGGAGCTGATCCGGCTGGCGGGCCTCGAGGTCTACGTCGTCGACCCGCGAACGGCCTTCGCCTCGGAGCGGCGCTTTCCCGGCATCGAGATCATCACCGAATGGCCGGGCGAGGCGCTGGCCGCCATCGGTCTCGATCGTCACACGGCGGTCGTGACGCTGGCGCACGAGGGACGCATCGACGACGAGGCGCTCAAGGCCGGGCTCGAGGCCGAGTGTTTCTACGTCGGGGCGCTCGGCAGCACCCGCAACCATGCGAAGCGGCGCGTTCGGCTGGCCGAAGCTGGCCTGAGCGAGGCGCAGATCGACCGTATCCATGCCCCGATCGGCCTCGATATCGGCGCCGAGAGCCCGGCTGAGATCGCCATCTCGATCATCGCCGAGCTGGTGGCGGCGTTGCGCGCCGATCCGGCTTGAGGCCGGACGGTCATGACGACGCCCGAAGTCGGGTCGACGCGGCGGCACGGGCCGCAAGTGGCGGCAATCGTGCTCGCCGCCGGCGTCTCGCGCCGGTTCGGTGCGGCCAACAAGCTGCTTGCGGAGGTCGAAGGCCGCGCACTCGTGGCCCGGGTGGTGTCCGCCGTCCTGAAGAGCCGCGCCCGGCCCGTCGTGGTCGTGACGGGGCACGAGGCCGAGCGGGTGCGCGCGGCGCTCGCTGGTGCCGACGTCACGTTCGTCCACAACGCCCGCTACCAGGAGGGCATGGGCGGCTCGGTCGCCACGGGCATCCGTGCGCTCGGCGCCGAGAGCGATGGCGCCCTGGTGTGTCTCGGCGACATGCCGGAGACCGATGCGGCCCTGCTCGACCGGTTGATCGCCGCATTCGAAGGGGCCGGTGGCGCGGCGGTGGTGGTGCCGACGACGCCCAGCGGCGAGCAGCGCAATCCCGTGCTCTGGCCACGCGGCCGGTTTGCCGATCTGGCGGCGCTCGAGGGTGAGGTCGGGGCGAAGCGCCTCCTGAAGGGCGCGACGGCCGACCTTCTGCGCGTCGCCGTCGAGGAGACCGCGCAGTTCGTGGACATCGATACCGAGCAGGAGCTGGCGCGCTACCGCTCCGATCCGCCGGGATCATCCCGCGGAGGGCGGCAGCCGTGACGCCGGCCCGTGCCGCGCGAGTAGAGGCCGGATCAGACGGCGCGAACCTCGACTGAGCGTGAGGCCGGATTGATGTGCACCAGCTCGCGCCGGACGCCGGGAACGCGCTTTGCAGCCGGCGCGAAGGAGATGGCGTAGCGATCGGGCACCTTGTTCTTGATGAACCAGGAGACGACCTCTGCAGTGCCGCCGGTGCCGCGCGCCGGTGCGCCGTCCCACAGGGCGATCAGCACGTGGGCGTGCCGGGCGAGGTAGGCCCCGACCCAGGCGTACTGGTGATTGCGCGGCTCGCCGTAGTCCGCGATCTGGCGCTCGGGCGCCATGGCCGGCGCCTCGACGACATCGGCGGCGCCGGCGAGGAGCCGCTCGAAGCTGTCGCGAGACGCCTGGTCGGCGAAGTCCTTGACGAAATGCTCCTGGGGCAGCGCCAGAACGGCGAGATAGGGCGCATTGAGCGCCGCGACCGCCGCCTGCACGACCAGGCGGTCGGCGCCCTCCGCCAGTCCGCTCAAAAGCAGGATGCGCGAGCCGCGCGCCCGCGTGGCGATACGCTCGAGCTGAGCGCGTACGATGGCGGTGATGGCGGGATCGTCGGGCCTGATATTGCGGTGGCCGGTGACGCCGACGATCACGGACGGAGGCAGCTTGTCTAGGGCCGAGGACTTGCGCGACATGAGGCTACTCTGAGGACCATATTGACGGGCTTAAGGCGCAACGGCCCGCTTCGATGCCGCTGCGACGCTCGAATTTCGCATAAATCGGCGCGGCACGGCCACGAGTTCCGGGAAACGTGATTGCCGGCCGTCACGCCGGTGCTGGCGGTTGCCATATTCCTCGGTTAACGTGACGACGCAACCTTTCAGAAACCTGTCGCCTGTCATCGGCACCGCTCCGCCTCCCGGTTGAAGAGCCTCTTCGGAAGGAGTTCCTTGCATGATCAGCCTCAAAGTGAACGGAAAGACGCACTCTGTCGATGTGGCGCCGGACACTCCGCTGTTGTGGGTGCTGCGCGAGCAGCTCGGCCTCACCGGCGCAAAATACGGTTGCGGCATATCCATTTGTGGCGCCTGCACGGTGCACATCAATGGCGAGGCCGTGCGCTCGTGCGTCACGACGGCGAAAGATGCCCAAGGCAAGGAGATCGTCACGATCGAAGGCCTGTCGCCGGATTCGAGCCATCCTATCCAGAAGGCCTGGGCGGCACTCGACGTGCCGCAGTGCGGCTACTGCCAACCCGGCATGATCATGGCGGCCGCGGCGCTCCTCAAGAAGAAGCCGAAGCCGACCGATGCCGACATCGATACCGAAATGACCAACGTCTGCCGCTGCGGCACCTATCAGCGTGTCCGCGCCGGTATCCACCTCGCCGCCAAGAACGGCCGGACCTGAGGAGACGCCCCATGACCGACAGCATGATTTCCGCAAATCCCCTGGCGATCGACCGTCGGCGTTTCCTGGCCGGCAGTGCTGCGGCCGGCGCCGGCTTCGCGCTCGGTTTCCACCTTCCCGGCATCGATCCGGCGGAGGCCCAGAAGGCAGGCTCCGTTCCCGAGGTCAACGCCTGGGTCGTCATCCACCCCGACGATACCGTCGTCGTGCGCATCGCCCGCTCCGAGATGGGGCAGGGGACGCTCACCGGTCTCGCCCAGCTCGTCGCCGACGAGCTCGACTGCGACTGGTCGAAGGTCACCACCGAATATCCGACGCCGGGTGAGAACCACCGCCGCAAGCGCGTCTGGGGCGACATGTCGACCGGTGGCAGCCGCGGCCTGCGCCAATCGGTGACGTACGTTCGCCAGGGCGGCGCCACGGCGCGTGCCATGCTGATCGCTGCCGCCGCCAAGCGCTGGGGCGTGCCTGCCGGGGAATGCACGGCCGCAGACAGCGTGGTGGCGCACAAGGCGAGCGGCAAGACCCTGCGCTATGGCGAGCTCGCGGCCGAGGCTGCGAAAATGCCGGTGCCGACGGGCGTCAAGGTCAAGCCGCAGAGCGCGTGGAAGATCATCGGCAAGCCGGTCAAGCGGCTCGATACGGCCGAGAAGCTCAACGGCAAGCAGATCTACGGCACCGATCTGGCCATGCCGGGCATGCTCAGCGCCGCCATCAAGGCGTGTCCCGTGTTCGGCGGCAAACTCAAGAGCTTCGACGCCGACAAGATCAAGGCGATGCCGGGCGTGCGCCACGTGCTCAAGGTCGGCGACAATGCCGTCGCCGTCGTGGCGACGGGCTGGTGGCAAGCGAAGACGGCGCTCGACAAGCTGCCCATCACCTGGGACGAGGGACCCAACGCCAAGGTCTCCAGCGCTTCGATAGCCGATTTCCTGAAGGAAGGCCTCACGGCCAAGGACGTGATCGTCGCAGCGAAGAAGGGCGACGTGGCTGCGGCGGCCAAGGCCGGCAAGACAATCGAAGCGACCTACGACACGCCGTTCCTGCACCATGTGACCATGGAGCCGATGAACTGCACGGCCAAGGTCACAGCCGACCGCTGCGAGGTCTGGGTGCCGACGCAGAACGGCGAGGCGGCGCTGGCCGCAGCCGTCAAGGCCTCGGGACTGCCGATCGACAAGTGCGAGGTCTACAAGCTCCACCTCGGTGGCGGCTTCGGGCGGCGCGGCGCCTTCCAGGACTACGTCACGCAGGCCGTGCTGCTGGCCAAGCAGCTCCCCGGTACGCCGGTCAAGCTGGTCTGGTCGCGCGAGGAGGACATGGCGCACGGCTTCTACAGGCCGATCACCATGTGCAAGCTTACGGGCAGCCTCGACAAGGACGGCAATCTCGCCGGCCTGCACATGCGCTTGTCGGGCATGTCGATCCTGCACCAGCACTTTTCCCACCGTCTCAGCGGCGGCATGGATCGCCTGTTCTTCCAGGGGCTGCTCGGCGACGAGCTCGGCTACGACATCCCGAACCTGCTCGTCGATCACGCACTTCGCCAGACGCATGTGCCGGTCGGCTTCTGGCGTGGCGTCAATCACAACCAGAACGCGGTCTACAAGGAGTGCTTCCTCGACGAGCTGGCGCACCTTGCCGGCAAGGACCCCGTTGATTTCCGCCGCAAGCTGCTCGCCAAGGCGCCCAAGCATCTCGCCGTGCTCGAGGCGGCCGTGAAAAAGGCCGAATGGGGCAAGCCGCTGCCGGCGGGCGTGCATCGCGGGGTCTGTGTGCAGGCGGGCTTCGGCAGCTACGCGGCGGCCATTGCCGAGGTTTCGGTGTCGGCGCGCGGCAGGCTGAAGGTGCACCGGGTCGTCTGCGCCATTGACTGTGGCACGGCGTGCAACCCCGATCAGATCGCCGCGCAGACGGAAGGCGCCATCGCCTACGGTCTGCACGCGACGATCTACGGTGAGAACACCATCAAGGCCGGCCGTGTGGTCGAGGGCAACTTCGACACCTACGAAATGATGCGCATCGACGAGATGCCGCACGTCGACACCGTGCTGGTGCCGTCGGGCGGCTTCTGGGGTGGCATCGGTGAGCCGCTGACGCCGCTGCTGGCGCCGGCGGTGCTCAACGGCATCTTCGCGGCGACCGGCAAGCGCGTACGCACGCTGCCGCTGAAGAATGTCGACCTCAAGAGGGCCTGAGGTGCGACGCGGGCTCCGGCTCCGGGCAGCCATGCTGCTGCTCGGGGCCGTACTTCTGCCCGCCACCGCCAGCACGGCCGATCGGCGGAGCGAGGGCGTCGTCGCTGCGGAGGCTGTCGTGGTCGGCGACGGCATTCCCGCGCCGCTCACCACGGCGACCGCGAGCCCGGAGCGCGGCCGAGAGGTCGTCCGTGACCGCGAGCGCGGGAACTGCGAGATCTGCCACGCGCTGCCGGAGGCCGGAGCCGCGCGCTTCCAGGGGGATGTCGGTCCGCCGCTGGCGGGTGTCGGCCGGCGCCTGTCGGTGGCGCAGCTACGGCTCAGGCTGGTCGATGGCGCGCGGATCAATCCGCAGACCATCATGCCGTCGTACCACCGCGTGACAGGCCTCGCGCGGGTGGCCGCCGCCTATCGCGGCAGGCCCGTGCTGACGGCGCAGGAGATCGAGGACGCCGTCGCCTATCTGGCGACACTCAGGGATGAGAAGTGATGGCGAGAAGCGAGCACGACACGGCGAGCGAGATCGAGGCGGCGGCGCTGTCCCGGCGGGCGCTGCTCGGCGGCATGGCGGCGGGCGTCGTGTTGGCGGCGGTCGGCACCCAGGCTCAGGCCACGCCCGAGCGAATGGCCGCCGTCGTCAAGGAGATCACCAGGGGCGCGCCCGTGCGCGAAGGGCGGGTCAAGCTCGAGCTGCCGCCCCTGGCCGAGAATGGCAACTCGGTTCTCATGACCATCACCGTCGAGAGCCCGATGTCGGCCGCCGATCACGTCAAATCCATCTATGTCGTGTCTCCGGAGAACCCGCTGCCGAACGTCGCCCGGTTCCACCTGGGGCCGCGTGCCGGACGCGCGAGGGTCGCGACCAACATCCGCCTCGCCGGCTCGCAGACGCTGACGGCCATCGCCGAAATGAGCGACGGCAGCTTCTGGTCGGGGCAGGCGGCCACCATCGTCACGCTGGCCGCATGCATCGAGCAGCCCATGTAGCGCGGGAGGAGACCATGGCCAGAGCACGTATCGTGATGGCGAAGTCGGCGCGGCGCGGCGAGGTCGTCGAGATCAAGACGCTCGTCCCGCATGCGATGGAATCGGGCTTTCGGCGCGATGCCGTGGGCAAGCCGGTGCCTCGGCATATCATCACGTCCCTGGCCGTGACCTATGCGGGCGCCGAGGTGTTTCGCATGGAGATGTTTCCGGCCATCGCTGCCAATCCCTATGTCATGTTCGCCACCGTGGCGACCGAGACGGCCGATGTCGTCTTCACCTGGACCGACGACCGTGGCGGCGTCATGCGCGAGACTCGCCGGCTCGAGGTGACATGAGCGGCAGACGTCCGCGCGCATGCGCCCTGGCGGCGCTTCTGGTGGCAGCCGGGCTTGCGGTGGTGGGTGCCGGCGCCAGCGGGGTCGCCGGTGCCGAGGCGGGCCGCGAGATCGAGCCGCGCCAGCGCAAGCCGGGTAGCGCGTTCCTGTCGCCGACCGTGCGGACGCAGCAGGAGGACCTTGCGGCCAATCCCGGCATGCTCTGGGTCGAGCAGGGTGGGCGGCTGTGGTCCGAGCCCGCCGGCCGCAGCCGGAAGGCGTGTGCCACCTGCCATGGCGAGGCTGCGGGCAGCATGCGCGGCGTCGCGGCCCGCTATCCGGCCGTCGACAAGGCGACTGGCCGCCTCATGAACCTCGAGGCGCGCATCATCGCCTGCCGCACCAGCCAGCAGGCCGCCCCGGCGCCGGCTCACGAGAGCGAGGACCTGCTCGCGCTGACCGCCTTCGTGGCGCACCAGTCGCGCGGGCTGCCCATTTCCGTGCGTATCGACGAGGCTGCGCGCCCGCACCTCGAAGCGGGGCGCGCGCTCTATCGCCAGCGCATCGGCCAGCTCAACCTGTCCTGTGCGCAGTGTCATGTCGAGAGCTGGGGCCGGCGTCTGCGCAGCGAAACCATCTCGCAGGGGCAGGCGACCGGCTACCCGATCTACCGCCTGGAATGGCAGACGCTCGGCTCGCTCTACCGTCGCCTGCTGAGCTGCTTTCGCGGCGTCCGGGCCGAACCGCCCCGGCCCGGTTCGGACGAGCACCTGGCCCTCGAGCTCTATCTCGCCTGGCGGGCCGGTGGGCTCGCTGTCGAGACGCCCGCCATGCGCCGTTGAGGCCGGGTCAGCCTGCCAGCTCCGGCACCACCCAGAGCGGCGCCTCGCCGCGCTCGACCCGCTCGACGTTGTCGAATGCGTTGCGGAAGCGGGCAACGTGATTGTCCCAGGTCGGGCCGGCGAAGTGCGCCGTCAGAACGACGTTGTCGAGCGTCAGCAGCGGATTGCCGGCGACCGGCGGCTCGGGATCGAAGACGTCGAGGCCCGCCCCGAACAGACGCCCCGTGCTCAGCGCCGTGTAGAGCGCCTTCTCGTCGATCACAGGGCCGCGGCAGGTGTTGACGATGATCGCCGTCGGCTTCATCAGCGCCAGCTCCTCGGCCCCGATCATGCCGCGCGTCGAGGCGTTGAGCGGCACGTTGAGGGACAGCACGTCGCAGGAGCGCACGAGCTCGCGCAAGAGGCGGAACTTGACGCCGAGGGCATCCTCGGCGTCCTCGCTGAGGCGCGCGATGTCGTAGTACTGCACCGTCATGCCGAAGGCGAGCGCCAGCCGGGCGACCTTCTTGCCGATGGTGCCGAGACCGATGATGCCGAGCGTCTTGCCGTGAAGCTCGTACATGCGCGGCGCCGGACCGTTCCCGCGCCAGCGGCCGCCGGCGACGTTGGTGTGCTGCCAGACCACGCGCCGCATCACCGTGAGCATCAGCATCAAGGCGTGCTCGGCCACCGAGATGGCGTTGGCGCCGCCGTTGTTGCAGACGGGTACCTTTGCCGCCCGCGCGGCGTCGAGATCGACATTGTCGTAACCGGCGCTGAGAAGCTGCACGAGCTTGATTCTGGGAGCGGCGGCATAGAAATCGCGGCGCATCGGGACATGCGGGTAGCAGACGATGTAGCTGGCGCCGCCCAGTGCCTCCCTGAACTCCGCGCTGCCGGCGCTCGCGATGACCGTTTCGAGGCCGCCGGGCGCCATCTCGCGGGCCAGCCTGCCGATCTCGTCCGAGGGCGGCACCACGATCAACCGGGATGTCATGCGTCTTGCTCCGTTGCTGGGATGTCGTACTGGATCTGGTGCCCGGCGGGCCTTCAGCTCGACGCCTTGCGCACCTCGAGGCGCGTGCCGGCGGTCTCGATGCGCACATGGCGGATTTTCGGCCGCTCGGAGATCTGCGCGATGAGCTGCTCGAGCGGCGAGCGCAGGGAAAGCTCCGTCGGCATGGGGCCGGCGGCGAGCATGTCGTCCACGTAGGAACCGGAGAACATGAAGCGCAGCAGTCTCTCGTCGTCGCTCGCGTTCGGATACTTGCGGCGAAGTGCCGGCAGTGCCGGCTCCGGCGGCGTCGGCTGTACGGCGATCTTGTGCGAGCCGTTCTCGACGATGCGGTCGAGAACGTCCGGATCGACGGGCGCCAGCGGCTTGCCGTAGTAGCCGAGTGCGTACTTCTTCACCTCGTCGGGTACCGAGCGGTAGCGCTCGCCATGCACGACGTTGAGCACGGCCTGGGTGCCCACGAGCTGCGCATAGGGCGTGATCAGCATGGGATAGCCGAGCTCCTTGCGCACGCGTGCGCACTCGCGCAACACCTCGGCGTGCTTGTCGCGCATACCGACCTGCTCCAGCATGAACAGGAAGTTGGTTGCCATGCCGCCGGGCACCTGATGGTCGTAGTGGAAGGCGTCGTAGGGGAGCGGCACACCGACCGGCTTGTCGAAGGCGGCGGCGACGGCGGCGAAGTGCTGGGAAATCTCGTCGATCAGGCGGCGATCGAGTGACGTCTCGAAGCCCATCTCCTCGAGATTGCGCAACATGGTCTGCGTGTCGGGCTGTGCGAGACCGTTGGCCAGCGGCGCGATCGAGGTGTGCACGACGTCGGCGCCGAGGCGCGCGGCCTCATGGTAGACGAGCGGTGCCTGGCCGGTCATGCAGTGACTGTGAATTTCGAGCGGTATGGCGCCGAGCGCGGCTTTGACGGCCGGCACCAGCGTGCGGATGCGATCGACGGTGAGGAGGCCGCCGGAGTCCTTCAGCATCATGGTATCGATGCCGGCCTCTGCAACCTGTCGCTTCGTGCTCGCGACGAAGAGCTCGTCTGTGTGCACGGGGCTCAGTGAGTAGGGCAGCACGCCGACCGCCTCGGCGCCGAGCTTCTTGATGTATTTCAGGCTGTCGATGACGTTGTCGAGGTCGTGATTGCCGTCGAAGGCGGCGATGGCGCCGATGCCGTTGGCGATATTGCGCTCGATCCACAGCCGTACGATGTCGTCGGGCAGGACATCGAAGGAGATGAGGCTCTTCGAGCGCACCCAGCCGCACAGCCGCGTGTTTCGCACGCGCTCGCGCATGAGCCGGATGCGCTCCCAGGGGTTCTCCTTGAGATAGCGCACGCAGGCGTCGGCCTGCACGGCCCCCATGAGATCGATGCGGGCGAAACCGGCCCGGTCGAGGCGCTCGGCGATCGGCAGCATCATCGCCGTGGTCATGCGCGTCGCCCAGAGGCACTGATGCGCATCACGAACCGTCGTGTCGACGAACTTCAGTCTCGCCATCGCTGTCTGCATCCCTTGCGCGCCAACCGCGTCTGCCGTCATGACGGCAGGCCGCACCCTAGCCTACGGTGCGGCGAGCGGGATGCAAGGGTGTAGGGCCTGCCCGAGGGGTCGCGGCGGACGTGCGGACGGCGGCTTCATGACCGCGCTGGCCTTCCCATTGCTCCCATCGCGGTTTCGACTACCATGGCGGCCGTTTGCCGGGTCCAAGAGCAAATCTGGGGGAGCGATGTCCAACGGCGGGGAGTTCGACTACATCATCATCGGTGCGGGATCGGCGGGTTCCGTGCTCGCAAACCGCCTGACCGAGGATGGCCGGAACCGCGTCCTCCTGATAGAGGCTGGGCAGCGTGACACCAAGCTGTGGATCCACGTTCCCATCGGCTACGGCAAGAACGTCAACAATCCCGAGGTCGACTGGCGCTTCTTCACGGAGCCCGATCCCGACATGGGCGGTCGCGCCATCCTGTGGCCGCGCGGCAAGGTGCTCGGCGGCTCGAGCTCGCTCAACGGCATGGTCTACATCCGCGGGCAGGCCCAGGACTACGACCACTGGCGACAGCTCGGCCTTTCCGGGTGGGGCTACGACGACGTGCTGCCCTATTTCCGCAAGGCCCAGAACCAGGAGCGGGGCGGCAACGAGTTCCACGGCGTGGGCGGACCGCTGAACGTTTCCGATACGCGCATGCGCCATGAAATCTGCGAGGCCTATCTCAAGGCCTGCGTGGAGGTCGGCATCCCACGCAACGACGATTTCAACGGCGTCAGCCAGGAGGGGGCCGGCTACTACCAGTATACGATCAGGAACGGCCGGCGCTGGTCGACGGCGATGGGCTATCTGCGGCCCGCCATGAAGCGCACAAACCTGGCCGTCGTCACGGAGGCGCTGGTCGAGCAGATCCGTTTCGTGGGCCGACGGGCGACGGGCGTCACCTACCGGCGTGCGGGGCTGTCAGAGACGGCGACGGCGCGCCGCGAGGTCATCCTGTCGGCCGGCGCCATCGGCTCTCCGCACATCCTGCAACTTTCGGGTGTCGGACCGGGTGGCTTGCTGGCGTCACGCGGCATCGCGGTCGTGCACGATGCACCCGGTGTCGGGCAGAACCTGCAGGATCACCTCCAGACCCGCCTCATCTATCGCTGCACGCGGGCGATCACGCTCAACGATGTCGTGCAGAGCAACGCACGCAAGGTCGGCATGGGGCTCGAATACATCCTGCGCCGCTCGGGCTACATGGCGACCGGCGCCGCCCACGTCGGCGTCTTCGCCAGAACGAGCGAGCATCTGGAAACGCCCGACGTGCAGTTCCACATGATGGCCTACAGCGCCGACAAGACCGGCGATCCGCTGCACACCTTCTCGGGTTTCATGGCGACCGTCTGCCAGCTCCGCCCCGAAAGCCGCGGCGCGATCGAGCTGCGCTCGCCCGATCCGGCCGAGTACCCGGCCATTCACGCCAACTATCTGACGGCCGATCTCGACCAGCGCACTGTCGCCGCTGGCCTGCGTCTCGGCCGCACGATCGGCCGCGCTGCGGCCCTGAAGCCCTACGTGGCCGAGGAAGTGCATCCCGCGCCGGAATTGCAGACGGACGAGGAGCTGGTGGGCGCCGCGCGCCGCACGGCGACGACGGTGTTCCACCCGGTCGGCACCTGCAAAATGGGCATCGACGGCGATCCGCTGGCCGTCCTCGATGGGCGGCTCAGGGTGCGCGGGCTCGACGGGCTGCGCGTGGTCGATGCGTCCGTGATGCCGCGGCTCGTCTCCGGCAACACCAACGCTCCGACCGTAATGATCGCCGAGAAGGCCGCGGAGATGATCAAGGCCGACGCGCGAGCCTGATGGCGCCGCGCGTCGCGCCCTGTCCGTACCGAGCTGCCTACGACTTGACGTACCACTTGGCCGGGCGCTTCTCGGCGAACGAGGCGAGCCCCTCGGCGGCCTCTGCCGACTGGCGCTTGCCGGCATGCTGGCGCACGAGGCGGTTGAACTCGGCAGCCGAGAGATCGCCCCAGGAGCTTTCCAGCGCGGTCGCCTTGGTCTGGGCGACGCCTTCCGGTCCGTTCTGCAGGATGTGGTCGACTATGCGGGCTCCCGCCGCCTCCAGCTCGGCGAGCGGCACCACGTCGTGGACAAGGCCGATGCGCTTGGCCTCGTTGGCGTCGAAACGCTCGCCCGTCAGCGCGTAGCGGCGGACCTGTCGCACGCTGATGGCGTCGTTGAGCTGCGGAATGATGATCTGGGCCGCCAATCCCCAGCGAACCTCGGCAATGGAGAAGAGCGCGTTGTCGGCGGCGATGACGACGTCGCAGGCGGAGATGATGCCTGTGCCGCCGCCGAAACAGCCGCCTTGCACCAGCGCCACTGTCGGGGCGTGCAGCATGTTGAGGCGGTGCACGGCGGAGCCGGTGCCGCGCGAGGCGCGCACGTTGTCCTCCGGCGAGCTGGTGCGCACGCTGTTGATCCATTTGAGGTCGGCGCCGGCCTGGAAATGCTTGCCCTTGCCCTTGATGACCACGGCGCGCACATCGGCCCTGGATTCGAGCTCGGTCAGGCCAGCATTCATGGCTTCGATCAACTCGCCATTGTAGGCGTTGTTGACCTCTGGGCGGTTGATGGTGACGGTGGCGACGCCGCGGGCGTCGATCGTCATCAGCACAGGCGCTTCCGACATGGTGAACCTCGTTGGTCTGTCATACTGGTCGTTTGATGGTGCGCGAGCTTTGCCGCTCACGGTCGGGATGAAAAGGGGGCAGATTGTACCATCACGCCTTGCGGTCGCCGTCCAGGCCGCGCGGATCGAGCCATTTGAAGACGGCGTAGGCGCCGAGCATCAACAGGGCCACCTGCAGGAACGCCAGACCCCAGGCCAGGTCCGATGCGCTGCCGGCGAGATCGAGGGTGACGCCGACGACGATGGGGCCGACGAACCCGCCGGAGTAGCCCAGCATCGAGTGCACCGCCAGCGTCGCTCCGCGCCGTGATGGCTCGGCTGTGCCGGCCGCGCCGGCCGTCAGCGACGAGGAATCGAGCCAGATGAACACGCCGTAGACGAGAAGCAGGCTCGCCGCCAGCGTGTAGCTGAGCGGGCCGACGAAGCCGATCACCGCGGCGATGGCGATCGAGCCGATCATCGCCAGGCGGATGAGGCGCTGGCGGCCGAGCCGGATCGAGGCCTCGTTGCCGAGCACGCTGGCGAGCGTGCCGAGCAGGCCGAGCGCGGTGATGACCACGGCCGGTGTCAGCCAGGTGCTGGTCGTGTTGGTTTTCGCCGCCACATAGGCGAGGAACGCCACGCCCCAGCCTCTGAGGGCATTCATCTCGAGGGTGTGGATGCAATAGACGCAGGCATAGGCCATGGCCGAGCGATTGGCGAAGACGGGCCGGAAGTCGAACAGCGCGGGTTGCTTCGCGGCCGTGGGCGGGGCGGCTGCTGCAACTCTCTTCGGCTTCCAGGGCGCGAACACGGCGACGATCAGCCAGGCCGCCACTGCGCACAGCGCCGAGGCGAGAAACGCCGACTGCCAGCCGTAGAGGTTCGCCAGTGTGTCGGCAAACAGGAACGAGGCCGCCCCGGAAAGCCCGATACTCGCGGCATGGCCCGCCACTGCCCGTGACATCAGCGACTTGTCGATCCGGTCTGCAAGCAGCTTGAGCCCGGTCATGTAGGTGCCGGCCCAGCCCATGCCGGTGAGGGCGCGTGCGGCGACTGCGCTCCAAAGACCGTCGGCCAGGAAGGCGAACACGAAGTGCCCGACCAGGATGAGCGCGACGCCGAGCAGATAGACAGCCTTGGCGTCGATGCGATCGGTGAGCGTCACGAGGATCGGCACCGCCAGCATGTAGGCGAGATAGAACGCGGCAGTGACCCAGCCGGCCTCGCTGTTGGTGAGCTGCCAGAGCGCCATCATGCGCGGCAGGATGGCAGGCCATGTGAAAGCGCCGATCTGCGCCAGCACCTGCGCTGTGCAGACGAGGACGACGAGGCGCGCAGCGCTGCGGCTGGCGGCAGGCTCGGTTTCGCTCATGGCGGGCACTTACCCTGAAGGGGTGCAGTTGGCATGGCCGAGGAGGGGGACGGACGCCGGGCCAACACGGGGCAGCCCGCCGTCCGTCAGGTCGATGCCCGGGTCAGCCGAGCCAGGCCCAGCCGCGCTTGGCGCGATCGCGCTGCCGGTAGGCGTCGATTTCGGGTGTCATCGTGAGCGTCTGCTCGATCTCGTCGATGCCCTCGAGCAGCATGCGCCGGCCGAAGGCGGGCAGGGTGAAGGCGTAGACCTTGCCGTCGGGGCCGGTCAGCTTCGAGGCCACCACGTCGACGGTGATCTGGGTGTGGCCGCCCTTCTCCTCCACCTGGCGTGCGAGCGTGTGCACGTCGGCCTCTGGCAGCATGACCGGCGCGATGCCGTTGCGGAAGCAGTTGTTGAAGAAGATGCCGCCGAAACTCGGCGCGACGACAGCGCGGAAACCGAAACCCCGCAGGTGCATCGGGGCGCCCTCGCGCGACGAGCCGCAGCCGAAATTGCGGTCGGCGATGAGGATCTGCGCCTTGCGGTAGGGAACCTTGTTGAGGACGAAATCCGGGTTCTCCTCCCGGGTCTCCGGATCACGATAGCGGATCTCGCCGAACAGGCCCGGGCCATAGCCTTCGCTGCGGGCACGGATGTGCTCGCGGGTCGGGGCGATTTGGTCGGTGTCGATGTTGATGCGCATGAAGGGGGCGGCGATGCCGGTCACGCGCTCCAATTGCTCCAGCTTCATGTTGCTCTCCTTCAGGCCAGGAATTCGCGGGGGTCGGTGATGCGGCCACGGATGGCGGAGGCCGCGACGGTGGCGGGACTGGCCAGATGCGAGCGTGTCTTCGGGCCCTGCCGGTTCTCGAAGTTGCGATTGGTGGACGTGACCACGCGCTTGTCGAGGAACTCGTCGCCGCCGATGTAGGCACAGTAGCCGCATCCGGATTCGCGCCACTGGAAGCCGGCCTCGGAGATGATGCGGTCGAGGCCTTCCGCTTCCGCCTGCTTCTTGACCTCGGTCGAGCCGGGAATGCAGATCGCCGTCACGCCGTCTGCGACCTTGCGGCCCTTGAGGACCTGCGCGGCAAGGCGGAGATCCGAGATGCGCGCGTTGGTGCAGGAGCCGATGAAGGCGCCGTCGATGGGGACGTCCGTCATCTGGGCGCCGGCATTGAGCTTCATGTACTCGAGCGCGCGCTTCATGAGGACCGATACGCCCGCGTCGGCAGCCTGCTTGGGATCGGGAACCTTGTCCGCGACGCCCACGACGAGCTGCGGGCTCGTGCCCCAGGTCACCTGTGGCGTCAGCGTATTGCAGTCAATGGCCTCCTCGCGGTCGAAGCGCGCGTTGGCGTCGGTGCGTGCGGCGCGCCAGTAGGCGACGGCCGCATCCCAATCCGCGCCCTTGGGTGAGAAGGGGCGGCCCTTGACGTATTCGATGGTGCGCTCGTCGGGCGGCACGAAGCCGTACTTGGCCGAGAACTCGATGGCCATGTTGCAGATCGTCAGGCGTCCCTCGACCGACATGTCGGCGATGACCGGGCCGGCGAACTCGACCGCGTAGCCGATGCCGCCGTTGGCTCCGATACGGCCGATGAGCGCCAGGACCATGTCCTTGGGGAACACGCCCTTGCCGAGCGCGCCGGAATAGGTGACGCGCATGTTCTTCGGCTTGATCTGGGGCAGCGCCTGCGTGGCCAGCACGTGCAGGCATTCCGACGAGCCGATGCCGAAGGCGAGCGCGCCGACGCCGCCGAGCGTGCAGGTGTGACTGTCGCCGCAGACCAGCGTCAGGCCCGGCAACGCCACGCCCTGCTCGGGTGCAACGACATGCACGATGCCCTGGCGGGGGTCGTCGACATCGAAGAAATTGAGGCCATGCTTGTTGCACAGCTCGCGCATGGAGACCATGAGCTCGGTGCCGCCGGGGCGCGGGCTGTCGTAGCGGTGGCCCGGCCGGGTGTCGACCACGTGGTCGATCACGGCGAAGACATGGTTCTTGAGAGCCGGGCCACGTCCCGACTGCTCCAGCCGGATGAGTGCGGCGCTGCCCGACAGATCATGCAGGAACAAGCGGTCCATCGAGAGCAGGAAGGTGTTGTCGCCCATGTCGGCGATCACATGATCGTCCCACACTTTGTCGAAATAGGTCCGGCCCTGAGCGGCCCCTGGCGTTTCTGGCATCGGCGCAGCCTCCCGTGATGCGGAGATTATTGGCATGGACGAATTGAGCCTCGTCCTTCAAGGGGAATTGAGCCATCATGTTCCGGCGCGGCAGTGCAGGCAATAGCCTGTTTTGCAGCGCTCTCATGTTGACAGTGGGCTCCGGACAGGAAATCCTCGGGGCAGGAGAGGTCCAGACAATACAACAACGGTAGCCGGCCGAGCCGGGACCAAGCGAGGGAGCACGCACATGGCAGGATTGGGTAGTGCATCGCGCCGCCTCAGGGAGCTGATGGCCGGGAAGGACATCCTGGTCGCCCCCGGATGCTTCAACGCCATGGGCGGGCGCATCATCGAGCAGATCGGCTTCAAGCTCGCCTACGTTTCGGGCTACGGCATCTCCGTCAATCATATCGGGCGGCCGGACGTCGGCCTCACCACGCTGAGCGAGGTCACGGACGTGGCCGGCAAGATCGCAAGCGCCGTCGACATTCCCATCATCTGCGATGCCGACACGGGCTACGGCAACGCCATCAACGTCATGCGCACGGTGGAGCAGTTCATCAGATCCGGCGCGGCGGGTATCCATCTCGAGGATCAGGTGGCGCCGAAGCGGTGTGGCCACGTCGCCGGCAAGCAGGTGATCTCGATCGAGGAAGCGGCGGGCAAGATCCGCGCCGCCGCCAAGGTGCGCGACGATCTCGACAAGAACTTCGTGCTGATCGCGCGCTGCGACGCGCGCGGCGTCGCCGGCGGCACGCTCGAGGAAGCCATCAAGCGGCTCAAGGCCTATCGCGAGGCCGGCGCGGACGTGGCGTTCCCGGAAGGGCTGGTGTCGGAGGACGAGATCGCCGCCGTGTGCAAGGAAGTGCCCGGTCCCGTGCTCTACAATCGCACCGGCGTCTCGCCCAACCTGCATTACGAGCGCCTGCAGCAGATCGGCGTCAAGATCGTCATCAATCCCGGCGGCGCCATGCGCGCGGCCACCAAGGCGATGTACGACTATTATGCGGAGTTCAAGAAGAAGGACAGCGAGGTTCCCGTCGATCCAGGACTCAAGGGGCATCCCACCGAGAACTTCCACAATTTCGTCGGCTTCCCGGAGATCCGCCAATACGAGGAGCAGTTCCTCCCTGCCGAGGAGACCGAGAAGTATAAGGGCGCGATCGGCTTCCAGCCCTAGGGTGGCCCACAGGTGCTGCGTATGACGGCAACGCGGGCGGAGGCTGCGGATGAGTGCTAGCGT
Source organism: Hyphomicrobiaceae bacterium (assembly GCA_041397725.1). Taxonomy (GTDB): domain Bacteria; phylum Pseudomonadota; class Alphaproteobacteria; order Rhizobiales; family Hyphomicrobiaceae; genus JAGRKR01. The sequence goes on along the minus strand of JAWKVZ010000006.1, from coordinate 104,738 downwards.
CGAGACGAAATCGACAGACGGTCTGATCGAGGTCGCCGACCTGCGTCTGTGGTATCCGGTGCGGCGTGGCTTTCTCGCCAGTCTCCTGGGGCTCGGCGAGGATCGCCATCTCAAGGCCGTCGACGGCGTCAGTTTCGCCATCAAGCAGGGCGAGGTCCTCGGCCTCGCCGGCGAGTCGGGCTGCGGCAAGTCGACGACCGGCATGACCGTCATGCGGCTTCTGAAGCCTACAGCCGGCACCATCAGCTTCGGCGGCACCGACGTGGCGTCCTTTCAGTCGTCCGCCGAGCTGAAATCGTTCCGCCGCAATGTTCAGATCGTCTTCCAGAACCCCTACGAGGCGCTCAATCCGCGCTTCACGGTCTACGAGAGCGTGCGCGAGCCGGTGGCCGTGCACTTCCCTGGAGACCGCGACCTCCAGCACGAGAAGATCGTGCGGGCGCTCGAGCGGGCGGGTCTTACGCCGCCCGAGACCTATTTCGACCGCTATCCGCATCAGCTCTCGGGCGGCCAGCTCCAGCGCATCGCCATCGCCCGCGCCATCGCCATCGAGCCCAAGCTGCTCGTGGCCGACGAGCCGGTGTCGATGCTCGACGTCTCGATCCGCGCGGGCATCCTCAATCTCTTCCGCTCGTTCTCGCGCGATCTCGGGATGAGCATCCTCTACATTTCCCACGATCTCTCGACGATGCGCCACGTCTGCCAGCGCGTCGCCATCATGTATCTCGGCAAGATCGTCGAGATCGGCACCGCCGACGAGGTTCTCGTCTCGCCGCGCCATCCCTATACCCAGGCGCTCGTCGCCGCCGTGCCACTGATGGGCGGTGCCGCGCGCGAGCGCGTGCAGCTCGAAGGCGCGGTGCCGAACCCGATCGATCTGCCGGCGGGCTGCCGTTTCCATCCCCGCTGCTCGAAGGCGTTCGCGCCATGCAGCACCACCGAGCCCAGAGTTGTGCAGGAGCCGGAAGGCCGCCGCACGATGTGCCATCTCGTCGATCCCGGGCGAACCGGCTAGCCGGCGTCCGCGACGACGCAACCCGCGAGCCATCAAGGAGACCGGTCATGACAGTAGCTGCCGCCAAGCGTGCTTCACCAGGTCGCCGGTTGCGCGATCTCCTCGCCAGCGAGAAACCGGTCCCGACGGTGTGGGGCGGCATCGCCCAGCACGCCCAGCTCGCCGAGGCGACGGGTTTCAAGGTGTTTGGCGTCTCCGGCTCCAACGTCTCGACGAACACGCTCGGTCTGCCCGACGCGGGCTTCATCACATTGACGGAGCTTGCCGAGGCGACGGACCGCATCTGTCAGGCGGTCAATATGCCGGTGATCGTCGATTGCGACACGGGTTTCGGCAACGCCATCAACGCCCGGCGCACAGTGAAGTCGATGATCCGGGCGGGAGCGGCCGGCCTGTTCATGGAGGATCAGGTGGCGCCGAAGCGCTGCGGCTTCGTCAAGGGCAAGGAGATGATCCCGCTCGAGGAGGCGGTGGGCAAGTACAAGGCCTGCCTCGATATGCGCGACGAGATGGACCCCGACTTCGTCATCATCGCGCGAACGGATGCGCGCGGCGCGGTCGGTGGCGGCATGGACGAGGTGTTTCGTCGCGGCGAGGCGTATCTCGAGGCCGGCATCGACATGCTCTATGTCGAGGCGCTGCAGACCCGCGAGGAGATCCGGGCGGTCCGCGAGCGCTTCCCGGAATGCCTGCTGATGATCACGACCATGGCGATCGATCCGCCCATGAGCCAGGCGGAGCTGCGCGAGCTCAACGTGGCGCTCGTCGGCTTCCACATCGCCCGCGTCGGCGCCATCGCCATGTACGATTTTCTCACGAAGTACCAGACCGAGGGCGACAAGGTCTGGATCGACTTCTGGCAGTCCACCAAGAACCATCCACTGGGCGGCTTCCGCATCTTCGACCTGACCGGCTTCCCGGAGGTGGTCAAGCTCGAACAGAAGTACCTGCCGGCCGAGAAGTTGGAGCGCTACGACTCCTCGATCGGCGCCTACGATCCACGCCAGAGCAAGCCGGCCGCCGAATAAGGCCGGCGCTCTGTCCGTCATGCCTCAGGGGAGGACTTCGCCCATGGCCAGCGATTTCGATCCGGTAGAGCTCGATCGGCGCCAGCTCCTGCGGGTGGCTGCGGTCATGGGTGGTGCAGCGGCCCTCGCCGGCCTGCTGCCGGAGGATGCGGCGGCGCAGGCGCCGTCGGGGGGCGGCAAGCTGTCGCTCGTCAATCCGAAGTACGAGCGCCTCTATAAGCAGCGCAAGAACTACCTGATGAACGACCCGCTCTGGGTGAAGGAGACCGCTGCGCGTCTTGTCTGGCCGAAGGAGGGGGAGGAAATCCCCGAGCTCGGCGTGCTGGTGCCCTCGACCTATCAGGACTGGATCGACGCCTGGCGCAAGTTCGCGGCGGACGCCGGGAAGGTCGGCCTGAAGTACAACGTGCAGGCGGTTTCGCAATCGCGCTATCTCGAGTCGATCCTCGTGCATCGCTTCGGCGACGTGGAGGTGCACCGCGCCTGGCCCCGCCCCGAGCGGCTCGACCCGGCGGAGTGGCAAGTCTCGCGTGCCTATGGCCTCGACCGGCGCAACTACGGCGAATGGGTCAACCAGCAGTACGACGCCGAGATCGAGCGCCAGGCAAAGGCCACCAGCAAGGCCAAGCGCATGGAGCACGTGCACAAGGCCCAGGCCATCCTCGCCGACGATCTCTACATCGCTCAGCTCGGCTGGGGGCCGCAGGCGATCAGTGCCTACAACAGTGGCGCCTTCGAAGGCGTGTCGCCGATCAACGGCTTCGACATCGGCGACTTCAACATGTTCCACAACTACCTGCGCATGAAGCCGAAGACGTCGCGCAAGCGCGTCATCGTCGGCGCGAAGCAACTCGTCAAGACGATCAACATGATCGGTGCGTCGAGCGCTTTCCGCGCCATCGGGCGCATGATGTACGACCGGCTCGCCTATCTCGACGACAAGCTCAACGTCATCCCCTGGGCGGCGGAGAGCTGGAAGCAGGTCGACGACCGCACCTTCGACATCAAGCTGCGGCCGGGCATGAAGTTCCACGACGGCAAACCCGTCACCATCCACGACCTGAAGTTCACCTTCGACTTCATGCTGAAGTACGAGCGCGGCTTCTTCTGGACGACCAACCGCTACCTCAAGGACACCAAGATCCAGGACGAGGCGGCCGGCGTGCTGCGCGTGAGCTTCAAGGAGCCTTACGGACCCTTCGAGGACTACTTCCTGATCCTCAACGTGATCCTGCCCAAGCACATCTGGGAGGGGATCATGGAGAAGCAGAAGGTCAGCGATCCCCGCCAGGTGCGCATCGACAAGCCGATCGGTTCCGGTCCGTTCCGCATGGGACGCTACCGCAAGGATACGGAGATGCAGCTCATCGCCAACAAGGAGCACTTCTCCAAGCCGGTCATCGACGAGGTCGTGATCGTCGTCGTGCCGAGCGTCGACGGCATCATCGGCCGCATGCAGTCGGGCGAGATCGATTTCATGAGCGGCGTCGAGCTGACGCCGTCGCAGGCGGCCCAGCTCAAGAGCGCCAAGCACGTCACCGTCGTGCGCTCGCCGGATATCAACTGGCTGCACGGCGTCGTGCACATCTCGCGGCTGCCCTGGCGCGACTATGAGTTCCGCCGAGCCTGGCACCACACGTTCGACCGCAGCTATCTGGTGAATACCGTCTGGGAGGGCGCGGCGCGATTGCCGAAGTCCAACACCTTCCTGGTCGAAGGGAATCCCTGGCACAATCCGAATCTGCCGGCGATCCCACCCTTCGACCTCGCCAAGGCGCGCGAGATCCTGAAGGTGGCCGGCTATAGTTGGAACTCCAGGGGGCGGCTCGTCTATCCCTCGGCCAAAAACGAGGCCTGGAAGGCGCGCGTCCGCAAGGTGGTCAAGGACGGCTACACCTGGGGCGGACTCAAGATGATCGAGAGCTGAGCCGCGCTCGGGCGGCGCAGTGACGAAACGCAGAAGAAGCGCAGAAGAAGCGCGCAACAACAAGGGAGGACGGGTGATGACCCACGAATTCGATCCAAACGACCTCGACCGCCGGCAGATGCTGCGACTGGCAGCGGTGATGGGCGGCGTTGCCGCTTTCGGTGGGCTGCTGCCCGATGACGCCGTCGCGCAGGACGCGGGCGATGCGTCGAAGATCACGGTCGTCAACGAGAAGTACATGCGCCTCTACAAGCAGCGCAAAAACTTCCTCATGAACGATCCGGGCTGGGTGAAGGAGACGCTGGCGCGCATCACCTGGCCGAAGGAGGGCACAGAGGTTCCCGAGTTCGGCGTGCTCGTGCAGACCGCGAACCAGGACTGGATCGACGCCTGGCGCAAGTTCGCGGCGGACGCGGAGAAGGTCGGCCTCAAGTACAATGTGCAGACCGTCTCGCAGTCGCGCTATCTGGAAGCCATCCTGACGCATCGTCACGGCGACGTCGAGGTGCACCGCGCCGTGCCGCGGCCGGAGCGGCTCGACCCGGCGGAGTGGCTGGTCTCGCGTGCCTATGGTCTCGACCGGCGCAATTACGGCGAGTGGACCAACGAGCAGTACGACGCCGAGATCGAGGCGCAGGCCAAAGCCACCAGCAAGGCCAAGCGCATGCAGCACGTGCACAAGGCCCAGGCCATCCTCGCCGACGACCTCTACATCACGCAGTTCGGCTGGGGGCCGCAGGCCATCAGCGCCTACAACAGTGGCGCCTTCGATGGCGCCAAGGGCATGACCGGATTCGCGCTCGGCGACTTCAACATGTTCCAGACCTATCTCGGTCTGAAGCCGAAGACGCGGCGTAAGCGGGTCATCGTCGGCGCCAAGCAGCTCTACAAGACCATCAACATCATCGGCGCCTCCAATCGCTTCAGGGCCGTCGGGCGCATGATCTACGACCGGCTCGCCTACCTCGACGACAAGCTCAACGTCATCCCCTGGGCGGCGGAGAGCTGGAAGCAGGTCGATGACCGCACCTTCGACATCAAGCTGCGGCCGGGCATGAAGTTCCACGACGGCAAACCCGTCACCATCCACGACCTGAAGTTCACCTTCGACTTCATGCTCAAGTACGACCGCGGCTTCTTCTGGACGACCAACCGCTACCTCAAGGACACCAAGATCCAGGACGAGGCGGCCGGCGTGCTGCGCGTGAGCTTCAAGGAGCCCTATGGCCCCTTCGAGGACTACTTCCTGATCCTCAACGTGATCCTGCCCAAGCACATCTGGGAGGGGATCATGGAGAAGCAGAAGGTGAGCGACGCCCGCCAGCTGCGCATCGACAAGCCGATCGGTTCCGGTCCGTTCAAGTTCGGCCGTTACCGCAAGGACACCGAATCCCAGCTCATCGCCTTCAAGGAGCACTTCTCCAAGCCGACCATCGACGAGATCGTGATCGTCGTCGTGCCGAGCGTCGACGGCATCATCGGCCGCATGCAGTCGGGCGAGATCGACTTCATGGATGGCGTCGAGCTGACGCCGTCGCAGGCGGCCCAGCTCAAGAGCGCCAAGCACATCAGCGTCGTGCGCTCGAACGACGTCAACTGGCTGCACGGTGTGACGCGCATTTCGTGGCTGCCCTGGCGCGATTACGAGTTCCGCCGGGCCTGGCATCACACGTTCGACCGCAGCTTCCTGGTCAACACGGTCTGGGAAGGGGCGGCACGCGTGCCTAAGTCCAACACCTTCCTGGTCGAGGGAAATCCCTGGCACAATCCGAATCTGCCGGCGATCCCGCCCTTCGACCTCGCCAAGGCGCGCGAGATCCTGAAGGCGGCCGGCTACAGTTGGAACTCCAACGGTCGGCTTGTCTATCCCTCCGCGAAGAACGAGGCCTGGAAGGCGCGCGTCCGCAAGGTGGTCAAGGACGGCTACACCTGGGGCGGCATCAAGATGATCGAGAGCTGAGGCAAGCCGCGGCAAGACGAGGGATGGCGTCGTTGACGCCGTCCTTCGACAGTGGCATTCGAACGACGGAACCTCGCCCCTGATCGTCATGATCGGGGGCGTTCCATGTCACGGGCAGCGACGCCTAAGGCGCTGCCGGTGGACCCGACAGGCAACGAAAGGGCGAGCGATGCGCGATCTCAAGGGGTTGGTGGCGTGGGTAACGGGCGCCGGCACTGGCATCGGCGAGGCCGCGGCGATCGCGCTGGCGCATGAAGGTGCGACAGTCATCCTGACGGGGCGCCGCCGCGAGCCGCTCGAGGCGGTCGCCGCACGGATCACGGCCGATGGTGGCAAGGCCGAGGTCGAGACGGGTGATCTGTCGAAGGCATCAGTACCCGCCCGCATCGTCGCCGCGATCGAAGGCCGTCACCGTCGCCTCGACATCCTCGTCAACAACGCCGGCGTCAACATCCCCGCGCGCAACTGGGCGCGGCTGACGGCCGAGGGCATCGAGACACTGGTGGCCGGCAATCTGACGAGCGCGCTGCTGGTCGCCCAGTCGGTCCTGCCGATCATGCGCCGCCAGGGCGACGGGCTTCTCATCCACACGTCCTCCTGGGCCGGCCGTTTCGTCGGGCTCGTCGCGGGCCCCGTCTACACGGCGGCCAAGCATGGCGTCGTCGCCATGAGCCACAGCCTGAACATGGAGGAGTGCGTCAACGGCATCCGCTCCACCGTGATCTGTCCGGGCGAGGTATCGACGCCGATCATGGATCAGCGCTCGCCGCCGGAGACGCCGGAGGCGCGCGCGCGTATGGTCCAGCCCGAGGACATGGGCAACCTGGTGGCGTTCGTCGCCCGCCAGCCCAGGCATGTCTGCCTCAACGAGATCCTGATCAGCCCCTCCTGGAACCGGGGCTACGTCGGGGCATTCCAGGCGCGCCAGAAGGCGCTGGCGCGGGCCAGCCAGAATACGGGAGCCGAGAAATGATCGCGGTCGATGCCAAGGCGCTCGAGGCGCTCGTTGCCGCGATCTTCGTGAGGGTCGGCTGCTCGTCCGCCGAGGGCGAGCGTGTCGGCCGCTATCTCGTCTCGGCCAATCTCACCGGCCACGACAGTCACGGCGTGGCGCGCGTCCCGCGATACGTCCAGTGGAAGGCCGACGGGCTGCTGGTGGCGGATCAGGTGATCACGGTGGTCACGGAGACCCCCGTTCTGGCCGTGGTCGATGGCTGCTACGGCTTCGGCCAGACCGTGGCTCCGCAGGCCGTCAGGCTCGGAATCAACAAATGCAAGGCGGTCGGCCTCTCGATGGTCGCGCTCCGCAATGCCGGCCACATCGGCCGCGTCGGCGACTGGGCCGAGATGGCTGCCGCCGACGGCCTCGTTTCCATCCATTTCGCCAACGCCTCGGGATCGGTTCTGGTCGCGCCGTTCGGCGGGGTCGAGCGGCGCTTCTCGACGGCGCCCTTCTGTGCCGGCATTCCGCGCGATGGCGCTCCCCCGCTGGTGCTCGACTTCGCTACGTCGATCGTGGCCGAGGGCAAGGTCCTGGTCGCCAGCCAGGGTGGCAAACCCATCCCGTCGGGCTCGCTGATCGGGCCGGATGGCATGCCGAGTGACGATCCGCATCTGCTCTACGGCGACTACACACCCACCGGCCCGCGGGAGCATCGCAAGGGTAAGGGAGCCATCCGCGCCTTCGGCGATCACAAGGGGTCGGGCCTCGCCTTCATGTGCGAGATGCTCGGGGGCGCGTTGACCGGAACGGGCGCGACGAAGCCCGGCCGGCGGTTCGCCAACGGCATGCTGTCGTTCTATATCGACCCGAAGGTCGTCGATCCCGAAGGCTTCTTCCCGCCGGACGTGATCCGCTATACCGAGTTCGTGAAGAGCTCACGGCCCGATCGCGACGGCGGGGAGGTGCTCGTCCCAGGAGAGACGGAGGCACGCACGCGCGCCAAGCGCCTCGCAGAAGGCGTGCCGCTGCCGGACGACACCTGGGGCGCGATCGTCGAGACGGCGCGGCGCGTCGGCGTCGACGAAGGCCGGATCGAGGCCGCGCCGCGCACTTGAGCGATCGCGGCGACCGGACTTGTGGCGCAGACTGTATCGGCAGGGCATACGGGCCACCTGCGCGGGGCTCGTGCAAGATGCCGATGCAGTGGCGAATGCCGGTTCGCGAGATGAGGCCTGTCGGTGCGCCCAGGACTACTTCGGTCGTCTTTGATCTCCTGACCGTTTGACCATCTGTTGGCGGACGGCGACTGCTGTCGAAGTCTGGTCGGACGTTGTGAAACGTTCAGCGGGCTGGCCCATTTGCTACACATTCATGGGGGAATCTCGTTCAATCAGCGCTCGGCGCTTGATCCGCGTTCTGCCGGGCGGCAAACGTAGCGGCAGTCCGTCCGAAGAAGTGGATGGCCACAAGCAACAAGGAGGTTGTCATGTTGCGTCGCAGTGGGGTTGCAGGGCTTGCAGCGGTCGTCATGCTTTCCGTCGCGGGAAGCGGTGCCGCGCTCGCCAAGGAGTGCAAGCAAGAGGTTCTCAAGCAGGCGGGAGAGCCCTATCTCTCGAAGGCCCTGGGCGCCTATCCGAATTCTCTGATCGCCTGGCGCAAGGCTGCCGAAGCCAAGTACGGCAAGGGCTGGCAGGCTTGGCGGCACGCCCAGGACCGCAAGATCGACTGCACGAAGAAGGCGGTACCCGGCAAGAAGCTCCAGCGCTGGGTGTGTGTGCGCACGGCGCGCGCCTGCCTCGGCACCGGGTCGCTCGACAAGGCCGAGCCGTTTCCGGGCAAGCTGCGCTCCGGTGCGAGCGGCCAGGGCGTCACGACGCTGCAGCGTCTGCTGACCGAAGCGGGCTTCGACGTCGAGAAGGACGGCAAGTTCGGCCCGAAGACCCTTCAGGCGGTCCGGGACTTCCAGAAGAACGAAGGCATCAAGATCGACGGCATCGTCGGCAAGGTGACCTGGGATCGGCTCAACGGCTGATCGGACGATGAGATGCCCCGGCTGAGATCGCCATCTCGGCCGGGGTTTTCCTGAGAGCCCGGGGTTTTCCTGAGAGCCATGTGGTTCGCGCTGCCGTATACGAGGGCGGCGCTCTCCGGCCGCCTCAGTCGTGCACGACGACGTACTGCTGCTCGACGGTGACGCGCACGGTCTCGGCGACATACGGGCCCTCGACGAGGCTCGCCCCCTCCTCCACATCCACATCGTAGCGTTTCGTGGTGACCCGCTCGGGCTCGCACCAGGACTTGCCCGTGCGCACGTCGAAATGCCAGCCGTGCCAGGGGCAGCGTAGCAACTCGCCCGCGCGGGAGTAGACGTAGGTGCCGGGCTCCGGTGACTCGACCTGTCCGACGAGGATGCCGTCGCACAGATTGCCGCCCTGATGGGGGCATCGATTGAGCAGCCCGAAATACTCGCCGCCGATGTTGAAGACGACGATGGCGCGCCCCCCGACCTCGACCAGCTTGCGACTGCCGGGCGGCAGCTCGCCGACCGCGGCCACGACGTGCTTGCCCATCGTCAGACCCCGTAGACGAGGCGGGCGTTCTCCCGGAACAGCTTGGCCTTCTGGGCGTCGTCGAGGCGAACAGGCACGGCGCTCGCCGGATCGTCGAAATCCCAGTGCGGGTAGTCGGTGGCGAACATCAGCCGGTCGATACCGATCCAGTCGATCACGTCGGTCAGATGCTTGCGCCGCTCCGGCTCCTCCATCGGCTGCGTCGTCATCCAGACGTGCTCGCGGATGTACTCGGACGGCAGACGCTTCAGGTGAGGGGTCTCGTCGCGCATGCGCTTCCAGTTGCGGTCGAGCCGCCACGAGAGCGCCGGCAGCCAGGCGAAGCCCGATTCGATCAGCACGACCTTGAGGCTGGGGAAATGCTCGAACACGCCCTCGAGGACCATGCTGGAGAGCAGGGCCTGACAGCACTGGGCGTGGCCACTCATCTCCTCGATATAGTAGGAGGGCCAGCCGCTGCCCGTGACGGGGTAGCCGCCGTAACCGAAAGCATGGATGCCGATGGGCAGGTTGTTGCGCGCGGCCGCCTCGTAGATCGGCCAGTAGCGGCGCTGGCCGAGGGGCTCGGCCGTCCGGCTCATGAGCAGAACCTGCACGAAGTGCGGCGAGCCGGCCCAGTGCTCGATTTCGGCGGCGGCGGCCCGGCCGTCCTCGTAGGGCACCACGATCGAGGCCTTGAGGCGCGCGTCCTTCTCCGTCCATTCCGCGACCTGCCACTCATTCATGGCGCGCGCGAGGGCGGCGCCGAAGTCGAGGTTCTGCACGGCGCCGGGCGACGGCGTGATGGCATTGAGGATGCCGAGCTCGACATTGTTCGGGTCGAGATGCTGAGCGGCCATGAAAGCGACATCGGTGCCGGGCTTGCCGCCGTCCGGCAGGTAGGTGTCGCGGCGGCAGGCGTCCGGCTGGCCTTTCGGGTAGGCCGGACCCTTCTGGTAGCCGTGCCTCGGAAGCGCGCCGTAGGTCGCGTAATGCCTGCGCCAGCGCTCCGACAGGAAGGGGTCGAGCGAATTCGCCGCCTTGGGCCGGGGATGGATGTCCCCGTCGGCGATCGCCAGGCCGACACGCGCGGCCGCCTTGATCTGGTTGCGGTCCCGAACCTCGATGTTCACGGCGCTTCCTCCCTCAGGCGAGAGTATGTCTCGAGCGGATTGTCCAGAAGTATCTTACGAACGAGGTCGCGAGGCAAACCCGGCGGCAGCGCATCGCCGCCGTCGAACTGCCAGTGCGGATAATCCGTTGAAAAGAGCAGGAAATCATCGCTGCCCATATGGTCGAGCACCTTGGCGAGCGCATCCGGGCTTTCCGGCGCGTCGAGCGGCTGGAGCGTGAATCGCACGTGGTCACGGACGATGTCCTGGGGCGGTCGATCCACCCAGGGGATCTCCATCTTGAGGCCGCGCCAGTATTTGTGCAGTCGCCACACGAAGGCCGGCAGCCAGGTGAAGCCGGACTCGATCAGAACCACCTTGAGCGCTGGGAACTTCGCGAACACGCCCTCGGCGATGAGGCTCGCGAGTTGCGCCTGGAAGGCCTGGGCCTGGGCGACGTAGTCCTCGGTGTAATAGCTCGGCCAGCCGACGGAGGTGACGGGATGGCGGTAGCCGCTGCCTGCATGGATGCCGATGGGCAGGCCGTGACGCTCGGCGGCGGCGTAGATCGGCCAGTGATGACGCCGGCCGAGCATTGTCTCGCCCATGACCAGCAGCAGCACCTGTACGAAGCGCCGATCGGGCGCCCAGCGTTCGATCTCCTCGACGGCCATCTCCGCGTTCTGGATCGGCACGACGATGGAGGCGCGCAACCGCGGCTCCTTGTCGAGCCATTCCCGGGCGATCCACTCGTTCACGGCGCGCGCGAAGACAGCGGCCATATCCTCGCTGAAGAGGAGCTGGATGCCGTAGAGGCAATTGCAGATGGCGAGGCGCGAACCGAAGGCGTCGAGGGCCTGGCGTTGTACGAGCTCGAGGTTGGCGCCGGCCTTGCCTGTTGCCGGCCGCCAGTCGGGCCGCGCGCTCAACGGCGCCTCGGTCGGATAGCTGATGGAATCGAGCTCGTGGACGCCTCGCTCGACGACGGTTTCCCGCCAATGGTCGTCGAGATAGGGGAGCAGGGCCTTGAGGCTCGGCACTGCCGGATGGATGTCGCAATCGATAGGCCTGATGTCGGCGAGCATTTCGGTCCTCTGACAAGCGCCAGCGGCAGCAACGATCACCCGTTCGCGCGATCTTGTCCAGACTTTCGGGCGCGCGCGACGTTCATCCTTCCCCCTCAGGCGGGAGCCGGCGGGGGACGTCGCAGCGCCAGCATCTGCTGGATCAGCACCGGCACGAGCACGGCGATGGCAATCATGTCGGTCTTGCTGCCCGGCACCACCAGCATCAGGCCGCCGATGCCGAGGAGCCAGCGGAACAATCCCGGCACAATGCGCAGCGCGTATCCGGTCAAGGCCATGCCGAGCAGGAAGACGCCGGCCGCGCAACTCGCGGTCGTCTGCAGGAACTTGGCCCAAGTGAAGTGGTCCGGCAGCACGATCAGCATGGCTGGCGAGTAGCAGAACACGAACGGCACCAGCACCTTGGCATTGCCGAGCTTGAAGGCGGCGGTTCCGGTTCGCCAGGGATTGGAGCCTGCGATCGCGGCTGCGGCATAGGCGGAGGTGCAAACGGGTGGCGTGATCTCCGAGATGATGCCGTAGTAGAGCACGAACAGGTGCGTGGCGAGCGGCGGGATGCCGAGGTTCGTGAAGGCCGGCTGCGCCACGGTGACGAGCATGATGTAGAGGGCCGTCGTCGGTACACCAGCACCCATCAGGATGCAGCTCACGGCGATGAAGACCATGGAGATGAAGACGGCGGCATCCTGCACCGTGTAGAGCGTGAACGGCAGCCATGAGACCAGCGCGTAGGCCGGCTGGGCGAGCTGCAGCGCGGCATTGGTCACCATGAAGCCCATGCGGAAGGCGAGGCCCGTCAGCGTGATGACGGCGACCACGACGCCGACCGCGGCGCAGATGGCGCCGACCGCCAGTGCGCTTCGTCCGCCTTCGTAGAAGGCCTCGAGCACGTCGCGGATCGTCATGCGGTGCATTGGATTGACGAGCCCGACCACGATGGCCGAGGTGATCCCCCAGAAGGCGGCCATGTACGGCGTGTAGCCGGAGAACAGCACGTAGAGGAGGACGAAGAGCGGGATGGCGGACGGCCAGCCGCGCTTGAGAACAGGGCCGAGGCGCGGGATATCAGCCGGATCCTGGCCCTTGAGGCCGAGCTTCTTCGCCTCGAAGTGCACGATCGTCAGAACGCCCAGGTAATGCATGAGCGCCGGCATGATCGCGGCGATGGCAATGCTCGAGTAGGGCATGTTGAGGTATTCGGCCATGATGAAGGCCGCAGCGCCCATGATCGGCGGCGTGACCTGGCCGCCGGCGCTCGAGGCGGCCTCGACACCGCCGGCGAAATGTCCGGGGTAGCCGAGCCGCTTCATGTTCGGGATGGTGAGCGAGCCCGTCGAGACGACGTTGGCGACGGCCGAGCCGGAGATCGTGCCGAAGAAGGCCGACGAGACGACGGAGACCTTGGCGGGGCCGCCGGTGAAGCGCCCGGCGATGATCGTCGAGATGTCGACGAAGAGCTGGCCAAGCCCCATGCGCTGAGCCACGGCGCCGAACAGCACGAAATGGAACACCACTGTCGAGGCGACCCACAGCGGGATGCCGAAAATGCCCTCGGAGGGGAAATAGACGTTGTTGACGAACTGGTTCCAGTTCACGCCGGGATGCTTCAGGATGTCGAGCGGCATGTACGGCCCGAACAGCGCAAAGCAGGCGAACAGAACAACGATGATCGGCAGCACCAGCCCGATCGTGCGCCGCGTCGCCTCGAGCACCAGCAGGATCAGGATCGAGCCGAAGAAGACGTCGATCGGGGCGGGATTGCCCTGGCGCAGCGCCTGTGTCTTGACCGAAAGATGCCAGCCGAAGAGCTGGAGGTCGAGGCCTTCCCAGGAGACGCCGATCCACAGTGCTGAGGCGATGCCGAGCAGCCCCAGCAGCCAGTCGTAGAGCGGGACCCCGCCCGGTGCGAGCATGCCGCCGCGGGGCGTCGCGGAGGCGGCGCTCGAGCGGTTGACGATCGGGAACAGGATGAAGATCAGCAGCAGCACACCAGAGAGGTGGATGCCCATGTGCCAGTAGTCGACGGGGATGCCGGTGCCGGCGGTGATGTAGTGATAGCCAGCGAAGACGACGAGGAAAATGAAGACGAAGGCGCCGAGGAACGTGCCCGGCGTGCGCATGCGCCGCTCGGATTCGTACTCCTCCTCGATCTCCTTGGCGCGCTTTGCGTCAAGCTTCTCGCTCTCGCTCGCCATGGCATGGCCCCCGTCTCGCCGTGTCGTGAATGCAGGACGGCCGGTGCGCGGTTCTTGCCACGCACCGGCCGCCGGTCGATGTCAAGGGTGGAAGTCCGGCCTCACTTGATGAGGCCCTTCTCCCTGTAGAATTTCTCCGCGCCGGGGTGCAGCGGAGTCTTCACCGCCTTGAGCGCGCTTGCGAGCAGCATGACCTTGGCCTTGGCGTGGCCGGAGTCGAACAGCTTGCGGGAGTTGTTGTTCCAGAGCGCGGCGGTGATGTCGTAGACGAGCTTCTCCGGCACGTCGGCGCTGACGACCCACTGTGCGCCCACGGCCACGGTCTTCACGTCCTTGGTCTGGCCCTCGTAGGTGCCGGCCTTGATGACGTCGTCGTAGTAGTAGGGCACGACCTTGAGGAAGGCGGCGCGCTCGGCATCGGACATCTCGTAGAGCTTCATGCCCTTGGTGGCGGCGAGCTGGGTGATGGCCGAGAGCGGCGTGCCGCCGACCACGAAGAAGGCATCGATCTGGCCGTCAGCGAGGCGGTCGGCGCTCTGCTGCGTGTTGAGCTCGGCAGCCTTGATGTCCGTCTTGGATATGCCGAAGATCTTCAGCAGCTCGAGGACCACGACCTGGGTTCCGGAGCCTGCCGGGAAGATGCCGACGCGCTTGCCCTTGAGATCCTTGAGGCTCGCAATCGTGGAGCCTTTCGGCAGGACGAGGTGCATGTGTTCGGGGAAGAGATTGGCGATGACGCGGATCTTCCCGTACTTCTTGTCGAATTTGCCGAGGCCGTTGTACGCCTGGAAGACGATGTCGGCGGCGGCCAGCCCGGATTCCATCTGCCCGGTCTGCACGGCCGTGACGTTGGCCACCGAGGCGTTGGAGGACTGGGCGATAGCGACGAGGCCGGGCACGCCGCAGGCGCCGCCCTTGTCGCACGGACGCGAGCCCGGCGGGGCAGAGATGGCATTGGCGATGAGGCCGCCGATCGGGAAATACGTGCCGCCTGCGCCTCCCGTGCCGATGCGGAAGAATTTCATTTCCTGGGCAGCAGCCAGGGTGGAGCCGAGCGCTACGACCAGCGCGGCTGCCCCCGCGAATGCGTACTTGAGACGTCTCATCCGATCCTCCTTCAACAGGGGTTGCGGTTCGCCGTGCGGCACGACAACGAAGCTCACTGACGACCCCGGACAGTTTCGCATTCCAGAGGCGAGGTGCCAACTGGTACTGTAGTCTGACGCGCGGGTCTCGTTACCGGGGCATCGAGCGAAGCTCCCGCATGTCTTGGCCGGGGGGCGAAGGTATGAAGGCAGGGGCACGTCAGCGACCATGGAAAAACGCGTCGTCGTGATCGGGGCGGGCATCGTCGGCGTGTGCTCGGCTCTGGAGCTTGCCCGCCGCGGGGCGAAGGTGACGCTGGTCGATCGCCAGGAGCCGGGTATGGCCTGCTCCTGGGGCAACGCCGGGGCGCTGGCGTCCTGGTATTGTGTGCCGATGGCCATGCCGGGCCTGCACAAGAAGGTTCCGCGCATGCTCCTCGACCCGGAGGGGCCATTGTCGCTGCGGCTCGGCGCCTTGCCGCGCACGCTGCCCTGGCTCTGGCGCTTCCACCGGCAGGCGCGGGAGGAGACGGCGCGGCAGGTCTCGGAGCCGCTCTTCGCCCTCTATCATTCCAGCGTCGAGCTGCACGAGGGGCTGGCGCGGGAGGCCGGTGCGCAGGCTCTCATTCGCTCGACGCGCTACCTCTATCTCTACCGCAAGCCCGAGGACTACAACCCGAACGCGCTGGAGTGGCAGCTTCGCCGCCAGTACGGCGCCGAAATCGAGGTTCATGACGGTGTGGAAGCCATCCGTGAGCTGGAGCCATCGCTGGCGCCGGTCTACCGGCGCGCGGTCACGGTCGGTCCGCTGGCGCGCACGCTGGAGCCCTATCGCCTGACCGTGGCCTATGCGGATCTTCTGCGGCGGATGGGCGGGACGGTCCTGCAGGCGGAGGTAACGAGGCTCGAGTCGTCGCCCGCGGGGGTGAGCGTCGTGACGCGCGGCCAGCGGCTCGCGGCCGACCTCGCGGTGGTCGCGGCAGGAGCCTGGTCGGCGGATCTCGTACGGTCGCTCGGCGTGCGGCTGCCGCTGATCGCCGAGCGCGGCTATCACATGACGTTCGCGGACCCCGGCGTGGAGCTGACGCACTGCGTGCATCCGACGGACCGCTCGCTGCTGATCACCTCCCAACTCGGCGGCTTGCGCCTGGCGGGCACCGACGAGCTCGCCGGCCCCGACGATGCCCCGCGCTGGCGGCGCGCCGAGATCATGCGCAAGATTGCGGCAGAGCTTTTCCCCTCCGCGAACCTCGGCAAGGGCACGCGCTGGATGGGACCGCGCCCGGGCTTTCCCGATACGCTGCCGGCGATCGGGCCGCTACCCGGCCATCCCAATGTGCTGATGGCGTGCGGGCATGGTCACGTCGGCTTGACGGGAGCGCCGATGACAGGGCGCATGATCGCCGCTCTCGCGGCCGGCGAGTCGCTGAACATCGACGTCACCCCGTACGCGCCAGGGCGCTTTTCCGCTCGCCGGGCGTGACGCCGCAGTGCGTGCGATTAGTCGCGGCCGCCGGGAGAATCCTCGCGCAACGTCTCCCAGAAGTCGAGCTTCTGGCGGCGCAGGGTCTCCGCACAGTCGAATTCGCAGCCGATCCACGTCCCGCCGGGCAGGCGTAGTTCCATGCCATGCGGTCCGCGCCGCACCGGCACGGTCAGCGAGCCGTTGCCATACTGGCTGTGCGCGGTGATCGTACCCTCGCTGCTGCGCCGCTTGCGGGCCGCATCGGCATCCGTGACGGTCGCCAGCCCAACGCCCGCTGCGATCACGGCGAGGATGGCAACGCTCTTGCACGACGGTCGTGTGCGCATGACACTCCTTCTCCGCATCCGGAGCCAATATGATTGGCATGAATCGAGAATGGCTCTCTGTTTGTCTGGAGAGTTTACTTCGGGCGTGATCCGCTCGCCAGTCGCGTTGTCGTGAGGCGAACCGTTGCCTTCGCCTCGACCCGAGAACTGCCACGGTCGCATGGTGCAGTGTCCGACATGAGCTGGACGAAACAGATCTACATCTATTGCGAGCGAGGCAGCGATCCCGCGTTCTGGGCCGAGCCGGTCAATGCGCTCACCAATGGGGCCTTTCTCGTGGCCGCCGGCGCCGCGTTCGTAAGGCTGCGTAGAAAGCAGCCGCACGAGCGGTCGGCCGATCATTACCTGCTGGTGGCCATCGTCGCCGCGATCGGGACCGGCAGTTTCCTGTTCCACACCTTCGCGACCAAGTGGGCGGAGCTTGCCGACGTGGCGCCGATCGGCATCTTCATGCTCGTCTACATGACCATCGCCCTCTCGACGTTCCTCAAGGTGGTGCCGGGCCTGAGCTTCATCGGCACGGTGGCGTTCGCCGGGCTCTTCTACCTGGCCGGCACTGTGAAATGCGGCACCGGCCCCCTCGATGTCGGACTGGGCGGAGCGGGGACGCCTTGCCTCAATGGCTCCGTCGGTTATCTGCCGGCACTTTTTGCCATGCTGATCATCGGCTGGGTCCTGAGGGCGCGCCGCCATCCAGCAGGCCGCCTCATCCTGACGGCCGGGCTCGTCTTCATCGTGTCGGTGACGCTGAGGTCGATCGACAAGAGTGCGTGCGCGATGGCCAGCGTCGGCAACGTGCGCATAGGGACCCACTTCGCCTGGCATTGCCTCAACGGAGTGACGCTCTACCTCCTGCTGCGCGCGGCCATCGATCATTGGGCCTATGGCACGGTGCAGGAGATCCTGCCGCCGCGGGCGGGCACTGGCCGCGTCCGCACCTGAAACGGCACTTGCGCCAGATGGGACATTCGGCTTCGAATGGCTGCGGCGCATGACATCGGCGCGCCGGATGGAAGGATGCGAGACGATGACCGATAGGCTACTTCCCACGACGCTGGTGGGCAGCTACCCGCAGCCGGGCTGGCTGGTCGACAAGGCGGCGCTGATGCGCGCCGGGCCGCCGCGCGTTCGCATGCGGGAGGTCTGGCGTTTCGAGGGGGCGCTGCTCGACG
Organism: Hyphomicrobiaceae bacterium; assembly: GCA_041397725.1. Lineage (GTDB taxonomy): Bacteria > Pseudomonadota > Alphaproteobacteria > Rhizobiales > Hyphomicrobiaceae > JAGRKR01. Next base: position 86,855 of record JAWKVZ010000006.1, on the reverse strand, counting down.
AGGCGCAGCGCGATGCCGCCCGTCTGGCCGTCGCCGACCAGGAGCGGGCCGGCATCGACATCGTCACCGACGGCGAGGTGGGGCGCGAGAGCTATTTCAACCTGTTCGCGACCAGTCTCGACGGCATCGATCTCGACAATCCCGGCATCGCCATCAATAGGCGCGGCAAGAAGACCGCTGTACCGCGCGTCACCGGCCCGATCGTCTGGCGGGAAAGCGCGCTCGCTCCGGCGGCGGCTCATCTGCGAAGCCTCACGAGCCGCCCGATCAAGGTCACGGTGCCCGGTCCGTTTACGCTCACGACGCTTGCCGAGGACCAGCATTACCGCGATCCCGTGGCGCTCGCGCAGGCCTACGCGGTCGCGGTCAACCAGGAGCTCAAGGCGCTGAAGGCGGTCGGGGTCGATGTCGTACAGCTCGACGAGCCCTATCTCCAGGCCGAGCCGGACAAGGCGCGCGCCTACGCAGTCCCCGCCATCACCGCCGCGCTCGAGGGCGTTCCCGGCACGAAGGCGCTGCATCTGTGCTTCGGCTATGCCTACGTTGTGAAGGAGAAGCCCAGCGGCTACTCGTTCCTCGCCGAGCTGGCGGATGTTCCGGTCGATCAGATCTCGATCGAGGCGGCCCAGCCGCGGCTCGATCCGGCGACGCTGCCGATGCTGGCGGGCAAGAGCTACATCTATGGCGTGCTTGATCTCGGCGACGAGAGCGTCGAGCCGGCGGCGGTGGTGGCCGCGCGCATTCGCGCGGCGCTCCGCCATATTCCGGCCGAGCGGCTGATCCTCGCCCCCGACTGCGGCATGAAGTACCTGCCGCGCGACGTCGCCTACGGCAAGCTCGACGCCATGTGCCGCGCCGCCGAGACGGTCCGCCGCGAGCTCGCCGGCTGACGGTCTCGTCTCAGGTGAGCGGCGCGGTCAACACCGTCTGGGCGGGGGACCGCTGCATCAGGCGCTCGTACCAGCGTTGCACCGAGGGAAGGCTCGGGCGCTCGATCGGCAGATGCAACCAGCGATGGGCCGCGCAGCCGATGGGAATGTCGCCCATGGTGAAGGTGTCGCCGGTGATGTAGGCCCGATCCGCCAGCACGCGCTCGAGAATGCGCATCTTGGCCTCGCTTTCGGCGATGGACTTGGCGATCGCCGCCATGTCGCGCTTCTCCTCGGGCGTGCGGATCAGGCCCCAGAAGGCCGGGTGAGTGGCCGGTGTCAGCGTCGTCGTCTGCCAGTCCATCCAGCGGTCGGCATCGGCGCGCTTGGCGACATCGCGGGGGGACAGCGTGCCTTCGCCATGCTTCGCCGAGAGATAGCGGACGATGGCGTTGCTTTCCCAGAGCACCACGTCGCCGTCGATGATGGTCGGCACGCGGCCGTTGGGATTGAGGGCCAGGTACTCCGGCGTGTCGTTTCCGCCGAAGGCGCCGCCGATGTCCTTACGCTCGAACGGAATGCCGAGCTCCAGAACGCACCAGACGACCTTCTGCACGTTGATCGAGTTGGCGCGGCCGAGCAGCTTGAGCATATGCATGTCTCCTGAGGGATGGGGCGGCGGCGGGCGGGACGCCATGCGGCCCGCCATGCGCGCGTCGTGCTATTTCTGTCGGGCGAAGGGGTTGGTCAGCTTGCCGATACCGGTGATCTCGATATCGACGACATCTCCGTCCTTGAGGTTCGGGGAATGACCGTCGGTGCCCATCCACAGGACGTCGCCGGGATGCATCGTGATGTAGCGGGTGATGGTAGAGATGAAGCGGGCGACGCCGAACAGCATTTCGTTGGTCTTGAAGCGCTCGGTCTCCTTGCCGTTGACCCGGCAGATCGTCTCGAGCTTGTCGAGGTCGACGTCTGTCTCGATCCACGGTCCCATGGGCTTGAAGGTGTCGGTGTTCTTCGCGCGCCAGAGCGTCTTGTCGGACTTCTGCCAGGTGCGCTCGGAAACGTCGTTGCCGACGGTGTAGCCGAGCACGCAGGAGAGCGCCTCGGCCTCGGAGAGATTCCTTGCCGTCTTGCCGATGACGGCCACCAGCTCGCCCTCGTATTGCACGGACTCGCTGGCGTCGCTGGGTATGACGACCGTCTCGCCATGGGCGATGAGTGCGTTGTTCGCCCGATAGCCGACATCGGGCTGCTTCGGCAGGTTCGGCTCCTGGCCGAGCTTCTTGGCCATCTCGATGACGTGCTTGGGATAGTTGAAGCCGACGCAGTAGAAGGTCTGCGGTATGACCGGCACCTCGATCTTGACGTCGCCCAGGGCATGGCTGCGGCTGGTCGCCTCGTAGCCACGGAAGGGGTCGCCCGAAACCTCCTTGACCCGGTCACCCTCGACCATCCCGTAGGCGGTCCGCCCCTGGGTCGTAAACCTCATCCAGCGCATTCTCGTCTTGCTCCTTTACCGGCCTGAATACAAAGTTTCCGCTGAAGCGGCTTTCGTGGCAAGCTGCATAGCGAGGTGTGCACGGCGCGTCGAGCGGTGGCCTGAGATCCAGGCCGGCCGACGCTGCGTATTGCCACGACTATGAGTGCTCATGGAAGGGACGCAGATATGCGAGAGAAGGGTGGTCGCCTCAGTTCGGTGAAGACGAGCGTGTCGGGGACGACCGGACGCCCCGAGCGGTCGGAGGTCGAGGCGGCCTTCCGCACCATCATCCGCTGGACGGGTGACGATCCCGACCGCGACGGGCTCCGTGAGAGTCCGGCCCGCGCTGCGCGCGCCTTCGAGGAGTTCTTCCAGGGGTACAGACAGGACCCGGAGGATATCCTGCGCAAGACCTTCGAGGAGACGGACGGCTACGACGAGATGATCGTGTTGCGCGGCATCCGCTTCGAAAGCCATTGTGAACATCATATCGCGCCGATCATCGGCCGCGCTTGGGTCGCCTACGTGCCCAAGGATCGCGTGGTCGGCATCTCCAAGCTCGCGCGCGTGGTGGAGATCTACGCCAAGCGCCTGCAGATCCAGGAGCGGCTGACTGCGCAGATCGCCAACACCATCGATCGGGTCCTGCAGCCGCAGGGCGTCGGCGTCGTGGTGAAAGCGACGCATCACTGCATGACGACGCGCGGCGTTCACAAGCACGACACAGACATGGTGACGAGCCGCATGCTCGGTTGCTTCCGCGACAGCCCCATCACGCGCCAGGAGTTCCTGGCCCTGGTGGAGTAGCGTAGCTCGCGGTGCGGCGCCCGATCGACGGACGCCGCCGCCGGCTGAGTAGGTCCGGGGCAGGCGCTATTCGGCCGCGTCGACGATGGCCTCGGCCGCCGTGTTGTCGACGATCACGGGCGTGTCGTAATACGTGATCTCCGGCTCGGCGCCGTAACGCTCGGCGATCATAGCCCGCCATTGCGCCGTGTAGACGCGATCGGCCGCGGCGCGACTTTCCCAGAGATAGACTCCGCCACCGATGCCCTCGGCGTCGTAGAGATAGTATTTGCGCACCAGACCCGGCAGCTTGACGTACTTCGGGGCGGAGCCGCGAAACAGATCGGCCATCGTGTCGAGCGGCGTGCCGGGGGGAACCTTGAAACGTACGATGGCGGTGATCATGAAAGCCTCCGTGTTCGGAAAGAGCTCCGGATGGCTCCAGCGTAGTCGTGTGGAGCGACGATGAAAAGCCGTCAACGACACCGAAGTGCTACAGACCCGTGATGCAATGGGGCCTTGCAGGGGTGCGGCGTTGACAGGGGGCGGGCACTCGCCGAGGATTGACGCATCATGAAAGCCATTTCGATTCAACTCGACGAGGATGTCGCGCGCTGGGCGCGTATGAAGGCGGCCGAGCGCGAGACGAGCCTCTCCAAGATGATCGGTGAATTGCTGCGCCAGACCATGCTCGACGAGCAGGGGTTCGAGGCGGCGCGCCGCGATTTCGCCTCGGTGAAGCCGGTGGCGCTGAAGCTGCCGGGCGAGCCCTATCCCGGCCGCAGGACGCCATGACGGTCTCCATCTTCGTAGATACGACGATCCTGCTCTACGCCCGTGACGCCAGCGAGCCCGAGAAGCAGCCGCTGGCCGCCGCCTGGCTGGAGGCGCTGTGGGACCGTCAGTGCGGACGGCTGAGCTTCCAGGTGCTGGAGGAATGCTACACCCGGCTGGCCCGCAAGACGGCCCCGGCCATGGACCGCCACGAGGCGCGCCGCTACGTCGCGAGCTTCCTCGCCTGGCGGCCGGTTCCGGTCGACGGTCAGGTGATCGAGACGGCCTGGGCGGTCGAGGATCGCTTCTCGCTGCCCTGGGCCGACTGCCTCATCGTCGCTGCGGCCCAGGTGGCGGGCTCCGCCTACATCCTGAGTGAGGCCCTGCCGCACTGGCAGGACTTCGGCGGCGTCAAGGTCGCCAGCCCGTTCCGGCTGCGGGCCGAGGCGCTGCTCGGGCCGGCGAGCTGAGCGGCTTCAGACTTTCGCGCGCTTCAGCAGGCTGGCGGCAGCGTCGGCATAGACCCGCGCGCCCCGCACGATGTCGGCATCCGACGTGTTCTCCGACCAGTGATGGCTGATGCCACCGATGCTCGGCACGAACAGCATGCCGGATGGCATGTGCATGGCCATGACCTGGGCATCGTGGCCGGCGCCGCTCGGCATGCGCGTGTGCTTGCCGGGCGCATGATGCTCGGCGGCGGCTTCGAGCGCGTCCTGGAACGTGGGGGCCATGACGGCCGGCACGCTCTGGCGCAACGTCTCGACGCGGACGCGACATGGTCCCTTGGCATCAGCCTCGGCGGCGATCTCCTTGAGCGTGCGCTCGAGCAGGAGCAGTCGCTCGGGATCGGCATCGCGGAACTGGAACAGCAGCTCTGCGTGCCCGGGAATGATGCTGCGCTGTCCCGGATCGAGCGTGATCCTGCCGGTCGTCCATACGGAGCGCGGCCCGGCGACCTCGGGAAAGCGCCGGTCGATCTCCACGGCGAGCTTCGCCAGGGCCACGCCGGCATCCTTGCGGATGGCCATGCGCGTGGTGCCGGCATGGTTCTGTACGCCGTCGAAGACCACGAGATACTGCCAGACGCCGACAACGCTCGTGACGATGCCGATCTCGAGCTGGTTCGCCTCGAGCCAGTCGCCCTGCTCGATGTGCGACTCGAGAAAGCCGACATACCCCTTCGGATCGACCGAAAGGCGCGGCCGGCCGGCAAGGCCGGCACGCTTCAGGGCATCGCGCAGCGGCTCGCCGTGCGTACGGTCGGCGAGCGTGTCGATCTCGGCCTCGGGCAACTCGCCCATCAGTGAGCGTGAGCCGAGGAAATTGCCGAAATGGCCCTCCTCGTCGCAGAACCCGATGACATCGACGGCCGCGCCGGCCAGCTCCGGGCTCGCCTTGACCGCCCGCGCGGCCTCGAGGGCGTAGATGACGCCGAGCGGCCCGTCCAGCCAGCCGGCGTGGTTCTGGCTCTCGATATGCGATCCTGCCAGCAGGCGCGGGCCCTTGGCGCCGCTCAGGCCCACGACGTTGGCGATGCCGTCGATGGTGACCTCGTAGTCGAGGGCGCGGAGCTGGTCGGCCAGCCAGTGGCGCGCGGCCATGTCGGCGTCCGAGAGCGTCGGCCGGTGTACGCCTGTCTTGTAGGTGCCGAACTGGCGCAGGGCGTTGAGATCGCCGAGCACGCGAGCGGGATCGATGTTGACCATGGCGTGCTGCTCCTCAGGCGATGGCGACGGGCGCGCGGCGCGCCGCGGACTGCGGAATGGCCTCGAGCACGGAGACCGCGTTGATGGCTTCTTCCGCGGCGACCGGGAACGTTCCCGTGCCGGCCATGGTCGCGGCGAAGGCCTCGAGCTCCGCCCGCTCGATGTCGGGCGGCGGCATCTTGCGCTCGACGGGAGCCCCGTCGGGCCCGGCGACGACCAGCGTATCGAAGCCTCTGAGCTCGCCCCAGCCCTTGCTGCCGAACACCTGGATGCGGAAGCAGGAGGCGGAGGCCAGGACGGACGCCAGGGTGCCGATCGCGCCGCTGCGGAAGGCGAGCAGCATGGCCGTGGTGTCGTCGACGTCCGCCTGCATGACGCGCCGCTGGCTGCGGGCGTCGACCTCGGTCACCGGGCCGCACAGGTTGATGAGCATGTCCAGGGCGTGGATGCCGAGGGCGGTCATGCCGCCGCCGGGGGCCTCCTCGCGGCGTGTGCGCCAGCCGCCCGCGGGATAGCGCAGGCCCGAGCCGGAGGAGAAATTCCCCTCGGCGTGCAGGACGGTGCCGAGCTCGCCGCTGTCGATCATGCGCTTCAGCTCGATGGCCGAGGGCAGGAAGCGGCGGTTCTGGCCGACCGCGAGCGTCACGCCGGCCTTGCCGCACGCGGCGACCACGGCCTCCGCGCTCGCCCGCGTCAGCGTGAACGGCTTGTCCACGAACACGGCCTTGCCGGCCTTGGCGGCGGCGATGGCCTGCTCGGCGTGCTGGGTATGGGGCGTGGCGAGCACAACCGCGGCAATGCCGGGATCGGCGAGCACCTCGGCGTACTCGGTGGCGACGGCGAGCCCATGTGCCCAGGCGAAATCCTCGGACTTCGCCGGTCGCGGGGCGACGCCACGAGTGAAGCGGAGCAACGTGCTCGCCGGCACGCCCTCGCCCTGCACGGAACTGACGAGCCGCTGTCCCCAACGACCGAGCCCGACGATTGCTGCATTGATCACGATCCGGAACCTCCCCTTGAAGCTGATGGACAATACGACAATCTGAAGCCATGTCATCAGCTCCGGGTTGCCGGGGGTGGCGCGCACCGCTACCTCTGGCCTGGAGCTGTACAACGCACTGCCGCCCGAGCACGGGCTGCCAGCAGAAGAGGCGCGCTATCCATGACGGACAATCCGTTCTTCTCGGCCTGGTCGACACCGTTCGCGATGCCGCCATTCGCCGACATCACGGTGGCGCATTTCCGCCCCGCCTTCGAGCGGGCGCTGGCCAGCCATCGGGCGGCGATCGAGGCGATCGTGACGGCGCCGGGCGTGCCGACGTTCGCCGACACCATCGAGGCGCTGGAGCTGTCGGACGTCGAGCTGCGCCGCGTCGGCCACGTGTTCTTCAATCTGACCGGCGCCCATACCAGCCCCGAGCTGCAGGAGATCGAGCGGGAGATCGCGCCGAAACTGGCCAGGCACCGCACGGAAATCCTGCTCGACAAGCGCCTCTACGATCGCGTCGCTGCCTTGCAGGCGAAAGCGGACAGCCTCGGCCTCGACGCCGAGCAGGCGCGCGTGCTCGAGCGCTGCGTGACAATGCTGCGGCGCGCCGGTGCGCACCTCGAGCCCGCGAGCAAGACCCGGCTTTCCGAGATCAGCCAGCGGCTTGCGAGCCTCGGCACGCAGTTTTCCCAGAACGTCCTGGCCGACGAGCAGAGCTATCGCCTCGTGCTCGAGGGCGAGGCGGACCTCGCCGGCCTGCCCGACTTCGTACGCCGCGCGGCCGCCGCCACCGCCACCGAGCTCGGCCTCGACGGCAAGCACGTCATCACGCTGGCTCGTTCCAGCATCGAGCCTTTCCTGAAGTTCTCGGCGCGTCGCGATCTCCGCGAGAAGGCGTTCCGGGCCTGGTCCGCGCGTGGCGCCAACGGCGACGCGCACGACAACCGCGCCATCGTCAAGGAGACGCTACTGCTCCGGGCCGAGCGCGCGCGTCTTCTGGGCTTCCCCTCCTTCGCGCACTTCAAGCTCGACGACACCATGGCTCAAACGCCGGAGGCGGCGCGCGAGCTGCTGATGGGACTGTGGGGACCCGCTGTGGAGCGGGCGGGCGAGGAGTGCGCCGAGCTGCAGGCGCTGGCCGGCCGCGAGGGCGCCAACGAGCGCATCGAGCCGTGGGACTGGCACTACTACTCGGAGAAGGTGCGCAAGGCGAAGTTCGACATCGACGAAGGGGAGATCAAGCCCTATCTGCCGCTGGATCAGGTGATCGCCGCGGCGTTCGACACGGCGCGCCGGCTGTTCTCGGTCGAGTTCAGCGAGCTGGAGGGGCTTCCTGTCTACCATCCCGATGTGCGTGTCTTCGAGGTCAAGGGCAGCGACGGGCGGCACGTCGGCCTGTTTCTCGCCGACTATTTCGCGCGGCCGTCGAAGCGCAGCGGCGCCTGGATGAGCAGCTACCGCTCGCAGAGCAAGCTCGGCGGCGAGCAGCGTCCGATCATCGTCAACGTCATGAATTTCGTGAAGGGCTCGAGTGACGTGCCGACGCTCCTGAGCTTCGACGATGCGCGCACGCTTTTCCACGAGTTCGGCCACGCGCTGCACGGCCTGCTGTCCGACGTGCGCTATGCCATGATCGCGGGCACGAGCGTCGCGCGCGACTTCGTGGAGCTGCCGTCGCAGCTTTACGAGCACTGGCTGCTGCAACCCGAGGTGCTCGCCCGCTTCGCCCGCCACTACGAGACCGGCCAGCCGATGCCGGTCGCGCTGATCGAGCGGCTGCAGGCGGCGCGAAACTTCAATCAGGGTTTCGCCAGCGTCGAGTACACCGCCTCAGCCCTGGTCGATCTCGATCTGCACCTCGCGACAGACGCCAAGTCGCTCGATCTCGATGCCTACGAGCGCCAGCACCTCCAGGAGCTCGGCATGCCCGCAGCGATCACCATGCGCCATCGCATTCCGCACTTCGCGCACGTGTTCTCCGGCGACGGCTACTCGGCCGGGTATTACAGCTATCTCTGGTCCGAGCTGATGGACGCCGATGCGTTCCTGGCATTCGAAGAGGCGGGCGACATTTTCGATCCCGCCCTGGCGCGGCGGCTGCGCGAGTTCATCTATTCGGCCGGAAACCGCCAGGAGCCGGCCGACGCCTACATCGCCTTCCGCGGCCGCTTGCCGACGATCGACGCCCTGCTCGCCAAGCGCGGCCTCGCGCGCAAGCGTGCGGCCTGAGCCGGCCTCAGTAGGTGGCGAAGATGCGGCGGATCTCGTCCTTGTCGCGCGTCCGCGTCAAGGCGAGCGCCAGCAGGATGCGCGCCTTCTGCGGGGTCAGGTTGTCGGCGGCGAGGAAGCCGCCGGCGCGGCTGCGATGGTTGGCGTAGGTGCGTCCGCTCATGGCGCGGGAGGATTGCAGCACGATGACGCCGCCCGCCGCCGCCGCCTTCAGCGCCTCGTAGTCGGCGGGCGTGCTCATGCCCGGTGGCAGGCCCGCGGCCACGATGCCTTCCGCCCCAGCTTCCACGAAGGCGCGCACGGCCGTGCCATCGGAGCCGGCATGCCCGTAGGCAATGTCGACGCGCGGCAGACGCTCGAGCGTGCGGATGTCGAACTCGGTATCCGGGGCGGCGCGGCGCAGCGGCCGGCGATAGAAGGCGACCGCATCGCCGTCGCAGTGACCGAGTGCGCCGAAATCCGGCGTGCGGAAGGTCTGCAGGCGAAAATTGGAGGTCTTGGTCACCTCGCGCGCCGCGTGGATCTCGTCGTTGAGCACCACGAGCACGCCGAGGCCGCGGGCGTCGGGCGATGCCGCGGTCCTGACGGCGTTGACGAGGTTGAGCCCGGCATCGGTGGACAGCGCGCTCGATGGCCGCTGCGCGCCGACGAGCACGATCGGTACGGGCACCTTGGCCGTGAGGCTCAGCGCGTATGCCGTCTCCTCGAGCGTGGCGGTGCCGTGGTTGACGACGATGCCAGCGAGGCCGGGCTGCTCCGTCACGAGCTTGTCGGCGAGGAGCACGACCTCTTTCCATTCGGGAAACGAGATGGCCGTGCTCGGCACGGCGCGGAAGCGGACCGGCGTCACGTCGGCGACGCTCGCCACGTCCGGGAAGCGGGCGAGCAACTCGTCGGCGTGCAGCATCCGCCCGGTCTCGGTATAGTCCTGCAGGTCGAGCGGACCCTTGCCGACGGCGGAGATCGTGCCGCCCGTGCCGATGAGCGCCACCTTGGGCTTTTGTGCCATGCCTTATCCTCCCGAACGAACCGGAATCCATTTGTGACCCAGGCCGGCGCCATTCTCAAGCGATGCAACGACGGCCGGCGGCCGCACGCCAGGGCTCGGCCGCGATGATCCCTGGTCCTCCCTTGCCTATCGATGCCGTGCTGCCGGAGCTGTGCCGCACGCTCGCAGCCGCCGAGACCGTGGTGCTGGTCGCTCCGCCCGGGGCAGGCAAGACGACGCGCGTGCCGTTGGCGCTTCTCGACGCGCCCTGGCTCGGCGCGCGCCGCATCCTCGTGCTGGAGCCGCGGCGTCTGGCGGCGCGGGGAGCCGCGGAACGCATGGCGACGACGCTGGGCGAGGCGGTCGGCGAGACCGTCGGCGTGCGTGCCCGGCTCGGCACCAAGGTTTCGGCCAGGACGCGCATTGAGGTCGTGACCGAGGGGGTTCTGGTCCGCATGCTCCTGGACGATCCCGAGCTGACGGGCGTCGGCGCGATCCTGTTCGACGAGTTTCACGAGCGCTCGCTCGATGCCGATCTCGGTCTGGCGCTGGCGCTCGATGTGCAGGGCGCGCTGCGCGACGATCTGCGCCTGCTGGTGATGTCCGCCACCCTGGACGACACGCGCATCGCCGGGTTCCTTGGCGATGCCAGCGTCATTCGCGCCGATGGGCGGGCCTATCCGGTCGAGACACGCTACGTGGGCCGCGATGCCGTCCGGCGCATCGAGGATCAGATGGCGGAGACGATTGCGGGCGCGCTCAGGGCGGAGCCCGGCTCGCTCCTCGCGTTCCTGCCGGGGCAGGCGGAGATCCGCCGTGTCCACGAGCGCTTGAGCGAGCGTGCCCTCGGAGCCGATGTCCAAATCCTGCCCCTGCACGGCGGCCTCTCCGTCGGAGAGCAGGACCGCGCCGTCGCGGCGGCCACCGGCGCTCGCCGCAAGGTCGTGCTGGCAACGTCGATCGCGGAGACGTCCATCACCATCGAGGGCGTGCGCATCGTCGTCGACAGCGGACTGTCGCGCGTGCCGCGCTACGAGCCGGCAACAGACCTGACGCGGCTCGAGACCCAACGTGTGTCGCGGGCATCGGCCGACCAGCGGCGCGGACGGGCGGGCCGGACCGAGCCCGGCGTGTGCTATCGCCTGTGGGACGAGCCGGAGTCGGCGAGTCTCAGGCCGTTCGCTGAGCCCGAGGTCCGCGCGAGCGACCTCAAGGGCCTGCTTCTGGCCATCGCGGAGTGGGGCGCGCGCGATCCTTCTGAGCTGCGCTGGCTTGATCCGCCGGGCGAGGCCGCGCTGGCGGCGGCCCGTGAAGGTCTCGTCGCGATCCATGCCTTGGACGGAGACGGCCGGATCACGCCGGCCGGGCGTCGCTTGCGCGCGCTGGCGTTGCCGCCGCGACTGGCGCACATGGTGCTTTCTGCCGCTGCGGTCGGCGCCGCCGACAAGGCTGGCGAGATCGCCGCGCTCATCGTCGAGCGGGGGCTCGGCGGCAACGACCCCGACCTCGTCACGCGGCTGGAGACGTTTCGCCGCGATCGCGGAGCCCGCGCGCACGAGATGCGCCGCCTCGCCAAGGGGTGGGCCCGCGCCGCCGGCGACGGTGCGGCCGCCCAGGACGTCTCGACGCCAGGGCTGCTGGCGCTTGCCTATCCCGATCGGATCGCCAAGTCGCGCGGAGGCGATGGCCAATACCTGCTCGTGAACGGGCGTGGAGCGCGGCTCGACCCCGTTTCCCCCCTGGCGCGCGAGCCGTTCCTCGTCGTGGCGGAGCTGCAGGGCGCGGCGGCCGCCGCACGGATCACGCTGGCGTGCGCTGCCAGCGAGGCGGAGATCATCGCGTTTGCCGGTGAGCGCATCGAGGTCGCTCAGGAGCTGACCTTCGATCAACAAGCGGCGCGTCTCAAGGCGCGCGGTGTCCGGCGTCTCGGTGCGATCACGCTGGCGAGCGAGCCGCGACCCGTGCCGGGCGGCGAGGCGGCTCAGCGTACGCTGGCGCGGGGGCTCGCCAGCCTCGGCATCGACCGCCTGCCCTGGTCGAAGGCGCAATTGCAGTTGCGCCAGCGTGTCGGCTTCCTGCGTCGGGCCGAGGGGGAGGGCTGGCCGGATTTGTCCGACGAGGCCCTGGCTGAGAGCGTGGAGACCTGGCTGGCCCCGTTTCTCAACGGTCGCGTCGGGCTCAGCGACCTCGGCGCCGAGGATCTGACGCCCGCCCTCGACGCAATGGTGTCCTGGGATCTGCGCCGCCGGCTCGACGAGGCTGCTCCGACGCACTTCACGGCGCCGACCGGCAATCGCCACGCCATCGACTACGCCGGCCCCGATGCGCCGGCGCTGCACATCCGGGTGCAGGAGCTGTTCGGCACGACCCGGCACCCGAGCCTCGCCGGCGGCCGGCTGCCGTTGACGCTGCATCTGCTGTCGCCGGCGCACCGGCCGATCCAGATCACGCGCGATCTGCCGGGCTTCTGGTCGGGCTCCTGGGCCGCGGTCCGCGCCGACATGCGCGGACGCTATCCCCGGCACCCATGGCCGGAGGACCCGGCCAACGCCGCACCGACGCACCGCGCCAAGCCGCGGGGGACGTGATGGCGGCCCGCCGGCTCAGGCGATGGTCACGCCACCGTCGGCGACGATCACCTGGCCGGTGATGAAGGCGGCGGCCTTGGAGGCGAGGAAGGCCGCGACGCCGCCGATGTCCTCGGGCTCGCCGATGCGTCGCAGCGGGGTTGTGACCAGTCGCTTCTCCAGATTGGCCTTGTCCTCCCACAGCGCACGGGCGAAGTCGGTTCGCACCAGGCCCGGCGCGATGCAGTTGATGCGCACGTTCTTCGGCCCCCACTCGACGGCGAGGCTGCGAGCCAGCGAGAAATCCGCGGCCTTGGAGATGCCGTAGGCGCCGAGCATGGCCGAGCCACGGATGCCACCGATCGACGAGACGATGATGACCGTGCCGCCGCCACGGTCCGCCATGCCGGGTGCGGCCAGATTGGCGAGCCACAGGTTCGACTTGACGTTCGAGGCCATGATCTTGTCGAAGGCGTCGTCGCTGATCTTGGCGAGCGGGCCGAAGTGAGGATTGATCGCGGCATTGCATACGAGGCTGTCGATACGCCCCCACTTGTCGAGCGTGCCCTTGATCAGCGCCTCGACCTCCGGCTTGCGGCCGATGTTGCAGGGAATGACGATGGCCTCGCCGCCCTTGGCCGTGATGGCGGCGGCTACCTCCTCGCAGGCTTCGGCTTTTCGGCTGGAGATGACCACCTTGGCACCGAGGCTAGCCATCGTCTCGGCGATAGATCGGCCGATGCCGCGGCTCGAGCCGGTGACGAGGGCCACCTGGCCGGTGAGGTCGAAGGGGCTGGTCATGACTGTTTCTCTCTCTCTTGTGGTCCGGGCCTGGCCCTTGGTGATGGAATGAGGTCGTCGCGAGCTTAGCGAGCCGTGGTGGCCTGCTCCAGCCCTTGTTGCGATCTTCGCTTACCCTGTCGCCAGCAGCCTGGCGAGGCGGCTCGCATCCTCGAGCTTGTCGAGCCCGAGGACGGTTTCGACGAGTTGCTGGCGCTGGCTCTCCGGCAGGGCGTCGCGGGTCAGGCTTTCGAATTTGCGCACGATGTCCGCTTCACTGGCGAAATCGGCCTCGCTGCCGCGCGGAGCCTCGCGTGTCTCGCGGTGGATCGAGCCGTCCGCGAGGTGCACCTCGACGTGGACCTTGTGGCGGAACCGCGAGCCGAGCGCGGTGATGCCGGGATCGTGGCGCACCTCGACCTTGCGCGAGAGGGCGATGCGCGCCTCGTCGGTGACGCAGCCCTCGCCGAACTGATCGACGAAGACGTCGTCCTCGAGCAGCAGCGTGGCGACACAGTACGGCAGATTGAGCTGCGCCGAGGTGAGCCCCTCGGGCCGGTACGGCCAGCCGACGTGATCGACGGTGACCTGCGAGCCGAAAACGACCACCTTGTCGAGTTCGCCGAGCGAGAAGGGGCGGCGCTTGCGGATGTCGCGGATGGCGTCGAGCGTGGTGTGGTTCGAGCCGACGCAGGAGTAGAACTTGAGCGCGATCCGCATCGTCTCGAAGCGTTCGCCGAGCTCGGACGTGAGCTCGGCGAGCTGGAAGCGGTCGTTCGAGCGCGAGAACGTGGTGCAGAAGCCGCCGTAGGGCGCCTCGAAGACGTCGATGATGCCCGTGAAGCCGCGTGCGGCGAGCAGCGCGCCGAGCAGGCCGCTCTGCGACGAGCGGCCGGCGTGCATGCGCTTGACCATGGCTCCGAACTGGGCCGCCATCAGGCCCGCCGACTGCGTGCCGGCGATGCCGAGCGCGTGCACCGTCTGCTCGGGCGACAGCTTGAGGCCAGAGGCCGCGGCTGCGGCCGCGGCATAGACGCCGACGGTGGCGCCCGAGTGCCAGCCCTGGCCGATGTGCTCCTGGCCCATGCAGATGCCGACGCGAGGGCCGGTCTCGTAGCCGGCGACCGCGCCGACCAGATAGTCGCGGCCCGAGAGGCCCGGCCGCATCTCGACGACCGCCGTCAGCGCCGGCAAGGCTACGGCATTCACGTGCAGGACGCCGCGACGGTGCACGTCATCCAGCTCGAAGCCTTGCACCTGCGTGCCGTTGACGAGCGCGGCGTGCGGGGCCGACAGCCGCCTGGCTGAGCCCCACAGACCTGCGCCCGTGCTGGTATCGACGGCCGACAGGGTATCGACGAGGATCCTGGTCCAGGGCAGCCGCGCTCCGTAGAGACCGCAGCCGAGCGAGTCGAGGATCAGCAGCTTGGCGCGGGTCCGCACCTCCTCGGGCAGGCGCTCGTAGGTGAGGTCGGAGATGAAAGTGGCGAGGCCTTGCGTGTAGCGGTTGTCGGTCGGCTCGTGGCTGCTCATCGAGGTCTCCGTGACATCACACCCTGGCGCAAAGCTGATAGTCCCGCCCTCGCTCCCTGTCGAGAGCTGCCGGCCTCTTGTTCGAGGCGGGGCGAATAGTGGCCATCAGGGCAGCTTATGCTTCCGGTCGCGCCCGACGGGCATGCCGACGTTCGCGGCGTCTCGCGTGTCAGGCGCCACGGCGGGCCGGCCGGAGCAGGACGCGACGGCCTCGCCTGAGGCTCAGGCGAGATCGAGGCTGCGCACGTCGTCGATGGTCTCCAGGGCCATGAGCTGGGCCAGCAGCGTCTCGCGTCGCGCCAGCGGCATGTGCGTCGTCAGGCGCATGAACTTCGCTGCGAGCTCGCTCTCGGTGAAGGGGCGCTCGGCCATGCCGGGGAAGACGTCGATGCGGCGGCCGAGGCGGGTTCCGTCGGCCAGTGTGACCGTGACCTCGGTGCCCCAGCCCTTGGCGCCGGGATCGCCGATCAGGCGAATGCGCCCGGCCATGGCGGCAACGGCGGCGTCCGCGAGCACGTCCTCGCTGATGTTGGCGGGATCGGCGACATCGCGGAACAGCGACAGCGCCACGATGAAGGGGATGGAGTATTGCGCCTGCATGATGTCGCCGGGCGCCTTGATGTCATGATGCGTGGCGATCCGCTCCATGCCGCGGATCTCGATGCTCTCGACCTCGCTGGCGGTGAAGCTCCGCTCCGCCCGTAAGGCAGCCAGCGCCTCGAGCGGGGCATGGGTCATGATGTGGCAGGGGAACTTCTTCATCGTCACCGACTCGCTCTCCCAGACCGCGCCGAGGCCGTCCGTCAGATAGTCGGGGCGCGTGTCGAGACAGAAGGCCTCGAGCAGGCCGTACGGGCCTTCGAGCACCGTGCTCGGCGCCTCGAAGCCCTGCAGCGCCAGCTCGGCCGCGAGCAGGCCGCCCTCGGCGGCGCGTCCCAGATGCAGGCGCTTGACCATGCCGCCGTCGGGCGCCTTGGCGAACGCCAGCAGGCCGGAGGCCAGCGAGCCGGAGATGGCAATGGCGTTCGTGGTCTTGACCGCATCGGCGCCGGCGAGGTGCATGGCCGCGATGGCCGCGCCGAACGGGCCGGTCAGGCCGGGCGCATGAAAACCGCGCTTCTCGGGCGTGTGCAGGGTCGCCTTGCCGATGCGCACCATCACCTCCATGGCGGCAGCGAGGGCCACGATCGTCGCCTTGCCGCTGGCGCCCGCGGCCTCGGCCGCCGTCAGCGCCGGCAGGGCGGCCGTGCCGCCGGGGTGCACGCCCGAGCCGCCGCCTCTCAGGCTGTCGAGCTCGAAGGCGTGGGCGGCGACGCCCAGCACGAGGGCTGCGGCGCGGGGGTGCAGGCGCACGTCCGGCACGCCGGGCAACCGGCAGGGCCCGCCTGAGCCGCTCGCCCGCGAGACGGCCAGGACATGCTGCGTCCATGGCTTGCTCATGCCGTGCGCGGCACACGCCACGGCATCGACCAGCGCCGCCTTGAGGCGCGTGATCACGGCTGGCGGCAGGTCCTCGAAGGTCAGCGAGCAGGCATAGGCCGCGAGCTGCTGCGCCGGTGTGCCGTGGTTAGCCATGACCGAATTCTCCCATAGGCGGGGTGCGCTCCCGAGTGCCGTTATGCGATGCTAGAAGGGATTGTCGGCAGGTGGAAGTCCCGGCGGGCGCGCGTCTCGATCCGCGTCGGTCTGGTGATCGCCGCTCGAGCACGAGAGAATGCGAAGGCGCATAAGATGCGAGACGTGACACCGCGAGCGCGACGGAGCGGCGATGCAGATGGCGCGCCGGAGAAGGTGCGCGCCAGCGGGGCGGGCGAGCTCAACCTCAACATCCGCTCGCTCGAGGTCTTTGTCACCGTCGTCGATGCCGGCAGTATGACCCGCGCCGCCCGCCGCCTCGGCCTGACGCAATCGGCGGTGTCGCAGACCATCATTGCGCTCGAGAACGCCGTTGGCGCGGCGCTGCTGGATCGTGCGGTGCGGCCGCCCGCCCTCACCCTCGCCGGCGCCACGGTCATGAAGCATGCGCTGGCCCTGGTGGATCGCGCGCGAGCCTTGCAGCGCGCGCTGGACTACTTCGACGAGGCGCCGTTGCCGGCCCTGCGCATCGGCGTGGTGGATTCCTTTGCGACGATGCTCGGTCCCCATCTCGTCAACCGCCTGCGCAACATCGCGGCGGAATGGCGCGTGTCCTCCGGTCCGCACGAGACCTCGATCGCCGGGCTGGTCGAGCGGCGCGTGGATTTCATCATCACCACGGACGTGGCGCCGGTGCCGGAAGACCTGAAGGTCGTGCCGCTGCTCGCCGAGCCCTACTTCCTGATCGTGCCGGCCTCCCTGGTCGGTCCGGTCGGCTCCCTGCGCCAGCTCGCCGCGTCCATGGACTTCGTGCGCTATGGCCGCCACCTCTACATCGCCGAGCAGATCGAGCGCCACCTGGAGGCCAGCCGGGTCGCGGCGCCGCGACGGTTCCAGCTCGACACCATCGACGCCGTGATCTCCATGGTCGATGCCGGCCTCGGCTGGACCATCGCCACGCCGCTCGCCTTCCTGAAGGGCGCCGGCGGCGCCAGCAACGTGCGCTGCCTGCCGATGTCCGGGCCGCCGCTCTTCCGGCACATCAAGCTCGTGGCGCGCAAGGACGAGGGCCTGGTGGTGGCCGAGCGGATCGCGGCGGCGGCAATCGAGGCGCTGGAGACCATCTACCTTCGGCAGGTCTTCACGACCCTGCCCTGGCTGGCCAAGAAGGTTCGCGTCGGCGGCAAGCTCACAGCCGATGCGCAACCTGCCAGGCGTCGGCGCCGCTCGTCGGCGGCAGCCGGGGATTGAGGTGCGACGGCCCGGTCGGCCGCCCCTGTGACAATGCCCTTGACAGCATTGCAGCCGAGCGACCATAAGTGACTCATGATCGGCTCGGCGGGCGATTGGCTATTGCCAACGGCCGTCTTTTGTGTTTGCCTTATTGTCGACACTGTTATTGCCAGACTCACGGCAATCGACGAGGCCACACGGAGCATCCCCGGGGGTCATGCCCTCGGCCAGTCGCGAAGATGACATCAAAATCACTGCCAACGATCGCCGGCGGCTCGGGCGGACTCGCGCGCTATCTCGCGGAGATCCGGCAATTTCCCATGCTGGAGCCCAACGAGGAGTACATGCTCGCCAAAGCTTGGCGCGAGCACGAGGACCCCGATGCGGCACACAAGCTCGTCACCTCGCACCTGAGGCTGGTGGCGCGCATCGCCATCGGCTATCGGGGCTATGGCCTGCCGATTGGCGAGGTGATTTCGGAGGGCAACGTCGGTCTCATGCAGGCGGTCAAGCGCTTCGATCCCGACAAGGGCTTCCGGCTCGCGACCTATGCCATGTGGTGGATCCGCGCCTCGATCCAGGAATACATCCTGCGTTCGTGGAGCCTCGTGAAGATGGGCACCACCGCGGCTCAGAAGAAGCTGTTCTTCAACCTGCGCCGCGTGAAGGGCCAGATGCAGGCGCTCGAGGAGGGCGACCTCAAGCCTGAGCAGGTGAAGCAGATCGCCACCAAGCTCGGCGTGCCCGAGCAGGACGTCGTCTCCATGAACCGCCGTCTGGCCGGCGACGCCTCGCTCAATGCGCCCGTTCGGAACGACGCCGAAAGCGGTGAGTGGCAGGATTGGCTGGTCGACGACAGCGCCAGCCAGGAGACGCGCCTTGCCGAGAGCGAGGAGAGCGACCGGCGCCGGTCTTACCTCAAGACGGCGCTCGAGACGCTCAACGACCGCGAAAAGCGGATCTTCGAGGCCCGCCGTCTGGCCGATGACCCGGCGACGCTCGAGGATCTCTCGGCGGAGTTCGGCGTCAGTCGCGAGCGCATCCGCCAGATCGAGGTCCGCGCCTTCGAGAAGGTGCAGAAGGCGGTCAGGAAGGCCGCCCTGGCGGGGGAGGGCGCTCTGCCCGCCTAGGCGGGCAGGGCCCGCTGCGAAAGCTTTAACAACTCGTTAACCGAATCACCTAAGTGTGGGTCGGGATGGTGGCGACACCGTCCCGTCGAGGCCGCACGTTCGGGTCTCGATGGTCTCGTGCGCGGAGCAGACACGGGAGACTGATGCGGTGTGCACCGGACGAGGTGACCGCAGATGACGCGTGAAGCGGTCGGGCATTGCGCAGGGTGGGCCGGGACAGGGCGGCACCCTCGGGCACGACAGGCGAAGCGACGCGCACTCCAGGCGTACCTGTCCATCCTTCCCGCATTCCCCTCGGACATGGCGAACAGCTCGGATGCCTGCGGCCCAACAGCGGCCGCCAGGGCTTCGGAGCTGCGCGAGTCGTTCGGGGTCATGGCATCACGAAAGGAGTGCGGGGCAACCCGAGAAGAAGGAGTGGCACATGCTGCAGCGCCTCCTAGACCGGTACTTGCTAGACCCCTTCGCATCGAGGCAAAGCGCGCGGCTCGCGTTTCGCTTCGATCCGTTGCGGTTCCTGGTGCTGCTCTGGCGTAACAGCATTCTGTATCCTCCGAGTAGACCTTGAGTGACGCATAGCCGGACAGAGTTCGGCCAGACGCAAAAATCGAGGCCGGTCCAGCATGACCGGCCTCGATTTTTTTGCGCGTGCGGGGGCGCTGCGACGGCCGCGCGAGCCACCGCCGTCTCAATCGCACGCAGGTCTTGTTTCAGAGAGGCAGTTGCGACAGGCGGAAGTAGTGGTGGACCGCCCGCGTGATGGACGTCGCGACCTTCTTCTTCCACTCCTCCGAGCGGAGAAGCTGGGCGTCGGCCTTGTTGGTGACGTAGGCGAGCTCGATCAGCACCGACGGCACCTGCGCCGTCTTGAGGACGCGGAATGCCGCCTCGCGGTGTGGGTCGTCCTTCATCATGGTCGTCTCGCCCATCCTGTCGATGACCGATTGGGCGAACATGCTGTTGCGGGCCTTGGTCGAGCCACTCTCGCGCTTTTCGAGATCCCTGAGGATGCGGTCGAGCGTGTCGGTGTCGCCTTCGATCTCCTTGATGGCGCCCATCTCGATGCCGTCGTGGGGCACGGCGGAGCGGCGGCGCTTCATGGAACGGGCGAGGGCATCGTGCACGCGCTCGCGCAGCGTGTAGACGGTGGCGCCGCGCACATTGCGCCGGGGAAAGGAATCCGCGTGGACCGCGATGAACAGGTCGGCGCCGTGCCGGCGCGCGAACTCGCGCCGCTCGTCCAGCGGCACGAACTTGTCGGTGTCGCGCGTCATGAGGACGGTATAGCGGCCGCTCGACTTGAGAAGATCTCGCAGATGCAGGCTGAAGGCGAGCACGACCTGCTTCTCGACGACGCCGTGATGTACGGCGCCGGAGTCATGGCCGCCGTGTCCGGGATCGATGACGATGACCGGCTTCTTCTGGGGCTTCAGGGCGCGCGTGGTGAGCGAGGCCTTGGTCACGCTCGGCTTGGGTGCGGCGGCGGCGCTCTCCCGGGTCCGGGGTGCGCGCAGCAGCCGCATGGTCTGGCCGGCCATGAAGGTCTTGGCGTCGACGGGGGTCAGCTCGAGCACCAGGCGGGCGGGTTGGCCGTCCTTGCCGGGCTCCATGATGGAGTTGCTGACCACGACGGGCTTCGCCACCTTGATGACGATCCGCGTCTTACCAGCCGCCAGCAGGCCGCCTTGCGACGACGTGACGAGGCCGCCGCCGCCGCTGGCGATGTTGGGAAGCTGCAGCCGGGTCGCGGGCAGATCGACGATGACGCGGTAGGGGTTCGCGATGGTGAAAACCTTGAACGTCGAGGGCTTCTCGACGATGGCCACGAAGCGGGTGGTGCGCGTGCCCTGCGGTGGCGCACTGCGGTCGCCGATCTGCGTGGCAGCCTGGGCCGGCGTCGGAGACAGCAAAGCCGTCCCGGTCGTTGCCAAGGCGAACAGCAGCCCCGTCAACGCCACCAGACGCCGGTAGCACCCCGATCTCATGCGTTGGACCCCCGTCTCTACGCTCGTACACACTCAGCAAGCGGGCAGTCGTACCTGTGACAGACAATGATGGCGTTTTGCGGGACGCCACGGGGCACAGTTATGGAGAGCCGGTGTTAACGCAGCGTTAATGGTGAACGGGGTTGCGGTTGCTCAATCGGGCTTCCTCAGCAGGGCGCGGGCGGCAGCCGGCGCCATGCCGTTGCCCGAATGGCCGATGCCGCGCACGGTCTTCAGCTCCCAGGCGAACGGCACACCCAGGCGCTTGGCTTCCGCCGCAGCCGCGTCGAAGAAATGCTTGCCACGCGACAGCCGGTGCGGTCCCTGCGCCAGGGCCTCGGGCGAGCGGCGGAGATCCTTGGCGGCGGTATCGATGTCGGCATCTCCGAGCAGGATGACGAGGCGATGGGCGAAGGCCTTGATCAAGGCCTGCTTGTCGTACGCGAAGCCGCCGAGGCCATAGGGGTAGCGCTCGCTCTCGCGTGGCATCGTGTACCAGCCGGCGTTGGCGGCGACGGCCGCCTTGACGCGCGGGCCGCCGGTCAGGAGCATGAAGCGGTGCACGAACTGGGAGCCGGCCGAGTGACCGAAGAGGTAATAGGTCTGGGCGTCGCTCTTGAAGAGCCCCTTCGCGGCATCGAACAGCGTCTCGATCGCGGTGAAGCTCCAGGCCTCGCGCGGCAGGGCCTTGCCGTCCTTCGTGCGCATGTTGCCGAGGTTGTAGCCGCGAGAGCCCGGCCAGTCCGCCTTGCTGAACTCCGGTACGAGCAGCAGCGCGCCGTATTGCTCGGCGCGTGCCAGCCAGGCCGTGAGGTAGGGGCCCGGTTTGCGCGTGGTGCCGTGGAGCACGATCAGGACGGGCGAGCTCGGCGTGTAGCGCGACGGCTTGTAGCCGAGGACGCGCAGGGTCTTTCCGGCGCCGGCCTCGCCGACCGGCACACTCAGCTCGAAACGGCTGCCGAGCGGCTTCTCCGACACGATCCTGGGCTCGGCTGAGGCAGCGGCCGAAAACCCGCCGATGAGCAGCACCAAGGCGACCAGACGGATCAGTCGCGGGAAGGGCAGGGTGTGTGACGACATGGCTCGGCTCCTGGCCGTGGATGTGGCTCGAGGTGAAGGCGGCGGCTGCGGGCTCAATGCGACAGGAAAACGGGCACGGGTGCACCCGCGAGCACGTCCTTGGTGGTGCCGCCGAGCACGAAGTCGCGCAGGCGGGAGTGGCCGAAGCCACCGATGACGAGCAGATCGGCGCCCAGCGTCTGCGCCTCGGCGATCAGCGTCGCGGAGATCGATTCACCCCGCCGACTCTGCTCCGACAGCGAGACATTGACGCCGTGACGGGACAGATAGCGGGCGAACTCGACGCCCGACAGGTGCGAGGGCCAGATCTTCTCCTCGGTCACCATGACGACGTCCACCTTCTTGGCGTGACGCAGCAAGGGCAGCGCGTCGGCGGCCGCTCGGGCGGCCGCCCTGCTGTGGTCCCAGCCGACGACGATACGCTCGAACCCGAACTCGCGCGTGCTCGGCTCCGGCACCAGCAATGCCGGGTGTCCCGTTCCAAACAGGACAGCCTCGAGCAGGTCGATCTCGAATTCATCCTTGTCGGTGCGGTTCGGCATGACGACGACGTCGTAAAGGCGTCCGTGATTGACCAGGATCTGTCCGGCATCTGGCAAGGCGCACGTCTCTTTGACGACGTTGAAATTGGAGACCGTCGGCGTGATCAGCGTGCGGGCATGCGCCAGAACCCGATCGGCGGCCGCCTCCAGCTCCTGGTTGCGCGTGGCCGCCACTTTGCCGTCAGCCGAGCGGCTGTAGAGCGAGAACGTGGCCGGCATCTCGAAGGCGAAGGAGATGGCGGTGAGGTGCGCGCGCGCTTGCGTGGCAAGGCGCGCGGCATAGCGCAGCGTGGCATCCGGCGGGCTCACGGCGCCGGCCGGAGCATAGACCAGAAGGTCCATCCAACCCGACACTGCGGCGTTGCCAGAGGTAGGGGAAGTGGACATGTCCTGATCCTTCAGCTAGGGCGCCAATCAACGGTTCTGCACATTAGAGCGTCATCGACTTCGACGGAATCGCCTTCACGCTCTCGAAGTGGGGCCGGGCGCGAGGGACGCTCGGGTCTCGAGGCGTGCTCCGAGCAGTTCCGCCGCGACCGATCGTACCCTAGCCGTCCCGGTCGGGCCGGCAAGCGTGCGCCGCGTTTCCACCATGGCATACAGCACGTGCGCGGCTCAGGCCACCGCTCCGCCGCAATATCCGTTCACTGTCGGATATGCAGTGGCGACGGATCGACGGCATTTGCGTCGTTCAATGGACAGGCGCGGGTCTGGCTCGCTCAGCCCGCTCATGCTGGCGATGGGGTGAGGATGTCGCAGGGGGCTGACACATGACGATGCGTGAGGCGTTCATCGCCGTTCGCCGCTTCGGACTAGGAGCGCGCGCCGAGGAGATCCGTGCGGTCGCCAGGGATCCGCGCGGCCATCTTCTGGCGGCGCTCGACGGCCCGCCGCCCGCCCTGCCCGCCGCAGCGGCCCTGGTGGCGAGCGACGTCACGCTGACCGCCGACATGCTGGCGCGCCAGCGCGTGCGCCTTGCGCGCATGGCCGATCCGTCACAGCAACAGCCAGGAGGCCCGCCGCGCGCCAGGCCTGAGGCCCGGATGGCGCCGGGAATGCCCATGGATGGCGGCCCCGCATCTGCGCCGAAGCCTCCCGCCGCGCAGGACAGGACGCTCGGCCCAGGCCCGCTTCGGCGCGACGCGTTCCGGGCGGAGGCCGCGGCCCGCATCACGCTCGCCGTGGAGACGACCCGGCCCTACCTCGAGCGGCTGGTGATGCACTGGTCCAACCACTTCTGCGTCTCGGCGATCAAGGGGCCGCTGCGCGGCATTGTCGGCGCCTACGAGCGCGAGGTCATCAGGCCGCATGTGCTCGGCCGTTTCGAGGACATGCTGCGCGCCGCCGTCCGCCATCCGGCGATGCTTATCTACCTCGACAATCACGTCTCGATCGGCCCCAACTCGCGCGCCGGCC
The DNA here is from genome assembly GCA_041397725.1 of Hyphomicrobiaceae bacterium. Lineage (GTDB taxonomy): Bacteria > Pseudomonadota > Alphaproteobacteria > Rhizobiales > Hyphomicrobiaceae > JAGRKR01. The sequence continues at coordinate 63,185 of JAWKVZ010000006.1, read as the reverse complement.
AGCGGCGACGGCGCGGCCTCAACGAGAACCTCGCACGCGAGATTCTCGAGCTGCACACGCTCGGCGTCGACGGCGGCTACACCCAGTCCGATGTCACGGCGCTGGCGCGCATTCTCACGGGCTGGACGGTCGCCGGCCTGCAACGCGGCGGAGCGGAGGCCGGCCGTTTCCGCTTCCAGCCGAATTGGCACGAGCCGGGCGCGGTGACGCTGCTCGGCCGGCGCTTCGCCGATCATGGTGAGGAGGCCGGCCTCGCCGCCCTGCGCTTTCTGGCGCACCATCCCGCGACGGCGCGCAACGTCTGCCGCAAGCTGGCCCGGCACTTCCTCGGCTCCGGCGCATCGGCCGCCGTCATCGGCCGCCTCGAGCAGGTCTTCAAGGCGAGCGACGGCGATCTTGGGGCGCTCGCGCGCACGCTCGTCGGCCAGTCCGGCGCCTGGGGCGGGCCGCCGGTGGTTCTGCTGCCGCCCTATGATTTCCTCGTGGCCGGCATTCGCGGCCTGGCGCTGCCCATGAAGCCCATGGAGGTTCTGCGGCTCACCAACATGCTGGGCCAGCCGCTCTGGTCGCCGCCGTCGCCGAAAGGTTGGCCCGACGCCGAAAATGCCTGGGCGGCGCCGGCGGCGCTACGCGAGCGCCTGCGCATCACCGAGCGCATGGCGCGCCTGGCCAATCCGCGGAGCGATCCGCGTTCGGCCGCCTCGGACATTCTGGCGGGCGGTTTGACGGACCGCACGCGTGAGGCCGTCGCGCGCGCCGAAACGCGCGTCCAGGCCTTGGAGTTGCTCCTCATGAGCCCCGAGTTCCAACGGAGATAGACCGATGGCCGAAACGCGCGCGCATTCACTTGTGACACGGCGCCAGATGCTCGTCGGCGGCGCGTCCCTCGCGCTTTGGGCCGGCTTGCCGAACGTGTCGGCGCTGGCCGCCGGGCGCGATCCGCGCCTGCTCGTCGTCATCCTGCGGGGTGGGCTCGACGGCTTGTCGCTGGCGCCGCCGATCGGTGATCCCGATTACATTCGGCTGCGCGGCGAGGCGGCATTGCCGCGCAGCGGGCCGGGCGCCGGGCTCGCCCTCGACGGCTTCTTCGCCCTCAATGGCAACATGCCCTTCCTGCACGGGCTCTACGGTCGCAAGCAGGCGCTCATCGTGCACGCCGTCGCCACCCCCTACCGCGGACGCTCGCACTTCGACGGCCAGGACGTGCTCGAAAGCGGTCTCGCCACGACGACGCGCTCGGACGATGGCTGGCTCAATCGGGCGCTGGCGGGTCTGGACGTGCGGGGGCGGTCCGCGCCATTGAAAGGGCTGGCCATGGGGCCGGTGGTGCCGCTGGTGATGCGCGGCAGTGCGCCCGTGGTTTCCTGGATTCCCCCGACGTTCCGCCGCCCGCTCGACAACGATACGGTCTCGCGCCTCATGGATCTCTACGCCGAGAGCGACCCGGTGCTGGCGCGTGCGCTGGCCGAGGGCGTCGAGATCGATCGCGTATCGATGGCCGGGCCTCGATCCGCCCGCCCGCCCATGACGTCGGCGCCACCGACGCCCCAGACATCGCCCGCGATGCCGGCCACACCGAGGACGCCGCCCCGCTTCCGGCTCTTCATCGAGACGGCGGAGACGGCGGCCAGATTGATGTCCGCCGCCGACGGGCCGCGCATCGGCGCGCTCAGCTACAACGGTTGGGACACGCACGCCAACGAGGGCGCCGCGACCGGGCAACTCGGCCAGCGTCTGGCTGGCCTCGACGCCGCCATCAAGGCCTTCGCCGACGGCATGGGCGCGGCCTGGAAGCACAGTGTCGTGGCCGTCGTCACGGAATTCGGTCGCACGGCCCGCATCAACGGTACACGAGGCTCGGACCACGGCACCGGCACCGTCGCCATCCTGGCTGGCGGCAGCATTCGCGGCGGCCGCATGATCGCCGACTGGCCGGGGTTGTCCGATCGCGCGCTGCGGGATGGCCGCGATCTCGCGCCGACCACCGACCTGCGCGCCGTGTTCAAGGGGCTGCTCCGCGATCATCTCGCGATCCCCGAGCAGGCGCTGGCGCGTCGTGTGTTTCCGGACAGCGCGGCGATCAAGCCCTTCGACGGGCTGCTCGCCTGAGGTCCGCGAGACGGACGCGACACCGCGTCCACCTCGAACGACCGGACCGGTTCGTCTTCGCGAGTCCGATTCACGCTCTCGGTGGACGCGAAGCCGCATCCACCTCGAACGATCGGACTCTAGAGCGTCCCTGGGAAGTTGCCGCCGTCGAGCAGGATGTTCTGTCCGGTGATGAAGCCGGCGTGCGACGAGCAGAGGAAAGCGCAGGCCGCCCCGAACTCGTCCGGACGGCCGAAGCGGCCGGCGGGGTTCGACGACATGCGCGCTTTGGCCATTTCATCGACGGTCTTGCCGGCCTCGGCGGCGTGTTTGGCCATATTCGAGCGCAGCCGATCCGTGTCGAAGGGGCCGGGCAACAGGCCATTGATGGTGACGTTTCGCCGTGCCGCCTTGCGGGCGATGATGGCGACGCCGCCGGTGAGCCCCGCGCGCGCGCCGTTGGAAAGCTCGAGCACCGCGATAGGCGCCTTGACCGAGCCCGACGTGATGTTGACGACGCGCCCGAACCCGCGCTCCATCATGCCGTAGACGGTCGCCTGGATCAGTGCGATCGGTGTGATCATGTTCCACTCGACCGCCTTGCGCCAATCGTCGAGGGTGTAGGTCTTGAAGTCGCCGGGCGGCGGGCCGCCGGCATTGTTGACGAGGATGTCGGGCGACGGGCAGGCGGCGAGCACGGCCTTGCGGCCATCCTCGGTGGTGATGTCACAGGCGACGGTCGTCACCTTCACGCCGCTCGCCTTGCGGATTTCCTCGGCCGTGGCCTCGAGCGCATCCTTGCCGCGGGCGCAGATGGTGACGTCGACGCCTTCCGCTGCCAGCGCCGCCGCGCAGGCCTTGCCGAGGCCCTTCGAGCCTGCGCAAACGATCGCCGTCCTGCCCTTGATACCGAGATCCATCGGCCATTCCTCCGGTGCGTTGTGCTGAATGAAAAAGACCTCGCAGCCCGGGGCTGCGAGGTCAAGTGGCTTCGGCGCGAGGGAGGGGGATCAGCGGCGCTCGAAGAAGCGGTAGGCGAAGGCGAGGAAGGAGGCGCTGACCAGGGTCAGAGCTGTTTGGATCGGGATTTGGATCACTTGGATGCTGGCGACAATGAGCCCAATCAGCATCCAGCCGGCAAAACCATAAGGTTGAAGAACCTTGATGAGGCTGGGCAACATCAAGCCGACGGCGAAAGGAACGGCAGCGATGACGAGGGTCGCCACGACGACGGTCAGGATTATCAATAGCGTGGCACCGAATAGGCGCATCGCGTTGCCGCGTGTCATTTGCCAGGCAAGTCCGAAGCTGACGTTGCGGCCTATGGCAGCCTCGACGAGGGCGAACGCCAGGCGAGCCGAAATGGCAATCGCAACGAGACCGCCGACAGCGCCGCCGACAGCGCCAAGCAAGAACGCCGTAATCCTGTCCTGTCCGGCCATGGTCCCGGCATACTGCGCCATCAGGAAGGCTGCGCCGACGATGCAGACAACGAGCAGTGTCAGGAGAAGGGCGTAGCCGATGTACCGCCACACGTCGCGGTCGAGGCTCATGAACCTGCGATCGGGGACCTCGTCCAGCAGGGCAAAGCGGATCCAGCCCACGTTGATCGAGGCGGTATAGATGAGGATGGCAACAGCCATACCGAAGTTGACGAGTCCTATTATCGTCGCGAAGAGCGCCATCGATACCGGATCCTTTTCGAAGGCCGGCAACAACAAGTATGGCATCGCAGTCATCGCAAAGACAAAAGGCAGGAGCTGCATCAGCCAGCGCCGCTGCATCGTGAAAGCGAGGCGCAGATTGCGCCAAACGTGGCTGATCGACTCCTTTACGAGCGAGACGACCGGCAGCTTCGGCGGGTCGTAATGCACGGCTGTAACGGCCATGAGTGCCTCCCTGTGTTCGCAATTGCCTGCGTTCACAAGTGGGTGATCATGACGATGACGGAAGACGCAACGACAGCAGCGACGCGAATCCTGTGATGCGCATCACAGATCGCGGCGCAAGTTCATATTGTCGCCTGCGCTGGAGGCCTGGCGCAAGTTCAGCCGAACGCCTGTCCCGGCCTGAGGCCCAGCGCCTTCAGGATCATGGCCAGCGGGCAGAACCCGGTGATCGACGCCTGCAGCAGGTTGAGGCCGACGAAGGCCGGCAGCGCCAGCCAGTAGACGTGCACGAAGTAGCCGAGCGCGGTGCCGGCCAGAACCACGAGGCCCGCGAAGGCCATCACGACGCGATCGATATTCATCGGTGTTGCTCCAACACTAAAGACGCCAGTTTGCACCAGCGAGATTGGAACGCAAGTTGGCAGGGTGGAGGGGGCTGCGCCTTGACTTAAATCAGCTGGCGCCCACTGACAGAGCCTGCCCGCAACCGTTGCGCTGCATCCCGCGACTGTCGCGGCTCGCGGTGTCGCGTGGCCGTGTGGCAGGCTATAGTCGGCGCGTTCCGGTGCCATGAGCGTCTACCCTGGCGATCTGTGCGCCCCTCGCGCGAATATCGATGAGGGGAAGTTGCTCAGCGGGCCGGCCGGACAGCGGGCCGCGTGAAGGGGGCGACGAGCATGCAAGACGAGACCGCGGCCGCCGGACGCGCCGCTGCACCCGAGGCGCAGCCGACGCTGGCAGAGGCCTTTCGCCAGTTCACGCGGATCGGGCTCCTGTCGTTCGGCGGCCCGACGGCGCAGATCGCCGTCATGCACCGAATCCTCGTCGACGAGACGAAATGGCTGACAGAGCAACGCTTTCTCAATGCGTTGAGCTTCTGCATGCTGCTGCCCGGACCCGAGGCCATGCAACTCGCCACCTATGCCGGCTGGCGGCTGCACGGCGTTCTCGGCGGCCTGATGGCCGGGCTGTTGTTCGTATTGCCGGGCGCGGCCGTCATCCTGGCGCTGGCTGCCATCTACGCCGCCTATGGCAACGTGCCCGTCGTGGCGGCGATCTTCCTCGGCATCAAGGCGGCGGTGCTCATCATCGTCGTCGAGGCGCTGCTCAGGATCGCGCGCCGTGCGCTGGGCGAAGGCGTGTATTGGGTGATCGCTGGGCTCGCATTCATGGCGATCTTCTTTTTCTCGCTGCCCTTCCCGCTCGTCATCGCGCTCGCCGCGCTGGCCGGCCTGCTGTTCTCGCGCGCGCGGGCAGCGACCGGCGAGGCGGTTGAACATGCGCCGGTGCGCCTTACCGACACGCTGACGACGGTGGCTATCTGGACAGCCATCTGGATCGTGCCGCTACTGGGGGTCGCCCTCGTCTTCGGCCAGGGCCACGTCCTGACGCAACTCGGCATCTTCTTCTCGAAGCTGGCGGTGGTCACGTTCGGCGGCGCCTATGCCGTGCTGGCGTACATGGCCCAGCAGGTCGTGCAGGGCTTCGGCTGGCTGACGGCAGGCGAGATGCTCGATGGTCTCGGCCTCGCCGAGACCACGCCCGGCCCGCTGATCCTCGTGACCGAGTTCGTCGGTTTCCTGGCCGCCTACCGTCATGGTGGGGGATCGCCGCTCGCGATGGGGGTGGCCGGCGCCGTGGTGACGCTCTGGGCGACCTTCGCACCCTGCTTCCTCTGGATCTTCGCGGGCGCGCCCTTTATCGAGCGTCTGCAATCCATGCCGCGCGTCAAGGCGGCTCTGGCCGGCGTCACCGCAGCGGTGGTCGGCGTGATCCTGAATCTGGCGGTCTGGTTCGCGCTGCACGTCTTCTTCGCCAAGGTCACGGCGGCGCCGCTCGGACCGGCGAAGATCTGGCTGCCCGAGCTTGCCACGCTGGATCTGCGCACGCTGCTCCTGTCGCTCGTCTCGGCCGCGGCGCTGCTGTGGCTGCACTGGGGCATCGGCCGCACGCTGCTGCTCGCCGCGGGCCTCGCCCTCGCCTGGCACTGGCTGGCGCCGCTCGCTGGCGCCGCCTGAGGGCTACCACCAGCCCTTGTAGCGGAAGAACAGGTAGGAGCCGATGGCGGACAGCACCATCAGCACGAGCGCGAAGGGGTAGCCATAGGCCCAGCCCAGCTCGGGCATGTGCTTGAAGTTCATGCCGTAGATGGTGCCGATCAGCGTCGGCGGCATGAGCACGATGGCGAGGATCGAGAAGATCTTGATGACCCTGTTCTCCTCGATGTTGATGAGGCCGAGCGTGGCGTCCAGCAGAAACTCGGCGCGCGTCGTCATGAAGCCGAGATGATCGTTGAGGGATTGCACGTCGCGCGTGGCAGTCTTCAGGCGATTGCGCAGATCCTTGTCGCTTTTCGGCGTGATGCTCTCCTGCGCGAAATGCACCAGCAGCCGTTGCAGGGATTGCATGCTCTCCCGCGCCCGCGTGGTGACCTCGCCGCCGCGGCCGATCTGTTTCAGGACGACCTCGAAGCGGCGCTGGCGCGTGAGCGCCCCGCCGCGCATCTCGAAGATCGTATGTGCAAGCTTGCCGATCTCGGCCTGAATGCGCTCGATCATGTCGGCCTCGCGATCGATGATGGCCTCGAGCAGGCCCATCAGCAGGCGAGGCGCGGTCTCGCAGCCGGATCTGGGCTTCTTGGCGCGCGCCTTGAGCAGAGCGAATGCCTTCGGCTCGATATAGCGCACCGTGACGAGACGGTTGGCGGCGAGGATGAAGGTGATATCGGTCGTCTGCGGCTCCGGGCCGTCGATGCCGTAGAGCACCGATGCGGTCATGAAGTGCGCGCCGTCCTCGCTGTAGAGGCGGCTCGAATGCTCGATCTCTCGCATCTCCTCGCGCGTCGGCACGTCGATGCCGAGCGCCTTCTCGACCAGGGCCTCCTCTTCGGCTGTCGGATTGACGAGGTCGATCCAGATCGTCTGGTCGCCGATATCGCCACCGGGGCGGGGGGAAATGGCGTCGCCGGTGCAGTCGTAGGTCTCGATCATGGGCGATCCCTGTCTTGGTCGAGCCGATGGGGAAGACCATATACGAAGAGCGGGCCGCCCGGCAGAGGTCTGGCGCGCCATGACGTGACGCGCTATGGCAGGAACAGCATCAAGGAGGTGGGCGGGTGACCGTGGCGAGATCCGAGGAGTCGTGGGTGCAGGCCGTCCTGACGTTCTGGTTTGCAGAGATGAGTCCGGCCGACTGGTTCACCAAGAGTCAGGCCATCGACAATCTGATCAGCGCGCGCTTCCGGGAGATCTTCGAGCAGGTGAAGGCCCGCACCATCGAGGAACTGGCATCCTCGCCCGAGCGTGCGCTGGCGGCGGTCATCGTGCTCGATCAGTTCCCGCGCAATATGTTTCGCGACACGCCGGCAGCCTTTGCGACCGACGCCAGGGCACTGGCGCTGAGCGCCGCCGCTATCGGGCGGGGCCACGACGCCAACCTCGATCAGGCCGGGCGGAAGTTCCTCTATATGCCCTATCAGCACAGCGAGGACCGCGGCGAGCAGGCACGCTCGATCGAGCTCTTCGCCAGGCTCGAGGAGCCGGAGACGCTGGATTTCGCCATCCGGCACAAGGAGATCGTCGATCGGTTCGGTCGTTTCCCGCACCGCAATGCGATTCTCGGCCGGATTTCGACGACGGAGGAGTTGGCCTTTCTCGAAGAGCCGGGCAGCTCGTTCTGATCGAAGCAGGGGGGACCATGGACACGCTCGAGGCGCTGCGCCGCCAGTATCGTATCGACGGGGTGCTGGATTTCGCGCGCAATGCCGCTGGCGCGGCGATTGCGGTGGTTACGACCCCGGCTGCCACGGCCGAGGTGGCGCTCGCCGGGGCGCAGGTTCTCGGCTGGCAGCCCGCCGGTCAGGCGCCGGTCATCTGGCTGTCGCCCGCCGCGAGGTTCGTCGAGGGCAAGGCGCCGCGCGGCGGCATTCCCATCTGCTGGCCGTGGTTCGGCGCGCACACCTCGGATGCGACGCTGCCGGCGCACGGCTTCGTCAGGACCGCGTCGTGGCGGGTGCGCGGGGCCTCGGTCGAGAATGGCTCGGTCACGCTGCGTTTCGCCTACTCGACCGGTGAGGCGACGCGAGGGATGTGGCCGCACGACGCCGACCTCGCGCTGGAGATCGTGATCTCCCATCGTTTACGCCTGCGGCTGGCCACGCTCAACACCGGGGCCTCGCCGTTCGTGCTCGGGCAGGCGCTGCATACCTATTTCCACGTCGGCGACATCGCGTCGGCGCACGTCGTCGGTCTGGAGGGGCAGAGCTACATCGATACGCTGGCCGGCCATGCGCGCCTGCGCCAGGACGGCCCGATCGCGTTCGCGGAAGAGGTCGATCGCGTCTATCTTGGCGCACCGCAGGGGCTGGCCATCGTCGATCGCGCCCTGTCGCGGCGCATCACGATCGAGGCGGGCGGCAGCGCCAGCACCGTCGTCTGGAATCCCTGGATCGCCAAGTCCGCACGGCTCGGCGACATGGGGGCGGATGGTTACAGGCGCATGCTCTGCGTCGAGACCGCCAATGCGTTCGACGATCAGCGCCGCCTGTCGCCTGGCGAGCGTCATGAGCTCTCGCTCGAAATCGGCGTGTCGACGCTGTGAAACGCGGCGGGCGTGCCGGGTTCAGCCCGGCGTCTTGACGGAGCTCGGTACTTCCGGCGCGACGATCTTAAGTCTGCGGCTGCGCGCGAGCAGATAGAGCCCGCCGATGAAGATCAGGAGCATGGCGAGGAACGACGAGTAGCCAGAGCCCGAGCCGAGGAACCGGTTCGAAAGATCGATGAGGTCGTCGAACTTGAGCACGGCAAGACCGCTGAGGATGACGCCCGCGGTGCGTACCGTCGCCTCGATGTCCTTCTTGCGGAAGAAGAAGAACAGCAGCAGCAGCGCCCATGGCCCGAACGAGAGACTGAGCGCCAGGGCCGCGTATTTGCGCACGATCGGCTCCATCGCCCAGGACATGCCGGTGAAGGGCACAAAGATGGCGTCGCTGCCGCCCGGTGTGCTGCCATAGAGCACCGACCAGGATTGCAGGTTGGCGTGGAAGGTGAGCGGCCAGAACAGCATCGCGAAAGCGCCCACCAGCACGCCGCGCTCGAGCTGCTTGATGATGGGCTCGTAGTGCGTGTCCACCTTCTTGCGCCAGAAGGCGAGCATCAGGCCGATGATGACCACCACCAGCAGGAAGAAGATCTTCAACGGCAGCAGCATCACGTGCACGCGGTAGGTCAGGGACCGGTTCGCGGCCTGCGCATAGAGGTCCTGGACGGACGAGCGGAAGCGGAACTGCGCATCGCAGCACTGCTTGGCATTGAGCGCCTTGTTCGCCGGGAAGCAGTGGCGGAGCTTGCTGTTCTCCTCCGACGTCTCGAGCAGCGGATCGGGGTCGCAATCGCGCACGAACCTGGCGAGGCCGACGCGCGACTCGCTCGCCGCGCGGGTGGCGAGCACGACGTCGAGAACCGGGCCCGCGGTACAGCCGGCGCCCTTGTCGGGGCCGCGCTTCCAGCAGCCGCTGGGCTGCCCCCGGTCCGAGGCCAGACGCTTGGGCGCGATCTCCCACGCCGAGCGCGTGCTGACGTGGAGCATGACGACCGTCACCGCCGCCGTCAGCGCGATCACGACAAAAAAGCCGAATATGAAGCGCACACGGCCAAGTGGCTGCACGTACCGCCAGTACATGTCGGTGAAGACGGCCGAGGGCAGGTAGAACGCGAACAAGGCCAGAACGCCGAAGATGGGAAAGAACCAGAACAACTGGCTGTCGAACGCGGCGAGGTCGAGCGCGGTCTTGAAGCCGAACTCGTAGAACAGCGTCGCCGTGGTCGCGATGAAAGACAGACCCAGGACGATAAAGATGAACGCCACGAAGCCACGCGCACCCTTGGACGGCATCCTCAGCTCCCCTTCGACTGTCGCCGGGATCGCAGCTCGGAAAGAACCTGAGCGGCAAGTCGTCGGCGGTCCGCCGCGTCGCATCCGAGCCCAGGAGGGGCCAGCGGCGTGACACGCGTCACGCATGCGCGGTTATGATGTGATGGATTAGCATCCCGGCGAGGGAACGTTGTTGAATCTGAACCTCGTATTCCTACGTGTGTTGCAACCACGCACCCGGTGGGAGCTGTTCCCGCCGGTCAGAAGCATGAAAGGAAGAACATGAGCAAGATCCTGAAGGTCGTCGTTGCCGTCGGCGCCCTGGCTTTCGCGACGTCGACCGCCACGATGGAGGCTGAGGCGCGCATTCGCTGCAACGGGCCGTATCAGGTGCTGAGCAGCGGCAGCGAGCACGCCACGCCGTATTGCGAAGACAACTATCTGGCCAAGGTCGCGCGTGGCTATGGTATGCGCTTCTCCGATCGGTCTGTGCGTCAGAATCCGAGCGTCAAGGCTGAAATCTGCCGTACCATCGGGCACGATTCCCGCATTCAGCACATCTGCGCGCAGTATCGCGACGGGCCTCGTCGTCACTAGGGTGTGATCGGTCGAGAAGGGCGCGCGGCGCGCGTCCTTCGAGGCCGTGAATCACACCCTAGAGCTGAGGTGCGCGTGTGATCGGTCGAGAAGGGCGCGCGGCGCGCGTCCTTCGAGGCCGTGAATCACACCCTAGAGCTGAGGTGCGCGTGTGATCGGTCGAGAAGGGCGCGCGGCGCGCGTTCTTCGAGGCCGTGACTCGCACCCGCTCCGGCTGCGGCTAGCTCGTGAACTTGCAGCGTCGCCAGCGCTCCGGCTGTCCGCCCTGTGCCGGCGGCGACTGCGACCGCGTCAGCTCGAGATTGTGCTCGTTGATGAGCACCATCGACACGTTCGTGCCGGCGCCCGGCTCGTTGGCCGGCACACGATACGAGAAGGCATGACGCGAGTAGTTGCCGGTAATGGCGTTGCCGCCGGGTGTGACGATCTTCGGACCGTCGATGGCGAGGCGCTGGCCGCTCGGGCCGCACCATTCCCCGTCGATGGCGTCGGCCAGTGCCGGGGACGCGGTTGCCATCACGAGCGCGGCGACGGCCAAGCCTGTGATGGAGAAGCGAGCATAGCGGCGGGGTGTGCGAGCCATGGCGAACTCCGGACTGCGAGCCCATCAACGTCGGCCACAGTCTAGCGCATCTCCGGTGTCAGCGTCGAATGAGAGAAAACTATTGGTCGTCGCGAAGACTCATGCCAGTCTTTGGTCGGGTTTCAACAACGGAAAGGAGGTGATCCATGTCGAGTGGGATTGCGGAGCTGACGAGACAGCCACTGCAGGTCACGCGGGATTTGGAGAAACCTCCCGGTTCCGCCTGATCGAGCTGAGCCGGAGCCGACAGGCTCCGGGTGGACGGCTCTCAGCCGCACTCACGGAGGGGTCGCCTTTGGCGGCCCCTTTCCATGTCCGGGCAACTGACCGTATCGTTCCCCCTGTGTGGGACGCGAGGGCGCGTCGGCAGCAGCGAGCGAGCGGAGCATCCAGGATATGCATTTCGGCCAATTCAACCTGATGGGCTACAGACACCGCGGCACCGGCGCGCACGAGGTTTTCGATCTGGCTGTCGATCAGGTGAAGGTTGCGGAGCAGGCCGGCTTCGAGATCGCCTGGTTCGCCGAGCACCACTTCTCCAACTACTCGATCTGCCCCTCGCCGCTGATGATGGTAGCCCGTCTTGCCGGAGAGACACGCCGGATAAGGCTCGGGCCTGCTGTCGTCGTGGCGCCGCTGTACAACCCGGCGCGCCTGCTGGCCGAGGTCGGCATGGTTGATTCCCTGACGCACGGCCGCCTCGTGCTCGGCCTCGGCAGCGGCTATCAGGCCTACGAGTTCGACCGCTTCGGGGAGGATCTCGCCGAAGCGCCGGCGCGGCTCGTCGAGCTCACGCAGATGCTGGATCTCGCCTTCGTCAACGACACCTTCAGCTATGATGGCCAGCACCTGAAGCTGCCGCTCTCCCACATTGCCACGCGCCCCTACGCGGGCTTGCCGGAGATCTGGTATGCCGGCGAGAACCCTGGGCTCCTGCGGCTTGCCGCCAGCCGTGGCGCGCCATTGATGCTGAGCGTCCGCCATTACTCCGTGGAGCTGATGTGCCAGGCGCGAGCTCGTGTCGAGGCTGTCTGGCGCGAGGTCGACGCGCCGCTCGAGACGATGCGCCTCGCCTTCCTGCGGCCCATGTGCATCGTCGACACCAGGGCCGAGGCGGACGTGTTCCTCGAGAACCTGCGCCATCAGATGCGGCTCTCGCACGGGCTCAGGGCACGCGAGCAGGATCTCGATCGCGGCATGCTGCGCGAGACGCCCTATGCCGGCGAGCCGGACATGGCGGCGCTCGGCCGGCATCTGCTGGTGGGGGATGCCGAAACGGTGGCGGAGCGGCTCGTGGCGGAAATCACCGCGGCGCGGCCCCACCATTATCTCCTGCAATTCCAGGTCGGCGGACTCGACGGCAAGGTGGCCTTGAGGTCGATCGAGCGCTTTGCGAGCGAGGTGCGACCGAGGCTCGAAAAGACGCTCGGGCCGCTCGACAGGCTGTGAGCGCGGGCGTGCGCCACGATCGGGGGCTCAGGCGGCGAAGCTCGAGCGCAGTTGCGCCCCCCAGCGTCCATCGAGCTTGGTGATCGCCCAGAGCGAGCGGAACCGGCCCATCAGCTTGCCGGCCTCGTCGTAGCGTGAGAAGCGCACGTCGAGATGCACCTTGTCGGGGCCTGCCGCGACGACATCGAGGCTGTCCCAGACGCTGTGGCCCCAGCCGTCGCCGGCACGGGCGAGGAAGTCGGCGAAATAGCTGTCGGCTGTCTCCCAGGTCTTGAGCCGTCCGCCGGACAGGCGATGGTGAGGAAAGTGCAGCGTCGCCGCCAGCCCCTTCTCGTCGCGCGCGTTGAGGGCGGCGATGTGCGCGGCCATCACGGCCTTGGCGGCTGCGACCGCCTCGGCGTCGGGCGTGGCCTGCGAGGCATCGGTCATGGTCATGGGGCGGCTCCTCTGATCGTCGGTACGCCAGCGTGGCGGCACAGGGCGCGGCGGTCAACATGCTGAGTTCGCCATCGCCAGTACCGTCGCAACGCTCAGCCGAGCCGCTCGCGAAAGGCCTCGTAGCCGAAGCTCCGCAGCACGCGATAGGCGCCGTCCGGCTCGAGGATGGCGAGATCGGGCAGCGGCGTGCCGTTGAAGGTCGTGTTCTTCACGAACGAGTACTGCATCATGTCGGTGAAGACGAGCCGGTCTCCGGGCGCCAGCGGCGTGTCGAACGAGTAGGTGCCGATGACGTCGCCGGTCATGCACGTCTTGCCGCCGAGAATATATGTGTGGGCTTTCTCGCCCGCCTTGCCCGCCCCGATGATGGTCGGCGTATACGGTACCTCGAGGACGTCCGGCATGTGCGTCGAGGCGGAGGTGTCGAGGATGGCGATGGGCTCGCCGTTCCAATGGAGATCCAGCACGCTCGCCACGAGATAGCCGGTATCGACGACGAGCCCGGCGCCCGGCTCCAGGATTATCTCGACGCCGAATGCTGTACGAAAAGCCTTGATGGCCGCGATCAGGCGCGCGACGTCGTAGCCGGGCTTGTTGACGAAATGCCCGCCACCGAAGTTGACGGCCGTCACGCGGCGCACGACGTCGCCGAGCGTCTCGGCGACGTGCTCGATGAGCCCGACAGAGCCGTCGGCGAGGCTTTCGCAGAGCGCATGCACGTGCAGGATGTCCACGTGCTCCCAGACGATCTTGCCGAGCTCATCCCTGGTCGTGCCGAAGCGCGAGCCGGGCGCGCAGGGATCGTAGAGCGGCCCGCCGAGCGTGGCGTTCGAGTAGCCGGGATTGACGCGCAGGCCGACCTTGCGACCGGCCGCCTTCACGGCAGGCGCGTAGCGGGCGTGCTGGCCCGGCGAATTGAAATAGATGTGCTCGGCAATGCCGAGCAGCGCCTCAACCTCACCCGGCGCGTAGGCCGGCGCGTAGACGTGCACCTCCTTGCCGAACTCCTCACGGCCCATGCGCGCCTCGTAGAGGCCGCTCGCGGTTGTGCCGTCGAGGCTCGCACGCATGAGCGGGAAGGCGGCCGGCATGGCCCAGGCCTTGGTCGCGAGCAGGATCTTGCAGCCGGCCTCGTCGCGGATGCGCCGTGCGGTGGCGAGGTTGCGCTGGAGCGCCGCCACGTCGAGCACGTAGGCAGGCGTTGCAAGCGAAGCGGGCAGCGGTGGCAGCGTCGTCATCGAGGCCTCCGGGTTGGCGGCCCCTTAAAGCAGGTTTGCGCCCGGGGGTGAAGGGTTTGGCGTAAGGACGGGCTGTGGGCAGCCCCAGGGCCGGAGGACGCCGGGCGATCTGCGGGCCACCCTCGGCCGCCTGCGCCGCGCCCTTGGCGGTGGCGAGCCCAAAAGCGGGGTGATATGGTTCGCGCATGAGCGAGCGAAAGCGGTTGATCGTAGGAATTTCCGGCGCTTCGGGCGTCATTCTCGGGGTTCGCACCCTCGAGGTGCTGCGCCCGCTCGACGTCGAGGTTCACCTCGTTGTCAGCAAGGCCGCCGAGCTGACGCTGGCCTGCGAGACGGACCTGACGCGCGATGGCGTGCGCGCACTGGCGGATCACACCTATTCCATCGCCGACATCGCGGCGAGCATCGCCAGCGGCTCCTTCCGCACGCTGGGCATGATCGTCATACCCTGCTCGATCCGCAGCATGTCCGAGATCGCGACCGGCGTGACCTCCAACCTGCTGACCCGCGCCGCCGATGTCGTGCTCAAGGAGCGACGCAAGCTGGTCCTCGTCGTGCGCGAAACGCCGCTGCATGCCCTGCATTTGCGGACGATGGCCAGCCTCGCCGAGGCCGGCGCCGTGATCGCGCCTCCCGTTCCCGGCTTCTACACGCGCCCCGAGAGCGTCGACGATCTCGTCGATCACATCGTCGGACGCGCGCTCGATCAGTTCGACATCGAGGCCGGGATCGTCAAGCGCTGGCGAGGCGCCCAGGCGAGCGCCTTCTCGCGCACGCGCGCACCGAGCGACACCGACTGAAGGCTCAGGCTCGCGCCGTCGCAGCGGGCGCCATGCCCGCGCGTGGCTACTGCGCGATCGGATAGCACCACGGGCACGCGTCCTCGTGGGAGCGTCCGAGCGGGTCCCAGTCCTGCAATGTCGCCCAGACCTCTTCGCCGGAGATCTGCGCTTGCTCCCGCAACTTGGCGAAATCGACGCCTGGAATGACTCCGTTCTCCATGATCGTCTTGCCGTTGACGATGACGGTCTCGATGTCGTCGCCGACACCGCACTCGACGACGCTCTTGACCGGGTCGCGCACGGGACCGTAGCGCAGCGTTCCACGCCCGGTGAGGTCGATGATGATCAGGTCGGCGAGGGCGCCCGGCGCCAGCCTGCCGAGATCGTCGCGGCCTACGGAGATGGCGCCGCCGAGCGTCGCGGCGCGGAAGACTTCGGCGGACGTGGCGGCGAAGTACGTATGGCTCATGACCTTGCCGAGGTAGGACGCCGTCCGCATGTTCATGATCATGTCTCGCGGATAGGTGTCCGAGCCGATGGACATGTTGATGCCCGCGGCCTCGTACTTCTTCCAATTGTCGAGGCTGCGCGCCCGGCGGACGATATTGATCGGGCAGTGGGAGACGGACGCCCCCGCGCGGCCCATGAGCTCGAGATCGCGCGCGACGGAGTAGTTGAGGTTGGGGTTGTCGGCGACGAAGTTGCCGTGGCCGATGTTGAGGGTCGGACGCAGCATGCCGATCTCGTCAAGCAGCTCGATCGGCGTCTTCATGAACTCCTTCACGACCTCGTAGAATTCGATGACGCTGTAGGCGGCATGGGTCGCCATTGGCAGCTTGAGCTCGTCGGCGGCTTTCACCGTCCGCTGCAGCAGCTCGAGCGATGAGGTCTCCACCTCTCGCGGTACGAGGATGCCGCGGACACGCCCGTCGGCGGCCCGATCGTGCTTCTCGATCCATGACAGGGCGGTTGCCAGGCCGTCGAGGCCGAGCTGGTCGTTGCGGACCCGCTTGAGGCGGCCGATTTCGTCGCCGACCCATCGCCCGCAGTCATAGCCTGGGGCAAGGTAGGCGCGGCTGCCGAGGCGTGTGACCTCGGCAAGCAGGGCGTCCTGGACCTTGAGCTGGCTGCCGTACTCGACGAACGTCGTCACGCCGTTGCGGATCAACTCGGCCACTGTGAACTCGGCATTGAGCTTGAACGCCGAGACCGCTCCTTCGTCCCCGTGCTTGAGGTAGCGAGGATCGCCCTTGACGATCTTGCCTTCCTTCGGAACGGAGATCTCCAGGAAAGGCTGGCCGTAATACATGGGCCGCCCGGTGTCGGTGATGAGCCGGTGAGAGGCGCGATGCCCGGAATGCACGTGCGTATCGATGAAGCCCGGCGCGACAAGACGGTTTTCCGCCTTGATCGTGCGATCGACATCCCCGTCGAAGGTCTGGCCGACATGGATGATGCGGTTGTCCTCGAAGATGACGACGCCGTCGCGAATGAGCGTGTGCTCCCCCTTGTCGAACCCGACGATCCACGTTGCCTCGATTTTCGTCCGCATATCACCGCTCCCGATTACTGTACCCGGTCACCGTCCGGCTGCCGCTCGAGCGGGCCGGTTACGCGCGTCTGGCCAAGCCGCCGACGCATGAGTTGATACGCCACCACCGCCGCGATCAGCGCACCGCCGATCAGATCCGTCGAGTGACTGGGATCGATCAGCAGCGGGCCGGTGGAAAACAGCAAGATCCGCGCCGGCCAGGACAGCGGCCCGAACGCGTAGCCACCACCGGCCGCCGACATCGCCGTGACGCCGACGAAGGCGGAGGCGATCACGCGGGCATTATGCAGCGCGTCTGCCTGCATCAGCAGCCCGCTGTCGAAGACGAAGGCGTAGGGGATGAGGAAGCCCGGGATGGCGATGAGGAAGGCGAGTAGCCCGGTCTGCCAGAGGTTGCCGCCACTCAAGCCGGCGGCGGCGTAGCCGGCGAGCGCAACGGGCGGGGTCACCATTGACAGAATCGCGAAGTAGAAGACGAACAGGTGGGCCGCCAGGGCCGGCACGCCGAGCTCCTGCAGGGCCGGCGCGACCAGAATGGCCGATACGAGATAGGCGGCGGCGGTCGGCATGCCCATGCCGAGGATGATCGTGAGCACCATGGTGCCGATCAGCGTCAGCAGCAGCGACCCCCCGGCAATGTTGAGGAGCCACCGCTGCAACTGGAGAGCCATGCCGGTCTGCACCAGTGTGCCGACGATGATGCCGGCAACGGCCGAGGGGATGGCGACCTCCGCGACGGCTTTGGCAGCGCCCGTCAAGGCCTCGAGCATCGCCTTCAGCCCGAGTCGCGTCGCCGCATTGATCGCTGCCACCGCGATAATGGAGATCGTGGTGTAAACCCCGACGGTCATCATCGAGTAGTGCGACATGAGCAGATAGACCATCAGGAAGAGGGGCAGCATCAGGTGCCAGCGCTTCAGCGCCTCGGCCGCATAGGCCTTGATGTCCGCGTCGCGGTCGGGCGCCAGGCCGACGCGCAGGCTGTGGAAATGCACGAGCATGAACAGCGACAGGTAGTAAAGTACGGCCGGCACGATGGCAGCGAACGCCACGTTCGCGTAGCTCACGCCCACGATGTCGGCGAGGATGAAGGCCGCCGCTCCCATGATCGGCGGGGCGAGTTGCCCGCCGGTCGAGGCGGTGGCCTCGATAGCCCCGGCGAGATTTGGCTTGAAGCCGCCGCGCTTCATCAGCGGGATCGTGACGATGCCGCTCATGAGCACGTTGGCAACGGCGGAGCCCGACACCGTGCCGATGAGGCCCGAGGATACGACCGCCGCCTTGCCCGCTCCGCCCCAGGTCCGTGCCGTCAGGGCATAGGCGAGATCGACGAAGAGGCGGCCGGCGCCGGATCGCTCGAGAAAAGCCCCGACCACGATGAAATAGAAGACGAGGTTGGCCGAGGCTGAGATGGGCGTGCCGAAGATGCCCTGTGTGGACAGAACCTGCAGGTCGATGAAGCGGGCGAGGCTCATGCCGCTGTGGCCGATGAAGTTCGGCAGATAGGGGCCGGCGAACGTGAAGACGATGAAGAGCACGGTGATGGCCGTCAGCACCAACCCGGCGACGCGCCGGCAGGCCTCGATCAGGAGGAGGATCAAGAGGCAACCGAAGATGATGTCGGCGGTATAGACGGGATCGACGCCTTCGATGCGCTCCGCGACACGCTCTCCCTGGAGCGCGAAATACCCCGCACACGTCAGCGCCGCTGCGGCGAACGCGAGGTCCAGAAGCGGCAAGCTGTCTTCCGCCTCACGCCGGGCCCTGAAGCCGATGATCAGGAAGGCGATGGCCAAGGCGGCGCCGACGTGGATGCTGAGGAACGTGATCTGGTGAGGGGCAGCGCGCGCGACGAACGGGTAGAACTGTACGACTGACAGTCCCAGCGCAACGCATGCAACGATTGCGCGCGCAATGCTCGGCGACACCTGCGTCTTCATGCGCGATACCCCTGCAGCCCCCAGAGCGCGATCGACTTCGATTGAGCAGGCTCTGCACGTCGGCGAAGCCGTCGGTCACACTCCAACTCGAAGAGGTAGGGTGCGATTGCCGCAAGCGAGGGACGCATCCTGCGCATCCTTCGTCAGCGATCGCACCCTAGCCTGCGTGGATCAGCGCTACTTGATCAGACCCTTTTCCTTGTAGTAGCGCGCCGCGCCGGGATGCAGCGGGCAGCCACCATTCAGGCCCGGATCGGCCGCCATCCTTGCGTCGAAGTCACCGAGGGCCGCATGGATCTTCTTCAGTCGCTCGACGTTTTCCATGATCGTCTTGACGATAGTGTAGGCGACATCATCCGGCACGCTGGCGGCGATCAGGATGTTCGAGGCAGCCTTCACTGTCTTCACGGGCGCGCTCTGGCCTTTGAACGTGCCGGCAGGCACGGTCGCAGGAGCCCAGCCGTGCTTCTCGATCATGCCCTTGATCACAGTCTCGGGCAGCGGCAGCATGACCATCTCGTTGATGGTGACGATCTGGGTCGCCGCCGGATGGCCTTTGGTCACGACGTGCGCCCAGCCTCCGGCCTTGCCGTCGCGGATGGTCTCGCCAGCACCCGCCCGCGTCGACGCCTCGATCATGCCGCCCTTCTTGGCAACGGCCTCCTTGCTGGAGCCGAGCAGGGCCAGAACCTGCCGCACGCCTTGCTCGCCGGTGCCGCCGGGACGCGTGGTCAGGAGGTGGAACTTGCCCTTGCCGGCAGCGATCTCCTCCCAGGACGTGATGCCCGACTTCTTCGTCACGAAGGTGCCGAAGTAGTAGATGTCGAGGCCGCCGATGAGGGCGCGCACCTTGTCCTGCTTGCTCTTGAAGGCGCCGACGCCGCGGCAGCCCTCTGCGGACGTCACGGCGAAGGAGATGCCGAGCTCCATCTCGCCCGATTGGATCAGCTTGATGTTGCCGACGCCGCCGGCCTTCGGCATGACCTCGATCGAGGAGCCCGCCGGCAGTTTCGGCTTCACCATGTCGGCGATGCCGGCACCGTAGTTGTACCACGCCGAACCGATGCCGACCGTTCCGAACCTCAGCTTCACCGGCTTGTCGGCAGCCGCGGCGGGCCATGCCAGCGCCATCGCAGCAGCCGACAGCGCCAGAACTCTAAGCATGCGCATGGGACTCTCCTCAACCTCTCAAGACATTGCTACGCCCGCCATCAGTCTTGATTGTTATCACCGCGCGACCGGGCTGATCGTGCGGCGTTCCCGAGCTCAGCTCTTCACTCCGGCCTCCGCGAGAATGGCCTGCACGCGCGCGCGCTGCTCGTCGGAAATGACGAGCCGTTCCGCGAAGTCCTTGCCGACCGGACGCGTCGCATCGATCCCCATCTTCGTGACCGTGAAGGTCTCCGGGTCGGAGGTGGGGTCGAGGATGGCGCCCTTGCAGCCGGGGATCAGCACGATGTCGCGTTCCGGGCGAACGCGCGTCGCCACGGCCCACATCACGTCGGACATGTCGAAGATGTCGACGTCTTCGTCCACGACGATCACGTGCTTGGTGTAGAACTCGGTGCCGAGGGCGGCCATGATGGCCTGCTGCGGCTCGCCCTGGGCGGTCTTGCGCATCTTCACGAAGGCCATGAAGGCGCCGCAGGTCTTGTGCGGCACGTGCACGGAGATGACGTTCGGCAGATTGCGGCGCAGCGTATTCAGGATTTCGCCCTCGCGCGTGATGCACGAGACCAGGATGTGGTCCTGCGACATGCCCGAAACCACGGAGTGGTACATGGCGTCGCGACGCATGCGGACGCGCTTGGCGACGAACACGTTCTGCGTCGAGCGATACGATGCATAGCCGGTGAACTCGCTGAAGGGGCCTTCGGGCTCTTTCACGTCCGGCAGGATCTCGCCCTCGATGATGATCTCGGCTCCGGCAGGAACCTCGAGATCGGACGTCCCGCACTTCGCCAGCTTGTACGGCTCGCCGAACAGGCCACCGATGATCTCGAACTTCCGCACGTTGGGCGGATAGGCGTAGACCATCGAGCCCATGTAGTGCAGCGGATGAATGCCGAGCGTGATCGCGGCCGGCAGAGCCTCGCCGCGCTCCTCGGCGCGCCTGTGGAACTCCCACATGCGCCGGCGGGAGTGGAGCGACACGCCGAGCCGGTTGCGGCCCTTCAGCATGAGGCGATGAAAGCCCGTCGTGTCGACGCCGGTTACGGGGTCGCGCGCGGCGATCTGGCCGGCGGTGATGTAGGGGGCGGCATCGACGGAGAAATGCAGCGGGATCGGCAGGCGCGTGAGATCGACATCCTCGCCCTCGATGACGACCTCTTGCCAGGGAGCTTCAGACACGAGTTCGCAGGGGATGTAGCGCTGCACGCGATCCCGGAAGGCGCTCGGCAGCTCTTCCGGCGTGGTGTCGAGGCAGGCGGCGAGCAACTTGCGATTGCCGGCGATGTTGGTCACGACCGGCATCGTGTGGCCTTCGATGTTCTCGTAGACCACGACGGGGCTTTTTCCCATGCGCTCCAGCTCGAAGACGAGCGAGGTCATGTCGAGCTCGGTGCGTACCGGCTGGCGAATTCGCAGCAGTTCATCAGGAAAGGATCTCTCCACCATCTTGAGGAAACCGCGCAAGCCTTGCGCGTCGAGGGTGGTGCTCTCGCTCATCGTCGTGCCGTCCCCATCCGAAACTGATCAGTAACGATAGCACGGGAGCGGAATGCCGCAACCGACCTATCTTAGAGCCCGGCAGGACTGCGACGGCCACACCAACGCAATCTTAAGCGATCCTCAGCATCATGACGGGTCAAGTCTCGAGGGGGCGGGGTTCGAGGCTGCCGCGAGGAGAAGTGCGTATGGGTACGGCAACGGTGCTGGGCTACGAGATGGCTTCACGGGCCAAGATGGTCCGAGCCGGGGCACTGGTCGTCGCATTCGCCATCATCATCCTCGGTGGCGCGGTCGCGGCCTTCACGGGACCCGAGGTCTACCGCCACTACATGTTCGAGCAGGCGGTCGGGCGCGTCACCGCGATCAGGGAGATGTGCTACTATCAAATCAAGCGTCTCAGCAAACGCGGGCCCGCGCAGGTCACGGGGCTGGTCGATTGCAGGACGGCCTACCGGGAAGCCGCACGCATCGACCATGCACTGGGCGAGGTGAAGCACATCTCGATCGTGAGCGTCGACTACAGGATTCGCAGCGGAATCGAGATCAGCTCCGCCTTCGATGTGCCCTCGGAGGCCGCGATGGACCTTGCCGTCGGCCGAGCCGTCCGCATCAACTACGATCCCAGGCAACCGGACCGCGTCCATCGGCGCGCCGGCAATCCCTTCGCTCTGACGCACGAGGCGCGCTTCCGGGGAGCGCCCTCCGCGACGCTCGATGAGCGACGTCAAAGCCCTCCTGCAGCGCCTCCGGGCGTCGCACCCGCAGTGCCGTCGAGCCAATTGCCGCCAGAGCCAACCGCTGTGCCGGCAGTGAGACCGGAAAGCGCTCCGATGGCCGCTCCAGAGCGGAACAGGCGCAGGTCGGAGACTCCCGAGATCATCAGGACGATCTCCTGGTACATCGCCTGGGGCGTGATCGCCGGCATGGCCTACGCGATCTTCTGGATCCTGCGCTTCATCTGGCGGCTCGTGCGCCGCGGGCTCGGCAGGGCGACGCCGGCCGAGCCGGTTCCACCGAGACAGAGTGCGGCACGATCGCCAGCTGTGGCAGCGCGCATCGCGACCGCGACGCGGGCAGCTCGTGCGAGACCCCAGAATCGGTGAGGTTCTGGCGGTCGGCGCCACCATCCCGCTGGAGCCGACGACAAGTGAACCGGCCGCCGCAGAGTTCGACGCGCGCGGCATCGGCTGGAAAACGCCGAAAATCCTGCTCTGGACCATTGCTGAGCGGTTCGCGGGGACGCAACCCGACCTCCCCCTGACGGAATGCGGGGGCAAGGGCGCAGCGCGTGTCCGGCGCGACGATCAGGGCGCGACGATCAGGCGGAGCTGGATCTCGGAACCCCACTCCCGCGAAGCGGGGAAGGTGACGCCTGCAGGGCTCAGCCCGTCTTCAGCATCGCGAAGATCTCGTCCAGCATCCTGAGGCGCTGCTTCTTCATGGTCTCGATCGTCTCGTCGGCGACATCGACGCCTTGCGCTTCGTGGCGGTGAATCTCGCGGTTGAGGGCGTGATACTCGTCGGCGAGCCGCGCGAAATGGCCATTGGTCATTTTCAGGTTGTGAATGGTCTCGCGATGCTCGGGAAACTCTTCGGCGAGCTCATGGGGGACGTGCGACATCATTTTCCTTTCGAGTGACGATCATTCCATCGGGCGCCCGGTCGGGGCGCGCAAGGCGCAGGCACCTCGTGGGCCTCTCGAGCGCCATCATGAGGGATGGCGCGCTACGATCAAGTCTCGACCTTGAAGAGTTCCTTCTGGTCGGACTTCCTGAGGTCGAACTGATGCCACGGCAGGCCCTGCTTGCCGATCTCGTCCATGAACGGCTTCGACGGCAGCTGCTCGACGTTGAAGACGCCGGGCTTCGGCCCCCAATGCCCCTGGAACAGCATCATGGCGCCGACGACCGGCGGCACGCCCGTCGTGTACGACACGGCCTGCGCGCCCGTCTCCTTGTAGGCGTGCTCGTGGTGGCAGACATTGTAGATCATCGAGCGGCGCGGCTTGCCGTTCTTGCCCGTGCCCGTGAAGATGCAACCGATCGAGGTCTTGCCGGTGTAGCCCTTGCCGAGCGAGGAGGGCGGCGGCAGCAGTTCCTTCAGGAACTCCATCGGGATGACCGGCGTGCCCTTGTACATGACCGGATCGATGCGCGTCATGCCGACCGACTGCAGCACGTCGAGGTGCTTGATGTAGTTGTCGGAGAAGGTCATCCAGAAGCGGATCTGCTTCAGGCCCTTGATGTGCTTGACGAGGCTCTCCTCCTCCTCGTGGTAGATGAGGTAGCTCTTGCGCGGGCCGACCTCGGGATAGTCGATCATGGCCGAGATCGACAGTGGATCGATGTCGATCCACTTGCCCTCTTTCCAGTATTTTCCGCGCTGCGTGACCTCACGCAGGTTGATCTCCGGATTGAAGTTCGTGGCGAACGACTTGCCGTGGCTGCCGTCGTTGCAGTCGACGATGTCGATCGTCTCGATCTCGTTGAACAGGAACTCCTGCGCGTAGGCGCAATAGATGTTCGACTGGCCGGGATCGAAGCCGCAGCCAAGGATCGCCATGATGCCGGCGTCCTTGTATTTCTTGTGGTACGGCCACTGCCATTTGTAGGTGAATTTGGCCTCGTCGCGCGGCTCGTAGTTGGCCGTGTCCATGTAATGCACGCCCGTCTCCAGGCAGGCGTCCATGATCGGCAGGTCCTGGTAGGGCAGCGCCATGTTGATGACGAGGTCGGGCTTGGTCGCCTTGATCAGCCTGACCGTGGCCTTGACGTCGTCGGCGTCGACCTGATGCGTGTGGACCTTGCCCTTGCAGCGCTTGGCGACCTTCTCGCAGCTTTCGATGCGGCGGGAGGCGAGGTGGATGGTCTTGAAGACGTCGCGGTTCATGGCGCACTTCTGGGCGACGACGGACCCAGCCGCGCCGGCGCCGATGATGAGGACAGTATCCACGAGCTCGCTCCTGCTCTCTTGGTGTTGCCGGCCGCGCCAGTCGGTCGGTGCACGACGCGATCAGCAGGCGCTATGGCGGGGATTAAGGGAAGCGTCGGTCATTTTCAACAGGCGTCGCCGCTCGCCCCCTCGTCGCGGCCGGCATGACCGAGCTTTCCGGTCTGGCGCAGCGCCTCGCCGAGCACCATCGCCGCCGCTACCGCCACGTTGAGCGAGCGCAGCGCCGGCCGCATGGGGATGACGATGCGGGCGTCGGCGGCCTGATGCACGTGCTCGGGCACTCCGGCGCTCTCGCGCCCGACAAGAAGCGTGTCCGAGGCCTCGAAGCGGAAGTCCACGTAGGCCAGGCCGGCCGAGGTCGTGAGCAGCACGAGCCGCGAGGCCCGGCGGCGGCGGCTCTCGTCGAAGGCGGCGAAGGCGGTGTGGCGGGCGATATCCACATGGGCGAGATAGTCGAGCGCGGCCCGTCTGAACGCGCGATCGGTGATGTCGAATCCGGCCGGTTCGATGAGGTCCACCGCGACCCCGAGGCACGCCGCAAGCCGCAGCATCGTCCCGGTATTTTGCGGTATGTCCGGCTCGAATATGGCTAGTCGCATGGCGGCGGCCTCGCTGCAGCCCGGAGAGACCTCGGCACGCCCGCGCAAGGCTGTCCGGGAGAGATGCGCCAAATTGCCCGCGCGCCGGCCTTGAGTCCCTTGCAAAAGGATGCCAAAAGAGCGCGCGTCAAATCGTCCTGTCGGGGGCACGCTCAGGGCGGGCAATAGTCGCATCGAGTCCGACTCTCACCGCCGCCTGTGTGCGCAGCTGCTTCGGCTGTGCCCGGAGGTGGACTGTCGTCCGCGCGCCGGCACGGCTGGAGTGGGTCGGGACGCTCGCATGTTTTGGGAAGGGAGGTTGCCTTGGCGGCTCACGCAGAAGAACCGACGCGTCGGGATTTCCTCGTCATCGCGGCCACTGCATTTTCGGCGGTGGGAGCGGCGGCGTCGCTCTGGCCGCTGGTTCAGCAGATGAATCCGGACGCGTCCGCGCTGGCGCTGGCGTCCATCGAAGTCGATCTCTCTCAGGTGCAGCCCGGCCAGGCCATCACGGTCATGTGGCGGGGCAAGCCGGTGTTCATCCGCAATCGCACGAAAGAAGAGGTCGACAGGGCCAAGGCCGTGAAGATCGACAGCCTCCTCGACCCGATCGCTCGCGTCGACGGCAAGGGCGACATCGATGCGACCGACGAGAACCGCACCAAGAAGGGCAAGGAGAACTGGCTCGTCGTGGTCGGCATCTGCACCCACCTCGGCTGCATTCCCAAGGGGCAGAGCATCGGCGACTCGAAGGGTGAGTACGGCGGCTGGTTCTGCCCGTGCCACGGGTCGCACTACGATACCTCCGGACGTATCCGCAAGGGACCGGCGCCGCGCAATCTCGAAGTGCCGCCGTTCGCGTTCGAGAGCGACACCAAGATCAAGATCGGCTGAGAGGCGAGCCAGGATGTCCCACCAATCGACCTACGAGCCCAAGACGGGCATCGAGCGCTGGATGGACCAGCGCCTGCCCATCATCCGCATGGCGGCCGACTTCAGTACCTTTCCGACGCCGCGCAATCTGAACTACATGTGGACGTTCGGCGGCATCCTCACGATCTGCCTGATGATCCAGATCATCACCGGCATCGTGCTGGCCATGCACTACGTGCCGAGCGCCAGCGAGGCGTTCGACTCGGTGGAACGCATCCGCCGCGACGTCAACTACGGCTGGCTGATCCGCAACGTGCACATGGTCGGCGCGTCCATGTTCTTCTTTGCGGTCTATCTGCACCTCTTCCGCGGCCTCTACTACGGCTCCTACCGGGCGCCGCGTGAGGTTCTGTGGATTCTCGGCGTGCTGATCCTGCTGGTCATGATCATGACCGCGTTCATGGGCTACTCGCTGGTCTGGGGACAGATGAGCTTCTGGGCGGTGACTGTGATCACCAACCTGTTCTCATCGATAGACTCCGTCATTCCCGGCCTCGGCACCAGTATCGTGCAGTGGATATGGGGCGGCTACTCGGTGTCGGGAACGACGCTCAACCGCCTGTTCAGCCTGCATTACCTGCTGCCGTTCGTGATCGCCGGCCTCGTCGTCCTGCACATCTGGGCGTTGCACGTCCCCGGCAACAACAACCCGACCGGTCTCGACGTGAAGTCGTCCTCGGACACCCTGCCGTTCCACCCGTACTACACGGTGAAGGACGGCTTCGCGATCGCGGTGTTCATGCTGCTCTTCATGTGGTTCGTCTTCTTCGCACCGGACTATCTGGGGCATCCCGACAACTACGTGGAGGCGAACCCGCTGGCGACGCCGCCGCACATCGTGCCGGAGTGGTACTTCCTGCCGTTCTACGCCATCCTGCGCGCCATTCCCTCGAAGCTCGGTGGCGTCGTGATGATGATCTCGGCCATCGTCATCCTGGCGTTCGCACCGTGGCTCGACTCGTCGCTGGTGCGCTCGACGAAGTACCGTCCGATCTATCGCTGGTTCTTCTGGCTGTTCGTCGTGACCTGCATCGCGCTCGGCTATCTCGGCTCCAAGCCAGCCGAAGGCCACTACGTGATGTGGGCGCGCATCTTCACCGCGTACTACTTCGCGCACTTCCTGCTGGTGATGCCCATCGTCGGCATCATCGAGACGCCGCGGTCCATGCCACGAAGCATCACGGAATCTGTTCTAGGCAATGCGGCCCACAAGTCGGGTGCCGGTTCGCCGAGCGGCGCGACCGCCGCACCGGAAAAACGATGAGCGCGGAGAGGGGAAACCTGAGATGAAGACGTTTCTCACACACCGCCTTGCGCCTGCGGCTCGGCTTGCCACGCGTCTGCTGGCTGTGTCGATCCTGGCGATGCCGTTCGTCGGCGGGTTCGCGCATGCTGCCGGCGATGCCATCAAGATCGAGCGACAAAGCTGGACGTTCGGCGGTCTGAACGGCCACTTCGACCGCGCGCAGCTCCAGCGTGGCTTCATGGTCTACCAGAAGGTCTGCGCCGACTGTCATGGCCTCAAGCGGATCAAGTTCCGCAACCTGTCCCAGAAGGGCGGGCCGGAGTTCTCCGAGGCCGAGATCCAGTCGCTCGCCGCGACCTTCAAGATCCAGGACGGCCCCAACGATGCCGGCAAGATGTTCCAGCGGCCCGGCAAGCCGTTTGACGCCTTCCCGTCGCCGTTCGCCAACGAGCAGCAGGCCCGCGCCTCCAACGGCGGCGCTTATCCGCCGGACCTCTCGGTGATCGCCAAGGGGCGCGGCGTCTCGACGAACGCCCCGGTCTACCTCGAGCCCTTCCTCTGGCTCAAGGAGATCGTCATGGGCTATCAGGAGGGCGGCCCCGATTACCTCTACGCGCTGCTGACAGGTTACGTCGCCGTGCCGTCCTACGCGAAGAAGGGCGACAAGCTGGTCAAGCTCCCGCCAGGCGAGACGGCGCCGGGTGCCGTCCAGTGTGCAAGCGTCGAGACCGTAGACGGCAAGGACGTCTGCACGCCCCTGCAGAAGGGCATGCAGTACAACGCCGCCTTCCCGGGGCATCAGATCGCGATGGTCGCGCCGCTGGCTGACAAGCGTGTGAAGTACACCGACGGCACGCCGCCGACGCTCGAGAACTACGCACGTGACGTCACGGCGTTCCTCGCCTGGGCGTCCGATCCGTCGCTCGAGCATCGCAAGCGTCTCGGTCAGCAGGTGCTGATCTACCTGCTCATCACGGCGCTGCTGCTCTACCTCGCCAAGCGCCGGGTCTGGGCGCGGGTCGAGCACTAGGTGTGACCGCTCCGGCCGGGCAGGGCAGCGTGCTCGCGAGGCAAGAGTGATCAGATGCGACCGACGAGACAAGACAAGGCCCGCGAGGGCCTTGTTGCGTTTGGGGTGACGGCCCGGCGCTCGCAGGGGCATGAGGAACGGGCGCGAACGCGTCGCGGCTCATACGAGAGGATGCCATGACCAAGACCGTTCTCGGAATTATTGGTGGCAGCGGTCTCTACGACCTGCCTGGGCTCGAAAGCCCGCGCTGGGTGAGCATCGAGGGGCCCTGGGGGGCGCCCTCCGATCAGGTGCTGCACGCCGAGGTGGCAGGGCTGCCCGTGCGCTTTCTGCCTCGCCACGGCCGCGGGCATCGGCTCTCGCCGACCGGCATCAACTATCGCGCCAACATCGATGCCCTCAAGCGGGCCGGCGTCACGGACCTCGTTTCGGTGTCCGCCTGCGGTTCCTTCCGCGAGGATCTGCCGCCCGGCATGTTCGTGCTGGTCGATCAGTTCATCGATCGCACGTTCGCGCGCGAGAAGAGCTTCTTCGGCACGGGCTGCGTCGCGCACGTGTCGGTCGCCGACCCCGTGAGCCCGCGTCTCGTCGATCGTGTCGAGGCGGCCGCCCGGGCCGAGGGCATCGACGCGCATCGGGGCGGCACCTACCTGGTGATGGAGGGGCCGCAGTTCTCGACGAGGGCGGAGTCCAACCTCTACCGCTCGTGGGGGTGCGACGTCATCGGCATGACCAACATGCCGGAAGCCAAGCTCGCCCGTGAAGCGGAACTCTGCTACGCGACCGTGGCCATGGTGACCGACTACGACTGCTGGCACGACGATCACGCCCACGTGGATGTCGAGGCCGTGATCAAGGTTCTGAAAGAGAATGCCCGCAAGGCGGCGCGCCTGATCGGCCGGCTGGCGCGCGACATTCCCCGCGAGCACGAGGCCTGTCCGCTCGGCTCGGATCGGGCACTCGACGTCGCCATCATCACGCCGCCCGAGGCCCGCGACGCGGCCCTGCTGGCGAAGCTCGACGCCGTCGCCGGGCGCGTATTGCAGCCGCGCGGCTGACCGCCGGGGTCAGCGTGGCGGCAGGGACGGAATGCCAACCAATGTGATGTTGAAGATGGCTGCGATCACGGTGCCGATCAGGACGTAGACGATCGACAGTATAATGACGGCAGGAACCGCAGCCAGTCCCCATTTGACGAAAATGAGGACAAGTCTCCAGAACGGGATGTCGATATCGGTGACAGTAACGCCGTCAGTCGATCGCGGCTGAGATGTGTCGCTCATCTTCTCCCCCGCTGTGTCGTGGAGCGCTCCACCTGAGTTAGAACTGTTTGCGAGGGGCGTCAACACGCTGGAGGTGCGGCATAGACCTTTTCCAGATCTGCCGCACCGCCGTTCGGCCGCGTGCAGGTCCAGCGCTCAGCCAGGGAAGTGGACGAGGATCCGCATCTTCACCAGCCACGGGAAATACGTCTGCA
The DNA here is from genome assembly GCA_041397725.1 of Hyphomicrobiaceae bacterium. GTDB lineage: Bacteria > Pseudomonadota > Alphaproteobacteria > Rhizobiales > Hyphomicrobiaceae > JAGRKR01. The sequence goes on along the minus strand of JAWKVZ010000006.1, from coordinate 33,869 downwards.
GGATCTCGCCGGCGCCGTAGAGCAGCGCACCGAGCAGGATCAAGGCGGGAATGCCCGCGAGCACGCATTTGAGGAAGAAGCCCATCAGGTGGAAGAACGGCACCTGGAAGCGGGTGACGACGACGTGATGCTGGAGGGCGGAGGCTGGAGGCACGGGCAGATCGGGCACCATGCCGGCGCCGTGCACACCCGGGTGGCCGGGGGCGCCGAGGTCGGCGCCGTCGCTGCGGCCGACAGGAGCATCGAGGCTGTCGCGCTGCAGCGTTTCGCGCTCCCTGGCCTCACGTTCGCGGGCCTCCCGCTCACGGGCTTCCCGCTCGCGCTTCAAGGTGCGCGGGAGATCATCCGGTCCACCGTCTTGCAGGCTCGAGTATTGCAGCGTTGCCATGGCGATGGCTCCTGGTCTGAACGGACGTTCGCTATCGTCGAGGCAGACCGGGTCCATCGGTCCGAATCACTCGCATCGTGAGCGAGCATCCTGTCGGCCCGGCCTTCATGCAACCCTGTTGGCCCCTCATGACGTCCTCGCGTGCCGCAACGGCCAAACTGTCATGTCTTGGTGCTACCCACGGCGGGACTATGTTGTTAGGTTCCGCCGAAATTTTGGCGCGGAGGAGACCGTGACGGATCTCAAGGGGCTAATTCGCACGATTCCGGACTATCCGAAGCCGGGAATCATGTTCCGGGACATCACCACGCTGCTGGGGGATGCCCAGGGCTTCAAGGCGGCCATCGCGCGCATGGCCGAGCCCTTCCGCACCGAGCCTGTCGATGCCGTGGCTGGCATCGAGGCGCGTGGTTTCATCCTCGGCGGCGCCGTCGCCGACCGGCTCGGCTGTGGTTTCATCCCCATTCGCAAGAAGGGCAAGCTGCCCTGGAAGACCATCGGCCAGGAGTACACGCTCGAGTATGGCGTCGACGCCATCGAGATCCACGAGGATGCCATCCGGCCGGGGGAGCGCATCCTCATCGTGGACGATCTCATCGCCACGGGCGGCACGGCCGAGGCCGCGGTGAAGCTGATCACGCGCTCGGGCGGCCAGGTCGTCGGGGCGTCGTTCGTCATCGACCTGCCGGACATCGGTGGGCGCAAGCTGGTGGAGAGCCATGGCGTGGCGTGCCATGTGCTGATGGCGTTCGAGGGACATTGAGCGTCTCGCCGACGCGGCCCGCGGGAGAGGCAGGCGATGCGAATTTCCGGCAGGCACTACCGCACGATCTGGCTGGCCGGGGACGGCCGCTCGGTCGAGATCATCGATCAGACGCGGCTGCCCCATGAGTTCGTCGTGGCGACGCTACGGACTGTCGAGGAGGCGGCGCGTGCCATCAAGACCATGCAGGTGCGCGGCGCACCGCTCATCGGTGTGACGGCGGCCTACGGTGTCTGTCTGGCCGTCGCCCGGCAGCCGACGCAGCGGACTGTTGCCGAGGCGGTCGGACTGCTGGCGGCGCAGCGCCCGACGGCTGTCAACCTGCGCTGGGCGCTGGAGGACATGCGCGCCACCCTGGCCGGTCTCGATGGCGAGGCTCTCGTTTCGGCCGCCTACGCCCGTGCCGCCCGCCTGGCCGAGTCCGATGTCGAGACCAACCGGCAGATCGGGGAGCACGGACTGGCGCTGATCCGGGATGCCGCCGCGCGCAAGAGCGGCGCAACGGTCAACGTCCTCACCCACTGCAACGCGGGCTGGCTCGCCTGTGTCGACTGGGGCACGGCGACGGCACCGATCTACCTCGCGCACGATGCCGGCATCCCCGTGCATGTCTGGGTCGACGAGACGCGACCGCGCAACCAGGGCGCCTCGCTGACGGCCTACGAGCTGGCCGCCCACGGGGTGCCCCATACCATCGTGGTGGACAATGCCGGTGGCCATCTCATGCAGAGGGGGCAGGTCGATCTCTGCCTTGTCGGTACGGATCGCGTCTCGGCGAACGGCGACGTCTGCAACAAGATCGGCACCTATCTGAAGGCTCTGGCGGCGCAGGATACCGGTGTGCCGTTCTATGTGGCGCTGCCCTACTCCACGATCGATTGGACGCTGGACGACGGCTTCGCCATCCCGATCGAGGAGCGCGCCGCCGAGGAGGTGCTGCGCATGGCTGGTCGCGCGCCCGACGGCCGCGTCGTTACCGTGGATATCGCTTCTCCCGGCAGCCCCGCCGCCAACCCGGCCTTCGACGTGACGCCGGCCCGGCTCGTCAGTGGCCTCGTCACCGAGCGCGGCATTGCCGCGGCCAGCCCGGAAGGCCTGCTGAGCCTCTACCCGGAGGCCGCCGCCCGCCGGCTCGAGGCATGACAGGAGCGCAACCGTGACGGCCACGCCGGACGACGACGAGAATTTCGCCCGTAGCCGGGTCATCGAGACCGCGCTGGCCATGAGCCGCTCCGGCCTGTCGCCCGGACGATCCGGCAACGTTTCCTGCCGCTGGCAGGACGGCATGCTGATCACCCCCACCGGCATGGCCTACGACAGCCTGCTTCCCGAGGATATCGTGCGCCTCGACGGCGATGGCGGCATCGTCTCGGGCCGCCGCCGGCCGTCGAGCGAATGGCGCTTCCATCTCGCGGCCTACGAGGCCCGCCCGGACATGGCGGCCGTCGTGCATACGCACTCGCTGCACGCCACCGTGCTCGCCGCCGCCCATCGGCCGATCCCCGCTTTCCACTACATGGTGGCCGTCGCCGGCGGCAGTGACATCCCGCTCGTGCCCTATGCGACGTTCGGCACTGAGGAGCTGGCCGGGCACGTGGCGCGCGGCCTCGCCGAACGCAGGGCCTGCCTGATGGCCAATCATGGCCAGATCGCCATGGGCGGGGATCTCGACGCGGCGCTGGAGCTTGCGCAGGAGGTCGAGACGCTGGCCGAGCAGTATTGCAAGGTCCTGCTGCTCGGCGAGGTGCACCTGCTCGACGCCGACGAGATGGCTCGCGTCCTGGAGCGCTTCAAGACTTACGGCCAGAAGGGGCAGGGCTAGCTCGCGGACGGCCCCAGCCGCGCCCGGAAATCGCGTGCGAAGGCATCGACGGCCTGCCAATCGGTGAGAACCGTGTGACCCGAGGGGTCCGGCTTCACGCCTTTCGTGCGCAGGATTGCGTGCAGGACGAGCCGTTTCAGCCAGCCGAGGCGGTTGTCGTGCACCGCGCCTGCAACATGCACCGTCCGGTCCGGCTGCCAACCCGTCTTCTCGAAAAGCTTCGCCGCGATGCTGCGGATGGCGGCCTGCTCGGCCGGATCACGCGAGGCCGCCGACAGGCTGACCGAGACGAAGGCCGTCGGCAAGCAACGCAGTTGCTCCGCATGAGCTGCAATGAAGCGCTCGAGCGCGGGCTGGTACTGTCCGACATGGATGGAGCCGGCCAGGATGGCTGCGTCCCACGCTTCGGTTGCCGTTTCCGATCTCTCCGAGCCGAGTTCGCGCAGGCGAACCACGCAACCGACAGCCTCCAGGCGGCCGGCCAGGCGATGGGCGACGGCCTCGGTCTGGCCCTCGCTGGAGGCGAACGCGATGAGTACGCGAAGCATGTCATGCGGCCTTCTGGCAGGACGAGCCGGTCGAAATGTTCACTCGTCCCGGCGGCGGCCGCGTTGACCGGTGTCAACCGGCGTGGGCCTGACCCGCCGCCAATAAGAAAAGGCGCAACCCGGCGGCTGCGCCTTCTCGCGACGTCGTGGATCGGCTGCTCTGCCGCCTACTTCTTGCAGACGTCGATCCAGGAATAGCAGGTCCAGCCCCAGGCGCCGGTCTTGCTGCACTTGTAGCGCTCGCGGCGGAAGGTGTCGGTCTGGATCGGCCAGTTGCCGGTGGTCTGGGCCACGATCTCCCAGGCCTGGAACCTGGCCATCGACTCGGTCGGGGCCTGGCCCTTGCCGCGGCGGGTGACGCACTTTGCGCCGGACTTCGCCTTGGTGACCTTGGCCTTCTTGGGCTTGGCGCTCTGAGCCAAGGCGTCGCTGACAGGTGCGAGAGACAGCGCGGCGACACCGGCTGAAAGCAGGAGCGCAGACAGAATCGTCTTCATCGGATCGGTCCTCCGGATCGGCGGTTCGAGCGGATCGGCGCCTGCGGGCAGGCGATCGGCCCCGATGGATGCGCAGGAGACATCCTCACGAAGCACCTGGAGCGATCCCGGACGCGACGAAAGCGGGGTCCGATCCATGGGCAGGATGCAACGCTCGCGACTCCATCTGATACGAGTCTGCTCTATCCGCCTGCTGGCGCATCGACAAGGCTAGCGGGACGCTTTTTCAGCGCTCGTGGCCGCAGCGCATCGCGCGCCGCCGAACCGCCCGTCGCGTCCCGCTCAGACGATCTCGTTCACGAGATTCGTCTCGCCGCGCCAGATGCGTTCGAGGTTGGCCATCAGGATGTCGAGAACGTTGTCCTCGTAGCGGCGCGTCTCGCCGGCGGTATGGGGCGTGATGATGACGTTCTCCATCGCCCAGAGCGGCGAGGAGGCGGGGAGCGGCTCCTCCACGGTGCAGTCGAGCGCCGCGGCGGTCAGCCGGCCGGCCTGGAGTGCGGCGATCAGCGCCGGCTCGTCGACGACCCGTCCGCGCGCCACGTTGACGAGATGCGCACCGGGCTTCATGCACGCCAGCGTCTCGGCATTGACCAGATTCTCCGTGTCCGGCGTCAACGGGCAGGTCAGCGCCACGATGTCTGCTTGCGGCAGCAGCTTGGCCAGGTCCCTGTCGCTGTGCACGGCGTCCGCGTCCCCCTTGCCGCGCGAGGGATCGCGGCGGGTTGCGACGACCTTGAGATCGAAAGCGCGCGCCAGACGGGCGAGGCGGTTGCCGATGGCCCCGAGGCCGACGATCAGCAGGGTCTTGCCGCCAAGCTCGTCCTCGCGCTGGGAGATGTCCGAGATCATGCCGCGCCAATGCTTGCGCGCCTGGTTGTCCCGCCCCGTGTGGAGCTGGCGCGCCAGGGCCAGGATGAGCGACATGGCATGCTCGGACACCGCATTGGCATTGACGCCCTTGGCGTTGGCGAGCCGCACGCCACGGCTGCGGAAGAGGTCCTGGTCGTATTGGTCGATGCCCGCGCTGATCGACTGCACGTAGCGCAGGCGCGGCGCCCGCTCGAGCAGGTCGTTGCTCCACAGGCCCGAGACCAGCAATACATCGGCCTCCGCGATGCCGGCCGCGAGCCCTGCCTTGTCGCGCACCTCGACGTGGGAGATGCCCGTTCCGCGCAGAGTGAACCGCTCGGCCATCCTGTAGGCGACGTGGGCAAAGCAGATGTTCAGCGCCTCGCGGCTCGGAAAAGGCGCAGCGGACATGGCGGGCTCCTTGCTGGATCGGGGGTTCGACGTGGTGGCGTGCGGCCAGAGACTGCCATCCGTGCCGCCCGTGGGCAACCGGCAATGAGCTGCGGGACGGACTGCCTGGGGGCTTGCCCTGTCGGGAAGAGATTGCTTCAATCCGACGATTGGAGAGTTTTCTCATGCTTGCCGGACGAGGGACAGGAGAACAAGGATGGCGCAGGACGCCTACACGCTGGAGCAGTACGTCACGGACATCCGGGCCATCGTCCGGGAGGAGACGGACGAGGATCGGGTCACCTCGCGCATCGCGCCGCTGGCCAAGCGCCTGGCTGCCGCGCCCGGCTGGCTCAAGCCGGGGCACCGCAAGTGCGACGAGAAGCAGGGCTTCGGCGTGCATCTGCTGCACGAGGAGCCAAATCACGATCTCGCGGTCTTCCTGATCGCCTGGCTCCCCAACCGGGGCACGATGCCTCACAACCACAAGACCTGGGCGGTGGTGGCCGGCATCGAAGGGCTCGAGCAGGAGGTCGAGTGGCATCGTCGCGACGATGGCGCGCGCACGGGCTACGCCGACCTCGAGCGTGTCGGGGAAAGCGTCATGACCGCCGGCGACGTCACGACCTGCCGGTCCGACGACATCCATAGCGTGTGGAATGTCGGCAGCGAGATTTCCATGTCGCTGCACACCTATGGCCGTCACATCAACTTCACCGGCCGCTCCGAGTTCGATCCGGAGCGCAAGGCCGAGCGGCCGATGGTAGTGACCGTCGAGGACAAGCAGTAGGTGTCTGCGGCGCGTCCCGTCAGTAGACCTTGAGCGGGAAGTAGCGGAGGAACAGCTCCTCCGCGCGCCCACTCTCGCGCACCTGGCGCAGTGCCGCGTTGATCATCGACTTGAGCTCGCCATCGTTGCGCCGGATGGCGATGCCGATGCCGTCGCCGAAGAAGCGCGGCTCGGCGAAGGGGCCACCGCGAAACTCGCAACACCCCTTCGACATCGTGCCGTTGAGCCAGAAGCTGAGGCTGAAACCGTCGTCGAACAGCAGATCGAGCTTGCCGCCCGCCAGGGCCTCGCGCGCGCGATCGGAGCTTTCGAACAACTCGATCTTGGCGTCCCGGAAGAACGCCTTGAGATACATCTCGTGCGCCGAACCCTTGAGCACGCCGATCCGCTTGCCTTCGAGGCCCTCCGGCGTCATGGCGAGCTTGGGGGCCACGCGACGCGCGGCGAAGCGCGCGGGCGTATGGTAGTAGCGGTCGGTGAAATCGACCGACTTCAAGAGCTCCGGCGTAATGCGATGGGAGGCGATGATGGCGTCGCCCTCGCCCTTGCGCAGCGCGGCGACGAGATCGGCCCAGGGGCGCACCTGGATCTCGCAGGTCACGTTGGCTTCGAGGCAGATCGCCCGGGCGATGTCGATGTTGAAGCCCGTGAGGACGTTGTCCTCGTCGAGGTAGTTGAACGGCGGGAAATCGTTGGCGGTCAGGAAGCGGATGCTCGCGCGCGGGGCGGGCGGGGGAGTGCCCGTGCGGGGCGGGGCGGCGCGGGTGGCGCCGTCCTTTGGCGTCTGTGCGGCGCCCTCCAGGCATCCCCAGGCCAGCAGCAGGGCTGTCGCAAGCACGCCCCACAGGCTGGTGGTGAAGCGCATCGGCATGGTTCCCACTCCTGATCGTCCGCCGGCTCCGCGTCTGGACGGTGACCCGCTCCAGGACGCAGCTCGCAGCATCGCGCGGCTCGGCGTCGGCAATGCGGCGCCTCGGTACCTACCCGATGCCACCCGGTGAGCGTCAAGCCTAGAGTGCAAACGAGTGCCGGATGCCGGAGCCGGACGTCCACATAAGACGATGACGTCTCCACGCATACAGCGATTCGATCCCGGCGCGACGGGGATGGGGGAGGCGGGGACGGTGCTGCTCGGCAGCCGGGCCAGACGGCGACGCAGCGTCACGGTCGTTCCCGCAGGGCGCGTCGCCGATGGGCAGCCGGGGTCGTCCGCCGTCGGCCTGCTCGAGCGCCTGCGCCACGTGGGGACGGCCTGCGCGACCGCGCCTACTTCGTCATGGCGGGATCACGAGCTCATCGAGCCGGACTTGGAATTCCTGCTCGGCCGTCGCATCGACCGGGCCACGCTCGCGCGCGCAGCGCGTCTGGCCGCGGCCGCCGATGGTGCGGCGCACCAGGTCCTGCTGGCGCAGCGCTGGGTGGAGCCTGAAGATTACGCAGCACTTCTCGCAGAGCGGCTGGGCCTGCCGGTCTTCTCTGCCGGGCGTCTGTCGCAGGGCGCGGTCAGGCCCGCTCGCGTCGAGCTCTGGCAGGGCGCGCAGGCGGTCGCGATCACGGTGGCCATCGGCGCGGCAACGGTGACGCTCCTCGATGCGAGCAGTGCTCCGCCCCGTGTGGTGGCCGGTCACGTGGCGGCGCTGGCGGCGCGCGGGCATGCGGTGATGCTGGCGACCGCCGGTGTCGTCGGCGATCTCGCGGCCATGCTCGAGCGGGGGCCGAACCTGCGGGAGGCCGTGTTCGGCCTGCGTCGCCGCCACCCCGCGCTCTCGGCGGCCTATCCCGTGGCGATCTGGCAGCTCGTGCTGCTGACCTCGCTGATCGGGCTGACCCTCGGCGGCATGATCATGGCGCCGGCCGCAGCCTTCCTGCTCGTCTCGGTGCTGGTGTCGTTGCCGTTCCTGTGCGTCGTCCTGCTGCGCTCGGTGGCTCTGGTCGAGCTGCTCGGGACGGGGCGTAAGACGCCAACGGCCGACCGGCTCGCGGACAATCGGCTGCCCTCCTACACGGTGCTCGTGCCGCTGTTCCGCGAGGTCGCGGTGCTCGGGCAGATCGTCGATGCACTGGGGCGGCTGGACTATCCCGCGTCCAAGCTGCAGATCCTGCTCATTCTCGAAGAGGTCGACGGCATGACGCGTGCCGCCGTGGCGGGGATGACGCTGCCCGGCAATTTCGAGGTCGTAATCGTGCCGGACGCGCAACCGCGCACGAAGCCGAAGGCCCTCAATTACGCGCTCGCGCGCGCACGCGGCGAGCTGGTCGCCGTCTATGACGCCGAGGATCTGCCCGCGCCCGATCAACTTCGGCAAGCCGTCGCGGCTTTCTCCGACGGGCGACGGCGTCTCGCCTGCGTGCAGGCGCGGCTCAACATCTACAACACGCACAGGAGCTGGCTGACGCGGCACTTCATGCTCGAGTACTCGGCGCTGTTCGACGGACTGCTGCCGGCGCTCGATCGCTCCCGATTGCCGCTGCCGCTCGGGGGGACCTCCAATCACTTTCGCGCCGACGTCCTGCGTGCTGTCGGCGCCTGGGACCCCTTCAACGTGACGGAGGATGCCGATCTCGGCTTTCGACTGGCGCGGGCCGGCTGGAGTGTCGGCATGATCGAGTCGGTGACGCTCGAGGAAGCGCCCGTCGGCTTCGGCGACTGGTTGCCTCAGCGCACGCGCTGGCTCAAGGGCTGGATGCAGACGTACCTCGTGCATCTGCGCAACCCGCGCCTGCTCTATCGCGAGCTCGGCATGCGCGGTGTGGTGGGTTTCGTGGTCGTCATGGGCGGCCAGCTGCTGTCGACGCTCGCCTATCCCGTATTCACCGCGCTACTCGTGCTCGGCGCCATCTTCGATGCGCTTCTGGCGGTGCCTCGCGGGCCATGGGGTCAAGCCCTTCTCGTCGTGGCGCTGCTCAATCTCGTGCTTGGCCATGTCAGCGCGATGCTACTGGCCGCCGTCGCCGCCGGTCGCAGGGCGGGCCGGCCGCCGCTTGCGCTCGTGCTTTCCATGCCGGTCTACTGGCTGCTCATTTCGCTCGCCGGCTACCGGGCGCTCTTCCAGCTCATGCGCGATCCGTTCCTGTGGGAGAAGACCGATCATGTCGGGCTCGCCACCGGTCGGCGCACTCTCCTGCCGTCACTCGCAGGAGCGGCCGCATCGTGGAGCCGACCGGTGTAGACTCGGCGCATCCACTGACCTAACCTGTCGTCTCCAGGCGGAATTTCCAGAGAGACGGGAGTCGGGCATGAGACTGAACAGACGTGCTATCGCAGCATTGAGCGCCGTTTCGCTCATCGGGTCGAGCATCACCCTGCCGAGCGCCGCACACGCCAAGCCCGACCAGATTACGATCTATACTGGTCCGCTCAACACCAGCTACTACATCATCGGCGGCTGGCTCGCGACGCTGCTCCAGAAGGACGGCGTCAAGGCCAACAGCGAGAACGGTGGCGCCGTCGCAAACATCATTCGCGTCTCCGGCAACGTCAAGTCGATCGGCATGACCAGCGCGGTCCTGACGCCTGTCGCGAAGGCTGGTGAGAAGCCGTTTGCGAAGCCGATCTCCAACACCTGCGCCATCCAGACGTTCGCGCATGCCGCCTTCCAGCTCCTGGTGAGGAAGGACAGCGGGGTCAAGGCGGCTGCCGATCTCAAGGGCAAGAAGTTCTCTTACCAGGCCCCCGGCACGATCTCGAATTTCACGTTCGTGCACTACCTCCAGGTGCATGGGATGAAGCTCACTGACGTCCAGGGTGCCGTCGGTGGCCAGGTCTTCGGCTCCGATGGTGTGAAGGACCGGCGTTTCGTCGGCTTCGTCGCCATGAGCAGCTATCCCTCTGCCCCCTATGCCGATGCCGCGCGCTCGGTGCCGTCGATGCTGCTGCCGATCGATGACGCCACGTTCGCCAAGCTTCAGAAGCTCAATCCCGGCTATGACCGCGCCATTGTCCCGGCCGGCACCTATCAGGGACAGGATAAGCCCGTCCCCTCGTTCGGCACGGTGTCCTACATTTTCATGAACACGGGCAGCTCCGAGGCGGACCAGTACTACGTCACGAAGATGCTGCACACGCATTGGAAGGACTTCTACGCCACGCATGCGGCCACCCGCTACGTCACGCTGAAGACGGCCGCGAAGATCCCCGGTACTCCGCTTTGCCCGGGCGCCGCGAAGTACTGGAAAGAGGTAGGTGCCCTCTGACGATGAGTAGGCCCCGGCCACTCGGCCGGGGCCTGCCCGGCGCCAGAACGCTGTGACCGAAGGGGTGGGACTGAGGCACGGCAAACGCCCTCGCACGTGATGGCGGCGGCCGCGAGCAGGATGTTGGGTGGGGCAATCCGTGAGCGTCGCTGATCGAGAAGGTCTGCCATCCTGGCGGAATGACATTCTTCCGTTCTTTCAGGGCTTCGACCTGAAGAAGGCGGCTTCCCTCGTCGCCATCGCCATGTCGGCCTATCACCTCTACACGGGTTATATGGGCGAGCCCGTGCCTGAGATGCACAGGCCGATGCACCTCGCGTTTGCTCTGTCGGTGCTGTTTCTCGATACCACCGCCACGGGGCTGACCGGTATCCGGCGCTGGCTGGCGATCGCCTGGGACATGGCCGTGATCGGCCTCCTGGTGGCATCCACCGCCTACCTCGTGCTCCATGTTCCCTATGTCCAGAGCCGGCTGCAGTTCGTCGAGCCAGTGACTGGCCTGGAGCTGCTCTTGAGCGTCGGTCTGATGCTCGTCATCCTCGAATCCGCCCGGCGCACGACCGGCTGGGTGCTGGTGTTCGTCGTGCTCGCCAGCATCCTCTACGCCATGTACGGCAATCACCTGCCCAATCCGTTCTGGCACGCCGGCAAGTCTCTCGGCGAGGTCATGGAGCTGATGTACCTCACCACGCTCGGGATCTGGGGAACGCCGCTCGGCGTGACGGCGAGCTATATCTTTCACTTCGTGTTCTTCAGCGCCCTCCTGATCGCCTCCGGCGCCGGCCGGTTCTTCACCGATGCGGCCAATGCACTGACGGGCAGGCGGGTCGGCGGGCCGGCCAAGACGGCCGTCGTCTCCAGCGCCTTCATGGCCTCCGTGTCCGGCACGGCTGCCGGTAACGTCGTGACGACCGGGTCCTTCACCATCCCGGCCATGAAGGCGGCCGGCTACCATCCGACCTTTGCCGCGGCGGTCGAGGCGGTGGCCTCAACGGGCGGCCTGGTGACGCCGCCGGTGCTGGGCGCGACCGCGTTCGTCATGGCCGAGATGACCGGAATCTCCTACGCCGACATCGCCGTCGCCACGATCCTGCCGGCTGTCCTCTACTACATCGGCACCTACGTCACAGTGGACCTCGAGGCCCGCCGGCTCAAGCTCGCGCCGATGCGTGAGGCGGACATCCCGAGCCTTGTGGCCGTCTTCCGCTCCCGCGGCTACCTGCTCTTGCCGCTGCTGGCCCTGGTCTACTTTATCGTGGAGGGCTATACGCTGGTGCGTGGCGCCATCTGGGCGATCATATCGCTGTTGGTGCTGCTGCTCATATTCGACCGCGAGAGCCGGCGGCGCATCGTCTGGATACTCTGGGATACGTTCACGCAGGCGCCCCGCATGATCGCCCAGATCACGGTTGCCGTGACGATCGGCGGCATCCTGGTCGGCGTCATCGTGCAGACCGGCATCGGCGTGCGGCTCTCGGCGATCATCCTCGATCTGGCCGGCGGCCAGCTCTTCACCATCCTGCTGTTGACGATGCTGTTCTCGATCGTGCTCGGCATGGGCATGCCCGCCACCGGCGCCTACATCATCCTGGCGCTGCTGCTGGCGCCCGGCATGGTGAAGCTGGGTGTACCGCTCATGGCGGCGCACATGTTCATCTTCTACGGCGGCGCCAAGTCGAACATCACGCCGCCTGTCGCCATCGCGTCGTTCGCGGCGGCGGCCATCGCCGGTTCACCGCCGATGCGCACGGCCTGGCGCTCGTTCATCATCGGCCTGCCGATCTACATCCTGCCCTTCATGTTCGTCTACTCGCCGGAGTTGCTCGGGATCGGCGGCTACGGCTTCGGCACGATGTGGCGGTTCATCACGGCCGCCTTCGGCATCGTGTCCATCAACCTCGCGTGTGTGGGCTGGTTCCTGCGGCCGCTCGCGACCTGGGAGCGCCTGCTGGCGCTGGTTGCCGCGGGCGTCCTCATCTTCCCGGGGGTCTGGTACGACCTGGCGGGCTTCTCCCTCTTCGCGGCGCTGATCGGCTGGTGCTACGCGACGCGTGGGCCGGGCAGGGCCACGGACAGCGCCCGGTGACCGTCGCGCACCGACGCGACGGGAAAACCGCCCGTCAGCGTGCCTGGTCGGAATGGGCGGCGCGGCTGTCCTGCGGGGCGTCCTCCCGGCGCTCGGTCATGCCGTAGTCGCGCATGACACCGGCCACCCGGAGCCGATAATCCTTGAAAATGCCGTTGCGCCCGGCAGCCTGCGTGGCGCGGTGCCCCTGGTGGTTGCGCCAGGCGGCCACGGCGGCCTCGTCTCGCCAGAACGACAAGGACAGCATCTTGCCGGGCTCGGTGAGGCTTTCGAACCGCTCGACGGAAATGAAGCCGTCGGCCTTCTCGAGCTCCGCCTTGAGGCGGGCGGCATGGCCGAGGTAGCTCTCCTTGCGACCATCGGCCGGCCAGACCTCGAAGATGACGGCAATCATCGCCATATCCCCTGTTGGAAAGACGTGAGGAAGTGGTTGCCTCTGCGGTCCGAGCCTGACATCAGCTGGTGCCGTGATCGGCGCTGGCCAGCATCTCAGTGCCGACGGGCAAGCGCAACTGCTACCTGATGCACGTCAGTGGTGACCGGCTGGAGCACGGAGGCTAAAGGATGGTTTACCGCCATCCACGGGTGAGTGGCGACGCAGTCAATGGCGGATTGACAGCGGTCACATCACTTTGAAGAATAAATTGTGAGACATGACGTCCAATTGGCAGTATCAAGCACCGCGCCACGGTCAGGCAAGGCCGGGCCAGAATTCGGGAGGAACGAATGTCGCAAGCCTCAGCCGCGCTGGAGCGCCGCGGGGTTTCCCCAACCGACATTGAAGACCCCAACTACTTCCACAAGGTGATCGATTGCCAGTGGGCGTGTCCAACGCACACACCGGTGCCGGAGTACATCCGGTTGATCGCCCAGGGCCGCTATGCAGCGGCCTATCTGTTGAACTGGGAGAGCAATGTTTTTCCAGGCATCCTCGGCCGGGTCTGTGACCGGCCGTGCGAGCCTGCCTGCCGTCGCGGCCGTGTCGAGGAGAAGCCCGTCGCGATCTGCCGCCTCAAGCGCGTGGCGGCCGATCACAAGGGTGAGATCGATGCCTTCATTCCCAAGGCTCCGGCCGAGCGGAACGGCAAGCGCGTCGCCCTGATCGGCGGCGGCCCGGCCGCGCTGACGGTTGCCCGCGATCTGTTGCCGCTTGGCTACACCTGCGTGCTTTTCGAGAAGGACCCGCAGGGCGGCGGCCTGATGCGCACGAACATCCCGTCCTTCCGCCTGCCGGTCGAGGTGCTCGACGAGGAGGTCGGTCGCGTCGTCTCGATGGGTCTCGAGGCCCGTTTCGGGCACGAGATCAAGAGCCTCAAGGCGGTGCTCGACGAAGGGTTCGACGCGGTGTTCGTCGGCACCGGTGCGCCCAAGGGCAAGGACCTGTCCATTACCGGTCGCGCCGAGGCCGACAAGAACATCCACATCGGCATCGACTGGCTGACCTCGGTCGCCTTCGGTCACGTGGAGAAGGTCGGCAAGCGCATCGTCGTGATCGGCGGCGGCAACACGGCGATGGATTGCTGCCGCACCGCGCTGCGCCTCGGTGCCGAGCATGTGACGGTCACCGTGCGCAGCCCGCGCAAGGACATGAAGGCGTCGGACTGGGAGATCGAGGAGGCCGAGCACGAGGGCATTCCGATCCTCGACAACCACAATCCCAAGGCATTCCTGCTCGACAAGGGGCGCCTCGTCGGCGTCCGGTTCGAAAAGATGCGGGCGGAATACACGGATGGCCGCCGCAAGCTCATCGCGACCGGCGAAGAGATCGATATCCCCTGTGACGACGTGTTGATGGCCATCGGCCAGGAGAACGCCTTCCCCTGGATCGAGCGCAACATCGGCCTGACCTTCAACGAATGGGAGATGCCCACGGTCGACAAGGCGACGATGATGTCGACCCGCCCGGGTGTGTTCTTCGGCGGCGATGCCGCCTGGGGACCCGAGAACATCATCTGGGCCGTCGCTCACGGCCACAAGGCGGCGATCTCGATCGACCTGTATTGCCGCGGCCAGGATCTCACCAAGCGCCCCAACTCCGCATCGACTCTCGTCAGCCAGAAGATGGGCATTCACGAGTGGTCGTACGACAACGATTTCTCGCCCGAGCGGCGGGTGCCGGTGCCGCATGCCGACCTCAATGTCTCGCTGCGCAATCTGAAAGTGGAAGTCGAGCTCGGCTATGACGATCAGCTTGCGCTCAAGGAGGCGCATCGCTGCCTGAATTGCGACGTGCAGACCGTCTTCACGCGCTCGTTGTGCATCGAGTGCGACGCCTGCGTCGACATCTGTCCGGTCGATTGCATCAACTTCACCGACAACGCGCCGGAGGCCGAGCTGCGCGCCGGCCTTAGGGTGCCGTCGAGCAATCAGGCGCAGGACATCTACGTTTCCGATCGGCTCAAGACCGGTCGGATCATGGCCAAGGACGAGGATGTCTGCCTGCACTGCGGCCTCTGCGCCGAGCGGTGCCCGACGGGCGCCTGGGACATGCAGAAGTTCACGTTCGTCGAGGCGCAGGCGGCCAAGGCCTGCCTCAACCATCACATGGCTTACATCAAATGAGCGGCATCAACGACTTCGTCATCAAGATCGCGACGGTCAACGGCTCGGGCTCGGCCAGTGCCAATCTCATGCTGACCAAGAGCATCTTCCGCATGGGCGTGCCCGTCAGCCCCAAGAACATCTTCCCGTCCAACATCCAGGGGCTGCCAACCTGGTACGAGGTGCGCGTCAGCGAGGCCGGCTATCTCGGCCGCCGCGAAGGCATCGACATCATGGTCGCGATGAACCCGCAGACCTTCAAGGACGATCTGGCGGCCATCGTACCCGGCGGCTGGCTGCTCTACGATTCGAGCATGCCGCGCGTATTCCAGCGCTCCGACATCTCCGTGCTGGGCATCCCGCTGGCCCAGATCTGCGCCGAGCACTGGAGCGATCCGCGCCAGCGCCAGCTCTTCAAGAACATGATGTACGTCGGCGCCTTGTCGGCGCTGCTCAGCATCGACGTCGAGGTGATCCGGCGCGTGGTGGAGGACCAGCTCAGGTCCAAGGCGAAGCTGGTCGAGGCGAACATGCAGGCGATCGCGCTGGGGCGCGATTATGCGCTGGAGCATTTCACCTGCCCGCTGCCGCTCGCGGTCCGCCCGGCGCAGGGTGCGAAGGGCAAGATCCTCGTCTCCGGCAACGAGGCTGCCGGCCTCGGTGCGGTCTATGCGGGCGCAACGGTGTGCGCCTGGTATCCGATCACGCCGTCGACCTCTCTGGCCGAGTCCTTCGAGCGCTACGCCAAGCGCTTCCGCGTCGACAAAGACGGGCGCAAGCTCTACGGCATCGTGCAGGCGGAGGACGAGTTGGCGGCGATCGGTGTCGCCATCGGCGGAGGCTGGAACGGCGCCCGCGCCTTCACGGCGACGTCGGGACCGGGCATCTCCCTGATGAGCGAGTTTCTAGGCCTCGCCTACTTCGCCGAGGTCCCCGTGGTGCTCTACAACGTGCAGCGCGGCGGGCCGTCGACCGGCATGCCGACGCGCACGCAGCAGTCCGACATCCTCTCGTGCGCGTTCGCCTCGCACGGCGACACCAAGCACGTGCTGCTGTTCCCGGCCGATCCCAACGAATGCTTTGCCATGAGCCCGACGGCGTTCGACCTGGCGGATCAGCTGCAGACGCCCGTCATCGTCATGAGCGATCTCGATATCGGCATGAACGACTGGCTGTGTGATGCCCTGCAGTGGGACGAGGGCTACCGGCACGACCGGGGCAAGCTGCTCGACCGTGAGCAGCTCGAGGCCTTCGCCAAGACCAAGGGGCGGCCGTGGGGGCGCTACCAGGACGTGGACGGCGACGGCATCGCCTACCGCACGATCCCGGCCACGCACGAGAGCATGGGCGCTTATTTCACGCGCGGCACCTCTCACGATGCCAATGCCCGCTACACCGAGGACGGCAATGTTCACGCCGAGGTGCTGGAACGGCTGGCGCGCAAGTTCGAGACGGCGGCTGCACTGGTGCCGAAGCCGGAGATCGAGATGCGCCACGACGATGCCACCACCGGCATCATCTATTTCGGTGCGACCCGGCCAGCGGTGAAGGAAGCGCTCGATCTCCTCGAGCGCGACGGCGTTCGCGTCAACGCCATGCGGCTCAAGGCCTTCCCGTTCAGCGATGAGGTCCGTCGCTTCGCGGAGGCGCACGAGCGCGTGTTCGTGGTCGAGCAGAACCGCGATGGGCAGATGCGCAGTCTACTCATGATCGAGGGCGGGATCGCCGCCGAGAAGCTGGTGCCGATGCTCAACTTCGACGGCATGCCCATGACGGCCGAGTTCGTCCGGCAGGGGGTGCGCGCGCATCTGGCCGGCGGCAAGGCGGCGGCCGCCGCGGAATAGCAGGAATGCGGCGCGAGGCCCGGGCCCGCGCGCTCAAAGACAGTCGGGAGACCCTGAGATGTCCTACATCGCCAAGCCAACGGCCCATCATCCGGCGCTGAAGAAGAATGCGCTCGGCTTGACGCGCCGGGACTACGAAGGCTCGATGTCGACGCTGTGCGCCGGCTGCGGCCACGACTCGATCACGGGCGCCATCATCGAGGCCTGCTTCGAGCTGGACATCGAGGCGCACCGGCTGGTCAAGCTCTCTGGCATCGGCTGCTCGTCCAAGGCGCCGACCTACTTCCTCTCGAAGAGCCACGGGTTCAACAGCGTGCACGGCCGCATGCCGTCGCTCGCCACGGGGGCCAATCTCGCCAATCGCCAGTTGCTCTACCTCGGCGTCTCCGGCGACGGCGACACGGCTTCGATCGGTCTCGGGCAGTTCTGCCATGCAGTGCGTCGACGCTTGAACATGACCTACATCGTCATGAACAACGGCTGCTACGGCCTGACGAAGGGGCAGTTCTCGGCGACCAACGACAAGTCCTCGCCCTCCAAGAAGGGCGATGCCAATGTGTTCGACGCCATCGATCTCTGCCAGTTCGCGATCCAGCTCGGTGCGGGCTTCGTCGGGCGCTCGTTTTCCGGCGACAAGAGCCAGCTCGTGCCACTCATCCAGGCGGCGCTCAGGTACAACGGTTTCTCCTTCCTCGACATCGTCTCGCCGTGCGTGACGTTCAACAATCACACCACCTCGACCAAGAGCTACGAGTGGGTGCGCGACCACAACCACATGTTCGGCCGCCTCGACTACGTGCCCGCCATGCAGGAGATCGAGGTCGACTACGCCGCTGGCGAAACGGTCGACGTGTCGATGCACGACGGCTCTCGCGTGCGCCTCAGCAAGCTCGATGCCGACTATGATCCGCGTGACCCGGATCAGGCGCTCGCCATGATCAGGCGCTGCAACAACGCCGGGGAGGTCGCCACCGGCCTGCTCTACATCGACGAGGGCGAGCAGGACCTGCACCGCCTGCTCGGCACTGCGGACCGGCCGCTCAACAGCGTGCCCATGAGCGAGCTTTGCCCCGGCTCGAAGGAACTTGCGGCCATCAACGCCCGTTTCGCATGACGCGAGCCGCCCGCCCTTTCTGGCGGGCCGGCCTCCGATCGGGAGATCATCGCGCTAGCGATCGGATATGATGGGGTCCATGCTCCATCAGGAAACCATTCTGTTCGTGTTGCTGCTGGCCGTGCTCGGCCTGCTGCTCTGGGGACGCTGGCGCTACGATTTCGTGGCCTTCGGCGCGCTCGTGGCCGCACTCGTTCTCGGCGTGGTTCCCGCCGAGAAGGCCTTCGACGGCTTCGGCCACGAGGCGACGATCGTCATCGCGCTGGTGCTCATCGTCTCGCGCGGCCTGACCAATGCGGGCGTCGTCGATCAGCTCGGCCGTTTCCTGACCGCCCGCGATCGCCCGGTGCCGCTGCACATCGCGCTCATGTCAGCCATCGCGGCGCCTCTCTCAGCCGTGATGAACAACGTGGCCGCGCTCGCGCTGCTGATGCCGCTCGACCTCCAGGCCGCCGCCAAGGCCAAGCGCCCGCCGGGCCTGACCCTGATGGCGCTGTCCTTCGCGACCATCCTCGGCGGTCTTGTCACGCTCATCGGCACGCCGCCGAACATCGTCGTCGCGAGTTTTCGCGAGAAGGCGCTGGGCCAACCCTTCGGCATGTTCGACTTCGCCCCGGTCGGCGGTGCGGCAGCGCTGGCAGGGCTCGTCTTTGTCGCACTCGTGGGCTGGCGACTGATCCCCGCCGGACGCGGCAGCATCGCCAGCCAGTCCGGTTTCGATCTCCACGACTACATCGCCGAGGTGCGCGTCACCGAGGGCTCGAAGGCGATCGGAGAGACCGCGAGCGCCATTGCCAAGCGGCTGCGGGACGAGGGCTCGGAGCTCCTGGCCGTCGTACGCAAGGGCCTGCGCCACGCGGTCTGGACGCCGGCGCTCACATTGTCCGAAGGCGATGTCCTGGTCATCGAGGCGGCAGCCGAGCATCTGGACAAGCTCATGAGCGAGCTCGGCCTCGAGTATCTCCTGCCCGAGCATCAGGAGAAGGCCGCGCTCGAGGATCTGACGCTCGTCGAGGTCGTCGTGCCGCCCGGCGCCTGGCTCGAAGGCCGCACCGTGCGCCAGTCGGGCCTGTTCTATCACTTCAACTGCTCGCTCGTCGGCGTATCGCGCCGCGGCCGGCGAATCCACCAGCGTTTGGGCGAGCTGGTCGTCGAGGCGGGCGACGTGCTGCTTCTGCTCGCGCCCGAGACGCGCCAGGGCGAGATCATCGAGTGGACGGGTTCTCTGCCGCTGGCGAGCCGTGGTCTCGTGATCACCAAGCGTTCGAAGGCCGCCATCGCCGCCGGCCTCTTCGTGCTCGCCATCGTGCTGTCGACCGCAGGTCTGCTGAAACTCTCGGTGGCCCTGGCGGCCTGCGTACTTTGCTATGCCGCGCTCGGTCTCGTCGGCGGGCGCGAGGTCTATCTGACCGTGGAATGGCCTGTCGTGGTCCTGCTCGGCTCCATGATCCCGATCGGTGCGGCTCTGGAGGCATCGGGCGGCACCGCACGCTTGGCCGACGGACTTCTAGCGCTCACATCTGGCGCGCCTGCCTGGGTGGCGCTTGCGCTCCTCATGGTCGTGACGATGACGTTGTCCGATGTCCTGAACAATGTGGCGACGGCCGTCATTGCCGCTCCCGTCGGCATGGCCATGGCCAAGGCCCTCGGTGTCAGTCCCGACCCGTTCCTCATGGCCGTCGCCATTGCCTCGTCGTGCGCCTTCCTCACGCCGATCGGCCACAAGAACAATATTCTGGTGCTGGGACCCGGCGGCTACCGCTTCGGCGACTACTGGCGCATGGGCCTGCCGCTGGAAATCATCATCGTGGCGGTGTCGCTGCCGCTCCTGCTCGTCGTCTGGCCGCTGTGATGTCGAGAAGCTCAGAGGCTCGCCGTCGCGGCCGATCGGCAGACGCGCGCCTTCGTTCGCGGCCTGCCCCTGCGCTCAACGCCTGCGCGCCGTGGTGAGCACGGTGACGAAGGGCACGGCGATCATGCCGTTTTCGGCATGGGGTGCTGCGGCGTCGAGGAACAGGCGGCGCGTCGCCTCCTTGCCGCGCGCTTCTGCCACGGGCTTCGAGAAGGAGCGGGAGAGGAAATAATCGACGAAGGCGTCGAGCGTCGATTGGCGGATCCACGTGTGCTCGTGAACCTCGACGTCGCGGAAGGCCGGCCAGGCGCGCAGCTCATCGGCGATCGGCAGGTCGCGGTAATGGCGCGAATAGGCGGGATTGGCGCCCTCGAGCGCGTCCTCGATGCTCTGCAGGGCCTTGGATTCGGCAGTCTTCCGGTTGTTGTAGAGGATGGCCAGGAGGCCGCCGGGCACCAGGGTGCGGCTCACCTCGTCATAGAATCGTGGACGATCGAACCAGTGCAGCGCCTGGGCCGCTGTCAGCAGGCTCAGCGTCGCATCACCTGTCGGCAAGGTCTCGGCCGGTCCCTCGAGGTAGCGGATTGCCGGCAGGGCGCCTGACGCTGCCGTCGCGCGCGCCAGCATGTCGGCGTTGGGCTCCAGTCCGACGATCGCCCAGCCCGGCAACGCGCGCGCGAGCGCACGCGTCGAGATCCCCGTGCCGCAACCGACATCGAGGCAGGACCGGGGGCCCTCGATCGACGCCACCATGGCCGCCAGGCGCTCCATGATGGCTGCTGGATAATCGGGACGATTGAGGTCGTAGACGTCGGCAAGCCCGTCAAAGCGCTTGGTATTGTCCACCATCGACCTCTCCTCGCGCATCGCGGTTGCGGCAGGCGCTCTACGACGCCGGCCCCCGGGACGACCCGGCCAGGGCGGCCGGGCTGGCCCAGGTAGCGCCGATCAGACCTCGACGCGGGCGACCACGCTGCCTTCGGTCACGGTCGCACCTTCCTCGACCAGCAGCTCCTTGAGCGTGCCGGCTTCGGGCGAGGACACCGGGATTTCCATCTTCATGGACTCGAGAATGAGGATCTCCTCCTCCTCGCCGACCTTGTCGCCGACCTTCTTGACGACTTTCCAGACGTTGCCGGTGATCTCGGTCTTGACGTCGATGAGTGGCATACGAGGGCTCCCTCTTTCCTGGTTGTAAAAGATCGCGAGGATGCGGCGCCCGGTTGTCCGGACGCCACACCGATGGAGTGCTGAAACGTCAGGCTTTGCCCGTCGAGGCCCGCGCGAAGCGGGCGAGATGGTGGTCGCTGTCGCCCAGCGTGTGACTGATCATGGCGAGTCGCTTGACGTAGTCGGAGAGAACATACTCCTGCGTCATGCCGATGCCACCATGCATCTGGATGGCGTGCTCGCCGCACTGGCGGCCCTTGTCGTCGACGAAGAACTTCGCGGCCGCGATGGCCCGGCCTCGCTGGCTCGCCGCGGTGCTGTCCGCCTCCATGGCCGCGAGATAGACGAGCGACTTCGCGTGCTCGTATTCGAGCGTGAGATCGACCATGCGGTGCTGCAACACCTGGAACTGGCCGATGGTGCGCCCGAACTGCTGACGGGTCTTCAGGTACTCGAGCGTCAGCTCGTTGATCCGCTCCCAGGCGCCAATGGCTTCGCCGAGCAGGGCGGAGATGGCGAGATCGCTGACCTGCTCGATCACCGGCCAGGCGCCGCCTTCCGCGCCGAGGCGGGCCGATTGGGGGACCTTGACATCACTCAGCGTCACCTCGGCCGCGCCCCGCCCGTCGACGAGCTGGTAGCCGCGTCGCACGACGCCGGCGGCGCTTGCCTCGACCACGAACAGCGATAGTCCTGCCCGGTCGGTGGCGCCACCCGAGGTTCGTGCCGACACGACGAGCTTGTCCGCAGAGTCGCCGCCGAGCACGACCGCCTTGCGGCCGTTGAGCACATAGTCCGCGCCAGCCTTCGCCGCCGTCGTGGACACGTCGTCGAGATCGAAGCGGGCCTGCGGCTCGCCGAGCGCCGCCGCGAGCTTGAGCTTGCCCTCGGCGACGGCGGGGAGCATGGCCTCCTGCTGCTCGGGCGAGCCTGCGAGCCGGATGGCGCCCGCGCCCATGACGACAGTCGCGACGAAGGGCTCGAGCGCCAGCGCCCGGCCAAGCTCGACGGAGGCAATCATGGTGTCGATGGCGGTGCCGCCGAAGCCGCCCGCGCTTTCGGGCAAGGGCAGGCCGAGCAGGCCGAGCTCGGCATAGCGGGTCCAGGCCTCGTCGCTGAAGCCCCGTTCACTCGCCGCGATCTTCCGGCGCTTGTCCGCGTCGTAGGAATCCTCGAGCAGCTTGCGAAGACTGTTGGATAGGAGCGTCTGCTCCTCGCTGTAGGAAAAGTCCATGTCCGTCCTTCCGGCGTGCTAGAGGCCGAGCACCGCCTTGGCGATGATGTTCTTCTGAATTTCGTTGGAGCCGCCATAGATCGACGTCTTGCGCTTGTCCAGATAGCTCGGCGTCTTGGGGGCGGCGTAGTCGGGGCCGACCGGCTCGCCGTTCCAGGTGGCGTCGAGGGCCTCCGGCATCCAGGGGTTGGCGTAGGGTCCCACTGCATCCATCTGCAACTCGGCGAGCTTCTGCTGGATCTCGGTGCCGCGGATCTTGAGGATCGAGGAGAGCGGGCCGGCGCTGGCGCCCTGCTGCTCCGCGACGAGCATGCGCATGTTGGTGAGCTCGAGCGCCATCAGGTCGATCTCGCAGCGGGCAACGCGCGCCGCGAAGAGCGGATCCTCGATCAGCGGCCGGCCGTTCTTGCGCTCCGTCTGGGCCATCTCCTTGAGCCGCGCCAGCTCTTCCTTGCACTGGCCGACGCCGGCGATGCCGAAGCGCTCGTTGATCAGCAGGAACTTGGCGTAGTCCCAGCCCTTGTTTTCCTGCCCGACGAGGTTGGTGACCGGCACCTTGACGTTGTCGAAGAAGACCTCGTTCACGTGGTGCTCGCCGTCGAGCGTGATGATGGGACGCACCGAGACGCCCGGCGTCTTCATGTCGATCAACAGGAAGGAGATGCCTTCCTGCTTCTTGACGTTCGTATCCGTCCTCACGAGGCAGAAGATCCAGTCGGCGAAGTGGCCGAGCGTGGTCCAGATCTTCTGGCCGTTGACGATGTAGTGGTCGCCCTCGCGCACGGCGCGCGTCTTGAGCGAGGCGAGGTCGGACCCCGAGCCTGGCTCCGAGAAGCCCTGGCACCAGAACACTTCGCCCGAGCGGATCTTCGGCAGGTGCTCGGCCTTCTGTGCGTCGTTGCCGAACCTGGCAATGACCGGACCGACCATCTTGATGCCGAAAACCACCGTGCGCGGCGCACCGGCGGCGAAAGTCTCCTCGTCGAAGATATGGAGCTGGACGGGCGACCAGCCGCAGCCGCCATACTGCTTCGGCCACATCGGCGTGACCCAGCCCTTCTCGTACATGGCCCGGTGCCAGCGCATGTAGTCTTCCTTGGCGAGCCGCTTGCCGGACTTGACCTTGGCGGACAGGTCTTTCGGCAGCTTCTCGGCCAGGAACTGGCGAACCTCCTGGCGGAAGGCCTCTTCCTCCGGGGTGTAGCTGAGGTGCATGAGGATCTCCCGTTTGGCGTATCGATCCGTTACGGAACGGCCGGGACGACCGCCGGACCGCATGTGTGAAGCTCTGTATGCAAGGTCGAGCAGAAGCGCGGCGAGATCAAGTGAATTTGCACGTCTTGCCGCGCGCCGCGCTCGTGATCCCTGCCCTCGTCGCTGCCGTCAGGCGGCGGGTTGTCGCACGCTGCGAATCTCACTCCAGGCGGACCAGGCAAGCGTGAGCGCGGTGATGATGAACAGCACCAGCGCGATCGGATGCTCGCCCATGCTGAAGAAGGCGCCGAAGTTGTTGTCCGTCAGAATGAGGCCTTGCCGCAGGTTCTCCTCGAATATCGGTCCCAGCACGAGCCCGATGACGACAGGCGCTGTCGGCACGTTGCAGTAGCGGAAGATGAAGCCGAAGATGCCCGCGATGAAGGTTACCCAGACGTCGAAGAGCTTGCCGGATACCCCGTAGGAGCCGACGATCGACAGCACCATGACGAGGCTCAGCAGGAGTGGCTCGGGCAGCTTGAGGATGCGCGTAATGATGCGTGCCGAGCCGGCGCCGAAGGCGTACATGGCGAAATTCGCGATGAAGAGCGCGACGAAGGCGGCATAGACCACGTCGGCGTTGTCCTGGAAGAGACGAACGCCCGGCTGGATGCCCTGCATGATCAGGGCGCCCATCATGACCGCCGTCACGGGGTCGCCGGGAATGCCGATGGCAAGGGTCGGCACCAGCGCGCCGCCGGTCACGGCATTGTTCGCCGTCTCGGAGGCGATCACACCTTCCGGCTCGCCGGTGCCGAGCTTCTCCTTGAAGCGGCCGGAGCGCTTGGCTTCCGCGTAGGAGACGAACGAGGCGGTCGCAGCGCCCGTTCCCGGCAGAATGCCGATGAACGTGCCGATGATCGCGCTCTTCACGATCGTGCGCCAGCGCAGCAGCCACTCCTTGAGCGGCGCCAGCTTGTAGCCGACCTTGCTCATGATCTCCGGCGGCGTCGTGATCCGCTCCGCCAGGCGCGAGAAGACCTCTCCCAGCGCGAACAGGCCGACGAGCACCGGTACGAGGCTGAGGCCGCCGGTCAGCTCGAACACGCCGAAGTCGAAGCGGACGGCGCCGGTCATCTGGTCCGTTCCGACGGTCGCCAGAAACAGACCGAGGACGCCTGCGAACAGCCCCTTGATCATGGTCCCGCGCGAGACCGTGGTGATGCAGGTCAGGGCCAGGCAGATCAGCGCAAACGTTTCGATCGGCCCGAACTTGAGGGCCATGCGCGCGAGCTGTGGGGCCGCGAACATCAGCACGACGGCCGAGAAGATGCCACCGATGAGGGAGGCCATGGTCGCCCAGCCCAGGGCTTCGTCGGCCTTGCCCTGCTGTGTCATGGGGAAACCGTCAAGGACGGTCGCGGCGGACTGGGGCGTGCCGGGCGTATTGATGAGGATCGCCGAGAGCGAGCCGCCATAGACCGACGAGCAGTAGATGGCCAGCAGCAGCGAGATCCCGGAGACCTTGTCCATCGAGAAGGTGAACGGCAGCGCGATGGAGATCGCGAGGACCGAGCCGAGGCCGGGCAGCGCGCCGACGATGAGTCCGAATACCGTGCCGATCAGGATGGCGATCAGCGGTGCCGGTTGCAGGACGAGCCCGAGGGCATTGGTGATGAGGTCCATCGGGATGTCTCAAAAACGGGCGAACCAGGGTGAAGTCGGTAGCGGGATGCCGAGCAGGTAGACGAAGGCGTACCAGGTGATCAGCGGGAACAGCACCACCGCCAGCGGCACCACGATGGGATGCCGGTAGCCGAGCGCGGGAATGACCACCGCGAGAAATACGATGCTGGAGAGGGCGAAGCCGATCTGGCCCATCAGATAGATGTAGAGCCCCGTCGCCACGGCCAGCCCGATGAAAACCCACCAGGCCATGTCTGGCGCCGGCTCACGCCAGACGGCAAAGGCGCGGATCAGCATGAGGACGGCCAGGATGACCCAGAGCGTCAGCAGGATCTGCGGGAAGAAGATCGGCCCGAACCCGAACGGCCCGCTGCCTTCATACTGCGGCTTCTGCATCTCGAGCCAAAGCGCGCCGGCGGCGAGCAGCATGGCGAGCGAAAAGAGGACGTCTCTCAGGCCCTTGCTCAACGTAAGCCTCCTCCAAGCCCGGCCAGGAACGACGAAGCGGGCAGGCGATATCTGGCGCCTGCCCGCCCGCCTTGTCGATGGCAGCTACTTCTTCAGCAGGCCGGCCTTCTTGAGGAGTTCACGGTTGCGCCCGTACTCGGCCTTCGCGAAGACGTCCAGCTCCTTGGCCGTCATGTAGGCGGGAACGACCTTGAGCTTCTGCAGGCTCTCGACGACCTTGGCATCCTTGACGGTGTCGGCGACGGCCTTCTCGATCTTGGCGACGATTGCGGCAGGGGTGGCCTTGGGCACGAATACGCCGAGCCAGTTCTCGAGCACGAGGTCGTAGCCGAGCTCCTTCATGGTCGGAACGCTCGGATACTCCGGCAGGCGCTTGGCGGACCAGCAGGCGACAGCGTGCAGATCATACTTGGGCACGAGCTGAGCCTGATCGGAGAAGACATCGACGACGCCGCCGAGCAGGGCCTTCATCACGTCAGCCGATCCCTTGAAGGGAACGTGCTTGGTGTCGATCTTGGCCATGTCGTTGAGCGCGACGATGGAGATGTGCGGCAGCGTGCCGGCGCCGGTCGAGGAGAACTTGACCTTGCCCGGGTTGGCTTTCGCTTCCTTGATGATGTCCGCCAGCGTTTTGAACTTCGACTTCTTGGTGACCATCATCAGCATCGGCGTGACGGCGATGCGTCCGACGCCTGCGAACGACGGCAGGTCATAGGGCAGCTTGTTGCGGTGCGGCTGCGTCGTCAGCGGGCCGGCGGGCGTGATCAGGATCGTGTAGCCGTCGGGCTTGGACTTGGCGACCTCTGCCGTACCGATCGTGCCGGCGGCGCCGGGAACGTTCTTGATGACGATGTCGGTGCCGAGTTTCTTGGCGAGAGTCGCCTGCAGGGCGCGTGTCACGAGGTCGGTGGCGCCACCTGCGCCCCAGGCAACGATGACCGTCACGGGCTTTTCGGGGTAGGCCGCACGGGCAGCCTGCGGTGAGATGGACGAGAACAGCGCAGCGGCGCCCAGCACCAAGCCTGCCGCGAGCCCGCGGCGACGCGAGAATGTCATCATTTCCTCCCTCACGAGAACCGGTCGTTCAGCCCCTCGGGCGTCATCCGGCTATCCTTCTACGAAGGCGGCACGTTAGCGTTTGCGACTTGACCCGTCAAAGCGTAACGCGTTGAGATGTCTTTATGCCGCTCGTAATGCGGTGGAGTTGGCCGGCTGGATCGGGGGCTGGAACTTGGGACACGCAGGCAATGCGATAACGGGTGCGCGCTATTTGGCCGAGGCCATCAAGGCGGTCGGCATCGGGCACGTCTTTTTCATCGATGCGGTCTTGCGCAAGACACTCCTGGAGCTGGAGCAGGTGGGGGTTGCGCGCGTGCTCGCCCACTCGGAGAAGTCCGTCGCCTACATGGCCGACGGCTACGCCCGGATCAGCGGGCGCGCCGCTGTCTGCATGGCGCAGTCGGTCGGTGCGGCGAACCTCGCGGCAGCCTTGCAGGACGCCTATCTGCACCGCTCGCCCGTCGTAGCGCTGACGGGACGCAAGCCGCCCCTCTACCGCCACCGCAACGCATATCAGGAGCTGGATCACGCTCCGCTGTTCGCTCCGGTGACGAAATTCCATGCCGAGGTCGAGGTCGGGGACGAGCTGCCGATCCTCTTCGCCCAGGCGCTCCGTGAGGCGACGACCGGAACGCCCCGGCCGGCCCATCTCGACATCAACGGTCTTCTCGGCGAGCTTATCGAGGATGCCGTGCTGTCTGCGCCGGAGCTCCCGGTGGCGTCGCTCGGCGATCCCGCTCGCGCTCGCCCCGCGCCCGATCCGCGTGAGATCGAGGCTGCGGCCCGTGCGCTCGCCTTGTCCCGGCGCCCGGTCATCGTCGTCGGCACGGGCGGGATGCAGTCGGGCGCTCAGGCCGCGGTCCGGGCGCTGGCCGAGCGCTGCGCCATCCCTATCGCGAGCTCGCTCGGCGGCCGTGGCATCGTTCCCACCACGCACCCGCTCTATGTCGGCGTCGTCGGCACCTATTCCGCGCCGCCGGCGAACCGGATCGTGCATGAGGCGGATCTCGTGGTCTACGTCGGCTGCCACACCGGCGATCAGGTGACCAACAACTGGACCGTGCCCCGTCCGGGTACGCCGATCGTGCAGATCGACATCGACGGCGCCGAGATCGGCCGCAACTATGCTGGCGTCATCGGCGTTCTCGGCGATCCCCGACGCGCGGTCGAGGCTCTGGTCGAGGCGATTGACGGGCGGCGTGGCGGCACAGACTGGTCCGAGGCCGCCGCCGGTCAGGTCAGACGCTGGCGCGCCGAGATGGAGCCTCACCTGCGCTCGGGCGCGCGCGCGATCCGCGTCGAGCGGCTCTGCCACGAGATCACCCAGGCGCTGCCCGAGGATGGCGTGCTGGTCTCTGATACGGGCTATTCCGGCATCTGGACGGGTACGCTGATCGATCTGCCCCATGCGACGCAGACCTATCTGAGGGCGGCCGGCTCGCTCGGCTGGGCGTTCCCGGCTTCGCTCGGCGCCAAATGCGGTGCGGGCGATCGCCCGGTTGTCTGTTTCACGGGCGATGGCGGTTTCTACTATCACCTGAGTGAGCTCGAGACCGCGCGCCGGCGTGGGCTCGCCGTCGTAACCGTCGTCAACAACAACTCGGCCTTCGCGCAGGGCATCGTCAAGGTCCGCAAGCTCTACGAGCCGAGCGGCGGCAACGCCGATGAGACCATCACGTTCGGACCCACCGATTTTGCCGCCGTCGCGCGCGCCTTCGGCGTCGAAGGCATTCGCGTCGAGAGCCCGGACGAGATCGCGCCGGCGCTGCGCCGGGCGCTGAGTCATGGCGGGCCGGTCGTCGTCGATGTCGTTACCGATCCTCTCGTCCGCGCCCCCGAGCCATGGAGCCCACCTGCATGACGAAATTCACCGATGTCGCCGTCATCGGCGCTGGAACCATGGGACACGCCCTCGCGCTGGTGCACGCGCTGGGCGGTTGCAACGTCCGCCTGCAGGACGTCGACGCCGCTGCGCTGGCCAAGGCGCCCGCGCTCGTTGAGGCGGCGCTGGCGACGCTTGTCGATGCCGGCGCCGTGACGGCGGCCGAGCGCGATGCGGCGGTGGCGCGCATCGTCTGCACTCCGGATCTGGCGGAGGCCGCCGCCGCCGCCGACCTTGTCGTCGAGGCGGTTTTCGAGGACCCGGACATCAAGCGGGAGGTGTTCGCGCGCCTCGACCGTTGCGCCCGGCCCGATGCTGTGATCGCCTCGAACACGTCACATCTCGACGTCTTTCCCCTGGTGCCGGATAGCCGCCAGGAGCGTGTGCTGATCGCGCACTGGTACACGCCGCCCTACATCCTCGATCTCGTCGATATCGCGCCGGGGCCGAGAACGCGGCCGGAGATCGTGGCGGGCGTTTCCGCCTTCTACGAAGGGCTCGGCAAGGTGCCCGTCGTCTTTAAATCTTTTCTCGCCGGCTATATCGCCAACCGCCTGCAGGCGGCCATCGGGCTCGAGGTCTACCATCTTCTCGACGAGGGGCTGGTCACCGCCGAGGACATCGACAGATCGATCATACATGGGCTCGCCACGCGCCTCGCGACGCTGGGGCACGTCATGAAGATGGACTACACCGGCCTCGACATGGCGCGCCGCTCGCTGGCGCATCGGCCCTACAAGCCACCGGAGCCGCGCCGGCAGAGCCCGACGCTCGATCGCCTGGTCGCAGCGGGGCGCACGGGCGTGATGGCCGGCGCCGGCTTCTACGACTACGGCGGCAGATCCCCGGCGGAGCTGTTCGCCGAGCGCGACCGCAAATTGCTGAAACTGAAGCAGGTGCTCGCACAACTCGAAGGGCGCAAGGCCTGATCCATTCGCTGTGGCAGGGAGGACTGCGTGACCGATCTCATCCTGGCCATTGACCAGGGCACGACCTCGAGCCGGGCGCTCCTGCTCGATGCCGGGCAGAAGGTCGTGGCCGTGGCGCAGCGGGAGTTCCCGCAGCATTTCCCGCGGCCGGGCGAGGTCGAGCACGACCCGGAGGATCTGTGGGAGACGACGCTCGCGACGTGCCGTGAGGTGATCGCGGACGCCCAGCGGGACGGTCGGCGGATCGCCGCGATCGGCATCACCAACCAGCGCGAGACGACGCTCGTCTGGGAACGCTCGACGGGTCGCCCCATCCACCGGGCCATCGTCTGGCAGGACCGGCGCACCAGCGACGCCTGCCGCACGCTCAAGGATGGCGGCCACGAGGCCGAGGTCACGGCGCGGACGGGATTGCTGCTCGATCCCTATTTCTCCGCCACCAAGATCGCCTGGTTGCTGGACAACGTGACGGGCGCGCGAGCGGCGGCCGAGCGCGGCGAGCTTGCGTTCGGCACGGTCGACACGTTCCTGCTCTGGCGCCTGACCGGCGGCAAGGTTCACGCCACGGACGCCACCAATGCCTCGCGCACACTGCTCTACGATATTGCGCGTGGGGACTGGGACGACCACCTGCTCGAGATGTTTCGCGTGCCCCGCAGCCTGTTGCCGCAGGTCAGGGATTCCTCCGGTGATTTCGGCGTCACGGACGCGAGCCTTCTCGGGGAGGCCATTGCCGTACGCGGCATTGCCGGCGATCAGCAGGCGGCGGCCATCGGTCAGGCCTGCTTCAAGCCGGGCATGATGAAATCGACCTATGGAACCGGCTGCTTTGCCATCCTCAACACGGGAGCCGAGCTCGTCCGTTCGCAGAACCGGCTCCTCACCACCGTGGCCTATCAGCTCGGCGGCCGGCGGACCTACGCGCTGGAGGGGGCGATCTTCGTGGCTGGCGCGGCCGTGCAGTGGCTGCGCGATGGCCTCGGCATCATTGCCAGCGCGGCGGAGACGGAAGGGCTGGCCGCTGCCGCCGATCCACACTCCGAAGTGGTTCTGGTGCCCGCATTCGTCGGCCTGGGGGCGCCATACTGGGAGCCGGACGTGCGTGGGGCTCTGTTCGGGCTGACACGGGGGGCGGGACGCGCAGAGCTGGCGCGTGCGACGCTCGAGTCCGTCGCCTATCAGACGCGCGACCTGATCGAGGCGATGCATCAGGATTGGCCGGGGCTCGGCGCGGCCGAGACCGTCCTGCGCGTCGATGGCGGCATGGTTGCCAGCAACTGGACCATGCAGTTTCTGGCGGACATGCTGGCGGCCCCGGTCGAGCGACCGGCCGTGCTCGAAACGACGGCCCTCGGAGCCGCCTGGCTCGCCGGGCGCGCGGCGGGTGTCTGGCCGGACATCGACGCCTATCTCGCGGCGTGGCGCGCGGAGCGGCGGTTCACGCCGACCATGGCCGGGGACGAGCGCGCGCGACGCTATGCGGCCTGGCGGGATGCTGTATCGCGCCTGATCCGCCACGAGGCCTGAGGCGAGCGCCCCTGCCATTATGATCGTTTTCGGCGATGCATGCCGTCAGCGGCTCGCGGCAGCCGGTTCGGCACGGGCGTGCCCAGCTCGCGGCTAGCGGGTGGCGCTCGCCTGCGTGACGCGCGTGTAGTCTGGCGTGCGGCGCATCAGCTCGTCGATGCGCGCGCGCTCCCGCTGGAAATCGGCGAGGGCCTTGCCGGCGAGCTTGCGCTCCTTCGGCACGTGGATGCGCAGGGGGTCAACGAAGCTGTTGTTGACCAGGATCTCGAAGTGCAGATGTGCGCCGGAGGACAGGCCCGTCGAGCCGACGTAGCCGATGATCTGGCGCTGGCGGACGCGCGTCCCGATGTCCATGCCCCGGGCGATCCGCTGCATGTGGGCGTAGGTGGTCTTGTAGCCGTTCGCGTGACGTATGCGGATGTAATTGCCGTAGCCGGACTTGCGGCCGGACTCTTCGATAATGCCGGCGCCGGCCGCCATGATCGGTGTGCCGTGGGGGGCGGCCCAGTCGATGCCGGTATGCATCCGTCGCTGGCCGAGCAGGGGGTGCATGCGCACGCCGTAGCCCGAGGTCAGTCGCGCGA
The DNA here is from genome assembly GCA_041397725.1 of Hyphomicrobiaceae bacterium. Lineage (GTDB taxonomy): Bacteria > Pseudomonadota > Alphaproteobacteria > Rhizobiales > Hyphomicrobiaceae > JAGRKR01. Next base: position 2,455 of record JAWKVZ010000006.1, on the reverse strand, counting down.
TATCGCCAACGACCGGCTTGCGCAGGAGGAACTTGCGCGCGTTCTGGCCCTGCTCGTCGTAGTAGTCGACGACGCCGTCGGGGGTGCGGAACCGATAATAGCGCCGCGTCTCGCCTTCCGTGCTGATGGCCGTGTAGAGCAGCTCGCCCGGCGGGCTGTCGGCGCCCTTCTCGTCGTCCTTGAGATCGAAGAACAGCTCGAGGGAATCGCCCGCCCGCGTGCGACGACGGAAATCCGTCTCGTAGGCGTGGATGCGCAGGATCTGCATGACCGTTTCGTGCGGCACGCCCTGCATCAGAGCCGTCTGATAGAGGCTGATGTAGAGGCTGGCGCGTTGGCCGAGCTCGGTTTCGGCCGGGGATGCGCCCGAGCGCTCGGTGGTCGTGGTGCGGGCCACATACTCGCCCGAGGCGGTGCGCTGCACGGTGACGCGATGCTGCTTGGCCGGGTCATAGATCGCGATCTTGACCGGCTCCATGAGGTTGGAATCGGACAGGGAGGGCACCAGACCGAGGCGGATTTCATGTCCGGCCGTCAGCGCGCTGTCGGGGAACACCGTCTTGGCCACCTCGACGACCTGGCGCGCCTGCCAGCCGGCGATACCCGAGCGCCGCAGGATGGCGAGCAGGGTGTCACCGCGTTGGGATTTGACCGTCTGGGTCTGCAGCCCTTCCTCGGGGTCGTCGTCGGCGTCGGCGGAGGTCTTGCGCAGGACCGTCGTGTTGGGCGGTTGCGCCTTCGCAAGCTCGGGAGTGACGGCCTCGGGGAGCTGTGGCGCGCCCGCCGGCTGGAAGCTCGGGCGCAATGAGCGCGCGCGCTCGGTCGGCTCGATGGCGCGGCTCACCACCATCAGCAGCGCCTCGCTGTCGAGGGTCTGTCCGTCCTCGACCGGCAGAAAGCCGCCGAGCAGCTCCACCACCTTCGTGGTGACATGGCTGACCTCGGAATCGCTGTCCCTCCGCCGGCTGGTCTTGGTCGGTGCGGGGTTGGGATAGAGCTTGAACGGATTGAAGGGCGGGATCTGATCGGCACCCGCCGCCGGCACGGTCGGGAGCTTTCCGACGATCCGCGCATAGGGCTTGATCTGGATGTATTCGCGTGTGCCGCGCCGGTGGGGGATGCGATCACGGATGATGTGTTTGACGATCTGGGACGCGCTGGCCATCTGCAGCCGGTCTTGCTTGGCGAGGGCCCATTTCATGGTGCCGGCGGCCGGCTTCGGTGGTGCTGCCGGGCGAAGCGAGCGGCTCGAGATCTCGCGCAGGCTCGGGAGCAGGCCCTGGCGCGATTCCGGCGCGTCGGAGAACCCGTAGATGACCACGCCGAAAGCGATCGCGCCGACGATGGCGGCCAGGCACGTGCTCAACAGCCAGCGGAAGCGATGATGGCTCGTGCGCCGCGGCTCGCCCGTATATGCGTCGACGAGCGCGCCGTTGGTGCGCGCCAGGAACACGGTCGGCGCCTGCCGGTGCGTGGCAGTCGGCACCAGCGCCCGTGTCTGACGCATGCGCGTACGGTGACGTCTCGCGATCACGATCCCCGTATCCCCCGTTCCTCACGGCGTCTCGACGCAGAGGCACCTCGGTCGGATCGGGACCGTCCCGATCATCCGTGGTCCCGATTCACCAACTCTACCTCAATCGAGGCCGCCGCGGGAACGCCGTCCGTCGCCGGGCTCGCGAGGCGAGCGGTCGCATGACGGCCCCCATCACATGCCCTGCCGAGCGCGGCGCCCCGATCAGCGCCGCGACCCAGCCAGAGGTATGCGGCCCGAATACCGGTTCCGATTGTGTCGAATCCCTCTTGCCAAGCCAATCTGACTGCAATATGTCTGCGCGGCCCGTCGGGACCGGCGGTCGCCCGCACACTCTGTGGATGACCGAATGTTCCAAAAAAAAATGCGAGGGGGTGTTGACACGGCGGGCAAGATGGTATTAATTCAAACCTCGCGAGGACGACGTACTGTCCTCCGCGGCCACTGGGCGGCAATCAATCGAACCAAATGAGGCTCTCTCCGGGTGAGCTCGGATAGTGGTCTCGTTTTGTTGGCAGGCGGCTAACGCTGACCTGCTGGTCGGTTTGCGCTCTGGTCGTGCTACGGCTCTTTGAAAATGTAGATCGAAGAAAGGGAAACGCAGGCGGCGGAGTCGCGCCGTTCCGCGAGTAATCGCGGATCGAAAGAGACTCTGGCCAAATCTGCGTTTCTACCATCACCAATCGATGCTCGCTGCCGAGAGGCTCGGGTGTCGGTGTGTGAATGGGACCCGTTACGCAGTGAGGAACTGAAGTGATTCGCTCACTTCAGATTAACCAGAAATCGAACTCTTTCAACCTGAGAGTTTGATCCTGGCTCAGAACGAACGCTGGCGGCAGGCCTAACACATGCAAGTCGAACGCCCCGCAAGGGGAGTGGCAGACGGGTGAGTAACGCGTGGGAACCTACCCAGAGGTACGG
>JAWKVZ010000005.1:0-345194 GCA_041397725.1 Hyphomicrobiaceae bacterium | reverse complement strand
GATGGTACTCTATGGGAAATGCTCCGCTGGCGGAGGGGGTGGGATTCGAACCCACGAGACGGTTGCCCGCCTACACGCGTTCCAGGCGTGCGCCTTCAACCACTCGGCCACCCCTCCGGTGCTGTGGTGAGAACCGCCGCACTATAGCGACGAAGCCGGCTTACGCAAGACGATCGCATGCATTCGTCCTACGGTCTTTTTGCCGGCTCCTCGATCGGCGGCGGCCGTCCGCTGCCCGTCGCCCCGTCAGCGCTTGCCGCCGAGGTAGTCGTCGATCCAGCCCTTGTACTGCGGCTCACGGGTGACCTGGTCCATCAGCTCCGACGACGCCTGCCCCTTGATCTCGCCGCCCGGCGTGCCCGCCCGCAGCGCCGCCAGCGTGTCGTGCACGGCCTTGACGGCGGCGGCGAACGGCTGGTGCCCGATCAGGCAGATCCGTACGCGCTGGCTCGCGAGATAAGGGCGGTCGAGAATCTCCTTGCCGGGACCGCCGAGAATGAGCGGCAGGCGCGTCTCGGCCGCCACGCGCTCCAGGTCGGCGCGCGTCTTGATGCCGATCAGGAAAAGCGCGTCAACGCCCGCCGCCTCGTAGGCCTTGGCGCGGCGGATGGCGTCGTCGATGCCGGTCATGCCCGGTGCGCTCGTACGGCCCGCGATGACGAGGCCGGGATCGCGGCGCGCGGCCACCGCGGCGCGCATCTTGGCAGCGCCCTCCTCGAGGCTGAGCAGGCTTGTCTTGCGCGGCTCCCCGTAGCTCATGGGCAAGGCCGTGTCCTCGATGGAGAGGCCGGCGATCCCGGCGGTCTCCAGCTCCTCGACCGTCCGCATGACGTTGAGGGCATTGCCATAGCCGTGATCGGCGTCGGCCAGCACTGGCAACTCGCCGGCGCGGCAGATGCGGTGTGCCTGGTCGGCGAACTCGGACAGCGTCAACAGGATGATGTCCGGCGCGCCCAGCACCGTCATGGAAGCGATGGAGCCCGCCAGCATGCCGACCTCGAAGCCGAGATCCTCGGCGATGCGCGCCGAGATCGGGTCGAAAACAGTTCCGGGGTGAACACAGGTGGTCCCCGTCAGCACAGCTCGCAGCCGCTCGCGTCTCTTGCTCCAGCGCATGGGGGCGCCTCCCTCCCTTGGTTCATATCGGGCGAGCGGCGCCCGCTTGCGGCGCCGCCGACGGCAGGTCTAAGCGTTCGCCTCGAGGGCGGCAAGCACCGCGTCACCCATCTGGCGCGTGCCGAGCGTGGCGGCGCCGAGGGCCGCCAGATCCGGAGTGCGCGCGCCACCGGCCAGCGCCGCGGCGACGGCCTGCTCAACCTCGTCCGCCGCGTCGGCCGCGGCAAACGAATGACGCAGCGCCATGGCGAGCGAAAGAATGGCGCCGAGCGGATTGGCAACCCCCTTGCCGGCGATGTCGGGCGCGGACCCGTGCACCGGCTCGAACAGCGCCCGGCGAACGCTGCCGTCCGCGGCGATGTTGAGCGAGGCGGACGGCAGCATGCCGAGAGAGCCCGTGATGGGCGCCGCAACATCGGAAAGAATATCGCCGAAGATGTTGCCGGTGACGATGACATCGAACTGATCGGGCCGGCGCACGATCTGCATCGCGGCATTGTCCACGTACATGTGCGAGAGCTCTATGTGCGGGAACTCCGCTGCGTGCAGCGCGGTCACCTCCTCGCGCCAGAGCCGGCTGCAATCCATGACGTTGGCCTTGTCGACGGAGCAGACGCGGCCGCTGCGCGCCTCCGCGAGACGGAAGGCGACACGCGCGATGCGCTGGATCTCCGGCGTCGTGTAGACCTCCGTATTGAAGCCGCGCCGGCCGCCGTCCGGCAGGTCCTCGACACCGCGCGGCTCGCCGAAATAGATGCCGCCGTTGAGCTCGCGCAGGATGATCATATCGACGTTGCGGATGACGTCGGCCTTGAGCGGGCTCGAATCGATGAGCGCCGGAAACGGCTTCACCGGCCGCAGATTGGCGTAGAGCCCGAGCTCCTTGCGTATCGAGAGCAGGCTGCCCTTGCGGCGAACGGCCATCGGCAATGCGTCGCGCTCGGGTCCCCCCGTCGCGCCGAACAGGATGGCGTCGGCGGCGTTCAGCGCCTCGGCGGTCGCGGCCGGCAGCATCTCGCCGGTCGCCTTGTAGGCGGTATAGCCATAGGGAACCTCGCTGGTCCGGATCGGCAGGCGCCGCCTGGCGATCAACCAGTCGGCGACCCGCGCGGCCTCGCCGACCACTTCCGGGCCGATGCCGTCGCCCGGCATCAGCACGAGGGACTTCTCATTGCTCACAACGATCTCCTGTTCCCGGCCTGATCCCCGCGCGCACCGTCTGCGGCAGCCCACGACCAAGCCCCGGCGTGCGCTCGTGCCATGCTCGCGACACTGCCGCGCGCAGCCTCAGAGCCAGGTCATCTCGGACTTCTGACGAGCCTCGAACGCTGCGATGTCCTTCTCATAGCCGAGCGTCAGGCTGACGTCGTCCTGTCCCTTGAGCAGACAGTCCTTGCGGAAGGAATCAATCTCGAAGCGATCCACCTTGCCGTCCGGACCCGTCACGGACTGGCGCTCGAGATCCAGCGTGATCGTGGCGCCGGGCGTCTTATGCAGCAGCGCCCTCAATTCCGCCACCCGCTCGGCCGGCAGCACGACCGGCAGCACGCCGTTCTGGAAGCAGTTGTTGTAGAAGATGTCGCCGAAGCTGGTGGCGATGAAGCCGCGGAAGCCGTTGTCCTGGAGGACCGTGACGGCATGCTCGCGCGATGAGCCGCAGGCGAAGTTGCGGTCGGCGACGATGATGCGAGCGTCCTTATAAGCCGGCTGGTTCAGCGTCAGCTCCGGCCGCAGCGCGCCGTCGGGCGTACGTCGCATGTCGTGGAATGCGGCCGCAACCCTGTCCGTCCGCGGCTTGCCGAGAAAGCGCGCAGGGATGATCTGGTCCGTGTCGATGTTGGGCTGGTCGATCGGGACAGCCACGGCCGTGAAGGTGGTGAAAGGCTCCATGGTGCGTCTCCTCAGGCCATCAGCTTGCGCACGTCGGTGAACTTGCCGGTGACGGCGGCGGCAGCGGCCATCGCCGGGCTCACGAGGTGCGTGCGCACGCCGCGCCCCTGGCGGCCGACGAAGTTGCGATTGGACGTCGAGGCGATCCGCTCCCCGGGCTTGCCGGTCTCCCCGTTCATGCCGACGCACATCGAGCAACCCGCCATGCGCCACTCGAAGCCCGCCTCGCGGAAGACCTTGTCGAGCCCCTCGGCCTCCGCAGCCTGCCGCACGAGGCCCGACCCCGGCACGATCCAGGCGGGAATCCTGGCCTTGCGGCCGCGGGCGATGGCCGCCGCCGCACGCAGGTCCTCGATGCGCGAGTTGGTGCAGGAGCCGATGAAGACGCGGTCGACCGGCACCTCCTCGAGCGGCGTGCCGGGTGTGAGACCCATGTAGGCGAGCGCCCGCTCCATGCTCTCGCGGCGGAGCGCATCGGCGGCCTGCGAGGGGTCTGGAATACGCTCTGTGACGGGCGAAGCGTCCTCCGGGCTCGTGCCCCAGGTGACCATCGGCGCGATGGCGTTTCCATCGAGCGACAGCTCGCGGTCGAACGTGGCGCCGTCGTCGCTCGGCAGCCCCTTCCAGAACGCGAGCGCCTTGTCCCACTCGCCCGCCTTCGGCGCGAACGGACGGCCGGCGAGGTACTGGTAGGTCGTGTCGTCGGGCGCCACCATGCCGGCGCGCCCGCCCCCCTCGATCGACATGTTGCAGAGCGTGAGGCGGCCCTCCATGGAGAGTGCGCGGATGGCGCTGCCGGCGTACTCGATGGTGTGACCGGTGGCGCCCGCCGCGCTCATCCTGGCGATGATGGCGAGGATCACGTCCTTGCCGGTGATGCCGGGAGCGAGCCGCCCGTCGATGGTGATGCGCATGGCCTTGGGCTTCTTCTGCCAGAGGCACTGCGTCGCCATCACGTGCGCCACCTCGGACGAGCCGATGCCGAACGCGAGCGCCCCGACCGCGCCATGCGTCGCGGTGTGGCTATCGCCGCAGACCATGGTCAGCCCGGGCTGCGAGATGCCCTGTTCGGGGCCGATCACGTGCACGATGCCCTGGCGCGGATCGTCGATGTCGAACAGCGTCACGCCCGCCGCATCCATATTGGTCTTGATCGCGCGGACATGGGCGCGGTGATGAGCATCGGGGATGTCGTCGATCGACCGGCTGGAGGTCAGCACGTAGTGATCGGGCGTCGCGAAGCAGCGATCCGGGCGTCTCAGCCCAAGCCCGCGCGGGCGCAGCCGGTCGAAGCCGCCGGCCGAGCCCTCGTGCATCAAATGCCGGTCGATATAGAGCAGCGTGTAGCCGTCGGGGCGATCGACGACGACGTGACGGCTCCAGATCTTCTCGAACATGGTCCGTGGTGCAGACGACTTCGACGCGGGCATGGGCGCTTCTCCGGCTACTCGGCGGCCTGACTCTTGGGATCGCTGAAAGCAGTCCGCCGCTCGTCCCACTCGGCTGCGCCGAAGCGGGCAAAGACCTCGCGGACGGTCGGATCGCCCGGCGGCACCGGATGGCGCCGCTCCGCCTTGAGCTTGCCGAGAAGTTCGTCGCAGATGCCGATGACGCCGGCGATCAGCATTCCGGGCACGATGGCGAGCGCGTAGCCCATACGCTCAGCCTCGGCGAGATCGATCTCGGGCGTCTTGCCCTTGCGGACGACATTGAGGAGACATGGCCCCTTGACGAGCTTGGGGATGGTCTCGATCTCGGTCATGGACTGGGGCGCCTCGACGAAAGCGATGTCGGCACCGGCTGCGAGAGCGCCGTTGACGCGTGCCACAGCCTCGTCGAGGCCAGCGACCGCGCGCGCATCGGTGCGGGCGATGATGGTGAAATCGGCGCTCTTGCGCGCCGCCGCAGCCGCGCGGATCTTGGTGTAATAGGCCTCGCGCGGGATCAGCTCCTTGTCATCGAGATGACCGCAGCGCTTGGGAAAGCCCTGATCCTCGATATGGACGGCAGCGACGCCTGCGCGCTCGAAAGCCTGGATGGTGCGATAGACGTTGAGCTCGTTGCCGTAGCCCGTGTCGATATCGGAGACCAGGGGCACCGTCAGAACCGAGGTCAGCCGCGCGGCATTGTCGGCCATCTCGCTCATGGTGACGAGGCCATAGTCGGGATAGCCGAGGGTCGCCGCCGTACCCGCACCCGTCATGTACACGGCCGGAAAGCCCGCCTGCTCGACCAGCCGCGCGGTCACACAGTCGTAGGCGCCGGGGGCCACGATCATGTGGCCGGACTTCAGGAGTGTTCGAAAGCGCTTGGCCATGGTCATCGGCGTTCCTCCAGGATGTCAGGTGTTTTCCGCGACTGTAGAGCCAGTTGTCCAGACCAGCAAGGGCCCGTAGGGGCTGGGCATATCGCTCCGGATGCCTGCCGCCATGCACTGCGCGCGGCAGCCCCGCGCCGACATGGTCCCCTGACGCAGCATCTTGTGCTCGGTCCCGAAACCTGATGAAATCCAGACAAATCGAAGGGACCCGCGAGCGGTCGGTCGCGCACGAACTGCGCATGCCGACGCACAAAGAGTGGGCGGCAAGGGAGGAGCAATGACCGGTTTTCGCCGCTACCTGTTGCGCCGCCTCGTGCTCTTCTTCTTCGTGATCGTTGCCGTTCTCACGATCCTGTTCGCCATCCTGCGCATTCTGCCGGGCGACCCGACATCCATTTTCGTCGACAGCAACTTCTCGGAAGAGATGGTGCGCCAGCAGCGCGTGCTCTGGGGCCTCGACGATCCCTGGTGGGTGCAATACCTGCGCTACATGCGCAACATGCTGACCTTCGACTTCGGCCGCTCCTTCTTCCAGAACCAGCCGGTGAGCGAGATCATCCTCGAGAAGCTCGGCAATACCGCCGCCATGATCATCCCGTCCGTGATCATCTCGGTGATCCTCGGTGCGACGCTCGGCTCCTGGCTGGGCTGGAAGCGCGGCACCAAGCGCGAGGCGCTGACCGTGTTCCTCCTGCTGTTCGCGCGCTCGACGCCGTCCTTCTTCGTCGGCATCGTCGTCCTGATGATCTTCTCCTACTGGCTCGGCTGGTTCCCGCCCGGCGGCATGGTCTCGATCGGCGGCGGCGGCGACAGTTTCTGGAGCACGGTGTTCTCGCTGGATTTCCTGCATCACCTGATTCTGCCGATGCTGGTGCTGATGACCCGCGAGGTCACCAGCCCCGCACTCCTCCTGCGCTCCACCATGCTGGAGGTCCGCGGCAGCGATTTCCTCGAGATCCTGCGCGCCAAGGGGCTGCCCGAGAAGCGCATCATGGTGCATGCCACACGCAACGCGCTGCTCCCCCTGGTGACGGATATCGCCGTCATGATGGGATTCATCTTCCAGGGACAGGTGCTGCTCGAGATCATCTTCGCCTGGCCCGGCATAGGCCGTGAGCTGGTGACGGCGCTCGGCGACCTCGACTACCCGATCGTGCAGGCGGCCTTCTACGTCATGGCCCTCACGATCCTCACCTTCAACCTCGTTGCGGATCTCCTCTACGGCGTCATCGATCCGCGCGTCGTCTACGACTGAGAGAAGGGAGCGGGCCCATGCAGGAAAAGCTCGCGGACAGCGGTGGGCCAACGGCCGCGGCGGCGCGCCCGCCGGTCCGCAAGACCGGCTTCGGCCGGCGGATCGGCCGCCTGCTCGGCGGCTTCACGAGCTCGCTCGCCACAATTGCCAGCTATCCGACCGGCGCCGCAGGCCTCGCCATCATCGCCTTTTTCGTCGTTCTGGCGCTTTCCGCCCCGTGGGTGGCCCCGCATGCGCCGTTCGACGTGCTGACGGGCGAGAGCAAGCAGCTCCTGCGACTGAAGCCGCCGTCCGCCGCAGCGCCATTCGGCACCACCAACCAGTCGATGGACGTCTTCAGTCAGGTCATCTGGGGCTCGCGCATTGCCCTGCTGGTCGGGTTGACGGCTGCGGTCGGCAGCGCCGTTCTCGGCACGCTGATCGGACTGTTCTCCGGCTATTTCGGCGGTCGGACCGACGATATCCTGATGCGGATCACGGATGTCGCCTTCGGCATCCCGTTCCTGCCGTTCGCGCTCGTCATCCTGTCGATCACGGGACCGAGCCTCGCCATCATCATCACGCTCATCGTCTGCTTCCTCTGGCGCACGACCGCCCGCGTCGTGAGATCCCAGGTCCTGACACTGCGCCAGAGGCCGTTCATCTGGGCCGCGCGCGCCGCCGGCACGAGCGAGCTCAAGATCCTGTTCGTGCATATCGCCCCGAACGTGCTGCCTCTGATGTTCCTCTACATGGCCATCGGTGTGCAGGCCGGCGTCATGCTGGAAGCAGCGCTCGCCTTCCTCGGTTTCGGCGACCCCAACCTCATCAGCTGGGGCCGCATGCTCAATCTCGCCTTCAAGGCGGGCGCCGTGCGCACGGCATGGTGGTGGGTGCTTCCGCCCGGCCTCAGCCTGTCGCTGTTCGTCATCGCCATCTTCATGGTGACGCGCGCGTACGAGGAGGCCCTCAACCCCAGACTTCGGCAGATGTGAGGCGTTCGCAGGCGATGGCTGTCCTCGAGATCAAGGACCTGAAGATCACCTACACGACCCGCAAGGGCAGCGCTCGCGCTGTCGATGGCGTTTCCTTCACCATCGGCGAGGGTGAGTACCTCGGCATCGTCGGCGAGTCGGGCTGCGGCAAGTCCACGCTGGCCAAGGCCATCCTCGGCGTGTTGCCGCCGGCCGGCCGTGTCTCCGGCGGCGAGATCCTCTACAAGGGCGAGGACCTCGCCAAACTCGACGAGCGCGGCCTCAACCGCCTGCGCTGGAAGGAGATCGCACTCATCCCGCAGAGCGCGATGAACGGTTTCGATCCCGTCTACCGCATCACGGAGCAGATCGAGGAAGCGATCGACGCTCATGACACCTGGCCGGCGGAGCGCAAGAAGGCGCGCATCGAGGAGATGTTCGCTCTGGTGGGGCTCGAGCGCAGCCGCCTCAACGACTATCCGCACCAGTTCTCGGGCGGCATGCGCCAGCGCGCCATGATCGCCATGGCGCTGGTGCTGGATCCGACGTTGGTCGTCGCCGACGAGCCGACGACGGGCCTCGACGTCATCGTGCAGGACCAGATCCTCTATCGGATCAAGCAGATCCACGACCGGCTGCGCAAGACCATGCTGCTCATCACACACGACATGCCGGTCGTCTCGGAGAATTGCGACAAGATCGTCGTCATGTACGCCGGCAAGATCATGGAGTACGGCGGCAAGGCGGTGTTCCGCACGCCCTACCACCCGTATACGCTGGGGCTCTGCAACGCCTTTCCCGATCTCGGTGGCGAGGCGCGCGACCTGATCTCCATTCCCAAGAGCCCGCCCGATCTGCTGTCGCCGCCGCCAGGCTGTCGCTTCGCGAGCCGCTGCCCGTTCGCGACGGACGAGTGCCGCAAGGCCGAGCCGCCCATGCGCGAGGTGCAGCCCGGCCACGTCGCGGCCTGCCACCATCTCGACCAGGTCGAGCGCTTCCGCCGCGAAGCCGCCGAGCCCGACACTTGGCGCCGCGTCGCCTGACGTCAACCGCCACGCCCATCCAGGAGCGAAGAGCCCGCCATGTCCGCCCGCCCGACGACTGCTGCCTACCCGCCCGGCCTCAGGCACACCGGAGATCGCAACCGCCGCCTGGCCGAGCGGCTCCGTGAGTCACGCATCCTGATCGCGCCCGGTTGCTTCGACTGCCTCGGCGCCCGCATCATCGAGACCAGCGGCTTCGAGGCCGCCTACATCTCGGGAGCCGGCGTATCGCTCAGCCAACTCGGCGCGCCGGATCTCGGACTCGTCTCGTTCTCCGAGCATCTCGACCGCGTCAAACGCATCGCCGACGTGCTCACGATCCCCGTCTTCGCCGACATCGACACCGGCTTCGGCGGACCGCTCAGCATCGTCCGCACCGTGCGCGAGATGGAGCGCGCCGGTGTCAGCGCCGTGCAGATCGAGGATCAGGAGATGCCCAAGCGTTGCGGCCATGAGCTCGGCCGGCGCGTCGTCTCGCCAGCCGAGATGGAAGGGCGCATCAAGGCGGCCGCGGATTCCCGCCTCGACGAGAATTTCCTGATCGTGGCCCGGACCGACGCACGCACAATGGAAGGCATCGAGGCGGCGATCGAGCGCGCCCAGCGGTATCGCGAGGCCGGCGCCGACGTGCTGTTCGTGGAAAGCCCCGAGAGCGAGGACGAGATGGCGCGCATCGCCAAGGCCGTGCCGGGCGTACCGCTGCTTGCCAACATGGTCGAAGGGGGGCGCACACCTATCATGCCGGCGGCCAGACTCGAGGCCCTCGGCTTCCGGTTGGCGATCTATCCCAATGCCTTGACGCGGCGCTTCGCCAAGGTCGGCCTGGAACTCATGGCCGCACTCAAGGCCGAGGGCTCGACGCTCGGGCAGATGGATGGCATGCTCACGCATGGTCAGCTTTGGGACTTGTTCGACTCCAGGACGTGGCTGGCGCTGGAAAGCGAATTCGGCCGGCGCAACTCCTGAAGCTGCACGATGACGCAAGCCGGAAAGGACAGCGAAATGGCTGAGCGAGGCGTACACGATCTCGGCGGGCTCGACGCTGGCAAGGTCGACCTCGAGCCGCACGAGCCGACGATGACGGAGCGGCGCATCGACGCCATGATGATGCTGCTTCGTGCCAAGCCGCGCTCGTTCTGGGTGACGGACGAGAACCGGCGCACCATCGAGAGCCTGACGCCGGAGTTCTATTCCGGCGCCCGCTACTACGAGAAGTGGGTGACCGCCATGCGCTCTCTCCTCCTCGAGAAGGGCATTCTCACCGAGGCGGAGATCGACGCGAAGCTCGCCGAGGTGCGCAAGCGCTTTGGACGGGCGGACTAGGATGCGCCGCGAGGTGTCGGCTCGGGCCGGCCAGGAGCAACGGACAGGACGCCGAAAATGAGCGAACGCTTCAAGATCGGGGATACCGTGCGGGTCGCGGCGGCCTCGCCACCGGGCCACATCCGCACGCCGCTCTATCTGCGCGGCCACACGGGTCGCATCGTGCGGCTACTCGGACATTTCCCCAATCCCGAGCGGCTCGCCTACGGCATGCACGGCCTGCCGGAGCTCGCGCTCTATCAGGTCGTCTTCACCATGGACGAGGTCTGGGGCGGGGACGGCAAGTATGCCCCGCGCGATACCGTCACCGCCGATCTTTATGAGCACTGGTTGGAGCCGATCTGAGCCGGACCGGTCGCCCTGGATACGGCTGAAGAGCGAGCAGGAGAGCGAAGCGTGAGCAGCGAACACGAGCATGAGCACGAGCACGGTCATCACCACGACCATGATCACGGCCACAGCCACGGCCATAGCCCCTTCCAGCCCGACATCAAGGAGCCATCGGAGGACTGGGAGTTCATGGAGGTGGCGCTGCGTGAGCTGCTCATCGACAAGGGCATCCTGACGGCGCGGGAAATTCAGGAAAAGATCGAGGATTACGAGGGCAGGACGCCCGAGAACGGCGCCAAGATCGTGGCCCGCGCCTGGGTGGACCCGGCCTACAAGGCCCGCCTGCTGGCGGATGGCAATGCCGGCGTCGCGGAGTTGGGACATCCCTTCGACGGTCTCAAGCTGGTCGTGGTGGAGAACACCGCGGACGTCCACCACATGGTGGTCTGCACGCTCTGTTCCTGCTATCCGCGGGCGCTCATCGGCATTCCGCCGCTCTGGTACAAGTCGCGCGAGTACCGCGCGCGGACCGTGCGCGAGCCACGCGCAGTGCTGGCCGAGTTCGGCACGCATTTGCCCGATGATGTCGAGGTGCGTGTGCTCGACAGCACGGCCGACTGCCGCTACCTCGTGCTACCCCGTCGGCCGGAGGGCACCGAGGCGATGAGCGAGGCGGAGCTGGCCGCGCTCGTCACGCGCGACAGCATGATTGGCACGGCACTCGCCCGCTCACCCGCGAAAGCCTGATCGAGCTGGGCCTCGCCCGCTCGCTTTGAGCTGCCGGGCCAACCATCAAACGGCGACGGGGGCCTGACGGCCCCCGTAATCACGTCTGAAGTCGTCGGATCTCCCGTCCGGACGCTGCCGCTGCGCCTGGCTCAGAACTGGCGCAGCAGCCGCTCCAGATACTCGAGCTCAATGGGCGGCCGCGTCATGTCGCCGAGCCGCTTGCGCAACTCTTCGAGGATCTCACGCGCACGCTGGCGGTCCGGCTTGTCCGGCACCTGCACGCGGGCGCCGATGTCGGGCCCCTCGTGACGCTGCGGCCGATCGAGCGGATCGCGATCGCCACCACGGTTGCCGACCCGTGACGGCATCATCTTCAACATCTGCTGCGCCAGCGACTGCGCGCCCTTGCGAAGCTGCTCGAGCGCCCTCTGCTCATCGCGGGTGGCCTTGCCGAGGTTCCCCTCCTTGAGCGCACGCTCGGCCTCGGCCATGGCGCGTCCCGCCTCGTCGAGCTGACGCGGCATCTGCATGCCGAAACGGCGCATGCCTTCCATCAGCCGGTCGAGCTGACCACGCAGGTTTCCCTGTCGCTGCCCAAGCCCAGGCCCGTCCTGTGGACCCGCCTGCTGACCGGGCTGTCCGGGGCGTCCGGACTCGCCATCACCCGGCTGGCCCTGCCGGCCACGCTGCTGGCCTTCGCGCTGGCCCGGCTGGCCTCCGCGGTTCTGGCCTTCACGGTTCTGGCCCTGGCGTCCCTGTCCCTGCTGGCGCTGCTGACGTTGCGCACCGAAGGTATCGTCGAGCAGCTTCTGCTGACGCCCGATGAGGTCTCCAAACTCGCTCATCTGGCGCATCATCTCGCGACTCTGGCCCGTATCCGCCATGCGCCCCGACTGCAACCGCTCGAGCAGATCCCTGAGTTCGCTCAGCATCTGCTGCGCGGCATCGCGGGCGCCCGAGCGGGCCAGCTCCTCGATGTTGCGCAACATCTGATCGAGGTCCTTGGGCTGGGCCATCTGGTCCGGGCCGAGACCTTGCGGCACCTGACGGTCATCCATGCCCTTGCGCGCGAGCTGTTGCATGAACTTGGCCATCGCCTCGCGCAGCTCCTGCATGAGCCGCTTGATCTCCTCGTCGGTAGCGCCGCGCTCAAGCGCCTTGGCCAGCTTCTCCTGCGCCTCGCGCAGCCTGCGCTCCGCCTCGGAAAGATTGCCATCCTCGATCCGGAGAGCTACCTGCCAGAGCTGCTCCATCGTGCTCTTGATGCCAGCCCGCGGGTGGTTGTACTGGAGCCGCCAGCGCGCGGACCGCAGCCCGAGGTAGACGTGGCGATCGGAAATGTGCAGGTCCGGCGCGAGCGTCAGCGCATCGAGCGCGCGCACGACGCGGCGCCAGTTGCGCGGATCGTCGTAGAGGCTGCGCCGCTGCTCGATGACGGCCCGTGCGAAGGGCTTGCGGAAGCGGCGCGACGGGAACACGAGCTCGACGGCTTCGCTGCGGCCGATGTTGCCCGCCGCATCGCGCGCGATGAGCGTCATGCGCACGGCGGTGCCGGCCCAGGGATGCGACATCAGCTCGTGGTAAGATGTCGCCTCGCCGGCCTTGGCGTTGGCACGAGGCAGCTTGAGCGCCAGCACGGGCGGACGCTCGAGCGGAAAGCGCGGCTCGCCCTTGACGGCCTCCTCCGGCACCTCGGGATCGACGCGCTCGAAGCGCGCCTCGGCCGTGACGACGCCGTAGTCGTCCTCGACCTTGTAGCTGAGCTTCAGCGAGCCGCGGGGCGTCGTCTCGGGCGGCTTGGTCAGCGTGATGCGCGGGGCGCGATCGGGCGTGACGCGGAACCGCCAGCTCGCCAGCTCACGCGAGCCGTCCAGGAGCCGCACGACCTGTGTCTTCCTGAGCTCCAGCCGAGCCTCGACGAGAGCGTCGGTGCCGGTGACGCCGGTCTTCTTCTCCTTGCCGTCCTTGGCCTTCGTGCTGGCGATGTCATGGCGCGTCGGCTCGCTCGCGCCCTCGACGAGCGTCTCGACGACAAGCCGGTCGCCACGAACGCCGCTGGCGCGCACAATTAATTGGCTGTGCTCGGGAACCTGCACGTCCGGCTTCTGCTCGCCGGCCTCGGCCGGCGTTCCGAGAGGCTTGCCACCGTCGGCAAGCATGATCGGCGGTATGCCGGTGTAGACCGGCGGCGTCACCCAGGCGTCGAGCCGGGCTTCGATCGACACCGGCGGGGCCCCGAAGCGGAAGGCGGAAACCAGCCGATCATAGGCCCGATCCCCGACCACCACGTAGGCAAGGACGACGGCCAGCATCAGCACGGCCCGCAAGGCGAACGGATCGCGCTTGTCGACGCGCGGCTGCGGACCGGCGATCTTCAGACGCTCGAACAGCGCCTCGAGACGGGTCCGGTGCACCTCCCACAGGCGCTTGGCCACGGGATCGTCCGTTCCGAGCGCGATCTGGTCCTCGTAGGAGGTGGCCGGCCGGTGCTGCACGCCCGACGACAGCTCGAGCCGGCGCAACCCTTCATCGCGCGACGGCCAGGGCACCCTGGCGACCAGGAACAGCGCCACAAGCGCCGCCAGCCCGAACAGCCCGATCGCAGCCTTGTGCGCCAGCTCCGGCATGAGCGGCCACACCCCGGCCAGCGACAGAGCCAGGAACAGGCCCGCCAGCCCCAGGATCAACCACAGTCGTAGCCACAGGCGCTCCAGATAGAGGGCAACCCGGCTCAGCCGGACCTTGCGCTCCAGGGCGCGGCTCAAAGGCGTGCGCTGCATTGGCTGTGCTTCCATAGGGTCACTCTAACATGGCCGCTATGACCGTGCTCTTCACAAAAATTTCGGCGAGCTTTCGAGGCCGTCCGAGATCGGACCAGCGCGCCAACTGGTTCGCGCCGGCACTCCGGACGTACCAGACATGCTGTCACGACACACGTTGCGGGTGCAAGAGTGGTAGGCGAAAATGGCCGTGGCGAGGCAGGCGGCCTCAGGTGGCCTCGCCAGCGAGCCAGGGCGCGATCCTGTCCCCGCCGATCAGCTCCTCGTAGGACGGCCGCGGCCGCACGACCGCGAACGTTTCGTCCTTCACGAGCACCTCGGGAATCAACAGCCTGGAGTTGTAGGTCGACGACATGGTCGCGCCATAGGCTCCCGCGGTCATGACCGCGAGCAGATCGCCCCGCCTGACGGGCGGCAACATCCGGTCCTGGGCCAGGAAATCGCCGGTCTCGCAGACCGGCCCGACCACATCCACCAGCCGCTCGCCGGAGACCGTGACGGACTCGTCGACCGGCCTGATCTCGTGGAAGGCCTCGTATAGCGTCGGCCGCATGAGGTCGTTCATCGCCGCATCGACGATAACGAACGACTTGGCGGCGGCCTCCTTCACGTAGATCACGCGTGTGACCAGCACGCCGGCGTTGCCGACGATCATGCGGCCGGGCTCGAGGTAGAGGCGGCAGCCGAGGTCGCCGAGCGCCGCCTTGACGACGGCGGCGTAGGCGTCCGGGTGGGGCGGCTCGGGCTCCTCCGGCCTGTAGGGCACGCCCAGTCCGCCACCGATGTCCAGATGCTCGATATCGTGGCCTTCCCGCCGCAGGTGGACGACGAGGTCCCGCATCAGGCGGAACGCATCCCGGAACGGTTCCAGGCCGGTGATCTGGCTGCCGATATGCATGTGGATGCCGGCAATCCTGACGCCCGGCAGGCGAGCGGCCTCTTGGTAAAGCGCGGGCGCCCTGTCGTACGGCACGCCGAACTTGTTCTCCGCCTTGCCGGTCGAAATCTTGGCGTGCGTGCGGGGGTCCACGTCCGGGTTGACGCGAATGGCGATGCGCGCCACGCGACCGAGGCCCGCCGCCGTTTCGCTCAGGAGCTCGATCTCGGGCTCGGATTCGACATTGAACGTCGAGATGCCGTGCTGGAGCGCGAACGCCATCTCGCCCGCGGTCTTGCCGACGCCCGCGAACACGATGCGCTCGGGCGGCACACCCGCCGCCAGCGCACGGCGCAACTCGCCCTCCGACACGACGTCCATGCCGGCGCCGAGCCGCGCCAGGGTGCGTATGACGGACTGGTTGGAATTCGCCTTGAGCGCGAAGCAGATCGTCGCGTCCATGCCGCGAAAGGCCTGCGCCAGCACGCGATAGTGCCGCTCGAGCGTGGCGGTGGAATAGCAATAGAACGGTGTGCCCACGGCATCGGCCAGCCGCGCGAGGCTAACGCCTTCTGCATGCAGGACGCCCGCGCGATAGCTGAAGTGATGCATTCTGCTGGAAACTCAGGGTCGCCTCGGATCGGCGGCGATCTTAACGCAGAAGCCCGTCGAGGATGAAGGGCTCGTGAGGCCTCGGGGCAGCCGGCGTGCCACTTTTCTTGGCCGCATCCGCCGCGCGCTTGTCGGCTTCGCGCTGCGCCTTGGCCTCCGGGGGAAGGTCGAGCGAGCCGCGAACGCCGCAGCCCGCCAGCGTCAACGCCAGCAATGCCGCCAAGATCCTAAGGCTCAAGCCGCTACGCATTCCCGTTGCCCACCCGAAATCTCACCCCGGCCGCCCTTCACGATAGAGCGTTGCATGCCACGCCGCAAACAGCGAACTTCCACACCCGGGGCCGCGAGGCATTTCAGCCTCTTACCCTTTCATGGCGGCCTTTTCCAGACGCTTGAGCCATTGCCGGGCCATTTTTCGCACGTTCTGTGGCGCAGTTCCCCCATAGCTTCGTCGGCTTCGGACGGAGGCGTCGAGACCGAGCACGGAGAAGACATCCTCCGTAATGCGCGAATCGGCCTGCTGCATGACGGCGAGCGGCAGGGCTTCGAGGTCGAGACCGCGCGCTTCCGCCAGCGCGACGATGCGCCCGGTCACGTGATGCGCCTCGCGGAACGGCAGCTTGAGCGTGCGCACCAGCCAGTCGGCGAGATCGGTGGCGTTGGCGTAGCCGCGGCCCGCCGCGGCGCGCATCCGCTCGGCGTCCGGCTCGAGATCCTCGATCATCCCGCTCATGGCGGCGATCACGAGGCTCAGGCTGTCCAGCGCGTCGAAGGCCGCCTCCTTGTCCTCCTGCATGTCCTTGGAATAGGCGAGCGGCAGGCCTTTCATGACCATGGCCAGCCCCTGGAAGGCCGCGGCGATGCGGCCGACCTTGGCGCGCACCAGCTCCGCCGCATCGGGATTGCGCTTCTGCGGCATGATGGAAGAGCCGGTCGTGAAGCGGTCCGTGAGCCGGATGAACCCGAACTGCGGGGTCATCCAGATGACGATCTCCTCCGCGAGGCGCGACAGGTGCAAGGCGGTGATGGTGGCGGCTGCCAGCGTCTCCAGCGCGAAATCGCGGTCGGAGACGCCATCCAGGGAATTTGCCGTCGGGCGATCGAAGCCGAGCGCCGCGGCCGTGGCGTGCCGGTCGATGGGAAACGAGGTGCCGGCCAGCGCAGCCGAGCCGAGCGGGCACTCGTTGAGCCGGCGGCGGGCGTCGGCAAGGCGCCCGCGATCGCGCCCGAGCATCTCCACGTAGGCTAGGCAATGATGCCCGAAGGTGACGGGCTGGGCCGGCTGCAAATGCGTGAAGCCCGGCATCACGGTGGCATGGTGGGCCTCCGCCTTGCGGGCGAGGGCCAGTTGCAGCGCCGCCAGCCCTGCATCACAGCCATCGATCCAATCGCGCACGAACAGCCGGAAGTCGGTCGCGACCTGATCGTTGCGCGAGCGCGCGGTGTGGAGCCGGCCGGCCGGCTCACCGACCAGCTCGCTCAGGCGCTGCTCGACGTTCATGTGCACGTCTTCCAGCGCGCGGGAGAACGTGAATTCGCCGCGCTCGATCTCTGACAGGATCGTGTCTAGACCTTGCCCGATCTTGCGGGCATCCTCCCGGCTGATGATGCCCTGCGCGGCCAGCATCGCGGCATGAGCCTTCGAGCCGCGGATGTCCTGCGGGGCCAGCCGCTGGTCGAACGCGATGGAGGCGTTGATCTCCTCCATGATGCGCGCCGGTGACATCTTGAACCGGCCACCCCACATCTTGTTTGCTGTCTTGTCCGTCACGACCAACCGATCCGAATTCTGAGGAAGAAGAACGAGCCATGAGCAAGCGCGATGCCTCTAAGACCACGACACCGCTCGTTTATGTCGCGGCCGGCCTCGTGGCGGCACTGGCGGGTTTCCTGGCGGTATACGCGACGCTGGGCACCGGTGACAACGCCGTTCGCACCAAGGCAGGGCGGCTCGAGGTGGCGAGCGCCCCCACCGGCGCGCCGCCGGCAACGCCGGCCGAGCCGAGCGCCACACCGGCCATCACCCGCGAAAGCCGTGCCGCGCCGACGCCCGCCAGCTCGAATCCGCTGGCGCAGGGCCACATGGCGCTGTTCGTCTTCAAGCGCGCGCCGGAGGCTCTGCCGGACATCGCCTTCAACGACGGTGCGGGCAAGCCGACGACGCTCAAGGCCTGGAAAGGCAAGGTCGTTCTGCTCAACCTCTGGGCCACCTGGTGCGGCCCCTGCCGCAAGGAAATGCCGTCACTCGACCGCCTCAAGCGGGAGCTGGGCTCGGATAAGTTCGATGTCGTCGCCCTGAGCCTCGACCGCAACGGCGCGGACCGTGCCAGGAAGTTCCTCAAGGACACCAAAGTCGACGCCCTCGCACTCTACAACGACCCGACGGCCCGCCTGGGCACCGCGCTCAAGGCGGCTGGCATGCCGACGACAATCCTGATCGACAAGGAGGGGCGGGAGATCGGCCGTCTCACGGGTCCGGCCGAGTGGGACAGCGAGGACGCCAGGAAATTGATCTCTGCACACCTCAATTAAAGTGTGTGAAAATGGCACCATGGCATTATAACTGCTATCTTTTTCGCCAATTCTGACTTACCGGCCCCACCCTGGGTTGATATGCTGATCGGGCTCGAGGGGGCGACGCTTGCGTACCGGGAGGGATCACGGGCGGCGCTCCCCAGGAGAAGCCTTCACCATCTAGCCGTCAGCACCCGAGATGCCCTCGTCAGTTCTGCGTCGTGCCGGCCGTTGGCTGCTGCTGCTCGCATGCGCCCTGCCGCTTGGGGCGCAGAGCGCCGCTGCGAGGACCATCGTCTTCCGTGACGCCTGCCGGCCGGGCGATCGACTGACCATCGCCGCCGTCGGCGACCTGCTGTTCCACAAGCAGCTTCTGGCACAGGCTTTTCAGCGGCGCGGCAGCTTCGCGAGGATGTGGGCGCCCGTCGCCTCGGTGCTGAAGCGCGCCGATCTCGCCTATGGCAATCTCGAGGGTCCCGCGGCCGATGGCGTCTCCGCCTTCGGCAGACCGGTGCGCGATCCCGGCCGCCGCCTCGACATGCGGGTTTACGGCTACATGCTGCCGACGCTGTCGTTCAACTATCATCCCTCCGTCCTCGACGACCTCAAGGCGAGCGGCTTCAAGGTCATCTCGACCGCCAACAACCATGCCCTCGACCGCGGCGCCCTGGGCGTCGATCGCACGGTCGACAACCTGCGCCGGCGCGGCCTCGCATTCACCGGCACCCGCAGGCGCGGCGAGCACGAGTCCCCCTGGAGCACGGTCACGCAGACCAAGGGCTGGCGCATCGCCTGGCTGGCCTGCACCTATTCGACCAACGGCCTGCCGGATCGCCACCGGCAGGTGCTGTTCTGCCATCGCCAGAAGGACGAGGTTCTGGCCGAGCTGGCACGGCTGCGCGCCGACCCCAGGATCGATGCCGTCATCGTGACACCGCACTGGGGCATCGAGAACAGCCATAGTCCCACGCTCAAGGATCGGGCCCTCGCCCGCGAGCTCGTCGATGCAGGCGCCGCCGCGGTCATCGGCACGCACCCGCACGTGGTCCAGCCGTGGGAGCGCCACGTCGCCCCGGACGGACGCGAAGGCCTCATCGTCTATTCCACCGGGAATTTCATCTCCAACCAGCGCCAGCCCATGCAGCGGGCCGGCATCATCGCCACGCTCGAGCTGGCGCGACGGCCCGGCGGCAAGGCGGAGGTGACCGGAGCAGGCTTCGTCCCCACCTTCGTGGCCATCGGATCGGGCCATCGCGTGGTCGAGAATTCAGGCGTCGCGCCCCATCAGCTCCGCCAGACGCTGCGCATCCTGCCCGACGGCAATCGCGTATCGCTGGCGACGCCGTTCGCGTTCGCCAAGACGTGCGGCAAGACGCCGTTGGTGGCCGGGAGCCGGGTGCTGCCGCCGGGCCTCGTGCTCGCCGGTCTCAAGGTGCGCCCGCACGCCCAAGGCCGCAAGCTGCGCCGCAGCTCCATTGGCGCCAAGCGCGCCAAGATGAAGCGCAAGCGCAAGGTCCGCTGGCGACGCGGCCGGTGATCCCTGGCGGCCGCCCCGGTCGCTGGCCCAGTCGCCGCCTCAGTCCTTGCGCCAGTCGGGAGGCTCGAGCCCGCGCGCGCGGAATGCCGCCGTGACCGTGTTGGCCAGGAGACAGGCGATCGTCATCGGCCCGACGCCACCCGGCACGGGCGTCATGGCGCCGGCTACCGCCCGCACGGAGCCGGCATCGACGTCTCCCACGATGCCGGACGTGCCGTCGGCACGCACGATGCGGTTGATGCCGACGTCGATCACCGTGGCCCCCGGCTTGATCCAGTCCGCCTTGACGAAGCCCGGCCGGCCCAGTGCCGCCACGACGATATCCGCGCGGCGGCAATGCTCGGCAATGGCGCGCGTACGCGAGTGCACGACGGTCACCGTGGCATCGGCTTGCAGCAGGAGCTGCGCCATGGGCTTGCCGACGATGTTCGAGCGACCGATGACCACGGCATCGAGGCCGGAGAGGCTGCCGAGACGATCTTCGAGCAACAGCAGGCAGCCGAGCGGTGTGCACGGCACCATAGCCATGTCGCGCTGACCGGTCGCGAGATAGCCGACGTTGGTCGGATGGAAGCCGTCGACGTCCTTCGTCGGATCGACCGCCCTCAGCACCTTGTCCGCCGAGATCTGCCGCGGCAGCGGCAATTGCACGAGAATGCCGTGCACCGTCGGATCGGCGTTGAGCGTGGCGATGAGCGCGAGCAGGTGCTCGTCCGTGACGCTCGCCGGCAGCTTGTGGTCGAAGGCGCGGATGCCCGCAGCCTCCGCCTGGCGCGACTTGGTCCTGACGTAGACCTGGCTCGCCGGATCCTCGCCGACGAGAACGACCGCGAGGCCCGGCACGATCCCCGTCGCCGCGCGCAAGTCGGCGGTCTTCAGCGCGATGCGCGCACGCAGACGCTCGGCGTATGCCTTTCCGTCGATGATGCTGGCCTCGGTCACGCAGTCCCTCTTCTTCGTGCACGCCGCCCGGGTCGGCGCTGGTGTTCGGCTGTGGTTTGCTCAGAAGAGGCCTTCGATGTCGCCGCGCTCGTTGAAGCGGATGGCGACGGACGAGGGCGTGCGCGGCAGACCGGGCATGGTCATGATCTCCCCGCAGATGGCCACCACGAAGCCGGCGCCGGCCGCCAGCCGCACCTCGCGGATCGGCACCGTGAAGCCGCTCGGCGCGCCGCGCAGGTTCGGGTCGGTCGAGAACGAGTACTGCGTCTTGGCCATGCACACGGGCAGGTGCCCGTAGCCCATCTCCTCCCAGGCCTTGAGCTGGTCGCGCACCGACTTGTCCGCGCTCACGCCCTCGGCGCGATAGATCCGCTTGGCGACGGTCTCGATCTTGTCGATCAGCGGCAGCTCGTCGCCATAGAGCGGCGCAAAGTCCGCCACGCCCGAATCCGCCATCTCCACCACCCGCCGCGCCAGCGGCTCGATGCCCTTCGAGCCCATCGCCCAGTGCTTGCACACGAAGGCCTCCGAGCCGAGCTCGCGCACATAGTCCTGCAGCGCCGCGATCTCGGCGTCGGTGTCGGAGATGAAGTGGTTGATCGCGACCACCGCCGGCACGCCGAACTGCTTCACGTTCTCGATGTGACGGCCGAGGTTGACCGCGCCCTTGCGGACCGCCGCGACGTCTTCCCGGCCGAGATCCTCGCGCTTGACGCCGCCGTTCATCTTGAGCGCACGCACGGTGGCGACGATCACCACGGCATCGGGCCGCAGCCCGGCCTTGCGGCACTTGATGTCGAAGAACTTCTCCGCGCCGAGGTCGGCGCCGAAGCCCGCCTCGGTCACCACGTAGTCGGCGAGCTTCAAGGCGGTGGTGGTGGCGATCACCGAGTTGCAGCCGTGGGCGATGTTGGCGAACGGGCCGCCGTGGATGAAGGCCGGATTGTTCTCGAGCGTCTGCACGAGGTTCGGCTGCATGGCCTGGCCGAGCAGCACCGTCATGGCGCCGTCGGCCTTGAGATCGCGGGCGAAGACGGGGCTCTTGTCGCGGCGATAGCCGACGATGATGCCGCCGAGCCGCTGCTCCAGGTCCTTGCGGTCGGTGGCGAGGCAGAGGATGGCCATGACCTCGGAGGCCACGGTGATGTCGAAGCCGGCCTCGCGCGGAAAGCCGTTGGCGACGCCGCCGAGCGAGCAGACGATCTGGCGCAGCGCCCGGTCGTTCATGTCCATGACGCGCCGCCAGGCGACCCGGCGCTGGTCGAGGCCCAGCTCGTTGCCCCAGTAGATGTGGTTGTCGATCATCGCCGAGAGCAGGTTGTGGGCGCTGGTGATGGCGTGGAAGTCGCCGGTGAAGTGCAGGTTGATGTCCTCCATCGGCACGACCTGGGCGTAGCCGCCGCCGGCCGCCCCGCCCTTCACCCCGAAGCAGGGGCCGAGCGAGGGCTCGCGCAGGCAGATCGCCGCCTTCTTGCCGATGGCGTTGAGGCCGTCGCCGAGACCGACGGTGGTGGTGGTCTTGCCCTCGCCCGCCGGTGTCGGGTTGATCGCCGTCACCAGGATCAGCTTGCCCGACTTGCGCGTCGCCAGAGAGGCGATGAACTCGGCGGAGACCTTCGCCTTGTCGTGGCCGTAGGGCAGCAGGCTCTCGCTGCCGATACCGAGCCGCCCGCCGATCTCGCCGATCGGCTTCTTCTTCGCCATGCGCGCGATCTCGATATCAGACTTCACTGCCACGCCGACCTCCACACCTTGAAATCCCCAAAGCGCAAATGCGCCAATCGCCCGCGCACCCCGCAACGCCCGGGATGCTAACACGCGGCCTGCGCCACGTTCTACAGCCGCGCCGGACCTTGTGATCGCACGGTTGACACCGCCGAGGCCGAGGCGCGCAAAGCATCACGGCGGCCGATCGAGGTCTCGATCGGCCGCCGTGACGATCATTCGGACTATGCCAAGCTCAGCGCGGGGGCGCCAGGACGATCGGCTGGTCGGCGCGCGCTACCGTGGCTCCCCAGGGGGACGGCTTGGCGGCGGTCGCCACCGGCTTGGCCGAGCCGCGCAGTGGCGGACGAGGGGCTGCAGCAAGCGCCGTAGAGGGAGCCGGCAGGCCGGTCGGCGCCGACTTCGGCGGCAATTGCACCATCTGTCGGATCTGGGCCACGCTCTCCTCTGCCCGCTGGGGCGCCAAATCCATGGAAGCTACGGTCTTGGCCTCGTCGTAGCGGCCCTGCAGGCCGAGCACGAGCGCGAGGTTCTGGCGGATGCGCGCGGGTCCGCCGGGCATGGCGATGGCGCGACGCAGCAGCGGCTCCGCCTTTTCGGGCTGACCGTCGGCGACATAGGCCATGGCGAGGTTGTTCAGCACGGTCGGCTTGTCCGGCGCGATCGCGGCGGCGCGCTCGAAGAAGGGCAGCGCCTGCTTATGCCTTCCGGTCTTGCCGAGAACTGCGCCGCGCGCCGAGAGAATTCGCCAGTCGGGCCGCGTCGGATCGTCGGCCAGGGCCAGCAGACGCTCGGCCACGGAGTGCTGGCCGAACTCGAGCGCCAAACGGCCGTACTCGCCCGCCAGCTCGCGGTCGTTGCCGTTGAAGGTCGCCGCCTGCTGCAACACCGCGAGCGCTTGCTGCTTGTAGCCCAACGCCTTGAGATTGCGGGCGTAGTTTATAGCCACCTTGGCGTTCGTCGGGTACTTCGCGAATTCCTTGCCCCAATGCTCGGTGGCCCGCTCCAGCTCGTTCTGAGGCGTCGTGGGCTTGGCCGCGGGCGTCTCCCGCGGCCCCGAGAGACCCGCCAAATTGCCGGGCGTGCCGCCCATTTGGGCGCAGGCGCCGAGCATCAGGCTCGATGCGATCACGCCAATGAAGCCAATACCGCGAATTGCCCGCTGACAACGCATAGCCTGCCTACCGGTCACCATCTTCCACCCCTCGCCCGTGAGGGCGCTCGTGTGCTCAATCGAGTGTCAGTTTCCGGCACAGGTCTCAATAAACCATTAAGTGTGACCAACTCGCCACGCGCGCCCCCGCCCAACCGAGCGAATCACGGCAAGGAGGCTGCGGGATCATCGCGCTGCTCAATTGTGTTTTGGGTCCGGCGCTGCCATTAATGGGCTCGGCCGGCCCGAGTCTCCCGACAGGCCCCGATCGATCGTCGACGCCCCCGCGTCCGCGCTCAACACGAACCGAGAATCATGAACTGAGTCATGATTTTATGATGCGGCCGGATACTCGTGATCGCCAGCTCGGGTAGGTCGGGGCGCCCGGCGCAGACAAGCCAATATCCCGCCACGAGGACACATGACAGGCGTAGCGAAGCCAGCAGACCTGCTCTTGCCAAGCCAGAGCGCCGAGCCGTCCATCCCGATCCGCTTCGTGCGCAAATCGGCCGCCGCCAGCGACCTGTCAGAGCTGACAAGCGAGCACCGCGCCTGGCTGGATGCGACGGGCTTTCGCCCGGCATCGCGCAGGGTCGCCCTGCTGCCGGACAGCCAGGGCGGTATCGCCGCCGTCATCGTCGGCGTCGACGATACGATGATCGGCACGGGGCCGGACCCGGCCGCCTTGGAGGTCGGGCATCTCCCGGTGCTGCTGCCCTCGGGCACCTATCACCTGGAGACGCCGCCGGCCAACCCGTCGCTCGCCAGCATCGCCTGGGGTCTCGGCGCCTACCGCTTCACGCGCTATCTGTCCGAGCCGAGTACGAAGACGGTGCGGCTGCGGCTGCCCGCCGACGTCGATCGCGACGAGGTTATGGCGAGCGTCGAGGCGGTCTGGCTCGGCCGCGATCTCATCAATACGCCTGCGAGCGACCTCGGTCCGGCGGAGCTTGAGGCGGCCACGCGCGCGCTCGCCGAGCGCCACGGCGCCACCGTCTCGTCCATCGTCGGCGAGGACCTGCTCAAACAGAATTTCCCGATGATCCATGCCGTCGGACGCGCCAGCACGCGCGCACCCCGCCTGATCGACCTGAGCTGGGGACGGAGCAACGCGCCGAAAGTGACCGTGATCGGCAAAGGCATCTGCTTCGACACCGGCGGCCTCGACATCAAGCCGGCCAGCAGCATGCTGCTCATGAAGAAGGACATGGGCGGCGCGGCGGCTGCGCTCGCGCTCGGCCACATGATCATGGCCGCCAACCTCGACGTCCGGATGCGCATCCTCGTCGCCGCCGCCGAGAACTCCATATCCGGCAATGCATTCCGCCCCGGCGACATCCTGCAGAGCCGCGCCGGCCTCACCGTCGAGATCGGCAATACCGATGCCGAAGGACGCCTCGTGCTCGCCGATGCCCTGGCGCTGGCCGACGAGGAATCGCCCGACCATCTGATCACCCTGGCGACGCTGACCGGCGCAGCCCGCGTCGCACTCGGACCGGACCTGCCGCCCTTCTATACCGACAGCGACGATCTCGGCCTCAAGATCGCCGAGTGCGGCCTGCAGGTCGGCGACCCCGTCTGGCGCATGCCGCTGTGGCGCCCCTATGATCGCACGCTCGACAGCGAGATCGCCGATGTCTGCCACATCTCCAATTCGTCGTTCGCCGGCTCCGTCACCGCCGCACTATTCCTGCGCCGCTTCGTGCGCAAGGCCGCCCGCTACGCCCACTTCGACATCTACGGCTGGGTGCCGAGCGCCAAGAGCATGGCGCCAAAAGGCGGAGAGCCGCAGACGGCGCGCGCCCTCTTCGAGGTCCTCCGGCAACACTACACGAGAGACTGACCCGGGAACCGGCGCCAGCCGAAGCCGCAAACCTGCCTCAGGAGACCTTGGATCATGGGCAAGCCCGACCCGAGAACCAACGCCTATCGCAGCGATCTCGCGTCCCAGGCACTGAAGGGCAAAGTAGACGCAGATCGCTATGTCAAAGGTGACCTGCGGCGGGTCGCAGCCGCGCTCGCCCCCGTGCGCCAGCGCCCCGATGCCTTGGCCGCCATGGACACCGAGGCCTTCCACGGCGAGACGGTGCGCGTGTTCGACGTAGCCGACGATTGGGCCTGGGTCCAGCTCGAGCGCGACGGCTACGTCGGCTACATGCCGAACGCGTCGCTCGTCGAGGACTTGGCTGCACCAACGCACCGGCTGGTCGCTCTCGGCTCCTTCGTCTACCCCGAGCCGGACATCAAGACGCCGCCGCTCATGCAATTGCCGCTCAATGCCCTCGTCCGGGTCGTCGATGAGAGCGACCGCTTCGCACGCCTGGCCACCGGCGGCCACGTGATCCGCCGCCACCTCGCCACGATCGAGCGCGTCGCGCGGGATTTCGTCGATGTCGCCGAGCAGTTCCTCGGCACGCCCTATCTGTGGGGTGGGCGGACCCGCCTCGGCATCGACTGCTCGGGCCTGGTCCAAACCTCGCTCGAGGCCGCCGGAATTGCCTGCGCGCGCGACAGCGACATGCAGAAGGCCACTCTCGGCATGGAGGTGCTGGTGCCCCAGGATCTCGAAGGTCTGCAGCGCGGCGACCTCGTGTTCTGGCAGGGGCACGTCGCCATCATGTCTGACGGCATCATGCTGCTGCACGCCAATGCCCACCACATGTCCACGGTCATCGAGCCGCTCCACGAGGCGGCCAGCCGCATCGCGAAGACCGGCGGGCCGATCACGACCGTCCGGCGGCTGCCGTCGCTCACGGGGCGCGAGGTATGAGCAGGCGCACATCGGACCCCGCACCGTTGACCTCCGAGGAAGCAGCGCGCCTGCTTCGCTGGGAACGGTGGATGGTCCGCTACTACGCCGCGGCCATGGTTCTCATTGCGATAGGCGGCTGGTTGCTGGTGAGATATGGCGGCGAGCCGTTCGTGCGGCGCCTCATCCTGCTCGGCGTGCTCGGCCTCGTCATCGCCGCGACGCTCGTGCAGTTCCGCGTGCGCTGCCCGCGCTGCGGCACACACCTCGGCCGACAAACCCGCCTGCTCCTGCCGCCGCGCTGCAAGACCTGCCGCGTCGCCTTTCCACGCCCGGCGAGATCGAGCCAGGATGTCGTCTGAAGCTTGAGTCCGTGGCATGGATGCGCAATGCGCCTCCGTCACGGGCGCGGCGCGTCCTCGCGCCGATAGGCGACGTAGTGGTGCGCCTCTCGCTCCGCCGCTTCCGGCGCGACCAGCCTCGAGATGGGCTCAACCTCGCGCCGCCGGCGCCAGGCCTCACCCCTGTCCGGACGCACGACCACCTCGACGCTTCGGAGTTGCCCGGTGGCGAGCGTGGTCTCCCGAATCGTCTTGACCTTGCCGGCCAGCACGGCCCCGATCAGCGTGGCGAGCCGCGCGGGCGGGATATCGCGCACACCCTCGTGCTCCTCCTCCGCCAGCCTCAGATCGACGGCGCCGTCGTCGAACAGCACGAGGTCGAGCGGGCAGGCGTTGGCGACGCGGGGCCTCAGCGCGATGCGGACATAGCCGTCCCCGCGCTCGAGATCGGTCTCGGCCACGTCGGCATGGGCCGCGAGAAGCGCCTCGATCTCGCGGAGTGCGACGGCGTGTGCATCACGACTCGCTTCACTTTTTTGCATCGCGCTTGCCTTGCTGATCCGCCTCGCGTGGTCGTCGGCTCACACACGTCCATTTGCCCGGCTGACAGGCGATGCCCGGGGTGGAGCAGGACAATCCGCCCTGCTCGAGACGGGCGCACACCATGCAGCCGTCGTTGAAATCCACGCAATCGGCGTTTCGTGCCAGGAAGGCGGCGAGCGCAGAAAGAGCGCCGTCTGGCGCCTTGCCGGCCTCCTCCGCGCGTGGGGCCGCCGCGCCCGCGAGCGCCAGTGCGCCGAGGCACGTCAGAAGCAGCAGGTGGCGCGGGATGCTGATCATGGCTCCTTCCCGGCGACGCGGCGCGTCCGCTCAGTATCCCCGGCGGACCTCGACGAGGTTCTCGAGCTTGCCGGTCTTGCGGTAGCCCGCAAGCTGCTCGACCACGTAGCGCGCAACTGCAAGCTCGTCACTGACGGCGGCGTTGTGGGGCGTGATCACGACGCGGGGATGGCGCCAGAGTGGGCTCGACTCGGGCAGCGGCTCCGTCTCGAACACGTCGAGCGAGGCGCTGTAGAGCGCCCCCGACTCGAGGGCGGCGAGGATGTCCTTCTCGACTTGCAGCCCCCCACGACCGGCATTGATCAGCACCGGCCCCGGCAACCGCCCGTCACGGGCCAGCATCCCGAGCAGCCGGCGATCGATGATCCCGCGCGTCTCCGACGTCAGCGGCAGCAGCGTAACGAGGATATCGGTCTGGCGCAGAAACGGCTCGAGCCCCTCGGCGCCGGCGAACGAGGTGACGCCGGGGGCCGACTTGGCCGTCCGGCTCCAACTGGCGACGCGATAGCCGAGCGCCAGCAGGCGCTCCGCCGAGGCGGCGCCGAGCACACCAAGCCCCATGACCCCGACGCGCACGTCACCGGCCTCGGGCTCCGACAGCTCCACCCAGCGCCGGCGAGACTGGAAGCCCAGGTATTCGCTCATGCGACGGTGATGGAACAACGTATGGAGCGCCACGTACTCGGTCATGCGCTGCGTCAGGTTGCGATCGACGAAGCGGACAATGGGCCGGTCGGGCAGCTCGGGATCGAGCAACAGATGATCGACGCCGGCCCCGACCGAGAAGATCACATCGAGCTTCGGGAGCGTCTTGAGCACGCCTGGAGGCGGCTTCCAGGCGAGCACGAATTCGACCTCGTCGAGATTGCCGGCTGCCGGCCACGTCCTCACGTCGAGGTCCGGCGCCATCTCCTTGAGCGGCTCCGCAAAGCGCTCCGGATTGGTGTTCGTGATGACCAGAAGTGCCATGAGCTCCGTCTTTCGTGCCTGGTGCGTGTTTTTCCGGGACCTGTCGATGGTCGGCCGCCACGTCGGCGCCGGGATCGCTCTCGACGCCGCGCCCGCCGTCAGCCGGTGAGCTCGCCGCGATGCGAGACCGTCAGATCAAACGCCGCCGCCATCAGTGCCTTCGTGTAGTCTTCCTTCGGCCGGGCGAAGATCTCCTCCGACGGCCCCTCCTCCACGACGCGTCCGTTGCGCATGACGATGACATAGTTGGCGAGCGCCCGCACCACCTTGAGATCGTGGCTGATGAACAGATAGGACAGGCGATGGCGGCTTTGCAACGCGCGCAGCAGATCGACGATCTGCGCCTGCACGGACATGTCGAGCGCACTCGTCGGCTCGTCCAGCATGACGAACTTCGGCTCGAGCACCATCGCGCGCGCGATGGCGATGCGCTGGCGCTGGCCGCCGGAGAACTCGTGCGGATAGCGATCCTGCGCTGTCGGATCGAGCCCGACTTCCTCGAGGGCGCGTGAAACCTGCGCCCGCCGTTCCTCATCGGTCAGCCCCGGCCTCTGGATCAGCAGGCCTTCCTCGATGATCTGGCTGACCGACAGCCGCGGCGACAGCGATCCATACGGGTCCTGAAAGACGATCTGCATTTCCTTTCGGAGCGGGCGCAGGGCCTTCGAGGCCAGCCCGTCGATGCGCTTGCCGACGTAGGCGATCTGCCCCTTGGAGGAAATGAGACGGAGGATTGCCAGACCGAGCGTGGTCTTGCCCGAGCCGGACTCGCCGACGACGCCGAGCGTCTGCCCCGACCGGAGCTTCAACGACAGCCCGTCGACCGCCTTGATGTGATCCACGGTTCGCCGGAACAAGCCCCGCTTCACCGGGAACCACACCTTCAGATCGTCGGTCTCGACGACGACCGGCGCCGTATCATCGGCTTTCGGCGGACGCCCCTTGGGCTCCGATGCGATCAGGTGGCGGGTGTAGGGATGACCTGGCCGCTCAAAGATGTCGCTCGTCAGGCCTTGTTCCACGACCTCGCCGGAGTTCATCACATAGACCCGGCTCGCCAGCTTGCGCACGATGCCGAGATCGTGAGTGATCAGCAGCATGGCCATGCCGAGCTCGCGGCGCAGCTCCTCGAGCAGCTCGAGGATCTGCGCCTGGATCGTCACGTCGAGCGCCGTCGTCGGCTCGTCGGCGATCAACAGGTCGGGCTCGTTCGCCAGCGCCATGGCGATCATCACGCGCTGACGCTGGCCGCCGGAGAGCTGATGCGGGTAGCTGGACAGACGCTTCTCCGGGTCACGGATGCCGACGCGCTTCAGCAGCTCGACCACGCGCTGGCGCACCGCGGCATCGTCGAGACCTGCGTGCAGCTTCAGGATCTCGCCGACCTGCTTCTCGATGCTGTGCAGCGGATTGAGCGAGGTCATCGGCTCCTGGAAGATGATGGAGATGCGATCGCCGCGGATCTGTTGCAGCTCCTGCTCCGGCGCCTTCAGCAGATCACGCCCCTCGAACATCACCTCGCCGGTCGGATGCGACGCCGCCGGATAGGGCAGAAGACGCAGGATGGACAGCGCCGAGACGGTCTTGCCAGAGCCCGACTCGCCGACGAGCGCCACTGTCTCGCCCTTGCCGATGGTGAAGGAGACGCCTTTCACGGCATGGCTCGTCGCCTTGCCGGAACGGAAATCGACCGACAGGTTCCTGACGTCGACGAGAGTGGTGGATGTGTCGCTCATCTGGGCCTCACCGGAACGTCTTGCGCGGGTCGAGCGCATCGCGCACGGCCTCGCCGATGAAGATGAGCAGGCTCAGCATGATCGCGATCACGAAGAACGAGGTGAGGCCGAGCCATGGTGCGGTCAGGTTGTTCTTGCCCTGCGCCAGCAATTCCCCAAGCGAGGCGGAATCCGGCGGCAGCCCGAGCCCCAGGAAGTCGAGAGCGGTCAACGCCGTGATCGAGCCGGACAGCTTGAACGGCAGGAAGGTCAACGTCGCCACCATGGCATTGGGCAGCAGGTGCTTGAACATGATCTTGGCGTTCGACAGGCCGAGCGCGCGCGCAGCCGTGATGTACTCGAAATTGCGGCCGCGCAGGAACTCCGCCCGGACCACGCCGACGAGATAGACCCACTGGAAGGCCAGAAGCACGAAGAGCAGCGTCCAGAACCCCGGAACGAGGACCGACGAGATGATGATCAGCACGTAGAGCGAGGGGATGGACGACCAGATCTCCAGGAACCGCTGGAAGGACAGATCCACCCAGCCGCCGAAATAGCCTTGGACGGCACCGGCCGTGATGCCGATGGCCGAGGAAAGCACGGTCAGAATGAGCCCGAACAGCACGGACAGCCGGAAGCCGTAGATGATACGGGCGACGACGTCGCGCGACTGGTCGTCGGTGCCGAGCCAGTTCCAGTTCCAGACCGTGCAATTGGGGTCGGCAGCCTTCATGGGATAGGCCGAGCAGCGCTCTTCCCTAGTCATCATCCATGAGGGCGGGGCCGGGGCGGGCCGCGGCGTCTCGAAGTTGATCGTGCGATACGAGTAGCGAATGGGCGCCCACAGCATCCAGCCATTGGCGCGGATTTCCTTCTGGATGGTTCCGTCACGGAAATCGGTGCGGGGCAGAAAGCCACCAGCGAACTGCGACTCGGGATAATCCGCGAAGACCGGGAACAGAATCGAGCCCTTGTACGACACCAGCAATGGTCGGTCGTTGGCGACGAACTCGGCGCACAGGCTGAACACCAGAAGCGCCAGGAAGATCCAGAAGCTGCGGTGACCGCGGCGGTTGCCCTTGAAGTTCTCCCAGCGGCGCCGGTTGATGGGAGTTGAAAGCTTGCGCCTGAGCCAGCCGAGGCGCCGTTTCCGCGTCGGACCGGCGGGCTCATGCAGGGCCGTCGTCGAGGCCGGCTCGACACCCGAAGTGCTCGCGGGAACGCCGGTGCGCGCCGCCGTGCCGTCTCGAGCGGCGCTGGCAACGCCGCGCTGGCCGGACTTGCCGCGTCTTTCCTGCTCGCGCCGCAGCCGGCGCCGCGCCCGGGAATCCATGGCCTAGACCTCCCTGGACTCGAAGTCGATGCGCGGATCGACGAGCGTGTAGACGAAGTCCGACACCAGATTCACGACGAGTCCCAGCAGCGAGAAGATGTAGAGATTGGCAAAGACCACTGGATAATCGCGGTTGATGATGGAGTCGAAGCTGAGAAGCCCGAGCCCGTCGAGCGAAAATATCGTCTCGATCAGCAGCGCGCCCGTGAAGAAGGACGAGATGAAGGCTCCGGGGAACCCGGCGATGATCAGCAGCATGGCGTTGCGGAAAACGTGCCCGTAGAGCACCTGGCGCTCAGCGAGACCTTTCGAGCGTGCAGTCAGCACGTACTGCTTGCGGATCTCGTCGAGGAACGAGTTCTTGGTCAGGAAGGTCATCGTCGTGAAGGCCCCGAGCGCCATCGCGATGATCGGCAGCGTCAGGTGCCAGAAGTAGTCGAACACTTTCCAGTACCAGGGCAGCCAGCTCCACGGCGGCGCCGACGGATCGGCGCCCGGATTGAAGGAGCGGATGAACTGCGGCAGCTCCTGCCAGGACGCCGAGGTCAGCCCCCGCAGCGGGAAGATCTGGAAGAACGAGCCGCCGGCGAGCATGACGATCAGCAGAACCGCGAACAGGAAGCCGGGGATGGCGTAGCCGACGACCAGCACGCCGGACGTCCACGTATCGAACTTCTCGCCGTCCCTCACCGCCTTGCGGATGCCCAGCGGAATCGAGATCAGGTAGGTGATCAGGGTCATCCAGATGCCGAGCGAGATCGAGACCGGCAGCTTCTCCTTGATGAGTTGCAGGACACTGGTGTCGCGGAAATAGCTCTTGCCGAAATCGAACTTGAGATAGTTCATCATCATCAGGAAAAAGCGCTCGTGCGCCGGCTTGTCGAAACCGAACTGCTTCTCGAGCTGCTTGATGAACTCCGGGTCGAGGCCTTGCGCGCCACGATACTTCGACGAGAGCGAATCCGCACCGGGCTGGCCGCCTTGCTGGAGCGACCGCCCGGAATCCCCGGTCTGTCCGCCGATCCTGGCGGTCGCGCCGACGTCCGTGCCCGTCAACTGCGCGATCATGCGCTCGACGGGGCCGCCGGGCGCCACCTGGATGATGGCGAAGCTGATGAGCATGATGCCGAGCATCGTCGGGATGATCAGCAGGAGACGCTTCAACAGGTAGGCAGCCATCTGTGCTCCGTCTCGCTCACTTCGCGCGCAGCGCCTGCGCCTTGGCGGCATCGTACCACCAGGTGTCGACGACACCACGCGCGAAGCGGGGCTTTTCCGACGGGCGGCCGAACTTGTTCCAATGGGCAATATTGTGCGCCGCCTTGTACCAGTGCGGCACCCAGATGTGCTGAGCCCGCAGCACGCGATCGAGCGCGCGCGTGGCAGCCAGGAGCTGCGGACGATTACGGGCTTCGATCACCTTCTTGATCAAGGCATCGACGACGGGACTGGCCAGCCCCGCCAGATTGCGGCTGCCGCTCATGCCGGCCGCGCGCGAGCTCAGGTAGGTGTCGAGCTCGTTGCCGGGCGTCAGTCGCATGACGTAGCGCTGCACCGTGATGTCGAAGTCGAAGGACTTGAGCCGCCGCTGATACTGCGCGGTGTCCACGCGTCGCAGGAAAGCGTCGATGCCGAGGGCGCGCAGGTTCCGGATGTAGGGTGTTACGACGCGCTCGAACGACGGCGAGAAGAGCAGGATCTCGAGGCGCAGCACCTGGCCCTTGGAGTCGACCAGCCGATTGCCGCGGTACGTGTAGCCGGCAGCCGCCAGCAGCTTGGCCGCCTCGCGCAGCTTGCTGCGATCCTGGCCCGAGCCGTTGGTGACGGGCGGCCGGTACGGCTCACCGAAGACCTCGGGTGGAAGCTGGGCACGGAACGGCTCGAGCAGCGCCAGCTCCTCGGCGCTCGGCTTGCCGGACGCCATCATGTCGGAATTCTGGAAGAAGCTCCAGGTGCGGCGGTAGAGACTGTAGAACAGGTTCTTGTTCGTCCATTCGAAGTCGAACGCAAGATCGAGCGCCTTGCGCACACGCACGTCCTTCAAGGCCGGCCGGCGCATGTTGAGGAAGAAGCCCTGCGCGCCGGAGGGGCTCTCGTCGGGCAGAGTCAGCTTGACGAGCCGCCCGTCGCGGATCTGCGGCAGGTCATAGGCGAGCGCCCAATCGCGCGAGGTGAATTCCTCGCGCAGGTCGTAGGTGCCGGCCTTGAGCGCCTGCAGCTCGGCAGTGCGATCGCGATAGTACTCGTAGCGGATCTCGTCGAAGTTGAAGCGCCCGCGATTGACCGGCAGGTCCCGCGCCCAGTAGTCGGTGCGGCGCTTGTACTGGATGAAGGCGCCCTGGCCGTGGCTGGCGATGGTGTAGGGGCCGGAACCGAGCGGCGGCACGAGGCTGGTCTGGGCGAAGTCGATCTTCGTGTAGTAGGCCTTGGAGAAGATCGGCAGGCCGGCGACCGTCAGCGGCAGGTCTCGCGTGAGTGTGCCTTGGAAGCGATAGCGCACCGTGTGGGCATCCAAGACATCGGCGGCGACGACGTCAGCCAGCACCAAGCGGAAGCCTGGATGCCCCTTCTCCTTGAGCGTGGCGAAGGTGAAGGCGACATCCTCCGCGGTCACGGGCGTGCCATCGGAGAAGCGCGCCTCGGGCCGCAGCTTGAAGACGACGGACTTGCCGTCGGCCGCCACCTCGGCCGTCCTGGCGACGAGACCGTACATGGCGTCCGGTTCGTCGGCGGCGCGCACCATCAGGCTGTCGAACAGCAGCGTCAGCCCCTCGGCGGCGTCACCCTTCAGGATGAAGGCGTTGAAGCTGTCGAAGGTGTTGAGCCCGGAGGTGCCGATCATCGACAGGCGTCCGCCCTTGGGGGCATCCGGATTGACGTAGCTGAAATGCTTGAAATCGGCGGGGTACTTGAGATCGCCGAACGCCGACAGGCCATGGCGTGGCCCGCTCGTCGCGGCCATCACCGCCGGCGCCAGGCCCATGACCAGCACGAGCACCGCCACGAGCCGCGCCAGCGGCGGCAAGCGCGCCTCGGCAGCCTCGCGGTGGTGACATGGAAGACAAGAGGCCCGTGAGGTCATTTCGGCGCCTCCTTGCCCGGCTCCGTGCCCCGCGCCGCATCCTGCCACCAGGTGGCGATGACACTCGGGTTCAAGGCCGGAAACTTCAGCGGATGCCCGAGCCCCTGCCAATAGGCGACGCGCACGGTCGGCGAGTACCATTGCGGGACGACGTAGAAGTTCCACAGGAGCACGCGATCGAGCGCCCGGGTCGCCGCCACCAGCTCCTCGCGCGACTTGGCGAAGATCACCTTGTCGATCAGCTTGTCGATGGCCGGATCGCGGATGCCGATCCGGTTGCGGCTCCCCTCGCGCGACGCGGCCGCCGAGCCCCAGAACTGGCGCTGCTCGTTACCGGGCGAGTGCGACTGGGCAAAGGTCGTGATGATCATGTCGTAGTCGAAGCTCTTCACGCGCCGCTCGTACTGGGCGGAGTCGACGATGCGCACACGCACGCGAATGCCGAGCTTCTCCAGGTTCGCCTTGTAGGGCTGGGCGATGCGTTCCATCAGCGGCGAGACGAGCAGCAGCTCGACGTCGAGCGGCTCCCCCTTGGCGTTGCGCAGGACCTGCGTGGTCTGCGCGCTGCGCAGGCCGATGGAGATCATGAGCTTGCAGAAGGTCCCGCAGGTCGGATCGTCGACCCGTTCCGCGCGCAACGTCCAACCCGCCTGCTTGAATAGGTCCAGCGCCTCGCGCATGTGTTTGCGAAGGTCCTGCGGCGTGCTGTTCACGGGGTTGGCGAACGGCGTCGTGAAGACCTCCGGCGGCACCTGCTTGCGCACCTCCTCGAGGATCTTCAGCTCGAGCCCGTTCGGCAGGCCGGTCGCCGCCAGCTCGCTGTTGCCGAAGTAGCTCGAGACGCGCTTGTACTGTCCGTAGAACAGATTCTTGTTCGCCCATTCGAAGTCGAACACGAGACCGAAGGCGCGCCTCAACCGTGCGTCCTGGAACTTGGTGCGGCGCAGGTTGAAGATGAAGGCCTGCATCGGCGCGACCGTCTTGGTCGGAATCTCCAGCCGGCGCACGCGGCCGGCCTTCACGGCGGCAAATTCGTAGCCCGTCGCCCAGTTCTTGGAGCTCGACTCCGTCCACAAGTCGATCTGCCCGCCCTTGAAGCCCTCGAAGGCGATATTCTGATCGCGATAGGTCGTGTAGCGGATCTCGCCGAAGTTGTAGCGCCCGCGCATGACGGGCAGCTCACGCGCCCAGTAGTCGGCGATGCGCTCGTAGACGATGAAGCGATTGAGCTCGACCGCCTTGATGCGATAAGGCCCCGATCCGAGCGGCGGCTCGGAGGTGGTCTTGGAGAGATCCCGCGGCTCGCCGTTGCTGCCCTTCGCGGTCCAGTAGTGCTTGGGCAGGACGGGGATCTGTCCGACGATCAGCGGAAGCTCACGGTTGCCCTTCACGTCGAAGTGGAAGGTCACCTGATGCGGCCCGGTCTTCTCCACCCGCACCACGTTCTTGTAGTAGAGCGCATAGAACGGATTGGCCTTTTTCAGGGCCTCCAGCGAGAAGACGACGTCCTCGGGCGTGATCGGCTTGCCATCGTGGAAGCGAGCCTCGGGCCGCAGGCCGAAGGTCGCCGAGGAGAAGTCGTCGGGGTGCGCGACCCAGGCGGCGACGAGCCCGTACTCCGTCGATGGCTCGTCGGGGCTGGCATCGAGCAGCGTGTCGTAGATCAGCCCCAGACCCGGCGCGGCGCTTCCCTTGATGGTGTGCTCGTTGAGCGAATCGAAGCCGCCGATCGTCGCCAGCCGCAACGAGCCGCCCTTCGGCGCATCCGGTCGCACCCAATCGAAGTGTTTGAAATCCGCGCCGAATTTCGGCTTGCCGACGAGCGAAAGCGCATGATGGCGCGTCTGTTGGGCCGCCGGCGTCGCCGCAGGTGCAGGCGCCACGGGCGCGGGCTGCTGCGCCCGGCCGCTGTCGCCGGACAAGCCGGCCAGGACGACCGCCAGACCAAAGGCGGCAAGACCGCGTCTCACGAGCATGACCCTATCCCAACCTTTCCCTGGCGCCGCCACGCCCCCTCGTCGATGCGCAAGAAACAGCCGTGACCGAAGGGGCGGTTGATCGATGGATACGTTCGCCTCGGCGCCGACGCGAGGATGCGCACCGGACGCCGACCCGCCAAGTTAAAACTCGTCCATGACCCGAACGCGGCCACACCCCTCAAATGCACCGACCCCGCCAAGGTCTTGACGGGGCCGGAAGCAGATCAACACATACGAGACGCTGCCGCCTCGCTCATTTTGGCAGCGGAGCCGGGCTGTCGGCAAGGGACCTCAGATAGCTGATGAGATCGGCGAGCTCGGCCGGATCCTCGACGCCACGGAAGACCATCTTCGTATTCGGCGCGTAGCCCTTGGGATTGTGCAGGAACTTCGCGAGCTCCTCATAGGTCCAGGACGTCGTCTTGCCGGTGAAGTCCGGCGAATACTGGAAGCCGGCGACGCCGCCGACCTTGCGCCCGACGATGCCGAAGAGATTGGGGCCCGTCTTGACGCCGCCGCCCTTCTCGACCGTGTGGCAGGCCTGGCAGGCGCGGAACACTTCCTGGCCGTTGGCGGGAGTAGCCTTTGCGATCAAGGCCACGACGGCCTTCGGATCGAAGGCTGCCGGCGCCGCAGCGGGCGCGCCGGGTTTCGCTGCCGTCACTGGGATAGAGTAGCCCGGTTTGGCCGGCTTGTGATGCGGCAGGGCAATCTCATAGAACACTTTCAGGCCAAAGACCGTAAGCAGCGCCGCGAGCGTTGCGCCCGCGATCTTGTTCAGCTCAAATGCGTCCATGTGCTTCGTTTCCCCCAGCCACGCGTGGCCACACGGAGGCCTCGCGGCTGCATCCGTGGCAAAATTGGCAAACCGGCGGCCACTATAGGCGTTCCGCTTTGGCTTGCAACCGGCGTCACGCTTGTCCTAGAGGCATGGGGCGAGACGAATTGTCACCTTTGGAGACATCCGAACGCGATGCAACGCGCCATCATCGTCATACCCGCCCGCATGCAGGCGACCCGCCTGCCGGGAAAACCGCTCGCCGACATCCACGGCACACCCATGATCATCCATGTCTGGCGCCGGGCGATGGCCTCGGAGATCGGCCGTGTCGTCATTGCCACGGACACCGAGGAGATCGCAGCCGTCGTGCGCAAGGCCGGCGGCGAGGCGGTGCTGACACGGGCAGACCACGCCTCGGGCTCCGATCGCGTGTTCGAGGCCGTCAACAAGGTCGATCCCGAAGGCGATGTCGATATCGTCATCAACCTGCAGGGCGACCTGCCGACACTCGAGCCGCGCCTCATCGACGTCTGCAGCAGACCCCTGGCCGGCAAGGCGACGCATATCGCCACCCTCGCCGCCGAGATCACCGAGCCGGGCGAGGGCACGAACCCGAACGTCGTGAAGATCGTGGGCACCCCCACCAGCCGCCCCGACGTCCTGCGCGCGCTCTACTTCACGCGCGCGCCCGCCCCGCACGGCGACGGCCCGCTCTACCACCACATCGGCATCTACGCCTACAAGCGCAGCGCCCTCGAGCGGTTCGTCAGCCTCCGCCCCTCGCCGCTCGAGCGACGCGAGAAGCTCGAGCAACTGCGCGCCCTCGAGGACGGCATGCGCATCGACGTCGCTCTCGTTGACACTGTCCCGCTCGGCGTCGATACT
This sequence comes from Hyphomicrobiaceae bacterium, assembly GCA_041397725.1. Taxonomy (GTDB): domain Bacteria; phylum Pseudomonadota; class Alphaproteobacteria; order Rhizobiales; family Hyphomicrobiaceae; genus JAGRKR01. The sequence goes on along the minus strand of JAWKVZ010000005.1, from coordinate 307,418 downwards.
CCCGCCGATCTTGAGCGCGCCCGCGCTGAGCTCGCGCGCGCCTGAGATCGTTACCTCATGGTGCGACCGGCAATTCCAGGGCCTGCGCAAGCGGTTCCCGCAAAGTCGATCGCACTCCAGAGATCAGCCCCTGCGCGCGCGGTGGCCCTGCGCCGCCTCGCCTCGCCGTATCCGGTTCCCGACACGACATGGCCAAGTCCACGACACGCCCCAGCGGCGGCACCCGCCCCTCACCTGAGTCTCTGACGGGCAAGATCTCCTACCAGGGCGAGCCCGGCGCCAACTCGCATCTGGCCTGCCACGAGGCGTGGCCGAATCTCACGCCGACGCCGTGCCCCACCTTCGAGGACGCATTGGCGGCGGTGAAGAGCGGCGACGCCCTCTACGCCATGATCCCCATCGAGAACTCGGTCGCCGGCCGCGTCGCCGATATCCACCATCTGCTGCCGCAGTCCGACCTTTACATCGTCGGCGAGCACTTCCTGAGGGTGCGCCACCAGCTCATGGCGCTGCCGGGTGCGGAGCTTTCGGCCATCAAGGGCGTGATGTCCCATACCCAGGCGCTCGGACAGTGCCGCAACACGCTGAGGTCGCTCGGCCTGCGCGCCATTCCCGAGGCCGACACGGCCGGCTCCGCACGGCTCGTCAAGGAGACCGGCGACAAAACGCTGGCCGCCATCGCCTCCAGCCTGGCGGCGGAGATCTACGGCCTGCAGATCCTCAAGGCCGACGTCGAGGACGAGGCGCACAACACGACGAGGTTCGTGGTCCTGGCCGCCGAGCCCGACGACGCCGAGCCGGACGAAGGCCCCGTCATCACCACCTTCATCTTCCGCGTCCGCAACGTCCCCGCGGCCCTCTACAAGGCCCTCGGCGGCTTCGCCACCAACGGCGTCAACATGACCAAGCTCGAGTCCTACCAGCTCGAGGGCACGTTCAATGCCACGATGTTCTATGCCGACATCGAAGGCCACCCGTCCGACCACCACGTGCGCCTGGCGCTCGAGGAGCTGTCGTTCTTCTCTTCGGTGGTGAAGATCCTCGGCACCTATCCGGCCAGTCCGCGCCGCGCAGAGCTGGCACAGAGCTGAGCCTTCGCACGCGGAGCAACCGCCATGCGTCTCGCCGACAAGATCGCCATCGTCACCGGGGCCGCTTCCGGATTCGGACGCGCCATCGCCGTCGGCTACGCCCGCGAGGGGGCCAAGGTCGTCTGCGCCGACATCAACGGCCAGGGCGCCCGCGAGGTGGCGCGCGAGATCGGCGAGAACGCCATCCATGTCGCGTGCGACGTGGCGGTCAGGGCAGACGTCAAGGCGACGGTGCAGGAGGCTGTGCGCATCTTCGGCGGCCTCGACATCGTCGTGAACAATGCCGGCGTCACCCACAAGAACCAGCCCATGCTGGAGGTTGACGAGGCGACGTTCGACCGGATCTATGCCGTCAACGTCAAAGCCATCTACCTCATGGCGCTCGAAGCGGTGCCCGAGATGAAGAAGCGCGGCGGCGGCGTCATCGTCAACACCGCTTCGACGGCCGGCGGCCGCCCGCGGCCCGGCCTCACGTGGTACAATGGCTCGAAGGGCGCGGCGATCACGCTGACCAAATCGATGGCCGCCGAGCTGGCGCCGATGGGTATCCGCGTCGTCGCCATCAATCCAGTGATCGGCGAGACGGCGCTTCTCGAGCAGTTCATGGGCGTGCCCGACACCCCCGAGAACCGCCAGCGCTTCCTGGCCGGCATCCCTCTCGGGCGCTTCTCGACACCGCGGGATATCGCCGATGCCGCCGTGTTCCTGGCGTCGGCCGAGGCCGGTTTCATCACCGGCGTAGCGCTCGACGTCGACGGCGGCCGCAGCATCTGAGCGACGCCCTGCCTCGACTTCCGCACGACCGGAGCCGCCACGTGCTCAGCCCCGACTCCCGGACGCGAACAGCCTATTCCGCAGCGACCAGCGGACGAGCACCGGCGAGGCCGAGCTCGCGCTTTGCCCGCTCACGCAGGAGATCGATGGGGCGCAACTCGCCGTCCGCCTCGAAGTGCCAGAAACTCCAGCCGTTGCAGGCGGCCTTGCCCTGCACTTGCGCGCCGAGGCGGTGAATGGAGCCCTGAGCGCCCTTGCAGGCGAGCGTGCCGTCGGCCTTGACCTCGGCCTGGATGCGCGCGCGCGGATCGTACAGCGTGGAGCCGGCGGCCAGGATGCCGAGCTCGATGATGGTGCCGAAGGGCACGCGCGGCTCTGCCCGCTTCGAGGGGAGCGTCTCGACCGCCGCCGCCGGCAGCGGCTTCACCGCCGCGATGCGTTCCTCTGCTATGCGCGCATAGGCTTCGTCGCGCTCGATGCCGATGAACCGCCGCCCCAGTCGCCGGGCCACGGCCGCAGTCGTGCCGCTGCCGAGGAAGGGATCGAGCACGACGTCGCCGGGACGGCTGGACGCCAGCAGGATGCGGTGAATGAGCGCTTCCGGCTTCTGTGTCGGATGCGCCTTGCGGCCCTCACCGTCCTTGAGCCGCTCGGGTCCGGAGCAGATGGGAAACAGCCAGTCGGAGCGCATCTGCAGATCGTCGTTGCCGGCCTTCATGGCCTCGTAGTTGAAGGCGTAGCGCGAGCGCTGGTCGCGAGCCGCCCAGATGAGCGTCTCGTGCGCATTGGTGAAGCGTCGACCGCGGAAGTTGGGCATCGGATTTGTCTTGCGCCAGACGATGTCGTTGAGGATCCAGAATCCGAGATCCTGAAGGGCCGTGCCGAGGCGGAAGACGTTGTGATAGGAGCCGATGACCCACGCCGCGCCGTCGGGCTTGAGAACGCGGCGAACCTCGCCGAGCCAGCCGCGCGTGAAGGCGTCGTACTCGGCAAAGCTGCCGAACTGATCCCAGTCGTGATGCACCCCGTCCACGACCGTGTTATTCGGGCGCAGAAGCTCGCCTTCGAGCTGCAGATTGTAGGGCGGATCGGCGAACACCAGATCGACGCTGGCGTCGGGCAGGCGCGAGAGGACGCTGATGCAGTCTCCGCGCAGAACGCGATCGAGGTCGAGGACCGACTGACGCCGGTTACGCGTGGCCATGGTACGCTACTCACAAAACGACGACTCGGACACCACGATGATCGACATCGATCACCACTGCGATCTAGTGATGCCACAGGGTGAACAAAGTATGAAGACGCCTCCGCAAAGAAACTGGCGCTACGGAGCGGAATCAATCGCCATGACGTCGGCCCGGAGGTTGTAGAGGCGGCTACCCGTCGCGGGTCCGGATCAGCGCACAGCCCGCTCCAACACGAGCCGGATCGGTGCGAATGAGCGCCGGTGCTGTGGGCAGGGGCCGAGGCGATCGAGGGCGCGGCGATGCTCAGCGGTGCCATAGCCCTTGTGTCGCTCGAAGCCATAGCCCGGATGCGCCAGCGCGAGCTGCTGCATCAGCCGGTCGCGCGTCACCTTCGCCACGATCGAGGCCGCGGCGATGCTGAGCGAGCGCGCGTCGCCGCCGACCACGGTCTCGATCGCGACGGGCGCCTCGGGCCGCCGATTGCCGTCGACGAGGGCGGCCACCGGCCGGACCGGAAGCCGCAGGATGGCCTCCCGCATCGCCCACATCGTGGCATTGAGGATGTTGTCGCGGTCGATACGCTCGACCTCGCCGATGCCGACGCCGACCATGGCACTCGCCAGGATCGCGTCGTAGAGATTGGCGCGGCGGTCGGATGTAAGCGCCTTGGAATCGGCGATGCCGATGGGCACAGCGGCCGGATCGAGAATCACGGCGGCGGCCACCACGGGTCCGGCCCAAGGGCCACGGCCCGCTTCATCGACACCGGCAACGAGCCCCCCGACCCGGAGCGCCAAAGCACGCTCGAGCCCGTCGTCGGCCGCTGGCCGCCCGCCCTTCCTGTTGCCAACCCGTCGCATGGCCGCGACCATGCCACGCTCGGACGCGGACCGCGAGGTTCACGCGCGCCGGCTCGAACGTAGCTGTGAAAAAAGCCGCGGCCGGCCGGCGGACGTCTCAAAACAGGCTCAACTGACGGTCTCCACCCGGGGACGGCGGCTCGAACAGATCGGTCCTGAGCGTCAGCCGCCGCTCGTTCAGCCGGCAACGCTTCAAGGCGAGCCGGAAGCGGGCGGCGATCTGCTCCGCAAAGGGGCCGCGCCCCCGCTGCCGCACACCGAACTGCGCCGAGTAGTCGCGTCCCCCGTGCATCGATCGCATCAGCGTGATGACTCGCCGGGCGCGGTCCGGGAACTCCGTCGCGAGCCATTCCCGGAACAGCTCCTTGATCTCGAGCGGCAGCCGCAGCAGGACATAGCCCGCCTCGCGTGCGCCGGCATCGCTGGCTGCGCCGAGAATGGCCTCGATCTCGCTGTCGTTGATCGCCGGAACCACGGGCGCGACCATGACCGCGGTCGGGATGCCCGCCTCCGCCAGTCGCGCGATAGCCTCCAGGCGCTTGGCGGGCGTCGAGGCCCGGGGCTCCATCTTGCGCGCCGTGACCCGGTCGAGCGTCGTCACCGAGATCGCCACCTTGACGAGGTCGCGCCGCGCCAGCTCCGCCAGTAGGTCGAGATCGCGCAGGATCAGGGCGGACTTGGTGACGATGCCGACCGGGTGCCGCGTCTCGACCATGACCTCGAGCAACTGTCGCGTGAGGCCATGCTCCCGCTCGATCGGCTGATAGGGATCGGTGTTGGTCCCCAGCGCGATGGTGCGGGGCGCGTAGCGCGGGGCCGCCAGCTCCCGCCTCAGGAGAGCCGCCGCGCCGGGCTTCGCATAGAGCTTGCTCTCGAAGTCGAGCCCGGCGGAATGGCCGAGATAGCAGTGGCTGGGCCGGGCGTAGCAATAGCTGCACCCATGCTCGCAGCCGCGGTAGGGGTTGATCGACTGATCGAACGAGATGTCGGGGCTGTCGTTCCTGGTGATGATGGTGCGTGCCTGCTCGAGCTGCACCTCGGTCCGGAGCTTCGCGGGCTCGTCGGCATGCCCCCAGCCGTCGTCCGCCTCCTCGACGACCAGGGCCTCGTACCGCCCACTCCGGTTGGAGCGGGCGCCCCGGCCGCGCAAACGCCCATCGCGGCTTTCGCCGCCCCGCCGGCCGCTCTCTTCCGCAACGACATGCCTCGGCATCGCAGACACTCCCACCTGTCGGCTCACCACCACGCGAGAGCTTACGTGCACGATGAGAACAAAGAAAGAACAAAATTTGCACGCGCAAACCCGCTGCCGGCTTCTAGCGGACCCGAGCGACCGCTATAGTCCGCTGCCATGATCACAGTCGTCATCCCGACACTCAACGCGGAACGCGTGTTGGCGGCCACCCTCACCGCACTGGTGCCGGCGGCCGTGGAAGGGGTGGTGCGCGAGGTCATCATCGTCGACGGCGGCTCGAGCGACCATACGGCGCGTATCGTCGAGGCGGCGGGCGCCGAGCTCGTGACGGCGCAGAAGGGCCGCGGTTCGCAGCTCGCGGCCGGCGCCAAGGCGGCGCGACAGCCGTGGTTGCTGTTCCTGCACGCCGATACGGTGCTCGAGGCGGGCTGGGAGAGCGAGGCGCTGGCGTTCATCGAGCGCGTGGACGGCGGCGCACGACCGGAGTCGGCGGCGGCCTTCCAGTTCTCGCTCGACGACATCGGCTTCGCACCGCGCGCGCTCGAGACGCTCGTCAGCCTCAGATGCCTCCTGCTGCGGCTGCCCTATGGCGACCAGGGACTGCTGGTGCCACGCCGGCTCTACGAGAGCGTCGGCGGCTACCAGCCTTTGCCTCTGATGGAGGACGTCGCCATGGTTCGCGGTCTCGGGCGCAAGCGCATCGTCATGCTCCGCAGCCGCGCCACGACGTCGGCGGTGCGCTTCAGGCGCGACGGCTATCTCCTGCGATCCCTGCGGAACATGTCGTGCGTGGCGCTCTTCCTCCTGCGCGTGCCGACGCGGCACATCGTCCGCCTGTACGGTTGAGGCCGACCGGCCCGCCTACGTCGCGCCTGCACGAATCCGATTGCCGGATTATTCCCGATCAAATAGGCGTGATCGCCATGAGGGGCGCCCTTCTTGCGCCTGCCAACGTAGCGTAGTTTGCGCGGAGATTTGGACCGGCGCTACGGCGATCGAGCCGGGTCCGGGTCACCCGGCCATTTCATCGCAGATCGACAAGGAGCAGTACCATGCTGAAAGTCTCTCGCCGCGATCTCGTCCTGTCCGCCGCGGGTGCTGCGGCACTCTTCGGACTGAACCGGCACGTCACCTTCATCGACGCCGCCCAGGCGAAGAGCGATCTCCTGACGAAGGGCTTCATGACCTTCAAGGTCGGCGATGTCGAGGTGACCTCCCTCTTCGATGGCATCTGGGAGAAGGCCCACGACGACAAGTTCATCCGCAACGCCACGGTCGCCCAGACCAAGGCGGCGCTCAAGGCGGGCGGGCTGGCGGACGCCTTCGTGCCGATCACCTTCACGGCCCTGGCGCTGAAGATCAAGGGCGACGTCATCCTCGTCGACTCCGGCACGGGCGGTCAGGCCGGCGGACCGAAGGCCGGCTTGATGATGAAGCACATGGCCGCGGCCGGCATCGATGCCAAGTCCGTCAAGACGATCCTCATCTCGCACTTCCATCCCGACCATATCTTCGGCCTGATGGCGAAGGGCACCAACGCCCAGGTGTTCCCGAACGCCGAGATCATCGTGCCGTCGGCCGAGTACAAGTTCTGGACGGACCCGGCGCTGATCCCCAAGCTTCCGGCCGCGCGCCAGGGCCTCGCAAAGCGCATCCAGGCCACTTTCCCGACCTGGAAGAACCTGAAGCAGGCAGAGGCCGGCAAAGAGGTCGTGCCGGGCGTGACGATGCTCTCCGCCCATGGCCACACGCCCGGTCACTCGGTATTCCGGCTGAGTTCCGGCAGCCAGCAATTCATGATCATGGGCGACACCTCGAACGTCCCTGCGCTGTTCGTTCGCAATCCCGGCTGGCAGGCGATCTTCGACGCCGACCCGAAGCTTGCCGAAAGCAACCGCCGCAAGCTGTTCGAGCAGGCCGTCGCCGACAAGGCGATCGTCGCGGGCTACCACTTCGGCTTGCCGAACGCCGGCACGCTGGCCAAGGACGGCTCGGGCTACGCGTTCGTGCCCATGAAGGCCTGATGCTGGGCGGAGCGGGCAGGATACCCCTGCCCTGCACACCTCGCCCTCGTCTCGTGGGGCCGGCGCCACCCAAGCGGGTGGCGCCGTTTCGCTGTCGCCTGGTCATCATGGCCAAGCTGCCCGTGATGGGCAACGTCAAGACCCGGCTGGCGCGCGAGGTCGGCCTCGTCAGAGCCACCTACTTCTATCGTCACGTCATGGGCTCGGTGGTGGCCCGGCTGTCGGCCTCGCGCCGCTGGCAGACGCTGCTCGCCGTCTCCCCGGATACGGCGGTTGCCGGTCGGTCGTGGCCGGCGGGGCCGGTCCGCATACCGCAGGGCGCGGGCGACCTGGGAACGCGCATGCAGCGCCTGCTGGTGGGTCAGCCGCCCGGCCCGGTGATCGTGGTCGGCACCGACATCCCGGCGCTGGAGCCTCGCCACATCGCGCAGGCGTTCCGGCTGCTCGGCCGCCACGACGTCGTGCTCGGCCCGGCGGCTGACGGTGGCTTCTATCTCGTCGGCTACAGGCGGACGCGCCGGGCGCCGCGCCCCTTCGGCGGCGTGCGCTGGTCGAGCGCCCACACACTCGCCGATACGTTGAAGAATCTGCGCGGCACGCCTGTCGCCAGCGCCGCCGAGCTCGATGATGTCGACGATGCCTGGAGCCTTGCACGGGTCGCCGCCACGGCCGGACGACGACTGCTGCCGCGAGCTGATGAAAACGTTTCAGATGAGCGAGATAGCGCGTCCGATTAAGGCGGATCGAGCGCCGATTTCCGGCATCAATCTGGCGATTGCCATCAAGGCGCGATCAGGTTTTTCCCAGATTTGCGGCTCTTCACCACTGGCTCGCCACAGACAGTCGCGATAACGTGTGCAATAGTGGTTCCTAGCATATTCGTCGACAGGGGCGCTGTATCATGACGCAATTCACGGTCGCCCAGGTTCTCGAGGCCGGCCGGAAGGCCGAGTCGGAGAAGAAGTACGACTACGCCTACCAGTTCTACAAGCACATCGCCGATCACCATGGCCAGACGCCGGAGGCCAAGATCGCCCGCGAAGGGCTGGCGCGTGTCGCTGCCCTCATTCCCGGGTCCCCGCCGCAAGGCCAACCGCGCCTGAACGGCACCCACAACGGCGCCCTGAATGGCGAGGCCGGGCACGCCCCGCCGCCGAAGCCGCCGTCGGCACGCCGCCCGTCCGAAGCCCCGCAGGCGCCGCTGACACCGCCGCCACAAACGTCCGCCCGCGACGGCATGGTGCCGATGCAGGGCCGACCTGGGCAGCCCCACGCCCACATGCCGCCGTCGCCGCATCAAGCCCCCCACGGTCCCGGGCCGCAGCCACGGTATCTGGCACCCATGCGGCCGATCGCGCTTCCGGGCCGCGTCAACGACTACAAGGCGGGCAAGCTCGTTTCCGGCATCTTCTCCACGCTCGGCTGGCTGCTGTTCGGGGCTGGTCCTGTGCTCGCCGTGGCGAGCCTGACGCAATTCGGCAGCGGCCTCATGAAAGGCGGCCTGTTCGGCGTCGCCGGCGGCCTTGCCGGCGCCGTCGTGATCGCGGTCGTGCCGATGGTGCTGGGCCTGACGGTTGTCTTCTGGGGGCAACTCGCCCGGGCGATCTTCGACAACGCCAACGCCACCCGCGAGCTTCTTGAGCTTCAGCGGGCGCTGTCCGAGCAGGACGAGTTCCACGCGCACGAGTGAGCGAGCGGCGCTCGACATCACCCGCACCACCTGAAAACCGTCAGCGGCCGATCGTCAGCGCTCGCTGAGGCGCGGCATGATCTCGACGAGGTTGCAGGGCCGATGGCGATTGTCGAGCTGCCATTTCAGAATGCCATTCCAGGCGTCCTTGCAGGCCCCCGGCGAGCCCGGCAGGCAGAAGACATAGGTCGTGCCCGCCAGCCCGGCGCAGGCACGTGACTGAATGGTCGAGGTGCCGACCTTCTCGTAGGAGACCATGTGAAAGACGGTCGAGAAGCCGTCGATCTCCTTGTCGAAGAGGGGCTTCACCGCATCCGGCGTGACATCGCGGCCGGTGAAGCCCGTGCCGCCCGTCGTCAACACCACGTCGATCCCGGCATCGGCGATCCACGCCGAGACCTTGCCGCGGATATTCGCCACGTCGTCTTTCACGATCGCGCGGTCGGCGAGGACATGGCCCGCCTCCGTCAGCAGATCTACAAGGGCCTGGCCGGACCGGTCGTCCGCCAGCGCGCGCGTGTCGGAAACCGTGAGGACGGCGATGTGCACGGGCAGGAAAGGTCGCGTCTCGTCGAGCTTCGGCATGGCAATTGGCCTCGTGACAGGATCACGCCGGCCATGAGACGGGTTCCGGGCGGCCGCGTCAAGCAGCACCCAGCCGAGGCGCGATGCCTCAGCGCAGGACCGCCGGTGCGCGCATGAGCGAGGGGTCCTGACGCGGCGCATTGGCCACCGGCGCGACCGGCACGCAGAGATCGCACAGTCGATCATCGTCCGGCGTGATCGCCGGATCGTTCAGGTACATCTCGAGGAACGGCCGGCGATAGTCGACCTCGAGGCCCGATGTCGGCGCCCATTCGTGGCACATCCGCGAGAACGACTTGCCGATCAGGCTGTAGGCGCCCTGGTGACGGAAAACCGCGTAGACGCCGCCCGGCAGCGGGTTCATGCGGATGCCGTTGTCGGGATCCTCGCGCATGGGAACGGACAGCTCGACGCACGCGTCATAGCGAAGAGCGTCCGGCTCGATGCTGCGCGGGTTGTCCTGCCCGAAGCCGACGGCGCGCTTGACCGAGCTCTTGAGCTCGTTCTTCTCGAGCCAGGCGATCATGGCCTCCCAGGCCGCCACGCTCGACTCCTTGTACGGCCCAACGGCACGCACGAACAGCACGGGCACCGGCCGCAGATATGTGAAATCGACACGCACGATCTCGTCCCCACTGACTTGTGTCAGACTCTCGTCGGACCACCCCTCCGACAAGTCGTACGCTCAGTGGTAACCGACAATCGTTGCGATGCCTTTACGTGTTCCGTTCAAATTCAATCCAATTTGAACCCTTTGGCGCGCACGAAGGCGCCGAAGTCCGCGCGTTCCGGCTTGGAGTACTGCCGCGCCTTGTCCTCGGACCAGCCATAGAGCGCGCTCTCGCCGAATTTCTCTACTTCTCGTTGTGAACGGAAGGGCTGCACCTGCGCTCTGCGCGCATCGTAATCATTAATCGCCGTTTTCAGGTTTTCCTCACCATAACGATCGACATGGACCGTCACGTCCAGCGGCAGCCTGAGGCTGATGTGCCCTTCGGCGGATGGGCGGCCGACACCGAGGCCGGCAACGGGAAAGACGTGATCGGGAAGCCCGAGAATGTCGGAGACCTCGCTGGAATGGTTGCGGATGGCACTGATCGCACAGCAGCCGAGACCGATGGCTTCCGCGGCAATGACGAATGCCGAGAGCAGGATGCCGGCATCGACGGCGGCGTTGAAGAAGGCGTCCAGATGATCGTTGGCGAAAGGCTTGTCGCGCCAATCGTGAATGAGCCTCTGCCGGTGATTGTTGCCGCAGAACACCAGAAGCTCCGGTGCGCCGGCGACCCAGGTCTGCTCGACGAGGAGCGCATCGATCTTGCGGCGCTGCGTCTCGTCCTTGACGATGACGATATCGCGCGCCTGCATGTCGCTCTTGCTCGGCGCGCAGAGCGCCACGGCCGCCAGGCCCTCGAGCGTCGCCAACGGTATACGCTCCGGCAGGAAGCGCCGATGCGAGCGCCGCGCCGCCATGGTCGCAAGCCGTTCGCCGCCCTGCATGCCCGAAAGCGTCTCGCGGGCATCGTCCCCGAAGCGATGGACGAGGAGGTCGAGCGTTGTCTTGTCGTGGTCCGGCATGGTCGGCCTCCTGTCTGCGCTGAGGATCGTGCGTGGTCGTCGGCGCGGGGCTCTGAACCGAGCCCGCCCCGTCTGGTGGATCTGGGTTAAGGGTCTTGCTCTCGATGGGGCGCCGAGGTGCCCCTCACACACTCTAGGCTCGATCCGCCTCCCGGCTCAACCGCGCCTCGACGGCGAGGAGGTCGCGCCAGGCCATGCGTTTGGCCACTGGCGTGCGCAGGAGGTAAGCCGGGTGCAGCGTCGCCATGGCCGGCAGCCGGGCGCCGCTGGCCAGCGGCATGGTGCGCCAGCTTCCTCGCAACCGCATGATCCCGTCGGCGACACCCAGCATGTGCTTGGCGGCGGCACCGCCGAGCAGCAGGACCACTTCGGGTTTGACCAGCTCGATCTGGCGCTCGAGAAACGGCCGGCAGACCTCGGCTTCCTGCGGCGTCGGCGTTCTGTTGCCCGGTGGCCGCCAGTAGACGATGTTGGTGATGTGGACATCGCCTTCCGCCAGCCCGATGGCCGCGAGCATGCGGTCGAGGAGCTGGCCGGCACGACCGACGAACGGCCGCCCTTCGATATCCTCGTCGCGCCCGGGCGCCTCGCCGACGATCATCAGCCGCGCCTCCGCCGCGCCACGGAAGAAGCAGAGGTTCTTTGCCGTCGCCTTGAGACCACAGCCATCGAACGACGCCAAGGCCGCCTCCAGTGCCGCGAGGTCGGCAGCGGTGCGAGCCGTCTCGCGGGCCGCCATGAGCGCCTGATCCGGCGCCAGAGCCGCCCGCTGCTGCATGGCGGGGCGCGCTCTGTCGTCGGCACCGCCCGGCGGCGCGGCGCGCGGTGGTGCGGGCGACGGCGCGCTGGACGGCGTCGCCATCGACGCGGGTGCCGCCGCCGGCTCCGCCAGGCGCCGACGCAGCTCATCGCCCGGCGCCACGTCACCGCGGGCCAGCCAGTCGACAGGCTCGTCGCCGAGAGACGTATCAACGCCGACAGCCGCGTACCAATCCAGCACCGCGGCCAGCACCGTCTCCCTCTTGGGCTCTTCCATGACACCACGATACCTTGAGCAGCCTCAGCGACGCCAGACCACAGTGAGCGTGGCGCCTCGATCAGGACAAACTGCGCCCCATGCCTTGACGATCGCGGCATAGACGACCTATCGACAAATGAGAAAGCGCGAGAGAGGAAGCAGCGAGGCCATGGCAAGCGAGGGCGGCGATCTCCCCGAGCGGGAGGCAATGGAGTTCGATGTCGTTATCGTAGGGGCCGGCCCGGCGGGCCTCGCCGCGGCGATCCGGCTGAAACAGCTTGCCGCGGAGCACGACAGGGAGATTTCCGTCGTCGTCCTGGAAAAGGGCTCCGAGGTCGGCGCGCATATTCTTTCCGGCGCCGTCATCGATCCGATCGGCCTCGATCGCCTCGTTCCCGACTGGAAGGAGAAGGGCGCACCGGTCGAGACGGAGGTGACGGAGGACCGCTTCTATTATCTCGGCCCCGCCGGCAAGCTGCGCCTGCCGAACATCATGTTCCCGCCGCTGATGTCCAATCACGGCAATTACATTGTCAGCCTCGGCAATCTCTGCCGCTGGCTCGGCGAGCAGGCCGGCGAGCTCGGCGTCGAGATCTACCCCGGCTTCGCTGCCGCCGAGGTTCTCTACGACGGCGACAAGGTGGTCGGCGTCGCCACGGGCGATATGGGCGTCGGGCGCGACGGCAAGCCGAACGACAACTTCACCCGCGGCATGGAGCTGCGCGGGCGTTACACGCTCATCGGCGAGGGCGCGCGCGGCTCCCTCACCAAGCAACTCGTGCGCCGCTACGGGCTCGATGCCGGTCGCGAGCCGCAGAAATACGGCATCGGCCTCAAGGAGCTGTGGGAGGTCAAGCCGGAGCACCACAGGAAGGGGCTCGTCCAGCACACGCTCGGCTGGCCGCTCGACAACAAGACCGGTGGCGGCTCCTTTCTCTACCACTACGGCGAGAACCTCGTCGCGGTGGGCTTCGTGGTCCACCTCAACTACACCAACCCCTACCTCTCGCCCTACGATGAGTTCCAGCGCTTCAAGACCCACGCCGCCATCGCGCCGATCTTCGAGGGTGGCAAGCGGATCGCCTATGGCGCGCGCGCCATCACCGAGGGCGGCTGGCAATCGATGCCCGAGCTCGTCTTCCCAGGCGGTGCTCTGCTCGGCTGCGCGGCCGGCATGGTCAACGTGCCCAGGATCAAGGGCTCACACAACGCCATCCTCTCGGGCATCCTCGCCGCCGAGGCGGCATTCGAGGCGATGGCGGCCGAGCGCAGCCACGACCTGCTCACCGCCTACCGCAATCGCGTCCAGACGAGCGAAATCGCTCGCGATCTCAAGCCCGTCCGCAACGCCAAGCCGTTCCTCTCACGGTTCGGCACGGCGCTGGGCACCGTCTTCTCGGGCGCGGACATGTGGCTCAACACCATCATTCCCGGCATCGGTCTCGGCTATACGCTGAGGCACGGCAAGCCGGACTCGCGCACGTTGAAGCGCGCCAGTCAGTGCAAGCGCATCGACTATCCCAAGCCCGACGGCGTGCTGACCTTCGACAAGCTGACGAGCGTCTCGTTCTCGGCAACGAACCACGAGGAGGAGCAGCCGATCCATCTGCGGCTGGCCGATCCCACGATCCCGGTTGCCGTCAATCTGCCCGAGTACGCCGAGCCGGCGCAGCGCTATTGTCCGGCCGGGGTCTATGAGATCGTCGACGGGGACGACGGCAAGCCGCGCTTCCAGATCAACGCCCAGAACTGCGTGCACTGCAAGACGTGCGACATCAAGGACCCCGCCGAGAACATCACCTGGACCTGCCCCGAAGGCGGCGGCGGGCCCAACTATCCGGGCATGTAGACGCGACACGCTGTCCTGTCGCGGGAAAGACGGCGAGCGATCATGTTCACGCTGAGCGAGCTCGAGGCGGCCGTGGCGCTCGTCCACGCCCAGATGCCGGCGACGCCGCAATACGACTGGCCGCTGCTGTCGCGGCGCATCGGCGCCGAGGTGTGGGTCAAGCACGAGAACCACACGCCGATCGGCGCCTTCAAGATCCGCGGTGGCATCGTGTATGTGCACGAGTTGCTGCGACAGGGGCCGCCACCGGCCGGCCTGATCACGGCCACACGCGGCAATCACGGCCAGTCCATCGCCCGGGCCGCCAGCCGGGCCGGCCTCGCCTCGACGATCCTCGTACCCCACGGCAACAGCCGCGAGAAGAACCGCGCCATGGCGGCCTTCGGCGCGCGGCTGATCGAGCACGGCCACGATTTCGACGAGGCGCGCCTCGAGGCGGATCGCCTCGCAACGGCCGAGGGACTGCACTTCGTGCCGGCCTTTCACCCCTGGCTCGTCCGCGGCGTCGCCACCTACGCCTTCGAACTGTTCCGGGCCTGCGGCGCACTCGACACCGTCTACGCACCGATCGGCATGGGCTCCGGCATCTGCGGCCTGATCGCCACCAGGGACCTGCTGGGGCTCGACACCGAGATCGTCGGCGTCGTTGCGAAAGAGGCGCCGGCCGTGGCGCTGTCCTTCGCCAACCGCCGCGCCACGGCCTCGAACGCACCCCCGCGGACGTTCGCAGACGGCGTGGCCTGCCGGGTTCCGCACCAGGGTGCCATCGACATCATCGTCGAGGGCGCTGCCCGGATCGTCACAGTCAGCGAGGACGAGATCGCCGAGGCCATGCGCATGCTCTACGAGGACACGCACAACCTCGCCGAGGGCGCGGGGGCCGCGAGCCTGGCAGCCCTTGTGCAGGAGCACGCGCTGCAGCAAGGCCGCCGCGTCGGCGTGATCCTGTCGGGCGGCAATATCGACCGCGAGGCTTTCCAACAGGTTCTAGACGGTCGGACGCCGCGCGTCGGGCACGCCTGATCCTGACGCAAGCTGCTGAGATAACAGCGTTTTGATCACATGGCTGATCATCAGACCGAGGGCGGGCCGATGATCCGCCGATTCGCCACGATGATCCAATATTGATAGTCTATTAGAATCACAATCTGGCTCTGGTCACATAGGCGCCTGCCTGCAACAAATGAGGACGTGATCCCGTGCGAAATGGGCTGTCGAGACGCCTCGTCATGTGCGCCGCGCTTGGCCTCTGCCTCGTCTGGCGGCCTGGCGCCGCGCCGGCGCAGACGAATCTGTCCGCCGAGCCGGCTTCGCTGTTCGGCAGCTACCTTGCCGGACGCTTGGCGCGCGGCCACCACGACCTGGCGAAGGCCTCGCGTTACTATGGCCGGGCCCTGGAGCGCGATCCCGACAACACTGCGCTGCTCACTCAGGCCTTTCAGACGGAGATCCTGCGCGGCAACTGGGACAGGGCCGGCAAGCTCGCCGACCTCCTGTTCCTCAAGGAGCCGAATGACCGGCTCGTGCGCATGTTCCTCGGCCTCAGGGCGTTCAAGAGCGGGAATTTTGCCGCCGCGGACAGCCAGCTCGAGGCGGCGGCGTTCTCTCCCATCGGCGAGCTGACGGCCGCGCTCGCCCGCGCCTGGATCAAGGTTGCCGACAGCAATTTCGACACGGCGTTCGCGCGCCTCGACAAGATGAAGGACGCGGATTGGGCGCGGTTCTACATCACCTACCACCGTGCGCTCATTGCCGACGTCGCCGGCGATACGCGCAAGGCTCGCGGCTCCTACGACAGGCTCGTCAGGGAGGGCATGCGCACGTTGCGCGTGGTGATGGCCTACGCCCAGCACGCCGCGCATCATGGTGACTTGAAGCTCGCCAAGAATGTACTCGAGCGGCTCAACCGGCGCTCGCCGTCACCGCATCCGCTCGTCGTGTCCCTGCTGCAGGATCTTAAAGGCGGCAAGAAGCCCGACATCCTCATCGCTACGGCCAACGATGGTCTCGCCGAAGTCTTCTACGGCCTGGGGCACACGCTGATCGGCGAGGGCAATGTCGAGGTCGGCGCCATCTATCTGCAGCTTGCCCTGTACCTGAAGCCGCGCTTCCCGCTGGCGCTCGTCGCGCTCGGCAACGTCTACGAGGTGCAGAAGCGCTACGCCGACGCCAACGACGTCTATCAGCTCATCCCGGCGGCCTCGCCCCTGCACTTCAGCGTCCAGATCTCGCGCGCCTTCAACCTCAACCACATCAATCGCGTCGAGGAAGCGAAGACGCTGCTCGAGGACCTCCACAAGCAGCGCCCGCGCGAGGTGAAGGTGCTCGACGCGCTCGGCTTCATCATGCGCGGGCGGAAGCGCTACGCGGAAGCGGCGGTCTACTACTCGAAGATCATCTCACAGCTCGGACGGGTGGAGCCCAAGCACTGGAGCTATTTCTACTCGCGGGGCGTCTGCTACGAGCGGCTGAAGCTCTGGCCGAAGGCGGAAGCCGATCTGGTGAAGGCGGTCGAGCTCAGCCCCGAGCAGCCGGCGGTGCTCAACTATCTCGGCTATTCGTGGGTCGACCAGAAGCGCAACCTGACGAAGGCGATGGCCTACATCAGCAAGGCCGTGCAGCTTCGTCCCGACGACGGCTATATCGTGGACAGCCTCGGCTGGGCCCATTACCGGCTCGGCAATTTCAAGGATGCCGTGAAGCATCTGGAACGCGCAGTCGAGTTGAAATCCGAGGATCCGGTGATCAACGACCATCTGGGCGATGCGCTCTGGCGGGTTGGTCGCAAGCGTGAAGCGCGCTTCCAGTGGGAGCAGGCGCTGAAGCTGAAGCCGGAGCCTGAAGAGATCGCCAAGATCAAGCGTAAGATCGAGGTCGGCCTGCCGCCTCTGGCGTCGCCGCGGCTGCAGCGCAAGGCGCGCGACGGCCGGCGGGCGGCGCGCCTGCGACGCGGCAAGGAGAGCATGGCGCGTCAGCCGCAGCCGTAAGGCAGTAAGAGAGTCGACCGACGAGAGGGGCGGCACCCGAGCGCCCCTGTCACGGTGAGGCAGCGGCAGTTGCAGTTGCGCCGCTCGCGCCGTAAATCCTCGCAGAGGCTCGCGACGGGCGAGGCCTCCGCAGTTTCGTCCGCACCACAGCCGTCACTCCGAGCGCACCGGCAGTACCTCGCACATGGCCGACATCATCGAGATTGCCAAAGCGAAGGTGAACTTGAGCCTGCGCGTCGTCGGCCGTCGTGCCGACGGCTATCACGAGCTGGAGGGCCTGACGGCCTTCGCCGATTTCGGTGACAAGCTCTCGCTCACCCCGGACGGCCCCGACGGGATCTCGAGCGACGGGGCGTTCGCCGCCCAGATCGAGGGCGAGAACCTGCTCGCCACGACGCTGCGACTGCTGAAATCTGCGAAACCCGGCTTGCGAACGGGCGCCGTGCGGCTGGAGAAGTCAATTCCGGTCGCGGCTGGTCTGGGAGGCGGCTCTGCGGACGCGGCGGCGCTGCTGCGGGCCATCGACAGGGCCAATCCCGGCATGATCAGCTCGGCGGAGAAGGCGGCACTCGCGGCCCGCATCGGCTCGGACGTGTCGGTCTGCCTCGTAAGCAGGGCGGCGATGCTCTGGGGACGGGGCGAGCACGTCCGTCCGGTCGCCGCCTTGCCGCAGGCGCCGGCACTGCTGGTCAATCCGGGCATCCAGCTCTCGACTGCGGACGTGTTCCGGACACTGGGTGCGCCGCCGGCCCCACCGCGCGAGGGACCGCCCGAGCCGGCCGGTCCGTTCGAGTCGCTGCCGAGCCTCATATCCTACCTGCGCCCCCGCGCGAACGGGCTCGAGCCGGCCGCACACGCCCTGGCACCGGTCATCGCGGAGGTTCAGGCCGCCATCGCCGGCGCGCGCGGCTGCCTGTTGGCGCGTCTCTCCGGCAGCGGCGCCACCTGCTTCGGCATTTTCGAGAGCGTCGAGCGCGCTCGACTGGCAGGCGCCGCCATTGAAAGGGCCCATCCGGACTGGTGGGTCAGAGCGACGACACTCACCTGAGCGACCGCCGCCCCTGAACCGGCTTGTGCCGCCGCGCCCCACGGGTGAGGATGCGCCTTCGCAAGTCGATCCACGCCAGCGATGGGAAGGCACATGGCACGGTCACGCAAGGTCATCATCACTGCGGCGGTCACGGGCTCGATCCATACGCCGTCGATGTCGCCGCATCTGCCCGTCACGGCCGAGGAGATTGCCGCTGCCGCCATCGACGCAGCCGAGGCCGGCGCGGCCATCGTGCATCTGCATGCACGCGATCCCCGGTCCGGCAAGCCGGACCAGTCCCCGGAGGCGTTCGCACCGTTCCTCAAGGTCATCAAGCAGCGCTCCGACTGCATCATCAACATCACGACCGGCGGCTCGCCGACGATGACGGTCGAAGAGCGCCTCAAGCCCGCGCAGATGTTCGCGCCCGAGATCGCCTCCCTCAACATGGGCACGATGAACTTCGGGCTCTATCCGATGCTCGAGCGGTTCCGCGATTTCCAGCACGATTGGGAGCGTCCCTATCTCGAGGGCTCGCGGCAAGGATTCTTCAAGAACACCTTCGCGGACATCGAGAACATCCTGACGACCTGCCGCCACAACGCCACCCGCTTCGAGATCGAGTGCTACGACATCGGCCACCTCTACACGCTGAAACATTTCGTCGATCGGGGGATCGTGACGCCGCCGTTGTTCATCCAGAGCGTCTTCGGAATCCTCGGCGGCATCGGCCCGCATGCCGAAGACGTGGCGCACATGCGGCGCACGGCGGATCGCCTGTTCGGTGCGGATTACCAGTGGTCGGTGCTGGGGGCGGGCCGCCACCAGATGCCGATCGCCGCGATGGCAATCGCCATGGGCGGCAACGTCCGGGTCGGCCTCGAGGATTCGCTGTGGGCTGGCCGCGGGCGGCTCGCCGCCTCAAACGCGGAGCAGGTGAAGATCGTGCGCGGCATCATCGAAGGTCTGGGCCTCGACATCGCCAGCCCGGACGAAGCTCGCGAGATGCTGTCGCTCAAGGGTGGGGACAGGGTCGGCTTCTGACGCGCGCGGGCGACCGGCAGCCACGGGCGTCGGCCCGCTACCTCTGCGCAAATCGCCTCAGTGCGAGCGGCTCACGCAGAACGACACCACGTCGAGCAGTGCCGACTTGACCGGGCCGTTCTCGAAGATGGCCAGCGCATCGCGGGCGATGTCGCCGTAATGACGGGCCCGCTCGAAGGTCGCCTCGATGGCCCGATGCTTGGTCATGAGACCGATGGCGTGCTCGAGGTCGTTCTCCCCGATCTCGCCCTCGGCCAGCGTTCGCTGCCAGAAGCTGCGCTCGCTTTCGCCACCCCGGCGATAGCACAGGATGACCGGCAGCGTGATCTTGCCTTCGCGGAAATCGTCGCCGACCGCCTTGCCGAGCCGCGCCTGCTCGCCCGAGTAATCGAGCGCATCGTCGACGAGCTGGAAGGCGAGGCCGAGATTGCGTCCGTAGGAGCGTAGCGCCGCCTGCTCGCCGGCCGGCCGCCCGGCGATGGCCGCGCCGACCTCACCTGCCGCCGCGAACAAGGCCGCCGTCTTGGCGTTGATGATGGCCAGATACTCGTCCTCGGTCGTGCCGGTGTTCTTCGCCGCCGCGAGTTGCATCACCTCACCCTCGGCGATCACCGCCGCGGCATTGGAGAGGATGCGCAACGCCGCGATCGAGCCGACGTCGACCATCATGCGGAACGCTTGGCCGAGCAGGAAATCGCCGACGAGCACGCTCGCCTGGTTGCCCCAGAGCATGCGCGCGGTCTTGCGACCGCGCCGGAACTCGCTCTCGTCCACCACGTCATCGTGGAGCAACGTCGCCGTGTGCATGAATTCGACGCTGGCCGCAAGCCGGACATGGCCCTCGCCGCGATAGCCGCACAGATCGGCCGCCGCGAGGGTCAGCATGGGGCGCAGGCGCTTGCCTCCGGAATCGATCAGATGCCGCGCCAGCTCCGGAACGAGCTCCACGTCCGACATTGCCTTGTCCAGGATGATGGCATTGACTTTCGCCATGTCCTCCTTGACCAGATCCAGCAGCGGCTTGAGGCTCTCGCCCGGATCGCGCGCCTCGTTCAATGTTACGACGACGCCCACGGCATCGCTCCTCATGAGTTCCGATGAATTTGCGCGTATACTCATAGCAACGCCGCGACAGGTCAAGCCATGTGCGCACGGCGCGGCAAGTCCTTGGAGGCAGATGCATGCGCGAAGTGCTGAGAACGAACGATATCGTCCTGCAGAGCCTCGTTGTGTCCCTTCTCAAGGAGGCGCAAATTCCCACGAGCGTGGCCGATGAAGGCATAAGCTTCGCCGAGGGCTCGATCGGCGCCTTCCCGCGGCGCATCCTGGTGCCCGAGGCCTTTGCCGAGGAAGCCTTGAAGATCGTCGCCGACGCATTGTCATCGACCGAGGCGCCGCCCGAGGCGGGCGACTGACCGCTCATGAATTCCGGCGCGCGCCCCCCATCCCCCTCGCCCCCCCGATCTCCGCCCGAAACGTCGCTCGACCGGTTTCTCGGCGGCCGGATTCAGCTGCATCAGGCGAGGGCTGGCCTAAGGGCCGGCCACGACGCGGTGCTGCTCTCCGCCTCCGTTCCGGTCCGGCGGCAAGGCCCGGCGGAGCGCCTGATCGATGTCGGGGCCGGAGCCGGCCTGGTCGGTCTCGCCGCGGCGATGCGAGCGCCGGGCCTCGAGGTCACCTTGCTCGAGATCGAGCCGGAGCTGGCGGCGCTGGCGACGCGCAATGCCGCAATGAACGGCTTGTCGCCCCGCACCAGGGTCGTCGTCGCCGACGTATCGGCCGCGTGGTCGGAGCTGGCCGCGACGGGCCTCGCCACAGCGCAGTTCGACCACGCCGCGGCCAACCCGCCGTACGAGACGCACGGCCGGGGCACCCCTCCGCCCGATCCCCTGCGCGCGCGTGCCAATGTCATGACGGCCGAAGGGCTCGACGATTGGGCGCGCCTCCTGGCCGCGGTGGTCAAGCCCGGTGGAACCGTCACCGTCATTCATCGTGCCGATGCCCTGCCGCGGCTCCTGTCGGCCTTCGGCGGACGCTTCGGCGGTCTTACCGTCCTGCCACTGTTCCCGGCCCACGAGCGTCCGGCGCATCGCCTGCTGCTGCACGGCATCAAGGGCAGCCGCGCGCCGCTGACGCTCCACCGGGGTTTCGTCCTTCACGACGCCGATGGCAAGCCGTCGGCGGACATCCAGGCCGTGCTCGCGGGCGAGGCGACGATCGACATCGTGCGGGGCCGTGTCGCCACGCATGAAAGCCCCGCCTCTTGAGCCGCGCCATGGTGGGGCCATATGTATAGGCCGGCCTGGCGGGCGGCATCCCGGGCGCTGGCCGTGAGGTCGTCGCCGGACTCTGGCGTCCGCTCGACCGCACGACGTCACGTCCACCGCGCATCGGCCCTGGGCTGAGCCCTCCTCGGAGACCTGCGACGCATGCTGTTCTTCAAACGCGCGCCCCTGGTGCCGGTGCTGAGATTGACGGGCACGATCGGCGCCGCCACCCCCCTTCGCGCCGGCCTCACGATGGCCGGGACGGCGGGCGCCATCGAGCGCGCCTTCGCCTTGAGCAAGACGCCGGCGGTCGCCGTCGTCATCAACTCGCCGGGCGGCTCTCCCGTGCAGTCACACCTCATCTACAAGCGCATCCGCAGCCTCGCGAACGAAACCGGCAAGAAGGTCTACGTATTCGCCGAGGACGTCGCGGCCTCGGGCGGCTACCTGATCGCGCTGGCGGGCGACGAGATCTTCGCCGACGCCTCCTCGATCGTCGGCTCGATCGGCGTCATCTCGGCGGGATTCGGCTTCGACAAGGCCATCGAACGCCTCGGCATCGAGCGGCGCATGTACACGTCCGGCCGCAGCAAAGGTGCGCTCGATCCCTTCCAGCCGGAGCGCGCAGAGGATATCGCGCGGCTGCGCGGCATCCAGGACGACGTCCATGCCGGCTTTATCGCGCTCGTGAAGGAGCGCCGCGGCGCGCGGCTGCTCGGCAACGAGGAGGAATTGTTCTCGGGCGCCTTCTGGACCGGCCGGCAGGGCATGACGCTCGGCCTGGTCGACGGCATCGCCGATCTCAAGAGCAAGATGCAGGAGATGTTCGGCAAGGATGTGAAATTGCGGGTCGTGCCTCTCGGCGGCGGCGGCCTCATGGGCAGGTTGCGCCGGCTGCCCGGCATCGGCGCCGGCGCGGCGGGCCAGGGGCAGCCCACGCTCGCCGAGGACGTCGTCTCCACGCTCGAGGCGCGCGCACTTTGGGCTCGCTTCGGTCTATAATCGCCCGTCGAAGGAGGAGCCCATGCCTCAAATCCTGGTTCTGGTCGTCGTCGGTGCGGGCCTTTATGCGGGTTATCGCTGGCTCAGCAAGGAAGCGCGTCGCGCCTCGGAGACCGTCAAGCGGGCTCAGGAGGAGTTGAGCCGGCGCGCGGCAGGCACTCCCGAAGAGAAGGATCTCGGCGCGCTCGAGCGCGATCCGGCGACCGGTGTCTACAGACCTCGCAAGACGGAAACCTGAGCCGCCCGACCGGTCGCCCTGCGCGCGCCCCGACAGCCGAAACGACACCGGCCCGCAGAGCGCAAGGCTCGTGCGGGCCGGTGCAGAATCTAAGCTTTCCGAACGCGTGCGCTGGCGCGGCTCAGAGCTCGCCCATCAGCGCCTCCGCGCTGGACTTCTCGGCCTTTCCTGGGGCCTCGTCGACGTTCAGGGACTTGACGACACCGTCATCGACGATCATCGCGTAGCGCCGCGAGCGAACACCGAGCCCGCCACCGCTGAGATCGACATCGAGACCGATCGCCTTGGCGAAGGCCGCACTCCCGTCCGCCAGCATGAGCACCTTGCCCTCGGCGCCCGTGTCCTTCGCCCACTGGCTCAGAACGAAGATGTCGTTGACGGCCGTGCAGGCGATCGTGTCGATGCCGCGCTGCTTCAACTCGTCGTGATTGTTGACGAAACCCGGCATGTGCGTGCGGTGGCAGGTCGGCGTGTAGGCGCCGGGCACGGCGAAAAGCGCCACCTTCTTGCCGCCGAAGACCTCGTCCGTCGTCTTCTCCTTCGGTCCTTCCGGGGTCATGACCTTGAATGTGGCGGCTGGAAGTCGGCTACCGACAGCGATCGTCATCACAGTCTCCTCTCGGGCAGGAAGCAATGGGGGAAGGGCGGGCACCCGTGCGCTTGGCCCGGGCGGGGCAACATAGCCGGTCTCGCTGGTCCGGCCAAGCACCTCTGCGGCGTTGCGCGCCGTCAGCGAGTCACTTCGCGATGACCCAGACCGACTCCGACGCTCCGGACTTCGCCACGAGCGTGACCGTCAGCGACTTGCCCTTGAGCTCGGCGGCCTCGTCCTTGCTGAGATCGACAGCGAAACGCACGCGCTTGCCCGTGGTGTCACCGACCTTGGACGGCATCGGCACGTACGTCGTGCCAGGCCCCTCGACGAAGAGATCGGCGCCGTCGACCCCACCGGGGAACTCCGCGGTGAACTCGAGTCGCGTCTTGTCACCGTCCACCTTGAGATCGGCGTTGAGGAGGCGAGGATCACTCGGGCCGAGAGTCTTGCCGCGCTTCGGAACGCGGGCGAACGCCTCGGCGATGAGAGCGCCCTCGCCGGCGGCGCCGGGCTTGCGCGGGATGTCCAGATCAAGCTTGGCGAAGACGGGAATGCAGATCTTTTCGCAGACGCCGATCTCGAGCTTCACGGAGAGGTGGAGGGGATCGCTGCCCTCGCCGGCCGCGACGATCTCCACCGGAAACAGCACGGCGTCCTTGTAGACGACGGCCTGACCGGCAGGGTCCACAAGGCGCACCGGGGCGGGATAGCGAACGGTCGCGGTGCTGATCTTGCGTGAGGCGGAGAAGTCGAAATTCGGCGGCACGCCCGTGTCCCCGGGCATGCGCCAATAGGTCTTCCAGCCTCGTTCGAGCTCGAGCTCGATACCGGCCATAAGGCGTTTCGCCCCGCTTGCATCCGCCACCTCGCCGGCAACGAGCCGCGCCCGGAACTTGTTGCCCTCGATCCAGGGCGACGATGCCGCTTCGGCAGGGCCGGAGACAGCGGCGAGCATGCCGGCGAGCGCGATCGCCAGCCAAGGTGCGCAGGGCAGAGGGATGGATCGTGACATGACGGCTGCTTTCCCAACGACCTTCGCCGCGAACAGGATCACTTGGCGTCCCGGCGGTGAATGGCCAGATATATAGGCACGCACGATAGCAAGTAACAGGGAAGTGCCCGCTTGAGGCAAGTCACACTCTCTCGATGGGACCCTCCGCCCGCACCCCGGCAACGTGCCCGCCGGACGCTTCACAGCCACTCCCCAAGAAGGCTACACTTCCAGACATGAGCAAGTCGCCGCGCCTGATCCAGAAAGACACCGGCAGCTTCCTTGAAGGACAGCTGCTGATCGCCATGCCCGGCATGCCAGACCCTCGCTTCGCGCGAGCCGTCATCTACATGTGCGCCCACTCGCCCGACGGCGCCATGGGTCTCATTCTCAACCAGATGGCCAAGGATATCAGCTTCACCGACCTGCTCCGCCAACTGGCCATCCTCGACGACGAGGGCGACGGTGCCTTGCCGGGGGCCATGGCGAGCATTCCCGTTCATATCGGCGGGCCGGTCGATTCCCGTCGCGGCTTCGTGCTCCACTCGAGCGATTATCACGCCGAGGACGCCACGATGAGCATCGACGAGCATGTCAGCCTGACGCATACGCTCGACATCCTGCGTGCGATCGCCACGGGGACGGGTCCCCTCAAGGCTCTGCTCGCGCTCGGCTACTCCGGCTGGAGCCCGGGCCAGCTCGAAAGCGAGATTCAAGGGAACGGCTGGTTGCATTGCCCCGCCGACCTCGACATCGTGTTCGATCCGGACCCGGAGACCAAGTACGCCAAGGCCCTGGCGCGTCTCGGCATCGATCCATCGTTCCTCGTCAGTGACGCCGGGCACGCCTGAGGCGCCGGCCGTGCGGCCGTGACACGAAACCCAGGCCTTTTGGCTGCGCCCTCGAGGCTCCGCGACCTGGCACCGGCGATGCGGCGCGTCGTCCCTTACGTTCCCGCTCGCCGGGATCTCTGGCTCGCCCCCGGTGGCAGACTCGGCTGGGGCACGACCGGCTGCTGCGGAAGCTGTGGTTGCGGCGCGGCCTGCTGCTGCGGCGCGCGGGCCTCTGCGGCCGGCGGCGGTGCCACCGGCTCCCCCCCTCTCGCCTCGACGGAGTTCGCAACGGCGCCCATGCCGCTCAAGGTCGATGGCTCCGGCTCCGCCGGCAATGTCGGGGCTGGTGGCGAGGCGTCTTGGTGGCGAGGCGCACGGGCCTCAGTCGCCTCGGCGGACGCCGGCCGCGGTTGCGGTGGTGTCGGAGCAGCCGGCCGCGGCCCAGTCTCGCCCCTCGGCCCATCGTTCTCGCCGGCAGGCGCGCCGTGCCGAGCGGGCGGCGGCTCCATGGGCGCGCGTGCCACAGCCGGACCGGCTGAAGGGGCCGGCGTCGGCCTGGGCAGCGGCTGAGCAGCACCCTCGGGGCTGCGCCGGCGCGCGAGCGGCACGGTCGGCTCCTCCGTCGGCGGGTCGTCGCTCTCGTCCACGGATCTGAGCGGCGGCCGTCCCTGACGCGGCGGCTCCGCAGGTGGCGGCTGGTGACGCGCCGGCATCGACTCGGCGGGCGAGGGGCTGTGCGGTGCGGCAGCGGCCTCGGCCTGGCGCGGATGCTCGACGGGACCGGGCCGAACCGCCGACGGACCTGGCACCGGGCCACCGTTGGGGCCTGGCCGATGCGCCGCTGGCGGCGGGGCGAGGGGGGCAGCCATTGGTCCGCTGGCGGCGGACATGCCGCCGTCACCGGCAGGCGGCACCGGGGGACGCGGCTCGCGCACGCGGTCACGACCGGGCGGCCGTCCCGCGTGTGATCTTTCGGGATGAGCCGGTGTTCCCGCCGCGGCTACGATCGCGTCGCCAACGGCGACCATCTCGGCATCCACTGCGCCGGAAGGTCCGCCGTGCCCATTGGCCGCTGCGGCGACACCGGCCGGCGGCGGCGGGGGCGGCCCGCCACCTGGTTCCGGCGCCGGCACATCGCCGTCATCGCGCGACCCCTTCGGTTTGCGCGTCTTCGGCTTGCCGCCGAAGAATCCGCCACGATTGACCCGGCGATCGGACTTGCGCATCGACTTGAGGCCGGCGATCACGTCCTTATCGCTGATCGCGGCGCCGTAGTAATGCCCCTGGGCCAGTTCGCAGCCGATGGACCGCAGGAAGCTGACGTCCTCACTGGTTTCCACGCCCTCGGCGACGACCGCCTTGCCGAGCTCGTGCGAGAGCGCCACGATCGACCGCACGATAACCGGCCCGGACTCGCTCTCGAATGCCGCCTGCACGAGCGCGCGATCGATCTTGATGGTATCGAACGGAAAGCGCTCGAGGTAGGCGAGAGACGAGTAACCCGTGCCGAAATCGTCGAGCGCCAGGCCGACGCCGGCATCACGCAGCCATCCGAGCACCTCGACGGCCTGCTCGGGGTTCTCCATGACGAGGGACTCGGTGATCTCGAGCTTCAGGCAGCCGCGCGGCACGATCTCGCGACCGAGCAGCCGCCGCACGTCCTGCACCAGCTCGGGCCGGAAGAGCTGCCGGCTCGAGACATTGACGCTGACGAACAGGGCGTTCTCGACCCTCGGCAGCTCCTTGTGCCAGCGCACGAGGTCGAAGGTCGCGCGCTCGAGCACGAAGGCGCCGAGCTTCAGGATGAGGTCCGACTGCTCGGCGATCGGGATGAACTCGGCGGCGTTGAGCATGCCGAGCTTGGGGTGCTCCCAGCGCAGCAAGGCCTCGAACCCCGCCAGTTCCTCGGTGCCGAGCAGCATGATCGGCTGATAGAGCACGCGAAGCTGGCGGCGCTCGAGCGCGCGTCTGAGATCCTGCTCGAGAAGCACGTGCTCGTCGGACTCCCGGCGCATGCTCGGCTTGAAGATCTCGATGCGATCCATGCCGGCGCGCTTGGCGCGGAAGGCGGCGATCTCGGCCTCGCGCAACAGGTTCTCGTGCGCCGCGTCCTGGCCGTCATGGACGGCGATGCCGATCGAGCCCGTCAGCACGACCTCGCGCCCCGAGATCTTGAGTGGGCTGCGCAACGCCCGTCGAATGCGCTCCGCGAGCAGGGCGATCTGACGGGCGTCGTGCTGGTCCGTCAGCAGGATCGCGAACTGATCGCCGCCGACGCGGGCCAGCGTGTCGTGCGGACCGAGATGGCGGGAGAGCCGGCGCGCCACGGTCAGGAGCAGGCTGTCTCCCACGATCAGGCCGAACGTGCTGTTGACGGACTTGAAGCGGTCGATGTCGATGAAGAGCGCCGTGGGCCGCGCGCCGTTGTCGCTCCGCGAGCGCGCCAGCGCCTGGCCAAGACGGTCGAGGAACAGCTCGCGGTTCGGCAGCCCGGTGAGACTGTCGTGCACCGCGTCGTGGACGAGCCGCTCCTGCGCCCGCTTGATGCTCGTGACGTCCTTGAGGATGCCGACGCACTTGAGCGCCCGGCGCTCGCTCTGCTCGACGCTGGCGCCTTCGAGCTCGAACCAGCGGTACGTGCCGTCGCTGCGCCGCAGCCGGAAATCGATCTTGATGAGCCCGCCGCTGTTCTCCTTGAGCGACCAGAGCAGCAGGCGGAACCTCTCGCGATCGCCGGGATGCACGTGCTCGAGCCAGTCGTCCACCTTGGTCGACAGCTCACCCGGCGTGAGGCCGAGCGATTCCTCGAGGATCGGGCTGCAGCGCACCTCCTCGCGGCGGTCGTTCCATTCCCAGACAGCAGCCCCGGCGCCGTCGACCGCGAGCGCCGCGAGCTGTGCATCGCCGGGCGACAGACCGTAGAGCGGATCGGTGCTGCGGAAGGCGAACTGCGTGACCGTGAAGCCGATCAGGATCGTGATGAGCACCAGCGCCGCCACTGCGCCGGAGACGACGACATCGCCCGACAGACGCCCACTCACCGTGACGAAGCAGCCGAAAAGCCAGACGACGAGCAGCAACCAGGTCGGCACCAGGGACAGCGCGCGATCCTGCCCTCTGAGCGCGAGATAGAGGATGAACAGCGCGCCGACGACGCCGATGAAGCCGAGCGAGATGCGCGCGAAGGTCGCCGCCAGCCTCGGATCGACGATGGCCAGCGCCACAAGCGCCAACTGCGCCAGCATCCAGATGCCGATCATGAAGCGGACCGTCGGATGCCACGAGCGCAGATGCAGGAAGGTATGCAGGAAGATGACCAGACTCGCGGCGATGGCGGCCTCGGCACTCGCGCGGTAGATGGCGTTGGCGTCTGCGCGCAGCTGGAAAAGCTTATGCCAGAAGCCGAAATCGACGCACAGGTAGGCGAGCACGCACCAGGCCACGAGTGCGGCGGACGGGAACATCGCCTTGTGATTGGCGGCAAAGATCGACGTGACGAAAATCGCCAGAAGCGCCGTCAGCCCGAGCAGAATGCCGTTAAAGAGCGTGCGGTTGCGCTGGCGCATTTCATAGGCGCGCGCATTCCAGAGATAGATGCGGGAAAACCGCTCCGCCGACAGCTCCGCCACATAGGTTACGGTCTGTCCGGGCTCGACGGTGATCCGGAAGACATCGACGCCGTCGCTGGCGATACGCTCCGGCACGAAGCCATGCGACGCCGTGAGGGCCGCGACGCGCCGGGCGTCGAGATCGGGCCAGATGATGCCCGAGCCGGCTAGGTTGTAGCGATCGGCGGTCACCCATCGCTCGATGGTCTTGTCGGTCGGATTGCGCAGGGCGAAGACGAGCCAGCCCGGGCTCGTCCCCGGCGTCGTGGCTCGCACGATGATGCGGCCGGCGACGCCGTCCGCGCCGGGCGCCGTCTCGACCTGGATCCTGTCGCCGCGCCCGCCCTCGTAGATCACGCCGAGGTTGGTGATGTCGATGCGGTCCTGATCGGCCCCGATGACGATCGGCTCGAGGGCCCGGGCGGGAAGTGTGCCGGCAAGCGTCAGCAGCATCGCCACGAGCAGGCCGAGACAGACCCGCGCGCGCGCCCACACGCCCGCACGCACGCAGCACGCTGCCGTCCGGGCGCGGCCGTGGCGGCGCCTCGGAGCCTCGTGCGTTCTCGAGCGTGTCGCGCGACGGCCAGTCATCGATCTACTCACCTCCCGCCACGGGATCATCCTCGAGGCGCGCGAAGATGTCGTGATCCTGCCAGACGCCGTTGATGCGCAGATAGCGGCGCGCCGTTCCTTCACGCTGGAAGCCCGAACGCTCGAGCACGCGGATGGAGGCGACATTGTGCGGCAGGCAGGCCGCCTCCAGGCGGTGCAGCCTGAGTGTGCGGAAGGCGAACGGCACGAGCAGGCCGACGGCCCGCGTCATATGGCCCTGGCGGGCGTGCGGCGCGCCGACCCAATAGCCGAGCGAGGCTGCCTGGGTGACGCCCCGGCGCACGTTGCCGAGCGTCAAGCCGCCGAGCAGGCGCCCGTCACCGTCGCGGAACAGAAAGAACGCATAGCCGCCGTCCTCGCGCAGGTCGCGCTGATAATAGCGCACACGGCGCCGGAATGCGGTACGGGTCAGTTCGTCGGCGGCCCATTCCGGCTCCCACGGCGTCAGGAAATCGCGGCTCTGAGCCCTGAGCTCGGCCCACTGGGAATAATCCGCAAGCGCAGGCGGTCGCATGTGCAGGCCGCCGCCGCGCAGTTGCGGCTCGGGCTCGTTCGCCAGCGGCATGCGAAGAAAGACCATGCTCAACTCCCTTCAACCGCCACGACGTGAGCGGTTGCTGGTTCCGTCCCCGCCGCGCGCGGCGCCGGCAGAGCCACGACCGCCCGTCGGCATGCGCGATCGCAGCGGCAGGCCCGCGCGCATCACTCACGCACTCGTACCGATCCCGCGTCCCGGACTGCGCATCGCCGCCAGCCGCCCGAGCGAGGCCATGCACTGGCGCGTGCGCCGACCGGCTCCGACCACGATGACCGTGGCATCCGAGCCTGACACCAGCCGCGACGCCACATCCCGCACATCGCTTTCTCGAACCGCCTCGACGCGCTCGATCATCTCCTCCGTGGTCAGCAGCCGATCGAAAGCCAGAAGCTGGCGCGCCATCTGCTCGGCGCGTCCACTGGAGCTTTCGAGCCCCATCAGCAGACCGGCCTTGATCTGGGCCTTGGCGCGAGCGACCTCCGCCGCCTTCGCGCCGTCGTTGGCCGAGCGCTCGATCTGATCGATGACCACGTCGATCAGCTTGGGCATCTGCTCGGCGCTCGTCGCAGAATGCACGCCGAACACGCCCGTATCCGATAGCCCCCAGCAGGACGAGTAGATCGAATAGCACAACCCCTGACGCTCGCGGACCTCCTGGAACAATCGCGAGGACATGCCCCCGCCGAGCACGCCGGAATAGACCTGCGCGGCGTAGAAATCGCGGCTGCGGTAGGACGGAGCCTCGAATGCCAGCACGAGGTGGCTCTGCTCGAAGGACTTCTCGAACGTGCGCTGACCGCCGTGATACCTGGCGACCGTGCCCGCCTCCGCCTTGCCGGCCGGCAGGCCACTGAACAGGGCGGCGGCGCACTTCACCACCTGGTCGTGATCAACGGCCCCCGCGGCGCTCAGCACGAGATCGCCCGCCCGGTAGCGCCCTGTCTGAAAGCGCACGAGGTCCTCGCCGGTGAACCGCGAGACACTCTCCTCCGACCCCAGGATGGGCCGGCCGAGCGCCTGATCGGGAAACGCCGCCTCGTGCAGGAGATCAAAAGCGATCTCCTCCGGGCTGTCCCGGGTGGCGGCGATCTCCTGCAGGATGACTTCGCGCTCGCGCTCCAACTCGTCTTTCACGAAGCGCGAGTTCTGCAGGATGTCGGCGAGAATATCGATGGCAAGCTCGACGTCGGGCTTGAGGATACGCGCATAGTAGGCCGTCATCTCGGCGCTGGTGGCCGCATTGAGCTCGCCGCCGACCTGCTCGATCTCCTCGGCGATGCGTCGGGCGTCACGACGCATCGTGCCCTTGAACGCCATGTGCTCGAGCAGATGCGAGATGCCGTTCTCGTGCGCCGCCTCGTGGCGCGCGCCGGTGGCGACCCAGACGCCGAGCGAGACCGTCTCCAGATGCGGCATTCGGTGCGAGACCACGCGCATTCCGTTGTCGAGCACCGAAACTTGGATCGTCATGCCGTCCTCCCGACCGAACGGGCGTGCCGCTCCACATACCCCGAAACCGCTGTTACATCGTTCTCGAGCACCACCGTTCGCTCGCTCGCCGTGCGCTGGCGCGCGACGATGTCCGGCTCGGGCGGCGCGCGACCGGTCGCCGCTTCGACGGTCGCCGGGAACTTGGCGGGATGTGCGGTCGCGAGCATGACCATGGGCACGCGGCGATCACCACGCTTGCGGGCTGCCGCGGCGATGCCGACCGCCGTATGCGGATCGGCGACATAGCCCGTGCGCGAGGCCAGCGCGCGGATCGTCGCCACGGTCTCGGCCTCGTCCACGCGGTCGGCGTCGAACAGCGCCCGCATGCCCTCGATCTCGGCCGGCGTCAGGACGAAGCGCCCTTCGGCATTGAGCTCTGCCATCAGCGCACGGACGCGGGCGCTGTCACGCCCCGCCAGATCGAAAAGCAGCCGCTCGAAGTTCGACGAGATCTGAATGTCCATGCTCGGACTCTGTGTGGCGACGACGCCGCGCGGCTCGTAGCGACCGCTGGCCAGGGTTCGCGCCAAGATGTCGTTCACATTTGTGGCGATCAGCAGGCGCTCCACAGGCAGCCCCATGCGACAGGCGGCATAGCCGGCGAAGACATCGCCGAAATTCCCGGTCGGCACGGAAAAAGACATCTTTCGCCCGGGCGCGCCGAGGGAGGCTGCGGCACTGAAGAAGTAGACGATCTGGGCCATAAGCCGCGCCCAGTTGATGGAATTGACGCCCGTCAGGCCGAGCCGGTCGCGCAAGGCCAGATCGCCGAACATCGCCTTCACGAGATTCTGGCAGTCGTCGAACGTACCCTTGACCGCGATGGCATGGACGTTCGCCTCCGACGGAGTGGTCATCTGGCGCCGCTGGACGTCGCTGACGCGGCCGTGCGGGTAGAGGATGAATACGTCGATCGCCTCGCGGCCCCTGAAGGCCTCGATGGCGGCGCCGCCCGTGTCGCCGGAGGTCGCGCCGATGATGGTGGCGCGCTCGCCCCGCTTGTCGAGCGTCCGGTCCATGAGGCGCGCCAGCACCTGCATGGCGACATCCTTGAAGGCCAGGGTCGGACCGTGGAACAGCTCGAGAACCCAGTCGTTGGGCGCGATTTCGACGAGGGGCGCGATGGAGCGGTGCGCGAAGCCGGCATAGGCCGCCTCGATCATCGCACGCAGCTCGTCGGCCGGCACCGCATCGCCCATGAACGGACGCATCACCGCGAAGGCGACGTCCTCGTAGCGCGCACCGGCGAACCCGGCGATTTCCTCGGGTGTGAACCTCGGCCACTCGGCCGGCACATAGAGGCCGCCATCCCGCGCCAGGCCGGCAAGGAGCACATCCTCGAATCCAAGACGGGGCGCCTCGCCCCGAGTGCTGACATACTTCACGGGCGCCTTCTTTGAACGCTAATCAATACCTGAACCCCACGTCTGCGAACCGTAGAGCCTGAGGCCCGTCCGGGCAAGGGATTGCACCTGGCGCACGGGCTCTGCTGCGAGAAAGCGGTGGGTAGACGAGCGTACCGCGTCGCCCCGGCCGGGAATGGGCCCGCACTCACCCGCGAACCCGGTGCAGAACGGGTGCCGTTCTCAGGCGATCATCTTGCCGGGATTCATTATGCCCTGCGGATCGAGGGCCGCCTTGATCGCGCGCATGACATCGAGACCGGCCCCATGCTCCCGGGCGAGATATTTCATCTTGCCCTGCCCGACCCCGTGCTCGCCGCTGCAGGTGCCGTCCACGGCCAGCGCGCGCTCGACCAGGCGCTCGAGGAACCCTTCGATCGCCTGCATCTCACCAGATTGCGCCCTGTCGCAGAGGGCGACGACATGAAAGTTGCCGTCGCCGACATGGCCGACGATGGGCGCGATGAGCCCACTCTGCCGGATGTCCTCGTGGGTGGCCTCGACGCACTCGGCCAGCCGCGAGATCGGCACGCACACGTCGGTGACCACGGCCTCGCGGCCCGGCCAGGTGCTCTTGACCGCCCAGAGTGCATCGTGGCGCGCTTTCCACAAGCGGCTCCTGTCCTCCGGACGCTCCGCCCATTCGAAGCCGAGCGCCCCTTCCGACCGCGCGATCTCGCCGAACACCTCGACCTGCTCGCGAGCCCCCGCCTCGGTCCCATGGAATTCGAGGAACAGGGTCGGAGTCTCGGCCAGTCCGAGCTTGGAGTGCACGTTACAGGCACGGATCTGCAAGGCGTCGAGGAACTCGATCCGTGCCACGCCGAGACCGAGCTGGATGGCCTGGATCGTCGCGGCGCACGCACCGGAAATCGTCTTGAAGGGGCAGACCGCCGCGAGAATCGCCTCCGGCACGCCATAGAGGCGCAGCGTCAGCTCGGTGATGATGCCGAGCGTGCCCTCCGCACCGACGAGCAGCCGCGTCAGATCGTAGCCCGACGACGACTTGCGCGCGCGCCGCGCCGTCCTCACGATGCGGCCGTCGGGAAGCACGGCGCGGACGGAGAGCACGTTTTCTCGCATCGTGCCGTAGCGCACGGTCGTCGTGCCCGACGCCCGCGTCGAGGCCATGCCGCCGAGCGTCGCCTCCTCGGTGCCGGGATCGACCGGGAAGAACAGCCCGGTCCCCTTGAGATGCTGCGCGAGATCACGCCGCGTCATGCCCGCCTCGATGACGCAATCGAGATCCTGCTCGTTGATGGCGATCAGCCGGTTGAGCTGCGACAGGTCCACCGAGATGCCGCCGTTCGGCGCGTTGACCTGTCCCTCCAGCGATGTCCCGGCGCCGAACGGGACCAGAGGCACGCGATGCGTCGCACAGATGCGCATCGTCTCGGCGACCTCTTCGGCGCTGTTCACGAAGACCACGGCGTCAGGCGGCTGGTTCGCGATCCAGGTCAAGGTATTGGCGTGCTGACTGCGCAGGGCCGCCCCGGTCGAAAGCCGGTCGCCGAAACGCTGACGCAGGATCTCGATAACCGTCGCCACGCTTGCCGGGTCCATGCCGTCCCGCCGCTCAGTCATGCCGTGCTTCCCGCCGCAATTCACACCTGCCACCCCGCGCGCCATCGCGGACGTGACCCGGCCGGACATTATCACGAGTGGAAGACCTGTTGGAGATCGCCAGCATTGTACCTTCTGGTTTCACCGGATGTTTGCTCCGTCCGGGCATCGCAGTTGCCCACGCTCGTCGGCTGATGCATCAAGACCGGCTCAGCATGGGGCTTCCTGGCGCATGGCCGACACGTCCACACCGGTCTTCGAGATCAAGCGCACGCTCTTCAGGCCGCGCAACGGCGCCGCCACGCCCTGCATCTTCGTGCGCGCCGCCGTGCCCTCGCCGCTGTCGGAAATCCTCGTCGATCACTTCGGCCACGAAATCCTCATGCAGAAGCCGACAATCTTCGGTTCGCTGCCGTTCGAAGTTCACCGCGCCAACAACGGGCTGCCGACCAACGGCCACATCATCGAGTTCCTCAAGAGCGGCGATACCGTCGTCCTGACGGTCAATACGCTGCTCTCGGGCTACACGTTTGTGGCGCGCTCGATCTGGGACGCACTCGCGTTCGAGGAATTCGCCGCCTTCGCATTCCGTCGCCTGGAGCTGCTCTGCCGGCATGCAGGCGCCTATGCCACCGTCGTCGAGCCGGGCATCGAAGTCGTGGCGCTGGAACCGGGCGTGAAGGCACGCACGCCATTTTGACTTGCATGCGCTTCCGGACCGACTAGCGTCTCCGCGTCACGTGGCGCGATCTGAGGAGAACGACTTGGCCCGCATCGAGGATATCCCGGAGCCGACCCGCACGAATGTGCTGGCGCTCGAATGCCCGACCTACGAGCATCGGCCGTGGGTCGCAGGTCCGCCGCTCGCCGAGCGCCGTGTCGCCATCGTCACCTCGGCGGCGCTGCACGACCGCCGTGAAGCACCCTTTCAGCCGGGCAGCGCCGAATACCGCGAGCTCTCGGGAAGCCTCACATCGGGCGATATCCTCATGAGCCACGTGTCGATCAATTTCGACCGCACCGGCTTCCAGCGTGACCTCAATGTCGTCTATCCGATCGACCGGCTGCGCGAGCTCGCCGCGCAAGGCGTCATCGGCTCGGTCGCCGACACCCACTTCGCCGTGATGGGCTCCACCGATCCCAACGTCATGGAGGAGACGGCCGACGCCATCGCGGCCCGCCTGAAGCGGGACCGTGTCGACGCGGTTCTGTTCAGCCCGGTCTGACCCTTCTGCACGCGCGCCGTGAGCGCGCTCGCCCACAAGATCGAAAGCCGCGGCCTGCCCACCACCGTCGTCGGCCTCGTCCGTCTCCATCTCGAGACGGTGCGCCCCCCTCGGGCGCTGTGGACCCCGTTCCAGCTCGGCCGCCCATTCGGCGAGCCGTCGGACGCCGACTTCCAGCGCCGCGTCGTCACGGCGGCGCTTCGCCTGCTTGAGCGCAACGACGGGCCGACGCTGCTCGAGGACTACGGCGAGGATGCCCCCAGCATGGTGGATCGGCCGGGCTGGCGACCAGCGCTGAGCCTGCCGCCGGTGTCCGCCACGGCCGGCAGCGCTCCGGCCGATTGGTCGACGCGACTGGCGGCGGAGCTCGCCCTCGTGAGGCCGCAGTGGGAGGCTGCCAAGGCAAGCACCGGCAGAACCACCGTCGGCGTCTGCGGGCTGCCGCCCGAGGCTTGGCCCGCCTTTGTCGGCGAGTGCCTTGCGGGTCGCTTGCCCGCCGGGCCCGAGCCATGGAAGCACTCGACCGCGCTGGCGCTCCGCTTCGTCTCGGACGATATCAAGGCGCTCTACGGCGAGGCTGCACAGCACGGCGTGCCGTTGCCGTCGAGCCGGCAGCTCGATACGTGGTTCTGGACGCAGACGACGGCCGGCGCACTGCTGAAAGCCGTGCGCACCATGGCCATGGCCAGCGAGAACAACGCCTTGAAGACCGTCGGGAGCCGCTATTTCGTCCCGACGCCGTACCTCGGCAGCTAGCGCCCTGCAGCGGCCGAGCCGATCCTCGACCGTTCGACGAGAAAGGCCGCCCGGAGCACTCCGGGCGGCCTTGTCGCTCGTGTCGCGTGTCGGCGCCCGGCGAGCCGGGCCGTCGCCTACTTCTTCTCGATGTAGATCTGCGTCAGGTCCTGGAACCAGCTCTTGGCCGGCGTAAAGCCCTTGACGCTCGGATGCAGCGCGCGCGGGTTCACGTCGTGCACGACCCACACCCAGTAGGCGTTGTCGACCACACGCTCGTGGATCTTGGCCAGCACCACGTCCTGCTCCTTGGGATCGAAGGTGGTCTGGGCCTTGATGAGCAGCTTGTCCATTTCCGGGTCCTTGAGACCGACCCAGTTGAGACCCTTCGGCGGCAGCAAGGTCGACAGGAAGAACCGCTCGAACGCGCTGTAGGGATCGAACGTGCCCATCGAGTTGTTGAGCGCATGGATGCCCTTCGCGGTCTCGTGCAGCGGCCCCTTGCCACGCTGGGCACGGAGCGCCTGCCACTCGGTCACCTTGAACTCGAGGTCAACCCCGACCGCCTTGAGCTGCTGCTGAACCAGCTCGTTCATCGGCAGCGGCTGCATCTGACCGGAGCCGGAGGGCGCGATCATGAAGGTGATCTTGAGTGGCTTGCCCGGACCGTAGCCGGCTTCTTTCAGCAACCGCTTGGCTTCGGCGGGGTCGTAGCGGACCTTGAACTTCGGATTGCCGAACCACGGGCTGTCAGGCAGCACATGCCCCTTTGCCGGCGCCGCCATGCCGCCGAGCAGCTTCACGACCGCGTCGCGATCGATGGCGAGGTTCAGCGCCTGGCGCACGCGCACGTCCTTGAGCGGCGTGTTTTCGCCGACCACGCGCATGATGTAGGGCCACACGTGCGGGTAGGGATTCATCACCACCTGCATGCCGGCCGACTTCAGTCGGGGGATGGCATCCGGCGAGGGCGCCTCTATGAAGTTCGCCTGCCCGGAGAGCAGTGCCGCCGTGCGGGTGGTCGCCTCGGGCATGGGCAGGAGGACGAGCTTGTCGACCTTCGGACGGCGCTTCACGTCCCAGTAGTCCTTGTTCGGGACAAGCACGGC
This sequence comes from Hyphomicrobiaceae bacterium, assembly GCA_041397725.1. GTDB lineage: Bacteria > Pseudomonadota > Alphaproteobacteria > Rhizobiales > Hyphomicrobiaceae > JAGRKR01. The sequence continues at coordinate 270,295 of JAWKVZ010000005.1, read as the reverse complement.
TCGCTCACGCGGCACGATCTCGACCACCCTGAACGGTCCCGTGCCCGAAGGCTTCTTGGCAAAAGCCGTCCAGCCGCCGATCTTCTTCCAGTGCTCGGGGCTCGAGATGTGCATGAACACGACCTGATGCGGCAGGTTCGCGTTCGGCTGGTTGTCGCCGATGGCGACCTTGTAGTCATCGATCTTGCGCCAGGTCTTGAGACCGGCGAGGCGCCAGCCGACGGCGCGGCGCTGCTGGAGATCGTACTGCGGCGCGGTCTCCTTGAAGAGCTTCTCGAGGTTCCAGATGACGGCGTCGGCATTGAAGGTCGAGCCGTCGTGGAACTTCACGCCCTTGCGCAGCTCGAAGATCCACTCCTTCTTGTTGTCGGGGTTCGGGTAGTACTTCTCGGCCAGCGCCGGCACGATCTTAGGGATGTGCGTGCCCTGGTTCAGGTCCCAGTAGACGAGCGAATCGTAGATGGTGAAGCCCATCCAGCGGATGCCTTCGGCGCCCTGGTCGGGCGCGCCCTTGGCACTCGGGATGTCGGCGGCCGTCATGCCGAGCGTCAGCGTGCCGCCGGCCTGGGCCGAGATGGGCAGCACCGCGGTCAGTCCCGCGATCGCAGCGCCTCCCAGCAAGCGTCTCAATCCTGTTCTCATGTCCCTCCTCCTTTTCGAGGTTGGCCGGGGCGACAGCCCCGGACTCGTTCCGCGAACCCGATCGGGGGGTCGCGTCGCTCCACTCAACCGCCCGACGCGCTCCTTCAGAAAGTGAACACGTTGATCGGCTCTTCGTACCAGTCGCGCTGACGGCGCAGGCGGCTCGTCATCGCCTCGATGTAGGGTGCCGTGGCGCAGAGCTGCTGGAAATAACGGTCGTTGAGGGTGAGCCCGGCGCGCCTGCAGACGAGCGCAACGGCATCCTCCTCCTGGCGGCTGAGGTTCGACTTCTCCGGCTCCGGTATGGGCGGCAGCGCCGGTGGCGGCGCACTGCTCGCGACGAGTTCCGGCCGCCGCTTGCGCCAGGGTGTGGCGCGTTCGTAGGCGTCGGCGACGCGCATGACCGTCGCCTCGTCGAACGGCTTGCCGACGATCTGCAACGACAGCGGCAGACCATCCCTGGTGTAGCCCATGCACTGCACGAGCGCCGGACCACCTGTGACGTTGAAGGGCGTGGTGAGCGAGGCTTTCTGCCAGAACTGGATGACGCGCCAGTTGCCGAGCTTCGGCGCCGGGCCCGGGCCGGGCGTCACCAGCACGTCGTACTTGGCGTAGATCGCCTTCATCTCCTCGAGCACCTTGCGCCGCTCGCGCTGCGCCTGCACGTAGTCGGAGCCGCGGATGAGGCAGGCCGCCAGAGAGCGCGCCAGGAAGTCCTCGCCGAAATCGCCGGGCCGGGTCCTCAGATTGTGCTCGTGCACGGCGTAGAGCTCGGATTCCGCCGTGACGATCTTGATGTCGTAGTAGTCCATCGCCGGTCGCAACCGCACGTCCTCGACGATGGCGCCGAGCCCGCGCAGCACATCGAGCGCCGCCGTCATGCCCTGCTTGACCTCGTCGGAGACCTGCACGTCCTGCTCGTAGAAGTGCCTGACGACGCCGACCCGTAAGCCGCGTATGTCACCCGTGAGCGCGGCGCGGTAGTCGGGAACCTTGACGTTGGCGCTGGCCGGGTCCTTGGGATCGTGCTTCGCCAACACCTGCATGACGGCCGCACAGTCGGCCACCGTCCAGGTCAGTGGCCCCGCGTGATCGTAGCTGTAGGAATTGGCGATGACGCCGTGGCGGCTGACGAGGCCGTACGTCGGCTTCAGACCCACCAGCCCGCAGAGTGCTGCAGGATTGCGGATGGAGCCGCCGGTATCGGAGCCCATCGCCATCATCATCAGGCCGCTGGCGACGGCCGCGCCCGATCCGGACGACGAGCCGCCCGTGAAGTGCTCGGTATTCCATGGATTGCGCGCGGGTCGCCAGGGCAGGTCGAACGACGGCCCGCCGTGTGCGAACTCATGAGTCGAGAGCTTACCCATCAGCACCGCGCCCGCCTCGCTGAGCTGGGCCGTGGTCGTGGCGTCCTCGTCAGGCACGTTGTCGATGAGGATCCTGGAGTGGGCGGTCGTCAGGATGCCCTTGGTGTTGTAGATGTCCTTGAGGCCGAAGGGGATGCCGTGCAGGGGCCCCTTGTGGCCGCCCTTGGCGATCTCGGACTCGGCTTTGCGAGCCGCGGCGAGGGCCACGTCGGACGTGCGGGTGATGAAAGCATCGAGCTGGCTGTTGAGCGCATCCGTGCGCCGCAGCATGGCTTCGGTAAGCTCGACGGGCGACAGCTTCTTCGCCTTGATCAGGTCTGCCGCCTCGGTCAGCGAGAGATGACACAGCTCCTCAGACATTGTCCGTCCCCTCCACCAGAAGCGTTGTGATGTTCATCAGCTCGTCGCCGTAGTCGCACTCGCGCGGCAAGCGGCGCGTCATCGCCTCGACGTGCGGCATGGCCTCGGCGAGCGCTTGAAGCTGCGCCTCCGGCAACGACAGGTCGGCTCGGCGGGCGAGCGTGGCGTAGTCCTCCGTCGCGCGGCCGGCCGGCGCAGCCGTCGGCGCGCCGTCGGGTGACGCGATCAGGCTCGGCCGCGTCTGTCGCCACGTCGTCTCACGCTCGTAGGCGTGGGCGACCCGGAACACCATCGCCTCGTCGAATGGCCGCCCGGCGATCTGCATGGAAAGCGGCATGCCGTCGGAGGTGTAACCGTTGCAGATGGCGATGGCCGGACACTGGGCGACGTTGAAGGGTGGCGTCAGCGGCGGGTCGGCGAAGTTAGCCTCCGAGCGCATGCTGCGGATAACCGGCGCACCAGCGAACGTGGTCGCCGTCACCAGGGCATCCACTCCATCGAACGCGGCCAATGTGCGGGCCACCAGCTTGCGGAGCTGGCGCTGTGCCGCCACGTAGTCGGCCGATGTGACCAGCGCGCCGGGCATGACGCGGTAGCGGAAGACCTCGCCGTAATCCTGCGGGCGGGATTTCAGGTCCTCCTCGTGGATCGAGAACGCCTCCGCCAGCGCGATGATGCGGAAGCACGCCTGGTAGTCCGCGAGGGGTGGCAGCGTCACCTCCCGGATCTCGGCACCGAGACCGCGCAGCACCGAGATCGCCGCATCCATCGCGGCGACCGCTTCCTTGCTGGCGGGGCGATCGGACTCGTAGAAGTGACGCACGATGCCGATGCGCAGCCCTTTGACGCCGTCGTTGATCCCGGCGCGGAAATCCGGAACAGGCACATCAGCCGAGCAGGGATCTTGCGGATCGTAGCCCGCCACCGCCTGCAGCATGATCGCGCAATCTTCCGCCGTCCATGCGAGCGGCCCGCAGTTGTCGAAGGTCCAGGAGAGCGGCAGCACGCCGCGCTTCGAGACACGGCCATAGGTCGGCTTGATACCAGCCGTGCCGCAGAAGGCCGCCGGCAGGCGGATGGAGCCGCCGGTATCGCTGCCCATGGCGCCGAGCACCTCGCCGCAGGCCACCGCCGAGCCCGAGCCGCTGGAAGAGCCGCCGGGGAAGCGATCGAGGCGCCAGGGATTGCGCGCCGCCGGCCAGGGCAGATCGAACGAGGGGCCGCCGGTCGCGAACTCGTGCGTCGCGAGCTTGCCGAGCAGGATGCTGCCGGCCTCGCCGAGCTTCTGCGTGCACACCGAGTCCGCTGGTGGAATGCGGCCCTGCATGCGCCGCGAATGACCGGTCGTCGCGATGCCGGCCGTGTCGTAAATGTCCTTGAGGCCGATCGGGATGCCGTGCATCGGCGAGCGCGGCCCGCTTTTGCGAATTTCCTCGTCCGCGGCCCTGGCCGCGGCACGCGCCTGATCGGCCAGCAGGAGTATGAAGCTCGAGACGCGATCCTCGACTGCAGCGATGCGCGCCAGACAGGCCTCCGTCAGATCGACCGAGGACAGCTTGCCCGCTGCAATGCGTTTCGACGCCTCCGCGATCGTCAGATAGTTCAACTCGTTCGCCATCCCCGTCTCCACCACCTCACCCACCAGCCGCTTCCGCGGCGCTTTTCTCGACCAGAACGCAGCGCGCCATGCGATCCGCGCCGATGCTCACCGCCGGCGGCGGCTCACCATCGCAGCGTGGCGTTGCATGCGCGCAGCGTGGCGCGAAACTGCATCCCGCGCCCAGATACTCGAGGTTGGGCGGCGACCCCGGGATAGTCGTCAGGCGCTGGCCACGCAGCCCGCCATGCACCGTCGCGCCGAGCAGGCCCTGCGTATAGGGGTGCAACGGATTGCGCATGACGTCGACGACCGAGCCCGTCTCCACCATCCGGCCCGCGTACATCACGGCGATACGGTCGGCAATCTCGCCGGCGACGCCGAGATCGTGCGTGACGAACAGCACGCCCATGCCGAGCTGCTGCTGCAATGAGCGCAGCAGCAGCAGAATCTGGATCTGCACCGTGGCATCGAGCGCCGTCGTCGGCTCGTCGGCGAGCAGCACGCTCGGACGGCACGAGAGCGCCATGGCGATCATCGCACGCTGGCGCAGGCCGCCAGAGAGCTCGTGCGGGTAGGCGGCGAGGCGGCGCTTCGCGGAGGGGATCTGGACAAGCTCCAACAGCTCGAGCGCGCGACGGTTGGCTTCCGTGCGGCTCACGCGATCGTGGCGGATGATCGTCTCGGTGATCTGCGTGCCGAGCGTGAAAACGGGATCGAGGGCCGTCATCGGCTCCTGAAAGATCATGGCTACGGTGCCGCCGCGCAGCTGCTGGAGCTGGCGCTCGCTCATGGCCGTCACGTCCTCGCCGGCCACCACGACCTTGCCCGACAGCTGCGCGCGATGCTTGGGCAACAGCCGCATGAGCGCGCGCAACGTCACGCTCTTGCCCGAGCCGGACTCACCGAGGATGCACAGCACCTCGCCAGGGGCGAGCGTGAAATCCACGCCATTGACGGCATGCACCGTGCGATCCTTCGTGACGAAGCGGACGCGAAGATCCTCGACGGCGACGAGCGGGCGAACCGGCGTGGTGGCCTTCTCGCTTGTTCCTGGCTGGTTCATGCGCCGCTCCCCTGTCACGCGCCGACTGCGCGGCTGTGCCCCGAGCCCGCAACGGCCATATGGCAGGCCGCCGAATGACCGGCGACGCGGCCGACCGGCGCCAGGGCGGGCGGCTTGTGCCGGCAAACCTCCTCGGCGAATACGCATCGCGTGTGGAAGCGGCAGCCGGATGGCGGATTGATCGGGTTCGGCGGGTCTCCGGTCAGCGGCGGCTCGCTGACCCGCCGCTCGGGGTCCATGCTCGGCCGCGACGACAGCAGCGCACGCGTGTAGGGATGCGCCGCCTCGCCGTAGATCGCATCGACAGGTCCGATCTCCGCGACCTGGCCGAGATACATGACGAGCACGCGATCCGAAATGAACTGCACCACGTTGAGATCGTGGGAGATGAAGATGAAGGTGAGATCGAGCTGGCTCTTCAGATCGACGAGCAGGTTGAGTACCTGCGCCTCGACCGACTTGTCGAGGGCGGACACGGCCTCGTCGAGAATGAGCAAGTCCGGCTGGAGCGCGAGGGCGCGGGCGATGTTGACGCGCTGGCGCTGACCGCCCGAAAGCTCGTGCGGATAGCGTCCGGCGAAGCGATCGGGATCGAGCCCGACCTTCTGCAGCAAGCCGCGCGCACGGGCACGGGCCTCGGAACGGGCGAGGCCGTGCACCTTGGGACCGTAGGCGATCGTGTCGACGATCGGCAGGCGGGGATTGAGCGAGGAATAGGAGTCCTGGAAGACCATCTGCATGCGCCGTCGCATTTCACGCAGCGGCATGCCGCCAGGGGTCGCGACGGGCTGGCCGTCGAAACGCACGTCGCCGGTGTCCGGCTCGATCAGACGCATCAGCAGGCGTGCGGTCGTGGATTTGCCGCATCCGGATTCACCAACGATGCCGAGCGTCTCGTTGCGGGCGACCTCGAAGGTGATGTCGTCGACGGCCTGCACGTCGGCCACGCGACGGTTGAACATGCCGCCGGAGACAGGGAAATACTTCTTCAATCCGCGCACTGTGAGCAGAGGCGCCGCCCGGCCATCGGCGGGCTCGCGGGTGTCTGTCGCACTCTCCTGGATTGCCACTGGCCGGCCCCTCACATGCGCACGTCCATTGCGCTTCGCAGCCCGTCACTGACGAGATTGAAGCACAACGAGGCAATGAAGATCATCACGCCGGGCAGAGCCGCGACGTACGGATTGACCCAGATGGACTGGCGCAAGGTGCTGAGCATCAGTCCCCAGTCCGCGACCGGCGGCGCGACGCCGAGCCCGAGGAAGCTCAGGCCAGAAGCGACGATGATGGAAAAGCTGATGAGGCTGGTCGCGTAGATGAAGATAGGCCCGAGCACGTTGCTCAACACATGCTCGCGGATGATGGAGCCGGTCTTGGCGCCGCTCGCCCGCGCAGCCTCCACGAAATCGAAGGATCGCACCTGTGTCGTGACGCTCTCCGCGACGCGCGCAATCGGTGGAATGAGGATGAGCGTGAGTGCGATGAGCGAGTTGACGAGGCCCGGCCCCATGGCGCCCGAGATCGCAATCGCCAGCAGGACGGACGGGAAGGCGTAGAACACGTCCATCACGCGCATGATGACCATGTTGGTCTTGCCGCCGATGAACCCGGCGACAATGCCGAGCGTGCCGCCGATCAGCACGGCGCCGGCCACCGGCGCAATGCCCATGAACAATGAGACGCGGCCACCGTAGATGAGGCGGGAGAGCATGTCGCGGCCAAGCTCGTCGGCGCCGAGCGGATAGCCGGGCGAGCCGATCTTCGCCAGTCGCTTGAAGACGCTGCCGGCCTCGGGATCCTTCGGCGCGAGGAACGGTGCGAAGATCGCCACCAGGATGATGAGCAGCAGGATGCTGGCGCAGACGATGGTCACCGGGTCACGCGACAGACGCACCCTCACGGTCTGCCAGTACGTTCGCGAGGCAACCGTACCGGTCGGGATCTCCACGCCGGGGCGCTTGCCGTCCTCGCTTCCATCCATCTCCGCCTGCCGCTGCATGTCTGGCGCTAACCTCGCTTGATTCTGGGGTCGAGCCACGTCTGGAAGATGTCGACGAGGAGATTGAGGACCACGAAGAACATGGCCAGCACCAGGATCGTCCCCTGCAGCACCGGCAGGTCACGCCGGAAAATCGACTCGTTGAGCAGGAAGCCGGTTCCGGGCCAGGAAAAGACCGTCTCGATCAGGATCGAGCCGCCCAGCAGATGCCCGAATTGCAGCCCGGTCACCGCCAGCACCGTCGGCGAGGCGTTCTTGACGACGTGCAGCAGGATTCTCAGGTTCGAAAGCCCCTTGGAACGCAGCGTTTCGACGAACTCCTGATGCAGGATCTCGAGAACAGCCGCGCGGGTCGAGCGCATGATGATGCCCATCGGTATGAGCGAGAGCGCGATCACTGGCAGGATGAGATGGCGCATGTTGGCATAGGTCCACTCCCACTGCCGGGACCCGCCCGGTCCCATGCCCATGGCCGGCAGCATATTGAGCTCGACCGAGAAGATGATCACCAGGACGATGGCGACCCAGTAGTTGGGCACGCTGACACCCGTCACCGAGACGGCGGTGACCAGTCGATCGAGCCATCGGCCGTGGAAGTAGGCGGCGAGTCCTCCCGCCACGAACGCTATCGTGAAGCTCAGGAGTGCCGCGAAGATGCCGAGCATGAAAGTGTTGCGCAGCGCCGGGACCAGTTCCGCGAGCACCGGCCGATTACTCTGCAGCGATACGCCGAAATCACCCTGGAGCGCACGCGCCAGCCAGAGCCCGTACTGGACGGGCAGCGGTCGGTCGAAACCGTAGGCGGCGCGGATGCGAGCGACGTCCTCGGCGGACGCCTCGTCCGGCATCACGGCCTGGATCGGATCGCCGGGGCCGAGATAGACGAGCGAGAAGCAGATGATGGAGACGCCCAAGGCGATGGGGATAGCGTACAGCAGGCGCCTGATGATGTAGTAACCCATGCCCTCGCCGCTCGAAACGCATCCACCACCGACGAGCACCGCGCGAGAAACGTCGCAACCGGCTCGTTGATCACCACTGTCACACATCCTCTATCTGTCTGGACAGATGTCAAGGGCATCGACCACGATTTCGATGCGCATCGCCTTCAGTGACTACGCTTTGTGCGCGTTGGTCCAGACATCGGCAGATGTTGCGGAATCGACAGGCATCTCTCGCAACCGCCTTCGGCAACGTCGCCGCGCAAAACGATCGGCGGGCCGGCCACCATCGTGACCAGCCCGCCTGCGCACGTCTCGCAATCCCGTTCTAGTGCAAGCGCGTTCCCTTGGGCGGCTTGCAACCGTCAGCCTGCATGAGGCCGCAGCCTGACGTGCTGCGGGCCGCCCTGAGCAGAACCTTGGGTCGCTCGCCGAGCAGGGCCTTGATCTGCGCGAACGAGAGCGCGCGCTTCTCGAGCAGGGCTTGCACGAGCCGCTCCAGGGCCGGCCGGTTCGCCTCGATCACGGCCTTCGCCAGCGCGAACGCCTCATCGAGAATGCTGGCGATGTCCGGCGCGGCGACGGGATATCGTTTCAGGAACTCGGTCGGATCCTGAGCCCCGAGCCAAAGGGTTTTCGTCCAGCTTGCGAGCCCGAGCTGCGAGACCATGCGCACCGCCAGCGTCGTTGCCCGGCCGAGATCGGAGTCAGCGCCGCCGCCTGCACCGGCGGAGATCGACCGCAGCACGACCTCCTCCGCAGCGCGGCCGCCCAGGTAGACCGCAACCTGCTCGATCAGCGCCTGGCGGGTCGCACAGCGCTGGACGGGCGGAGCGAGGGTCGCACCGCCCCTGTCGCCGCGCCGGATGATGCTGACGGAGATGTCGTCCGACACACCGAGAAAATACGCGGCGGCCACGTGACCGCACTCGTGCACGGCGGCGCGCCGCAGCATGTCCGCGGGCTGAGCCTGTGTCTCGCCGGTGATCTCCACGAAGAGATCGTCAAGCGTCAGCTCGCGCCCGAGATGACGCGCCCGCCGCCGCCCTCGGCGCACGATCGACTCGACGTCGGCGCCGGAAAGGCCGAGAGACGAGAGACCCAGGGCATCGAGCGTGACACCCGCCAAGTCGGCGCCCAGATGGTGGCGATAGATCTTGGTCAGGTCCGCAGGCTCGGGGTAGCCGATCTCGATGACGCGATCGAGCCGGCCTGCCCGGACCAAAGCCGGATCGAGGTTTGCCATGCTGTTGCAGGCGGCGACGACCACGACGCCATTTCGATCAGCTACGCCGTCGAGTTGCTCCAGCAGCGCGTTCACGACGGCGATCCACCAGTCCTTGTTGCTGCCGCTCAGATCATCACGCTTCGGAAAGACGTCGAACTCATCCAGGAATACGATGCTCGTTCCGACCGCGACGGCACGCTCAAACGTTTTCTCCATGGCCTTCAGTACATCGCCGAGGTGACCGCTGCCGGCCCTCTGCCAATGAGAATATGAGGTCGCAAAAAGCGGCGTTCTGCACGTCGTCGCCAGCACGCTCGCGAAGGTCGTTTTGCCGACACCTGGCGGCCCGACCAGCAGGACGCCGCGATCGACGTCACGCCACGGCAAGGTGCCGTCCCGATAGGCCGCGAGATCCTTGCAAAGGGCCTGGCCCCACTCACCAGCCTTGCCGAGGCCGTGGAGCTGGTCGAGAGTGAGGCCGCCTGTCGGCCCGTCCTTGCCGGCATCCGCGGACTGTGACGTGTCGCTTGCCTCCCGCCGTCGCTTCCTGCTCCTCTTCTTGCTCTGGACCGGCTCGGCCATGCGCTTGCGGATATTGCTTCCGAGCTTTTCGATCTGCTCCTCGACGCGCGACGGGATGCTCTCTGCCGCCTCCTGCGCTCTCCCCTCTACCAGTGGCTCCGCCTGCTCGACCTCGGATTGCGTGTCCGCATTTGCCAGTTTCTCGGGCGGTTGTTCACTCATCGTGCCCCCCTGTCTCTTGGGCTTGTTGGGCGCGTTCTGTCGCTTCGCAGCATCCACCGGCGGGACGGCTTGAACGCCGCCAAGTAAAGCACAGTGGACGACGATAGGCCTACAAACGCGCACTTCCAGGCCCTGCCGCAGGACGCAATATTCTCATGAAATGCGGCGACAAGCAGGCTCTCGCGGAGCACTGATCAATGCTAACTTCGCAAAATTCATCTGGTTTTGAGATTGATATTTCAAAATCAGATTTGTTATCCTGGCGTTGCAGCAAGGGAGGACAGCATGTCCAAGCTCGACATCGCCTGGCTCGAGGATTTCCTCGCGGTCGCCAAGACTCGAAGCATCACCGTCGCTGCCCAGCAGCGCGGCATGGCCCAGTCCGCCATGAGCCGCCATATTACCAGCCTCGAGAACTGGGTCGGCGCGCCCCTGGTCGAGCGCGGCAGGACACCGCTGGAGCTGACGCCCGACGGCCACACCTTCATGTCCGTCACGGCAGACATCCTCACCGAGCTCTACCAGCTCCGTGACCAGATCGCGCGCAACAACATTTCCCAGAACGAGTGCCTGACCATCTCGGCACTGCACGCCATCTCGATCGGCTTCATCCCGCGCTGGCTGGCAGAGCTCAACGCGCTCAGCCCGTCTTTCGATCCGCCACCGCTCCTGACCATGACCGGAAATCTGCCCGAATGCGCCGAGGCGCTGGCGTTCGGCAGCGTCGACTTCATGATCACCTATGACAACGACAAGGTCCCGGCGGTTCACGAGACCTCGGACTATGTCTCGCTGGTGCTTGACCGTGAGTTGCTCGTACCCGTCTGCAAGCAGGGCAAGGAGCGCGAGCTGGCGAAGTCGCTCCTGTCTGGCGCGAAAGGTGTGCCGTATCTCGCGTACTCCCGCGGGGCCTATCTTTACAACGTCACTCAGCGCATGATCGAGGACACCAGGATCGGCAAGAGGCTCAAGCTCGTGCATCAGTCGGCGGTGGCGGAGGCCCTGAAATCACTCGCGAGAGAGGGCTTCGGCATCGCCTGGGTGCCGGAAAGCGCCGTCCGCTATGCCGTCGATGGGGGCAGTCTCGCGCGGCTCGATCTGGTGGACGGCCTCGACTTTCCCGTAGAGTTGACCCCCACGCTCATCGTGCGGCTCTTCCGCAAGCGCGGCAGCGGGACGCCTCTGGTCGAGCAGCTCTGGCTCTTTGCCGGCCAGCTCTGCCAGCAGAAGGCCCGCGACGGGCACCTCGCCGCACCACCGGCTCGACGCACCCGGGGGCGGCCCCGGAAAACGTGATCGAAGGCGGCGTCATTGTCCTGGATGGCAGAGACATGAGCATCGTCGACATAAGCATCGTCGTGAGCACTTTCACCAAGCGCGGGCTTGCCGCCCTGCTGGCCAGTGCACTGCTTGCCCTGCCGGCGGCGAAGGCCACCGCCAGGACGCCATCCGAAGTCCCCTCGCAGTCGCTGCATCTCGCCGTTTACCTGCTTGGCGATGCGCAATTCATCCCGGCCTTCGGGTACGGTTCGGCGCTCGACGCAGTTGCCGCGGCGCAACGCGACTGTTTCGCACGATCGAAGGGCGAGGCCTGCGATCTGCACATCGTGCTCTCGTTGCCCAAGCGGAACTGTGCCGCCTATGCCTTCGAAGACAAGGACCGGAAACGCTGGTACTGGGAAGACGGCAAGACGCTGGATGCGGCGCGATCGGCGGTCAACGGCATCTGCTCGAGAAACAACATCGCGTGCGCACCCGCTCTCAGTGTCTGCGCCGACGGCTCTCACCTCGCCGCCGCCGAGCGCAGCGCCCTGAAGCTGCCGGCCGCGCTGGCCTGGCCCACGCCGCGCTTTCCCGATCCGCTCGCCCCGCGCAGCGCCGACCTGAACGCACGCATCTACGACATGGCGCGCAACCTGACCTATCAGCGCTTCTACGACCGCCTCCATCTCATCGCCAAAAGCTGGACGGAGCCCGACCCGAAGCACCGGGCCAGGGTCCTTGCCGCACGCACTGCCAGCGCGTTCGCGGCACTCGTCAATCAGGATCTCGCCCGCATCGAGCGCTCCCACACCGGGCTCTACACGCCAGACGACGTTTTCTATTACCTGCTCGTCGATGTCTTCCGGGGGAGCCTGCCGGTCCACGCCCTCGTCAAGGCGACCCACGGCGACCTTCCATTGCCGTTGCCGAGCATCGGCGCCTTCGTGAAGACCGTCGAGGGTCGCCACTATGTCGACAGCCTGCTCGAGGGGGCGGCGGCTGACGTTGCCGGCCTGCGCTACGGCGACGAGATCGTGCATGTGGACGGTCAGCCGTTCACACCCGTGCGGGTCTTCCGCGACAAGGTCGGCAAGTCCGTCCGCATCGGCATCCGGCGCGGCGCCGGGGGCGCCGTCGCGGAGAAGGAGGTCGCCGTCAAGGGCCTCGTTCCGCACGAGGCGTTCCGGGACGCCACGCGCAAGAGCGTACGCATCGTCGAGCGCTCCGGCCGCCGGATCGGCTACTTCCGCGTCTGGTCCTCCGTCGGCCGCCTTGCCGGCGATGCCTTCGAATCCGCGCTCGTTCGCCTGCAGGCCGAAAAGGCCGAAGCCCTGATCATCGATGCCCGCGGCGCCATCGGCGGCAACCTCGGCACGGTCAGGCGCTACATGGCGTTGCTGACCGCGAACGACGGGCCCGCCAGGAGCTGGGCGCGAGATCGCATCGTGCTGCTCATCGACCACCACACGCGCAGCGCCGGCGAGGTCTTCGCGCAGATGTTCCGCAACGCCAAGCTCGGCCGGATCATCGGCACGACGACCGCCAAGGCCGTCATCGGCAGCCGACTCTACCCGCTGCCGGACGGTAGCCTGCTCTATCTTCCCATCCAGCGGATCGACATCGCGGGCGTCGTTCTCGAGGGGCGCGGCGTCGCGCCCGACCTCGTCGTCGAGCGCCCGCTGGCCTATGCCGCCGGCGCCGATCCCGTGCTCGAGCGGGCCCTCGCCCTGCTGGCCGTCTCGCAACCGGCAAGTCCACCGCCCGCGGCCCCTGCTGCGCCCGCCCCTGCTCCGAAGTAATGGCCCTGGCCGCCGCTGCGGCAGTGCATTAGCGTGCGATCGGTCGAGATGGCAGCGCCAAGCGCCGCCGTCGAGCCGCTGGCTCACACTCCCGCGTTTCGGGAGGCCACCGACAAACGCGCCAGGGATGCAGTACGCCATGGTCAAGACGGTCCGTCACCCGCCAGCCCGCATTCGCGGCGATGTCTCACGCCGCACGGTGCTCACCGGAACCGCAGCCTTCGCGCTGCTACCATCGCTCGTCACGAGATCCGAGGCGCGCCTCGCCGATACGCCCTTCACGCTCGGCGTCGCCTCGGGCGACCCCGATGCGCGGAGCGTCGTCCTGTGGACCCGCCTCATGCTGCCGGTGGAGGAGCCGCCGGCCGGCCGCATCGACGTACGATGGTCCGTCTTTGCCGACGAGGCCCTGCTCCGCCCGGTCCGCCATGGCACGGCGAGCGCCGATCCCGACAATGCCCATGCGGTCCATGTCGTCGTCGATGGGCTGGAGCCCGACCGCTTCTACTGGTACCGCTTCGAGGCCCTGGGTCACCGCAGCCCGGTGGGACGCACGCGCACCTTCCCGCACCGCGAGGCCCCCGCCGGTCGCGCACGCTTTGCCGTCGCCTCGTGCCAGCACTACGAACACGGCCACTTCGCCGCGCATCGGCTGATCGCCGAGGAGCGCAACGATTTCGTAGTGTTCGTCGGCGACTACATCTACGAGCGCGGCGGCGGCAGCCCGAACCCCGTCCGGCGCCACAACGCATCGATCCCGACGACGCTCGACGAGTACCGCGCCCGCTACGCGCTCTACAAGAGCGACCCCCTCCTGCAGGCGAGCCATGCTTCGGCACCCTGGCTCGTCATCTGGGACGACCACGAGGTCGAAAACGATTACGCCAACGCACAATCGCAGCACCTGCATCCGCGCGCGTTCTTCCTGAAGCGTCGGGCCGACGCCTATCGCGCCTTCTATGAGCACATGCCGCTGAGGCCGGCCGCCCGACCGCGCGGCAGCGACCTCGACCTCTACCGTCACCTCGAGTACGGCGCGCTCGCCACGCTGTTCATGCTCGATTGCCGCCAGTACCGGAGCCCGCAGGCCTGCAATCCCTCGCACCGGGGCGGCAGCCGGTCGGTGGCGCCCTGTCCCGAGCTGACAGCCGAGCGCCGGACGATGCTCGGGGCCAGGCAGGAGCGCTGGCTGGCCGGGCGCCTGCGCGCCTCCCGCAGCGCCTGGAACCTGCTGGTGCAGACCACGATCGTGGCAAAGATCGATCGCGACAGCGGCAAGGGGCCACGCTTCTCCAACGATCCCTGGGACGGCTACCCCGCAGCCCGTCGACGATTGCTGACTCAAGTCGGCCCCGGTGGCGCCCGAAACAGCGTGTTCCTCGGTGGCGACATTCATGCCTTCGCGGCGGCCGAACTCAAGCGCGACTTCGACGACCCCCGCGCGCCGGCGGTCGCCACCGAGTTCGTCGCCAGCTCCGTCACCGCCTTCAGGGCCCGCGCCGACGAGCCCGCCGCCTGGCGGCCGAAGAACCCGCACCTTCTGTTTGCCGAAGGTCGCCGGAGGGGCTATCTCCGATGCACGCTCGATGCCCGGCAGCTTCAGGTGGACATGCGGGCGGTCAAGGACGTTCGCGACCCCAATTCGGCCGGTGAAAGCATTGCGTCTTTCCAAGTAGCAGCCGGCACGCCGCGAATTCAGGCTTTGAAACGATAGCAGAAGTGTCGCACAGTGCCGCTAGGAACGAGGCGGGCGAACCCGACACTTGTTCGGAAAAGCGGGCTCGCCAGCCATCGAGCTCCAATATTCGGGGAGGAAACATGAGGAAGGCATTGCTCATTCCGACCGCCATCGCTGCCGCGCTGTCGATCGGTTCCGTCACCACGGCCAAAGCCGCGACGGAGATCCAGTGGTGGCACGCCATGGGCGGCAAGCTCGGCGAAAAGGTCGACGCGATCGCCAAGGGATTCAACGCTTCGCAAAAGGACTACGTCGTGGTGCCCGTCTACAAGGGCAACTACACGGAGACCATGACGAGCGCCATTGCCGCCTTCCGCGCCAAGAAGCCGCCGCATATCGTGCAGGTCTTCGAGGTCGGCACCGCCTCCATGATGTCGGCCAAGGGCGCCATCTATCCCGTCTTCGAGCTGATGGCCAAGAGCAAGCTGCCTTTCGATCAGTCGACCTACCTGAGCGCCGTGACGGGCTACTATTCGGACAGCAAGGGCAACATGCTGTCGATGCCGTTCAACAGCTCGACACCTGTGCTCTATTACAACAAGACGGCCTTCAAGAAAGCCGGCCTCGACCCCGCAAAGCCGCCGAAGACCTGGCCCGAGCTCGAGGCCTTTGCCAAGAAGCTGCAGGCCGCCGGCTACAAGTGCGGCTTCACGACCGGCTGGCAGTCCTGGGTGCAGCTCGAGAACTTCTCGGCTTGGCACAATCTGCCGTTTTCCACGCGCTCGAACGGTTTCGACGGCTTCGACACCACGTTCACGTTCAACAGCCCGCAGCATGTCCGCCACATCGACCAGCTCGCGAAGTGGCTGAAGACGAAGATCTTCGACTACGGCGGACGCCGTAGCGACGCCGCGCCGAAGTTCTATACGCAGGAATGCGCGATGTACATGAACTCGTCGGCCGCTTACGCCGGCATCAAGGCCAACGCCAAGGGCTTCGAATTCGGCGTGGGTCAGCTCCCCTACTGGCCCGACGTCAAGGGCGCTCCCCAGAACTCGATCATCGGCGGGGCGACGCTGTGGGTTCTGCGCGGCCATTCCGATGCGTCCTACAAGGGCGTGGCGGCGTTCTTCAACTATCTCTCCAGCGCCAAGGTCCAGGCGGACTGGCATCAGGCCACGGGCTACCTGCCCATCACCCGGGCCGCCTACGAGCTGACCAAGAGCCAAGGCTTCTACACGCGCAATCCCGGCACGGACGTCTCGATCCTGCAGATGACCGGCAAGCCGCCGACGCCGAACTCCAAGGGGCTCCGGCTCGGCAACTTCGTGCAGATCCGAGACATCATCAACTCGGAGCTCGAGGCGGTCTGGTCCGGCAAGAAGAGCGCCAAGGAGGCTCTCGACACCGCGGTCCAGAAGGGCAACGCGCTGCTGCGCCGCTTCGAGGCCTCGATCAAGTAGCCCGTTACGATGCGTGAACGGCGGGTTTCATCTGAGCCCGCCGGCACGCCCGCCGTCTCATCACCTTCGGCAACCGGTGGTCCGCGCGATGCGGATTGCCGGCCCCCTCGACCTCATACCCTCCGTCGGGCGGATGTCCGCCCGACCATCTCGTATCGGGCACGATGCACAAGCGCACCACCTTCAACGGACAATTGCTGCCATGGCTGCTGGTCCTGCCGCAGCTCGTCATCACGCTCGTGTTCTTCGTCTGGCCGGCGAGCCAGGCGCTCTACCAGTCCCTGCTGATCGAGGATCCGTTCGGCCTCTCCTCGCGGTTCGTGTGGGGGGAGAATTTCACGCGACTCTTCTCCGACGAAGACTACCTCGCCTCCTTCCAGATCACGGCGATCTTCGGGTTCTGTGTCGCCGCTTTGTCGATGGGGCTGTCGCTGCTCTTCGCGGTCATGGCGGACCGCATCATCCGCGGCGCCACGGGCTATAAGACGCTGCTGATCCTGCCCTACGCGGTTGCCCCGGTCGTCGCCGGCGCGCTCTGGTGGTTCCTCTTCAATCCGCGCATCGGCATCATCGCCTATGTCCTGCAATCGCTCGGCTACGACTGGAACCACCTGCTCAGCGGCAACGACGCCTTCATCCTGGTGACCATCGCGGCCGTGTGGAAGCAGATCAGCTACAATTTCCTGTTCTTCCTCGCGGGCCTGCAAGCCATCCCACGCTCGCTGATCGAGGCGGCCGCGATCGACGGTGCAGGGCCCGGCAAGCGCTTCTGGACGATCGTGTTCCCGCTGCTCTCGCCGACCACGTTCTTCCTGCTCGTCGTCAACATCGTCTATGCCTTCTTCGACACCTTCGGCATCGTGCACGCGACCACCAGCGGCGGGCCGAACAAGGCGACCGATTTCCTGGTGTACAAGGTCTTCAACGACGGCTTCATCGGCCTCGACCTCGGCTCGTCGGCGGCGCAGTCGGTGGTGCTGATGGCCATCGTCATCACGCTGACGGTCGTGCAGTTCCGCTACATCGAGCGCAAGGTGGAATACTGATGGTCGAAAACCGCCCCTGGCTGACCTTTTTCTCGCATGCGGTCCTCGTAGCCGGCGTGATCCTGGTCGTGCTGCCGATCTGGGTGACTTTCGTGGCGTCCACCCACCGCGCCGAGGACCTGATGACGGCGCCGATCCCGATGTGGCCGGGCTCGCAATTCTTCCACAACTACGCCAGCGTCTTCAGCTCCGGCATCGTCAATCCCGCTGCCGGCGGCGTATCTGTCGGGCGCATGATGATGAACAGCCTCATCATGGCGCTCACCGTTGCGATCGGCAAAATCGCGATCTCCTTCATCGCAGCCTTTGCCATCGTCTATTTCCGCTTCCGCTTCCGCATGCTGGTCTTCTGGACCATCTTCATCACGCTCATGCTGCCGGTCGAGGTGCGCATTCTCCCGACCTTCAAGGTCGTCTCGGACCTGGGCATGCTGAACAGCTACGCCGGGCTGTCCATTCCGCTCATCGCCTCGGCGACGGCGACGTTTCTCTTCCGCCAGTTCTTCCTGTCCGTGCCGGACGAGATCGCCGAGGCCGCCCGCATCGACGGGGCCGGCCCGCTGCGCTTCCTCAAGGACATCCTGTTCCCGCTGTCGCGCACCAACCTCGCGGCGCTCTTCGTCATCATGTTCACGTTCGGCTGGAACCAGTACCTCTGGCCGCTGCTCATGACGACCGACAAGCAGTACCTCACGATCGTCATGGGCATTCAGCGCATGATCAACGTCGCAGACACCGATCCGCAATGGCCGATGGTGATGGCATCCGTGATCCTGGCGCTCTTGCCGCCGGTCATCGTCGTCGTGGTCATGCAGAAGCTCTTCGTGAAGGGCCTCGTCGAGATCGAGAAATAGCAAGACATCGTCAGTCCAGCGCAGCGAGCACGACATGGCAGAGCTCAAGATCAACGACGTCCACAAGGTCTACCCCAACGGTGTGGTGGCGATCCGCGGCGTCGATCTCGCGATCGCGGATGGCGAGTTCATCGTGCTCGTCGGGCCGTCCGGCTGCGGGAAATCAACGCTCCTGCGCATGATCGCCGGGCTCGAGGAGATCAGCGCGGGCGAGATCCATATCGGCGACCGCCTCGTCAACCGGCTCGAGCCGGCGGACCGGGATATCGCCATGGTCTTCCAGAACTATGCGCTCTATCCGCACATGAGCGTCTTCGACAACATGGCCTACGGGCTGAAGAACCGCAAAACGCCGAAGGACGAGATCCAGCGGCGCGTCGCCGACGCCGCGGCGCTGCTCGGCATCGGCCACCTTCTCGACCGGCGGCCGCGCCAGCTCTCGGGCGGGCAGAGGCAGCGCGTCGCCATGGGCCGCGCCATCGTGCGCAAGCCGGCGGCCTTCCTGTTCGACGAGCCGCTGTCCAATCTCGACGCCAAGCTGCGCGTGCAGATGCGCGTCGAGGTCCGGCGCCTGCAACGCCGGCTCGGCACCACAAGCATCTACGTCACGCACGACCAGGTCGAGGCCATGACCATGGCCGACCGCCTCGTGGTCATGGACAGCGGCATTGCCCAGCAGGTCGGCACGCCGCGCGAGCTCTACCAGAAGCCGGCCAATACGTTCGTCGCAGGCTTCATCGGCTCGCCTGCCATGAACCTGCTCAAGGGCGCGCTCGCGGGCTCCGGCGAAAGCGTCCAGATCGGTGCGACGCGTCTGACGCTGCCGACGCCGTTGCGCGCGCAGCCGGCCGGCACGTCCGACCTGACCGTAGGCATCCGGCCCGAGGATCTGCACATCGCGCCGGACAATGGCCAGCTTTCAGCGCAAGTCGAGCTGGTCGAGCACCTCGGTACCGATACCCTGCTGCACCTACGGGCGGACTGGGCTGGCGAGGAACTCGTCCAGGTCAAGTTGCATGGCGACCAGGACTTCTCCACAGGCGGCGAGCTTCGCCTGTCGGTGGAGCCGAGCGCGCTGCATCTGTTCGACTCCAGCTCGGGCAAGCGCCTCAACTAGAGCCAGGTTAGCCGGGAGAGGCGCACATATGCCCGGCCATCCGCGCACGCGTCAGCGGCCAGCACGGATCTCCGTCGGCTCCAGCGTCATGCTCTCGCGCTGGTTGTCGCCCCTGGTGGAGGTCAGCGTCCAGCCGACGACGACGCCGAGCGCAGGTATGAATGTGACGCGCTGCAACGCCTCCTGGCGGAACTGAGGCACGACGGTCCCTTTCTCGAAGACGATGGCATCGTAGCTGCACGCGCCGACCGTCACGCGGCGCGTCTCCGAAAAGCGGATCATCTGCGTGCCGGAATAGGTGAGCGTGCCGAAGCGCGCGCTGAAGGAGTAAGTGAAGAACTGGCCTTGGCGCTCCGGAATGAGCTTCGACAGATCGCTGCTGAACGAGAATTCGACGGTCGTCCGCTCCGTGGTGATGCGCCGGTGGATGATGCCGCCGTAGCTGACGTAGGTCGTATCCTTGTCCTTCTGCGTCGGATAGCGATGGGTCAGCCGGATCTCGGCGCCCTTCACCCCCTGGATCTCGAAGCGAGAACCGTCCTTCATCACCACTGTCACGCCCTTGGCGACATCGGCGAACGTCGGACAGGCGGCCTTAGCCCCCTCAGCGCCCGCCACGAGCACGACGACCAGCGCCAGAAAACTCCGACCCATCCTACGCAAGCGCCTCATGTCAGCCTCCTCCTCAACGCGCCAGAGCCGCCGCGTTCTCTGGCGGCGCGACCCTGGACGTTCTCTATAGAGGACCGGGGCAGGGAAGGAAATCTCAGTACGCGCGAAGCTGGCCGGACGGGCGCCAAAGCGCTACAAATCTCTGCCGCCGACGATCCGGCCCGCTCGCACGCGCCCGCCGCGGCATATCACAACACCTGGGGAGGACCGACACGACATGAAGCTGCTACGCCACGGACCCGTAGGGCAGGAGCGCCCCGGGCTGCTCGACAAGGACGGCAACATCCGCGATCTCTCGGGCGTCATCGACGACATCGCCGGCAAGGTGCTGTCGCCGCAGGGGCTCGCCATGCTGGCCGCGCTCGACCCCAAGTCCCTGCCGATGGTGAGCAAGGATGCCCGCCTCGGCCCGTGCGTCGGCGGCGTCGGCAAGATCATCGCCGTCGGCCTCAACTACGCCGACCATGCCAAGGAGGCCGGCCTCGAGCCGCCGCGCGAGCCCGTGCTGTTCGCCAAGGCCGTGACCTCGCTCTGCGGTCCCAACGACGACGTGATCCAGCCCAAGGGCTCGACCAAGCTCGACTGGGAGGTGGAGCTCACCATCGTCATCGGCTCGCGCGCCCGCTACGTGTCGGAGGCCGACGCCATGAGCCACGTCGCCGGCTTCTGCGTCATGAACGACGTCTCCGAGCGCGCTTTCCAGATCGAGAGCACAGGCCAGTGGATCAAGGGCAAGTCGCACGACACGTTCGCGCCGCTCGGCCCGTGGCTTGTGACCCGGGACGAGATCGCCGACGCGGGCAAGCTCGACATGTTCCTCGAGGTCAACGGAACCATGCGCCAGAAGGGCAGCACCGCCACCATGATCTTCGGCGTTGCCCACCTGGTCTCCTACATCTCCCGGTTCATGACCCTCGAGCCCGGTGACGTTATCCCGACCGGCACGCCGCCGGGTGTCGGGCTCGGCCACAAGCCGCCGCTCTTCCTCAAGCCGGGCGACACGATGCGTCTCGGCATTCACGGGCTCGGCGAGCAGCGCCAGCGCGTCGTCGTCTGCGAATAACGAGGTCACCCTATGCCGAGGTTCGCCGCCAACCTGTCGATGATGTTCAACGAGGTGCCGTTTCTCGATCGGTTCGCGGCGGCGGCCTCTGCTGGCTTCAAGGCCGTCGAGGTGCTTTTTCCCTACGAGCAGCCGGCGGCCGAGGTCCGGGCGCGGCTCGAGGCTAACGGACTGACGCAGGCGCTTTTCAACCTGCCGCCCGGCAATGCCGAGCAAGGCGAGCGAGGCCTTGCCGCACTCGCCGGGCGCGAGGCGGATTTCGCCCGAGCCCTCGACCTTGCGCTCCGCTACGCCGAGGCGACCGGGTGCCGCCGCCTGCATGCCATGGCGGGCCTCCACCAGCACGGGGCGGAGCGCGCAACTTTCATCGCCAATCTGCGCAAGGCCACCGAGATCGCCGGCCGGCATGGCGTCGAGATCCTGATCGAGCCGATCAATGCGCGCGACGTCCCCGGCTACTTCCTCAATCGGCTGGAGGATGCGCGCGACATCATCGCCGAGGTCGGCTCGCCCCACCTCGGACTGCAACTCGACGTCTACCATCGCCAGATCGTCGCCGGCGACCTGACGGCCGCGCTGCGCGAGTTCATGCCGCTGACACGCCACATGCAGATCGCAAATCCACCGGATCGCGGCGAGCCGGACGACGGGGAAATCAATTACAGCTCGATCTTCCGCCTGATCGACGACCTCGGCTACACCGGTTTCGTCGGTTGTGAGTATCGCCCGCGCAACGGCACGCGCGAGGGCCTCGTCTGGGCGCAGAAGCTCGGCGTCAAGCTCGGCTGATGGAGTTTGAGTGGCCTGCGCGCTGCTCAGACCGGTCCGCTGATGGCGCTGCCCGTCACATTGCTTTCGGCAGCAAGATCACCCTCGATCGCGGCAGGTGCAGAGAGCCCGAGGCAGGCGATAGTGGTGCCGATCAGCGCCAGCATCAGCAGAGAACGACGGATCGACATGGCGAAAGCCTCCGGGGTGACGCGCCAGCGCGTGAGCTGGCGGGCCCCCAGAGTGCAGCCTCAGCCTTAAGCACACCTTAATTGGCCGACCTGCCTCGTCAGCTCGCGAAGGCGAGCGGCGTGAGCTGCTCCCGCCGGAGGCCGCGCCCCGACCTCGCCCCCGTGGCGCGCCCGGCCTCCCAGACCGCCTTGCCATTGACGAGCACCGTGACGATGCCGGCAGCCGGCGTGGTCGGCTGCTCGAACGTGGCGGAATCCTCGATCGCGCCGGCATCGAACAGCACGAGATCGGCGAATGCACCCTCCGCGAGCACCCCGCGATCCTTGATGCCGAAGGTCCGCGCCGTCAGCGAGGTCATCTTGCGCACCGCCTCCTCGAGCGGGAACAGGCCGACGTCGCGCGCGTAGTGGCCGAGCACGCGCGGGAAGGTGCCCCAGAGCCGGGGATGGGGATGGGCGTCGTGCGGAAGGCCGTCCGAGCCGATCATCGTGGCCGGATACTTGAGGATGCGCTGCACGTCGTCCTCGCTCATCATGAAGTAGATCGCACCTGCCGGGGAGAGCTGGTCCACGGCTTCCTCGGGCGAGACGCCGAGCTCGGCGGCGATGTCGGCGAGATCCCGCCCCGAGAGGTCCGGGCGCTGTGTCGACCAGGTGACGAGCGTGCGCGTGGCACTGCCGACACGATCCTTCTTCAGGATCGTGCTGCTGGCGATATAGGGGTAGGCATCGAGGCCGATCGGCTGGCTCCTGCGCGCCGCCTCGATGGCGGCCAGCGTGCTCACCGAGCGACCATGGTTCTCGGTGCCGGTGCACTTGTGGTGAGAGATGACCACGGGGATCTTGGCCGTGCGTCCGATCCGGAAGCTCTCGGCGAGAGACTCGAGCACCCCCTCCCCTTCGTCGCGCATGTGCGTCGAATGGAACCCGGAGAACTCGTGCACGACCTCGGCCAGCGCCTCCACCTCCTCGGTCGGAGCGCTCACGGCCGGTGGATAGAAGAGCCCGGTCGAGAGCCCCGCCGCCCCCTCCTGGAGCGCCTGGCGCAGCGTCTTGCGCATGGTCTCGATCTCGGCCGCCGTCGCCGGGCGGTCGAGCCGATCCATGGCCATGACGCGCAGGGAGGAGTGCCCGGCCTGCGCCACCACGTTGAGCGCCGGCGGCGCCTTGTCCAGGGCTGTGAAATAGTCGGCGAAGGACGCGAAGAAGTGCTGAGGCTCGGGGCAGATGAGATCGAGCGGCGCCGGCGGGCGGCTCGGCACGGTGACGGGCGCGATGGAGATACCGCAATTGCCCGTGACCACCGTCGTCACGCCCTGACTGACCTTGCAGGCCATCCCCGGATCGACCAGTACGATGCGATCGTCATGGGTATGGGCATCGATGAAGCCCGGCGCGAGCACCTTGCCCTGGGCGTCGATTTCGCGTTCCGCGGAAACCGCGAGCGTCCCGCCCATCGCCGAGATGCGATCGCCCGTGACGGCGAGATCGCCCGTGCGGGACGGCGCGCCCGTGCCATCGATCAGCCGCGCGTTGCGAATGACCACATCGACCTTGCCCATCAACACTCTCCCTTTCACCTGCGTCGAAACACTCGTGATCCGCTCATTCGCCGAGCGCTTCTGCGGTCGGATGCCAGAGCTCCGCCACAGCCTCGTTGCGCCGTCCCTGCCGACGCGCGATGGCGCCGACCGTGAAGTTGAGCGGATAGCACGTCCGATCCGCGAGCGTCACCTCATGCCTCGCTGCCAGCTCGGCCACGACATCCTCCGGGAAGGCGCGATCGAGCACCACCTCCTCGGGCCCCGATACGTTGAGGCGCGGGGCCGACATGGCTTCCTCGGTGCTCATGCCGTAGTCGACGATGAAGGATGCGAGGTTGAAAACGGCCGGCATGATCTTGCGGCCGCCCGAGCCGCCCAGCGCCACCACGTCGTCGGGGCCGGTCAGAATGGTCGGGGTATAGTTCGCGAGACCGCGCTTGCCCGGTGCCATCGAGTTCGGGCGGCCCGGTCGCGGATCGAACCAGTTGATGCCGTTGTTGAGCAGGATGCCCGTTTCGGGCTCGAGGAAACGCGAGCCGAAGATCGAGAGCAGCGTCTGCGTCAGCGACACGGTGTTGCCCTGGCGGTCGATGACGGCGAGATGCGTCGTCGAGGTTTCCGTCGGACTGACGTCGCCGAGTTCGGTCAGTCGCCGACGCCAAGCCGGCTGCAAGGCATCGACATAGGCGGCGAGGGCTGCGCCATCCGGCCGGGCGCCCTTGGCCCGCCAGTTTCCGGCCAGCGTGGTCATGGCCTCGAGGAGGGTCGGCCCACCGTTGAGCAAGGGCACCACGTTGACGCGATGGCTGCGATAATCGAGCGTCGCAGCCGGCGTCACCAGCGGCTCGACCGAGGCGAGATCGTCCTCTGCGAGGTAGCCGCCGGCAGCAGCGACGGACGACGCCAGCGCGCGGGCGATGCGCCCCTCGTAGAAGCCCTTGGCTCCTTCGTCGGCAATCTGGCGCAACGTCCTCGCGAGCGCCTCGTTGCGCAACCGCACGGGCGGCAGGCCGGATGCGACAGCCGGCGGCACCGGCGGAGCACCCGCAGGCAGGAACAGCGCCCGGCAACCGGGATCGCGGGCGAGATCGGCGAACGTGCTGGAGATCTCGATCAGCGTCCACCAGTCAACCTGCAGTCCTTCCTCGGCCAGCTCCGCCGCCGGACCGACGAGTTCGTGCCAGGGCCGCGTGCCGAAACGCCGGTGCGCCGCCCAGATGCCGGCCGGCACCGCCGGAACCGCCACCGCAGACGCACCGACAATATTGCGGTTGCCCTCGACCTTGGGCCAGCCGAACAGATCCTCATCGGCGCCGCCGACCACGGGAAAATGGCTCGGCTCGAGCCGGCGGGGCGCGCGGGGACCGAAGTTGACGGCCGTGACCTCCTGGCTGCCGGCCGGCCGCACGAGCATGGCGCCGACGCCGCCGATCCCGCTCATCCAGGGCTCGACGACGCCGACGGCAAAGGACGCGGCGACGGCGGCATCGACGGCGTTACCGCCGCGACGCAGCACGTCGAGCCCAACCTCGCTCGCCTTGCGGTTCTGCGTAACGATGACGCCGCCATCGCTCGCGGCAACCGGCTTGGCGGCTGCCATCCGGCGGGAAAGATTCGGGGAAAGGGAGGCGTTGTCGATGGCCACGGGCACGTTTCCTCCTAGACAAGGTGTCACGAGAGCGGAAAGAATGAAGCGAGTTGTCCGGACCGCTTCCAGCTCCAGCGTGCCCAGTCGCGCTGCGCCGCGCAAGCGATCTCGACAGCAAAATGGCTGCGGGCCTCGCCTGGCCACATTGCGGGGCCGGGCCGTCCCTGACAGGAAGGAACCCGAGATGGTCGAGCCCTGCCCGTTGATCGAGGTCTCCGGCCCGCCCCGCGAGCGCGGCCGCCAGTACGGCAAACAGGCGGAGGCCCGCATCCGCAAGGGCATCGCCCACTACGGCACGCAACTGTCGGCCCTCGGCTTCGACCGGCCGGCCATCGCCGGCCTCATCGACACGTACCTGCCGGTCATGGAACGCTTCGAGCCCGCCTACATCGAGGAAATGCGCGGCATCGCCGAGGGAGCCAGCCTGGATTTCACGGATATCGTGCTCATCAACGCGCGCACGGAGATCCTGAAGCTCGGACAGCGCGCCGACCTCCGGCGCAAGCTCGACGAGGCGCTCGGCGAGGACGGCTGCACCGGCGTCGTCGTCATGGCGGAGGCGACCGCCGCGGGGCGGTTGCTGCACGCCCAGAACTGGGACTGGAAGGCCGAATGCGCCGAGACGGCCGTCGTCCTGTCGGTGACCAACCCGGATGGTCCGGATTTTCTCACCTTCACCGAAGCCGGCGGTCTCGCTCGATCCGGACTGAACGCCGCCGGCGTCGCCATCACGGCCAACTATCTCGAATCCGATCGCGACTACAGCCAGCTCGGCGTCCCCCTGCCGCTCATCCGGCGCAAGGTGCTCGAGAGCGAGCACCTCGCGCTCGCCATGCGCACGGTCTACGCCACACCGAAATCGGGGTCCAACAACATGATGGTGAGCCAGCATGGCGGCATCGCCATCGACTTCGAATGCGCGCCGAACGAGACCTTCCAGGTGCATCCCGACAACGGCCTGCTGGTCCACGCCAACCACTGGGTGAGCCCGGTGGCGCTGTCGAAGCTCGTCGATACCGGCATCGCCAGCACGCCGGACAGCCTCTATCGCGACCTGCGCGTGCGCGACCTGCTCGCACCCAAGCGCGGCCGCATCACGCGCGACGACGTGAAGACCGCGCTCTTCGACGATTACCAGAGCCCCTGGTCCGTCTGCCGGCCGCCCCGCCCCTCCTTCACCACGGACCTGAGTGCCACGGTCGCCATGGTGGTGATGGAGCCCGAGCTCGGCGTCATGGAGGTCGCGATGCTGCCGGCGCTCAACCGGACATTCACGAGCTATCGCCTGCCCGGCGCCCCGCGGCTCACCCGCGCCGCCGGCGAGTGAACCATCCCGCATCGCAGCCCGTCAGCTAAGGATCGCGACCCATGAGCAAAGGTCTCGTCGTCTGCCCCCAACCGCGTGCTGCCGATGTCGGCGCCGAGATCCTGATGCGGGGCGGCAACGCCTTCGATGCAGCCATCGCCACGGCCTTCGCGCAGATGGTGGTCGATCCCTTCATGTGCGGCATCGGCGGCATGGGCACACTGCTCTACTATGACGCCAAGGCCGGACGCCACGGCATGATCGACTTCCACAACCGCGCCGGCTCCAAGGTCGAGCCCGATATGTGGGCCGAAGCGATGCGCGGCCGCTCGGAGATCAGCGGCTACACGCTCTTCGACGACTTCCGCAGCGAGCTCGGCTACACCGCCATCATGACGCCCGGCACAATCGCGGGCTTCCACGAGCTACACCGCCGCTTCGCCAGCCTGCCCTGGGGAGACCTGCTGGTGCCGGCGGCGCGCATGGCTCGCGACGGATTCGCGCTCACGGCCCATGTGCGCGAGTTCTGGGAGCGCGGACCGATGCCCGGTCTGCCGGACGGCATGCGCCGCCTCAAGACGACGAAGGCTTGCGCCGACATCTACCTGCATCCGAGCGGCCGCCTCTACAATGTCGGCGAGGTCATCCGCAATCCCGACATGGCGGCGACGATCGAGGAAATCGGTCGCACTGGTGCGGACGGCTTCTATCGCGGCGCGCTCGCCGCCCGCATCGCCGCCGACCTCGAAGCGAACGGAAGCTTCGTCACGGCGGGCGACCTCGCCAACTATGAACTCGACATCGCGGACGCGGTCACCGGCAGCTACCGCGGCTATACGGTGCTCTCGAACCCGCCGCCCGGCAGCGGCGCCGTGCTCATCCAGATGCTGCAGATCCTGGAGCACTTCGACCTGGCCGCCATGCGGCACGGCTCCGCCGACCACATCGAGACCGTGGCGCGCGCCATGGGTTTCGCGCACGCCGACCGCAACCGGTGGCTCGCCGATCCGCGATTCGTCGAGGTTCCGACCGCCACCATCCTCGCCAAGGAGCGCGCGGCCGAGCACGCGGCCCGCATCAAGAAGGGCGAGCGCGCGCGGACAGCGCCCGATGCCCCCTACTCATCGACCACGCATCTGTGCGTCGCCGACGCCAGCGGCAACGCCGTCTCGGTGACCCATACCCTCGGCACCGGCTCCGGCGTCGTCACACCGGGCCTCGGCTTCGTCTACAACAACTCGATGAAGCTCGCCGATCCGATTCCCGGCCGGCCGAACTCTCTGGCGCCGGGCAAGGCGCGCACGACGGGCATGGTGCCGACCATGCTGCTCAAGGACGGCAAGCCGAAGCTCATCGTCGGCGCCCCCGGCGGCAGCGTCATCATCTCGGCGGTGCTGCAGACGATCCTCAACATCGTCGATTTCGGCATGTCGCCGGTCGAGGCCGTGACCATGCCTCGCATCCATCACGAAGGCGGCGCCATTCATGCCGAGGCACGCGTCGAAGGGCGGGTCGTCGCCGAGTTGCAGCGGCGTGGCTTCGAGATCAAGCACTCCGCCATCAGCTTCGATCCCGTGATGGCGCGCGGTCATGCCATCGTCGTCGATGCGCCGGGACGCTGGCGAGGTGGAGCCGATCCGCGCGGCGGCGGCGGCGTCGCGTGGGCAGACTGAGCATCCGCATTCTGTCCAAAAGCGTCCCGCAGCGCAGCTTTACACCCGGGCAGCCGACCGGCCATACTCGTGCCGGCAACAAAAGCCGAAACAAGGGCGGCTGCGTCAACGGCAAATCAGAATTGGGAGGCTCGCATGACAGATATTGATCGGAGGCAACTGATTGGCGGGATGGTCGTCGGAGGCGCCGCACTCGCCGGCACGATCACGGCGGCGGAAGCCAAGTCGCGCGAGTTGACCATGGCCGCCATGAAAAAAGAGACCGACACCGCCTGCCTTTACCACTGCGATTACGGCGACGATAAGCGCTACAGCGCGATGCTGCGCAACATCAACAACCACATGTCGGTGTACGACTTCGATCCGTTCAAGATCAAGATCGTGATCGTCGCGCACTCGGTCGGCATCAAGTATCACCTCAAGGATCTCGCCGGCACGCCCTGGGCCAAGGCGCCTCCCATCAATCCCGAGCTGGACAAGCGCATGAAGGCGCTGGCGCAGTATGGCGTCGAGGTCTATCTGTGCAAGATCACGTTCCAGCGTACCAAGATCGACCTCGCCAAGGCCAAGGACGACGCCTACGTGCGGCTCGTGCCGTCTGGCGTGGCGACGGTCGGGCATCTCCAGAGCAAGGGCTTCGGCTACCTGAAGGTCGGCTGATCCAGCCTCGCCGGCATCCGGCACACGGCGAGCCCCGCGCGCGACGCACGGGGCTCGCTTCGTTTCCGCGCCTTCCGAGCACGCGGAATCAGCGCCATCTGCCGCCGTCGGCCAAGCGGCGTGCAGACGGAACACACCGACGCGCGTCCGCCTTGGCGTGTGTGGTTGACGCGCGAGCACCCCTTGCTATCGTTGCCCATAGAAGATGCAGAGTAGCTGCGCGGCACATCATAGCGACGGGAGCAGACGCCACATGCGCTTCGGCACATTCCACCTGATGGAGCGGACCTTCGATCGATCCGAGAAGGAGGTCTACGATGAGACGATCGACCAGATCGTGGAAGCCGACAGGCTCGGCTTCGATCGCGTCTGGCTGACCGAGCATCACTTCTCGTCCGTCCCCTACGTGCCGGACGTGCCTGGCGAATACTGCGTCTCGGCCTCGCCTTACGCGCTCGCCTGCGCGATCGCCCGCATCACCAGGAACGTGCGCATCGGATCGGCCGTCAAGGTGCTGCCGCTCGAGCACCCGCTGCGCACCGCCGAGGACGTGGCCATGGCGGACATCCTGAGCGGCGGCCGCATCGATTTCGGCGTCGGCACCGGCTATCGCAAGTACGAGTTCGACGGGCTCCGCATCCCCGTCGACGAGAAGCTGGAGCGCTTTCAGGAGGCGCTCAAGATCATCATCGGCGTGTGGACCGAGGACGAGTTCCGGCACGAGGGCAAGTACTGGACCGTGCCGCGCCTCACTCTGGTGCCCCGCCCCGTCCAGAAGCCGCATCCCCCGGTCTTCATCGCCACGCGCCTGGGCACCGCCGAGCAAATCAACTATGCCGTCGACAACGACTATAACCTGCTCTGCGCCTGGGCTTCGCGGCCGGAGCTGCGCAAGACATACGACCTGATGGCCGCGACACGGGCAAAGCGCGGGCTTTCCGACCAGTTCGAGTTCACCTGCCTCAGGCACGTCTTCGTTGCCGACAGCGACAAGGAGGCCGCGGAAAAGGGCAAGCAATATGTCGAGTACTACATGAACTCGACGACGCTGTTCCGGCCGATCGGCGAGCACGAGCGCGACGAGATGATCTTCGGCGGCCCCGATACGGTGGTGCAGCGAATGCGCTCGCTCCAGCAGGCGACGGGCGTCAACAACGTCATCTGCTGGATGAACTTCGGCGGACTTCCGCAGGAGATGGTTCTCAACTCCATGCGCCTCTTCGCCACCGAGGTCATGCCGCGGCTGCGGGACTGACGCGAAACGATCGGCGACACCCGACTGCGTAACAGGGCGCCCGGAAGGAGCCAGAGCGGATGGACGATCTGGCGATCTTTCTCGGCGTGC
The DNA here is from genome assembly GCA_041397725.1 of Hyphomicrobiaceae bacterium. GTDB lineage: Bacteria > Pseudomonadota > Alphaproteobacteria > Rhizobiales > Hyphomicrobiaceae > JAGRKR01. The sequence continues at coordinate 240,258 of JAWKVZ010000005.1, read as the reverse complement.
TCGCTCCCGTGTCTCTCATTGCCGGCTTCATCAGGGGGTTTACCGGCCTCGGCGGCCCGCTCATCCTGGTGCCGACGCTCAGCCTGTTCATCCCCCCGCCGGCGGCCGCCTGGGTGGTGAACTGGGTCGACGTCATCGCCAACATCAAACTGCTCCCCGATACACGCGCCCACGTCTCCCGCAGCATCGTCCTGCCGCTCATGGTCGGTAGCGTGTTCACGATCCCCCTGGGCGTCTACCTGCTGGTCAGCATCGATGCCACGATCATGCGGCGGACGATATGCGCGGCCATCCTGGTGGCGGCCCTGATCCTGGCGGCGGGCTGGCGCTATCGTGGCCCGACCGGTACGCTCGTCTGGGTAGCGGTCGGTGCGTTCTCGGGCTTCATCCTGGGGGCGACGTCGATCGCGCTGACGGCGGCGCTGTTTCTCCATGCCGGTCAGCAGCGGGCCGCCGAGAGCCGCGCCAATTTCATCGTCTGGGTCTTTTTCGGCGCCTGCACGTTCCTGCTGCTCATGGGCTACCACCGGGGCATGGCGGAGCCGCGCTTTTACGAGATCGCCATCCTGGCGCCACTCTACTTCGCCGGCACGTCACTCGGCGCCCGCTATCATGCCCGCGCCGACGAGCATCTCGTGCGCCGCCTCGTCATCGGCCTTATCATCATCGTGGCGACGGTCGGCCTGCTGCGTTGAGCGCCGGCGGGCGATGGGAGCGCGGCGTTGGCGCGGCTGAACGGCGGCGGACGCGCTCGCCTGCCGCGGATCACCACGCGCACGCTTTGGCGGACATTTGGCGCGAACGCTCAGCCGCCGTAGGCGGTCGATCCCTCGTCCTCGCAGCATTCGCCATGCCCGTCGTGGTGAAACACCAGCTCTGAAGGCAGGACGAGTGTGATCGTGACACCCTCGCCGGGGCGGACGCGGCGCTCGATGCTGCCGCCGTGCGCCTCCACGACTGTGCGGGCGAGCACCAGATCGAAGCTGGAGATTTCGCTGATCTCGCCGGGGATTTTTGCCCGCTCCCTGAGCACTTCCGCGAGGCTGCGCTCCGGCTCGGCCGGCTCGACCACCTCGGCGAATGTGGCGACGCGGATGGCCACCCCGTCGTCCGGCGTCATCGCCGAATCGAAGAGGACGGTGGCCCCGACCGGCGCCTCCAGCATGGCTGTCGTGATCGTCGCGGATATGGCTCGCCGTATGGCGGGACGATCGCACTCGACGTGCAGATCGGGAACGTCGCCGATCTCGATGCCGACGGAGCGGGCGATGCTGAGACGCTCGATGTCGCCGAGGCTGTCGGCCACGATGCGGCGCAGCGATGCGATGGTCGTATCGACCGCGACCTGGCTCGAGATCAGTTGCAGGTACGGTTTCGCCGAGTTGAGGACCCGGCGCGCCTGGGTGGACTGCTGGAGCGCCGCGCGAGCCCATCCGGTCGGGTCCTCGCGCGAGGAAATCGTGCCGGCCAGCATCGCCTGCTCGGCAGCATCGACGACTTGCGCGAGCCGGTGGTCGAGCTCGACCGCGAGACTGTCGAGCAACAGCTTCGAGGCCCGCGCTCCCGCCTGCTCCAGCTGCAGATCCTCACGCAGCCGGCAGCTTTCGCGGAAGCAGCGCAGCAGATTCTCGATGACGACCGACAGGGTCTTCGCCTCGACCGACCCGAGCAGCGCCGTGGTGGCGCCCGCCTCGAGCAAGGCGGCTGCCGCGGCCGCTTGTTCTGGGCTGCCGATCAGCAGAACGGGGATGTGCGCGCCGTTCGCGTGGCTGCGCACGCAGGCGAGCAGCGAGGGACCGTCCATCGCCAGGCCGTCGACATCCAGCACGATCAACTCGACGTCAGCGGCCTCGAGAGCTTCAGCGGCGGCGCCGATCGACTCGACGACCGTCACCGCCAGCTCGAGGCCGTGCAGTACGGATGCGACATCACTTTCCGCGCCGTCCCGCCGTCCCGCGAGGAGCGCTACAGACCAACCAGACAATCGAGCCCCCGACGTACCAGCAGACTACGGACACCTGCAACACGGGGATGTTCGCCGGAAATCCCATCCAAAACGTTGAAGCTCGGCACTTATCTCGCCAGCGTTTCCGAACCCTTGCGGCACGGATCATGCCGGAACGATCGCCCTCAGGCCTCCGGACCGCTGGCCCCATAGCGCCGGGCGACGTAGGCCTCGACGATCTCGCGGAACTCGGCGGCGAGCCGCGGCCCGCGCAAGGTCATGGCCTTCCGGCCATCGATGAACACGGGAGCAGTGGGCGCCTCGCCGGTGCCCGGAAGCGAGATGCCGATGTCGGCATGCTTCGATTCGCCGGGTCCATTGACGATGCAGCCCATCACGGCCACGTTCATGGTCTCGACGCCGGGATAGCTCTGCCGCCAGACCACCATGCGCTCGCGCAGCATGTCCTGGATTTCCTTGGCGAGTTCCTGGAAGACGGTGGATGTCGTCCGGCCGCAGCCGGGGCAGGCGGTCACCACCGGCACGAACGACCTGAGACCCATGCTCTGCAGTATCTCCTGCGCGACGCGAACCTCCTCCGTGCGGTCGCCGCCGGGCTCCGGCGTCAGCGAGACGCGAATGGTGTCGCCGATGCCCTCCTGAAGCAGGATCGCCATGCCGGCGGTCGAGGCGACGATGCCTTTGGACCCCATGCCCGCCTCGGTCAGCCCGAGATGCAGCGCATAGGCGCAGCGCGCCGCCAGACGCCGGTAGACGGCGACGAGATCCTGCACGGCGGAAACTTTGGCCGAGATGATGATGCGCTCGGCCCCGAGCCCGAGCTCCTCGGCGCGCGCCGCGCTCAGCAGTGCGGACTGCACGATCGCCTCGTGCAGCACGCTGCGGGCGTCCGCGGGCGCAGGCGAGCGCGCGTTCTCGTCCATCAGATGCGTCAACAGCTCCTGGTCGAGACTGCCCCAGTTGACGCCGATGCGAACCGGCTTTCCGTGCTCGAGAGCCTGTTCCACGATGGCCGAGAACTGGCGATCCCGCTTGTCCTTGAAGCCGACGTTGCCGGGGTTGATGCGGTATTTGGCCAAGGCCTCCGCGCAGGCCGGATTGTCGGCAAGCAGCTTGTGACCGATGTAGTGGAAATCCCCGACGATCGGCACCGTCACGCCCATTGTCGCGAGCCGGTCGCGGATGTGCGGCACAGCCTTGGCGGACTCGTCGCGATCGACGGTAACGCGCACCAGCTCGGAGCCGGCGCGCGCCAGAGCGGCGACCTGCGCCGTCGTGGCGGCAACATCGGCCGTATCGGTGTTGGTCATCGACTGGACGACGATCGGGTGATCGCCGCCGACAAGGACGCCGCCGACATCGACGGCGACGGATCGGCGGCGCGGCGCGGCTTCTGTTCTCATGGGATCACCTCCGCCCTTTCTTGGCCGCTCCGCCACGACCCGTCAAGGCGCGGGCTCCGGGCGCAGGCGCCCAGCCTTGTCGCAGAGCTGTCACAACGCACGCCATGTCCTGCGGCAGCGGGCTTTCGAAATCGAGCGCACGACCCGACGTCGGATGCTCGAAGCCGAGCCGGGTCGCATGCAGGGCCTGGCGCCCCAAGGCCTCGAGGGCGGCGCGCGCCGCGGCGGGAAGCTTGCTCACGCGCGTTGCGAAACCCGAGCCATAGACGGCATCGCCCAGTAATGGATGGCCGATATGGGCCATGTGCACGCGGATCTGGTGGGTGCGCCCGGTTTCCAGCCGGCAGGCGACCAGCGTGACGAGGGCGGCTGCCCCCGAGCCGGCCGGGAATGCCTCCAGCACCTCGTAATGCGTCACCGCCTCCCGCAAGCCGGCGCCTCGGCCGACCGCCATGCGCGTGCGGTCCGCGGGTTTGCGCCCGAGCGGCGCATCGATGGTGCCCTTGTGCCGCGGCGGCGCCCCCCACACGAGGGCCAGATAAACGCGCTCCAGCCGGCCGTCGCGGCCGTGCGACTTGAACTGCTCGCTGAGCCCCTGGTGCGCCGCATCCGTCTTGGCTACGACCAGCAGGCCGCTCGTGTCCTTGTCGAGCCGGTGCACGATGCCGGGCCGCCGCACCCCGCCGATCCCCGAGAGACTGGCCCCGCAATGGGCAATGAGCGCGTTGACCAGGGTTCCGGCGGCATGACCCGCCGCAGGATGCACGACGAGGCCGGCCGGCTTGTCGACGACGACGAGTTGGTCGTCCTCGTAGACGATCGTGAGCGGGATATCCTCGCCGATGGGCACGGCGGGCGCGGCAGGCGGCACATGCACGTCGTAGCACTCGCCCTGTTTGACCCGTACCGAGGGGTCTACTATCTTTTCTCCCGCGCGCAGGACACAGCCGGTGCGTGCCAACTCGGCCAGCCGCGAACGGCTGAGGTCGGCGAGCGCGCCAGCCAGGAAGCGGTCCAGCCGCTGGCCCACCTCGTCCGCCGTCACCACGGCCTGCCGGGGTGCTTCGCTTTCCGTCACCAAGAGAGTGCCTGCCCCATGGACGCCTCCGATGTCAGGAGCCCGGCAAGCAATGCCGGCCTCACCCCGAGCCAGGCGCGCACCATACGCACCGCCTTCATCGCCATGACGCTCTCCCTGATGCTGGGGCTGGCCATCGTCATCGGCAGCATCTTCTACATCGCCTCGCGCGAGGACAGCGGCGGCCCGCCCGCGCCTGGGATCGCCGAGCCGGCGCAACTCTCGCTGCCCAGCGGGGCGGAGGTCAAGTCGATGGCGCTGACCGGCAATCGGTTGGCAGTGCATTTCGTGGCGCCCTCGGGCGAGGGTATCGTCATCCTCGACATCGCCAGCGGCCGCGAGGTGCGGCGCGTGAAGCTCGCGCCCGGCGCCCCTGCGCCCGGCCAGCACTGAGCCGCGACGGGCCATTCCGCCGCATCCGCTGCTCCAGAGGGTGGCGGCGACGCTGCACGGCACGCTCTCGACGGAAGCGCTGAGCGCTTCCCTCTCGACCGATCGCACGGTTGCCCAGAGGGTGGCGGCGACGCTGCACGGCACGCTCTCGACGGAAGCGCTGAGCGCTTCCCTCTCGACCGATCGCACGGTTGCCGGCTGGCAGGGTGCGATTCACGCTCTCGACGGAAGCGCTGAGCGCTTCCCTCTCGACCGATCGCACCCGGGCCGGAGAATTCCCTTGTAAGGAGGGGGGCGGTCACGATATATCGTGTGCCCTTGGCGCTGCCCCGTTCGTCTAGTGGCCTAGGACGTCAGCCTCTCACGTTGAAAACAGGGGTTCGATTCCCCTACGGGGCGCCACTCTTTGTCTCACGCGCTGATCGCGCTCCGACGGGGCGGGCTGTTCGCCCGGCGCCCCTTGGGTGCTGGAACGCCGCGCACTCGACGCCCCCCATTCAAGGCGCGCCACTTCTGCCTGCAGGCCGATGGCGGGCCGTTGCCTGGCGCCAATCAGGCGACCGCGCTGTCCTGCTCCACGCAGATCGCTCGGCTATCGGCTTCGGACAAAGGCTCGTCGAGGAGCGCGCAGTGGTGCGGCATGTTTGGGCCGGAGCCCACGCCTTTGCAGAAGTGCCGACACGTGTAACAGGCACCGAATGGGCGGCTGCCATTGCGCGCAATCATCATGTGGAGCGCGGCCCTGAGCACCTCGACGACCTCTTCGAGCTGCTCCGGCGCCGAACCTTCGAGGTCGGCCGCGAGCGACAGAATAGGATCGTGCCGTAAGGCTTGCGCGCCCGTCGACGTCAGCTCCAGCATCACCGAACGCCGGTCGCGCGGACTCGGCTCGCGCGTGACGTGCCCTTTCTGCTCAAGCGCAATCAGCGTCTGCGAGACCGTGCCGCGCGTGGAGCCCAGGTACTCCGCAAGTGCGGCTGGCGTGCGCGAGAAGCGATTGGCGCGGGCGACGAAGCGCAGCGCCTCCCATTGCGCCGGATTGAGTTCGCCCGCAGCTTCGCCGCGGCGTGCGAGCCGGTCCAGCCGATCGATGAGGTGGGCCGCGTCGATGGCCACAGGAGAAGGCATAGTAGCGACTCGATATTAGTTGTTGACGGCACATGCGGGAGCGGGCATATGATAGCCAGTCGCTACTAGTTACGCAACCCACCCGGGAGACGCATGATGCGAACCATCTCCAACCTCGCCGCCGCGGCCGTATTTGGCCTCGCTGCGCTGCCAGCCACAGCGCACGACATCACAGCGAAACGCGATCCCAAAGTCCCGCCTGCCTTCGATATCCTCGGAGCGAAGGCGACAACTGATGGACGGCTCGCGACCTTCGTCATGGAGGTCGCCGGCAAGGCCGGCACGGTCAAGCCCAAGAAGGTCGGCAAGCTCCAAGGATCGAAGGTCGACGCCTATGTCTGGCCGACGAAGCTCGATCCATCGGCCGTCGGCTTCGCGAAGGGTTCGGGCATTCTGGCGCTCGCGATCACGGCGCATCCCGATTTCGACGATACCCCCCTCTTTGACGAGAACGGCGACGGCGACCCGAATAACGATGGCGCCGACTGGCACTCGCACTGGGTCGTTCTGGTCGAGGACAAGGCGTGTGCCGGCGGCCTCAAGGTGCGCGATATCTCGCCTGGCCAGGACGTACTCCCCGCAACCGCGCCGGGCTTGCCTATCGCCCTCGACAGCCCCGGCATGAGCCCGATCATCAAGGGCGCTACAGTGCGGATCACAGTGCCGGTCCAAGGGGCTGAGAACGTCAACTTCGATGCGGTCGCGGCCAAGTTGCAGGTCCACGAGCAGGGCAAGACGCCGCTGCTCTGCGTCACCGGCACCTACAAGGTCGCCTCCGGCAAGCTCACGCTGCCCGGCGTGATCATGCGCAAAGGCAAGTGAGCCCTCGTCACCGCCTCCACCCCTGACCTCCGAAGGAGAAAGCCATGAAGCAGAAAGCCACATTTTTTCACGCGGGATGCGGCGTGTGCGTAGACGCCGAGAAGCGAATTGCAACCGCCCTCGACCCCGCTGCCTATGATGTCGAGATCGTGCACCTCGGGACTGACCGGAACCGTCTCGCGGAGGCCGAGTCGGCCGGCGTGAAGTCGGTTCCGGCGCTCGTCATCGACGGTCAGCCGTACCACATCAATTTCGGCGCCGCGCTTTCGGCACTGAAGTAGAGTTCTGGCGATCCTTCACGCGCGGCGGCATGGTGCTCATGAGAGCATGGGCTCATGCCGCCGGATTTCATGCCGCCAGTTTAATGACGTACCAGTAGGACCTGCGCGCAGGTCCTACGCACGTGAGGCTTAAGCTGATCGCCACGCCGAGGCTCGGCTCATCGCGCGGCGATCACGGCGGCGCGTCGAGGGCGACGAGCAGATTGAGATCGATGCGGCGCAGACTGGTCACGCTTCCAAAGCCCTCCGATGCCAGCCGCGACCAGCTTTCGGCCCGCGCGGGCGGCTCTGCCCGTGGCCACCGGCGTTATTCACCTTGCAGATGTCGCCATATCAATAATCGATTTGATAAATCATAGCGCCGCCTCCAAGCTTGCTCAACACGACCGACCGGAGCGAGCCATGGGACAGATCGACAGCCTGAAACGAGAGATCAAGGCGCTGGTGTTCGACCAGTACGGCACCATCGTCGACATGCAGACGGGGCTGACCGAGATCGCGACGCCGTTTCTGCGAAAGAAGGGCTGGTCGGGAAATCCCCACCAGTTCGTCACCTGGTGGCGGCGCACGCATTACGAGAATTCCATGATCGACGCCTTGTGCGACCGCGGCCACACGCCATACCGGCAGATCGGGCATCGCGCCGTCTCCTACGTCATGGATCGCTGCGGGTTCAGCTACAGCCAGGACGAGGTGCGCTGGCTCGTCTCCGAAATCGAGAAGCTGAAGCCCTTCCCGGACGTGCTGGCGGCGCTCGGACAACTGCGCAACGCCGGCTACAAGCTCGTCATCCTCTCGAATGGCGACCGCGACATGCTCGAGGCGGCCGGTCCGCACATCGGCTTCCCCTTCGACAATGTGATCTCGGTCGAGGAAGCCGGCTACTTCAAGCCGCACTGGAAAACCTACGCCAAGGCCGCCGAGCTGATCGCACTCGACCGCTCGAGCTGCCTCTTTGTCGCCAACCATGCCTTCGACTGCATCGGCGCCAAGTCCTACGGCATGCGGACCGCCTTCATCGATCGCCGCAAGCGGCCGTTCGGCGAGACGCCGCATCAGGCGGACATCATCGTCTCGGACTTCGCAGAGCTGGCCCGAACGCTCTGCTGAGGTGGCTTGGCGCGGATGCTCGCGAGAGCGCGGCAAGTTCCCTCTTTCCCGGACCTGAGATTTGGCGATGATGAAGCCGACATCGGGCCACAACGGGGAAGCAACGGATGGCGCCAACGCCGATCGGTTCGTCTGAGAGCCGGCTTCGCGAGCAGATGGTCACGCTCGGACGATCCCTGTTCGATCGGGGGCTGTCGCCGGGCTCCAGTGGCAATATCAGCGTCAGGCTCGACGATGGCTGGCTGCTGACGCCGACAAATGCCTGCATGGGCTTCCTCGATCCCGCGCGGATCTCGAAGCTCGATTGGCAGGGCAAGCTGATCAACGGCGATCCCCCTTCCAAGGAAGCGTTCCTGCATCGCGCGATGTACGAGACGCGCGCCGCCGCGGGCGCCATCGTGCATCTTCATGCCACGCATTCGGCCGCCGTCTCGTGCATGGATGGCCTCGACTCCAGCAGCTGCATCCCGCCACTCACGCCCTACTTCGTCATGAAGATCGGCCGGCTGCCGCTGGTGCCGTATTACCGTCCGGGCGATCCCGCACTCGGACCCGCCATTGCCGGGCTGGCGGGAAAACATGCCGCCGTGCTGCTCGCCAATCACGGCCCCGTGGTCTCGGCCGCCAACCTCGAAGGCGCGGTCTACGCCGCCGAGGAGCTCGAGGAGACGGCGAAACTGTTCTTGCTGCTGCAGACGGCCAAGGTGCGCCCGCTGGATCGCGCCGGGATTGCCGAGCTCAAGGAAGCGTTCAAGCTGGACATCGAGCTGTAGTTGGAATTTCTCGTGGTCTGGGCAGGAGGCGATTGCCGCGATGAATGAGCGCGGGAAGCCCGCGCCTGCCTGAGCGCAACCCCACGCCCAAGCCGGTCGGGAGGACCGTCCCATGCTCATCGGTGTCATCGCGGACGACTTCACCGGCGCCAGCGACATCGCCAACACGCTCGCCAAGGGCGTTGCCGGCGAAGGGGGCTTGGCCACGACCCAATTCCTCGGTGTGCCCAAGCGCCCCGCCGCCGCCGATTGCGAGGCCGGCGTCATCGCGCTCAAGACCCGGTCGTGCACGGCAAGCGAGGCGGTGACGCAGTCGCTAGCCGCACTCGAATGGCTTCGCGCGCAGGGTTGCCGCCAATTCGTGTTCAAGTACTGCTCCACGTTCGACTCGACGCCCGACGGCAATATCGGACCGGTCGGCGAGGCGCTCGCCGATGCACTCGGCGTCAAGGGCGTCGTCGCCTGTCCGGCATTCCCCACTGCCGGTCGGACGATCTACCAGGGCCATCTCTTCGTCGGCGACCGGCTGCTCGACGACTCCGGGCTCGAGACGCATCCGCTCAACCCGATGACCGATCCCGATCTCCGGCGCTGGCTGTCGCGGCAATGCCGGACGCCGGCCGGTCTCGTGCCGTGGTCGACCGTGCGGCGCGGCGCCGAGGCTGTAGCCGCCAGCCTCGCCGAAGCAGCGGCACGCGGCGAGACGCTGGTGATCGTCGACGCCATCACGGACGACGATCTGCTCGTGCTCGGCGAAGCTCTCGCGAGCGCTCGCCTCGTCACCGGCGGCTCCGGCATCGCGCTCGGGCTGCCGCGCAACTTTCTCCGGGCGGCGGCGGCGCGCGGCCAGTCGGCGCACTTCTCGGGTCTCAAGGGCCGTGCTGCCGTGCTGGCCGGAAGCTGCTCGCGTGCCACCCTGGCGCAGGTCGAGGCGCATGGGCGCGACAATCCCGCCATGGCGATCGATGTCGGCGCCGTCATGTCCGGACGGCTCTCCGCGGCAGCCATCGTCGCGTTCATCGACCAGAATCGCGACCGCGTCCCGCTCGTCTACAGCTCGGCCGCGCCGGACGCCGTCGCGGGGCTGCAGGCGACGTTCGGACGCGAGGCCGTGGCACAACGCCTCGACGCCCTGTTCGCAGAGGCAGCCGACGCGCTCGTGGCGCATGGCATCGAGCGGCTGGTGGTGGCCGGCGGAGAGACGTCTGGGGCCGTCGTCTCGGCGCTCGTACGCTCCCTCGGCCTCGACGCCCTCGCGATCGGCCCTGAGATCGACCCGGGCGTGCCTGCGCTGAAGGCGGAGGGCACCGTCCGCCTCGCGCTGGCGCTCAAGTCCGGCAATTTCGGTGGCGTCGATTTCTTCGCCAGGGCTGCGCGGGTTCTCGCCGGCGACAGGGCCTGAGGACGAGTGTCGACACTGACGCGCCGCAGCGGGCGCCGATCGTCATCCGGATGTCATTGATTTGGTGCGACGTCCTCACTAGCCTCACGGTGCTTTCGTGCGTCATCACACGGCGGCCGGCTACGGCACTGACCGCTCGCCCATTCTGCTGCCGTTCAGCCATTGGAGCGCCCACGTGCACCGCAAAGCTTCCGTGCTCCCGCTCGACCACCTCACGCTTACGCGTCGCCAGATCGTTCAAGGCCTCGGGGTCGGGCTCGGCGTGACGCTGGCCAATTTGGCGCTGTCCCATCGCCTGCTCGCCGGGCCGCGCCTCATCGCCAATCCCTTCACGCTCGGCGTGGCGTCAGGTGATCCCGCCGCCGATGGCTTTGTGATCTGGACGCGCCTCGCACCCAAGCCGCTCGAGCCCGAGGGTGGGATGGCGCGGGAGGCCGTCGAGGTGAAATGGACCGTCGCCGCGGACGAGGCCATGCGCCGCCCCATCAGGAGCGGCATCGCCGTCGCCCGGCCGCAGGCGAGCCATACCGTCCATGTCGAGGTCGGCGGACTCGAGCCCGGCCGCGAGTATTTCTACCGCTTCGAGGTGGCAGGCCATCAGTCGACGCAGGGGCGCGCGCGCACCTTTCCCGTGGCCGGGAGGGAGGGGCAGGTGCGGTTCGGCTCCGCCGGCTGCCAGCGCTACGAGGACGGGCTCTTCACGGCGTGGCGACGGATTGCCGAGGATCGCCTGGATTTCATCGTCCACTACGGTGACTACATCTACGAGTACAAGGCCATCAGCGAAAAGGCCAAGGCGTCACGCAAGCGGCCAGTCATCCGCGACATGCCCGGCATGCCCGGCAAATGCCTGACGCTCGAGGATTTCCGCAACCGCTATGCGATTTACAAGCTGGACCCGGATCTGCAGGCGGCCCACGCAGCCTCGACCTTCATCTCGAGCTTCGATGATCACGAGGTCGAGAACGACTGGGCCGGCTTCGTCAGCCGCAAACGCGACGTGACGCGCGCGGATTTCGCCCGCCGGCGCGAGGCCGCATTCCGCGCCTGGTACGAGCACATGCCGTTGCGCGCACCACAGACCCCGCGCGGCCCGGACATCCTGGCCTACCGTCGCCTGCGGATCGGCCAGCTCGTGCAGCTCGATATTCTCGACACCCGCCAGCACCGCTCGCCCCAGCCTTGCGGCGGCGGCTGGAAGGCCTGCCCGGAGGCAAAGGCCGCGCACCGCACCATGCTCGGCGCCGAGCAGGAGAAATGGCTTTACAGTGGCTTCCGGGAGAGCCAGGCACAGTGGTCGGTGCTCGCTCAGCAGGTGCCGCTCTCGCGGCTCGACCGCGACCCAGATCCCAACACGCTCGAAACGCAGATGGACAAGTGGGACGGCGCGGAGGCCGCGCGGCGCCGGCTGTGCGAAGCGGCCGAAGCCGCGAAACTGCGGAACCTCGTCGTCCTGGCCGGCGACGTGCACCACAATCGAGCACTCGAGATCAGGCGGGATTTCGACGATCCCGCCTCCGCCAACATCGGCGTCGAGTTCGTCGCGACATCCATCTCCTCCGCGGGCAACGGCACCGACCGGCCGAAGCGGACGGACACGCTGCTGACGGCCAATCCGCACCTCAAGTTCTTCAACAGCCAGCGCGGCTACGTCCGGCACGTCGTCGACCGCAAGCACTGGCAGGCGGATTATATGGTCCTCGACAAGGTTTCCGAGGCCGGGGGCAAGCTCTCGCGACGGGCTTCGTTCGTCGTCGAGCACGCAAGCCGCACGCTCGGTAAGGCCTGAGAGGGATTTGGCCTCAGCGGTTCGCCTGCGACGACCGGAACGCTGTCGCCGGCTATGGGCGCGCGTCGGCCGTGCAAAGCATAGGCCGGGACAAGACCAAGATGCGTGCTGCCGGTGGGCTGGCGAACCGGCGAGGACGGCCACAACGGCACCGCGCCCAGTTCCGTGAAACGGAACTTTCCGTATCAGAAATTTGTTGACCCTGTCTGCGGCGTCGTGGCCTTCTAGTGTGCAGCCGGTCGAGCAGGGCCAACCCCGCGCTGCCAAAGAGAGTGCCGATCGGTTGCGGGAGATCGCGCTCCAGCCTCGAGACGACAAGAGATGCCGATCTTCGGAAAAGGCATCCATGCGGCGCGCAGAAGCGCTCCGGGCCAAGGGAGGAATGGGTTCCGATGACGTTCGAGAGAGCGGCGCGCGGGCTGTTGCTCTGGTGCGGCCTGGCCATGGCGACCTGTCACCTGGCCGGTTTGCAGGCGGTCCCGGTGGGCTTCACCGGGAACCACGCGATACATCTGGGGTTCATCCTCGCGCTGCTGTTCCTCGATAGCACTTCCCGCTCCGGCTCGGCTGTGGGGCGCATCTTCGGCGCCGACCTTGGTCGGATGACGGCCAACCGCAAGTGCAGGATGATGCTGTCGACGCGGCACGCACCGCTGCTCTCGCAACTCGTCAACAGGAGACGGCGGGCGCGCCTCGTTGGCCATCCTGCATCGGCCACCGCCCGCTGAAGGCGGCACCAAGAGGGGCCGCGTGCCCCGACAACAGGGAGGAGACCAGATATGAAACGACCGAGTCCTGCGTCATGCGTGGCACTGGCGGGAGTTCTGGCCTGCGCCATGACCGCCGCGAGCGCCACCACCGCAACCGCCCAGGCCAAGCGCAAACAGGTCACGATCAGCGCGCTCAGCGCTCCATTCGGCACGGCTTCCTATGTTCTCTTCGGCGCACTCGAGCAAATCTCCAAGAAGCACCCCTGGCTCCGCATTGTCGCCTCCGAAAGCCCCGGTTTCGTCTTCAATCTGAAGAAGCTCGACGCCGAGCCGGCGCTGCGCAAATCGACGATCATCGGCTCTGGCCCGGCCGTCGGCCGGCTCGCCACGACCGGCTCAAAACCCTTCGACAAGAAGCTGCCGAAGGTGAAGCTGATCGCCAACTACACGATCGTCGTGGTGTGGCTCGCCGCCCTCGAAGGCAACATCAAGGGTCCCGCGGACGTGCCGGGCAAGCGCGTCGCGCTCGGCAAGGCCGCACAGATCAACTGGGCGATCCTCCCGCGCGCCGTCATGGAGCACGGCTGGGGCATTCCGGCCAGCAAGGTGACCCTGCAGTACCTGGGGCCCAAGCCGGCCATCGCCGCGCTGCTCGACCGCAAGGCCGATCTCGCGATCGCCGGCTCCTACATCGATCCGGCCGACGACCGCATCGCCCATAGCCCGCAGACCACCGAGCTGCTCGCCACCGGGCGCGCCCTCACGCATCTGTCCTGGGGCACCCAGGCCGTGACCAAGACGGAGCCGAAGGGATTTGCCATCGCGCCCTACACGATCCCGGCCAAGAAGATCGACGGCAAGAACCCGCCGCTGGAAACCTTCGTCGACTCGGCGGCCTGGACCGTCATGGACGAATTTCCAGAAGACATCGCCTATGAGGTCACCAAGCTCATCATCCAGAACATCAAGGCGTTCGGTGAGGTCCATGCCATCGGCAAGCTGATGTCGCCGAAGGGTCTCGTCTACGGCTGGAAGCACCAGGACATCCACCCCGGCGCACTGCGCGCCTACAAGGAAGCCGGCATCATCAAGTAGCCGTCACGAACCCGGCCTGGAGCCGAACCCGCTCCAGGCCGGCGCCGTTGATGCGAATGATGCCTCTCTCGAGGACCTCTACGATGGCAAGCCCGAAGCCGAATTTTCTTTTCGTCATGGCCGACCAGCTCGCTGCGCCCGCGCTGCCCTTTTATGGCAACGCCGTCGCCAGGGCGCCGCGCATGACCGATCTGGCGGCTTCGGGCGTGGTCTTCGACAACTGCTACTGCAATCTGCCGATGTGCGGCCCGTCGCGCGCGTCATTGCACGCGGGCAAGCTGCCCTTCTCGATCGGTATGTACGACAACGCCAGCGAGTTCCGCTCGAGCCTGCCGACGTTCGCCCACTACCTGCGCCGCCTCGGCTATCGCGTCGAGCTCAGCGGCAAGATGCATTTCGTCGGCCCCGACCAGCTCCACGGCTACCAGAAACGACTGACGACGGAGATCTATCCCGCGAACTACGCCTGGACGGTCGACTGGTCGCAAGGCCGGGAATACCGGCCGACCAACCTCACCATGGCGCCCGTAATCGAGTCCGGCCCCTGCATCCGCACCCTGCAAATGGACTACGACGACGAGGTCGCCTACCACGGCGCCCAGGCGATCTATGATCTCGCCCGCGCGCCCGACCATCAGCCGTTCATGCTGACCGTCTCCTTCACCCACCCACATTCGCCGTTCGTCATCGCCCAGGAGTACTGGGACCTCTACGAGCATGACGCCATCGAGCTGCCGTCGGTGGCGGAAATTCCGCTCGACGAGAAGGACCACTTGAGCCGCAACCTGCACTACTGCCAGGCCCGCCACCTCTTCACGGTGACCGACGCACACCGACGCAATGCGCGCCACGCCTACTACGGCATGATCTCATACATCGACGACAAGATCGGCATGCTGCTGGACGCGCTGCGTCGCACCGGCCTTGCCGAGAACACTATCGTCGTGCTCACCGCCGACCACGGCGAGATGATGGGCGAGCGCGGCATGTGGTTCAAACAGCACTTCTTCGAGTGGGCCGCGCGCATTCCCCTCGTCGTGCACGCGCCAGCCCGCTGGCAGCCCCGCCGGATCAAGGAGAACGTCTCGCTGGTCGATCTCATGCCGACCTTCCTCGATCTCGCAAACGGCTCCCCGTTCGACGGCTACGTCGATCCGGTCGACGGCCAGTCGCTGGTTCCTGCACTGTCCGGCGACACCACCACGCTTCGCGACATCGCCATCTCGGAGTTCGCCGCCGACGGCTCGACCGGCCCGAGCCGCATGGTCAAGAAGGGTCCCTGGAAATACATGTACCTCGAGGGCAAGGACCGCCTGCTCTATAACGTCGAGCTGGACCCGCGCGAACTGGACAACCTGATCGACAGGCCAGAGCATGCCGCTCTCGTCGCCGAGCTCGAGGCCATCGCCTTCGCGGACTGGGATCCCGAGCGGCTCTACCACGACATCGCCGCCGACCAGCAGCGACGCCTGATGATCCATCATGTGACGCGCGGCGACCCCACCTACGTGCACCTCGTACGCCTCGATGACGACCGCCGCTACATCCGCAACGCCGGCGCCGCCGACACCAAGGCGCGCGCGCGACTGCCCTACGTGGCGCCTGCCCAGCCGGACAAGGTCTGATGGACTACGACTACATCATCGTGGGCGCGGGCTCCGCCGGCTGCGTACTCGCCAATCGGCTGTCGGCCGATCCGGGCATCCGCGTGCTGCTCCTGGAAGCCGGCGGCCGGGACACCAACCCCTGGATCCACATCCCCGTCGGCTACTTCAAGACGCTGCACAACCCCAAGACCGACTGGTGCTACAAGACCGAGCCGGATCCCGGCCTAGGCGGGCGCTCGCTCGACTGGCCCCGTGGCAAGACACTCGGCGGCTCGAGCTCGATCAACGGCCTTCTCTACATTCGCGGCCAACGCCAGGACTACGATACCTGGGCCCAGCTCGGCAACTCGGGTTGGGGGTACGACGACGTGCTGCCGCTTTTCAAGCGCTCCGAGCGGCACGAACTCGGAGCCTCCGAGCATCACGGCGCCGAAGGCGGCCTCGCCGTCTCCACCATGCGCGCCGCAAGCACCATCTCCGAGGCGGTAATCGCGGCAGCCGTCGAGATGGGCGTGCCGCGGAGCGACGATTTCAATGGCGCACGCCAGGAGGGCGCTGGATATTTCCAGCAGACGGCGCGGAACGGGCTGCGCTGCTCCAGCGCCAAGGCCTTCCTGAAGCCGGCGCGCTCGCGCGGAAACCTCGAGATCGTCACCCACAGCCACGCACAGCGCCTCGTGTTCGCCGACGATGCGCCACGCCGCATCGCTGGCGTCGCCTACTTGCGCAACGGCGAGCCCCGCACGGCGCGGCTGAGGCCAGGCGGAGAGGTGGTCCTGTCGGCCGGCGCCATAGGCTCACCGCAGCTCCTCGAGCTCTCGGGCATCGGCCGGGGCGACATCCTCTCAGCGGCCGGCGTCCCGGTCCACCATGCGCTGGCAGGCGTGGGCGAGAGCCTACAGGATCATTTGCAGATCCGCCTCGTCTACGAGGTCAACGTCCCCACCCTGAACAACGCCATCAACAGCCTGCCCCGTCGCCTGGCCATGGGCGTGCAGTACGCGCTGCTGCGCAAAGGCCCCATGAGCCTCGGAGCGAGCCAGGTGTGCATCTTCGCCCGTTCGATGGACTGGCTGGAGACGCCGGACATCCAGTTCCACTTCCAACCTCTGAGCGCAGAGAAGCCCGGCATCAACATGCATCCCTATCCGGGGATCACGTTGTCGGTGTGCCAGCTCAGGCCCGAGAGCCGCGGCCACATCCACATCAAGAGCCCGGACGCCGCCAGCCACCCGCGCATCACGCCCAACTACCTGTCGGCCACCGCCGATCAGGATTGCGCCGTCCGCGCCATGCGCTATGCGCGGGCCTTGACGCGGACCAGCGCGCTCGCCCCCTTCGTAGTGCGCGAGCGCGTTCCCGACAACGCACCGGTATCCGATGACGAATTGCTGGACAGCGCCCGCAGGATAAGCCAAACGATCTATCATCCGACGAGCACCTGCAGGATGGGTCAGGACCCTCTGGCCGTAGTGGATGATCGCTTGCGCGTACACGGGCTCGAGGGCCTGCGCATCGCCGACGCATCGATCATGCCGACGATCACCAGCGGAAACACCAACGCCCCCACCATCATGATCGGAGAAAAGGCAAGCGACCTGATCCTGGCCGACAGGGCCCGCTGAGCCTTGTCCGAAACGACACTTTGACACTACCCGACACGATCGACCAAGGAGAAGCAGACCATGAAAATGACCACGGAAGAGGCCTTCGTGAAGGTGCTGCAGATGCACGGCATCGAGCACGCCTTCGGCATCATCGGCTCGGCGTTCATGCCGATCTCAGACATCTTCCCCAAGGCCGGGATCACCTTCTGGGACGTCGCCAACGAGATGAACGGCGGCTTCATGTGCGATGGCTTCACCCGCGCCTCCGGCAAGATTGCCATGTGCATCGCCCAGAACGGCCCGGGCATCACCAACTTCGTGACGCCCATCAAGACCGCCTACTGGAACCACACGCCGATGCTGCTGGTGACCCCGCAGGCCGCCAACCGCACCATCGGCCAGGGCGGCTTCCAGGAAGTCGAGCAGATGGCGCTGTTCCGCGACATGGTCTGCTACCAGGAGGAGGTCCGCGACCCCAACCGCATGGCCGAGGTTCTCAACCGGGTCATCCTCAAGGCCAAGCGCCTCTCGGCGCCGGCCCAGATCAACATTCCGCGCGACTACTGGTGCCAGATCGTCGACATCGATCTTCCCGCCGTCGTCGAGTTCGAGCGCCCCGCCGGTGGCGATGCGGCGATCGCGGCGGCTGCCAAGCTGCTCTCCGAGGCGAAGTTCCCGGCGATCCTGTCGGGCGCCGGCGTCGTGCTCGCGGGGGCCATCCCCGAGGTCGTGGCGCTGGCCGAGAAGCTCGATGCGCCCGTGTGCAACAACTACCAGCACAACGACAGCTTCCCCGGCTCCCATCGCCTCGCCTGCGGACCGCTCGGCTACAACGGCTCCAAGGCCGGCATGGAGCTGATCTCCAAGGCCGACGTGGTGCTGGCGCTCGGCACGCGCCTCAACCCGTTCTCGACGCTGCCCGGCTACGGCATCGACTACTGGCCGAAGTCCGCCAAGATCATCCAGGTCGACATCAACGCCGATCGCATCGGCTTGACCAAGCCGGTCAGCGTCGGCATCTGCGGCGACGCCAAGCTGGTAGCGCAGCAGATTTTCGCCAAGCTCTCGCCCACGGCCGGCAATGCCGGACGTGAAGAGCGCAAGGCCCTGATCCACACTACCAAGTCGGCGTGGCTGCAGGCCCTCTCCGGCATGGATCACGAGGACGACGATCCGGGCACGACCTGGAACGAGCGTGCGAGGAAGCGCAACCCCGAGCGGCTCTCTCCGCGTCAGGCCTGGCGCGCCATTCAGAGTGCCCTGCCGAAGGATGCGATCATCTCCTCCGACATCGGCAACAACTGCGCCATCGGCAACGCCTATCCGACCTTCGAGCAGGGACGGAAGTATCTGGCTCCCGGCCTGTTCGGTCCGTGCGGCTACGGCTTCCCGGCCATCGTCGGCGCCAAGATCGCCTGTCCTGACGTACCGGTCGTCGGCTTTGCCGGAGACGGCGCCTTCGGCATCGCCATGAACGAGATGACGGCGATCGGCCGCAAGGAGTGGCCGGGCATCACGATGGTCGTCTTCCGCAACTACCAGTGGGGCGCGGAGAAGCGCAACACCACGCTCTGGTACGACGACAACTTCGTCGGCACCGAGCTGGACCCCGAGCTGTCCTACGCCAAGGTGGCGCAGGGTTGCGGACTGAAGGGCGTCGTCGCGCGCAATCCGGCCGAGCTGACCGCCGCGCTGAAGGAGGCGATCGAGGCGCAGAAAAAGCGCCAGACCACCTTCATCGAGGTGATCCTCAACCAGGAGCTTGGCGAGCCCTTCCGTCGCGACGCCATGAAGAAGCCGGTCGTCGTCGCCGGCGTCGACAAGAAGGACATGCGTCCGCAGAAGGGCGCGTAACCGGCAGGGGCGGGGGCTCCCCCCGTCCCGCCACACGACCTCTCGACAATCCTCTTGAAACGATCACCGCCCGATCCTTCGTCGCCGTGACGGCGCCAGGGTCGGGCGGTTGCGTTCGTGCCGGCTTCCCCCGAGTGTCCCTCAGGACGGCAGAATCATGCCCTTGCCCATGGTCTGACGGTCGAACTGACGATAGGCGTCCGCGCCGTCCTCCAGCTTGAAGCGATGCGTGATCAGCTTCTCGACCGGCACCCCGTGCTGCGCAACGAAACGCGCGCAGTCGTCCTGGCCGCTCTTGGAGAAGGTCCAAGAGCCGAGCAAGGTCACCTGCCGCCGGAGCATGTCGGGTGAGACGTCGAGCGTGACATTGCCCCCCTCGCCGACGAAGCAGGCCGTGCCCCAGTTGCGAATGCAGCGCACTGTCTGCTGACGTGCCGCCGGCGCCGACGAGGTGTCCAATGCGTAGTCCACGCCGATGCCGCCGGTAAGCTCGGCCAGGGCCCCGAGCGGATCGTCCTCGGCGGCGTTGACGACGTGCGCGGCTCCGCACTCCGTTGCAAGCGCCAGCCGCTCGTCGGAGATGTCGACCGCGATCACGCGCATGCCCATGGCCTTGCCGAGCATCGTCGCGGAGAGCCCGACCGGCCCCTGCCCGAACACGGCGAGAGCGCCGCCGCCCTCCATGCGCATGCGCTTCAGCGCACCATAGGCCGTGCCGGTGCCACAGGAGACCGCCGCGCCCACTTCAAACGACATGCTCTCCGGCATGGCGATCAGAGTGTGCGCGGGGCAGCGCATATAGCGCGCATGAGCGCCGTGGCCGGTGATGCCGTACACGACCTTGCCCGGCTCCTTGCACATCTGCGTCCAGCCCGAGACGCACTCCGGACAGCCGCCGCAGCCGTGATAGTGGTGTTGCATGACGCGGGCGCCGAGGCGCGCTTGTCGATCGGTCACAGCCTTGCCGCGCGCCACCACCACCCCGCAGGGCTCGTGGCCGCCGATCACCGGCTCGCTGCCGGCCCCGACGCCGAGCGCCGCCGCCATGGCCGGTCCGCCGCCGGGCGTGCGGTAGATATGGAGGTCCGAGCCGCACATGCCCGACGCCTTGATCTCGAGGATGACGTCGTCCTCACCGGGTGTCGGATCGGGGAAATCGACGAGATCGACGACACGGTTTCCCGTAAAGACCAGTCCCTTCATGACAGCCTCGCTCGCTCAGAGCCTGACCACGGCGCCAGTATGCCAGGGCGCCAGTATGACAGCATCTGCGACGCGGGGAAGGCCGGCATCGGCGAGCGCGCCCCGCGGCGGGGTCAGATGTCTGTGACGTCCGCCGCCACGCCGTCCGCGATAAGAGCGTCGATGGCCGCCCCGTCGTGCCCGAGCTCCGCCAGCACGCCACGCGTATGCTCGCCGAGGCGCGGGCTTGCCGCCGTGAAAGGCATCTCGCCCGGCGTCGTCGGCAGGGCCGCGGATGCCTGAGATGTCACCGGCAACACCGGAGCCCCGCCCGTCGCCTCGGTCTGCGGATCGGCCAGCCAATCCCCGAACGAATTGACGGGACTGACGAGCACGTCCGCCGCGCCGAGCGCGCGCGCCCAGTCCTGAGTGCCGCGTTTGGCGAACTCGCCGTCGAGCTCCTGCCGCAGCGCCTGGAGGTTCGCCATGCGCCGCTCGAAGCTCGAGAAGCGCGCATCCTCGGGCATGTCGGGACGGCCGAGCACTTTGCACAGGCGCGGGAACTGCTCCTCCTTGATCAGCGCGATGGCGATCCAGCCGTCCGCGGTGCGGAAGTTGCCCGTCGGCGGGTTGAGCAGGAGCTCTCCCGGCCCGCCCCGCGCACTCCATTCCAGGATCTTTGGCGCCTGGATGGCGACAGCCGACTGGGCAAGGCTGACGTCGATGTGGCGCGCCGCAGCCGGAGCCCCCATGAGCCGTCCGAGCAGGGCCATCGTCGCCGACTGGAAGGCGTAGAGGCCGGTGATGGCATCGACGACGGGATGATCGATCTTGGTCGGCGCGCCATCCCGACCGCGGATCACCGACATCAGCCCGGAATGCGCCTGCGCAACCGTATCCGTACCGGGATGGCGCGCCTTCGGCCCCTGGGTTCCAAAACCGGAGATCGACACGTAGACGATGCCCGGCGCCACGGCCTGGACCGCCGCGAAGCCGAGGCCGAGCTTGTCCATGACACCCGGTCGCGCACTCTGGATCACCACGTCCGAGCGGCGCGCCAATGCCAGGGCGATCTCTCGCCCCGCCGGCTTGGCGATGTCGAGCGCGAGGCTCTTCTTGCCGCGATTGTAATAGATGGAATAGGCGGACTGGCCGTCGATCCTGAGACCGAGCTGGCGCATCCAATCGCCGCCGAGCGGCTCGATCTTGACCACTTCGGCGCCATGCTCGGCAAACAGCAATCCGCAATGCGGTCCCGCGATGCCCTGGCTGAGATCGAGCACGCGCACCTTGGCGAGCGGACCGGAGTTGCCCATCCCTCAGTTCCTCCATCTTATCGTTGACGATCGCAGCCACTGCGACCAGGATCACGCCCGCATCCTAAGCGCTCGAGCACGCTGGCGTCTCGCTCGTCGTCGCCAGCCCATTCGGAGTCGAGATCAAGCCCATGCGCGCCGAGAAAGACCTCACCCTCGAGAGCTCGTTCAACCACTGGACGCCGGTGACCATGCGCTGGTCCGATACGGACGCGCTCATCCACATCAACAACGTCGCCATCGCCGCTTACATCGAGGCTGCCCGTGTCGCCTACTATCACGACCTCATGGCACGCGCGGCGGTCAACGGGCCGAGGCTCGACATCGTGCTCGTGCGGCTGCTCGTGAACTACCGCAAGGAGTTCTTCTATCCAGGCACTGTCAGGGTCGGAACCCGGCTCATCGGCACGGGCAACACATCGGTCGTCAGCGGCTATGGGGTCTTCGTAGACGGAGAGGCCAAAGCGACCGCGGAGTGCGTCAACGTCTTCTTCGATACGCAGAAGCGCCAGAAGGTGGTGCCGCCGCCGGCGCTCAAGGCCGTGCTCGAGGCAGAGATGGCGGCCTGACGCAGCGCTAACGCTCAGAACCCTTGCATGACGTAGGCGATCACCATCGGGTAGACGACCAGGGTCGGCATGTTGAGCCACCAGTAGCCGGGCGCGATGAGCGCATGCACGACGACGAGCGAGAGCGACGCCAGAAGCACGAAGGCGATCATGGGGCTCTCGCGGCGGTGTCGCGCAATGCGCAAGCCCGTCGGCAGCAGGACCAGGGCGAGCAGCGCAAAGACCCCACCGATCCTCCAGATGCCGCGCAGCACCAGCGGTATCGTGCTGACGAGATAGCGCGGCGCATCCTCGAGCACATGGGTCCGGATCATCCAGGCCAGAGACTGCGGCCCGCCGCCTGCGGCCCATGCCGCCGGCTCGATCCGTTCGAGCGCCGCTTGGGCGAACGTGCCCGGCCTCAGAGTCTCCAGGACATCGACCACCTCACGGCCCCAGACGTATTGCGCCAGTTGCTTGCCGAACAGCGGCACCCAGCACACAAGCGCTGCGGCGTACTGCTCGCCGGTCATCGCATTGAACGCCACACGCAGGCTCAATAGACGCAGCTCGTGGCCGATCGTCGGCAACGGATCTCCGAAGGTGACGAGACTGAGCACGATCGCCGGCGCCGTCACGCCCGCGGTGGCCAGCAGCGCCGCCGCCGCCCTCGCCCATCGTCGCGCCGGTGCGCTTCGTACCACCAGGACGACCGGCAGAAGGAGTGCCAGAAGGAGCGCCGGGGCATGGAACAGTCCGGCTGCGCCGAGCGAGGCGCCGGCGGCGAGCGCGGCTCGCAGCGATGGCCTCTGGGCAGCCCGCATGCCGTAGAGGCAATAAAGCAGGAAAAAGAACGAGAAAAAGACCATGTAGCCGTCGAGAGACAAGGCTGCCGCACCGAAGCGCGCAACGATGGCAGCGAGGGCGAGGCCAAGCAGGGCAGCCTCGCGCCTCCCGCAAGCCTCCAGCAGGATGAGATAGACCAAGAGCAGGCAGCCGAGCGCCGCGAGCATCTGCACGCCTTTGAGCCACCACGCCGTGGCCGACCTGCAGTGCGCCTGCGGGGTCATCACGCAGGCGAGCGATGCCAACGGGTCGGATGACGTGTGCGCCAGCGTCCACACGACCAGTATGTAGGCGTAGGAAGCCCGTCGCTCGCGCGTCTTGCGCAGCTGCTGCGGGAGCGAGGCCAGCCCCTCGGCATGCAGCAAGCGCGCGACTGCCGCTGGCGCCGGATCTCCCGTCATCGGCTGGTCGATGGCCGGCGCGAGTTTCAGGACACCCAGGGCCACGATCGCCACGAGCATCGCCACGCCAGCGAGCCTGCGGGCCGATAGGCCGGACCATTGCGCAAGGAGCGACACGCCCATCTACTCTCCTCGCCTCCGGCCGTCGGTGAAGTCGTAAGCCTCGACCCGCTCCACGGTCGCTCAGCCGGCGCGCCGCGCACGCACGGCCCACCCCGCCAGCCGCAACACTGCAGCACCCGGCAGCGAGCCAATGCCGACCGCTGCCAGCCAGCCGAACAATCCGGGCGTGATCATGCCTCGCCGGGCGAACAGCCCGTCATACGCAACGCGCGCCACCATCTCCGGCCTCAGTGCGAGAACCCGCCAGCCAAGACGCTCTCCGGAATCGAGCCCCATTCCCGACAGCATGCCGGTGCGGACCGGTCCGGGCGCCAGAACCGAGACGTGCACGCCCGTGCCGCGCAGCTCCGCATCGAGCGCGCGGCTCAAGGCAATCAGATACGACTTGCTGGCGCCGTAGACGGCCATGTTGGGAACAGGCACCAGACCGGCGAGCGAGGCGACGTTGAGGACGGCGCCATGGCCCCGTTTCACCATGCCGGGCAGGAACGCCATGGTCAGGGCGGTGGCGGCCCTGACGTTGAGATCCACGACGCGCAGCGCCTCATCGAGCGGCGTTTTGTCGAGCGGGCTCAGCAGACTGAGACCGGCATTATTGATGAGCACGTCGGCATGCAGGCGCCTGGCCGCCAGCAGGTCCGCAAGACCCGCTGACGCCGCCGAATCCAGGAGGTCGAGGCCGGCCGCGTACACCTTGACGCCGAAATCACGCTCGATCTCGAGCGCGACGCGTTCGAGCTGGTCAATCCCCCTGGCCACCAGGAAGAGTGCGTGCCCCTGGCGGGCGAATTCCCTTGCGAGTGCGAGGCCGATCCCCCGCGAGGCGCCGGTGATGACAGCAACCGCCCGCGTCATCCCCTGCGGCGATGCGGCTGCGTCCCCTCCGGGCGATGCGTCGGCAGCCAACGCGGATCGCCGGCCGGAGCCATCCATCGATGAAACGCTGTCGTGAGGTCTGAAACGCACGCAGGAACCCGAGGCGAAGGCCCACGACAGGACAGCGCACACGGCGCGTATCGGCTCGCAGGAAAAATATGATGGCGCACTGATTAACGCATACATTATCTCACATCCCCTCGCATTCTCCAAGGCGAAGCGGGCGAGCCGGGCCGCGAGGCGACCGGCACCACTTCCGCCTTGCCCCCAGCCGATCTAAAGTGCCGCCGGGACAGCGCACGGCCTGGCGCGAGCGAAGCTTGGCGCGCTTGTCTCGGCGAGGGAGGAGGATCGTCCCCGGTGGGGCGTCCGGACTTCAAATCCGGGTGGGGCCGTTGGCCGGCTCTTGGTGGGTTCGACTCCCATCCTCCTCCGCCATGCCGCTCTCCCCCGTCCCGGGGCGAGAGCACCGGCTGCGCCGCGGCATCGCGCGGCGCCTGCCAGGAGCCGAGCCCGGCGATGCGCCCTCATCCTTGCGGGAGATGCCTGATGCCGTGGCCCAATGCCGTTTCGCTCGAAGGGACGATCGCGTCGCTCGTCCCCCTGAGCCGTTCGCACGAAGGGGACCTGATCGAGGCTGCCGGCGACGGCGCCTTGCATCGCCTGTGGTACACGACGGTGCCCGCTCCCGATCGTGTCGGCGCGGAGATCGATCGCCGCCTGTCACTACAGGTCGCAGGCACCATGCTGCCTTTCGCGGTGCTGGACCGGGCCAGCGGCAGGGCCGTCGGCATGACGACCTACATGAACATCGACGCCGCCAACCAGCGCCTGGAAATCGGCTCGACCTGGTATGGCAAGGCCGTCCAGCGCACGGGCGTCAATACGGAATGCAAGCTCATGCTGCTGGCGCATGCCTTCGAGAGCCTCGGCTGCATTGCCGTGGAGTTCAGAACTCACATCATGAATCGCGCGAGTCGCCAGGCGATCGAGCGGCTCGGCGCCAAGCTCGACGGCATCCTGCGCTCGCATCAGCGCATGGCGAACGGCACCATCCGCGACACCTGCGTCTATTCCATCATCGCGCCCGAATGGCCCGCCGTGAAGGCGAACCTCACATGGCAGCTCGAGCGGCGGGGCCTCTAGCCCGCCACCGTTCGCAGAGGAAGCGCGAAACGCCGCCACCGCGCAGACCCCGCTTCCGGCACTGACCCTGCCCCTATACCGGGCCGCGGCGTCGAGCGATGTCCCGGTCGAAATTGGTGCGGACGGCGGGAGTCGAACCCGCACGATGTTGCCATCTCAGGATTTTAAGTCCTGTGTGTCTACCGGTTCCACCACGTCCGCGCCGGTGTCCACGTTATGCGATGACGGAGCGGCCGGGTGCAACGGCCATCGCTCGCACCGTGCGGGAGGACGGCCGGCGTGCTCAGCCCCACAACCGCCGGGTCGCGAGCCGCGCACCCTCGGCCATGGAGCGGTACTTGGCCCAGCCGATGTCCGGGTCGACCTTGACGTGGCCGGCCTGCGAGGACATGCCGCAATCGGTCGAGGCGATGACGTTCTCCCGCCCGACGGCCTCCGCGTAACGGCAGAGACGGTCGGCGATGAGTTCGGGGTGCTCGATGCGGTGCGTGACCGAGTTCAGCACGCCCGGCAGCAGTACGATGTCGCGACCGAGATCGCGATTCTGCCAGAGCCTCCACTCGTGCTCGTGGCGCGGGTTGGCGCCTTCGACCGAAAGACCGAGCGGACGCATGGTCAGGATCAGGTCGAGATACTCCTTGAGCTCGATGTCGTGATGATGCGGCCCGTCGTAGTTGCCCCAGCACAGGTGCATGCGCATGCGCTCGGGCGCAATGTTGCGGGTCGCGTGGTTGAGCGCCGCCAGATGCAGCTCGACCTGCTTGCGGAAGGCCGGCACGTCGAGGTGCTGAAACTGCATGTGCCGCCCCATGCCGAGATCGGGAGAGTCGATCTGCAGCACGAAGCCCGCCGCCGTAATGGCCTCATACTCGGCCTGCATGGCCTCGGCGATGGCCCACACGAACTCCTCGTGCGTCTTGTAGTAGGCGTTGCCCAGCCAGAGCGCGGCGGCCCCCGGCGAGGTGGCGTTGAGGAAGCCCTCCGTGGCCCCCGAGCCGGCGAGCGCCGCCTTCAGGTTGGCGATGTCGGTCGCCAATTCCTCCTGGCCGACATAGCTGATGGGCCCGGTGCACTGCGGGCGGATCATCTTGTCGAAGCCCTCGGGTCCGTAGAGCCGACGGTAGAAGATCGGGAACTCATCGAGGTCGGCGGCGTGCAGCTTGGGCGCGTCCTCGCCGTCGAAGCCGGTCAAGCGCTCCTTGGCATAGGCGCCGTAGCCGATCTTGCCGAGCTCACCGTCATTGACGATATCGACGCCGTGCGCGACCTGCTTGGCGACGACCGCAGCAACCGCATCCTTGAGACAGGCCTGGAAGGCGGCCCGGTCGTAGGGCTGCTTGCGGTCGCGGGCCACGAGAAAGGCCAGGAGATCGTCAGGCCGCGGCAGGCTGCCGACGTGCGTCACGAGGATCCGGTCCGTGCTGCGCTTCATGATGCGTCCTCCCACCCTTTTGCCGGCGATGATGGAGCAGGCCACGCGGCGAAACAAGTGGACGGTCCCTCAGTACCATCCACCACCTTCGCATTCGCCGGCCGATTGGCCTATAGTGCGCCGCCTCGAGGGACAGAAGGTGGATCGAGCGTCATGACGAAGACGAAACGAGCGGCGCGGGCCGGCGGCGAAGGCGGCCACAGTCTGCGGCCCGAGCGGTCATTCCAGGATCTCATCCTGACGCTGCAGCAGTTCTGGGCGGCGCAGGGCTGCGTCATCCTGCAGCCCTATGACATGGAGGTCGGCGCCGGCACCTTCCACCCGGCAACGACGCTGCGCGCTCTCGGCCCGAAGCACTGGAACGCCGCCTACGTGCAGCCGTCGCGCCGCCCCAAGGACGGCCGCTATGGTGAGAACCCGAACCGGCTTCAGCACTATTACCAGTTCCAGGTCATCATGAAGCCGTCGCCGCCGGACTTCCAGGACCTCTACCTCGCAAGCCTGGCCGCCATCGGCATCGACCCGCTCAACCACGACATCCGCTTCGTCGAGGACGACTGGGAGAGCCCGACGCTCGGCGCCTGGGGGCTCGGCTGGGAGGTCTGGTGCGACGGCATGGAAGTTTCGCAATTCACCTATTTCCAGCAGGTCGGCGGCTTCGACTGCAACCCCGTCGCCGGGGAGCTCACCTACGGGCTGGAGCGTCTCGCCATGTACGTGCAGGGCGTCGACCGCGTCTTCGACCTGAACTTCAACGGCCGCGACAAGGCCGAGCGCATCAGCTACGGCGATGTCTTCCTGCAAGCCGAGCAGGAGTATTCCCGCTTCAACTTCGAGCACGCCGATACGTCCATCCTGCTGCAACACTTCAAGGACGCGGAGAAGGAGTGCCAGTCGCTGCTCGAGCGCGGCAAGCCGGCCGCCAATGCCGCCCCTCAGCGCCACCGTCTGGCGCTGCCCGCCTACGACCAATGCATCAAGGCCAGCCACATTTTCAACCTGCTCGATGCCCGCGGCGTCATCAGCGTGACCGAGCGCCAGAGCTACATCCTGCGCGTGCGCGAGCTGGCCAAGGCGTGCTGCGCCGCCTGGCTGATCACCGAGGGCGGCGGCGCCTGAGCCTCGTACCACGGCCCCGATGCACCGCACCGCGGCCGACAGAGGAGAACCACGCATGTTTCCGCTTTCGCACATGCTGAAGTCGTTCGTGCGCAAGGGTCGGCTGACGGTCATCGACGCTGCCGGGGACAAGCACGTCTTCGCCGGCGAGCCGGATGGACCGGACGTCACCATGAAGCTCACCGATCCCAAGCTCTATCGCACGCTCTTCCTCAATCCGGAGCTGAGCGCCGGCGAGGCCTACATGGACGGGCGCATGTCCTTTCCGGGCAGCAACCTGCGGGACTTCCTGACGCTGTTCTCGATCAACCGTCTCAACATCGGCAGCTATCCGTTTCAGAAGGCGCTCCGGCGCGTCTCGAAAGGCCTCCGGCGCTTCCAGCAGGCCAACCCCGTCGGCAAGGCCCAGCGCAACGTCGCCCACCACTACGACCTCGGCAACGACTTCTACCGGCTCTTCCTCGACGAGGGCATGCAGTACTCGTGCGCCTACTTCACGAGCCAGGGCGATACGCTCGAGGAGGCCCAGCAGAACAAGCTCCGTCTGATCGCGGCCAAGCTCGGGTTGAAACCCGGCCAGCGCGTGCTCGACATCGGCTCGGGCTGGGGCGACATGGCGCTCTATCTCGCGGCGATGGAGGATGTAGAGGTCGTCGGCGTGACCCTCTCGAAGGAGCAGCACGCACTCTCGAACCGCAAGGCAGAACTCGCCGGCCTGGCGCCGCGCGTGCGTTTCGAGCTCAAGGATTATCGCGCCCTCGACCAACGCTTCGACCGCATCGTCTCGGTCGGCATGTTCGAGCATGTCGGCGTGCATCACTACAATGAGTTCTTCGCCAAGGTGAATGCGCTGCTCGCCGACGACGGCGTCATGCTCCTGCACTCCATCGGCCACATGAGCCCGCCCGGCACCGCGAGCCCATGGCTCAGGAAGTACATCTTCCCGGGCGCCTACTCACCGGCGCTCTCGGAGGTCTTCACGGCGGTCGAGCAGAATTCGCTTTGGGTGAGCGATCTCGAGTTCCTGCGCGTGCACTACGCCGACACGCTGAAGCACTGGTCGGACCGCTTCGAAGCGAACCGCGACAAGGTCCGCGCCATGTATGACGACCGCTTCTGCCGGATGTGGGAGTTCTATCTGGTGAGCGCCGAGATGATGTTCCGCACGGGCAGCCAGCTCGTCTTCCACATGCAGCTCTCCAAGACACGCGACGCCTCGCCTCTCGTGCGCGACTACATGGTCGACACGCAGCGCCTCTATCGCGAGCGCGAGCCCGAGCGCCTGGCGCGCCTCGCGAAGCTGAGAAGCCTGATGAAGGACGGCGCGGCCTGACAAATGGCGCCGCCGCGCCCTGGCTCAGCCTTTTCAGTCACAGGCCCGCCGTCTAGAGTGCTCGGCAAGGTCGAGAGCGGGGCAGCCACGCCATGGCGCAGGACATCCACTACCAGGAGTGCCGGGACGGACAGCGACTGGCACACGTCAAACGCCCGGGGACGGGGCCCGGCGTCATGTTCCTCGGCGGTTTCCGCTCGAGCATGCACGGCGCCAAGGCGCTCGCCATCGAGGCGCACTGCCGTGAGACGGGGCGCGCTTGCCTGCGCTTCGATTATTCCGGGCATGGCCATTCCGACGGGCAGTTCGAGGCCGGCACCATAGGCCACTGGCTCGACGACGCCTTGCATATCCTCGATCACGTCGCCGACGGGCCGCAAATCCTGGTCGGCTCCAGTCTCGGCGGCTGGATCGCGCTACTCGTCGCCCTGCGGCGACCCGAGCGGGTCGCGGGTCTGCTCGGCATCGCCACGGCGGCGGATTTCACGGCGCACGTGCACGAGAAGCTGCTCAGCGACGTGCAGCGCCAGCAGTTGTCCGCCACGGGTCGTGTGCTCGTGCCGGACTGCCACGGCGGTGAGCCCTTCGCCATCACGCGCCGCCTGATCGAGGAGGCGAGGACGCATCTCCTCCTGAAGCGCCGCTCCCTGCCGATCACCGTTCCGGTCCGCCTCATCCACGGCCAGAAAGACCAGGATGTTCCCTGGCAAACGAGCCTCGAAATTGCGGAGCGGCTGGCCGGCCTCGACGTCGAGGTCACGCTCGTCAAGGACGGCGAGCATCAATTGGCACGGGATCGCGACATCGCGCTGATCCTCACTCAGCTCGACCGGCTGGCGGCCGACATTGGCTAGGCTTGCCCTCCCAGCGCCGCAGCCGCCCTCAATGCTCCTTCGGGCGCGACTTCTCGAACGATTTGAGCTGGTCCGCGGTCGCCTCGCGCTGATGCTTGGCCTTCCAGTCGTCGTACGGCATGCCGTAGACGATCTCCCGAGCCTCGGTCTTCTCGAGGCTCACGCCCTTCTCCTTGGCCGCATCCTGATACCAGTTCGAGAGGCAATTGCGGCAGAAGCCGGCGAGGTTCATGAGATCGATGTTCTGCACGTCCGTGCGGTTCCTGAGATGGTCGCGCAGACGGCGAAAAACTGCCGCCTCGAGCTCGGTCTCGGTCGTCTTGTCGAGTTTCGTCATGAATGCTCGCTCCACGCTTTCATGCTGTCCGCGTCTCAGCGGTCGTCGATCAGGTGGCCTGTTTCCTCGGGCCGCCCCGGCGCGAAATGCTGGATGGAATGCAGCGTCGCCCGCAGACCGCCATCCGCCAGGATATCACGCATGATCGCGGAAATCCGGTCGGCCCACACGGTCTGGCCGTGGAGATCACGCACGAGGTCCTGCCGGATCTCGATGATCGCGTGCGCCAGGCCGCGGCTTGTCCCGTGCTGATCCATGCAGTCTCCGATCAGACCGCCACGGTAGGGCTCGTTGTCGCCGACAATCAGCGTTCCGTCCGCATAGAGGTGCTCGAGCAGCGGACGGGCGAACCTCTTGTCGCGATCCCACAGCACGCCCGCGTGCCAGGGCCGCGGAACCCCCTTCCAGGACTCCGTGAACGTGTGGATCGAGAGCAGGACCGGGGGAACGCCCGAGGCCAGGGATCGCTCGACGATGCGCGCCAGCGCCCGGTGATATGGCAGATAGAACCGCTCGAGGCGATGTTGCCGCTCGGCATCGTCGAGATGGCGATTGCCCGGCACGACAGCGCCGTCGGAAATGCGCATGATGAGCGTGGGGTCGTCGGCGCCGCGATTGAGGTCGACGAGCAAACGCGAATAGCGCGAGAGAATGGCCGGCGCACCAAGGGCGGCGGCGAGCTGGCGCGTCACCGAGGCCGCGCCGATGTCGTAGGCGATATGGCGCAACAGCTCGCGCTCCGGCAAGCCTAGCGTGCCGTAGCCCGGCGGAAATGCGTTCGCGGCGTGATCGCAGATGAGCACCACGCCGGCATCCGCCGCCCCGCCGATCACATCGAACGTCTCGTCCGGGCATGGCAGCGCGGGCAAGACAGTCGGAGCCGATTCGTTCATGCGCGCCAATATAGGCGCGTCCTCGAGGCAAGGCCAGATCGCCCCGCGGGCTGCGACCATGCAGCCGTGGCGGGTGTCCCAACCACGCGCGGCGGCACGCGTCGCCGACGCGGTCACCGACCTGCCGGGCGCGTGGTCCGGGCCTGCTTGACGGTTGTGGAGCGATCCCGCAAAACGGCGGCTCGGCACGCTGTGCCCCGATGCCCAGCGGTGCGGCCATGTTATGGAGGAGAGACTTGGAAACGCCAGCGCGCAAGACGCTCCACGCCCTCCTCGATGCCGCGATCTCGGTGGCGCGCCCCGACGTCTGCCTGGCGCCCCATCTGCCTGCGATCCCGCCGTCCGGCCGGCTGATCGTGCTCGGCGCCGGCAAGGCAGCAGCCGCCATGGCGCAGGCCGCGGAGGCCCACTACGAGGGCGATCCCGGCTACGAGCGGCTGAGCGGCATGGTCACCACCCGCCACGGCTATGGCCTTGCGACACGACGCATCGAGGTCGTCGAGGCCGGCCATCCCGTGCCGGACACGGCCGGCCAGCGCGCCGCCGAACGGACGCTGGCGCTCGCCGGCGCCGCCACCGCCGAAGATCTCGTGCTGGTCCTGCTCTCGGGCGGGGCCTCGGCGCTGTGGTCGGCACCCGTGGCCGGACTGGACTTCGCGGGCAAGCAGGCGCTCACACGCAAGCTGCTCGGCTCCGGCGCCCGCATCGACGAAATGAATACCGTGCGCAAGCACCTGTCGCGGATCAAGGGCGGACGACTTGCCGTCGCCGCCCATCCGGCCGAGGTCGTAACGCTCGCCATCTCCGACGTCCCCCGCGACGACCCGGCGACGATCGGCTCCGGCCCGACGGTTGCAGATCCGACCACGCTCGCCGATGCACGCGCCATCCTCGCCCACTACGCCATCGACCTCGACCCCGCCGTGGCGCGCGCCCTCGGCGATGCGGCGAACGAGACGCCCAAGCCCGGCGCGACCGAGCTCGACCGGTCCCGCTTCGTGCTGGTCGCGCGCCCCCAGGCGTCGCTCGAGGCAGCGGCCCGGCTTGCGGCCACGCTCGGCTACCGCCCGGTGATCATAGGCGACGCCCTGGAGGGCGAAGCGCGCGAGTTGGCCAGGCATCATGCCAGCCTCGCCCGGGAGAGCCTGGCGCGCGGCGAGCGCGTGGCGCTCCTGTCGGGCGGAGAGGTGACCGTGACGCTCCGCGGGACGGGCGAGGGAGGCCCCAATCAGGAATACGCCCTTGCACTGGCGATCGCGCTCGAGGGGGCAGCGGGGATCGCGGCCCTCGCGGCGGATACCGACGGAACCGACGGTGGCTCGGGCCGGGTCGACGACCCCGCCGGCGCCATCGTCGATGCCACCACCCTGGCACGGGCGTCGGCATGCCATCTCGATGCCGCGAAGTTCCTCGACAACAACGATTCGACGGGGTTCTTCAGGTCGGTCGGAGACCTCGTGATCAAGGGACCGACGCAAACGAACGTCAACGATTTCCGCGCGATACTCATCGACCCAGCCTGATCGGCCACGCGCCGAGCAAGACCTTCAATCGGTTTCCTTTCATGACCTGCCGAGCTCATGGCCGACGATCGAGGATGGCGGCGCCTGCAGGCCCGCGACGGAGCGCCATCGCCCGTGCGGCGCAGCCGTGGGCGATGGCCGTGATATTCTTGCTCGCTTCCGGCGCGCCGGCGCTGGCCGATCTCAAGATCTGCAACGCCACCAGCAGCCGCATCGGCGTCGCCATCGGCTATCGGGACACGAAGGGCTGGGCCACGGAAGGCTGGTGGAACATCCCGCCGCAGACGTGCGAGACCCTCCTCAAGGGCATCCTGGCGAGCCGCTTCTACTATATCCACGCGATCGACTACGATCGCAGCGGCGAATGGGCCGGCAAGAACGTCATGTGCACGGCATCGAGGTCGTTTCTCTTGCGTCAGGTGCGGGAGTGCGAGAAGTACGGGTACAAGTCGGCGGGCTTCTTCGAGGTCGACACGGGCGATCAGCGTGACTGGACCGTGCAGCTTTCCGACCAACCGACGCAAGGAGGCAAGGGACGATGAGACGCAACCGCCGGGTCAAGATCCTGGCAACGCTCGGCCCGGCCTCGTCGTCGCCCGAGATGATCGAACGACTGTTTCTGCAGGGCGTCGACGTCTTCCGCATCAACATGAGCCACACGCCGCACGACAGCGTGCGCCAGCTCCATGCCGCGGTGCGCGCCGTCGAGCAGAAGCACGGTCGCCCCGTCGGCATCCTGTGCGACCTGCAAGGTCCGAAATTCCGGGTCGGTGAGCTGCAGGGCGGCCAGGTCCAGCTTGCCGGGGGCCAGGCCTTCCGCTTCGATCGCCAGCAGACGCCCGGCACGCGCGAGCGCGTGTATCTGCCCCATGCCAACATCTTCGAGGCGGTCGAGCCGGGCCACACGCTGCTGCTCGACGACGGCAAGGTCAAGATGCGGGTCAAGGCCAAGTCGGCCGACCACATCGACGCGACGGTGGAGGTGGCGGGCACGCTCGCGAGCCGCAAGGGCGTGTCGCTGCCCGATACGCTCCTGCCGATCAGCCCCATCACCGACAAGGACCGGGTCGACCTCGCCTGTGCGCTCGAGCTCGGCGTGGACTGGATCGCGCTGTCGTTCGTGCAGCGCGGCCACGACATGCTGCAAGCGCGCGAGCTGGTCGCCGGGCAGGCCGCGCTGATGGCAAAAATCGAGAAGCCCGCCGCCATCGCGGACCTCGAGGCGATTATCGCCAATTCGGATGGGATCATGGTGGCCCGTGGCGATCTCGGCGTCGAGATGCCGGTCGAGAAGGTGCCGGGGCTGCAGAAGGAGATCACGCGTCGCTCGCGCGCCGCCGGCAAGCCGGTGGTGATCGCAACGCAGATGCTCGAGAGCATGATCACCGCGCCCGTTCCCACGCGCGCCGAGGTCTCGGACGTGGCGACGGCGGTCTTCGACGGCGCCGACGCCATCATGCTTTCCGCCGAGTCGGCGGTAGGGAAGCATCCCCTCGAGGCGGTCGGCACGATGGACCGCATCGCCATCGAGGTCGAGAACGACGCCGGCTACAGCGTACTCG
Source organism: Hyphomicrobiaceae bacterium (assembly GCA_041397725.1). GTDB lineage: Bacteria > Pseudomonadota > Alphaproteobacteria > Rhizobiales > Hyphomicrobiaceae > JAGRKR01. The sequence goes on along the minus strand of JAWKVZ010000005.1, from coordinate 205,749 downwards.
TCCATGCCACACAGATTCCGCGCCAGGCCACCGGCGCCGATGCCATTGCGGCGGCCGCGCACACGATCGCCGACACGCTGAAGCTCTCGGCGATCATCTGCTATACGGCGACGGGATCGACGGCGCTGCGCGTCGCCCGTGAACGACCGGGCTTGCCGGTGCTCGCCCTGACGCCCGTCGTGGCGACGAGCCGGCGGCTGGCACTGGTCTGGGGCCTGCACGGCGTCCTGACCAAGGACCCCGAGAACCTCGCGGACATGGTACGCAAGGCCTGCCGCATCTCCTTCGAGGAAGGATTCGCCAAGACCCGCGAAGGTGTCGTGGTCACGGCCGGCGTGCCGCTCGGCTCTCCCGGCGCAACGAACATGGTGCGCATTGCCGTGCTCGGCGAGGACGGTTACCCGCTGGCGGAGGGACGCTAGAGCCGGCGCATCGCCGAGAACCGCAGCGCACAGCGAGACGATCGCGTGCGCAGATCGCGTCGGCAGCCGGCCGAGCCCCGTCCCGGCATGGGACGGGACGGCAGGTGAGAGCTATTCGGCGGCCATCATCGTCTGGTCGAGCATGCCGAGCGCGTGCATGTAGGTCTCCAGGATGGCCTCTTCCTCGTCGCGATCCGTCTTGCTCTTCTTGCGCAGCCGGATGATCTGCCGCAGCACCTTGACGTCGAAGCCCATCGATTTGGCCTCGTTGAAAACGTCGCGGATATCGCCGGCGAGCGCCGCCTTCTCCTCCTCGAGCCGCTCGATCTTCTCGACGAGCTGCCGCAACTGGTTCTGCGCAGAAGCCTGAAGAGTCGTCATCTCACCGAACCCCACCGCATTGTGCCATCCAGCCCTGCAGCCTCCCGCTGAGGCCGTCACTTGGCGTCGACACACATTGAAACTGACTCGCCCCGTCTCCGTCGGACCGGGCGAACGACCGCGAGCACCACACAGTTCGCTTGCACGAGCCTGTCCAGCGCCAGCGGACGGTAGGGGAGCCCCATGGCCGGAGCAAGGCTGCTGCCCGGCCATCCAAAGGTTTTTCAGCGGGGTGTGGATGGGGGCCGACGAGCGCACATCGGGCCTTGCCTGGAGATCGCCGATGTGATCCGGCAGCGAAGGCTGGAGAGATCCGTCAAACCCGGTCTCGCCCTAGCGGGACGACGTGCGGACCTTGCGCGCCACGCCGGGCGCATCGGCCGGGGACTGGCGATCATAAAGCGTCGACAGACCGACGGCATCGCCACGGAACTCCGTCGCCCACATAAGCTCGACCTGCTGACGCCCCGGCCTCAGCCGCATGGACGTGGTGCTCTCGGCGTCGCCCAGCATGTCGTGCACCTTCGCGAAATCAACGCGCGTCAGGCGCGACAGCACGGGATCGCTCGGAGAGGCCGTCTCGGTCAGGAGCGGCGCGATCGGAAACGGGCGGTAGCTCATCTCGTCCGGGTGCTCTTCGTCGAATGCCGGCGCCGGCGCGAAACCGGTCGGCCAACCGGCCGGGGGCGCCTTACGCCCGATCCGCTCCATGCTCTTGGGTCCGAGCACTTGCCCGGGATCGATGGCCGCGAGGCGGACCGGCTCTTTGCCTTGCGTCGCCGGCCGCCGCGCAATCGGCAACGGCCTGCCGATCAGCGGTCGCGCAGGCGCGGCGGCCTGCCGAGGCCGCCGGCTCACCAGCGTCGGACCAGCAACGAGCCGCGGCGGCTGGGGGTCGGCGAGAGCAACCCGCGCACTCGGCGCCCATTGCGACGGCGCGGCCCTGCGCGCGGCTGGCGCCGCGCCGGCTACCAGCACTGGAGCTGCCTTGGGCTTCAGGCGGTAGTCGTGATAGCGCGCGATCTGAACGGCGAGTTCCTTGTTGTGGGCGCGCGCCAATCGGAAATCCGCCTGCGAGATGGGCCGCCCGTCACTCGGCCTGTGCTGCGTGCGGCCATCGGGGAACAGCAAGGCCAGCTCATAGCGCGGCAGGCGCGGCCAATGGCGGACGCGGCCGGTGTCGATATGCACGAAGGGGATTCCCGAGGTCGGGTAATAGCCGACGCCGCCACGCTCGCGAATAAGCGCGGAGTAGCGAAGCTGGCGCAGCGGCACATCGGGGAAATGCACGTCGGCGGCCTTGCCGAGGATGTGCTGGCTGCGTCGGGCCTGACCACCGGAGGTGCGACGCAGCATGTCGTTGGTGCCGCGCGAGCGGTAGCCGGAGATGACATGGATCGGCTCCCGCGAACCGAGCTCGGAATGAATGCTCCACAACAGATCGACGAGTGCGGGATCCATCTTTGTCGGCTCGTTGCGCCGCCAATCACGCAGGATCCAGTTAATGCGCTCCATCGCCGACGGGACGTAACGGCCACCCTTCTTGTAGAGGACGGTCACGGTCTCCTTGGTATGGATATTGTAGAAGGAGATGCGGCGATCAGGGCCGAACGAGGCTGAAATTTCAGGCGAGCCGGCCAAGAGCGCCAACGACGCTGCCAGCGCTACTATGCCGAGACGTCGCGCCCACGCTGCCACTTCCGCAGTTCCCCGTCGCTCTGCCCGCCGGTTCCACCGGTCTTGCTGCCGGCCGCCGGACCCGTATGCCGGCGACCTTATCCCACCGCTCGTCGACCGCGGTTCCGAAGGCCGCGAGCCGGGCTTGACGGTATCGTGCGCCACGCCCGTTAACGAACTGTAACGCACTCTCTACGCGCAAAGAATGGCCGTCGTGCGGCATCACGGCGCGCATGGCGCGACGGGCTCGAGCGAGCTTTCGGGAGCGTTAATGCGGGCCGGGCAGGGGAAGGGAGGGCGGAGCGAAAATCAAAACCTGAGACGTCCACCGGGAGACGGTGGCCCGCGCGATCATGACACCCTCTGCGGTCAGATGAAGCTAGCTTTGCCCCGATCAGATCTCTCACGCGGGTTGAAAAAACCTGCTGACCCCGCGTGAGACGTTAGCGTCATCTGATCATGAATCTCAAGCCGAACGGCAGATCTTCTAGTGCCTCGTCTTCGACTTCAGGCGCTCGATCTGATCCTTAATCTTCAGCTTTTCCCTTTTCAACTCTGCAATCTCAAGATCGTCGGCGGACGGGTGGGCCATCACTTCTTCGAGCTTTCTCTCCAGCGTCTTGTGCCGTTCTGAGAGCTCAGCGAGATGTGCACCAATAGACATCCTGAGAACCTCCTTGCGATTTCCGAACATGAACAGTCTGACATATGGGAGCCAGCTTGTCTAACGGCTAGAGGTGCGCCGCCACATGATCGCGGGGGATGGCTGACACGATCTTGAGAGGGTCCTCGAGGTTCGCATCGAAGGCCGTCTATCGGGCGGCGGGCAGCCCCCTTTCGGCCCTTCGGACGGCGGCTCGTGGCATGCTATACTGGTCTTATCGAAGCGGTTTCCGGATGGTGCGCCGAGAGGTTCGAGTCGCGCTCGCGCGGATCGGGCGTGTGGGCACCCTGTCGCGCCCGCTTCGAGGGGCGTTCTCATCGGCAGAACGCCGTGCTAGTGCGTCTCGCCGTCGGAGACGTCGCGCGTCCTTTTCACCTGCGAAGCCCGATCAACGACTTGCCTGTGCCCGGCTGGGAGTGCCACGCACCGATGCAAAAGCCCGATGAACGCGAAATGCGCGCCGAGCTGGCACAGCTGCGCCAGGAGCACCGCGATCTCGACGAGGCCATAACCGCCCTCGAGCAGGCCGGCGGTGGCGACCAGCTGCAGATCTCACGGCTGAAGAAGCGCAAGCTGAAGCTCAAGGACCTGATCGCCGCAATCGAAGACCGTCTGTTTCCGGACATCATCGCCTAGCGCTCCGCCCCTCGATTTCTGGTTGCCTGGCCGGCCGAGAGCCGAGACGCGCGCCCCATGCCATGCCAGCAGGCGACGGCGGATGCGCCGCGTCGGTCCACAGTCTTGTGTACAGCCTGCTTGTCAGCCGGGTCCGCGCGCATATACTTGCTTTTTCTGTCTGACCACCATGGTCAACTCACATCGGCATGGAAAGCATCGTACATGGCTGAGCGCGCGGCCGACGTCGCCATTATCATGGGAAGCCAGTCGGACTGGCCGACCATGCGGCGCGCAGCCGAGGTGCTGGGCGCGCTCGGCGTCACGTTCGAGTCCCGCATCGTCTCGGCGCATCGCACACCCGAGCGGCTTTACACGTTCGCCCGCGCAGCCAAGTCTCGCGGGTTCAAGGTCATCATCGCCGGGGCCGGCGGCGCAGCCCACCTGCCGGGCATGACAGCGGCGCTCACCCCACTGCCCGTGCTCGGCGTGCCCGTCACAAGTCGCGCCCTCAAGGGTCAGGACAGCCTCTATTCCATCGTGCAGATGCCGGCCGGGATCGCCGTCGGCACGCTCGCCATCGGCGAGGCCGGCGCCGCCAACGCGGGGCTGCTCGCGGCGCAGATTCTGGCGCTGTCGGATCCAGCCCTGGCCGGGCGGATCGACGCCTGGCGCGCCCGCCAGACGGCGGCGGTGGCGGAGACCCCGAAGGACGAGCCAAACGGCAATGACTGATCCACTGCCACCCGGCTCCACCATCGGCATACTTGGTGGCGGACAACTCGGGCGCATGCTGGCCCAGGCTGCGGCCAAGCTCGGCCTGCGTACGCACGTCTATTCCGATCGCGCCGACGATCCCGCTTTCGAGCTGGCGGCGGCCGCGACATGCGGCGAATTCACCGACGTCGCTCGCATCGCAGCCTTCGCCGAGACCGTCGACGTCATCACCTACGAGTTCGAGAACGTGCCGCTCGAAGCCGCCGAGGCGGCAGAGCGCCTCCGCCCTCTCCGACCGGGCTCGCGCGCCCTGGCGGTGGCGCAGGATCGGCTCATCGAGAAGCGATTCATCTCGGGCCTGGGACTGCCGGTTGCACCCTTCGCCGAGGTATCCTCGCCTGCCATGCTCGCGCGCGAGCTGGAGACCATCGGCACTCCGGCAATCCTCAAGACGCGCCGCTTCGGCTACGACGGCAAGGGTCAGGCCCGCATCCGCACACCGGGCGAGGCATCCGCTGCCCTGGCGGAACTCGCAGGGGCCCCGGCCATTCTGGAGGGCCATGTCGCCTTCGAGCGAGAGGTCTCCATTCTGGTCGTGCGCGGCCACGACGGCGAGGTCAGGACCTACGACACCCCCGTCAACGAGCACCGCGACGGCATTCTCTACCGCTCGACGGTGCCATCGTCGCTGGAGCCCAGCCACCGGGCGCGGGCCGAGGAAATCGGGCGGCTGGTGGCCGACGCACTGGACTATGTCGGATTGCTGGCCGTCGAGATGTTTCACATCTCTGGAGATGCGAAAAATCCGCTCATAATCAACGAAATAGCGCCTCGTGTTCACAATTCCGGACACTGGACGCTCGACGCCTGCCACGTCTCCCAGTTCGAGAACCACATCCGGGCTGTGGCTGGCTGGCCGCTCGGCTCGACGGCGCGCCACAGCAATGCGGTCATGACGAATCTCATCGGTCCCGAAGCAGACGACTGGCGCAAACTCGCCGAGGACCCTATGCTGAGCCTCCATCTCTACGGCAAGCGCGAGGCCCGCGCCGGCAGGAAGATGGGCCATGTGACACGGCTTTCGCCGTTGACGGAGTCAGGTCGCGCCAAGGATGATTAGGCGGCGTGACACGACGCGGTGGGCAAATGCGGCACCACCGCCAACAAAAAAGAATGCGAGTTGTTTGTCGCCCGGGAGGAGTTGATGTTCAAGTCGAACGAGAATCCGGTCATCATCAAGAGCTATGCGGGGAAAAAGCTCTATGACACGGAGAGGGCCGACTATATTTCCATGCCGGAACTCGCGGACATCGCCAAGTCGGACCGCGACTTCTTCGTGCTCGATGCACAATCGGGCAAGGACGTGACGCTCTCCGTCTTGAAGCAGATGCTGGCGCAGGTGCGCTGAGCACCGCGGCTTTCGACGGGTTGCCGACGATTGCGCGCCGGCGCGTCTGACCGGCGCGCGGCCTTTTGCATTCTTCTTTTCGGATCGCAGAGCGCCATCAGGCGCGCGGATCGTGCGGCGCGGTGGCAATGGGACTGTGGCCCGAGCGCCGCCAGACATCGCCCGCGTTATCGTTACAATAAAATCGTCAATACTGCCGGCATCCTCGATCTGCTAAATTGCTGTCTGCTGATTCCAGAATTTACTTTGGCCTGCGACTCGCCACATCTCGCAACATCTTGCGTTGGGTCCCACCCCGCGTTCGCAGGCGGCGCATTGCACCATATGAGCAGGGAACCGATCACATGAGCGACAGCCAGCAGCCCGACTCGTTCCAGGAGACGACATCGACGTCGTGGCTTCAGCGCATCCAGAACTCGATCGCCGGCATCGGCGTCGGGCTGGCGCTGTTCGGCGGCATGATCACTTTGCTCACCTGGAACGAAGGGCGCGCCGTGCAGACGGCCCGCTCGCTGGCCGAGGGCGCCGGCCTTGTCGTGAGCGTGCCCAACACGCGCGTCGATAGCGCCAATCAGGGCAAGCTGATCCACGCTACCGGCCCGGTGAAGGTCGCCGGCCGCCGCGAGGACAGGGCCTTCGGCGTCTCGTCCGAGGGCGTCCGCCTCGAGCGGGAGGTCGAGATGTACCAGTGGGTCGAGAAGAAGGAGACCAAGACGCGCAAGAAGCTCGGAGGTGGCGAGGAGACCGTCACCACCTACAGCTATGTGCGCGAATGGAGCCGCAAGCCGATCAATCACACGAGCTTCCGACAGCCGCAGGGCCGCCAGAACCCCGAGATGACCTACCGCGATCAGGCGATCACCGCGGAGAAGGGGGATCTCGGCGCTTTCGAGCTCGACGGGTCCGTCCTCTCTCGCATCGGCGGCGCGCAGCCATTCCCCGTGACCGACGTTTCCGCCGAAGCGATCCGCCGGGCGATGGGCGGCAACCGGCGCGTCACCCTGCAGGACGGCAAGATCTTTGTCGGCTACGACCCCTCGAGGCCGGAGGTCGGCGACTACCGGGTCTCGTATCGCGTGGTGCCGGTGGGACCGATCACGGTCGTAGGCCGGCAGTCCGGCAAGGGCTTCGCGGCCTATCAGACCAAGGCGGGCGACAGCCTGCTGATGGTCCGCCGTGGCGAGCAGAGCGCGGAGACGGTCTTCAAGGACGCGCAGAAGAGCAACAGGACGCTGACCTGGATCCTGCGCGCCGTCGGCCTCGTCGGCATGTTCATCGGTGTCACCATGCTGCTTGCCCCGCTCGGCGTGGTGGCCGACGTCATTCCGTTCCTGGGCTCCATCGTGCGGCTCGGCACCGGATTCGCGGCGCTTCTGGTGACGGCCGTCGTCGGGTCGTTGACCATCGCGATCGCCTGGCTCTACTACCGGCCGATCGTGGGCATAGCCGTGCTTCTGGTCGGGGCGGCCGTCGCAGCGTTCGCGGTCAAGCGCGGACGCCAGCGCGCGGCTCCCGCCAAGGCTCAGCCCGCATAGTCCGCCGGAGCACGGAGGGCGCGGAGCTTAGACGGCCTGGCGGACCTTGGGCGCCACTTCCTCGGCGAAGAGCTGCATGCAGTCCAACGTCGCAGACTTTGGCATGCCCGCCCACTCCATGGTCATGATGAGGTGGTTGATGCCGACACGCCGGTTGAGGGCGATGATCTGCTCCGCCACCTCGTCGGGTGAGCCGAGCAGGAAGCGGTCGCCAAGCAGCTCGTCGAAAGCCTGGCCGAGGTTGTTGTCGCCCTCGGGCATCTGCTCGCTCTGCCCCCACTCGTGGTACGACTTGTACTTGGCGCCGAGATAGGGTCCGCAGATGCGGATGGCCTCGGCCTTCGATGATGCCACGAACACCTCGCGGCGCATCGGCAGCTCTGCCGGGAAGGGCTTGCCCGCTTCGTCGAGCGCCGCCTTATAGACGTCGATCTGGCGCACGATCGTCTCGATGGCGTTGTGCGGCGGGATGTACCAGCAGTCCCCCATGCGCGCCGCCCGCTTGATGGCGACGTCGGCGTTGGCGCCGATCCAGATGGGTGGGTGCGGCTTCTGCAGAGGCTTCGGCATGCAGGTGGCGCCGTCGAGCTCGAAATGGCTGCCGACCATGTCGACCACGTCCTCGGTCCACAGCCGCTTGACGGCGACGAGGTTCTCCTCGAAGCGCTTGCCGCGTTCCTTCGCGCTGGTGCCGAACGCCTTGAACTCGACATCCCGATAGCCCAGCGCCGCGCCGAAGATCAGCTTGCCGCCGCACATGATGTCGATGGTGGCGAGCTGCTCGGCGATGTCGATCGGCTTGTGCAGCGACAGCAGCACGATGCCGGCGTTGAGCCGCATGTTGGGCGCCTCGGCCGAGAGCCGCGCCAGAAGCGGAAACTGCTGGAAGGCCTGATAGGGCGCGGTGCTGTAGTGCGAGGACTTCGTCAGCGAATCGAAACCGAGCCGGTCGGCCGCGCGCGCGATGTCGACGAGATCGCGGAAGCCCTCGGAGATGTCGGCGTCGGCCGGATGCTGGCCGCGCAACAGAATGCCGAACTGGAAGGATTTCTTCGCCACGTCACACCTCGCTCGCCTGCCACCGCCCCCGCGTCCGGCGCGCCATCATCCTGGCACCGGAGCCGGCCTTCGTCCATCCTGCCCGGACCTGGCGCCGGGTCCGCCTGCCCGATCAGACGCGGCGCTTCTCGACCACGATGCCCGTCGCTGCGAGCCGCGCGATATCGGCCTCCGAGAAGCCGTGCTCCGCCAGCACCTCGCGGGCATGCTCTGAGAAGCGCGGCGGCGGCGCCTTCACCTTGCCGGGCGTGCGGGCGAACTTGATCGGCGTGCCCGTGCCTTTGTACCACCCCATCTCCTGCACCATGCCGCGATGGCTGGTGTGGGGCTGGTCGAGCGCCTGACGTGCATTGAGGATCGGCCCGCACGGCAGCCCCGAGGCCAGCAGCTTCAACGAGAAGCTCTCGCCATCCACCGCCGCGAGCCGTTCCGCCAGCACCGCCGAGAGCGCCGCACGATTGGTCACGCGGTCGCCGTTCGAGCCGAAACGCGGATCGTCGGCGAGTTCGGGGCAGCCGAGCTCCTCGCAGACGCGGCGGAAGGCGCGGTTGTTGCCGGCGCCGATGAACACGTCGCACGTCTTGGTCGGATACTTGTCGTAGGGGCTGATGTTGGGATGCGGATTGCCCGTCAGCACCGGCACCTTGCCCGAGAGGTAGTAGTTCGGGAAGTGCGGGTGCATGAGCGCCAGTGCGCAATCGAACAGCGTCATGTCGAGATACTGGCCGCGGCCGGAGCGCTGGCGCTCGATCAGCGACATGAGGATGCCGATCACGGAGAACAACCCCGTGCCGATATCGACCACGGGAATGCCGATGCGGGTGGGCCCGCTCTCCGGCGCGCCGTTGATGGAGAAGTGCCCGGCCATGGCGCCGACAATGCCGTCGTAGCCAGGAAAGCCGCCGAGCGGACCGTCGGCGCCGAAGCCGGAGATCTTGCAGTAGACGAGCCGCGGAAAACGGTCCGCCAGCGTCTCCGCATAGCCGATGCCCCAAGCTTCCATGGAGCCCGGCTTGAAATTCTCGATCAGCACGTCGGCGCCTTCGAGCAGCGTCAGCAGCACCTCCCGCCCCTCTGGCTTGGACAGGTCGAGGCCGACCGAGCGCTTGTTGCGGTTGACGCCGATGAAGTAGGAGGCGTCGCCTTCGTGGAACGGCGGGCCCCAGTCGCGCACCTCGTCGCCCTGCGGCGGCTCGATCTTGATCACGTCGGCGCCGTGGTCCGCGAGGATCTGCGTGCCGTAGGGGCCGCCCAGCACGCGCGTGAGGTCGATCACCTTCAATCCGGAGAGCGCGCCGAAGCCCGTGTCTTTGCTCATGTGTGTCACGTATCCCTGTCGAGACTGAGGAGGCGGAAGGAGGGAGCTCAGGTCGGTAGCGAAACGCCCCAGGTTCGCGCCGCGAAGGCCGGATAGGTCTCCGCCACGGCCTCGGCCACCGGACCGCGCAGCAGCGCCAGCGTCGCAGCGTCGGGCGTCGGCGTAACCGGCACCTCGGCAGGCGCATCGTAGTCGAATCCGGTCGCCTCGCGAACCTGGCCAGCCGTGACGCCGGGATGCGCGCTCTCCAGAGTGAAGCGCGCCGTCGTTCTGTCGAAGCGAAAGACCGCAAGCCCCGTGACGAGCGCATAGGGGCCGCCGGGCCTGTAGACCTCGGGCGGACTCACGCCGGGCGCCGACACGAAATCGACCTTGTCGACCAGCACGCGCGGCGTGTGCTCCTCACGGAACAGGATGACGCGCGGCACGATGAAATAGAGATGCGCCGAGCCGAACGAGCCGGGAAAGCGTGCCTTCGTCCCAGGGTGCTCGCCGATGCCGACGAGGTTGATGTTGGCCTGCCCGTCGATCTGCCCGCCAGACAGGAAGAACGCATCGATGCGCCCCTGGCCCGCACAATCGAAGAGCTCGCGCGCGCCGTCGGTGAAGGGATTGTTCTTGCGGCTGCCGAGAATGGAGACGCGCGTATAGCCCTTCGATCTGGCGCGCGTCAGCAGGGCGGCCGATCCGGGCACCGGCGAGCTTGCTCCGACGGCGACATGACGCAGCCCGTCGAGCATGCGGGCCATCGTCACGATCATGATCTCCGAGGTCGAGACCCGCGTGATGTCGGACGCCACGCTCATGCCGGCACACTCGCGCGCACCGTTGCCTCCAACCAGTCTGCGAAGCCGGCATCCGAGCGGGCCGCCGCGGCATAGCTCGCAAGCGCCTCCTGATCCGCCGTATAGGTGTTGAAGAGCCCCACGGGCCAGGCGCCGTTCGGAGCTTCAGCGATGGCCGAGACATAGAGCGCCGGTATGGTGCCGGCGGCAATCTGCGGGTCGGCCATGAAGTCGGCGTCCTCGATCCGCTCGACCGAGACGAGGGTCTCGCGGGCGGCATGGGCCATCAGCATCATCTCGCGGCGGACGCCGATCCAGACGTTGCCGTGGCGATCCGCCTTCGGCGCGTGGAAGAGCGCGAAATCCGGCCGGATGGCGGGAAGCACAACGATGGGATCGCGCTTTCCGTCCTCCGCGAGCGGGTTCTCGATCACTTTCCAGTCGGGCCGCACCGTGAGAAGGTCCGAGCCGATGATGCCGCGCAGCGGAATGAACGGAATACCCTTTTCGGCGGCCTGCAATCCGCTGTGAATCGCGGGGCAGGTCGCCTCCCACATCTCGATCTCGCCCGACTTGATGGCCGCCACGAAGCGCGGCGGCAAGCCATGCTCACCAAGCGAAACCGCCGCCGCCTCGACGCGCGCCACGCAGCCGGCGCCAATCAGCATATCGACCTGGAAGCCGCCGGCCGGCACGCACACCACGTGGAGGTCACGCACGGGACGCGCCAGCAGATGGCGGACGACCGCCATGGCGCAGCCGGAATGGTCGGGCGGCAGCGCGATGCTGCACGCGTCGGGAATGCGCGCGGCAAGAGCCGCAGTCGACACGATCTCGGGTCCGGTCGAGGTCATAGCTGCCTCATGCTGGCTGGGTGGAGCGCCATCTCGAGCGCCCGTGCGGCGAGAATAGACGACAACGCCGGCAACTCAAGCCGCGCGGTGCGCCGCCACGAGCGCCGAAAGGACGCGATCGGCGGCGGCCTCGTCATCGGCCGCACCCGGCGCCAGCGGATCGGGAGCTGAGAGCTTGTGCGCGAGCACCAGCCTAGCCAGATCGAGCCTGAGCGGCGCGCCGAGCGCTTTCCACTCGCGCACGTGCAGCGCGGCGCTGGTGATGTGATAGAGCGCGCTCGCCGCCCGCCGCGCATCCTCCTCGCGCTTCTCCTCCACGACCGTATCGACGAGCGCCAGCGTGCGCGCCAGGCAATCCTCCAGCCTCGCGGCAAGCTCGCCCGGCGCCTCCGCGATCATCGGCCGCAACTCGTCCGCCAGTGCCTCGTGCGCCCGCTCCTTGCGCGCGGCACGGATCACATCGAGCGCGATGATGTTGCTGGTGCCCTCCCAGATCGATCCGAGGTGGGAGTCGCGAACGAGGCGTGGCTCGATCCATTCCTCGATGTAGCCGGTGCCGCCACGCATCTCCATGCCATCGCCCGTCACCTTGCGCGCGTCGCGGCAGGCACGGAACTTGACGAGCGGCGTCAGGATGCGCCGGAGCCGCAGGGCCTTGGCATCCCCCGCATCGGCGGCATCCAGACAGGCCCCCGTATAGAAGCAGGTGCTGATCGCCTGTTCGGCCGGCACGATCATCTTGATGAGCTGGCGGCGTGCGAGCGGCAGCTCCACGATCGGCTTTCCGAAAGCTGCACGCCCCGTCGCGACCCGGATCGCTTCGTGGATGGCGCGGCGCATCATGCCCGCCGAGCGCACGGCGTTGGAGAGCCGCGACTGGTTGACCATCTCGGTCATCTGCTTGAAGCCCTGCGACAGCTCACCGACGAGATAGCCGACCGCGCCCTCGAGAATGATCTCACCGGACGCCATGGAGCGCGTACCGAGTTTGTCCTTGAGCCGCACGATCCGATAGGCGTTGGCGCTGCCGTCGGCGAGGCGGCGCGGCATCAGGAACAGGCCGAGCCCCCGGGTGCCCGGCGGCGCCCCCTCCGGACGCGCCAGCACGAGCGAGACGCCGGCGTCCACGTTCGAGCAGAACCACTTGTCGCCCCACAACCGCCAGTGATCGCCATTCTTGACGGCGCGCGTCTCGGTCGCGCCGACGTCGGAGCCCGCGAACCTCTCGGTCATGAACATGGCGCCCTGCAGCAGCTCGCTCTCCTCTTCTGCCAGCAGGCCCGGCAGATAGCGATCGAGCAGATCGGGAGCGGCGTACTTGCGGATCGTGCGCGTCAGGGAATCGGTCATGCTGACCGGGCAGAGCAAGCCGAACTCCGCCTGCGCGAAGAGATAGAACAGCGCGTATTTCGTCGTCGCCGAAAGCGGGGCGTTGCTGCCGAGCGCCGGCCGGTGCGAGAGCGCAGCCATGGCCAGATCGCCATAGGCGATCTTTTCCAGTTCGCGGTAAGCCGGGCTCTTGTCGAGGCTCTGGTGATCCTCACCCTGTCGCGACCTGAGCCGCAGCACGGGCGGCGACTTGTCGGCCGCATGCGCGAGATCGTCGAGATGCGTCGTGACGAGCCGGGCGAGCCGCTGGATATGCGGCTCCACGGCCGGCGCCTCGCCGGGCGGCAGATACAGCGCCAGCATCTGCCGGAGGGATGGGTCCGCCGCCAGCACGTCGAGCCCCCGGGTCTCCGGTTGCGGCATGGCGGCTGAGAGAGCGGTCAGGAGAGCAGCCGTCTCGGTCATGGCAGGACACCTCGGTTCGCCAGCGGCGGCCGCGGGTGCGGCCGCCAGGCGATTGTCTCCGAGACAACGGCGTCAGCGCAAGGGCCGGCGCGCTCCCTTCACGAGCCGCAGCGGCACGACTTGGCGTGAGCCGCACGGATATCGGCGATGCTGCCGAAGAACGACACGGAGACGGCCTTGTACTCGCGGCCGAACAGCTCGGCATAGGCCTGTGCCTCGAGCGTCCTGAGCGCTGCCAGCGACGATTGCACGATGGGTTTCGGCACGTCCTTGACCCACGCGCCGCCGAGCAGGGCCTTAGCCTCCGCGAGAGCCGCGAACGGCGAGGCCGCGTCAGCCACGGCGCGCGCCTTTTCGCTCGGCGAGAACAGCCCGGCGACATAGGCGATTTTCTGCACCAGCGGTGCGTCCGCGCGCGGCGGGGTCGCGGGCTCGGCGAGACTGAAAGCCGGCGGCTGTGCTGGCGCCGCCGGAGTGGTGGTGGCCGGCCGGGGCGTCGAGCCTGTGATGATCATCGTCGAGGACGGCTTTTCCGGAGCCTTCGATGTCGGAACGGACGGATCGGCCGGCTTGGCCGGCTCCCTGGCCGGGGCGACCGACGGCACGGCTGGAGCCGGCGTCGCCTTGCGCACGTCGTAGGCCAGCTTGATGCGCAGATCGGCCAGCGCCGGCGCCTTTGCGGTCTCGCTGGCGACGGCCTCGCCGCGAGTGCGGAACGCCCCCATGCGCTTCTCGAAGTAGTCGAGCATCTCCGGAGCGCCCGTGCACAGCGCGGGATGCTGGCCTTGTGTCAGGAACGTCCTGATATCCGTCGAGACCCGCATCGTGATCCAGGCGTGCCGGCCGCGCTTGCCGAAGTCCTCGATGCTGCCGCGGCTGCGCACGAAGCCGTCGAGGAAGGCGAGCAGTGCGATTTCCTCCTTGGTGGGAACACCGTGATCAGCGGTCTTCAACGCCGGATCGGGCGCCTCACCCCAGCGCACGCACCGCTTGCGGCGGCCCGAGCCCCGCCATTGCTCGCAGGGCCGGCCGTCCCGAGCCGACGCGCGCGACCGCAGCCTTGCCCGGGGGTTGGACTCCCAGAACAGCCAGCGGCCGGGCAACGCGCGGTCCCCTTCCTTCGCCGTCAGCAGCGACGGTCGCATGCCGGCCGCCTTGCCATCGCGGATCGAGACCAGCGAGCGGTGGAAGTCGCCGGAGCAGTCGGCGGTCTTCCACTCGAACGTGCGTGCCACGCCCTCGTCGTCGGCGGATTTGGCGAGCTTGACGGTCAGGGCGCGCTTGCCGGTGGCGTCCACCCCCTGTCCATCGGTCTTGAGGCGCGCCTCGACGAGCAGACGGCTGGTGCGGCCGCGGCGAATACCGCGCACGTCGGCGAAAATCCTGCCATCCTCGCGAACGAGCCTGGTCGAGGCGCCATGCACGGAAACGATATCGAGGCCGCGGCCCGCAAGCTCGATCCGCAGGCGATCGGGGGCGCGACGGCCGCTCTGTGATGTCGTCAGCGCGATATCGACGAACACGCTCGTGCCCGCGGGGTGCACACCGTCAAGATCGCCCGGATCGAGCGATGCCGTGAAGGGTGCAAGGGCCAACTGATGGCGGGTAGCCGGCAGCTCGGCCTCGGGCTGCGCCCGCTGTTGTCGCGATTTGCGTCGCGGCGCCGACTCGGTGTCGGGCACCAGCATCGAAAGACCGGCGACGACTGCCACGATGGCGATAGCTACGCGGGCACCCCAACCAACACACAACATGAACAGCGTCTCTCGTACTCGGGTTACTCGATCAGTGATGCGAAGGGGAGAAGCCGTGAGAAGCCGCCATGCGCGTCCTCGTCCCACCAGCTCAGGCACCGGTCCGGCGCCGCGCCCCCGCGCGCGACTGTAACTTGTCCGTCATCTGTCATGCCATTGCTCGGCGACGATCTCAAGTCGCAGATTCGTCTCGACCGACGTCGGCGAGCAGGAGGACGGGCCGGCGAAGGCTTTCACTTGGGATGCGGGTGAGCAGGCTCGTGCACACTGGCACACGAGGCTCCGCACAAACAAGCGCGCGCTGCACGTCGTCTCTCGTGACCGTCGCAATGTGCTGGAAATGCCGCAGCGCCGTCCGAGCCGCCGCACGCGCTCGCCGGCGAGATGGCTGCGAGCTGCCGGCAAATTGCCGGCAGCTCGCGACAGCGCGTCCGCACACTTCGAATGACCTCGGAGAGGCCACTGCCCTCTTCATGTGCCTGGTGCTGCCCCTGCACGGCTCCTACGGCCACTGACCTGCGGACACATCCCCAGACCATCCCCACCAACCGTAGACCGTGCCAGCCTCCGCAGCTTCGCGCCTTGGAGGCCGGCTGGCTCGCTATACCCCCCGCTCAATTCCCGCTTGGTCGGCGAGCCAACGGGGGCAGAAGATGGCCGCATGCTCCACGCTCTGCAATGGGGCAATCGGCCTCGCGAATCGATTTCTCGCGGGGCTCGATCTTGACGGCCCAAACGAGGGGCTCCGACGCCGCTCGAGCAGCGCCACCCTGATCGTCCGCTATCGGATTGACTTTCTGCGGATAGTTTAGTCCGAGCACTTTGCTCTATCCGACTGAGCCGTCACAGGGATTTGCTCCCCGCCGACGTCGGAGGTGGAACCGTGCGGCGTTCTGCACTGCCGCATGCCGACTTCCCCAAGCCGCGTCGGCATCGTCCCCGACAACGGACCTCACCCCTTTTTCATCTGTTGCGACCACGCCACTTTCAAGGCAATTGCGCTGTGGATGAGGTCGCACACGCCTCGACCAAAGGGCTAGTTCGTGGGTCGCGACGGCACCCCAAGGTAGTTTGAAACGAAGAGAGCGCCCGCTCTGCGCGGACGCCCTCCGTCATGTCATGGTCCTCGGTTCGAGATCGTAACCTGATCAGGCGCTCTTGCGCTCCAGAAGCTCGATCGAGACGCCCTCGGGACCCCTGACGAAGGCGATGCGGACGCCGGGCCGGATGGTGGTCGGCTCCATCGTGAACTCGGCCCCCTTGGCCTTGAGATCAGCGGCGATCGCGTCGATCCCCTCGACCCGCAGGCCGAAATGGTCGAGCCCCTGGTACGGCGTCTTCGGCGGGGCCGCCGTCTTGCCATCCGGCAAGACCGGAGCGATGAAAATCTTGGTGCCGCCGAGCTCGAGATCGATACGCGGCTTGCCGTCCTGCATGCTCTTGAGAACCGTGGCGCCGAACATGCGCTCGTAGAAGGCCGCGGTCTTCTCGGGATCGGGGCTTCGGAGGTGCATGTGATCGTAGGTGAACTTGGACATTCGTCGCTCCCTGTGCCGTCGCGTGTGGAGCACAGAGCTTATGCGCACCGGCGCGGGTCGCCAAGCACCCGGCGGACGCTCGAGCCGCCGCGGTCGGGACGGCGGGAGCCTAGCGATCCCGCTCGGCGACGAAGCGCACCGCCGCGCGCAATACGTCGGCCCGGCTGCCGAAGCGGTCGAGCGCCGCCAGCGCCTCGTCGGTCACGTCTGACAGAACATGGCGCGCACCGCCGACGCCCAGCAGGGAAACGTACGTCGCCTTGCCCACGGCAGCGTCCTTGCCTGTCGCCTTGCCGACGGCCGCGGCATCGCCTTCGACGTCGAGCAGATCGTCCGAGATCTGGAATGCCAGCCCGAGCGCCTCCCCGTAGGTGCCGAGGGCGGCACGGTCGTCGGCCCCACCCGCCGCCAATATCGCACCGGCCTCCGCCGAGAAGCGAATGAGCGCTCCTGTCTTCAGCGCCTGGATGCGGTAGATGTCGCCGAGCCCGAGGCCGCGCTGCGCCTCCGCGTCGAGGTCGAGCTGCTGGCCGCCGACCATGCCGCCGACGCCGGCTGCCCGCGCCAGGCCCGCCACCAGCGCGACGACAATCTCCGGCCCACGGCGCGCGGCCTCCCCTGCCAGAACCTCGAAGGCGAGCGTCAGCAGCCCATCGCCGGCCAGTATCGCTGTCGCCTCGTCGAAGGCACGGTGCACGGTCGGCCGGCCCCGCCGCAGGTCGTCGTCGTCCATGGCCGGCAGATCGTCGTGCACCAGCGAGTAGCAATGCAGCAGCTCGACAGCTGCCGCCGTATCCAGAGCATCTTCGACCGGAACACCCATGAGAGCCGCGGATTCGAGCACGAGGAAAGGCCGGAACCGCTTGCCGGAGCCGAGCACCGCATGACGCATCGCAGCCACCAGGCGCTCCGGCGGCTGCCCGAGCCGCGCCGCAACGAGCATGTGGTCGAGGCGCTGTTCCACGGCCTGGGCCCTCTCTCCCAGCCTCTGCGAGAACGTCATCTTTCCGCCGCCTGCCTGCACTTTACGTCCTGGCTCCCTTCGTACCGACCGACGCCGGGACTATATACGTATGGCGCGAGAAGGCAGCTCCAGTCTTTCGAGGACCAGTTTCCATGACCGACGGCCGGGCTGAGTTCGACGCGCGGGCGACGACGAGCGAACCCGGCGTCGGTCCGCCGGACAGTACCGGGGATGCGGAACGCACCAGCCGCACCGCGCGTCCCGCAACGGCGCCGACACCGTCGACACCGCCGACACTCGCCCTCCCCGAGGACGACGCGCGCACCCGCACCGTCCGCCGGCCCGCGAAGCCGAAGAGAGGCCTCATCGGCCGCCTGCTGCGCCTCGCGCTCATGCTCGGACTGGCGCTGATCCTGCTGGCCGTCGCCCTCATCGGCTTCTATCGCTTCGTCGATCCCCCACTCTCGACATTGATGTTGGGCGAGAGCGTGCTCGGCCGCCCGGTCCACCAGACCTGGGTGCCGATCGAGCGGATATCGCCGCGCCTCATCCGCGCCGTCGTCGTATCGGAGGATGGGCGCTTCTGCCAGCACGGCGGCATCGACTGGCAGGCCATGAGCATCGCCATCGATCAGGCGAGAGACGGCATCCCGCGCGGCGCCAGCACCATCACGATGCAGACCGCGAAAAACCTGTTCCTGTGGCCCGGCAAGAGCTATCTGCGCAAAGCGCTGGAGATCCCGCTGGCGCTCGGCATGGAGGCCGCGTGGCCCAAGCGCCGCATCCTGGAGATCTATCTCAACATCGCCGAGTGGGGGCCGGGCATCTACGGCATCGAGGCAGCGTCGCGCTTCCATTTTGCCAAGCCTGCGAGCCAACTCACCGACCGCGAAGCTCTGCTGCTCGCCGTGTCGCTGCCAAACCCCATCCGTCGTCGCGCCGGACGACCAGGGCCGGGCACGACGCGGCTCGCCCGGCGTCTGGCCTTGCGCCTGCCCAACGCCGGCCCGGTGCTGGCCTGCCTCGCCCTGCCCCGGGACAAGCGCGTGACGCCACCGCGCTGAGGCGTACGGCCGCCGCCTGCCGGCGAGGGTCCATGCTGGATCGTGCCGCGCTATTCGTTCGGCTCGAGTGCGACGAGATCGCGGAAGGCGTGCCAACTGGCATGGCCGATCAGGGGAAAGGCGACCGCCAGGCCGACGAAGACGGTGGCCAGTCCGAGCGCCATGAACGCAGCGATGAGAACCGCCCACAGCGCCATGGCCGGCAGGTTCTTCCGGCAGGCGTCGATGCTCGTCAGAACCGCGGTCACCACGTCGACCTTGCGCACCATGAGCAGCGGCACCGAGACGGCCGTGACCACGAAAACGAGTGCGGCCAGGACGGCGCCGGCGGACGTGCCGACGATCAACAATCCGAGGCCCCGGCCGGAGAACAGCAGCGTCGGCACGAACTCGCTCGGCGACGGCAGGTGTCCGGTCCCCATGAAGAGCATGAACAGCAGCAGCGCGATCTGGACCCAGGCAAAGAACATGATGAGCAGCAGGATGCCCATGAAGCCCAGTTGGCCGGGCGCCCGGCGGCTGGCGGCGATCGCCTCGGCGAGACTGATCGTCTCGCCCATCTCCAGCCGCCGGCTCACCTCGTAGAGCCCGACCGCGAGGATGGGGCCAAGGATGAGGAAGCCGCCCGCCAGAGCGAGGATCAGGGATTGCCAGCCGAATTGCGTGAGACCGAAGGCCATGAGCACGGCCACCGCAGCGAAAACGCCGCCGTAGGCGAGGCTGACGCTCGGCACGCGCCACAGATCGCGCCAGCCGGCCGCCAGCCAGACCCAGGGTTGGTCGAATGGGACGCTTCGGGTCTGCGGCACGGCTGTCAGCGCGTCCGGCTCCCTGAGCGAGCCGCCTCCCATTTGCCGTGCCACCATCGAAGTCTCTCCCCAAGAATGCGAATGCCCCGGCGCCGCGGCCCCCTCCTTCCAGAAAAGCCGCAGAAGGAAGAGCCGGCCACTGCCAGTATGTCACACTTCTCGGATTAGAACTGCCATCACGGCATCAGCCTTACTTTGACCTCGCGCAAGTACTGGAGAAGCCCGAGGGGACAGAAATGGACAGCACATGACGATAAGAAACCTCGAAGCAGCCTTCGCGCCGGGCTCGGTGGCCATCATAGGGGCCAGCGAGCGCCCGGGCACTGTGGGCTCGGTCCTCGTCCGCGCCATGCTCGAGGCGGGCTTCGAGGGGCCGCTCCATCTCGTGAACCCCCGCCACAGAACGCTGCATGGCCTGCCGGTCCATGCCGATGTGGCGGCCATGCCGTCGCCGGTCGATCTGGCGGTCGTGGTGACGCCACCGCGAACCGTTCCCGGCATCATCGCCGACCTCGGCGCGCGCGGCACGAAGGCCGCCATCGTGATCACGGCAGGCTTCGGAGAGGGCGGCCGCGAGGAGGGCGAAAGACTTCGCCAGCAGATGCTGGACGCCGCCAAGCCACATCTGCTGCGCATCTTCGGCCCGAACTGCCTCGGCATCATCGTTCCCGCCGCCAAGGTCAACGCCAGCTTCGCCGGCATCAGCCCGCCGGCCGGACGCATCGCCTTCGTCACCCAGTCGGGCGCCATCGTCACGGCCGTGCTGGACTGGGCCAGGGGCCGCGGCATCGGCTTCTCCCACATGGTCACGCTTGGTGGCATGGCCGATGTCGATTTCGGCGACATGCTGGACTACCTCGGACGCGATCCCAAGGTCGGCGCGATCCTTCTCTATGTCGAGGCCGTGACCAACGCCCGCAAGTTCATGTCGGCAGCCCGCGCGGCCGCCCGGGCGAAGCCGGTCATCGTGGTCAAGGGCGGCCGCTTCGCGGAAGGCGCGCGCGCCGTGGCCTCGCATACCGGAGCGCTGGCCGGCTCCGACGCTGTCTACGATGCCGCTTTCCGGCGCGCCGGCATGCTCCGCGTGTACAGCCTCGGCGAATTGTTCGATGCGGTGGAGACCTTGAGCAAGATCGGGCTGCCCGCCGGCGAGCGGGTCGCAATCCTCACCAACGGCGGCGGTGCCGGCGTGCTGGCGACGGATGCGCTGATCGAGCAGGGCGGACACCTCGCGACACTTTCGCCCGACACCATGAGCCGCCTGGACGCCGCACTGCCGCCGACATGGTCGCGCGGAAACCCCGTCGATGTCATCGGCGATGCCGGTGCCGAGCGCTATACCGCAGCGCTCTCCGCGCTCCTCGAGGACCCCGGCATCGACGCCATCATGGTCATCAACTGCCCGACCGCGCTGATCGACGGCGCAACCGTCGCGACGGCGATCAGCGAGGTCATCGGCCGCCATCCCACCGGCAAGACCGTGATCACCAACTGGCTCGGTGGCGCCTCGACGAAGCAGCCGCGCCAGATCCTGACCGGTCGGGGCATCCCGACCTTCGAGACGCCATACGAGACGGCGCGCGCCTTCATGCACCTCGTCACCTACAGGCGCAACCAGGCGCTTCTGGCGATGACCCCGCCGTCGATCCCGACGGACTTTCAGCCCGACACGGCGGCCGTCCGTAAGATCATCGCCGCCGTCCTGCGCGAAGGCCGCGAGATCCTGTCGGAGATCGAGGCGAAGGCGGTGCTCGAGGCCTACCAGATCCCGACCACCAGAACGCGGGTGGCGCGCACGCCCGCCGAGGCCGCAACCATCGCCGCCGAAATCGGTTGCCCGGTGGCGATCAAGATCCTGTCGCACGAGATCACACACAAATCGGACGTCGGCGGCGTGGCGCTCGACCTTGCAACGCCCGCGGCGGCAGAGGCCGCCACGGCCGAGATGCTGGAGCGCATCGCCAAGGCTCGCCCGGAGGCGCGCATCGAAGGCGTGACGGTACAGGAGATGATCCGACGCCCGCGCGCGTTCGAGCTGATCGTCGGCATGAGCGTCGCGCACGAGTTCGGACCCGTCATCATGTTCGGCCAGGGCGGCACCGGCGTCGAGATCATCGCCGACACCGCCATGGCGCTGCCACCTCTCGACATGAACCTGGCGCGACACCTGATGCGCCAGACGCGCATCCATCGGCTTCTTCAGGGCTATCGTGACCGGCCTGCCGTCGCGCTCGACGATATCGCCCTGACGCTCATCAAGGTGGCGCAACTCGCCATCGACGTCGCGGAAGTCGTGGAACTCGACATCAACCCGCTGATCGCCGACGAGCGCGGCGTGCTGGCACTCGATGCCCGGATCAGGGTAACGCCGGCACGCGGCCCGAGCGGTCAGCGCCTCGCCATCATGCCCTACCCGAGCGAGCACGAGGAGGATGTCGAGCTCGCCGACGGCACCAGGCTCTTTCTGCGACCGATACGCGCGGAGGACGAGCCGCAGCTTCTCGCCGGCTTCTCCAGGCTTTCCCAAGCGGAGGTGCGCCAGCGCTTTCTGGTGCCGATGAAAGTTCTCGATCATCTGCTGGCGGCGCGCCTCACCCAGATCAACTACGATCGCGAGCTGGCGCTGGTCCTGACCCATCGGGGCACACCGGGAACGACGGAGATCCATGCGGTCGCGCGCTATTCCGCCGATCCCGACCTCGAGAGCGCTGAATTCGCGATCATCGTGCGCCGGGAGATTTCCGGACGCGGCATCGGGCGCCTGATGATGGACCGCCTGATCGCCGCGGCGCGGGCGCGCGGCATCGCCAGCTTCGTTGGCGACGTGCTCACGGAGAACGCCCGCATGCTCAACCTGTGCCGGGATCTTGGCTTTGCCCGCGCCTACGATCCGACGAATCCGGGCGTCGTGCGGGTCACGCTCAAGCTCTAGCTAGAGCACCTTCAAGCCTCGCAAGCCGGCGCGCCTCGGCTCAGGCGCCGGTTGCCGCTGCCCGCAGGGCCGCGATGTTGCGCGCGTAGGCCTCAGGCTCGCCCCCCTTGAAGGCAGCCGAACCCGCGACGAGCACGTTCGCCCCCGCGCGCACGACGAGCGGCGCCGTTTCCGGCGTGATGCCGCCGTCCACCTCGATGTCGATCGGACGGTCCCCGACCATCTCCTTGACGCGGGCGATCTTGTCGATCACGGCCGGCAGGAAGGCCTGGCCTCCGAACCCCGGATTGACGGTCATCAGCAGGATCAGGTCGAGGCGATCCAGCACGTAGGAGATGACCGACTCCGGCGTCGAGGGATTGAGTGACACGCCCGCCCGCTTGCCGAGGGCACGAATGGCCTGCAGTGAACGGTCGAGGTGCGGGCCAGCCTCCGCATGCACGGTGATGATATCGGCTCCGGCCTCGGCAAAGGCGGCGAGATAGGGATCGGCCGGCGCGATCATGAGATGGCAGTCGAAGACCTTGGCCGAGGCGGGGCGGATGGCCTTGATGACGGGCGGTCCGTAGGTGATGTTCGGAACGAAATGCCCATCCATCACGTCGAGGTGAATCCAGTCGCCGCCGGCCTTGTCGATGGCCTGGACCTCGGCGCCCAACCGCGCGAAGTCCGCGGACAGGATCGAG
The DNA here is from genome assembly GCA_041397725.1 of Hyphomicrobiaceae bacterium. GTDB lineage: Bacteria > Pseudomonadota > Alphaproteobacteria > Rhizobiales > Hyphomicrobiaceae > JAGRKR01. The sequence continues at coordinate 182,773 of JAWKVZ010000005.1, read as the reverse complement.
GGCGCAATGATGAGCGGACGTGCCATGTCGATGAGCTCCGATGCAGGTGATCTTGCCGTCGCTGGTCCGTCGCGACACCTGCCCAGGGTCGCGCGACCCGACGATCCCGGCCTTAATGTAGCACAGGCCCCTTGAGCAGGCTGCGGCGATCCACCGAGGCGACATTCACCTCGAGCGTGCGGCCCGAGCGATGCACCGTGATCGGCACGGTGACGCCGGCATCCCCGCGCGACCAGATGCTCCTGAAAAAGGTCGTGAGGTTCGTCACGTTCTCGCTGCCGACGCGCAGCACGACATCGCCCACCCGCAAGTCCGCCTTGCGGGCCGGACCGCGATTGGAAAGCCCGGCGATGACCACGCGCCCGCCGACCTCCGTCGCGTAAACGCCGAGCCAAGGCCTGGCCGGTCGGCGCGTGCGGCCCAGCGAAAGCATGTCGTCCAGGATGGGCTTCAACAGATCGATCGGGACGACCATGTTGATGTCGCGTCCCTCATTGCCTTCGGCCACCTGCTGGACGCTGAGCGAGCCGACACCGATCAGCTTGCCGGCCTCGTCGATGACGGCCGCTCCGCCCCAGTTCTGGTGCGCGGGCGCGGTGAACAGCGCCTCGTCGAGGAGATACTCCCAGTACCCGGCGAACTCCTGCCGGGCGACAACCTGTCCCGCGACGGCGTGCTGACGCCCGCCTGCACCGGCCACCACGACGGGGTCGCCGACCTTGACGCTCGCGGAGCTTCCGAGCTGCAATGCCGGCACCTGCACGCGCGACAGCGCCTGGATCAGCCCGAAGCCGGTCTCCTGGTCCTGGCCGATCACATGCCCGGGAACCACGCTCCCGTCGTTGAAGCTCAGCCAGACGCTTTCGGCCTCAGTGATGAGGTAGCCGATCGTCAGAACGATGCCGTCACTGCGGATGACCACGCCGTTCCCGCCCCGCTCCGTTCCGAGCGTGTCGGCCGTGAAGGCATCGCTGGGAATGCGCGATCGCACGGCCACGACGGCCGCAAGCGCGCCCTCCAGGTTGTATGCGTAGTCGCCGGGCTCAGGATGCGAGGACAACGATCGATCTCGCTTCAGTTGCAATACTGCGACAGAGTCTGCGCCGACATTAACAAGCCTTTGCCTTGCGGTCATCCGGAATGGCAGGGCGTGGGCGGAACACTGCCCCGAAAGGCAAGAAGGCGGCAAGCGGAAACGAACCGCCTGCCGCCTTCATCCCCGTCCACCGTTCGGATCAGCGCTGGCCCCAGACCTCGACCCGCGTTTCGCCGAACAGCGACAACTTCGTGCGATAGACCAACTCGATGCGCTCGATGATCCGGCGGTTGCCGCTGAGATCGAGCGGCCCGGACGAGCCGCCCCGCGGGATCTCGTTGGGCACGTTCAGCGTCTCCGACTCGCCGTTGCGATAGATGACGCGGACATTGTAGATGCGCACACCGCGCCGGCCTGAGCGGGTCACGTCGATGCGGATCTTGCGGAAGGTCCCCACGTCGCGACCGACAGTGATGACGTCGCGATCGACACCGAGGCCGGCCTTCTGCGAGCCGAGAATGACCCACTCGCCCGGGCGATGCGTCGGCGGCGGGGCGACGGGCGGAGCGACGGGCCGCGCCGGCCGGTAATCCGCAGCGTGGAGCCCGAATAGCTCGACCCGCGCCCGACCGATCCTGCCCTGCTCGGCCCGGTGCACGAGGATGATCTCCTTGATGAAGCGATCACCCTTGAGGTTGTAGAACTTCGAATGGCGGCCAGCGGGAATATCCTCTCTGGCCTCGAGCACGTCCGTCTCGCCGTTGGCGTAGACGACGCGCAGGCGCCGCAGCCTGACGTCGCTGCCGCGCACACGGAGGGCGATCTGGCTGAAGCGGCCCTTCTCGCGCCCGACGGCAATCACGTCGCGCTCGGCGTTCTGCCCGACATCGGCCGCACCGAACATGACCCAGTTCCCGGGGATGCCGGCGGCAGGCCGCGGACGCTGGGCCGTCTTGTCGCCCCAAACCTCGACGATCGCCCGCGCCCGGTGGTCGGGTCGGCTGGCGTAGACGAGGCGGATCTCCTTGATCAAGCGGCCGCCCTTGAGGGCGAGCGGACGCGTCATGTCGCCGGCCCGGATGCGGTCGCGCACCTGGATATCGTCGACTTCGCCGTTGCCGTAGACGACCTTGAGATCGTGCAGGTAGACGTCGCTGCGCAGCGCCCTGAGGCGGATGGCGTAGAAGCGGCCCTCGCGCCGGCCGACCGGGATCACCTCGCGATCGACGCGCGGCCCGACGACATCACGCCCGAGAAGCTCCCAGCCCGTGAGCTGTGGCGGCGGGCGGTCGATGATCTGCTCGGCCCACACCTCGACGACGGCCTGCTCGCGATCCCGGTCGCGTCCGCGACCTCGATCGAAGTCGCGCCTCGCGCGGTAGGACAGCTCGATGCGGTCGATGCGGCGGATGCCGCCGTCGAGCCGGATCGGTCGCATGTCCGTTCCGGCCGCGATCTCGATGCGGCCCGGCACGTCCTGCGTATCACCGTTGGCAAAGACGATGCGCATCTCGCGCAGCACGATGTCCCGCCCGCTGACGCGCAGGCGAATGCGATCGAACGCACCCCTCTCGCGGCCGACGCGGATGACATCACGGTCCCGCCGCCCGTCCACGGTCTCCGTTCCGAGTTTGACCCAGCGGGTCTGGTCGACCTGTCGCTGAGGCCCGCGCTGCGCCTCGGCGGCTGGCATGGCCGCCACCAGCGCGAGGGCCAGCAGGCCCAATTGACACATACGTCCCAACATTGCGTTTCCTCTCCCGATTGCAGCCGGCACGCCGCCGCCGAACATATATTGCGTGCAAAGATTTTCTCTGACCAGTGTGATGACAATGCGACTTACTTCGGTCCATTTCGTGGAGGTCTCGCGAGCATGCGGCGAAAATGGCCCGCACGCCGGCCTGCGGAGCGCGAATCCGGGCTGCCTGACCCGAGCCTCCGCGTCGTGCCGGGTCGCCGTTGCGCTCTGCGGGCGCTCCGCCTCGGACGTTCCGGGTCGACAGTGCCGCGACCATGGGCCATTCTCGGGGCGGCCGCGTCCCGCGGCACACCATCAGCAGATCAGGGGAGGAAACATTGGCCGGAGATTTCGGTCTGAAAGGTCGTGTCGCACTGGTAACGGGCGGGAGCCGCGGCATCGGCCGCGCAACCTCGCTGATGCTGGCCGAGCAGGGCGTCAGCATCGCCCTGTGCGGCCGCACACGCGATTCGCTCGAGGAGACGGCTGCCGACATCCGCAAGCTCGGCGTCGAGGCCTGGCCCATCATCGCCGATGTCTGCAACTATGACGACATCCGCCGCTTCGTGGCCGAGGCCGCCACCGCCGCCGGACGCATCGACATTCTCGTCAACAATGCCGTCGCCTCCCTCAGCGCACCGTTCGACGAACAGACGGACGAGCACTGGCGCCACCACGTCGACGTCAAGCTGATGGCCTATATCCGCTGCGCCCGCGAGGTTCTCGTACACATGAAGCCGCGTCGATGGGGCCGCATCGTCAACATCGGCGGCATGACCGCGCGTATCGTGGCGCCATTGCGCATCACGAACGGCGTGGTGAACGCCGGCGTCTCCAACTTCACCAAGCAGCTCGCCAACCAGGTCGGTCCGTTCAACGTCACGGTCAATTGCGTGCATCCCGGCTATACGGCGACCGAGCGCATGATGCAGAACTTCCATCGTCGCGCGCGCGACGCGGGCGTCAGCGTCGAGGAGATCTCGAAGGAGACGATTGCGGAAATCCCGCTCGGCCGCCTGATCGAGCCACGCGATCTCGCCGCCTCGGTGCTGTTCTTCTGCTCACCACTCGCCGACGTCGTGACCGGCCAGGTCTTTGCCGTCGACGGCGGCTCCGGGCTGTCGGTCAACTACTGAGGCGGATGGCGCGTGGCGGACACGGCTGCTTCGGCTCCCGAAGCGGCTGCTCCGGCAGAATTACCATGGCGACGCGCGGAGCCTCGCCATGGAGATCGGCACAACGCTCGTTCGCGCGGGCCTGCGCACGCCACGCCGGATGCGCTATGCTACGCGCGATCCAGCCAGCGGCCAGGCTCGACAGGACGTGGAGTCCCGCACCATGCTGCGAACCATCACGCTCGCTCTGCTCGCCCTGGTGATGCCGGCGCTCGCCGAGGCGCGTACCGTGACCGACAGCGCCGGCCGCACGGTCGAGGTGCCTGACCGCATCACGCGCGTGTTCGCGGCCGGCCCGCCGGCCTCGATCCTGCTCTACATGCTGGCGCCGCAGAAAATGACGGGCTGGCCCAACCCGCCAAAGCCGGAGGAGCGCCCCTTCATCGCTCCAGCCTATCGCGACCTGCCGGCGCTCGGACGGCTGACGGGTCGCGGCGGCACCGCCAACCTCGAGACGGTGCTGAAGATCAAGCCGGACCTCATCCTCGACTTCGGCTCCACCCGCGCGACCTTCGTCTCGCTCGCCGACAACGTGCAGGCGCAGACGCGGATTCCCTACGTTCTGATCGACGGGCGTCTCGAAGCAACGCCGAAGGCGCTCCGCCTGCTCGGTCGCATCCTTGGCGTCGAGCCGCGCGCGGAAACGCTCGCGCGCTACGTCGAAGCGACCTTCGCGCGCATCGACAAGGTGCTCGCCACGGTGCCGGTGGACAAGCGACCCCGGGTCTATCTGGCTCGCGGTCCGGACGGGCTGGAGACCGGCCTCACGGGCTCGATCAATACAGAGATCATTGAGCGGGCGGGCGGACGCAACGTGGCCGACGGGGGCGGCCGGCGGCGCGGGCTCGTGCGCGCCTCCATAGAGCAGGTCATCGCGGCCAATCCCGATACCATCCTGACCTGGGACCCGACCTTTTTCCGGGCGGTATGGAACGACCCGCTGTGGGCGAACATCGAAGCCGTCAAGCGCAAGCGGGTCTTCCTGAGCCCGACGGCGCCCTTCGGCTGGATCGACAGGCCGCCCTCGCTCAACCGCATCATCGGCCTGAAATGGGTGGCGGGATTGCTCTATCCGCAGCATTTCCCCGACGACCTCAAGACGGTCACCCGTGAGTTCTATCGTCTCTTCTACCATGTTGACCCGAGCGAGGCGGAGCTCGACAGGCTGATCGCCTGGTCGAAGGGTGAGCCACCCGAGCAGACGAGACGGCGGTGAGTAGAGAGACACTCAAGCCCCAGCGACGCGAGCGCGCCGGCCTAGTGATCCTCGGCCTGACGGCGGCGCTCGCGGCACTCCTAGTGGTCGCGATCGGCATCGGCAAGTTCCCGATTGCGACGACGGACATCCTGACGGCCTTCTGGAACGCGCTAACCGGCCATGGAAGCAAGGGACCGATCGAGACGGTGCTGTTCTCCGTACGCCTCCCGCGCGTGCTGGCAGCCGTGCTTGTCGGCGCTGCGCTCGCGGCGGCCGGGGCCGCCTATCAGGGCCTCTTTCGCAACCCGCTCGTCTCTCCGGACATTCTCGGCGTCTCGACGGGAGCCGGGCTCGGCGCCGTGCTCGGCATCTTCCTGTCGCTTCCTGTCGCTGGCATTCAACTGCTGGCATTCGTGACGGGGCTCGCAACAGTCGGACTCGTCTACGTCGTTGCGGGACTGGTCCGCAACCGCGAGCCGCTGCTCGTGCTCGTGCTCGCTGGAGTGGTGGTCGGCTCTCTGGCCGGCGCCGTGATCTCGCTGCTCAAGATCCTCGCCGATCCCTACGACCAACTGCCCGCCATCGTCTTCTGGCTGCTCGGCAGCCTCTCCAGCGTGCGCAGCGGCGAGCTCTGGTCGGCAGCGCCGCTGGCTGCTGCGGGACTCGTGCCCATGCTGCTGCTGCGCTGGCGCATCAACGTGCTTTCGCTCGGAGACGAGGAGGCGCGCTCCCTCGGCGTCGAAGCAGGCCGGCTGCGCCTCGTCGTGATCGCCGCCGCCACACTGATGACGGCGAGCGTCGTGGCGATTGCCGGCGTAATCGGCTGGGTCGGACTGATCATCCCCCATCTGGCGCGCATGCTCGTCGGCCCCAACTTCGACCGTCTCCTGCCAGCGTCGCTGCTGATGGGCGGCACCTACCTGCTGCTCGTCGATACGCTCGCCCGCTCGCTGGCCCAGACCGAGATCCCGCTCGGGGTGCTGACGGCCATGGTCGGCGCGCCCTTCTTCCTGTGGCTGCTCGCGCGGGGCGAGGAGGGCTGGTCGTGACGACGACGCCTGAACCTCTCATCTCGGCGCGCGGGCTGGGCATCGGCTATCCGGGCAAGCCCATCGGCCGTGATATCGATATTGCGGTGCGCGCGGGCGAGGTCCTCTGCCTGCTCGGCCCCAACGGCTCGGGCAAGACGACGCTGTTCAAGACGCTTCTCGGATTGCTGCCCGCCCAGGCCGGCGCAGTCACGGTCGGCGGCGCGCAGCTCGCCACCCTGCCACGCCAGGCTCTGGCGCGCCGCGTCGCCTACGTACCGCAGGCGCACGCCGCGCATTTCCCCTACCGCGTGCGTGACATGGTGGTGATGGGCCGCACCGCTCACCTCGGCCTCTTCGCCTCACCGGGTGCGGCCGACCGGGCCCGCGCCGACGCCGTGCTCGAGTCGCTCGCGATCGCACATCTTGCCGACCTGCCCTATACACGCATCAGCGGCGGCCAGCGCCAACTGGCGCTGATTGCGCGGGCGCTGGCGCAGGATACACCGGCCATCGTCATGGACGAGCCCACCGCCAGTCTCGATTTCGGCAATCAGGTTCTGGTGCTGTCCGAAGTGCGGCGGCTGGCCGACAGTGGTCTCGCCATCGTGCTCTCGACGCACGATCCTGACCACGCTTTCGCCATTGCGTCGCGGGTGGCCCTGCTCGACGAGGGGCGGCTCATCGCCAACGGCCCGCCACGAGACGTGCTGACGCCGACGCGCCTCGAGCAGGTCTACGGTGTGCGCGTCGCGGTCGAACGGCTGGCAGGCGGCGCGACGGTCTGCTCGCCCGATTACCGGCGAGGCTCGCCGCCCCCCCCGTGAGCCCTCAGTCGTCGACGCCGAGGATGACCTCGCTCGCCTTGATGATGGCCACGACATCGGACCCTGGCGCGAGACCGAGATCCTTCACGGCATCGACGGTGACGGTCGAGGTGATCACGTTGCCGCCGCCGATGTCGATGCGCACCTGAGCGGCAACGGCCCCGGTCTTGACCTCCAGGACCTTGCCCTTCAAGGCGTTTCGCGCACTCAGCTTCATTTTGACCTCCCATGACCGGCCCGGCGGTCGCCGCGGCAACGAGGCCCGGCTTCAGCCAAGCGTGGTTTCCGACTGCATCCGCCAGAGCTTGGCGTAGAGGCCACCCGGCCGCTTCAACAGCTCCTCGTGCGTGCCTTCCTCGACGATGCGCCCGTCGTCGAGCGCGATGATGCGATCGCATCCGCGCACGGCGGCGAGGCGGTGCGCGATGATGATGACCGTCCGCCCCTGCACGATATGGCGCATGTTGTTCTGGATGATGCGCTCACTCTCGTAGTCGAGCGCGCTGGTCGCCTCGTCGAGAATGAGAATGCGCGGCCGGGTGGCAAGTGCGCGCGCGATGGCGATGCGCTGGCGCTGGCCGCCGGACAGGTTGGCGCCGCGCTCGACGATCTGCGTGTCATAGCCGAGCGGCAGCTTGGAGATGAACTCGTCGGCGCCGGCGAGCCGCGCGACCGCGATGACATGGCCACGCGGCATGCCGGGATTGGCCAGGGCGATGTTCTCGTGGATCGTGCGGTTGAACAGGATGTTCTCCTGCAGCACGACGCCGATCTGCCGCCTGAGCCACGCCGTGTCCACCTGCCCGATGTCGATCCCGTCGACGGTGATCTGGCCTCGCTCGGGCCTGTAGAGACGCTGGATGAGCTTCGTCAGCGTCGACTTGCCCGAACCCGACGGTCCGACGATGCCGATGACCTGCCCCTCGGGGATGGAGAGATCGATACCCTTCAGAACCTCCGGCCCGTCGGCCTGATAACGGAAGACCATCTCGGAGATCTGTATCGCCCCCTTGGCGGGCGGCAGGCCGGCCGGCGCCAGTCGGCGCGACTCGGTCGGGGCGTTGAGGATGTCGCCGAGCCGCTCGATGGAGATCTGTACCTGCTGGAAATCCTGCCAGAGCTGCGAGAGCCTGAGGATCGGCTGCGTAACCTGGTTCATGATCATGTTGAAGGCGATGAGCGCGCCGACCGTCATCTCGCCGCTCATCACCGCGTGCGCGCCGAAATAGAGAACGAGGGCCAGCGTCGCCTTGTTGACGAACAGGATCAGGTTCTGGCCGAGCGCGCTCAGCATGACGGCCTGGAACGAGGTCTTCACGTAGGCCGCGAGCTTCTCCTCCCACTGGCTGCGCAACATCGGCTCGACGGCGGCCGCCTTGAGCGTCTGGATGCCGACGACCGACTCGACCAGGAACTGCTGGCTCTCGGCACCGCGATTGAAACGCTCCTTGACCTTCTCGCGCAGCGGCGGACGGACCATCGCCGCGATGATGAGATAGATCGGAATGGAGCCGACGACGATCAGCGTGAGCGTCGGCGAATATATGAAGAGCACCGTGATGAAGACCAGGGTGAACAGCAGGTCGATCGATGAGGTCAGCCCCTGGCCGGTCAGGAAGCCGCGGATCGTTTCGAGCTCTCGGACGCGTGCGACGGTCTGGCCGGTCGGCCGGCTTTCGAAATAGCCGAGCGGCAACCGCAGCAGATGATCGAACAGCCGCGCGCCGAGTTCCACGTCGATGCGGCTCGTCGTGTGATTGAGCGCATAGGAGCGCAAATACTGCAGCACGACGTCGAAAAGCCCGATGATCACCAGACCCACGGCGATCACCGTCAGGGTCGAGAAGCTGCGGTGCAGCAGAACCTTGTCGATGACGATCTGGAAGAACAGCGGCGTCACCAGAGCGAAAAGCTGCACGAACAAGGACGCTGCCAGCACGTGCGCGAGTGGTCGGCGATACCGCCAGATCGACGGCAGGAACCAGGTGAAGCTGAAGGTCTCCGGCGAAATTCCGGCGCCCGCGGCCCGGCGCGTGATGAGCACGACCTCGCCCGACCAGATCTCGGCCAGCGCGTCGGGCGCCAGATCCGCCCGCGCCCTGCTCATCGGCTTGACGACCCGCATCAGTGACTGCTCGGGGTGCCTTGCGGCGAGCAGGGCGAAGGTTCCGTCCTTCAGGCGGATGATCGCCGGCAGAGGCACCGAGGACAGCCGGCTCAACGGCTGATTATGGTAGGCCCGCGCCTTGAGGCCGAGATGCCGGGCGGCGCGCACGAGGTCTTCGGCTTCCGCCTTGCGCTCCCCGAGCGCAAGCTCGTGGGAAAGCTGGAACGGGTCCGCGGCGATACGGTAGTGCGCCGCCAGCATGGCGACGCAGATGAGCCCGGCGTCGGGCTCCTTGCCCGAAACCGCCGTCGGACCGGTGCGCGCGCCTTGGCTCGACGCGCCATCGACGCCTTGCGCAGGCGCCGCCTTGCGGTTCTGCTGACTGAAGCCGTCGTTGGACGTCTCGTTCATGATCCCAGCCCGCTCGCCCCTGCCTGCCGCTTCAGCTCATCGCTCGTGACCGGTACCTGCCGCGATCTCGCGCAGCGGTGCCAGAAGGTAGTCGATCGCCCGTCGTTTGCCGGTGGTGATCTCGACACTGACCGACATGCCGGGCGACAGGGGTATGTCCACGCCGTCGACGCGCATGACCCGCTTGGACAACTGAATGGTCGCGGGGAAGACCAGGTTCTGCCCGCGTCCGGTCGTGGATTGCGGCGCCGAGGCGCGAGGGTTCGTCGCGCCGACCGGATCGGAAAGCCCTGATGCCGCGCGATCCTCGACGGCGTCCTTGGAGACGCGCACGACCTTGCCGGTGATGGTGCCGTAGCGCGTGAAGGGAAAGGCGTCGATCTTGACGATGGCTTCCTGCTCGGGCTTCACGAAGCCGATGTCCTTGTTCTCGACCATCGCCTCGACCTCGATCGGCGAGTCCTCCGGCACGATGGCCATGAGCGTCTGGCCACTGGCGACAACCTGGCCGATGGTCGTCACGGCGAGCTGTTGCACAGTGCCGTCGATGGGCGACTTCAGCACCGTCCGATCATAGCGGGAGCGCGCCTTGACCAGCTCTTGCGTAATGCGATCGCGACGCCGATCGGCCTCCGCGAGCTTCTGCGACTGATCGGACACGAAGCGCGAGACGAGCTCGCGCAGGCGCTTCTCGATGGAATCGATAGCCGCCGCCGTCTCCAGGAGCTGGCCGCGCTCGTTGGCAACCAATGTCGCCTCCTTCTCGTAGTCCTGCAGCGCGTCAATCAGGGCCGAGCGCGTGCCGGCCCCCTTCTCCAGCACCTGCTTGCGCATGTCGACGCGCTGCTTAAGCACCGCGATCAGTCGCTCGCGGGCCTGGATGCTCATGTCGAGCCGCTGCTTCACGGCGGCTTTCTCGCGCCGCTGCGCGCGCAGGCTCTCCACGCCGGATGCAAGCTCGCTCAGCTCCGCTTCGAGAACCTTCGCCTCACGCAGGCGGACGACCTCGTCGATCTTGCCCGGGAAAGGGATTGGCGAAGGCTTGGGGGATTCCAGGCCGGCGGCGGCGATGCCTACCCGCCGGCGCGCGATCTCGGCCGTCAGCGCCTCGAGCTCCCGCTCGAACGCGCTGCGATCGGCCATGGTATCGGTCGGGTCAAGCTCCAGCAGCACATCGCCCGCCTTGACCCGACTGCCGTTCTCGATCCGGATCGCCCGGACCTTGCCAGCCTCGAGCGGCTGCACGACCTTGGAGCGCCCGGTGGGCTGAATCTTGCCGTGCGCGACGGCGTGGATGTCGAGCTTGCCGAAATAGGCCCAGATGATGGCGGTGGCGAAGGCACCGCAGATGAACCAGAGCAGCCAGATGCGGATCGGCGAAGGCGGCGTCTCGAGAATTTCCAGGGCGGCAGGCAGAAACTCGCGATCACCGCTGGCAGCCACCGGCTGGGACACCGGCTTGGTCGCGACGACGGCTGGCTTGCTTTCGCTCTGCATGGCAGCGGTTCCTCGCCCAATTGGGGATGAGCGACCAGGTGAAGTGCTACTGGAAAACGCCGCAGCCGGACCGGGCTGTACAGGAGACGGGGTTGCCCGCATATCGACTTTGCGAAGAGCTCGAACGCAGCACTTGGCAACGCGAGCGACCACCCCGACACACATCAGACCAACAAGTAACAGCAGACCCACGTTGACGAGCGTAATGGGCGTGTCCGGGAACAAGAGAGGCCACCATGCCGGCAGCCATCCTTCGAGCTTCGTCACCAGATCGCCGTAGAACAGCCGACCATTCAGCGCCAGGACCAACTTGACCGCGCCGTCTGTCACGAGAACGCCCTCACTCACTCAAACAAACAAATCAACAATCCACCTTAGAACATGACTTGCAGTCAGCAAGTGCCTCTAGCCACCTGCTCCGCGACTAAACCATACAATTCAGGAACGCTGGCACCCGAGCCGCGGCGGAAACTTCGCAGGCTCCGGCCGACAGGTGACGAGCCTCTCGCGCCGGCCGTCCCACAGATCAGGCGCTCGACCCGGCACTCGAGACTCCGGACGCTCGAAACACCGGGCACCCGGAACGCGGGGCACTGCCAAACGCAGCCCCACCGAGGTGGCCGCCGATTCGCCGGTCACGGCGCAAAGATAGCACGTCTAATGTCAATCCGATGCAACAGTATCGCCCGGCGCACGCCCGAAGGCCCGCGGTTGCCCACGAGCCATCGATGCCTCGCATGCCTGAAGCCGCGGCCGAATCATCAATACGACTGCTGTACTTTCGACCGATACTGCTCCGCACGCAACAACTTGCGTTCACGCCGCCATGCCTCGCCCTCGAGCTTGGACGCGGACTTCTTGGTCTTTTTCCGAAGCGCCTCCAGCGCGGGAGCGGCATACTCCTTGGCCTTGCGGCCGAGATACCCGGCGTTGTCCTCCAGCAGCCGGCGGGCCCCCTCGATATCCCCCTTGTCGCGCAGCAGCACGGCCTGCTCGCTGACGACGGTCGCGATCTGGGCCGCGACGCTCGCCATCACTGGCTTGTTGACGCTCTCCTCCGCCTCGCGTTCCGAGAGCGTGAAGCGCGCCTTGACGACCGCTTCCTCGCGCACGCGCTTGCCGGACACGAGCCCGTGGTAGTCGATGCCGACGCGCGCCACCTCGGCATCGCCGACTTCGGCCGTCCCTGGCGCCTCGAGCTCGACGATGACGTATTTCTCCTGGGCGCCGTAGAGCTGGCTCATCTTGAGGGTGATGCGGCTGCCTTCGATCCTGGCGTCGCGACCCAGCACCTTCAGCGGCTTGAAGCCGGCCAAGGCGTCGATGGTGATGACGGCGTCCTGCGCCACGACGGAAAGGACGTCGCCGAATTCCGCATCGAAGATGCGCACGAGGTCCTCGGGCTTCTCGGCAAAGGCGTGATTGCCGTCGCTGGCCTGGGCGAGGCGCGTCATGAGATCCTCGTTGTACTCGAGCCCGAGGCCGATGGTGGTCACGGAGATGCCGGAGCCGGCGAGCTTGCGGCCAAGCTCGGCGAGAGCCGCTGGCGTTGCCGGGCCGACGTTTGCAAGACCATCGGAGAGCAGGATGACCCGATTGACGCGATGGGCGGCAAGGAAGCGCTCGACCTCGCGCCCGCCCTCCACGACGCCGGCATGCAGCGCCGTGCGCCCCGTGGCGGTCAGCACCTCGATGCGGCGCTTGAGGCTGGCGGCATCGGTGACGCGAGCCGCTTTCGCCAGCACGTCCACCTCATGGTTGTAGACGACCAGCGCCAGGATATCGTCGGGCCCGAGGCGATCGACGGCCATGGCGGCCGCCTCCTTGGCGCGGGCGAGGCGGGCGCCCTGCATGGAGCCCGAGCGGTCGAGCACGATGGCGATGTTGACGGGCGTGCGAACGGTGCGGCTGGCGGGCTTCACACCCTTGAGCCCCACGCGGAGATAGACCTTGCGGGTCTTGCCGGGCACGAGCGCGGTCTGCCCGAGTTCCGGCGTCAGCGTGACTTCGGCGGCGCGGGCGGGCGCAGGGGCGGCGCCGAGGGCGGCGACAATGGCGGCAGCGGCGACAGCGACGTATCTCTTCGCGTTGGGCGGGGAAGATTGCATGTGCTCGGCTCCATGGGCTCTAAATTGCGGTGCCTCCATGGTTTTTTATCCCGCGGGGGAGGGCGGGCCGAGGCGAGGACGTGACCGAAATGCGGCTTTGCCGGAAAGTCCGCATGTGTTGCCCCGAAAACACGGAACGGCGCACGCAGCGCCCCGAAATGTAGAAAGCCCGCCGGCGAGGGCGGGCTTTCGGGAGGGGGAGGGGCGAGGAGGGTTAGTTCAGGGTGCGTCCATCGATTTCGTCAGATGAAACCACACGGCGACGGAACGACTGAGAGAATTTTCGTATTTCATCCATTCGACGCGACCAATCTCCATAATAATCAAGCCGTTGCCCCGAGTTCAAGGCGAGGCATAGGCGCTCCATCTGCGTCAATAGAGCTACATCAGTTGCCGAAAGGGCGCCGACTGCTCTATGCTCAACCATGCCTCTCACTTCAGTATCAATTATTTTCTCCATCTCGCCCTTGGGTAGAAGCAAGAGAGTAGACAGCCATTTTCGGATCTCCGCTCGGACGCTCTCTCCGTCTCCGAGCCCCAGGCCCTCTTCGCGGTCTTGCAAGCGAATTGCGCCCAATGCCCGATTGATAGACGCCATAAGCTCCTGCTCGCCCGAATTAATCCTTTGCTTCAATCTCAGGTCAACCTTCTTCATTTCCTCCAAGGCAGCGTCTCCATCCTCAGGACGAAAGCCGCCTCTCATCACAATCTCGAAATTGCCGAAGTGCAGTCCTACACGGCCAAGCACGTCTTCAAGTAACGCTCTTTCAAGACCCGCCCCAAAGAACGACTTGTATTCATATCTCGATATTTCACGGGAATAACTTGCCGCGGAAGGCTCGACCACCGATGGTGCCAAATCCGTCGTAATCCGCCGCGATTCCGGGGCCTGCGTGATCGCCTCACGTGGCTCACTCAGGCGACCGCCGTGCAATGGACCCGACCGCCGGTCGTAGCCGAGTGCAGGACTATGGCGACGGGGCAGGAATTCTGCTTTCGCCTTGATTTTCGCCAAGCAGCGATAAAAGTCCGGAGAAATATAATAGGTAATAGCTTCGTCCTTTCGACGTTCCGCCCGACCATATTGAGCACAGGTCGCCGCTGCATTCATGCATTCGCACCACCACTGCGACTCCTCGATGCGAACGCATGAATCTCGGACTTGTGTAGCTGTTTTTCGGATCCCTTGTCGGTTGCATCAAGTCCAGGACAATGCTTGCGTTCCTTTCAATATCGGGGGCCAATGCGCTAATCACCGTGCGTTCCAGACCATCGGCCTTGAACTCCAGCGTTGCAGCCCGAATGTGGTCGTCGCTGCGCTTGAATTCGCGCTCCCGGACCTCGGCCAAGTACTTGTAGAGCTCCCGATGAATGAAATACCGGTCCTGGTGGCCGTCTGCGCGCCGCACTGCCCCGATGGTTGCGCCGGCGTTGAGAACGTGACGGATGCGCACGGTGCTGACGCGATCATAGTTCTCCGCCAGAATGATTTCCGACGTAAAGCCGTCTCGTTCCTCGATCGGTTGCATGACGCTCAACACCAACGTGGCATTCTCGAACCGCGCGGGCAGCAGCGCATTGTCGATGATCGAATTCAAATCCTTCGCGCTGCGGGCCTTGCTGCTCGGCACGTCGGAGAGCGGCGAGCGGACGGCGTTGGCGCCGAACAGCCCCGACAGGAAGACGAGGCCGTCGATGGCGATGGCGATGGCGAGAGCCAGATAGGCCAGCTTGTTGCCGTCGTCGAAGGCGTTCCAGGTCACGACGAAGCGATGCGCCTTATCGTCGCGATCCAGCGCGATGCGATTGAGCGTCGTGCGCAAGGCGGCCGTATCGCGGCCGGGCAGGCCGGAATCCTGCACGCAACGCGCCGCAAACGTGAGCAGGGCGTCGGTGCCACCGCTCGACGGCAGGTTCTCGCCGCGGGCGCAGGTCTGCTCGTAGCGGACAATGCCGGCGTTGAGCGCGAAGACGCGGCTCGCAGCCTCGCTGGCGACGCCCGGATCACAGTCGATGGCTTTCGACTGATCCTTGAGGGAGGGCACCTGGCCGATGGCGCCGAGCATGGTGCTGCACACCTGCTGCAGGGTGGCGAGCCCCTTGGCGTCGGCCTTCTGGCGGAACTCGACGCGGGCCTTCTCGAGCGCGGCCAGCATGTTGGTCGGATCGATCCGGGGCGCGTCGACGGTGGCCTGGCGCTCGCGCGCCGATTCGATCAGCCGCTTGCCGGTTTCCTCGCGCCCCTTGAGCTTGGCGATCTCGCCCCCCAAGCGCTCGAGCTCGGACTCCGACGATGCGACCTGCTCGGTGGCGCTCTTCAAGCGCTGCTCCCAGTCGCGGAGTTGCAGCTCGATCTTCTTCTTCTCCTCATTGAGGCGGAAGAGGCTGGCCTGCAACTCGCGAAACTTTGGCCCCCGGCCGACCTTGCCCGTGACGCCGATGCCGCCAGCCTCGCCGCCGACCTCGGCCTTCATGGCCGTGATCTCGCGCTCCTTCTGGAAAAGCGCCGCCTTGTGCCTGTCGGTCTCGGAGGCGAGCTGCGGCAACTGCTCCTTGATGCGGGTGATGTCGCCGCGCAGCGTGTCGCGACGCTTCTCCAGGCGCACGCGCTGGCTGGCGGCCCCAGCGACATCGTCCTGAATGCGAGCCCGCTGGGCCTGCTGCTCGCGCATGCGCTGCTCGAAGTGGCGCTGGATCTCCTCGGGCGCCTGCCGGGCCAGCCGGACGAGACCATCCAGCCGCCCCTCGTAGCTCGCCCACGCCTTGGAGGTGAAGAGCGCCTCGGCCTCCTCGATGCGCCGCTTGCGCGCGAGCGCTCCGATGTCTGCGACGACGCCGGCCACGCGGTTCTGGGCGCGGATATCGGCGGCGCGCTTGCGCTCGTCCTGCGGGAATATCTGCGCAAAGAGGGAATCGAACGAGAAGAACACGCTCGTCGCCATGCAGGCGAGGAACATGACCCAGAGCACCGAGTTCTTGACGATCACCCTGAGGCCCTGAAGGTAGGGCGACACCACGTCGTGGCGCGAGAACATCATGACGAGCGCCAGCAGCAGCAGCGCCGAGCCCGCGGCGGCCGCGCCGTACATGGCAGCGTCGGACGAGATGCCGTATCGCATGTGATAGAGCAGCCCGAACGCGGAGACGCAACCGAGGCCGATCACGAGCACCGGCCCCAGGATGGTCAGCGAGACGGCGGAGAACGGCGAGCGTCCGCTGCGCGCCGGCCCCATGCCGGTCGCGAAGCTCTCACCGATCAGCCAGGCCACGATCAGCATCACGCCCTGGATGCCGAAAGTGATCATCAGGGAGAGCACGGGCTCCTTGGTGAAGTTGCGCATGCCGTCCCAGGTGGTCCAGCCCGAGGCGACGGACAGCACGATGCCGGTGAGACCGAGCACCACGAGCCGCCAGTTGGTCAGGACATTCTCCTCGAGCCCACGCCAGATGCGGCGGAAGAGGTTGGACTCGCGCAGTGTGTCGAGCGCCAGCCAAAGCGCAAACAGGATTGCCCCGACGAAAATGAGCATCGAATACGGCTTCAGCGGAGAGAGGGCTTGACTGATCGTATCCATGAGATTTGCTGGCGCCATGGGCGGATCTCTATGTGAAGCGCGTTGTCACAGGCTGCGTTGCGTCCGTCCCGTCGATGATCACCCGAGACATTGCTCGACGTCCGGTCGCGAGCTGCAGGATTCAGGTCGCTCTACAAGATTTGCGCCAGATTCCTGGCAGCAGCGTGGCGTTATGAAGGACGGGAGCAAATATCCACCGACCGTGACCGCTGCGCGACGCGCCGAACGATCGACGCGCGCAAGAGCCCTTGCCATGGGCATCCCGCTCCCAAGTCTCGCCGATAGTGCCCGAACTCGGCGGTCGTTACCCGTTACATCTTCGTAACGCGCCGCGACACGGCCGGGTCAGCTCCCGCTCAGCGCGAAGCGGGGTCGAGAACGATCTCCGCGAACAGAGGCAGGTGATCGGAGCTGACGTCCGCACCCGGACGCGTCGCCACGACCTCGACGCCGCGGCTGACCAGAACATGATCGATCTGGAGCTGCGGGAAGCAGAGCGGGCAGGTCCGCCCGGACTTGAAGCCTCGCGCAGGCCAGGTCGGCACGAAGCCGCCGGCCGGCCGCATGCCCGTCTCGGCCGAGAAGACCCGGACTACGCCAGACCACGCCGTGGCGTTGAGATCGCCGGCCACGACGACGGGACCGGCGACGCTGCCGAGCACGTCCTTGACCTCGCGAAGCTGGCCGAGCTGGTCGGAAACGAGTGGCCAGCGCAGATGCACACTTGCCACCGTCAGGCCGGCCAGATCCTGCCCGAAGCGCGCCCAGGCGACGCTGCCGCCACGCCGGCCGAGCCGCCGTCCGCCCGCCTCCCGCCATGGCCGGCGCGAGAGGATCGCCGTGTCGCAATTCGTCGCGCCGATGCAGTGCACCTGCCAGGGATAGTCCGCCTTCAACCGCGTCATGATCCCGGCCTTCGCCCGCGTCATCTCCTGGAGGAAGACGATGTCGGGAGCTTCCCGGCGGACGAGCGCGACCACAGCGTCCGTATTGTCGACACGGTAGAGCGTGTTGATCGTGACGATCTTGAGCGGAATGCCGCGGGCGTCCGGCGTCGAGGCGGCGCGCGGATGGATCGCGGCACCGGCGAAGTTCACCATCGCCATCGAGACGGCGACGATGGCGATGCGCCGGCTGACAAGGAGGCAGAGCGCGGCCACGACGGCGCACACGACCACATAGTGCAGACGGAAATGGCTGAATGCGTCCGCGGCCGGCGAATACGGGCCGAGCCAGGGCAACAGCGTGATGATGGCCAGAGCGGCGAGCACGCCACCGAGCAGGGCCAACGCGAGACGCCTGTTTCCGCCGATTGCCAATCGAACGCGCACAATTAACCTCGATACGCCTGTCTGCCCCGAAACCGTCGTCCGACGTCGTGCGAATCCCGTGCCAATAATCGCGGCATGCCGTGCCGTAGCCGGCGCCCCACCTTCAGCGCTTCAGTGCGGCCTCGTGATGGCGGCGGGAAGCCTCGCCGAAGCAACAGAGTACGACATGCTGCCAATGCGCGTCGCCCTCGATCGTCGAGGAGATCGCTCCGACGGCGAGCCGCGCCGCCCGCTCGGCGGGAAAGCCGTAGGCGCCCGTGGATATGGCCGGAAAGGCGATCGAGCACAAGCCGTGGCGACGGGCGAGTTGCAGCGACGTCCGATAGACGCTCCACAGCAGCTCGTCCTCTCCGGCCATGCCGCCATGCCAGATCGGGCCGACCGCGTGAATCACGTAACGCGCCGTAAGATTGAAGCCGGGCGTGATCTTGGCGGCGCCCGTTTCGCAGCCGCCGAGGGCGCGGCACGCCTCCAGCAGCTCGGGACCGGCGGCACGATGGATGGCACCATCGACGCCGCCGCCGCCCAGGAGGGACTTGTTCGCGGCATTGACGATCGCATCCAAGTCGAGCGTCGTGATGTCGCCTTCGACGACCTCGATGCGATGCGGCATGACTGTTCCCCGGCGCTGCTGGTCCGTCCGGGCCGAGGTTAGACCGCCTCGAACAATGCCGCCACCCCGAGCC
Source organism: Hyphomicrobiaceae bacterium (assembly GCA_041397725.1). Classification (GTDB taxonomy): domain Bacteria; phylum Pseudomonadota; class Alphaproteobacteria; order Rhizobiales; family Hyphomicrobiaceae; genus JAGRKR01. The sequence continues at coordinate 164,056 of JAWKVZ010000005.1, read as the reverse complement.
CGCCAATGGCGCCCTGCGTGGCGACGCCGAACCGCGCCTCCTCGTTGCCCCGCCGCACGAGACGGGAGAACAGGCGCACGACCAGTACGGCGCCGGACGCAGCGAAGGGATGACCGCGGGCGATGGCGCCGCCCTCGGCATTGAGGATGGATTCGTCGAGCTGCAGCGCATCGCGGAGCGCGATGGCCTGCGCCGCGGACGTCTCGCTCAACTCGAAAGCGCGGATCTGATCGCGGCGGAAGCCGTTGAGCTTGGTGTAGAGCTTGCGCGTGGCCTCGATCGGCGCGAACGCCTCGACGGTCGGCGACACGCCGGCGACAGCACTCGAGACGAGCTTCAGCGCCGGTGGACGGCCGAGCTCCGCATGGCGCCGTTCCGATACCACCAGCACCATCGCCGCGCCGTCGTGCATGGCGCTGGTGTTGGCCTGCGTGAGCGTGCCCCCCGGCTCGACGAAAGCCGGTGCGTGCGCCATTTCCTCGAGCGTCGGATCGATGGAGCTCTGGTCGCGAGCCTCCTCGACGTTGGCGCGCAAGGGCACGATCTCGCCGATGAACGAGCGCGCCTCCCGGGCAGACGCCGCACGCCGACGCGACCGCAGCGCGTAGTCGTCCTGCTGCTGGCGCGTGATGCCGAGCTGGCGCGCCAGATCCTCCGACGCCTCGAAAAGCTGCGGCTCCTCGGCCGTCTCGGCGGTGACCGTCTCGACCGGCACGAAGCGCGGAAGCTGATAGATGCTGCGCGGCTTGGCGACGCGCCACGGCGCATTGGAGAGTGACTCGGCGCCGCCAGCCACGATTGCATCGGCGTCGCCGAGCGTGACCAGACGGGCAGCGGCGAGAATGGCCTCGAGCCCCGATGCGCACTGTCTGTCGATGGTCTGGGCCGAGGCGCGCTCGGGCAGGCCGGCCGCCAACGCGATCAGCCGGGCGGGATTGCCGCCCTGCGTGGCATTGCCGATGATGATCTCGTCGATCTGATCCGGTGCGATGCCGGCATCCGCAAGCACGGATTGCACCACCGGCACGGCCAGCTCCTCGACCCGGCGATTCCGGTGCAATCCACCAACTCGCCCGATAGCCGTACGACGCGCCGCCACGATGTAGGCGGCACCAATCTCAACCTTGGACATGTTACTGACGTCCGATAGAACCAGCGGCCGATCACACAACGACCGACCGACGCGGGCCCATGCCCGCCGATGTCATGCCCATCTGGCCATACAAAGGTGGCAAAATACGGGAAAGATGAAGAGGTTGTGTGGCGGCGATACGATAATAATCAGACGCATGCCCGACCACGATGGCCCGTCGCCCGCGCGCGAGACTGTGTTATGTTGTTGCAAAGGCGAACACGAGCTGGAGATCGACGACGAATGACGGGCGGCGCTACCACGGGGAGTTTTCCAGCCCCAGGCCACGACCATGCGCATTGCATCGAACAGGCCATCCAGCGCACGGAGGCGGCCTTCAGCACGCGCGGCATGCGGCTGACGCCACTGCGGCGCTCGGTTTTCATCGAGATCGCGAGCTCCCATCAAGCCCTCGGCGCCTACGAGATCCTGGAGCGCCTGAGCAAGAAGAAGGGCCGGCTGGCGCCCATCTCCGTCTATCGGGCGCTCGAGGCACTGCTCGCCGCCGGCGCCGTGCACCGACTGGAGAGCCGCAACGCCTATTTCGCCTGCCACGCCGCGCACCACACCACGCGCGAGCCGGTGATCCTGGCCTGCCGCGGTTGCGGACGGATCGCCGAGGTGCCGGGCGAAGAGGTATTCGAAGCCATCAAGACGGCTGCCGCACTGGCTGATTTCCGCCCGTCCAGCAGCGTCGTGGAGATCATCGGCCTTTGCGCGATCTGCGACAGGACACAAGAGCATTGAGCCCGCAGACGACGCCATCCACCGTCGAGCCGCCACAGGCGCCCGCCGGGCGCGACGCCGGCCTTCTCGTCTCCGCGCGGGGCATCGTCGTGCGCCGCGCGGGCCTGACGATCCTCGAAAGCGTGGACCTCGATGTCAGCGCCGGCGAGATCGTGACGCTGATCGGTCCGAACGGCGCCGGCAAGACGACCCTCGTGCGCACCATCCTCGGCCTCGAACGGCCCGATGCCGGAACGATCACACGCCGGCCGGGCCTCACGGTCGGCTATGCGCCGCAGCGCTTCGACCTCGACAAGACGCTGCCGATGACCGTCGAGCGCTTCCTGACCCTCGCGCGCAAGGCGTCGGCACAGGAAGTCGCGGCGACACTCGCCGAAGTCGGGGCAAGCCACGTCGCCGGCCGGCAGATCGCGAACCTGTCCGGCGGCGAGTTCCAGCGCGTGATCCTGGCGCGCGCCCTGATCCGCCGGCCCGACCTGCTGGTGCTCGACGAGCCGGTGCGCGGTGTCGACTATCTCGGCGAGGCGGACCTCTACACGCTGATCGGCCGCATCAGGACCGAGAGGGGGCTGGGCGTGCTGCTCGTCTCGCACGACCTGCACGTGGTCATGGCCGCGAGCGACCGGGTGCTCTGCCTCAATCGCCACGTCTGCTGCTCCGGAGTGCCGGATTCGGTCGCGCAACATCCCGAGTACGTGCGGCTGTTCGGCCGCGAGACGGCGCGCGCCTTTGCTGTCTATACGCACCATCACGATCACGCTCACGACCTGTCCGGCGCGCCTTGCCCGGCCCATGACCACACCCACGCGCACGCGGGCCACTCTCAAGCGGGCCACACCCATTCGGGTCACAAGCACGAGCCGCGCTCATGACGCTCGACGCCTTCCTCGTCCGCGCACTCCTCGCCGGCATCGGGCTGGCCATTCTAGCAGCCCCGCTCGGCTGCCTCGTCGTCTGGCGGCGCATGGCCTATTTCGGCTCGACGATCGCGCATTCCGGCCTGCTCGGCGTGGCGCTCGGCCTGTTGCTGGCGCTCAATCTCACGATCTCCATCCTGGTGGTTTCGCTGGCATTGGCGGCGCTGCTCATCCTCCTGGACCGCCAGCAGATCCTGCCGATGGATTCGCTGCTGGGGCTGCTGTCGCACGCTGCGCTGGCGGGCGGGCTCGTCGCCGCCGCGATGCTGACGGGCCAGCGGCTCGATCTCATGGGCTATCTTTTCGGCGACATCTTCTCGGTGACGACGAGCGATCTCGTCTGGATCGGGCTCGGCGGACTGCCGGTTCTGGGCCTGGTCGCCTGGCTCTGGCGTCCGCTCGTCGCGCTCAGCGTCCATGCCGAGCTCGCCGCCGCCGAAGGATTGCCGACGCGCGCGGCCGAGACGGCGTTCATCCTGCTCCTTGCCTTCATCGTCGCCATCGCCATGAAGATCGTAGGAATCCTGCTGATCATCGCGTTCCTGATCATGCCGGCGACGGCAGCGCGCCCGTTCGCGCAGACGCCGGAAAGCATGGTCGTGCTGGCCGGGGTCATCGGGGTCGGCGGCGTCGTCGCCGGCCTCTCGGTTTCGCTCGCCTCCGACGCACCGGGCGGCCCCGCCATCGTGCTGGCACTCGCCGTCGCGGCCGCCCTGTCGCTCGCCTGGGCGGCGCTGCGGAGCCGAGCCTGAGCGGAAGTTGAGGCGATGAGGAGATGAAGACATGACCGGCGATCCCGAGCGGCTCACCCTCTACGGCAGCTTCACCTCATCCTCGAGCTACAAGCCGATGCTGTTCCTGACGCTCTCCGGCGTCGCCTTCTCGTTCCGAACGGTGAACCTGAAGCTCGGTGCGCAGAAGGAGGCCGCCTACCTCGCCGTCAATCGCTATGGCCAGGTGCCCGCCCTGCGCCATCGCGGCATCACGGTCGTGCAGTCGAACGTCATCCTCGATTATCTCGCCCGCGCGACCGGCCACTTCGACGGCGCCAGCGAGCAGGAGCGCTGGCAGGCGCGGGAATGGCTGTCGTGGGAATCCGATGCCATCGTCAACGTGGCGCGCGTGCGCTTCTTCTCACGGTTCGGCATCGCGGATCCCGCGGTCGTCGCGCACTTTCGCGCGCAGGCGGAACGGGCGCTGAGCTTCGTCGACGCGCACCTCGAAGGTCGCATCTGGCTGGTCGGCGAGACGCCGACCATCGCCGATCTCGGCTGCTTCGGCCGCATGGTCTTCATGGCCGAAGGAGGCTTCGAGCGCGAGCAATGGCCGAACCTCGCCCGCTGGTGGGCGGCGATCACGGCCCTGCCAGGCTTCGCGCTGCCCTACGACCTCATTCCGAAGCGCGATACGGAGTTTGCCGCCCGCTGATCGCCGTGGCTCACGAGCGGCGGCGCCAGTACCAGAGCGCGGTCGCCTCCATCGCAAGCATGGCGAGCACGGCGCATCCGAACAGCAGCCACTCGCCGACCTCCGCGCCCCAGGTGTCGATGATCGCGGCGTAGATCGTTGGCGCCAAAGCGTTCACCAGCATGATCGGCGTCGCGATCAGCCCGAGCACGGTGCCGTAGCCGGCCGGCCCGAACAGAGCCAGCGGTACGGCCCCTCTGACGATCGTCAGGATGCCTTGCGAGGCGCCCATCACCAGGGTGAACGCCAGTGCGAGCGGAAAGCTGGCCCCCGCCCACAACAGAAGAAGGATGGAGGCCGGCAGGAGCGCGATCGAGATCCGCCCCACCGTCAGGGGATGCAGATTGCGCCACCAGAACATTTCGACGATGCGTCCGCCCACTTGCGCCACGCCCTTGAGCGACGCCAGCCAGACGGCGGTTGCGACAGCCAGACCGGTCGACTCCAGCACAGACACGAGCAGCACCGACAGCACGCCGAAGACGAAGCCGTTGAGCGACATGATCAGCGCGAAGAGTGCGATGCCGATGCGCCGGGCGCGGCCCTCGAGCGGCTGGCGCTCAGTCGCGTTCGCACTTTGGCCAACAGCGGCGGCAGGAGCGGCCGCCGCCTCGCGCCGCGCCAGCCCCGCGAGATGCAGCGGCAGGCAGATGAAGGCATTGAGCGCCGCGTAGATGAGGACGGCTTCGCGCCAACCCACAGCCGCCGCCAGATAGTGCCCGATCGGCCAGAAGATGCTCGACGCCAGGCCGCCGAACAGCGTCAGGTACGAGATCGCACGCCGGCCGCGCGTCGGCGTCACCTGCACGAGCGCCGCGAATGCCGCGTCGTAGAGCGTCATGCGCATGGCGATGCCGAGGAACGCCCAGACGGCGAGATAAATTGCCTGATCCTTGACGTGGGCGAGCGCCACGAGGCCGACCGCCATCAGCGCCGAGCCGATGGTCATGATCCGCCGTCCGCCATGCATGTCGATCAAGCGACCGATCCAGGTCGAGGCGAACCCGCCGGTGATCAGCGCCACCGTGAAGCCGAGAAATACCGTGCTCCGTGACCAACCCATCTCGGCCAGGATCGGCGTGCCGAGCACGCCCAGCGCATAGTGGGTGGTGCCCCAGCCGATAATCTGCGTGATTCCGAGCGCGAGCACGGCCCACAGCATGGGATCTGCGAGACGCCCACCCGCCGGTCTCTGTTGGACCGCCCCGACCATGCGATCGCCGCTCCCCTGTTTCGTGATGGGCTCGTTGCCGAGCGGCAAGGAGAGTGAGGGGCGAGCTACCGCCGTTCAAGTACAATCGTCACGAAGCCGTGATCTTCTGCACCGGAGCACCGTATCTATCCCCTGGACGCCGATGTGACCCGGCACGATATTCCCGGCAAAGGAGTGCCAACTTGACCGATGACGAGCAAAACCGCTTCTCGGCGCGCGCGGCCCGCTATGTGAAGGTCGGCGCCAACGTCGGCGGCATCGCTGCGCGCATGGCGGGCGGGCGGCTGCTCGGCCGCGAACACGACCGGGCGCGTTATGCGGCAGACCTCGCACAAGCCCTCGGCGGCCTCAAGGGACCGCTGATGAAGGTGGCGCAGCTCCTCTCCACGATCCCGGAGGCGCTGCCGGCCGAGTACGCGATGGAGCTGACCAAGCTGCAGAGCCAGGCGCCGCCCATGGGTCCCGCCTTCGTCAGGCGGCGCATGGCCGCCGAGCTCGGGCCTGACTGGGCCGCCCGCTTCTCAACCTTCGAGCAGCAGGCTGCCGCCTCCGCCTCGCTCGGGCAGGTGCATCGCGCCCGGGACCATTCGGGACGGCTCCTGGCCTGCAAGCTGCAGTACCCGGACATGCAATCGGCCGTGGAGGCGGATCTCAACCAGCTCCGGATCATCTTCTCGATCCACCGGCGCATGGACCCGGCGATCGATACGTCGGAGATCGTCACCGAGATCGCCGCCCGGCTCAGGGAGGAGCTCGACTACGAGCTGGAAGCCCGGCACATGCGGCTCTACGCCGATATTTTCCGCAGCGACCCGCTTATCCGCGTGCCCGAGGTGGTCGCGGAGCTGTCGACCCGCCGTCTCCTGACCATGACCTGGGCCGAGGGGCGTCCATTGCTCGCCTACAAGGATCACGCCATCGAGGATCGGAACCAGATCGCCCGCGCCATGTTCCGCGCCTGGTGGTATCCGTTCGCGCACTTCGGCGTCATTCACGGCGACCCGCACCTCGGCAACTACTCGATCTTCGAGGGCGAGGACGGGCGGCCCGCCGGCGTCAACCTGCTCGACTACGGCTGCATCCGCGCCTTTCCGCCACGCTTCGTCGAAGGCGTCATAGACCTCTATCGCGGTCTGCTCGAGGGCAACCAGGACCGCATCGTGCACGCGTACGAGACATGGGGCTTCCGCGGCTTGTCCCGCGAGGTCATCGACATTCTCAACATCTGGGCGCGCTTCATCTACGGCCCGTTGCTCGACGACCGCGAGCGGCTGATCGCCGAGGACGTGGCGCCCGGCGAATACGGCCGCAGGGAAGCCTTCGCGGTCCACAAGGGCCTCAAAGAGAAGGGGCCGGTGCGCGTGCCGCGCGAGTTCGTATTCATGGACCGGGCGGCGATCGGTCTCGGCGGCGTCTTCCTGCATCTCAACGCGCGCCTCAACTATTACAGGATCTTCAACGAGACCATCGAGGACTTCGAGCTGGCCACGGTGGCGCGCCAGCAGGCTGCCGCTTTCGCCACGGCGGGCGTGCCCCTGCCGGAGACGCCGAGCCAGACGGCTGGCGTCTGACGCACACGGCCCGCCATCGGGCGACACAGGATCGGGGAGCTGCCTCATGATCGCAAAACCGGCTTGGCTGCTGGCAGCCGCGGTGCTTTTCAGCACCATGGCGCCGGCGATCTCCACCGCCCAGGGCACGGAGCCGAAGCCGGTGCGGCTGAAGACCGAGCGAACGGATGTGCTCGTCGAGACCGTCGCCGGACCGCTCGCCCATCCCTGGGGCCTCACCTTCCTGCCCGACGGGCGCATGCTGGTCACCGAGCGGCAAGGCCGGTTGCGGCTGGTCGATCCGAAAGCGGCCTTCAGCAAGCGTCTTTCGACACCGCTCGCCGGATTGCCGCCCATCGCTTCGGTCGGCCAGGGCGGGCTCCTCGATGTCCTCGCCGCCCCCGATTTCGCCACCTCGCGGACGATCTACCTCTCCTTTGCGGAACCGCGCGGGCGGGGCCGCAATGCCACCTCCGTGGCCCGCGCCAGGCTCAAGGCCGACGGCTCGGGGCTCGAGGACGTCGTCGTGATCTTCCGCCAGCTCCCGGCCTACGACGGCAGCCATCATTTCGGCTCTCGGCTCGTGCTCGACCGGACCGGCGCACTGTACGTCACCACGGGCGACCGCTACAGCCTGCGCGACGAGGCGCAGAACCCGGCCAATCACCTGGGCAAGATCATTCGCATCAAGACCAGCGGCGGCGCTGCCCCCGGCAACCCCGAACTGGCCGGCTGGGCGCCCGAGGTCTGGTCCATCGGCCACCGCAATGTCCAGGGTGCGGCCCTCCATCCCGAGACCGGCGAGCTGTGGACCGCCGAACACGGCGCGAGGGGCGGCGACGAGATCAACATCCCGCGCAAGGGCCGCAACTACGGCTGGCCCGTCATAACCTACGGCCGCGACTACTCCGGCGAGAAAATCGGCATCGGCACCCGCAAGTCCGGCATGGAGCAGCCCATCCATTACTGGGACCCCTCGATCGCACCTTCGGGCATGACCTTCTACACGGGCGACAAGTTCCCCTTCTGGCGCGGCAACGCCTTCGTCGGCGCCCTCGCGGGCCAGCTTCTGGCGCGCCTCGAGCTCAAGGGTGAGAAAGTCGTCAGGGAGGAGCGGATGCTGAAGGGGCTCGAGAGCCGCATTCGTGACGTGCGCCAAGGGCCGGACGGCTACATCTACCTGCTGACCGACGAGCGCCGCGGACGCATCCTCCGGCTCAAACCTGTCGGCGCGGCGCGCTGAGCGCTCAGGCCGGCCGCCCGCCCTTCGACCAGCTCAACGGCCGGCGCCGGCCTGGAGCTTGGCGTCGCCGTAGAGCTTCGCGCACTTCTCGTGCACGAACTTGTTGATCCCGCGGATGATGTCCTTGTGGAAGATGCCGAGTGTGTCCTCGAGCTTGGCGACGGTCCAGATCATGCTCTTCACGTCCGACGGACCGTCGATGCTCTTGACGCGCACCCAGCTCTTGACCGCCTTACCGTTCTTGAACTCGATCTTCGGCGCGGCCCTGACGACGAGGGGCTTCTTCTCGCCCGCACGATGCACGACGCAGTTCACGGAGCGCTCGCCGAACTCGAACTTGTACTTGGGGCTCTGCAGCGCGGCGAGGATCGTGGCGCGCGTCACGCGCACCATCGTGGAGCAGCGCACGTCGCCGAAGTTCCAGGAAATGCGCTTCTTCTTGCCGCCTTCCTTCACCGTCGAGTTGGCCCAGGTCTTCGCCAGATCGCAGGAGAGGTCGGGTCCCTTGGCCTGACGCTTCAAGACGATCTCGCAGAGGCGGCGCTCGCAGGCCTTCAGGACCTTGAGCTCGTCCTTGCCGGGCTCGAGGGCGTGGGCAGGCCCAGCCGCCGCGAGCGCTGCCAGCGTTGCTCCCGTCAGTGCGACGGCGACGATTGCCGTAGCGCGCGAGCGTGCGGTGCGTGTCATGACGCGATCCCCTCGAATTCGTCTCTCCCCAAGCCATTCAACGACGAAACATGGCGGAAATCGAGGGGCTGGCTGCCGATTGTGCGTTCTGCGCCCGTTTTTCGGCGCAGCAGTGCGGCAAATTGCCCAGGCGTGCCCGCCCGCGTTGCCGTGCATTCCGCGAGTGCTGTAGACCCCCAATGGATCGAAATTGCCGTTCGCTCGGCGGGCGGCAATGGCATTTGTTCAGCCGTCATGAGCCGCAGGCTCGAGCTACTACGGGGCAGGAGGGGTCGCGATGAGCATCGACACGTCTGGCGGACATCCGGAGATGGACTACAAGGAGCACGTCCGCACCTACAGCGGGTTCGTCGCGCTCATCAAGTGGAGCACCATCGCCATCGTGCTGCTCATGGCCATTCTGGCCGTGACGATCGTCTAGCCACCGCCCCGACAACGCCGGAAACGGCTCGGGCGCGCGCCGCCATTTCCATCTCTTGAGCCAAGCGGAGCCAGCATGGTCACCATCGCCGTCACACGGGAAGGGGAGGCCGAGCCCCGCGTGGCATTGTCGCCCGAGACGGCCAAGAAGCTGAAGGCCCACGGCTGCACGGTCAAGGTCGAGGCCGGGGCCGGCGGGCGCTCTCACTTTTCCGACGACGCCTACACGGCGGCCGGCGCGGATGTGGTCGCCAGCGCCGCCGAGGCTCTGGCCGGTGCCGATATTCTGCTGCGGGTCCGCCGCCCCTCGGCCGCCGACGTCAAGGCCCTGAAGCCCGGCGCCCTGGTCGTCGCCATGCTCGAGCCCTATGGCGAGCGCCCCGACCTGGAGGCGGTGGCGGCAACCGGCGCCAGCCTGTTCTCGATGGAGTTCATGCCGCGCATCACGCGTGCCCAGTCGATGGACGTGCTTTCGAGTCAGGCCAACCTCGCCGGCTACAAGGCCGTCGTCGATGCCGCCTCAACGTTCAGCCAGGCAATCCCGATGATGATGACGGCCGCCGGCACGGTGCCCGCCGCCAAGGTCTTCATCATGGGCGTCGGCGTGGCCGGGCTGCAGGCCATCGCCACAGCGCGCCGCCTCGGCGCCATCGTCTCCGCCACCGACGTGCGCCCCGCCACCAAGGAGCAGGTCGCCTCGCTCGGCGCCAAGTTCATTGCCGTCGAGGACGAGGAATTCAAGCAGGCCCAGACGGCCGCCGGCTACGCCAAGCCGATGTCGGCCGAGTATCAGAAAAAACAGGCCGAGCTCGTCGCCTCCCACATCAAGGCGCAGGACATCGTCATCACGACCGCGCTCATCCCCGGCCGGCCCGCTCCGCGGCTCATCTCTGCCGACATGGTCGCCAGCATGAAATCGGGCGCCATCATCGTCGATCTCGCGGCCGAGCGGGGCGGCAACTGCGAGCTGACCAAGCCCGGCGGGACGACCACGACGGCCAATGGTGTCACCATCATGGGGCCGATCAATCTCGCCGGCACCGTGCCGGTCAACGCCTCGAGCCTCTATGCCAAGAACCTGCTCACCTTCCTCGAGACGCTGATCGACAAGAAGGAGAAGGTGTTGAAGATCGACTGGGAGGACGAGGTCGTCAAAGGCACGCTCGTCGCCAAGGATGGCAAGATCGTCCACCCGAACCTCGAGACGAAAGGGGCTTGAGATGCTTCCGACGTTCCGGCCCATTGCAGGCGCGCTCATTCTTCTGCTCGCCTCCACCGCAAGCGCCTTGGCCGCAACGGGCCTCGGCGGCGACGTCGATCCGTTCGTCTACCGGCTCATGGTGTTCGTGATCGCCATCTTCGTCGGCTACTACGTGGTCTGGTCGGTGACGCCGGCCCTGCACACGCCGCTCATGAGCGTGACCAACGCCATCTCGTCGGTGATCGTCGTCGGCGCGCTGCTGGCGGTTGGCGTGCATCTCGTTGGCTCAGGCACGATCCTCGCGAAGATTTTCGGCTTCCTGGCGCTGGTCATGGCCTCCGTGAACATCTTCGGCGGCTTCCTCGTCACCCAGCGCATGCTCGCCATGTACAAGAAGAAAGAGAAGAAATGAGCCGCGCCGCAACGACTGTGGCGGCGGTCTCGTGGGTCGCGCGGACGGGCCGTGGCATGGCCTTCCTGCTGGCCCTGGTCGTTGCATGCGTTTCGTTCGATGCGGCCGCGAAAGGTATCGACGGTCCAAAGAAGGCCGCGCTGAAGACGACGGCGGACCGCCTCATCGCCGCGGTGCTGAAAGAGGATTTCGACACGGTCGTCGATATCTCCATGCCGCCGCCCGTCCTGGCACTGGCGGCAGCCGCCTACCGCGAGCCCGTAGCAGCCTACCGCGCGGGGTTGATCAGGGCATGGCGCGGCGACGCGGCCAGCCGCGCCGGGGGGCTTCGAGACCTTGCCATCGATACGGACAGGGCGGCAGACGGCCGTCTAGCTAATGGGACAGCATACGCGGTCTTGCCGTTTCGCTACACGCATGTCGGTGCCTCGGCACGGCGGCGCGTCGACGACTGGGCGCTGGCCATCCTCGATGGCAACACGTGGTATGTCGTTCTGCATGCGCGCAGGCTTGAGCGCCGCATACTCGATCAAGCCTACCCCGGGCTGGCGGCGATCGAGCTTCCCCGCGAGAAAATCGAGGAATTGAAACAATGACCGCCAACCTCGCAGCATTGCTCTACCTCGTCTCCGGCGTGCTCTTCATCATGGCGCTGCGCGGGTTGTCGAGCCCGGAGTCGTCACGCGCCGGCAACCGCTACGGCATGATCGGCATGACCATTGCCGTGCTGACGACGTTCGGGCTCCTGGGCGATGGCGGCTCCGTGCTGACCTGGTTCCTGATCATCGCGGGCATGGGCGTCGGCGGAGCCATCGGCGCGGTGACGGCGCGGCGCATCCCCATGACCATGATGCCGGAGCTGGTGGCGGCCTTCCACTCGCTGGTCGGCCTCGCGGCGGTGTTCGTGGCGGCCGGCGCGCTCTATGCACCCGCGGCCTTCGGGATCGCCGATGCGAGCGGGCGGATCGGCTGGGCGAGCCTGCTCGAGATGAGCCTCGGCGTTGCCATCGGCGCCATCACCTTCACGGGCTCGGTCATCGCCTTCGCCAAGCTCTCGGGCCGCATGTCCGGCAAGCCGATCATCCTGCCCGCACGCCACTTGATCAACATCGGTCTCGCGCTCCTGCTCGCCGTGCTCATCTGGCAGTTCTGCACCTCCGGCGGCAGCGCCTGGCTGTTCTGGGCCATCACGCTGGTGGCGCTGGTGTTCGGTGTCCTCATCATCATCCCGATCGGTGGCGCCGACATGCCGGTCGTGGTGTCGATGCTCAACTCGTACTCGGGCTGGGCGGCGGCCGGCATCGGCTTCACGCTCGGTAACATCGCCCTCATCATCACCGGCGCACTCGTCGGCTCTTCGGGCGCGATCCTGTCCTACATCATGTGCAAGGGCATGAACCGCTCCTTCATCTCGGTCATCCTCGGCGGCTTCGGCGGCGAGGTGGCGGGCCCGGCAGGCGATGGCGAGCAGAAGCCCGTCAAGCTCGGCTCAGCGGAGGATGCGGCGTTCTTGCTGAAGAACTCCGGCAAGGTCATCATCGTGCCCGGCTATGGCATGGCCGTCGCCCAGGCCCAGCACGCGCTGCGCGAAATGGCGGACTCCCTCAAGAAGGCCGGCGTCGAGGTCAAGTATGCGATCCACCCGGTCGCGGGCCGCATGCCCGGCCACATGAACGTGCTGCTGGCCGAGGCCAACGTGCCCTATGACGAGGTGTTCGAGCTCGAGGACATCAACTCCGAGTTCAGCCAGGCCGACGCCGTCTACGTCATCGGCGCCAACGACGTCGTCAATCCGGCGGCCGAGGAAGACAAGTCCTCGCCCATTTACGGCATGCCCGTGCTGCAGGTCTGGAAGGCCGGCACCGTGCTCTTCAACAAGCGCTCGCTGGCCTCGGGCTACGCCGGCATCGACAATCCCGTCTTCTATCGCGACAACACGGTGATGGTGCTCGGCGACGCCAAGAAGATGACCGAGGAGATCGTCAAGGCACTGGCGCATTGACCTTGCCGCCGGGTTGCTCTTTGCTGGGCGTGGGCGACAGGATGGGGTGAGTAGGACGCACCGGTCGTGTGCGTCGCGCGGACGGAGCCGATGCTCAAGACCAAAGCGCGCCGAGGTCTGGCCCTGGCGTTTGCCATTCCGCTCCTGGCCTACGGCGGCGCCGTCGGCACGGTCACGGTTCAGCAGCGCAGCATGCTCTTCAAGACCGCGGACAGCGGCCGCCTCGCCGCCGCCGCCGGCATGGCCATCCCCAACAGCCAGCGCCTCACTCTTCTCGCCAGCGACGGCATCGAGACCGCGGCCTGGTACGTGCCGCCGCAAGCGGGCAAGCCCGTGTTCCTGTTCCTGCACGGCCAGAGCGGGCGGCTGGTCATCCAGAAGGGGCGATGGCGGCGTCTGGCGGCAGCCGGCGTCGGCGTGCTCGCGGTCTCCTATCGTGGCTATCCCGGCTCGACCGGCGGCCCCAGGAGCGGCACGCCAAGCGAGATCGGCATCCACCGGGACGCACTCGCCGCCTACACCTGGCTGCGCGGCAGGCACCGCGCCGAGGACATCGTCATCCACGGGCACTCGCTCGGCACCGGCGTCGCGGTTCGCCTGGCCGCCGAGGTCACGGCCAGGGAGCGCATCCGGGCGGTGATCCTGGAAGCCCCGTTCACGGCCGCCGTCGACCTCGCGCGCGAGCGCATGGCGCTCGCACCGGTCGACCTGCTGATGTGGGATCAGTTCCGCTCGCGCGACCGGATTGCACGCATCAGGGCACCCGTCCTCATCGCGCATGGCGACCGCGACAGCATCATCCCCTACGCCCATGCCGAGCGGCTCTACGCCCTGGCCATCCAGCCCAAGATGCTCGTGCGCATGGCGGGCTCCGACCACAACACGCTGGTCCGCGACGGGCTCTACGAGCACGTTTGGCCCTTCATCGGGCTCACCCTGACCGCGCCTGCCGGGCCGCGCGCAGCGAACTGAGCGCCGACCGCGCCTCGCTCCTTGGCGTTCAGGTGGTTGATCTGCATTACGATTCAGGGTCTATAGCTCTGCTGAGCCGCTGCTCGCCCGTTTCGTCGGTGGTCCACACATGTCGCTCGCCCTCAAGATCGCCGGCGCTGTCGCCCTCCTCTACGCTCTCGTGCTCGTCGCAATGTACTTCAGCCAACGCAGTCTCATTTACCGCCCGGACCGGACACGCGTGCCACCGGCCGTCGCCGGCCTGATGACGGTCGAGGAACGCGTACTCAAGACGCCGGACGGCGAGCAACTTGTTGCCTGGCACGCCGCGGCCCGGCCCGGGCGTCCGACTCTGCTCTACTTCCATGGCAATGCCGGCAATCTCGCCAACCGGGCCTGGCGCGTCGCCACGTTCATGGGCGAGGGGCTCGGCGTGCTGATGCTGAGCTATCGCAGCTACAGCGGCTCCAGCGGCCGGCCGAGCGAAGCGGCGAACGTCGCCGACGCGGTCCTCGCCTACGACGCGCTGGTGAAGGATGGCCACGCGCCCGAGGACATCGTGCTCTACGGCGAATCGCTCGGCTCCGGCGTGGCGGTGCAGCTTGCCGCCCAGCGCAAGGTGGCGGGTGTCATTCTCGATGCCCCGTACACGTCCATGACCGACATGGCGGCGGAGCTCTATCCCTGGCTGTGGGTGCGTCCGTTCGTGCTGGACACCTACGACACGATGGCGCGCATTGCCGGCATTCGCGCGCCCCTGCTCGTGCTGCACGGCGAGCACGACATGATCGTGCCGGTGCACATGGGCCGGAAGGTCTTCGCAGCGGCCCGTGAGCCCAAGCGCCTCGCCACCTACCCGCACGGCGGGCACGTCGACCTGTTCTCGCATGGGGCGCTGGACGACATTCGCGTCTTCATCGACGAGATCGCGCGCGCCCGATCCGCCAAACCGTAAAAGCCGCAGGCCACGCGGACCTACGGCGCAAAGACGACAGTGTGAAGCTGGACCGGTGGTTCGGCAGGACGCACCGTCGGGGCACCCTGCCTCAGGACTTATCGGGCCGCCGGCTTGACCGCAGCCTTGCCCGGGATCAGCCCCTCGCGCTGCGCGCGCTTGCGCGCCAGCTTGCGTGCACGGCGAACGGCCTCGGCCTTCTCGCGCGCCCGCCGCTCCGAGGGCTTCTCGTAGTAGTTCCGGAGCTTCATCTCACGGAAGATGCCTTCCCGCTGCATCTTCTTCTTGAGGGCCTTCAAGGCCTGATCGACGTTGTTGTCGCGAACGATAACCTGCACGCGTGCCTGTCCTTGGACGAAATTGAAAATTGATAAAGGAAACGCACATGGCACGCCCACCCGCCGCGGCGCGCGCCACTCTTCGTTTCCCGCCTGTGGGCAAGCTTCTAGCAGAAGCGAACCGGCCTGTCCACTCGCGTGCCGAACCGGGACGGCCTTTCGTCTCACGGCCCGATGGCCGCGCGGCTGGCCTGAAAAGCCCTCAATTGTCCGCCAACTCCGCCGCCGCGGCCTCGTAGGCCTCGCTCTCGGCCAGCCAGCGCTCCTCCGCCTCGCCCAGCGCCCGGGCCTGCTTGCCCCGCTCTTCGACCAGCCGCTTGGCGCGCTCGGGATCGCTCGAATAAAGGCTCGCATCGGCCAGCGACGCGTCGATTACGGCAATGGCAGCCGATATCCGCTCCATCTCCTTCTCCGCCTCGACGACCATGCGCTTCAGCGGAGCGAGACTGGTCCGCCGCTGAGCCGCGAGACGGCGGGCGTCCTTGGCGCTGACTCGCTCGGCGCCGGCGTCCTCGCTGCGCTCGCGCCGCGGCTCGGAGGAGAGGTCGCGCTCGGCGAGACACAGGGCGCGGTAGCTCTCCATGTCGCCGTCATAGGGCTCGACGGTGCCGCCCCGGACGATCCAGAGCCGGTCGGCCGATGCCTCGACCAGGTGGCGGTCGTGGCTGATGAGCACCACCGCCCCCTCGAACTCGGCCAGCGCGCGGATCAGAGCCTCGCGGCTGTCGACATCGAGGTGATTGGTCGGCTCGTCGAGGATCAGCAGGTTGGGCCCGCCGAACGTCGCGACCGCGAACAGGAGCCGCGCCTTCTCGCCGCCTGAGAGGTTCTGCGTTTCCGTATCCGCCTTCTCGAATCCGAAACCGATCTGCCCGAGGCGGGCGCGCCGCGCCGATTCCGACGCCTCCGGCATCAGCGAGCTGATGAGCCCGAATGGCGTCTGTCGCTCCGGCAGATCGTCCATCTGGTGCTGCGCGAAATAGCCGACGGTCATCTTGTCCGACGCCCGGCGGATGCCGCGCATGGGCGCCAGACGCCCCGCCAGCAGCTTGGCGAACGTGCTCTTGCCGTTGCCGTTCGAGCCGAGCAACGCGATGCGATCGTCAGCGTCGAGCCTGAGATCGAGGCCCGTCAGCACCGGCTTTTCCGGCTCGTAGCCGACGGCGGCCTGCTCGAAGCGCACCAGCGGGCTCGCCAGCACCTTGGCCGGGCTCGGGAAGCGGAACGGCACGACGCGCTCCTCGACCTGCTCGGCGATTGGTTGCAGGCGCGCCAACGCCTTGATGCGGCTCTGCGCCTGCCGCGCCTTGGTCGCCTTGGCCCGGAAGCGCTCGATGAAGGCCTCCATATGGCGCCGCTCGTCGTCCTGCTTGCGCTTGAGCTTGAGGTCGAGACGCTGGCGCTCGCGCCGCGCCTCCTCGAAGGCGTCGTAGCCGCCGGCGTAGAGCGTGAGCTTGCCACCGGAAAGATGCAGGATGCTGCCGACCGCCTTGTTGAGAAGATCGCGGTCGTGGCTGACCAGCAGCACCGTGCCCGGATAGCTCTTGAGATAGCTTTCAAGCCACAGCGTGCCCTCGAGATCGAGGTAGTTCGAGGGCTCGTCGAGCAGCAGGAGATCCGGCGCCGTGAACAGGATGGCGGCGAGCGCGACGCGCATGCGCCAACCGCCGGAGAACTCCGCGCACGGCCGCGCCTGCGCCGCGGGCGGGAAGCCGAGGCCCGACAGGATCTGGGCAGCGCGAGCCGGGGCGGCATGCGCATCGATGTCGTTCAAGCGGACGTGGACCTCGGCGATGCGGTGCGGATCGGTTGCGGTTTCGGCCTCGGCCAGCAGGCTGGCGCGCTCGACATCGGCCATAAGCACCCACTCGAGCAGCGTCTCGGGTCCGCCGGGGGCTTCCTGGGCCACCCAGCCGACGCGGGCGTTGCGCGGCATGCGGATGCTGCCGTCGTCGGGCGACAGTTCGCCGGCGATGAGACGCAGCAGCGTGGTCTTGCCGGTGCCGTTGCGCCCGACGAGTCCGACTTTGTGGCCGGCCGGAATCCCGGCGGAGGCGCCCTCCAGCAGGACGCGCCCTTCGATCCGATAGGTGAGGTCGTTGATGTGCAGCATCGGCCGATGGCATAGCGGCAAGCAGCGTGCCTGTCACGAGGCGGTTCACACCAGCCGCTGGATGGCTCGCTCAGCCGGCCGGGCATGGCCGACACGGAGCATCCGCGCACCCCGCGCATCGTCTGCGGATTGGGGAGGGCGGCAGGGTTGTAGCGGACGCTTCAAAACGCCACACTGACGCATTCACGCTGATTCGCTCGGTGGTGGTGGCGGTGGACGCATCAGAGCATCTCCTGGTGTACGGGACACTCATGCAGGGCTCGGCCCATCCGGCTGCACGGCTCCTGGAACAGCACGCGCGCCTGCTCGGCGAGGCCTCGTTCAGCGGGCGGCTCTACAGTCTCGGCTGGTACCCTGGGGCTGTACGCTCCGAGGGCGTGCGCGACCGCGTGTTCGGCGAATTGTTCGAGCTGAGGCGCGCTGGCCGCGTACTGGATGCCCTCGACCGCTACGAGGGCTGCGCCGACGAGAGCCGCAAGCCGCACCTCTATTCGCGAGAGATCGTGACGGCGCGGCTTGGCGACGGCGACGAGTTCGACGCCTGGGTATACCTCTACGCCCGCGACGTATCGCGGCTGCTCCCCATCCCGGGCGGCCGCTGGCAGGGACGCCGCCGCTGAACGCCTGACGGCGCTGCCGCAACGGAGGCAATGGCGCGCGGCGGCTCAGAGCTTGCGCAACGCCACGCTCTCGATCGTGTGGTTCATACCCTTGCGCAGGATGAGGTGCGCGCGCTGGCGCGTCGGGATGATGTTTTCCCTGAGGTTCTTGGAGTTGATCGTCCGCCAGATCTCGAGAGCGGTGGCGTGCGCCTCCTCGTCCGTCAGCGTCGCATAGCGGTGGAAATAGGCGCCGGGGTCGCGGAACGCCGTCTGGCGCAGACGCATGAAGCGCTCGAGATACCAGCGCTCGATCACTTGCGGATCGGCGTCGATGTAGATCGAGAAGTCGAAGAAATCCGAGACGAAGGGGATGGCCGTGCCGTCCGTCGGCAGGCGCGCGGGCTGCAGGACGTTCAGGCCTTCGACGATGAGGATGTCCGGCTGATCCACGATGATCCGCTGCGTGGCCAGGATATCGTAGTGGAAATGCGAGTAGACCGGCGCCTCGACACGCGGGCGCCCGGCCTTGACGTCAGCCAGGAAGTTCAGCAGCTGCGCAGTGTTGAAGCTCTCCGGAAAGCCCTTGCGATGCATGATGCCGAGGGCCTGCAGCTCGTGATTGGGCTTCAGGAAGCCGTCCGTCGTGACCAGATCGACGCGGGGTGTGTTGGGCCAGCGCGCCAGCAGGGCGCGCAACACGCGCGCCACGGTGCTCTTGCCGACCGCGACGGAGCCGGCCAACCCGATGATGAAGGGCACCTTGCCGCTGTTCTTGCCCAGGAAGTCCGAGATGACCGCGTGGAGCTGCTGCGAGGCGCCGGCATAGAGATTGAGCAGCCGTGACATCGGCAGGTAGATTTCCTCGACCTCCGAGACCGAAGGCTCCTCGATGACGCCCGAAAGCTGGCGCAGCTCCGCGGCCGCCAGCGTCATCAGAGTGTCGGCGCGCAGTCTGGCCCACTCCTCGCGGGTGAAAACCTGATAAGGCGAGAATTCCAGGTTCTGCGCTTTCGCGGCCTTCTCGAGCATCTCGGTCATCGTCTACGCGCCACCGGCGCCGCGCGACGCCTTCTCGACAAGACCAGAGGTCCCCATGCGGCGCTCGAGCTCCCTGAGCACATCCGCGACATCCACCTCGCGGCACTCGAGCAGCACCAACAGATGATAGATGAGGTCGGCCGCTTCCGCCCGCAGCGCGTCCCGGGACTCCCCGGTGGCGGCGATGACGGTCTCCACGGCTTCCTCGCCGAGCTTCTTGGCGCAACGCGCCGGACCCGCTTCGAGAAGCTGCCGCGTGTAGGACTTCTCGGCGCTTTCCGCGCGCCTGGCCCTGATCGTTGCTGCAAGTCGGCCGAGAACGTCGTCGGCCATGAGCTACCTCATCTCGTTTCTGCCGCCTCGAGGCCGGCATACCAAGCCATACACCCCAGGCCGGTCGGCCAGCAATCGGCATTCGGGAGGAAAGGTTTGTGCCGGACACCGCAGAGGCTCCGGCAGGCCGCCTTTCACGCGTCGAGCCGCACGGCTACGCCGTGCTCGGCCATGTAGCGCTTGGCCTCGCCGATCGTATGCTGGCCGAAATGGAAGATCGACGCCGCGAGCACGGCGCTGGCATGCCCCCGATTGACGCCGTCGACGAGGTGCTGCAGCGTGCCGACGCCGCCCGAGGCGATCACCGGAACCGAGACCGCATCGGCGATGGCGCATGTCAGCGCCAGGTCGAAGCCATCCCGCGTGCCGTCGCGATCCATGGAGGTCAGCAGGATCTCGCCGGCCCCGAGATCGACGACCTCGCGGGCATAGGCGATGGCATCGATGCCGGTCGGATGGCGCCCGCCGTGCGTGAAGATCTCCCAGCGGTCGGCTGCCCCGGCGGCCGAGACCCGCTTGGCGTCGATGGCCACGACGATGCACTGGGCGCCGAACTTCTCCGAAGCCTCGGCGACGAACTGGCGTTCCTTGACCGCAGCGGTGTTGATCGAAACCTTGTCGGCCCCGGCCTCGAGCAGCCGGCGGATATCCGCAACGGTCCGCACGCCGCCCCCGACCGTCAGAGGCATGAAGCAGCGCTCGGCCGTGCGTTGCACGATGTCGAGCATGATGCCGCGGTTCTCGTGGCTCGCAGTAATGTCCAGAAAGCACAGCTCGTCCGCCCCGGCGGCATCGTAGGCGGCGGCGGCCTCGACCGGATCTCCGGCATCGCGCAGATCGACGAAATTGACGCCCTTGACGACGCGGCCGTCCTTCACGTCCAGGCAGGGAATGACACGGATCTTGAGCATGACGGCATCGGACTACGGATTATGGGTTGCGACGATCGCGGACCGGCCGCATTAATGGCCGCACGATCGCGCGAGCGCAAGCTTACGCCAACATGATCGCGCGAGCCAATCGGAACCCACCCCATCGACCTCGACACGTCGTTAATGCCACGGAGACCTCGCATGAGCGCTATCGGCTATCCCGATCCCGTCCAGGAAGCCCAGCATGGCAGCGGCCGCTCGTCGCTCGCCATCGGCATCATGGCCGGCGACGATATCGGCCTCGAGATCACGCCCGTCGTCGTCGATCTCATGAGCGCGGCGGCCGACAAGGCCGGCCTGAAGATCGACTGGCGCGAGATCCCGATCGGCCGCAAGGCGCTCGACAGCCACGGCCACACGATGCCGGAAGGGACGCTCGACGCACTCTCGTCCCTCGACGGCTGGGTGCTCGGCCCGATCGGCCATCGCCTCTATCCCAAGGTGCCCGAGGCCATCAACCCGCACCCGATCATCCGGCGTCATTTCGACATGTTCTGCGGCATCAAGCCGTTCAAATCCTATCCCGGCGTGCCGTGCATCCGACCGGACGTCGATCTGGTATTTCTGCGCGAGAACAACGAGGGTTTCCAGCCCGACCGCAACATGTTCCTCGGCAAGGGCGAGTTCCGCCCGACGGAGGACGTGACGATCTCGGTCCGCGTCATCACCCGGCGCCAGTCGTCGCGCATCTGCCGCGCCGCCTTCGAGGTCGCCCGCCGTCGCCGCAAGAAGGTGACGGCCGTCCACAAGGATACCGTCTTCAAGCTCTCGTGCGGCATGTTCGCCGAGGAGTTCCGCCGGCTGGCGCAGGACTATCCCGACGTCGAGGCCGAGGAGATGATGGTCGACACCTTCGCCCATGACATCATTCTGAAGCCGACGCGCTTCGACGTCGTGGTGACGACCAACATGTACGGCGACATCCTGACGGACGAGGCGGCGGCGCTTGTCGGCGGCCTCGGCATGGCGCCCGGCATCGCCGTCGCACCGAAACACATCATGGCCCAGGCGACCCATGGCTCGGCGCCCGACATCGCCGGCAAGGGGCTCGCCAATCCCTTCGCGCTGCTCCAATCGGGCACGATGATGCTCGATGTGCTCGGCACGCGGCTGGGGCTTGCGGCGGCCCGCGAGGCGGCACGTCTGCTCAACGCCGCCGTCGAGGGCTCGATCGGCGATCCCGCCTCGCGCACGAGCGATGTCGGCGGTACGGCTAGCACGACCGAGATGGGCAAGCGCATCAAGGCGCGCATCTGAACGGATGCCGGCGGGGCGCGGGCGGCTCGATCAAGGAGGCCGGCCGCGTCCTCGACCGCACTTGCGATGGCAGCGCTGAGCGCCGCCATCACGGCACGCGGATCACGGTTTAGGACTTCCCATCGTCCGGAGAGCGCAGATCGACGAGGCGACCGTCGTTCTCGGCCTGCGCGCGCGCCTCTGCCGCTTCGCTCTCGCGCATATGTCGCGCAAAGCGGCGGGCGGCGATCGGCACGAGCGCGAGATAGACCACGGACGCGGCCGTCAAGGTCGCGTAGGGATACGTCAGCAGCAGCGCGACCAGCGCCCCGACCACGACGAAGATCGGCAAGACCATCTCACGCGGGATGCGCTCGCCGAGCAGCTTGCCCGAGAACGTCGGGATCGTGCTGACCATCAGGAAGGCGATCAGCAGGGTATAGACGAGATAGCCCGGCAGCAGTGCGCGATGGATCGGCAGCAGGTCGAGGTGCACGAGATAGACCGGCAGCATCACGACGATGGCCGCCGCCGGCACCGGCATGCCGGTGAAGTAGTTGCCCTGCCAGTGCGGCTTCTCGTCGTCGATGGCCACGTTGAACCGGGCCAGCCGCAATGCCGAGGCCACCGCGAAAATCAGCACGACGATCCAGCCGAGCCCCTTGGAGGCGTTGTAGCCCCAGGTGTAGAGCACCACGGCCGGCGCGACGCCGAAGTTGACGAAGTCGGCAAGGCTGTCGAGCTCGGCGCCGAACCGCGACGACGCCTTCAAGAGCCGGGCGATGCGCCCGTCGACACTGTCGAGAAGCGCCGCGATGACGATGGCGGCGAGCGCAATATCGTAGCGGTGCTCGATGGCCATGCGGATGGCGGTAAGGCCGGCACACAGCCCGAGCAGCGTGAAGAAGTTCGGCACCAGCATGCGCACGGGCACCTTGCGGTGCCGGAAGATGCCTATGCGCCGGCGCCGCCGGGTCTCTTGCTCGAGCTTCGGTAGGATCGGATCGAGCGGCATGACCACCTCTGCATCGACTAGGGTGCGCCCGGTTCAGATGGAAGCGCTGTCTGCGTCCATCGAGACCGTGGCTGGCGCCCGGAACCGGATATCAGGGTTCCGAGCCCACGACGTAGACCACACCTCAGCACCGCGGCTTGCGGACCGGCCCTGACCGGTGCCGGGAAACGCTCAGCCCTGGCGTGCCTCGCGCTCCGGCTCGTCGGACTTCAGGTCGGCCAGCACCGTCTCGCCGGCGATCGCACGCTGCCCGACGGACACCAGCGCCGTTCGTCCGGGCGGCAGGTAGACATCGGCGCGACTGCCGAAGCGGATCAGGCCGAAGCGTTCGCCGACACCGATGCTATCGCCTTCCTTGACGAAGGTCACGATACGACGCGCAACGAGACCGGCAATCTGAACCACGCCGATCTCGACGCCGTCCTGGGTTTCGATGACCAGCGCGGCCCGCTCGTTGTCCTCGCTCGCCTTGTCGGCCGCGGCGTTGACGAAGGCTCCGGGAACGTAGGCCATGCGCTTGATGCGGCCGGCGACCGGCGCACGGTTCACGTGCACGTCGAACACGGAGAGAAAGATCGAGATGCGCAGGCGCGGCTCCGGCGGCAAGCCGAGCTCGGCGGGTGGCGTCACCACCTCGAGCCCCACCACCCTGCCGTCGGCCGGCGCGATGACGAGGCCGTTCCTGAGCGGCGTCACCCTGTCGGGATCGCGGAAGAAGTACGCCACCCAGCAGGTGATGAGCGCAAAGAACCAGCCGAGCGGCGGCCACAGGAAAAACAGACCCAGTGTGAGGAGCGCGGCCAGCGCCAGGAACTTGTGCCCGTCACGATGGATCGGCACGAAGGTATCGGTAATGGTGTCGATCAACCCGTGGCGCGCCAATGTGCCTCTCCAATACTCGTTCGACCGCCGTCCTGCCGCGTGACGCCCGTCGTCGGGACCAGCAAGCGCCGAGTTCCCGTGGATCGAGCCATGCCGAACGGCCTCAGCGGAAGGCATAGTCTGCCCATTCCGCTCCCGCAACTGTTCTTCATGGACGTCGCGCGCTTGCCGCGGCGCGTGCCCCGAGGCGTCTGCGCGCCCCTGAGGTCTCCGCGCGCCCGGCGAGGATCACCGCACGGACGCCAGGCCGGCTGCGATGGCCACGCAAGGCGCCGCCATCTCCATGCATCGCGCTCCGGACGATGCCCCGACGCTATGAGCGTAGCGGTGGCCGGATCAGCGAAGGGGCACCGCGACGAAGCGGAAATCGCCCTTGCCGTCCTTGAGGCCCAGCAGGACCTTGGTGCGCCCCATCTTGCGGAATTTGTCGACGACCCGCGTGATGTCGGCGAAGGTTGTGACCTTCTCCTGCTGCACCTCGACGATGACGTCGCCCACCTTGATGTCCCGGAGTTGGCGCTGGCGCTGCACGCCCACCACGAGCACGCCCTCCATGGACTTCTCGAGGCTGTATTTGCGCCGCAGGTCATCCGTCAGCAATTGCAGCGTCAGGCCGGGGATCGGCGAAACCGCACCCTGCTTGGAGGTGGCAGGCGGCGCCTTGTCCGGCTTGCCGGGTCCGCTCTGATCGTCCTCGAGGCGCCCGAGCACGACCTTGAGCATCATGCGCTTGCCCTTACGCAGGATCTCGACATCGACAGCCTTGCCGATGGAGGTCTGGGCCACCAGACGCGGCAGCGCGCGGCTCCGCTTCACGTCCTTGCCGTCGAAGCGGATGATGACATCGCCCGTCTTCAGTCCGGCCTTGGCGGCGGGCCCGTCCCCCGTAATGTTGCCGACCAGCGCTCCGGTCGGCTCGCTGAGCCCGAGGCTTTCGGCGATCTCGTCGGTCACGGCCTGGATCTGCACGCCGAGCCAGCCACGCCGCACCTCGCCGTGAAGCTTGAGCTGCTCGATCACCATGACCGCCGTTTCCGAGGGCACGGAGAAGCCGATACCGATGGAGCCGCCGGTCGGGGAGATGATCGCGGTGTTCACACCGATCACCTCACCCTCCATGTTGAAGAGCGGGCCACCCGAGTTGCCCTTGTTGATGGCGGCATCCGTCTGCAGGAAATCGTCATAGGGACCCGAGTTGATATCGCGCGCCTTGGCCGAGATGATGCCGAGGGTCACGGTGCCGCCGAGTCCGAAGGGATTGCCGATGGCCATCACCCAGTCGCCGACCCGGAGCGTCGTCGACGAGCCGAACTTCACGGCCTTGAGCGGCTTCTTCGGGGTCACCTTGAGGAGCGCCAGATCGGTCTTCGGATCACGGCCGATCACGCGATCGACTTTGAGCTTGGTGCCGTCGTGGAAGTTGATGGTGATCTCGTCGGCGCCTTCGATCACGTGATTGTTCGTGACGATGATGCCCGATGGATCGATCACGAACCCGGAGCCGAGCGAGCTGACCTTGCGGTCCTGGCCTGGACCGCCGCGGCGATTGAAGAAGTCCTCGAAGAACTCCTCGAAGGGCGATCCCTTCTTCATCTGCGGCAGCGGCACACCGCGCGAGCCCTTCACGAACTGGCTCGTCGAGATGTTGACGACGGATTCGATGAGGCGCTCCGCGATGGGAGCGACGGTGACCGGGCCACCACGGGCAGGCAGCTCCCTGGCCTCGGCAGCGGCAAGGCCGAGCATCATAGCGAAACCGAGAACCGCGGCGCCGAGGGGGCGCGTCGAACGGTGCACGAGAAAGCGCATGCGACGTGTCTCCTGATAGGGCTCGAGCCGAGCCCGGGGTCGCCCGATTGTAGCAATGGCGGGGCTCAGGCGCGACTCCTGCCGACGCTCGAGACCCGCTCCGGCGACCTGCACACGCAAATGTGTCCTCAGCCCCGGATCAGCCAGACCAGGAACACCCCGAAGGCGATGGACAGCGCCCCGGCCACCCGCAATGACTGCTCAGGCAGCTCGGACGCGGCCTCGAGGAGCCGGAAGGCCATGCGTGGAAACACGGCCCAAAGCAGCCCCTCGATGACCAGCACGAGACCTATCGCGACGACGAGGTCTCTCATTTGCCTTTCTGAGCCGGCGCCGCCCGTTTACCGCTGGGATCGTTGAAGTAGCGGAAGAACTCGGACTCCGGTGTCAGCAGCATGCGCGTGTCACCCGACTTCAGGCCCTGCTCGTAGGCCTGCATCGAGCGATAGAACGCAAAGAAGTCGGGATCGCGGCCAAACGCCTCGGCGAAGATGCGATTTCGCGTCGCGTCGCCTTCGGCCCGGATCTTCTCGCCGTCGCGCGTGGCCTTGGCCTTGAGAACGGTCACGTCGCGATCGGCCTCGGCGCGGATCTTGCGCGCCGCCTCCTCGCCCTGGGCGCGGAACTCCTGGGCTTCACGCTGACGGTCGGTCTGCATGCGCTTGTAGATGGCCTGGCTGTTCGCCTCGGGAAGGTCGGCGCGCTTGATGCGCACGTCGATGATGGCGATGCCGAGTTCCTTGGCCTCCTCGTTCACCTGACGCGCGATGTCACCCATGAGCTTCTCGCGCTTGTCGCGCACGATATCCTCGAACGACGCCGAACCGAGCACGCGCCTCAGCGAGCCTTCGAGCAGGTTGCTCAGACGCTGGCGGGCGATCCGCTCGTCGCGCACGGTTTGATAGAAGAGCAGCGCCTGCGAGATGCGCCAGCGGGCGAACGCATCCACCACGAGGCGCTTCTGATCGGAGGTGATCAGCTCCTGCGGCGAGGAGTCGAGATCGAGTACGCGCTTGTCGAAGAACTCGACCGTCTCGACGACAGGGATTTTCCAGTTGAGACCGGGCGTGGTGATCGGCGCCCGCAGCGGCTCGCCGAACCTGAGCACCAAGGCCTGCTCGGTCTGCTGCACGATGAAGAACGACGAGTAGGTTGCGATCGCCGCCGCCACCAGGATGACGAGAATGAACGAGAATACCGCGCGCATCACTTCGCTCCCTGATCGGACTTGGGCTTCGTCAGCTGGTCGAGGGGCAGGTACGGAACGACACCCGGACCGCCACCCTTGCCGTCGAGGATGATCTTGTCCATGCCGCCGAACACGCGCTCCATCGTCTCGAGGAAGAGCCGCTTGCGCGTCACGTCCGGCGCCTTCTTGTACTCCTCGTAGACCTTGAGGAAGCGGGCGGCCTGACCATCAGCCTCGGCGATCGCCTGCTCCTTGTAGCCCTGGGCGGCTTGCAGAATCCGCTGGGCCTCACCGCGCGCCTCCGGAACGACCTTGCTGGCGTAGGTCAGCGCCTCGTTGCGCAACCGCTCCTGGTCGGCGCGGGCCGCCTGCACATCGCGGAACGCCTCGATCACCTGAGACGGCGGGTCCACCTTCTGGAGCTGGACCTGCGTAATGTCGATGCCCGCCTTGTACTGGTCGAGTATCTGCTGCATCAGCTTCTGCACGGCCTGCTCTGTCTTGGCGCGGGCCTGGGTGAGGATCGGCTGAATGTCGCTCTGGCCGACGACCTCGCGCATCGAGCTCTCGGCCACCTCCTTCACGGTGATCTCGGGGTTCTGGATGTTGAACAGGTATTGAGCCGCATCCTTGATGCGCCAGAACACGACGAAATCCACGTCAACGATGTTCTCGTCGCCGGTCAGCATCAGGCTTTCCTCGAGCACGTCACGCGGGGTCTGAGAGAACCCGCGGGCGCCGATGGAGCGGAAGCCGATCTCGATCGAGTTCTGTCGCGTGACCTTGGGCAGCAGAACATTCTCGACGGGATAGGGCCACTTGAAGTGCAGGCCAGGGCCCTTCACGCGATCGAACTTGCCGAAGCGCAGGACGATGGCCTGCTCGTCGGGACGGACCTGCACCGTGAAGGCGAAGAACGACACCACGGCGATCGCGGCGACCGCCACCAGCGCCAGCAGCGGCCCCGGCAGACCGGAGCCCGGCATCACCTGTTTGAGCTTGTCCTGGCTGCGCTTGAGGATCTCCTCGAGGTCGGGCTGTTGCTGGCCGCCCGACGGCCCTTGACCCCATGGTCCGCCGCCGCCGCTTTTCCAGCCGCCGCCGCCGCTCTGATTGCTCCAAGGCATGAGTGGGAAACCTCTGTTGCTAGAGGACTGTTGGATGGGATCATTCGCCGGGCGCGCTCACCCATCGTCGGCTGACGAACGATAGCGCGGCGGTCAGACTTTGTCAGTCGATCCCCGCGCTTATACGTGAGTGAGCGCGAGCGCGCAAACCCGCGCTGACGATGTTGGTTGCGCCGGCGGCAAGTTCAAGCCTCTCTGACGACGGCCCGGCGCGTCGCTCAGGTGGCGAGATGCTTCCGGCGCTCGAGCACGATCAGGGTGAAGGCGTGGTCGTCGCGCGGGCCGGCTGCGATTTCCTCGCGAGAGATCTCGCGCCAGGCCTCGGGGGCGAGGGGCGGGAAGGTAACGTCACCTTCCGGGCGGGCATGAACACGCGAAAGATAAATGCGATCGGTGAGCGGCAGAGCCTCGCCATAGAGCTGACCACCGCCGATGACGACCACTTCGCCGACACCACGCCGGGCTGCCAGCTCCTTGGCGAGACGGAGTGCTGCGGCGAGGTCGCCGACGATGTGTGCGCCGGCAGGACGCCAGTCGGCGCGCGAGGTGACGACGATGTTGTCGCGACCATCGAGCGGCTTGCCGAGGCTTTCGAACGTCCGGCGGCCCATGATCACGGGCTTGCCGAGTGTCAGGGCGCGAAATCGCTTGAGATCGGATGAAATGCGCCACGGCAGGCCGCCGTCACGCCCGATGACGCCGTTCTCGGCGACAGCCACGATGATGGAGACGATCACGTCCGGCACGTTCTCAAGGGTCACTGAGGCCTGCACTTCGCGTCGGCGTCAAACAGCCACCGGCGCCTTGATATGCGGATGGGGATCGTAGTCGACGAGGCGGAAGTCCTCGTATGTGAAGTCGAACAGCGAACGCACCCCGGGATTGATCTCGAGGCGAGGCAACGGCCGCGGCTGCCGCGAAAGCTGCAGATCCGCTTGCTCGAGGTGGTTCACGTAGAGGTGCGCATCGCCGAACGTGTGGATGAACTCGCCCGGCGCCAGGCGCACGACCTGAGCCACCATCATCGTCAAAAGCGCGTAGCTCGCGATATTGAAGGGGACGCCGAGAAAGACGTCGGCCGAGCGCTGGTAGAGCTGGCACGAGAGCTTCCCGTCGGCGACGTAGAACTGGAACAGGCAATGGCAGGGGGGCAGCGCCATCTCGTCGACCAGCGCCGGGTTCCAGGCCGAGACGATATGGCGGCGCGAGTCGGGATTAGTCTTCAAGCGCTCGATCAGCTCTGCGATCTGGTCAACACGCCGCCCATCGGGCGCCGGCCAGGAGCGCCACTGATAGCCGTAGACGGGGCCGAGATCGCCGTTCTCGTCGGCCCATTCGTCCCAGATCGAAACCCCGTTCTGCTTGAGATAGGCGATGTTCGTGTCGCCGCGCAGGAACCACAGGAGCTCGTGGATGATCGACTTCAAATGCAGCTTCTTGGTCGTGACGGCCGGGAAGCCGTGCGCCAGGTCGAAGCGCATCTGATGGCCGAAAACGCTGAGCGTTCCGGTTCCCGTGCGGTCATCCTTGCGGACACCGTGCTCGCGCACCCGGCGCATGAGGTCGAGGTATTGTTGCATGGCCCGCAGACTAGACGATTCCGCCGAGGCGCCCAAGCCGCGCCCCCAAGCGCAGCGGCACGAACCTGTTGATGATGGCTCTCAGCCCCCGAGGCGCAACCAGACGATCAGCAGCAACACGATGCCGTTGTAGAGCCCATGGCAGAGGATCGGCACCCGCAGGCTGCCGGAGCGCCAGAGCAATCCCGTCAGCACGAGGCCGACCAGGAAGACCTCGAACAGCCCGGCCAGGGAATAGCCCAGGTGCAGCAGTGTCCAGGAGGTCGTCGTGACCACGGTCGCGCCTGAGAAGCCAAACCGCGACTTGACCAGCGCCGGGAACAGGAACCCACGAAACAGCAACTCCTCCGAGAGCGGGGCGCCCACGACGATGACGAGCGCCGCAAGCCACCAATAGGGGCTCTGCATCATCTCCATGAACGGCTTCAAGTCACCGAGCATGCTTTCGCGGAAGAGCGCATAGACCGCCGTATTGTAGACGCCGAGAACCAGGACCACCAGCAGGAAGGCCGACACGTAGGCGGACACCCCCGCTTGCGGCGGGCGCAGCGCCAGAACATCCACCGGCCGCCCCCCGAACCAGCGCGCCGCGGCCAGCGTGAAGGCGATCATCAAGACCTGGGACGTGACCATCCAGATCAACAGCGGCCCGACCATCTTGCCGAGCGTGCCGGTGCCGTCCGCCCCTGCCGACTCCAAGTGCTCCAAGCCGATCAGCCCCGTGCCCATCACGAGCAGCGTGGCCAGCGCGAATGCGCTGACCATGATCAGGCCGGTCGCCGCGAGGGCCCCGAGCGGGCTCCACGGCGTCAAAGCCCGAAACTGGCCCGCGAACGGCGCGCCGGCCTCCGGCGATCCTGCATCCGTCATTCCACGCGCTCCCTGCTGGCTCGGCCGAGTGAGGTTCCTCTGCGTCCTTCAGATATGGCACGAGTCGCGCCGCCCTCCGCTGTGGGCAACGCGATAGCGCTTGATCTCGGCGGGGAAATACGTGAGGACCACAGAGGCGACATCGGGCGGCGCAATCGCGGGTCATCATGGGACAGACAATCAGCGGAGACGAACGCGGCAAGCCACCAAACGCGGCGCGCGACGGCTTCAAAGGCACGCTGCGCAAGCTCTACTTCGGCAAGACCGTGCAAGGGCGCGTGTTCCGCTTCTGTCTGCTCGCGGTCGACATCGCCTTCATTCTCTTTTTCATCTTCTCGTCCCTCGTTCGGGGCGACAAACTGATCATCACTATAGACATCATCATCGCCATCGTCATTCTGGCAGATTTTCTTGCAAGACTCTGGCTTTCCGAAAACAAGCCCAAGTTTTTTGGACGCATGAATACGTGGATTGACATTGTCGTGATCGTCACACTGCTGCTGCCAGCGGTGATCGAGAGCTTCCTGTTCTTGAGAGTACTCAGGGCTTTGCGTCTTCTGCGCTCCTATCACGTCCTCTCAGACCTCAGAGATCAGTTCGCCTTCTTCAGACGGAACGAGGAGATCATCCAGAGCGTCATAAACCTCCTCGTATTCATCTTCATCATGACGGCCCTGGTCTACGTGATGCAGGTCCGTTTCAATCCCAAGATTTCCAACTACATCGACGCGCTCTACTTCACCGTTACGACCCTGACCACCACCGGTTTCGGCGACATCACGCTGGAAGGCACCTCGGGCCGCCTTCTCTCCGTCGCCATCATGATCGTGGGCTTCGCCCTGTTTCTGCGCTTGGTGCAGACAATCTTCCGCCCGAGCAAGGTAGCATATGTCTGCCCGGACTGCGGACTGAAGCGGCACGATCCGGACGCCGTCCACTGCAAGCACTGCGGCCGGGTCATCCACATCGGCACGGAGGGCGAGTGAGGCGGCTCACGTCCGCCGCCCCCCCCCCCCGCCCAGAGCCGCAGCCCCAGCCCCTACTCCGGCCGTTTGGCGGCCCGGCGCACAGGAGCGACCTCAGATCTTTCAATTGCCGGCGGTTGCCCCTATATTCCCCGGGTCGGATTCGTCCGACTATGGCGATAAACGGTCGTCGGAATAAGCCCATCGGACCCGGGGGCGGTACCCGGCGCCTCCACCACATGCCGCTGTGCTGCGGCGGCATCTGATGGGGGCGAAATAGGATCGACGAGGGTGTAAAGGGCGCGCTTTCGCTCGGCATGGTTCCGCCGTCATCGGGCCACCAGAATAGTTGCCAACGACAACTATGCTGAGGCTGCTCTCGCTGCGTAAGCGGCGCGAAAGCCTGAACTCAAGCCCTGTCGTCTAGCCACGGCAGGCGCGGTTTCGGAGGGCACCGGGCAACAGAAGCCCTCCACTTCCCTGCCGCTGAACTTGGCAGGATCCTGGGGGAAGCGCTTCCGAAGCATGACGTCTGGGCCCTTGATCGACTATGTCGCCCTGACGCGCGAGGTCTGGTATGGCCTCGTGCGCACCGTTCTTTCGCGCATCGCCAAGAGCGGACTGCCGGGCGACCATCATTTCTTCATCTCGTTCCGCACGGGGGCGCCGGGCGTCGCGCTCTCCAAGCGACTGCGCCAGCAGTACCCGGACGAGATGACCATCGTCCTCCAGCATCGCTTCTGGGATCTGGTCGTCGGCGACGACCGCTTCGAGGTCAAGCTGACCTTCGACGGCATCCCCGAGCGGCTCGCCATCCCCTACGCCGCCATACGCGTATTTCTCGACCCGAGCGTGCCGTTCGTGTTGCCGCTCGAGGCGCTCCTCGCGCAGGAGCAGACCGGCGCGCCGACACTCGATCCGGCAACCGCGCCTGCCGTGCCGGGTGAGGCGAAAGGCGGCCGCGCGCCCGGCGAGCGCCGGATCGACGGCCCAAAACGTGCGCCCGAAAAGCCGGCGCGGCCGCGCGGCGGCAACACGAACGAACGCGCACCGCTGCGCGAGCGACTGAAATCCAAGGACGAAGACACCACAACCGAGGTGCCCGGGGATGCGCCGCGGCCGGCCTCCGCCCCCAAGGACGCGAAGCCCGAGGCCGCTCCGACGGCTGGCGCATCGGCGCGACCGCGGCGCAAGGCGGATTCCGCTACCGAGACGCCGGCCGAGGCGGGCCGCAAGGCCCCCGAGCCGGAGCCCAGCAAGGAGGCTGCCGACCACAAGGAAGCAGCAGACGACTCCGCCGACGCCACCGAGCAGCGCCCGTCCGCCGAGGTCGTCAGCCTCGATGCGTTCAGGAAGAAGTCCTAGAGCGCGATCGACAGTGCCGGCCGGGACTCTTGCCCGTGCGATACGCGCCCTGAAGCGGCGAGACCCTCGAGATTTGTGCCGCGCGCCTGAGGCAAAAGAGCATCAGTAATCGGTTTTTTTGCTTTTGCCCTCTAGCTTCAGGATAGGAGCACATCCCATATGAACGTCGTTCCGATTTGTTCGCACGGCTGCTGTTGGGTCGTGCCTGGGCCTACGATTGATGGAGGGTGGAAATGTTGGATCGTCTCTGGCGCGGCTGGGCAATGGTCAAGGGAAGCTGGTCCGTGCTGAAGCAGCACCCCAAATTGCTTGTCTTCCCCATCGCGTCGGGCATAGCCATACTGGCTATCGCTGCGACCTTCCTCGGCTCCTTCGGAGTATTCTCCCAAAAGTTCGGTCTCGAGATCGAGCACCTCTTCCGTGAGTTCGGTCAGTATGGACTCATGGCTGTGCTGTTCGTGTTCTATTTCATCTGCTTCTTCGTCGCGATCTTCTTCAATTCGGCGCTCGCCTTCTGTGCGCTCGAGGCGCTCGCCGGGCGCGAGCCGTCGCTGCGCAAGGGCATGAGCGTGGCCATGAGCCGCCTGCCGCAGATCCTGGGCTGGGCCCTGGTCGCCTCGACGGTCGGCCTCCTGCTCAACATGATCCAGCAGGCACTTAAGGAGCGCCTCGGGTTCATCGGCGACCTGCTCGGCGGTCTGCTCGGCATGGCCTGGGCCATCGCCACCTACTTCGTCGTGCCTGTGCTGGTCGTCGAGCGTGTCGGGCCTGTCACCGCCATCAAGCGCTCCGGCGAGATCCTGCGCAAGACGTGGGGTGAGGCGGTCGCCGGCGAAGGCGGCATGGGAATCATTGCTGCCCTGTTCATCCTGCCGGCCGTCGGCCTCCTCATGCTGGCCGCAGCAAGTGCCGGGTCGATTGGCGCGGGCACCGTGGCGCTCTTCGGCGTGGCCTTCCTCTACATCCTCGCCGTCAGCATCGTGTTCGGCACGCTCGGCGCCATCTTCCGGACCGGCGTCTACGTCTACGCGACCACCGGCAAGGCCCCGCCGGCCTTCGGCCAGGATCTCGTCGACAGCGCCTTCCATCCGAAGGGCTGAGGTCGGACACTACGGTCCCGTTCATCTTGCAGAACAAGCCTGAGGGGCGCCAGTTGGCGCCCCTTTCGCTTAGCGGGCGGCGGTTTTGGCGCCACGCTTGCGCTTCTCTTTGGGGCTCTCGGGCGCCGCCGCCGGCCCGCCCTTCGGGTCGTTCACGCTGTCGAGCACCAGCGTGCTCTCGCGGCCGATCCTGTCGAACGACTGCTCGAGCCAGGCCGTCGCCGCCTGCCGTCCGAGATCGCGCAGATGCGTGAGGAACAGCCACTCCGGATTGAGCTTGCTCGAGGCGGACAGCTCCGCCAGCTCACCGCCGCCACCGACGCGATGGAGGAATATCGGGCGGTAGCCGCGCCCCTTGAAATCGCCACGCTCGAGGCCACGATTGACCAGCTCGACCCGCAAGAGCTCGTGCACCAGGGAGGAGTTCGCCGCGATCTCACTGACCCGATTGTGGATTTCGCGGGCCGTGGTCGGCGTCGCGGCGCGGCGGATCGGATTGACCTGAACGATCAGCACGTCGGGCGCATGGCAGTGCTTCACGAACGGGAAGAGCACCGGGTTGCCCATGAAGCCGCCGTCCCAATAGGGCTCGCCGTCGATCTCGACGGCCTGGAACAGCTCGGGCAGGCAGGCCGAGGCGAGGACCGCCTCGAGCGTCACCTCATCGCCCGTGAAAATGCGTACCTGGCCCGAATGGACGTTGGTGGCCGAGATGAAGAGCTGCATCGTCGCGCACGTGTGCACGCGAGCGAAATCGACCTCCTCTTCGAGGATGCGTCGCAGTGGGTTGATATTGAGCGGATTGAGCTGGTAGGGCGAGACGACCCGCATCGCCATGTCCCAGGTGAGGAACAGCGGATTGGAGTCGAGACTCCAATTGGAGCGCAGGATGTCCAGAGGCGTGCGCTGGATCACCCCGAACAGCGCCTGACGGCTGACGGCGTGCCAGAATCGTTCGAGCTTCTCGCGGGCCTGCTCGCGCCCGCCCGCGGCCAGCCCTTCGGCGACGACGACGGCGCTCATCGCACCGGCGCTGGTGCCCGAGATGGCCTCGATCTCGAGCCGCTCGTCCGCCAGGATCGCGTCGAGCACGCCCCACGAGAACGCCCCGTGCGCGCCGCCACCCTGCAATGCCACGTTGATGCGCTTGCGCGCCGTCTGCGGCTGGCCCGCTGTCGCGGTGGGTGGCCTCTTCGCGGGCGCCGCTTTCTTTTTCGCTGTCGCGCCCCTGGGCTTCGCCTTCATCGCGCCGTCCACCCTCCGTCGATCGAGTAGTTCGCCCCCGTAATTGACGCCGCCTCCTCGCTCGAGAGGAAAACGGCGAGCGCGGCCACCTGCTCGACAGTGACGAACTGCTTGGTCGGCTGGCCGGCCAGCATGATGTCGCGCTTGACGGCCTCCTCGCTCATGTTGTTGACGCGCGCCATGTCGGCGACCTGGTTGGCGACCAGCGGAGTCCACACGAAGCCCGGCGAGATGCCGTTGGCCGTGATGCCGTGCTCGGCGAGCTCGAGCGCCACCGTTTTCGTGAACCCCGCCAGGCCGTGCTTGGCGGCGATGTAGGCGGACTTGAAGGGCGAGGCGACGAGCGAATGCGCCGAGCAGATGTTGACGATGCGTCCCCACTTGCGCCGCTTCATGCCGGGAATGGCCGCCCTGACCGTGTGAAAGGACGACGACAGGTTGATGGCGATGACGGCGTCCCACTTCTCGATGGGGAACTCCTCGACCGGCGCCACGTGCTGAATGCCGGCATTGTTGACGAGGATGTCGACGGAGCCGAGCTCGCTTTCGGCCTTCTCGATCATGTCGGCGATCTGATTGTGGCGGAGCATGTTGGCCGGGTCGTAGCTGACACGCGTGCCGTGCGTCGCAACCCTGGCGACGGCCGCCTTGATGTCGGCTTCCGAACCGAGCCCGTTGAGGACGACGTGCGCGCCGGCCTTGGCGAGGCCCTCGGCGATCGCCAGCCCGATGCCCGACGTGGAACCTGTGATGACCGCGACTTTGTCCTTCAGCGACATGACGACACCTTTTCCGTCTGAGTGCGGGATCTCCCGAGCGGGTGGCCCATGCCACCGCCCGGCCGTCTGCGCCCGATACTGCGCCGCAACACGCGGAGGCACAAGGCAGGCGTGGCGCGGCTACTTGGACGGCGAGCGCGGCGGCGCCTGGATCGGCTCGGCGCGCACGAGGCCGCGCACGGAGTTTCCCAGATAGACGGCAGCGGCCGTCGCCAGCATGTCGGGGGTCAGCGTGGCCTCGACGGCCGTGCCGCTGGCAAGCAACTCGGACCGCAGCGTGCCGGGCAGCAATCCCGCTGAAAGCGGCGGCGTCAGCAGCACGCCGTCCCTCATGACGAAGATGTTCGTGCGGCTGCCCTCGGCCAACTCGCCACGCTCATTCAGGTAGACGACCTCATCGGCGCCGTGGCTCGCCGCGTAGATGGCATGCTCGCTGTCGTAGAGCTGACGCCTAGTCGTCTTGTGGAAGAGGAACGGATCGGCGGACGAGACGGGCGTCGGCGACACGACGTAGCGCATCACGGCCTCGCCCGCGGGCGCCGGCTGCGGGGCCGTCGTCACCGTGACCGTCCCGTCTTCGTGCAGCAGCAGCCGCACCCGCAGGCGCGCCTCGAGCGCCGTCGCCACCGCCTGAGTGAGCCGCGCCCGAACGTCGTCGAGGTCGCAGGGGAAGTCGAAATAGGCCGCCGACGCGGCAAGTCTGTCGAGGTGGCGCTGGAGCAGCCAGTACCCGGCACGCCCGTCGTAGAGCAGCGTCTCGATCAATTGGAACGGCGCGGCCGGATCCACCAGGAACCTCATCTTGAGCTTGCATTCGGCAAACTCCTGCAGGCCGACGGAGTCCGCAACGAGGCCGGAGCCGATCCCCATCTCACCCGCGCCGTCGCCATGAATCACGGCCGTGCGGATGGCCACGTTGAGCGCCACGCTGCCGTCGGCCATGAAAGCACCGATGGAGCCTGTATAGACCTCGCGCGGCCCCGGCTCCAGCTCGCGAATGAGCTCCATGGCGCGGATCTTGGGCGTGCCCGTGATGGAGCCCGCCGGAAACAGCGCCTCGATGAGTTGCGACGGCCCGACGCCCGCCGACAGCCTCGCCCGCACGTTGGAGGTCATCTGGTGCAGCGTGCGGTAGGTCTCTACGGTGAACAGCTCGCTCACGTGGACGCTGCCGACCTCGGCGATGCGGCCGATGTCGTTGCGCATGAGGTCGACGATCATCAGGTTCTCGGCACGCTGCTTGGGATCTCGCCGCAGCACCGCGCGCGCCTCGGCATCGGCGTCGGGCGTGCCGGCACGTGGCGCCGTGCCCTTCATGGGGCGCGTCTCGATCGTGCGGTCCGAGACCTTGACGAAGAGCTCGGGCGACAGGGAGACCAGCGTGACATCGCCGGTCGATATCAAGGCGCCGTGCGCGACCCGCTGCTTGCGGCGCAGCTCCCGATAGAGCGCCACGGGCGAGCCGTCGAGCTGGAAGCGAGCCTTGAGGGTCAGGTTCAACTGGTAGATGTCGCCTGCCGCGATCTTCTCCTTGACGACGTCGAAGCGGTCGAGATAGCCGGCCTCGTCCACGTCGAGACGCACGTCGCGGAGCGCGCACGCCCCGCCTGCGTCCCTTTCGGCGAGCCAAGCCTCTGTCTCCGCCGGCGCGAGGTGGCGGACACTGCGGAACAGGCCGAGCCACAGCAGCGGCAGACGACGCGAGGCGGGCATCAGGGGTGCGAGCCGCGGCTCGAGTGCATAGCCGAGCTCGTAGGAGAGGTATCCCGCAGCATGCAGCCCGGCCTTCACGGCCATGTCCAGCCGTCGCAGCATGTCCGGCACCTCGGCCGGAGTGTGCGCCTTGAGCACCTCCTCGGGCGCCTCGAAGAGCTGCGCTGATCCTACTCGGACTCGGTTGTCGTCGAGCAGAACGAAGGTCATTGCGGCTTGTAGCCAGAAAGCGCGTAGAAGCGCACCCGCCGTGGCTTGCCGAGCCCCGCTGGCACCTGACGCTCCGCGACGAGCCGGACGGTCTTGAAACGCGCGAGCAGCGGGCCGGGGTCCGGCTTCAGTGTCACGAGCAGAACCGGTGAGCCGGTTCGCGCGGAGAAGGGGCGTGTCAGCTCGTAATGGTCGCGCGGCCGACCCGTGGCGCGCCATGCCAGTATCTCGACGGCCTCGTCGCGCAGATAATAAAGCAGCTCCGCCGTGACGGAGCGGTCGTCGGTCAGCACGGCGGCGTAGCCCTGCTTCTGGCGGCGCGCCTCGCCGACCACCTTGCGTGTCTCCTCCGCGAGCGCCTTCCACCCGAGCGTTCTTTGGAAGGGATCGCCGGCACCCGGCAGGCGGAAGCCGCCGGCCTGCGCGACCGCCACCGCCAGCAGGAGCGCCAGCGCCACATGCAGCGCCAGCGAGGCCTTGAGCCAGCGCCAGGAAAGATCGCGGACGAGCGTCGCCACGACGACGACGGTCCCTGCCACGTAGGCCGTCGCACCCCAGTTGGCGTGGGCCCGCGACAGGAAGGCCTGGATGGTGAAAAGGGCGATAATGGGCAGCGCGAAGGCCAGCAGGATGCGATCGGCATCGGGCGCACCCGACCGCCAGGCCCGCATTGCCACGACGCCGAGGCTCGCGAACAGGATCGGCCCGAACACACCGAACTGGGAACCGAAGAACTCGAGCGCCTTCAACGGTTTCAGGAGTGAGCCGCCCCACTTGGCATTGTCCGCGGTGTGCGAGAAGGTGGCAAAGCTGTTGAGCCAGTTCCAGAGCAGATTGGGCGTGATCAGGGCGACGCCGATCGCGAGTGCGGCCCACAGACGCGGATCGGACAGGAGCCAGCGCCGCTCGGGCGTCGCGATCAGGTAGACGCCGAGGCAAAGGACGAACAGCGCCATGGCATATTTGGCGTTGAGCCCGAGGCCGATGGCCACGCCGAGCATGAGCGCCGGCCACCACGCTTTGCCGTCCATGAGGCGCAGCAGCGCCAGAAGTGCGACGGCCCAGAAGAAGAGCAGCGGCACATCCGTCGAGATGATGCCGGCCGACAGCGAGACACCGGGGAGCGTGGCGTAGGTCAGGCCGGACCAGAAGCCGACCTGCCCGTCATAGAGGCGGCGCGCGAGGAGAAATATCACGGCCGCCGTCGCCGTGTGCAGCAGCGCCGAGGGCATGCGCACGCAGGCTTCCGACACGCCGCAGGTCTCGGTGAAGGCGCGGATCAGCCAGGCGATCAGGGGCGGCTTCGAGTAATAGCCGAACGTCAGCTCGCGGCTCCAGCTCCAGTACTGCGCCTCGTCGAAAAACAAATCCGTGCCATTGTAGCGCAGGGCGACCAGGCGCGCGGCGAGCAGGAGGCCGAGGAAGGCCGCCAGCATCATGCCATAGGCTGACGCCGGCTGGGGCGTGCCGTGGTCCCGGCCTGCCGGCAATGGCGTGCCATACTGTGAGCGTTCCCGCGTCTGCGTCATGAGAGGCACCTGTGCACGCGTCGTCCGATCGTGCTCTAAGCGGTTGAGTTACGACGCTGAACCCTGATATTGAGTCGGCCGGCCCCTACGCGCCGGATCGTCCGCACGCCAGGAAGCGCTGAGGAGGCAAATGCGCGTCTCGGTGGTCATACCCGCCCTCAATGAGGCCGGCAACATCGGCCGTCTGGTCGAGGAGACCTTTCGCGAGGTCCCCGATGCCGTGCTCGTCGAGGTCATCGTCGTCGACGACGGCAGCGAGGACGCGACCGGCGACGACGTCAAGCGGCTGCTTCCAGCCTATCCGAAGCTGCGCTATTTGCGCCACGATACGCGCAGTGGCCAGAGCACGGCCATGCGCACCGGCATTCTCGCGGCCCGCGGCTCCGTCATCGCCACCATGGATGGCGACGGCCAGAACGACCCGAAGGATATTCCCAGACTGCTGGCAAAGCTGGCCGAGCCCGGCACGGCCGGACCAGCCCTCGTCGGCGGGGTGCGAACCGACCGCAAGGCCGAAGGATCCAAGCGGTGGGCCTCGAAGGCTGCCAACTGGATCAGGGATACCGTGCTCAAGGACGAGTGCCCCGATACGGGCTGCGGCATCAAGGTCTATTGGCGCGAGGTCTTCCTGAGGCTTCCCTTCTTCACGAGCATGCACCGCTATCTGCCCGCACTGTTCCTGACCTACGGGCAGCAGGTCGCCTACCTCCCGGTGAACGACCGCCCGCGACAGATCGGTCAGTCGAAGTACACGAACCTCGGCCGGGCCATCGTCGGCCTCTATGACCTCTTCGGTGTGAGCTGGATCCGGCGGCGCACCAAGGTGCCGCGCATCACGGAGGAGCAGCCGGCCCGGCCCTCCGACGCGGCCGGAACGCCGAGCGAGCGCAACGGATAGCAGCGAGCGAGCGGGCTTCGCCCGACATGGCGCGAACGGCGATGACGCGACGACCCGGCAACGGACGCCACAAGCGAAGGAGCACAGGCTCATGCTAGCTGATCTCGCCCAGTGGTGGGCGCGCCAATCGAGCGGCGAGCTGATCTGGCTCGGGATCGGCTTTGCCGCTCAGCTCATGTTCTCCATGCGGTTCATCATCCAGTGGGTGGCCAGCGAGAAGGCGCGCCGCTCCATCGTCCCCGAGACGTTCTGGTATTTCAGCTTTGTCGGCGGGGCCATGCTGTTCGCCTACGCGATCTACCGCCGCGATCCCGTGTTCATGCTCGGCCAGGGCATGGGCCTGATGATCTACGCCCGCAACATCCACTTCATCTGGCGGACGAAGCGCGAGGATGAGGCGGCGAAGTCGACCAAGCTCCCGGCGGAATAGCGAGGACTGGGACCGTTGCCGACACGTCGTCGGATCCTCACGGCGCATCACAATCGCGTGGTGAGCCGGAATTGCCTGCTCCTCATGCGCACTGCTGGCTAGATTGCCTGCCATCCTGGCAACAGGCATTTGCTCCCGAATGGTTTCTGGCGGCTTTTCGCCGAGTTCGATCCAGCTTCTTTCACGACCTGCAGAAGGACAATGGACATGCGTGCACTCTTCTTGCTTCTCGGCCTCATCCTCGCGGCTCCCGCGCTGAGCGTCACGGCCAATGCGGCTGACGGCGAGCTCGTCATCCGCGAAAGCAAGTATTCCGTGAAGGAGACGATCGACCGGCTGGCCAAGGAGCTCGCCTCCAAGGGCGTGAAGGTCGCCGCCCGCATCGATCACAGCGCTGGCGCCAAGTCCGTCGGCATGGAGTTGAAGCCTGCCGAGGTGCTCGTGTTCGGCAATCCCAAGCTGGGCACGCCGCTGATGCAGACCGCGCCCATGATCGGCCTCGACCTGCCGATGAAGATGCTCGCCTGGCAGGATGCCAACGGCAAGGTCTGGCTCGCCTACACGAGTGCGGATGCGCTCATGAAGCGCTATGGCGTCAAGGGCAAGGATCAGGTGTTCAAGACGATGGCCGGCGCGCTCGACAAGTTCGCCACGGCGGCTTCCGGCAGCAGCCAGGTGCTGCAGCGGGGCTCGCACTGAGCAGGACCGAAAGAGAGGTGGCGGGACGCGGCCGCGCGCCCGTCTCGCCGCTTTCCTCGCCGCGAGCAGCCGGATAGGCTTTCCGTCTCGGCTGACCGAGGCGAGGCGAAAGCGTGCGGCGCGACGACCAGACCAGCAATCCCCGTTCGACGCGTCCCGTGGCGCCGGCCGCCTGTCGTCGTGCACTCTGCGTGGCTCTCACCGGGGCATCGCTGGCAGTGGCGCTATCGCTCCCCGGCATGGCGGCAGGACCTGATCTGCCGGCCGACTGCCGGCTCGAGCGGGGGGCACGCAAGGGCGTCGTGCGTGTCGTCGATGCCGCGACGCTCCTCCTCGACGACCGGACGGAAGTCCGCCTGATCGGCGCGCTCACCGAGGACATGGCAGCGGTGCCGGGCTCGCCCGCCAGGCCCGAGACCGACGGTCTTCCCCCTCCCCAGCTTCCCGCATCCCTGGCCCGCCGTCTTCTCGGCGACCTCGCCCTCGGCCGGACGGTCGAGCTGTTCCACAGCGGCAGCCGCAGCGACCGTTACGGCCGCCTGCCTGCGCAGGTCGTCGCGATCTCGAACGGCGAACGGGTCTGGCTGCAAGGCGCCCTGGTCGCACGCGGCCTGGCGCGCGCCTATGCCTTGGCGGATCATGCCGGATGCCTCGCGCCTCTGATCCGCCTGGAGGCCGCGGCGCGTGCGCAGAAGCTAGGGCTCTGGGCCAATGCGGCCTATGCTGTGCGGCCGGCATGGCGTACGGGCGAGCTGAGACGCTACCGCCACACATTCCAGCTCGTGGAGGGACGGGTGCAGCGCGTCAGCCACGGCAAGGGCCAGACCTACCTGAACTTCGGACGCGACTGGCGAAGCGATTTCACGATTACGATCCGGGCGGGGGTGCGGCGCACGCTTGCGGCCGCTGGCATCGACCTCACGCGTCTGCAAGGTCGCGTCGTGCGCGTCCGAGGCTGGCTGATCCAGCGCAACGGCCCTTTGATCGAGATCTCCCAGGCGGAGGAGCTGGAGGTTGTCGAGGATACGGACGCGACCTTCCCGCCGCGGCGTCCGGAGCCCGACGAGCGCCTCCGGAAACGCCGACGCCCGGATCGATCCGATCCGGGCGCCGGGGATTTGTAGCTCTTGGCAGCGGCGACGTCGCCGCCGGCCAGTTCAGGCGGCCCAGTTCAGGCGGCTTTGACCTCGTCACTGCTGCTCTCGTCGGCAGTGGCACGACGGCCGCGCGCACTGCGAGCCAGCAGCTCCGTGATACGCTGCACGGCGCCGCGCTCGTCGAGCTTTTCGACGGCTGCGATCTCGCGCGCCATACGATCGAGTGCAGCCTCGTAGAGCTGACGCTCGGAGTAGGACTGCTCGGGCTGGCTCTCGGAGCGATAGAGGTCGCGCACCACCTCGGCGATCGACACGAGGTCGCCCGAGTTGATCTTCGCCTCGTATTCCTGCGCCCGCCGGCTCCACATCGTGCGCTTGATGCGCGCGCGGCCCTTGAGCGTCTCCATGGCCTTCTTGACGATGTCGTCATCGGAGAGCTTGCGCATGCGCACGCTGTCGAGCTTGCCGGTAGGCACGCGCAAGGTCATCTTGTCCTTGTCGAACGTGATGACGAACAGCTCGAGCGACATGCCGCCGATCTCCTGCTCCTCGATGCCGACAATGCGGCCGACGCCGTGCGCCGGATAGACGACGTACTCGTTGGTGCGGAAGCCGTGACGCTGGCTGACAGGCTTCTTGGCAATGGCAGCATGACGCGCCGCAGCGGCCTTTTCGGCGACGGACTGCGGGGGCATGGCGTTGGCAAGCTTCTCGAGTGCACGAATGGACGGCGAC
Source organism: Hyphomicrobiaceae bacterium (assembly GCA_041397725.1). Lineage (GTDB taxonomy): Bacteria > Pseudomonadota > Alphaproteobacteria > Rhizobiales > Hyphomicrobiaceae > JAGRKR01. The sequence goes on along the minus strand of JAWKVZ010000005.1, from coordinate 121,330 downwards.
TGCCCGCCACCGGCGACGACCTGCCCGTGGAATGCCGGCTTGACGGCGGCAGCAACTCGCTTGCCCGGCTTCGCGACGACGTCGCGCACGCTCGCGCCCGCGCCGTTCTTGCCCGCCGGTGACTTGCTCTGCGTCATCTCTTTGGGTTGAGTCCCCTGCTTCGGCCGCACGACCTGCTTCGGCTTCTTCGCTTCGGTCGCATTGACAGGGGCCGGCTTGACCCTGGCTTTCGCCTTCAGGACAACCGTCTGCCTCTGCTTGCTCGTGGCCTTCTTCGCAGCAGCACCCGCTGCGGACTTGGCCTTGACCGACGGCTTACGAGGGGCCGGTGCCGCAGCAGCCTTGCTGCTTCGGGCGGGCCGAGCTACGGGCTTCGCCGCGCTCTTCGCGGAGGATGTCTTTTTTTCGACCTTTTTTCCTGCCGTCTTGCTTCCAGCCTTGGTCACTGCAGCCGTACGCTTCTTCTGGGGCATGGACTCGCTTCTCACTCAAGGTGCCAATGCGGCCGGGTGGGGATCAGGTCCCGGGCGCGGACATCGTGACCGATCCCAACCGAGGCAGGATCGGCTTCGCGCCGTGCGAAGAGTTTCGGACCGATGGTCCGGGACGCCTTCCAGGGCGCATGAACGTTTCGACGTATCGAATTTCGTCGTCCAGTATCGACCCGTTCATGATCAGGCTTGTCGAACCGAATTGCTGCGGCGCTCAGCGGGTCAGGGAGATGGGGCATGCCAAGCGTTGTCACGGTCATCCAAGCCAAGTGATGCAAAACGGCATCAGGACTCGAACCCCGCGACTTTTGTTCCTGCTTTGTCTACAGCAATTGCTTCGACGTAGCCTTTATAACACAATCTTCACGTCGATTGAAGGGCCACTAACGGCCCAGCGTGCACAAAGCTTGCCACGCCTTAATTTGCGCTCTTAGGTTGCCATCGTGGCCGCGCGAGCAGACGCAGAACAAAGGCCGACGCCGCGCTACGCAGGTTCGGCACACACTGGAAACATACAGCTTAAAACATAGGCACGACGGGTGATCGATCAATCCCCCTCACCCGGCTTCTCCGAAAAGTATTTCTCGAGCTTACCCTTCTCATCCCGATAATTATCAGCGTCCGGAGGGGCAGCCTTCTTGGCCGTAATATTTGGCCACTTCTCCGAAAAATCTCGATTCAGCTCGATCCACTTCTCAAGACCCGGCTCGGTATCGGGCTTGATGGCCTCGACCGGGCACTCCGGCTCGCAAACCCCGCAATCGATGCACTCGTCCGGATGGATGACGAGCATGTTCTCGCCCTCGTAGAAGCAATCGACCGGGCACACCTCGACGCAGTCGGTGAACTTGCACCGGATGCAGGAATCCATGACGACATAGGTCATTGCTGTCTCCGCCCACCTCACGTCATATGATGGGAAATCTGGGAGCCTACAGGTAGGCAGGTTGTCGCAAGCACAGAACGACCGTGCGGCCGCATCGCGCGCCCCGATCGACGCGACGATCGCCCCGGGAATACCGCTAGCGGCGCTGGCCTGTCGGCAGCCCGGACCGCATTCGCCATTCCACCCGTGACTTGCGCGCCCTGCTCTAGACCAAAGCGCCGCCACTGACAACGGCTTCTGCACGGCGTCGAGACGGGAAACGGGGCCCTGGACGGAGCCGATGCAGGGAGGTTCACGGCTCGGAGTAGCTCGCGCGGCCCTGCCGGGCTCGGCGGGCGGGCGAGCCGATGCGCGAAGCGGCTGCCGTCAGCGCCCCTTCAGCCGGTCGGTCTCTCGGCGCTCGCGTTTCGTTGGGCGTCCGCTGCCGTGCTCTCGCTCGCCATGTTCCCGCGGCGGCGTTGCCGCCTGCTCGACCTTGGCAGGCTCTGGCGGCGTCAAGTCCTCGTACAGCAGACGCGCCTCGCTGGCTGGCCCGCGGCGCGTGCCCGGCGCCACGATGCGCAGGATGCGCACCTTCGGGCCGAGCACGATCGTCAGCACGTCACCGGGGATGACCGAGGCGCTGGCGCGGCTCGCGCGCTCCTTGTTGCGCCGGACCTTGCCCTCGGTGACAAGGCGGGCCGCCAAGGTGCGCGATTTCACCAGACGCGCGTACCAGATCCACTTGTCCAACCGCTGCGAAGCGTCGTCGCCCATGGCACAGCCGTCAGCCGGAGGATGACCCGCTCTGCGCGCGCTCCTCGAGCTCCTTCTTGAGCTTGCTCAGCGCGGCGAAGGGTGAATCGGGGTCCACCGCCCCCTTGTCCTTGCGCGACGGGCCGGCGGACCGGACGCCCATATCCGGCTGGCGCTCGGGACGGCCGCGACCGGGCTTGCCGCCCGGCTTGCCACCATGGCGGCCCTCGCGTCGGCGCTCGTCGCGATCCTGGCGCCCTCGGCCCGACTCGCGGCGGTCGCCGCTCTCCTTGCCCGCCGCCGGCCGCTTTGCCGATCCTTCGGCCTGTCGGGGCTCGCCACCTTCGCGAGGACGATCGCCGCGTCGTCCCTCCTGCCCCGCGCCCTGCCGTTTGAAGTCGCGCGGCCGGTCGCCCGACCGGCGCCGGCGCGGCCGCCAGATTTCCTCGAAAGCAGGCTCCGCAACTGCGGGCTCCTCGGCCGCTGCAGGCGCGGCCGGCGTCTCCGGTGCTGCGACCGACGCCGCGCCAGCGTCGGCGGCGGCTGCTGCGGCGGCAGCTACTGCTGCCACTGCGGCGGCGGCTGCATCCGGTTGACCTGCGGCGCCCTCTGCCGGGGGCTCAGCAGCCTCGGCCGCGGTCACGGCGCCTTCACTCGGCGCATCCGCGACTGCGGGCGCCTGCCCGACCGCGGCGCTGGCGTCTGCCGGCGCAACCTTCACCGGACGGCGATCGAGACGGAACCCGAGAGCCTTGAGCACATGCCCAAGCTCCTCCGCGGAGCAGCCGAGAATCGACATCATCTCGGGCACGACGGTGAACCCGCCATCGCCGGACGCGCCTTTTGGCGGCGGCACGGGATTGGACTCGTCCGGCCGCCAGGCGAGCAACGGCCTGATGAGGTCGGCAAGCCGCTCCAGCATGTCGATGCGCACCGCGCGGGGGCCGCAAAGATGGAACCCGGCCGCACGATAGAATTCCTCGGAGACGTCAGGCGCCGCTGCCACCGAGGTCAACCCGGCACGCGGCGGCTCGGGAGAGGCATCAGCCGGGATCGTCCCCTGCTGGCGTGCCTTGAGCAGCCACAGCAGCACCAGAAGCTCGGCTGCCGCCGGCTTCAGCAGGGGCGGCAGGTAGATGTTGAAGGCCCCGAAACGGACACCGTATTTGCGCAACTGGGCGCGCGCGGCCTGGTCGAGCGAGCGGATCTCCTCGGCGACGCCGTCGCGGCGAACACAGCCGAGGCTCTCGACCAGCCGGAAGGCGATGCCGCGTCCCAGTCCGGCGATGTCCTCGGCCGTGGCAAGATCGACGAGAACCTTCAGGCGCTCGTCGACGATCTCCGTCAGCCATGTGGCAAGCCGCGCCTGCACCCGCTCGCGATCGGGCGCGGACAGATGCTCGTCGGCGATCAGGGTGACGGTCGGCCGCAGCACGTTTTCCGTGCCGTCGACCCTGGCGATCTCCTCGTCCCGCCAGAGCACGCGGCCCTGGCGCGTCAGCTTGAAGGCGTCGCTCTTGGCGGAGGCGACCCGGCGCGCGCGCATCGCCAGCTCCTTGGTGAGCACGTGCGCGGCGGCGTTGCGCGCCGCCTTGCCATGGATGCCCTCGGCGTTGGCGTCCGGCGAGAACTCGAAGCCGCGCAGGCGGCCGACGAAATGCTTCTCGACCATCACCGAGCCATCATCCGCAATCTCGGCGAACAGCTCGTCTTTGTCTCTCAGGCCGCGCATCAATGCACTCGTACGACGATCGACAAAACGCTGGGTGAGCTGCTCGTGGAGTGCATCGGAAAGCTTGTCCTCGATTTCGCGTGTGCGGCCCTGCCAATGCTCGCTGTGGGCCAGCCATTCGGCGCGATTGGAAACGAACGTCCAGGTCCGGATGTGAGCGATGCGATTGGCGAGCGTATCGATATCGCCATCCGTCCGGTCGGCGAAGGCCACCTGCTTGGCGAACCAGTCCTCGGGAATGCGCTCGTCGCTGCTCGTCAGGAACTTGAAGAGCTGCGCCACCAGCTCGGCATGGTTCTGGCTGGAGATGCGGCGATAGTCGGGAACCTGACAGACGTCCCACAGGTGCGCCACGGCCGCCGGGCTCTTGGCCATGGCGACGACATCGGGATCGCGGCAGACGTTCTCGAGCGCCGCCAGGTCGTCGGCCATGCGGGCCCGCGTCAGGCGCTGCTCGGCAGGGATCTGGCGCAAGCTGTCCTTGAGCCGATCGAGGCTGCCGAAATCCAGATTGCGCGAGCGCCATTGCAGCAGCTTCACCGTATCGAAGGTGTGCTGCTCCAGCCGTTCGATCAGATCGTTCGCGAACGGCTCGACATTTCCGGTCACGCCGAATGTGCCGTCATTCATGTGACGTCCGGCGCGCCCTGCGATCTGGCCGAGCTCTGCCGGGGTCAGCTGGCGATGCACGGCTCCGTCGAATTTGCGCACGCCCGCGAACGCCACGTGATCGACATCCAGGTTGAGGCCCATACCGATGGCGTCGGTAGCGACGAGGAAATCGACCTCGCCGGACTGATAGAGCGCCACCTGGGCGTTGCGCGTGCGCGGTGACAATGCCCCAAGCACGACCGCGGCGCCGCCCCGCTGACGGCGGATGAGCTCGGCGACGGAATAGACCTCGTTTGCCGAGAACGCTACCACGGCCGTTCGATGCGGCAGGCGGGTGATCTTCTTCTGTCCGGCATAGGTCAGCTTGGAGAGCCGCGGACGGGAAATGAAATTGGTGCCCGGCAGAAGCTCGGATATGGCATCGCGCATCGTCTGCGCCCCGAGCAGGAGGGTCTCCTGCTTGCCGCGCACATGCAGCAGGCGATCGGTGAAGACGTGCCCGCGCTCGGGATCGGCGGCGAGTTGCACCTCGTCGATCGCCAGGAAATCGACATCGACCTCGCGCGGCATCGCCTCGACCGTGGAGACGTAATAGCGCGGCCGCTCCGGCTTGATCTTCTCCTCGCCCGTGATGAGCGCGACGTTCTCCGCGCCGACGCGCGCGGCGATCTTGTCGTAAACCTCACGCGCCAACAGCCTGAGCGGCAAACCGATCATACCCGTCTCATGACCGAGCATGCGCTCGATCGCGAGGTGCGTCTTGCCGGTGTTGGTCGGGCCGAGAACTGCAATGACGTTGCGCGCGCGCAAAGACTCCGACGTGCGCGGCAGCGCGTTCTCCATGCTCATGCTGCGGAACTCCATGGACATCCCGGCGAAAGGGATTGCAGACGGTCATGTCAATATCAAGATGACTTGGCAAGCCGAAGCGGCCAATACGCCCGGGGTTCGCGCGCAGGCCGAGTTATGCACATGGCGCTTGGCGGAGCAATCGCCGCGGTTGCCGGGGCTGCGCGCGACACGCGCCATGCGCTGCCGACCGTGAAAGCAGAATGGCCCGCACATGAGGGCGCCCCCATGTCGGACCATGTCGCGCAACGCGCACTTGCGAGCCATCGCGCTCGCAAATCATGCGCAGAATTCAGCGGGGTAGCGTGCCGGAGGTTCGAGACGGCAGCGCGAAGCACTGCCGCCGGAGCCTAGAGTGGGTCCTAGTGGATGAAGGCGATCTGCTGCTGGCCGGGCATCACGAGTTGCACGCGCTCCGTCGTCAGCACTGCGGAGCCGGCGACGGTCGGAATCGCGATGCGATAGGGAATGGCGACGCCCGCGCTCGGAATGGGGCGCAAGGTGACCTCGATCCCGGTGTTCCTCTGCATGTACCGCGTTCCCGAGTCGTCGGGATGACCGGCGATCGGCACGTAGCGGACGGCACACACGAAGGCGAGGGCGGAATGTCCACTCGGCGTCGTCTCGGGCACGGCCGTCTGACGGCGATAGGACAGAACGAGGTCGAACCGCTGCTTGCCATCGAAAATCGACAGCCGGCGATTGCAGGGATTGACGGCATCGCCACCGGCCGGCAGGCGGGTCAGGGCCATCACGGCGCTGAGCGGATCGAGCACACCCTTGAGGTGCTGCGGCTTCAGGGCCACGGCGGGGGCGGGCTCCGATTTCACGGGCAGAGCCGTAACGCTGGTGACAGCGCTCTTCTTGAAGCCCATGCGGATCGAGCCGCCGGTGCTGCCGCTGCGGTATTCGAAGGCATAGCCCGAAGGGCTCGGGTCCCTGGCGCCGACATGGCCGACGCTGCGCGTGACGCCTTCCCACTGGAAGAGGCCCGCGAGCGCGCTCAACTTGGCGTCACCCGAGAGACGATAGGTGCCAGCTGCGATATTGGCCGTGAATTCGAAGGTTCCGACGGAAAAGCCGCCGAATTCCACCTTATAGAGCGCATGGACCGCGGCGGGTAGCCTGGCGGGAGCGTCGCCCGCACTGGCACGCCATGCGCCGCCGACCGGCAAAGGAGCCAGGACGGCCGCGACTGCCATCATGTACGCATAGACACGAGTACGCGACATCACGCGGAACCTCTCACACAAACAACGCAACAGACACAACCTGACACCGGCCATGCACTGCCCCGAGACTAGGCGGGGTCTTGGCCAACTTTGTGTCGCAGACCATTGTGGGGCTGGCTGGTAAACAAATCCCTGCCAACTGTCCGGATTGCAGACCCTCGTCGGGCATGACCCGGCCCGGCCGACGGCGGCGGTGGCGGCCGGACCATGACCGCGCCAGCCTGTCGGGCGGCGCCGGCATCGACGCTCTTTCGGCCTTTGTCCTTGACGCCGCCGCCAACTTGCAGTTATAGAGCCGCGATTGCCCCATGAGCCGTCGTGGCGCCTGGGGCGTTGCTTTTTCCCTGAACCATTCCGAAGCGGAATCGCCCCTCGACGCGAGCGAGGCGTTTTGCCGATCAGGAGCGCGACAGATGACCCGGCGTTGTGAACTGACTGGCAAGCTGCCGATGAGCGGCAATCTGCGCAGCCATGCCTTGAACAAGACGCGGCGCAAGTTCCGCCCTAACCTGTGCAATGTCACGCTGATGAGCGAGACGCTGAAGCAGCGCGTGCGCGTGCGGATCAGCGCCCATGCGCTAAAGTCGGTGGAGCATCGCGGCGGGCTGGACGCATACCTCGCCAAAGCCAAGAGCGAGACACTGTCCCCGCGCCTGCAGCGGCTGAAGCGGGACCTCGAGAAGGCCAAGGTGGCGGCTGCTCCGGCGCCGGCCGAGGCCGCCGGTTGAGGCGACGCCGATCGCTGGGGCTTCGCGGCCCCTCTTCTTCGCCATCTCCTGACATGCCGACGTCCTAGCGTGCCCTGCGGGCGCGTCAGCGGCTGGTCGCCTTGATCGTATCGGCAATGGCGAACTGCAAGAGGACCGTGCGCTGGAGCAAGCGGTTGTAGTTGTCGTCCGAGATCAGCGTCAGCACGATCTCGCCACGCGCGCCGCGATGCACGGCTATCCCTTCCATGTTGTCGATCTCGTGACCGAGCGACGCCTCGAGCAGCGTCTCGCCGGCAATCGTGGCGCCAGCGGCGATCTCGGCGGCGCGGATGCGCCGAACGCGAATGTTCAGCCCCTCGCTCCAGCGAAAGCGGCGCTCGAGGATCACCAGCCCACCGTCCGGCAGCGCTGCGGCGTCGGAAACGTCCATGTCGCCACGATCCGTGATGTGGAACGCAAGCGCGCGCTTGCCCTGCAACAGCCAGACCTGACGCGGCCCCTTGCCTGAGCGCGGCCGCTCGGCGAAGGCGGCCACCCAGCCCCTGTAGCGGCCCGCCTGCAGCACCGCCACGCCTTCGAGCCCCTTGTTCGAGCCGAGCCGGCGGATCTCGGCCGGCAGCTTCAGGTATCCCGTCGGCTTGCCAGGGATGCCCCGCCTCAAGGGAAAGCGGCCGATCCGGTGATAGCGTTCGAAGGAAATCAGGGCCTCGCCGCGCTCGAAACCACCGGAGAACAGGGCAAGCCCCTCGGCGTCACGCTCGCGCTTGCCGCGCAAGGGTTTGCCCGACGTCGAGAGGAGCGGGCCGAGGCGTGTCTCGGTGAGTCCGACGAGCCGGCCGGCGCGATAGCTCAAGCGTGCGGTCAGCCAATGACCGTCGTCAGAGATGGCGAGCATGCGCTCGCCCTTGGGATCGACGATGAGCCCCGACCAGCCGCCGAACGAACGGTGCGGCGACGTGAGCTCCAGGCCGCCACGCCACTCGAGCTTGCCGAAGCGCCGCTTCGAGGCGTTGACCCGGTCGAACCCGGCGAGGACGCGAGCGGTAACGGGGATGGCCTCACCGTCGCGGCCGACCTGCGCCCCCGGACCGGCGGCAGCGGAGCCGCCGACCAGTACCGTTCCGACCAGCGCCGCCAGCAGAAATGCAGGGCGCAGGGCGCTGTACCACCGCGGACGCGCGCCCCCAGTGCAGTGCATCCCAGCCATGTCCCGATGTCACCTCAGCTGACGCGCCGGCGCCCTGGACCCGGCATGGCCTCTGCGGTCTGCTGATCGAAGAGCTCGACCAGCTTGTCCGTCATCGCACCTGCTAGCTCGCTCGGATCGGTGATGGTGACGGCACGCTGATAGTAGCGCGTGACGTCGTGACCGATGCCGATGGCGATCAACTCGACCGGAGACTTCGTCTCGATCTCCTCGATCACCTGCCTGAGGTGGCGCTCCAGGTAGCAGCCCGAGTTGACGCTCAGCGTCGAGTCGTCCACAGGCGCGCCATCGGAGATCATCATGAGAATGCGGCGTTGCTCGGGCCGCCCCAGCAGGCGCTTGTGCGCCCAGGCGAGCGCCTCGCCGTCGATGTTCTCCTTGAGCAGGCCCTCGCGCATCATCAGCGCCAGGTTGCGCTTCGAGCGGCGCCAGGGGGCATCGGCCGGCTTGTAGACGATGTGGCGCAGGTCGTTGAGGCGTCCCGGCGACAGCGGCTTGCCGGCGGCCAGCCAAGCCTCGCGCGATTGGCCGCCCTTCCAGGCCCGTGTCGTGAAGCCGAGGATTTCCACCTTGACGCCACAGCGCTCGAGCGTACGGGCGAGAATGTCGGCACAGCAGGCGGCGACCATGATCGGTCGACCGCGCATGGACCCGGAGTTGTCGAGCAGGAGAGTGACGACCGTGTCGCGGAACGTGGTGTCCTGCTCGCGCTTGAAGGACAGCGGATACATCGGGTCGATGATGATTCGCGGCAGGCGCGCCACGTCGAGCATGCCCTCTTCCAGATCGAACGACCAGGCCCGGTTCTGCTGCGCCATCAGCTTGCGTTGCAGCTTGTTGGCAAGCCGCGCCACCGCGCTCGCGAGATTGCGCAGCTCCTTGTCGAGGAAGCTCCGCAGCCGCTCGAGCTCGTCGGGCGTCGAGAGATCCTCGGCGCTGATCTCCTCGTCGTAATTCGTGGTGAAGACCTTGTAGCCGAAGGCCTCGGGGCTATCGAGCACGGACATGTTGGGCCGCCAGGGCTCCTGGCTGTCGGCGTCCTCCATGCCTTCGCTGTCGGCATCGAAGTCGTCCGTCTCTCCGGCCTCGGTCGTCTCCTGCTCGTCGCCTTCCTCACCCTCGCCGCGCTGATCGTCGCTCGGGGCCTCCTCGGACTTCTCGCTGTCGGCGGAGTCCTCCGTGTCGGAGTCGCCGCCCTCCTGCTGCTCCTGATCGTCGCTGTCGCTCTCCTCCTCCTGGCCCTCGGCCAGCTCCTCGGAGAGATCGAGCGCCTGCAGGAGATCGCGCATAGCCCGGCCGAAGGACGCCTGGTCGCCCGCGAGGCTCTCCAGGCGCTCGAGCATCTTCACGCCCCGCTCCTCGACCCACGGCTTCCACACATCGACCAGCGCCCGCGCCGACTCGGGCGGCGCCTGGCCGGTCAGGCGCTCGCGAAGCATCAAGGCGAGCGCTTCGTCGAGCGGGGCATCCTTGCGGTCGGTGACCTCCGCAAAGCGGCCGTGACTGTAATGATCCTCGACCTTCGCGGTGAGGTTCTTGCCCATGCCGGGCATCCGCTGCGTGCCCAGCGCCTCGATGCGCGCGCGCTCGCAGGCCTCGAACACGGTGCGCGCCGCGCCGGCGGACGGCGCCAGCTTGGAATGGAGCTTCGCGTCGTGACACGCCGCCCGCAGTGCCAGCGAGTCCGCCCAGCCGCGGATCACGGCCAGCTCCCGGCGCGAAGGAATGCGCGAAGGCTCGGGCAGCTGCACCGACTTGCCCTCGATCTCGGGCTTGGCGGCGGCGTAGTGCACCTGGATCTCGCCATCACCAGCGATGGCGCGGACGGTCAGTCCCAGCGCCTGCTTGAACGGCTCGACCGGTGAGTCCTTGCGCTTCGTCGGAGTGGCCATGCCCTGCAACCTCGGCTCCAGATCCCGCAGCGCCCGCGTGCCGCGGGCAGGTCGTGGCGGCCGGCCTCTCAGCCGCCGCCCGACCGCTCCTGCAGTGTCAGCTCAACGCCACGTTGGCGGCGCTCTCCGGCAGTTCCTCGCCGAAGCAGCGCTGATAGAACTCGGCGACCAGGGGACGCTCAAGCTCGTCGCACTTGTTGAGGAAGGTGACCCGGAAGGCGAAGCCGATGTCGCCGAAAATCTCGGAATTCTCGGCCCATGTGAGCACGGTACGCGGGCTCATGACCGTCGACAGATCGCCGTTGATGAACGCGGACCGCGTCAGATCGGCGACGCGAACCATGTTGCCGACGGCTTTCCGCTTCGCCTCGCTCTTGGCGTAGGCCTTGGCCTTCGACAGCACGATCCCGACCTCGTCGTCGTGCGGCAGATAGTTGAGCGTCGCCACGATCGACCAGCGGTCCATCTGGCCCTGGTTGATCTGCTGCGTGCCGTGATAGAGGCCGGAGGTGTCACCGAGGCCGATGGTATTGGTCGTCGAGAACAGACGGAAGGCCGGGTGCGGGCGGATGACCTTCGACTGGTCGAGCAGCGTCAGCTTGCCCGAGGTCTCGAGCACGCGCTGGATGACGAACATCACATCCGGACGGCCGGCGTCGTACTCGTCGAAGCAGAGCGCCACGTTGTTCTGCAGCGCCCAGGGCAGGATGCCCTCGCGGAACTCGGTGACCTGCTTGCCGTCCTTGAGGACGATGGCGTCCTTGCCGACGAGATCGATGCGGGACACGTGGCTGTCGAGGTTGACGCGCACGCACGGCCAGTTGAGGCGGGCCGCGACCTGCTCGATATGCGTGGATTTTCCGGTGCCGTGATAGCCTTGCACCATGACACGACGGTTGTGCTTGAACCCGGCGAGGATGGCGAGGGTCACGTCACGGTTGAAGAGATAGTCCGGATCGGTATCCGGAACATGCTCGTCCGCCTTGGAGTAGGCAGGCACCTCGAGGTCGGTATCTAGTCCGAACACCTGGCGAACAGACACCATCATGTCCGGCATGCCGGACACGCCGGCTTTTGTCTCAGTGCGCATCGTATCGTGGGTTCCAGTCCCTGTTTTCGTGCGGGATTGCCGTCGGAGAGCGTCGGCACATCGGGTGGTGATTGCTTGGCGGCAGCGTCAGACGAGACCCGCCTGCCGCAAATAGTTATAGGCTTGTATGATCTCGCGCAACTTGTCCTCACAGCTGCGATCGCCACCATTGAGATCGGGATGGTGTTGCTTCACGAGCTCCTTGAACCGGGCCTTGACTTCCACTTTCGTGGCGCCGGCGTCAAGGTGCAGCGTATCCAAGGCCTTGCGCTCCAGGGTCCGCAGGGGGCGCGTCCGGCTCGGCTCGGGCTTGGCTTCGGCCTGCTGCTTGCCGCCGAAAAAGCCGAAAGCATCCTGAGCGTTCTTCTGCGCCTGCCACGCGGCGAACCGCCGTGCGGTGTCCGACACCGGACCCGTGGCATTGCCCGCTCCCATCTGCCAGGTCGGGCGATGGCCGATGACCGCGTCCTTCTGAAAGGCCGCGATCTCGTCGTCGTTCATGCCATCGAAGTAGTTGTACGTGCTATTGTACTGACGAACGTGCTCGATGCAGAAAACGAAATACTGCCCCTCGCGCCCGCGCCCCATGGGCGCGCGATGCGCGCCGGCATTGCCGCATCCCTTCCACTGACAGCGCGGCCCGTCAGGGGCCGCCTGCTCCGTGGCGGTCTGCTTGACGCGGATGCTGTCGAAGTATTTTGAATCGAGTTTCATTGCACCGAGAGTATGATCGCTGGACCACAGGCGCACAAGCGGCCCTGATCGCGTCGTCATGAGGGCGTTGCGGCCTCGCCATACTCCCGCGACGACGCCGGCACAGATTGCAGGAGGTCCTGTTAATGTCCACTGAAGCGACCATCCGCGAAAAGCTGATGATCGCGCTGCGCCCGACGCGGCTCGATGTCGTCAACGAATCCCACTTGCATGCAGGCCACCGCAGCTCGCCCGGCACCGGCGAGAGCCACTTTCGCGTCCTGATCGTATCCGAGATGTTCGCCGGGCGCTCCCGCGTCGAGCGTCACCGTCTGGTCAACGAGTCGCTGGCCGACGAGTTGAAAGGTAAGGTGCACGCGCTCGCAATCAAGACCTTCGCGCCGGGAGAGGCCATCCGCTGACCGCAGCGCCACGTCTCGACGCCGATTGACCAGGCGCAAGGCCGCGCCACCGGGCCCTGGACTAGGCTGCGGCCAGTCCAGCATCGGAGGTCGGCTATGCCCAGACAAACGAAGCAACACTTTCGGTTCGGCACGCTCCGCGCCGTCGCTCTCGGCCTCGCTGTCGCCGCGGCAACTCTTGTCGCAGTCCGTCCTGCCACCACCGCGGAGCCTGTCACGAAAGCCGCCGGCGGCCCGGATTTCTGGCAGCCCGGCTGGATGCAGCGCCACATGTGGGGACCGGGAGACATGCAGCGCGGCATGCGCCAGCGCATGATGCGGCATTGGACCTATATGCACGCCACGATCCCCGAGGCTTACCGCGGCGCGCAATCGACGGTGCAGCCGACGCCCCAGAACGTCGCAGCCGGCGGCAAGCTCTATCAGACCCACTGCGCCAGCTGTCACGGCAAGACGGGGCTCGGCGATGGCGACGTGGCGAACTCGCTGGCGCCCTCTCCGGCGCTCCTGGCCTACATGATCCAGCGACCGGTGGCGGTCGACGAGTACCTGCTCTGGACGATCTCGGACGGCGGCGAGGAGTTCAAGACGCAGATGCCCGCCTTCAAGAGCACGCTGAAGCGCGAGGAGATCTGGCAGATCATCGCCTATATGCGCTCGGGCTTCCCGTCCGCCGCCGCGAGGTAGCGCGGACGCTCTTCGGGACGGGACCAGTCAGGACCGGGCCGGCGATTGCGGCGTCAGCGGCGCTTCCGGCGAGCGGATATCGGCGACGCTGAGGGACAGACCGCGCGCCTCCGCAACGACCATCATCGCCCGCTCCGCCAGGGCCGTGATCGTCAGCAGCGGATTGACGCCGAGCGAGCGCGGGATGATGGCGCCATCCAGCACGAACAGCCCATCGTGCACGTCCTGTGCGCCCGCTGCGCTGCGGCCATCGAACACGCGCCCGGCGTGATCGACGACACCCGTGCCGCGATCCTCGCCCATGCCGCAGCCGCCCAGGGGATGCGCCGTCGCCGGCGTGTCGCCGAGCATCGTGCCAGCAAGCGGGTTCTTGACGTAGCTGCCGCCGACCGCCGCGACGACCTCCGCCAGGCGCCGGTCGAGCCGGGCGTACGCCTCCTGCTGGCCTGCCCCGGGCCACTTGAGAACCAGCCTGTCGTCGTCGAGCGCGAGCTGGCCGGAAGCGGTGTCGTGCGACACGGCGAAAAACGTCTGGAGATGGGCGAACGGCCCGCGGTAGACGCCTTTGACCAGGCTCTGCAGGGCGCCGAGGATGCGCCCGCCCGGCACGAACAGGACGGGCAGCATCGGTGCGATCGCCGAGGGCAGCGCGCCTTCCTGCAACCAGAGCTCCTGCGAAAGGTCGTCCGCGTCCTCGAACCCCAGCATGCCCGTGACGCATGTGCCAACCGGGTCGGCCTCGACCTTGGGCGGATGACCGATGCCGATGGCATTGATGCGCGGCTTGGCTCCGTAGCCGAAAGCGATGATGTCACCGTTTGCGGAGAAGCCCTGGCCCAACCGGTCGGAGACCGTGAGCCCGTGCTCCCGCGAGCGCAGCAGGATCTCCGTCGAGCCCAGCGTGCCGGCAGCGAGCACCACCGTTGCAGCCTCGACGACGATCTCCGGACCGTCTCCGCCGACCGGCTGCGCGACGACGCGCCAGCCCGCCGGACTGCGCTCCACCCGCCGCACCTCGAGGTGGGTGAAGAGGCTCGCCCCGTGACGCACGGCGTCCGGCAGATAGGTCAAGGCGACGGTGTTCTTCGCACCGACGTTGCAGCCGCCGCAACAGTCGCCGCAGAGCGTGCAGGCCGACTGGGCGAGACCGGCGGCGTTGACGTGATCCGCGAACGAGACGGCCAACGGCGCCGACGTGACCGGTTTCGAAAGGCTCGCGCCGGCCGTGCGCAAGGCCTCGACCTTGGCGAGCGTGCGCGGGCCCTCGTAGCGCGAGACGTTGAGCCAGCGGGTGGCCCGTGCATAGCCATCGTCGAGACGCCCGTCGGCGCTCACCGCCCGCGGCCAGATATCGTCGGCGAACACGCGAGGGTCGGGCCGCAGCGCCACGCCGGCATTGACCAGCGAGCCACCGCCGAGGCCGCGCGCGACGAAAACGTGCATGTCCTCGCCCAGGCGGCAATCGAAGAGCGCGGTATCGGAGCCGGTGCGACGCGAGCGTGTCGTCACCTGCATTTCCTTGCCCATTTCGGTGAACCGCTGCGGAAACTCCCCGGTCAGCACCTCCCGCCCGCGCTCGAGCAGGCAGACCTCGAGCCCGGCGCGCGCCAGTCGCGACGCCGCGACGCCCCCACCATAGCCGGACCCGACCACGACAGCCTCGTAGCGGGACTTCAGATCGGCTCGAGGTCTCGAAAGACGGGCCATGGAATTCTTCCTCCCGCAGAGGCCTGCGAACCAGCAGCAGGCGGATGCCGCCGCTCCGTCACGCCAGGCCGAGCTTGTAACGGAGCGCGATATAGCCAACGTAACACGCCAGCATCACGAGCCCTTCGTTGCGGCTCAATCGACGCCCGGTAGCGACGAAGACCAGCATCAGGACGCTGGCTGCGATCATGACCACGCTGTCGAACCAGATCATCGCCGCGGGAACAGTGATCGGCCCAACCGCCACCGCGGCCCCGAAAATGCAGAGAACATTGAAGATCGAAGAGCCGACGACATTGCCATAGGCCACTTCGGAGTGCCCGCGCCAGGTGGCAACGACGGAGCCGGCAAGCTCCGGCAGCGACGTGCCGACAGCAACGATGCTGAGACCGATGAAGCTCTCGGAGACGCCGAGTGCACGCGCCATCGCCGTCGCGCCGGCAACCAGCAGCTCGGCCCCGTAGATCACCGCCGCCAGACCCGTGAGCACCAGCAGCACGGCGACCCAGAAGCGGTGCGGAATCTCCGCTGGCAGCGGCACGGGTTCCTCGTGCAGCGCTTCCTGGGCACGCTGACGGCGTGAGCGCACGTACTCGGCGGTGATCATCAGGAACAGCACGCCAAGCATGGCGCCGCCTTGCCAGCGGGGAACGGTGCCCTGCAAACCGAGGAGAGGCACGGCCAGACAGGCCGCGAGCAGCACGAAGCCGTCGGGCTTCATGAGGCGGCTCGGCATCGGAATGGGGCGCAGAAGCGCCGCCACCGCCAGGATGAGCAGAATATTGGCGATGTTGGAGCCGACCACATTGCCGACGGCGATGGCCGGCGAGCCCGCGAGCGTCGCCCTGAGGCTCACCGCCAACTCGGGCATCGAGGTGCCGAAGCCGACGATGATCATGCCGACGACGAGCGGCGACATGTGCAGACGGCGACCGATGGAGATTCCCCCGCGGATGAGCGCCTCACCGCCTATGCCGAGGAGAAACAGCCCGGAGATCATCAGAAATGTCGTCGACATGATGGGATTGCGTCCTCGCACGGCGGAAACGTTTGACCGATCGTCCGTGACCACAGCTATCACATGCCGGGCCGGTGGCGTATCGCGAGAACAATGGCCGCGCCTGTCGTCGTGCACAACCGTTGCGCGCCAGTCACGTCGCGGGACGCGTCGCGGCAGGCCGCCGAACGGCGGCTACTTGAACTCGATCGGGATGACATAGGTGAGCTGTCGCGGCGTGGCGGCGGCCGGCGGTCGCGGAAAGGGTGCCGAGCGCCGCACTGCGGCAAGACCGCGCTGGTCGAGCGTACCGTCGCCGCTCGAACGCGTCACACGGGCGAACCGGAGCCCGCCGGACGGCCCGATCGCGAACGTCACGACGATGCGGCCGCGCGCGCCTCTGCCGGCCGGGCGATTACGTGCAATCGCCGCCCTGACCCGCAGCGCATAGGCATTGAGCGCCCCCGCGCTCGCCCCCGCACGTGCCGGCGCCGCTGCCTTGCCGGGAGCCTTGCCGCGCGCCTGCACGCCACCTGCTCGCGTTTCCTTCCGCCTTGCGGGCGGCGTCTTCGGCTTCGTGCGAGGCTGAGGCTTCGGCTTGGCGGCCTCCTTGACCGGCGGTTTCTGCGGCGTGACCTGGGTTTCCGGCGGCGTCGGTTTCGGCGGCTCGCTCCGCGGCGGCAGGCGCACAGGGCTCGCGAGGCTCTCGCGCATCCAATCCGGCATGGGCAGCATGGCCGGCGGCAAGGGGGCGGCCTGTGAGACGACCGGCTTCGGCGGCTCCCTCGCCGGCATCGGCAGGCGCGGCGGCTCGAGTTTGGCGAGAATCGCCTCCGTCCCGCGCGCAAGCTGCCGCTGAGCCTGCTCGGCCCGCCGACGCGCGACCTCCTGGCGATGCTTGACGACCTTCGTCTCGATTTTCTTCGGCGCTGGCCGCTCGGCAGACCGCGCGCCCGCTTGTGACGCGAGGCTCGGCGCCGCCATGGCCGGTGCCACGGCCTTTGCCGTGACGCTCGCTTCAAGCACGGACGAAGGCACGACGGTCACACTGATAGCCTCGAGTTCCCGGCCCGCCCCGCCGAGCACGCGCGGCGCCACCTCGATCAGCATGGCGAGCGCCACCGCATGCAGCAGCACTGCCAGCATCAGGCCGCGACGAAACCGGCGCCGATCCTGGTGCATCGCCGCGCGGCTCAATCGCCACGCAGCCGCGATACGGGCCGCGCGCAGACCGCCGTCGAACGCATCGACGCCGACCGGGAGCGCCCGTGCGCTCGCCGGCTCATGGCAGTCGATCGTCGCTTGCAGAGTCATTCGCCACCCGTCGTCCCGGCGCCGGCCGTCGCGCTACCCACGATCATGCGCCGGCTTGCGCCGCAATGCGAGAGCCCCCCACGGAGGCCAGCGCCCGCTATCGTTATATTGTATCAAAACTGCCACGCAATGCCGAATTTGCAAGCGTCCAGCTCCCCTCCGCCCCCTGAGGGGTTGCGTGACCCCACACGCTTCGATAGCTGAATAGTTACGATATAACATTCTCTTTTTGATACTGGGGGAACAGTCATGCGTCGTGCGCTCATGCTCATCATCGGTGGGGCGGCACTGCTGCCCTTGAGGCCAACGCCGGTCGACGCCCAGACCCAGCTTCCGGGCATCGTCATCCGGACGCCGAGCCCGGTGGTTCGGACAGCCCCGGCCCCGACACCTCCTGCCGCCACGCCGGCGCCAGCGGCTGAGGCTCCGCTCCTGCCCGATCTCGGGACCGCCATCGACGTCGATGGCGCCTTCGTTCCCGTGACCATCCTCGACGCACAGGCCATCGACCGGCTTCGCGCACCGACCCTCGGCGACCTGCTGTTCACCGAGCCGGGCCTCACCGGCTCGTCCTTCGCGCCCGGCTCCAGCCGGCCGATCATCCGCGGCCTCGACAATTTCCGCGTCCGCGTGCAGGAGAACGGTGTCGGCGCGCACGACGTCTCGGCCTTGAGCGAGGACCATGCCGTGCCGATCGACCCGCTCGCCGCCGAGCGGATCGAGATCGTACGCGGTCCGGCGACGCTACGCTGGGGCTCGCAGGCCATCGGCGGCGTCGTGCACGCCACCAATAACCGCATTCCCGAGATCATTCCCCCGCGCGGCTTCGCGATCATGACGAGAGCGGGCTTCAATTCCGTCGATCGCGGCCGTGATGGCGCTTTCAGCATCGATGCCGGTGCCGGTGTTTTCGCCGTCCACGCCGACGCCTTCTGGCGGCGCTCCGGCGACTACGACACGCCGCAGGGTCGCCAGCCCAACTCGAGCGTGGAGGCCGATGGCCGCTCCTTCGGCGGCTCGCTCATCCTCAAGGACGGCTTCATCGGTGTTTCCTACACGCAATTCTCCTCGCTCTACCACATCCCCGGTCTCGACGCCGCCGAGGAGCGCCTGCGCATCGACCTGACGCAAACCAAGTGGGCCACCAGGGGCGAGTGGCGACCGAAGGCGCTCGGTATCGAGGCCATCCGCTTCTGGTACGGGCGGACGAGCTATCGCCACGACGAAATCGCCACAGACGCAGGCATCGATGACATCGGCTCGACCTTCCGCCTGCGCCAGCAGGAAGGGCGCATCGAGGCTCAGCATCTGCCGCTCAGGCTCTGGCTCGGCGAGTTGCGCGGCGCGGCGGGGCTGCAATGGGGCGACAGAAAGCTGTCGGCTGCGGGAGAAGGCGGCGAGCTTCTCGCTCCCAACCGAACCGATACCTTCGCGGGCTTTCTGTTCCAGGAGCTCAGTCTGAGCCGCCGTCTGCGGCTGCAGGCCGCCGGACGCCTCGAGCAGACAGACATCACGGGCACCGCCGCCATCTTCCCCGCGGGCCTCGTCGGCCCCATGGACCCGGACGAGGTTGCAGCGAAACGTTCTTTCATCGCCCGCAGCGCCAGCCTCGGCGCGCTCTATGAAGTGTCTCGCGGCGTGATGCTGCGCCTCACGGGCCAGTACGTCGAACGGGCGCCGGACGTCGCAGAACTGTTCTCCAAAGGCCCACACGAAGCCACGAAGACCTTCGAAATCGGCGATCCCGGCATCACCAGGGAGCGCGCACGCACGATCGAGCTTGGCGTGAAGAAGGCGGCCGGACGGCTCAGGTACGACGCCTCGCTCTATCACACGTCTTTCGGCGGCTTCATCTTCAAGCGTCTGACCGGCGTCAAGTGCGACGACGACTTTGCCAGTTGCGGTGTCGGCGGCTCCGAGCTCGATCAGATCGTGTTCTCGCAGCGTGACGCCACCTTCCAGGGCGCGGAGGCCCGGGTGGCTTACGACGTGGCGCCGATCTGGCGCGGCGTCTGGGGCATCGATGGCCGCTACGACTTCGTACACGCCCGCTTCGACACTGGCGGCGCCGTGCCCCGCATCCCGCCCCACCGGCTGGGTGGCGGCCTCTTCTACCGCGACAAGGCATGGCAGGCGCGCGTCGGCGTGCTGCACGCCTTCCGACAGGATCGGATCGCGGACGGCGAGACGCCGACCAGCAGCTACACGCTGCTGGGGGGCGAGCTCTCCTACACCATGAAGATCCCGGGGGCTTCGGGACCGGCAGCCCCGGTTTTCACCATCGGGCTCAAAGCCGAGAACCTGCTCGACGACGACGTGCGCAATCACGTCTCGTTCAAGAAGGATGAGGTCCTCCTGCCGGGCCGCTCGATCCGCATCTTCGGCTCGGTGAAGCTCAACTGAGCCGGGCTCAGCTCCCTCCACGTTCGCGCCCATAGCATCTGCGTCGATTGATCACGGTCAATCGGCGCAGGCTGCGATCCAGGCATCATCCCTGCGTACGATCTGCGTCTACCCTTCGAAGCGGGACCTCGCTTCGGGCCAACCTGGACAACCGCGACCCCATCCGAGGAAGGAGCGCCACATGTTGCTCAACCGCATTCTCTTGCCATTCAACCTTGGCCAGTCCGGCGATCCACTGGCGAGCGTCGCGTTCTCGCTGGCCAAGCGGTTCGGCGCCGAGCTCGAGTGCCTGTTTCCGCAGCCGCCGCTGACCTGGGGCGTTTCCTATCCCAACGAGGCGCTGCCGCCCTCCGCCGTCGAGGAATTGCTTGAGCGCGCCCGCCGCACGGCCGAGGCCGCCCGCGAGCAGGCGCAGGCCCACTATGAGGCTTGGCGTGTCACGTATCCCGGCGTGGAATCCCACTTCCGCGCCGCGGAAGGTCACATCAACGACATCGTCGCCCACCGCGCGCGCATCGCGGACCTGACGGTGTTCGCGCCGGCGACCTCCGAGAAGGAGGCGGCATTCTGGCGCTTCGTCCGAGACGGCGCGCTTCTGAGCTCGGGCCGCCCGTCCCTGCTCGTGCCACCCGCGAGCGCCCACGAAGGGCTCGGTCAGACGGTCGTGATCGGCTGGAACGACAGCATCGAGGTGGCGCGCGCCATCGCGGCGGCCCGCCCGTTCCTGACCACCGCCAAACGGGTGCGGCTGGTCTCGGTCGGCGGCGACGACGATACCCGCGAAGGGCTCGCCGACGTCAAGGCCGTGCTGGAGCGCGGGCGTCCGGCGGTGGAGACGGACATCATCGCGAGCAAGGGCAGTGTCGTCGAAACGCTCATGGCCGAGACGGAGAAGGCCGAAGGAGGGCTGCTCGTCATCGGCGCCTACAGTCACTGGCGCTGGCGCGAATGGGCCTTCGGCGGCGTCACGGAGCACCTGCTGCAGAACACGCGCGTCCCCGTCCTGATGGTGCACTGAGCCGACGGATGCGCGCACCACGCGCGGCATAGAGCCACGACGGCGCCCTCAAGGCGCGCCGTCGTGCTTGCGCGAACGGCCCGGCCCGGCGAAAACTGGCGACCGAATGATGCAGCGACCGGCGCCGAGCGCTCCGGCCGCCGAGCCAGCCGCCGGAGTGCACGGAATGTTCGAACTCACCAGCAAGGTCGCGCTCGTCACGGGCGCCTCGAGCGGTCTCGGCCGGCATTTCGCCGGCGTGCTGGCTCGCGCCGGCGCGAGCGTGGTCCTGGCGGCGCGTCGGCGCGACAGGCTCGAGGCGCTCGCGACCAGCATCCGCGAACAGGGCGGCCGCGCCACTGCGGTTGAGATGGACGTCACGGACCCTGCCTCGGTGACGTCGGCCTTCGATGCCGCCGAGGCCGCGCTCGGCCCCGTGCAGGTGCTCGTGAACAATGCCGGCGTGCCGTCGAACTCCTGGTTCCTGCGCACCACGGAGGAGGAATGGCGCACCGTGCTGGGGGTGAACCTCGACGGGGTTTTCCGCGTCGGCCAGGAGGCGGCCCGGCGCATGGCGGCCGGCGGCAACGGCGGCTCGATCGTCAACATCGCCTCGATCCTGGGGCTGGGTGTGATCGGGCGGCTGGCCCCCTACGCCGCGTCCAAGGCCGCAGTCATACAGCTCACCAAGTCCATGGCGCTGGAGCTTGCTCGCGATCGCATCCGCGTGAACGCACTCGCCCCCGGCTACATCTCGACCGAGATGAACAGCGACTTCCTGGTCTCCGAGGGAGGGCGCAAGCTGCTGTCGCGCGTGCCGATGCAGAGAGCGGGCGCACTCGGCGAGTTGGACGGCCCCTTGCTGCTGCTCGCCTCCGACGCCGGCTCCTTCATGACCGGGACCGTTGTCGCCGTCGACGGCGGCCACCTGCTGTCGATGGGCTGATGAAACGCGCGAACGTTTCACATGGAACACGACGGCCGCACAGCCGGTGGCGGGTCCGTCGAGCACAGGACGAGGCATGAGCACAGAACGAGAGGCCGCCACCCCATGAGCGATCCGAAGACCACGGGCCGGCCACGGACGCTCGACACCGGCAACCTTGCGCCGCTCGAGAGCTGGCTCGCGCGCAGCGTCGACGCCCGGACCCTCGCCATAACGGCGGCCGAGCTGCTGCCTGGCGGCGCCGTCGGCGAGAACTGGAAGCTCGACGTCGCGGTAGACGGCGGAGCCAAGGCCGGCACGCACACCTGGGTGCTGCGCACCGACGCTGCTGCCCGCATCGGTGTCAGCCTCGACCGCGCCGACGAGTACGCGGTGCTGCGTGCGGCGGCCATGGCCGGCGTGCGCGTACCCGAGCCCATCGCCCGGGCGGAGGAGGCCGACATCATCGGCGCACCGTTCATGATCCTGGGGTTCGTCGGCGGCACGGCACAGGCCCGGCGCATCGTTCGCGACCCCGGGCTCGCCACCTTCGGTCCGGACCTCGCCGAGGAACTTGGCCGCCAGCTCGCGCGCATCCACACCATCGAGCCGCCCGCCGACCTGCCTTTCCTCGCCGTGCCGGAACGCCGGGCCGCGCGCGACATCGTCGGCGATCTGCGCGGGCTTCTCGACCAGTGCTCAGATCCCAGGCCGGCGCTCGAATGGGTGTTGCGCTGGCTCGAGCTCAACGCCCCCGAGGCGCGCCGCATCACGCTCGTCCATGGTGATTTCCGCACGGGAAATTTCATGATCGATGGCGCCCGTTTGACGGCGATCCTCGATTGGGAGTTCGCGCACTGGGGCGACCCGATCGAGGATCTCGGTTGGTTTACTGCCCGCTGCTGGCGCTTCGGCAACGATGCGCTCGAAGCCGGCGGCATCGCGCCGCTCGGCGCGCTTCTCGACGGCTACAACGCCGTCTCCGCCGAGCCGGTCTCGGAGCGGGAGATCAGCTACTGGCAGATCCTGGCCGCCGCCCGGTGGGCCGCCATCGCCGTGCTGCAGGGCGAGCGCCACCGCTCCGGACGCGAACCTTCGCTCGAGTTGCAGCTCACCGGCCTGATGGCGCCGGAGATGGAGCTCGACGCCATCGACGACATCCGCCGCCTCGTGGCACGATCGGAATAGGAGGGCGCACGCCATGCACAGGGAGCACCGCGCCGAGGCGCTGGTCGCGAGAGCCCTTGCGACACTCAGGGACGAAATCCTGCCGACTCTCTCCGGCGACAAGCGCTACGCCGGATCGATGATGGCGAACGCGCTCGAGATCGCCCTGCGCGACATGCAGGGCGAGAGCGACGCCGCGGAGTGGGCGCTCCTCGACCCCATCTACGGAGAGGGCGAGGGCTCGATGGCGCGACTGGCGGGCGACATCCGCTCCGGCGCCGTCTCGGAGGCGAGCCACGCCAAGCTCGTCGAGAACTTGCGCCGCCACGTCGTCGCCGAGCTCAAGGTGCGTAACCCGCGCTTCCTGAAATCGCGTGGCGTCACTGGCTGAGAAGCCGCGAGCCACGCCCCGCCCCCGCCCCAAGCCACCCGAGGGAGACCCGTCATGAGCGAAGACCGCCCCGAGCTCACGAAGCGGCCGGCGAACTACGTGCCGCTGACACCCGTGAGCTTCCTGGCGCGCGCCGCCCGCGTCTTTGCTGCACGCACGGCCGTGATCCACGGGGCGCGCCGCTTCACGTACGCAGAACTCTACGCCCGCGCCCGCCGCCTCGCCGACGCACTGGCGCAGGCCGGCGTGCGCCGCGGCGACACCGTGGCGATCCTCGCCGCCAACACGCCCGCTCTGCTCGAGGCTCACTATGCCGCGCCGATGATCGGCGCCGTGCTCAACCCGATCAACATCCGGCTCGACGCCGCCACGATCGCCTTCTGCCTCGATCATGGCGAGGCCAGGCTCTTCCTCGCCGACCGCGAGTTCCACCAGACGATCACGCCGGCGCTGGCCAGGCTCGCGCGCCCGCCGCTGGTCATCGATATCGCCGACGCCGAGACCGCCGATGCTCCGGCCATCGGCGACATCGAGTACGAGGCGTTCCTTGCCGCGGGCGATCCCGAGTTCGCCTATCCCGGCCCCGAGGACGAGTGGGACTCGATCTGCCTGCTCTACACCTCCGGCACCACCGGCAACCCCAAGGGCGCCGTCTACAGCCATCGCGGCGCTCACCTCGGCGCGCTGGCCAACGCCATGACCTTCAAGCTCGACCACGACAGCCGCTATCTCTGGACGCTGCCGATGTTCCATTGCTCGGGGTGGACGTTCACATGGGCGGTCACGGCAGCGGGCGGCACGCATGTCTGCCTCAGGAAGGTGGAGCCGGCGCGCATCTTCGCGGCCATCGCCGAGCACCACGTGACGCATATGTGCGGAGCGCCGATCGTGCTCAACATGCTGGCGCACGCACCGGCCGACGCCAAGCGGCCGCTCCCCGTCCGCACCAGGGTCGCGACCGGCGGCGCGGCACCCCCCTCCGCCGTCATCGCGGCCATGGAGGGCATGGGCTTCGAGGTGCTGCACCTCTACGGCACGACCGAGACCTACGGCCCTTCGACCTACTGCGCGCCGCTTGCCGAATGGAGCAACGGCCCCGACCAGGCGCGCTATCTGATGATGGCGCGCCAGGGCATCCCGAACCCGCTGATCGAGGACATGACGATTGCCGATCCCGGGACGCTGGCGCCGCAACCTGCCGACGGAGCGACGCTCGGCGAGATCATGGTGCGCGGCAACACGGTGATGAAGGGCTACCTGAAGAACCCGGCCGCCACCGAGGCGGCGTTCGCCGGCGGCTACTATCACTCCGGTGACCTCGCGGTGCTGCATCCCGACGGATATATCGAAGTCAAGGACCGCTCCAAGGACATCATCATCTCCGGTGGCGAGAACATCTCCTCCCTCGAGGTCGAGGAGGTGCTCTACCGGCATCCTGAGATCATGGAGGCGGCCGTGGTCGCCCGGCCCGACCCGAAATGGGGCGAGAGCCCGTGCGCCTTCGTAACGCTCAAGCCGGGCGCCAAGCCGACGACGGCTGAGGACGTCATCGCCTTCTGCCGCTCGGCCATGGCGCACTTCAAGGTCCCGCGCACGATCGTGTTCGGGCCACTGCCGAAGACATCGACGGGCAAGATCCAGAAATTCATGCTCCGCGACCAGGCCAGGGATATCGCCTAGCCGGCCCGCGGCGGCTCGACCCACGAACGGTTCCCTGCCCGGCGCAGACGCGATACGAAGGGGCACAGGCATCGATTCGGCGAGGCCACCTGATGACCATTCTCGATATCGTCGCCGTGCTTCTCGTTCTGTCGGCGATCTTCGGCTACCTCAATCACAAGGTCCTGCGCCTGCCCCACACCGTCGGATTGGTGGTGATGGCGCTGCTCGCCTCCGGGGTCATCGTCATCACGGACGCGGTGGCGCCCGGTCTCGGCATCGGCGAGACGACACGCAAGGTGCTGAAGACGATCGACTTCAAGACGACGCTGCTCGAGGGCTTCCTGTGCGCGCTGCTGTTTGCCGGAGCCGTGCACGTCGACTTCTCGGAGATGGCGCAGCGCAAGTGGGCGATCGGCCTGATGGCGACGATCGGCGTCTGCATTTCCACCGCCGTCGTCGGCACCGCCATGTGGCTCGTTTCCGGCTGGCTCGGCTTCTCGCTGCCCTTCATCTGGGCGCTCGTTTTCGGCGCCCTCATCTCGCCGACCGATCCGGTGGCGGTCCTCGGCATCCTCAAGCGCGTGCGCGTGCCGCCGCTGCTCGAGGCCAAGATTGCCGGCGAATCGCTCGCCAACGACGGTGTCGGCGTTGTCGTGTTCACGGTCCTCGTGGCCATCGCCACGGGCTCGGCGGCGCATGGCGGCGAGGTCGGTGCGCTGGCCATCGCCAAGCTGTTCGCGCTCGAGGCTTTCGGTGGCGTGGCGCTCGGCCTCGTGACCGGTTTCATCGCCTACTGGCTGATGAAGACGCTCGACGAGCACAACATCGAGGTCATGATCACGCTGGCGCTCGTCACGGGCGCCTATGCACTGGCGCTCAAGCTGCATGTCTCCGGCCCCATCGCCGTCGTCGTCGCTGGCATCCTGATCGGCAACCACGGCGCCCGCTTCGCCATGAGCGCCAATACGCGGCGGCACGTCTTCCAGTTCTGGGAGCTCATCGACGAGATCCTGAACTCCGTCCTCTTCCTGCTGATCGGCCTGGAGATCCTCGTGCTCGGCCTCAATCCGCAGTACAAGGGCCTGGCGCTCGCAGCCATTCCGATCGTGCTGGCGGCCCGCTTGCTTTCGGTCGCCGTGCCGATCGGCCTGCTCTCGATCCGCGAGCGCTTCACGGACGGCGCCATCCGCATCCTGACATGGTCCGGCCTCAGGGGCGGCATCTCGGTGGCGCTGGCACTGTCGCTGCCGGAGAGCGAGTACAAGGGCGCTATCCTGACCGCGACCTATGCGGTGGTCGTCTTCTCCATTCTGGTCCAGGGGCTCACGGTCGAAGGTCTCGTGCGCCGGACCATCAAGGAGGACAAGGTTGCCGCTGCCGCCGAGCGCAAGGCGGGCCTCGGCGACGGCTCGATGCACGAGGACGAGGTCAAGAGCTACGACCGGCCTCCACCATCGCCAGCGCAACCGGCAGGCAGTGGCAAACGGGCGAAGCGCCGCCGCAAGAACCGCCGCTGACTGCTCGAGCGGCAGCGCGTGCCGCAGCCTGCCGGGCTTGACGGCACGGCGAACGCAAGCGAGAGGGCCTGAGATGCAGGTTGCCTTCAGAGCCGATGCTGCACCGTCGATCGGCGGCGGGCACGTGATGCGCTGCCTGACGCTGGCCGGGGAGCTGGCGCGTCGCGGCGCAACGTGCACCTTCCTGGTCTCGCACGAGACGGCGGCCGTGGTCCCGGCCCTCGGGCGTTCCGGCTTCACGACACGGGTGGTCGGCGCAGATGCGGCCGACACCTTGGCCGCATTGCGCACGATCTCGGCCGAGGGCGTCGATATCCTGGTGACGGATTCCTATGCCATCTCGGCGCGCGAGGAGAGCCAGTGGCGACCGGCCGCACGCCTGATCCTCGCCATCGACGACCTGGCCGACCGGCCGCATGACTGCGATATCCTGCTTGATACCGCGGTCTCGCGAACGGCGAGCGACTATGCGTCGAAATTGCCGCCCCACTGCCACCTGCTGCTCGGCACCCGTTTCGCGCTGCTGCGGCCGGAGTTCGCCGCCGCACGCGCACGCACGCTCGCCGCCCGCGCCCCCGACGCGCTCCGGCGCATCGTCGTCTCGCTCGGCATGAGCGCTGTCGAAGCGCCGACAGCGCTCATCGTCCAGGCTTTGCGTCGTGCCGGCATCGCCGCCGCCATCGATATCGTCTCGGCCCGTCCGTCGGAGACGCTCGCCGCCCTCGTCGCGACCACGAAGGACGTGCATCTCCACATCGATCCCGGCGATATCGCCGCGCTCCTGTCCTCGGCCGATCTCGCGATCGGCGCCGCCGGAACCACGAGCTGGGAGCGCTGCTGCCTCGGGCTGCCGAGCATCGTCGTGGTCCTCGCCCCCAACCAGAATCCCAATGCCGAAGCTCTGGCTCGGGCCGGCGCCGCCGTGGTCACGGAGGCGGCCCCCGGCTTCGAAGCCAAGGTGGCGGAGGCCGTGCGCAGCCTCGCCGGCGCACCCGAGCGGCTCGGCGCGATGGCGCATGCCGCAGCCGCCTTGTGCGACGGCGACGGCAGCGCTCGCGTCGTCGATGCCCTCCTGCGTGTCTCGGCCGGCCAGCTCCGCCTGCGAACCGCCAGCGCCGACGACGCCTGCTACCTGCTGGACCTGCGCAACGATCCCGCTGCCAGGGCCGTCTCCCGGCAGACGGACGTCGTGGCATGGGAGACCCATACGGCCTGGCTGGGGCGTCGGCTGGCCGATCCCGCGACGCTGCTGCTGATCGCCGAGCGACGTGGCGAGCGGGCCGGCATGGTGCGATTCGACGCAGACGCGGACGGCCGCGCCACCATCAGCATCAACGTGTCGCCTGCCGAACGTGGCTCCGGCGTCGGCCGCATGATGCTGGCGCTCGCCTGCGACCGGGCCTTCGATCAGGGTTTCTGCACCTCGGTGCTGGCCGAGGTGAAAAGCGACAACGTCAGCTCGCGGCGTCTCTTCACCGGCGCAGGCTTCCGGCTCGTCAACCAGTGCGACGGCTGGTTGCAGTTCCACCTCGGCGCGAGCCGGACGATAGGCTGAGTGTTGCAGCAAGGCCCTCGCGCCGGCGCGCGAATAAGATTAGTAGACGGGAAGTGCCGCGTTTCTCCGCCAGGTCTCGATCGCCAAGGACGGCACGACATGCTCGACACGCCCGAGAAAACCCATACGCCAAGCGGCGTAGGCACAGCCGGCATGGCGCCTGACCGCGCCACTGGCGGATTCGCCATTGCCGGCCGGCCGATCGGGCCGGAGCACCCGCCCTACATCATCTGCGAGCTCTCGGCGAACCATGGCGGCAGCCTGGACAAGGCCTTGAAGCTGCTGGATGCGGCTGCGGCGACGGGGGCCGACGCCATCAAGATCCAGACGTACACGCCTGATACGATCACGATCGCCTGCGACCGCCCGGAGTTCCGCATCAGCGGCGGCCTGTGGGACGGCTATACGCTGCACGACCTCTACAAGGAGGCCTACACGCCCTACGAATG
The DNA here is from genome assembly GCA_041397725.1 of Hyphomicrobiaceae bacterium. GTDB lineage: Bacteria > Pseudomonadota > Alphaproteobacteria > Rhizobiales > Hyphomicrobiaceae > JAGRKR01. Next base: position 93,008 of record JAWKVZ010000005.1, on the reverse strand, counting down.
GCATCCGGCGCTGTTCGCGCGCGCCCGCGAGCTCGGCGTGACACTGTTTTCCTCGCCATTCGACGCGACGGCGGTCGACCTGCTGGCCTCCCTCGACGCTCCCGCCTACAAGATCGCCTCGTTCGAGGTCGTGGACCTGCCGCTGATCGCCTACACGGCGCGGCAGGGCAAGCCGCTGATCATCTCGACGGGCATGTGCAACCTTGGAGAGATCCAGGACGCCGTTGCGACGGCCCGCGAGAACGGCGCGGCCGGCGTGGCGCTGCTGCACTGCGTCAGCTCCTACCCCGCCCCCATCAGCGACGCCAACGTCCGGACCGTACCGCACCTCGGCCAGGCCTTCGGCTGCGTCTCCGGTCTCTCCGACCACACGCCCGGCACGGCGGCGGCCGTCGCCTCCGTGGTGCTCGGCGGCGCCATCGTCGAGAAGCATTTCACGCTGGCCCGCGCCGACGGCGGGCCTGACTCCGCCTTCTCGCTCGAGCCGGACGAGTTCACGCGTCTGGTTGCCGACTGCAAGGCCGCGCATGCCGCACTCGGCAGCATCGGCTACGACATCGAAGGCTCGGAGCAGGCGAACGTCGTGTTCCGGCGGTCGCTCTATGCCGTGCGGGCCATCCGATCCGGCGAGGCGTTCACGGCCGAGAACGTGCGCTCGATCCGGCCGGGACAGGGGCTCGCGCCGCGTCATCTGCCGTCCGTGCTGGGACGCAAGGCGAGCCGCGATATCGCTTACGGCGAGCCCATCGCCTGGGACATGCTCGCCTGAGCGCGAAGCGGTTGCGTCGTTGCGTTTCCCCCGTGTCGAGGCCGAAACAGAAGGGCGAGATCCATGTCGGCTCGTTATGCACGATCTGAGCAGCAACTCGAGCGCGCGCGGCGCACCATCCCCTTGGGCGCACAGACGTTCTCGAAGAGCCTGACGCAATTCCCGCTCGGCGCCTCGCCGTATTTCGCAGCACGCGCCAAGGGCTCGCGCGTGTGGGACGTCGACGGCAACGAGTACATCGATTTTGCCAACGCGCTCGCCTCGGTCACGCTCGGCTATGCCGATCCCGACGTGAACGCCGCGGTCGCCGCCCAGCTCGACGACGGCACCATCTACACGCTGTCGCATGCGCTCGAGTCCGAGGTGGCCGAGATGATCTGCGACCTCGTTCCCTCGGCGGAAATGGTGCGCTTCGGCAAGAACGGCTCGGACGCCACGGCCGGCGCCATCCGCATCGCCCGCGCCTACACGGGACGCGATCACGTCCTCACCTGCGGCTATCACGGCTGGCAGGACTGGTACATCGGCGCCACCGCGCGCAGCAAGGGCGTGCCCGAGGCCACGCGCCAGCTCACACACACGTTCCCCTACAACGATCTGCCAGCGCTCGACGCCCTGCTCGCGGCCCACGACGGGCAAGTCGCAGCAATCATTCTCGAGCCGATGAACGTGGTCGAGCCGATGCCGGGCTTCCTCGAGGGCGTCAAGGAACGCGCGGTCAAGGCCGGCGCGGTTCTCGTGTTCGACGAGACGATCACCGGCTTCCGCTTCGCCAACGGCGGCGCTCAGGAACTGTTCGGCGTGACACCCGACCTGACGACCCTCGGCAAGGGCATCGCCAACGGCTTCCCGCTGTCGGCCGTCTGCGGCCGGCGCGACATCATGATGGAAATGGAGGAGGTCTTCTTCTCCTTCACCATGGGCGGCGAAACGCTGTCGCTGGCGGCGGCGAAGGCCGTGCTCGGCAAGCTCTTGCGCGAACCTGTCGTCGAGACGCTGCGACGACGCGGACAGCGTCTCGTCTCGGGCGTCGCGGAGCGCATCGTCCGCCACGGCGCGCAACACTTCCTGGAGACCTCGGGCAACCCGACGTGGACCTTCCTGCTCATCAAGGACGCGGAGGGGGTCACCTCCTGGGAGATCAAAACCCTCTGGTTGCAGGAGATGATGGCCCGCGGCATCCTCACCGTCGGCACCCACAACATGAGCTATGCGCACTCCGAGGAGGATGTCGATCGCGCGCTCTCGGTCTATGACGAGGTGCTGCCGATCGTCTCCGATGCGGTGCGCAACCGCGCCGTGCGCCAGCTCCTGAAGTGCGAGCCGCTGGAGCCGCTGTTCCGGATCCGGTGAAGACGATGGCGCGGCTCGGTCTCGGCACGGTGCAATTCGGCCTGCCCTACGGCATCTCGAATGCGAGCGGACAGGTCGCGCGGGCCGAGGCCGCCGGTATTCTGGACGAGGCGGCGAAGGCGGGCATCGGCCTGCTCGATACGGCAGCCGCCTACGGCACCGCCGAGGAGGTGCTCGCCGATATCCTGGCAGCAGATGCGTCGTTCCGGATCGTCACCAAGACGCTGCGGCTCGCCGAAGGGCTCGAGAGCGTGATCGCGCGCGCGCGCCTCTCGGCGTCCCGGCTCGGCCGCGCCTGCGACACGCTTCTGGTGCACTCGGCGCCCGATCTCGCAGGCCGCGACGGCGAGCGCTTCTGGCGCCGGCTGCAGGACCTCAAGGCCGACGGCCTGTTCGCCCGCATCGGCATTTCGGCCTATGTGGCCGACGATCCGCTGGGCCTGGCCGAGCGGTTCCGCCCCGACGTCATGCAGGTGCCATTCAGCCTGCTCGACCAGCGGCTTCTCGCCGACGGCACGCTCGCCGGCCTCGACCGGCTCGGTGTGGAGGTGCACGTACGCTCCGTCTTCCTGCAGGGGCTCGTCTTCATGGAGCCTGCAGAACTGCCGCCCAAGCTTGCACACGCTGCCGGCCGGCTTGCGCAGGTGAGGGCGGCGATCGATCATGCCGGCTCGAGCCCGCTCGAGGCCTCGCTCGCCTTCGCACTGTCACAGCCGGGGGTCGATATCGTCCTCGTCGGCGTCACCAGCCGCGCCGAGCTCGCCGGCATCGTCGCCGCGGCCGGCAAGGCGCCCGCGGAGCTCGACTGGCGCCAACTCGCCATCGACGATCCTGTGGTGCTAACGCCGTCACTTTGGTAGGCCGCAGACCGCCGACACTTTCGATCGGAGTGAGCCCATGATTCTCGCCATCCTGCAGGCCCGCATGTCCTCGACGCGGTTGCCTGGAAAGGTCCTGAAGCCCATCCTCGGCCGGCCGATGCTGGCGCTCCAGCTCGAGCGGCTGGCGCGCGCCAGCCGCATAGATCGCCTCGTCATCGCCACCAGCACGGAGGCGAGCGACGATCCCATCGCCGACTTCTGCACGGCGGAAGGCCATCTGTGCCATCGGGGCTCGCTCACCGACGTGCTCGGCCGCTTCTGGAGCGCCTACGTCGCGCACGGCCCCGCCGACCACGTGGTGCGCCTCACTGCGGACTGTCCGCTCGCCGATCCGACCATCGTCGACGCCTGCATCGCGCTCCATCTCGAAAGCGGCGCTGATTATACGTCGAACGGGCTGGTGCGAACCTATCCCGATGGCCTGGATGTCGAGGTCATGACCGCCGATACGCTGCGCCGCGCCAACGCCGAAGCACCCCCCGGCCCGTCGCGCGAGCACGTCACCATGCACATCTATCAGAACCCCGACCGGTTCCGCATCGTGCACCTGACGCAGCCGCGCGATCTCGGCGAGCTGCGCTGGACGGTCGACACGCCGGCCGATCTCGCCATGGTCACGGCGGTGTTCGCAGCGCTTCTGCCGACGAAGCCGGAGTTTCTGCAGGACGACGTCCTGGCCTTGCTCGCGGCGCGCCCCGACATCGCCGCCCTCAACGCGCCGGCTTGACGCCCACTCAGCTTCCGAGGGCGCGGTCGTAGATCTCGAACGCCGTGCGGCGTACCGCGTCGGGGACGTAGTTGCCCTGCGCGCGAGCCAGGCCGCCAGCGCCGAGGCGCCTGCGGAATGCCGCGTCGGCGACGAGCCGGCGCATGGCCGCCGCCAGGAGCGCGGCGTCGCCGGGCGGCACGACGAGGCCAGTCTCCTCGTGGCGGGTCACGTCGGTCACGCCCGTCGGCAGGTCCGTGGTCACGATCGGCAGGCCGCACAACTGAGCCTCGACCTGCACGATGCCGAAGGCCTCCGCCGTGGAGATGCTCGGCAGCACGAAGGCATCGGCGGCGCGCAACAGCCCGATCTTCATGTCCTCATCGACAGCGCCGAGAAAGACCATTCGGTCCGCGACGCCGGCCGCCGCAGCGGCAGCCTGGAGCGACTCCCGCTCCTTGCCGTCGCCGGCAATCAGGCAGCGCGCGCCCTCGACATGACGCATCGCTTCGACCAGCACGTCCAGGCCCTTGTAGGGCACGAGCCGGCCGACGAAGGCGAACAGCACGCTGCCGTCCGCAGCGAACGTCCGGCGCAGGTGCGCGGCGTGCTCCCTGACCGTCTCCGTCTCGGCATAGCGGGCGGGATCGATGGCGAGCGGCAGCGCCGCGAAGGGCACGTCGACACCGCGCACGTCCTCGGCCAGATCGCGGTTCTTGAGGGAGAGGACGGTGACCACCTCGCAGCGCCGCAGCATGCGGCGATAAATGGCGGCGGCGATCCGGCCGGCCAGTCCGAAGCCGACCATGTCGGCATGATGGGTAACGACGATGCGTGCGCCGCGGGAGAAGGCGGATACGAGCGCCAAGCCGAGCACGTTCGGCACATGCAGATGAATGAGGTCGTAGCGCTCCGCCAGCACCTCCCGAAGCATCGCCGGGCTCAGGGGTTGCGACGCCACCGTCGCCCATGTGCCGGCTCGCACGAGCCTGTAGCCCGGTTGGCTTTCACGGTGAGTTGCACGATCCTGCGAGTGGACGAGCACCGTGAGGTCGTAGCGCTCACCCAGCAGGTCCGCCAGCGACTTGACGTATTCCTCGATGCCGCCGAGCACCGGCGGGAAGAACTTGCCGATCATCAGCACGCGCGGTCGTCTGGTCACGGCCCCGCGACCGGCGCGGGTATCACGCTGCGGCCCCGCGCCGGATGGCCGGAACCCCTTGAACAGGGACGCCTTGGCCGGATGCTCCGGCCGCTCGAGCGGATGCTTCACCACACCCATGGACACGTCTCCTCGATCCGCCGGCAGGGCGCGGGTCAGCGCCCAGCTCGCTTGAGTTGGTTGTAAAAGGTTGCGAGAAGCGCCAGCCCAGCGAACGCCAGGTTGCTGATGACGCCTGCGCCCATGAGCAGTCCGCTCACCATGGGCACGAGCATGATCTGCATCAGCGTGAAGACGTAGAGCGGGAAGGCATAGGGATTGCCCGCCCGCGCGCTGAGCCGCGCCATCTCGGCGACGAAGCCGTAGGCGATGCAGAACACGGGGAAGAAGTATCCGAAGTCGATATAGGCAGGACCGAAGAACGACTGGAAAACGCCGACGCGCGGGTTGATCACATCGATCACCTGCGTCGCGGCGGTCGACGACTTGCCTGCGAAAACCGCGACCAGCTTCGCGATGATGAAGAACTGGTAGTCGCCGTGGGCGAAGTTGCCGTCCTTCAGCTCCAGAAGATAGAAGAATTCGAACGTGCCGCTGAGCGCATACTGGAAGAGCGAGGCGAACGCCACGAGCAGCGCGCCGGCCGAGCCACTGGCATCGACCATGTCGAGGTACCAGGGCGCCAGGGGCACCACGTGCGTATAGGCGGAATAGCGGGAGGCGAACTGATAGGAGATACCCATCTGCTCGAGTCGCCAGATGAACATGTAGCTGAAGACGAGGATCGCCAGGAAGGCCGCGGCGGAGGCGAGCGCCACCTGTCCCGGCCTGATCCGCCGCGCCAGCAGCGCGAACGTCACGAAGATGCACAGACCGAGAGCCAGAAGCTGCGTGCGGCTCGCCAGCAGAACGGTGAGCGCCGGCGCCGACGAGGCAACCACCAGCGGCACGATGCCGATGCGCTTGAAAATCCCGAGGTGGCGACCGATGGCGGCGAGCAGCAGCGCGGCGAGGCCGAACGGCGTCAGAAGCGCGGCAACGACCGAGACGAAGGAGGAACCGGTGCTGCTGAGCGCGCGGCGCATCTCGAAGACGTTGTCGTCGAGATCGATGCCACGAATGACGAAATAGTCGATGAGACGCGCGCCGACACCAACCACGGCAAGCAGCAGGCAGATGCGGAAGACGATCGCGAGGCGGTCCGACTTGACGTCCAGGCGCTTGAAGCGAATCCCGAAGAGGGCCGGCAGCACAAAGCCGAGGACGAGGAAACCATATCCCGACAGCAGCGCCAGGATCGGCCAGCCCGACTGCGGCCAGCGCGGCGAGACGGGGGCCAGAACGAACGCGACGAGCCAAATGGCCAGGGCGCCCATGAGCACGCGAAACGGCGTCAGGCGCTCGGTGAAAGCCATGCCCGACAGCCGCTGCATCGGCAGCGTCGTATAGACATCGACGCTGTGGCGGCGCGGCCCGGCGTCAGCCACCATCGTTCGGCTCGTGCCCTTCACTCCGTGCTCCTCAGTGCCAGATCGCCCCGCCCATCTTCACGTCAACGCCAAGACCCACTTCCGCCCTTCCGGAGCGTTCAACTCGCCAGCGGCAGTTTCCGTTGCTTGCGCCAGGCCGACAGCACCTCGAGACAGGCGCCGCCGACGATCGCCAGATTTTCGTCCTCGAGTGCCGCGGGATCGCTCACCGAATCCACGTAGCGCCCCTCGAAGCTCTGGGCGATCAGCCAGGCGAGGAACGCTTCCCGCGTCGCTGCGTCGGGAATCTGCGGCGACTCGAGCATGCGACGGAAATCGCCCTCGGAAATCTCGTAGGGGTTGAGGCCGTTCGCGGTCAGAACCGGCCCGAAATACGTGGACGCGAACGTGGCTGCCGGTCGGCCGATGAGCCCCGCCTCGAAGGCGGCCGTGCCGCTGGTCGTCACGGTCAAGCGGGCTTCCAGGATGAGGCTCATCGTGTGCGCGTCGGGAGCGATCAGGCGCGCATTCGGCAGCGCGCGGATCTGCCGGTAGAAGTCGGGCGTTCGGTCGCCGATGGCGACGGTATGTTCTTTGATGTAGAGCTCGTGCCCGGCCGGCATGATCTTGGTGAGCGCCCGCAAGGTCTCGAGCTGGTTGTTGAAGCGGTAGCCGAGCACGTCGATCGAGGCTTCGGGCTGCTTGTGCAGCAAGACCAGCACGAAGGGCTTGCGCGGGGAGGCCGGTACCGGCTCGAACCACTCCGCGGCGCGACCACGCGCCATGCGCACGCGGCGGAACTGGCGAAGGCGCCCCGCAGCCCGGCCGACGAGCGGCGGCACGGTCTCGTCGCCCTTGTTCAGCTCGGGCGAAAGCAGCCCGACTGCCGCCTCGTCCCACCAGTGTCGGCGGAAGCCCGCAAGCTTGGCGCTCTGGGCCATATAGTGCGGCTTGACCGCACCAGCCTCCAGGCCGGCGATCAGCGAGCGCGCCATGTCGCGATGCTCGTCCGTGGGCTTGGCCAGCTCGATCACGCGCGAGCAGAGAATGCCGTCGTAGAAGGCGAACCGCGTCGAGGGAATGCGGATCGTCGAGGGCACGGAGTAGGTGCGCCCGGAGGCCGTGCAGAGGGCTGCCGTCACCATCTCCAGCATCCATGTGCCTTCGCCGAAAGCCACCTCGACGCCATGCTGGTCGAGGAACGCCTCCACCAGCCGCGCCGCGAGCGCCGCATAGGCCCGCGCATACGCCTGCGGGCGACGCTGCAACAGCCGGTCCATCAGGATGAGCGAGGAGACGGTGTGGCCGCTTCCGGCCTCCATGCGCGCCAGCCGGGCCTCGTCGTCAGCGGTCAGCTCCGGCCCGGTACGCCAGATATCGTAGTGATCGGCCATGCACAGAATGGCGCCCGGACGGACGCCGGCATCGACGAGATAGTTGCGCCAACGGCGGCTCGGCGAAATCCACACCACTCGTTCCCCGCGCGCCTCGATGCGGCGCGCGACCTCGCGGTAGAAGATCGTCTTGTGCTGGTTGGCGACGAAGCAGACTGCCATGTTGTACCTTTCGCGACCGTAGGACCGGGCGGCCACCCGTTCGATCAGTTGAATGCGGTGCGGCTTCCGCGCGAGCGCTCGCTGCGAGCCTCGCCCGCAGACGGCTCCATGGTCCGCGACGGCCTGGCAATTCGCGACGCGATGTCCGCCAGCAGCCCGAGCTGGCCGAACGGCTTGCCATTTGCAGGGCCGAGCGCCAGCAGATTGGGAACGGCCGCACGGATGGCCTGCGACTGCGCCTCGAGCGCCGGCTTCCAACCCGGCAGCAGGATCGGCAGTGCGACCGGAAGCGTGGTCGTGCCGAGCAGGCTCACACGCGAGGCATCCTCGATGAGGCCCATGCGCGCCAGTTCGGCGGCGATCAGCCCGGCAAGCGGAGCCGTGTCCTCGCCGCGATCGCTCGCGACCTCGACGGTGATGCGGGGGCGTGCCGGATCGGCTGCCGCCACGTTGTCGTAGAGCGTGATGCGGAACGAGCGCATGCTCGGCTCGTAGACAGTGATCCAGTGCAGGTCGTTCACGGCGAGCGGGCCGTCGGCGACGAAGTGCAGCAGCTCGAGATTGCGGGCCGCGAACGGGGCCGCCGGCACCTCGACCTCCAGGATGCGCGCAAGCGGGGCTGGCGCGAGCGCTGTCACGATGCGGTCGAACGCGATGACGCGCGGCCCATCGGCGGTTCCGAGCGTGGTCTTTGTGGGCTTTCCGTCCACCCACTCAAAGCCGAGCAGCTTGGCCGAGGTGACGATCTCGACGCCGGAAGCGCGAAGCGTCTGCACGAGCCCATCTATGAACAGGCCGACACCCAAGCCGCCGCGCGGATAGCCCTTGATGATGTTGCTCTTGCCCATACGACGATTGGCATAGGCCAGCCGGCGATCGACGGAGGGGCTGGCCTTGAGCGCGGCGGAAACCTGCCCATCGACCAGCTTGAAGCGATGCGGCGCGAAAACGTCGAAAGCCTGCGCCGAGAGCTCGGCAGGGGCGCGCCCGGTCAGCTTGCGGCAGACGGCGGCGAGATGCTCGCGTTGCAGGCGGGCTCCGAAATCGAGGTTCCAGCGCTGCTCCAGCGTGGCGGCGTCCTGCCCTTCGCCGGGCGCCAGCAGGAAGTCGGCGACATAGTCGCGATAGTTCACCGTCTGTGTCAGGTCGAGGCAGCCCGTATCCCGGATCAAGCGATCGCCGTAGACGTGGCCCTCGTTGAGGCTCTTGTCGAACCACAGCCAATCGTCGCTGTTGACCACCGAGAGAAGATCGGCGCCGATCACTTCGTCGCCCGGTATCAGCAGGAAGTGCGTTCCCAGGTCGAACCAGAAGTTCCTGCCGGACGCGTCCTTGAGGCACTCCGAGCGCAGCAGGCCGCCGACCTCGGGGGCTTGATCGACGATGACGACGGACTGGCCGGACTGCACCAGCCGCAGCGCCGCATAGAGGCCGGCAAACCCGCCCCCGATCACGAGATTATCGAAAGTTTTCATAGGCCAGCTCCCCGTGCACCGAAGCGCGTTGCAACAACGGCCGCGAACACGCGCGACCGGGTACGCTGAGGCACATTTTCCTGGGAGACACGTCGGGCCCGCGCTGAGGGCAAGCGAGCACGCAAACACCCGTTGAATGCGAGCTAAGCGGGAAATCGTAAACGCGGTGTTAACTGTCGCGGCAATGCGGGGCACTCCGCCGAGATCCATCCGAAAACAAGACTGAATTCAGCCGGCAATTGCATGATGGACACACCTTTGCGAGCGTCGCTTGCTGCGATCCGAGGGCGCGGGCGAATCAGCCGAAATCAGACCGTCAGCTTAAGGAGGAGATCCGCGCGCGCGCCCGGCGGAAATACGAGCGGCGCCGCGGCGCGCAGCTCGATGCCCAGCACCTCGCCGGCATTGGCGAGAATACGGTCGCCGAGCCTCACGCGCCGAGGCGCAGCCGCCAGCGATCCCAGGTCGTGCGTGACAGTTCGGCGCGCGAGCCTCAGGACCAACTCGACGGGCTGCGCACCGCCGGGCGAGGCGACGACCGCGGCGAGATCGATCTCCCACCAACCCGACGCCGGCAGGCGGATGTCGCGAGCTACGGCCCACAGGCCGGGCTGCAGGCGCGCACAGTCCGCATCGACCTGCCAGGGTCCCAGGCCGAGCGCGCGCGCCGGCGACGGGGTCGGCGACGCCGCCGCGGTGCGCGCTTTCAGGAACGGCGCCGGCCGCCCCGCCGATACCAGGGAGACGCCGTCATGAATCCAGTAGTTCGCCGCGGTATTGGCGTCATTCCTGTCATGGCCGGCGTAGCGGGTGATCGCCGCCTTGCCTCGCGTCTCGTCGGACCAGAGCACGCCGTCGATGACGATGTCGCGAACGTTCGCCGTGCCCGACCAGCGAAACCCGGTCATGGTGCCGGGCGTGTCGATGCGAAAGAGGATCTGCCGGAAAAGCGCGTGTTGCACGCTGGAGGCCGCCCCCTTGCGCGCGATATCGACGCCGACTGCCGGCGTCAGCGCGCCTTGTCCGTATCGATCGTTGTGAATGAACCGCGTCTGCTCGACGGTCGTCGCGTGCGCGTAGTCGAGGGCGAGTTGCGCATCCTTCGACGTATCGAACTCGCAGCCGACGAACCGCGTGCGATTGAGGGACCAGCCGCGGGCGCCATCCAGATACACGCCGATGCCGGCGCCGGCGGACGGTGTCGTTTCGCTGACCCAACCGGACGCAGAGAAACTCGATGCGCGGAACTCGTGCCCGCTGGATCGCACGCGGGCACCCCCGCGCCCGCACAACGTCATCACGCAGCGGTCCCACGACCAGCCCGGCGCGCCGATCGGGTTCTCGTCGTTGTACCCCCAGCCGGCGAGCCGTTCGAGCCTGACGCCGGCCAGATCCAGGCGACTGGCCGTGAAATCGGGATTGCTGTTGACGCCAGTGTCGCCGACCACGCGGATACCATCGCCCGTCAATCGGCTGATTCTGACGTTGGCGATCCGGCCGGTCCACCAGCCAAGCGTCGCCAGGCCATGCTGCACTGGCGTGCCGGGCGGTCCATTGACGTAACGCTGAAGCCCCCTGAGCTCGAGGTTTTCCAGTCCGCCGCCATGCAGGAAATGGGCGCGCCGCAGCGGCCCTTGTCCGACGCCGCGAATATCCAGGATGGCGCCGGCAAAGCCTGTCGCCTCGATCACCGTCATGCCGATGCCGCGCCCGGATATCCTGGGCATGGCCCGGTCGAGCCCGGATGTGTTCCACACCCTGAGCGACCGGTCGGTGACGAACCCGCCTTTGGGCATGACGAGCGGCACGCCGGCATCGCTCGCCGCGTCGATGGCGGCCTGCATCGCCTCGCCCTGCGGCTTGTCGGCGTTCGGCTTGGCGAAGTCGGCGAGATCCACCACCGTCGCGTAACGTTGCTCCGGGCTGCGCCGGACGGCCGGCGCCGGTTGGCTCGCATGCGCCTGGCCGGCAAGTGCGGCGCCGGCCGCGGCCGCAGCCGGCAGCCCGAGCAGAACCTGACGTCGCGACTGGACCATGATCGAGCCTCCGCCGCGCGAACCTGCAATACCCTGCGCCCCGCCCGCCGCCCTCGTCAGGACGCCTGACGGAGCGGTGCCTCGGTCAACTCGCTCACGAGATCGTCGATCCTGGAGTTGCGCTCTGTCCGCTCCGCCAGGGCGACCTCGATGGCCTTCTCGCCACGGCGGTCGCCACGCACCATCATCCACGCCGTTCGGAACATGATCTGGAACTCGAGAGCAAGACTCGCATGGCGGATGTACCATTCGTCGAGCGCGTTCTTCTCGTCCGGCGTCAGCAGCTTGCCGCCGTTGACCTGCGCCCAGCCCGTCAGCCCCGGCGCGACCGCGAGGCGCAAGCCCACCTGATCCGGCTGGTCGATCGGCAGCAACGGCCGCGGCCCGATCAGGGACATGTCGCCGGAAAGGATGCTGAAGAGCTGCGGAATCTCGTCGAGGCGCGAGCCTCTGAGCGCGCGACCGATCGACGACAGGCGCTCATCGGCGGACAAGGCGCGCCCGTTCCGGTCGAATGGCGCCCGCAGCGTGCGGAACTTGTAGACGAGCACGCGGCGGCCATTGCGGCCAAGGCGCTGCTGCCAGAACAGAACGGGCATGCCCACATCGATGGCGGCCAGGACCGCGGCAACCGCCGCGAACGGCGCAAGGACCATCAGCAGGACGATGGCCAGCACGATGTCCATTGCCCGCTTCACGAGCCAGAAGGGGCGGCGCAGGAACGATTCGGGCAGGGCCGGCGGCTCGTCCAAGCCCACGTGATTGATTCCTGTCGGATCATCCCCGCCCGTCAGCGCAAGAGATTCGGGCAGGAACTCGAGCTGGACGCCGTAGCGCGCCGCAGCCCGGTTGATCTCCGCCCAGGCCTCCGGCGCCAGAGAATCGCGACTGCTGGCAATGACGAGCCGGTGCACGTCGACGCCATGCACTTTATACTCTTCGAGCAGTTCGCCGAGCTTGCGCGGAGAGCCGGCGATACGATGGCCGGCCATGGAGCGGCCATTGAGACCGGGGCGGTCGTCGACCAGCGCCACGATCCGCTTCTGCCCGCGCGACAGTTCGTCGACCATCTTCGTGTAGAACCAGGTCAGTCGCGACACGCCGACGACCATGATGTTCTCGCTCGTCGGATAGCGCTGGCGCACGCTCAAGCGTCGCCATTCGCGGATGCGGGCCAGTCCGCGTCCGCCGACCAGCCCCGCGGACAGAACCAGGAAGTGGATCGCCGGTATCGAACGCGGCGCCGATTCGAGGCGGGTCAGCATGAAGCAGATGAGCGCTGTCAGCGCCACGGCGACGATGCAGGCCTTGGCCACGTCGAGTGCGTCGCCGACGGAGAAGTAGCGCGACAGCCCGTCGCTCAGGCTGAACCACTGGAAGGCCAGGAGCGAGAGCACGGCCCCGACCAGCGTATAGACGAGCGTATCGTTCAGGTGTTGCGGCAGGAACGAGCCGGGATCGCGCAGCCAGAAGGCGAGCAGCGGAGCGGCGATGGCCCAGGCGAGATCGAAGAACGAAATCCGCGCGACGGATCGGGCATGAGAGGTCGGCGAATGATATCGGCTCTGCATCAAGATGCTCTCACGCGCTCGAATATTGTTCCGTGCCGTCCGATCTCGCGACCGCGGGCGATGCCGCGGGCGCGCTCCGGCTGCCTGAAATTCCTGGGGATGACTCGATTGCGGAAACGCTACGCGCGCTGAACGCGACTAGACTGCGCCGGGATATTGTCCGACGTCTGCTCGAGTGCCGGGCGTGCCGATGACTTCGGTTCCGACCAACTCACCTGCGGCTTTCGCCCTGCTGTCGGCGTAGTTTGTAGGAGAAAACTCTCAATTTCCGGTTAACTGCTCGCTAAGATTGAAACAGTGACTTCCAGATCGCGACGAATAGCTCAGCCCATTCGGACCGGACCGGCGTCGCGCGAATTGGCGAGTCGCGCCGATGTCAAGCCGTATCTCGTGCCGCTTTGCTATGCGGCGGCATGCTGTGTGGTTTCACTCGTGATCGCGGTGTCGCTGCTGACAAAAGGCGAAGCCGCACTCTCGCCGATCGCCGATCGCGACTGGCAAGCCCGCCTCGTCAGCCGGGACGCCATCGTGGAGCGCCTGTCGCAGGAGTTGCGGTCTTATGACGCCGCGCTGGCGCGCCAGGACGATGCCGCAGCACGTCGGCATCTTCTGATGGCTCGCAACGGCCTGATGGCGGCGCTCGAGCGTGGGCCGGGCGACGGCCACCGCTGGGCTCTGCTGGCCGATGTCGAGAGACGCCTGTTCGGCCCGACGCCGACCGTCCTGCGTTATCTCGGCCTCTCGCGGCGCACTGCCCCGCTCGAGCTCGAAACGGTCAAGCTTCGGATTCAGCTAGGCTTTTCCGTATGGCGCTCGCTGCCGGCGAGCGTGCGGGATGCGACCATGGCCGATGTCGCGAAATATCTGGCCGATCCCGCGCGCCATCATCGAACCGTGCCTTACCTCGCCGATATCGCACGCCTGCAAGGGGAAGCCGAGCGCGCCATCACGCGCGGCGCGATCGAGCAGTGGGCTCCGAAGTATCTGCGCTCCTTCGACCTGCACGTCGCCGCGAAGCCGGCCCCCAAAGCGCATTGATTCGCCGGAGAGCGGCGGACACGGCGCGCCCTCGGGCCCACCGTCGATCTTCAATCGGAGTCCGTTCGGCAACACCCTCGACATTTTCGCACGAACGCATTGCCCGAATCAGCAAACGCGTCCACATCAAACCATCGCTTTAAAATGGAAGAATCGCACGACAATGATTGATGGCAGCACCATATTGGTCACTGGCGGCAGTGGCTCTTTCGGAACGCGATTCGTAGAGCTCGTGCTCAAGCACTACAACCCCCGCAAGGTGATCATCTATTCCCGGGACGAGTACAAGCAATTCGTGCTCGCCCAGCGGCTCAGCGATCCCAGGCTGCGGTTCTTCATCGGCGACGTACGCGATCTGCCTCGCCTGCGCATGGCAATGCGCGAGGTCGACATCGTGGTGCACGCCGCCGCCATGAAGCATGTGCCGATCGCCGAGTACAACCCGATGGAATGCGTGAAGACGAACGTGCTCGGAGCCGAGAACGTCGTCGACGCCGCGATCGGATGCGGCGTGAAGCGCGTTGTGGCGCTGTCGACCGACAAGGCCTGCAACCCCGTCAATCTCTACGGCGCCACGAAGCTCGCCTCGGACAAGATCTTCATCGCCTCGAACAATCTGTCGGGCTCGATCGGTACGCGCTTCGCGGTCGTTCGCTACGGCAATGTGGTCGGCTCGCGCGGCTCGGTCATCCCGTTCTTCAAGCAGTTGGTCGAGCAGGGCGCCGACGAGCTGCCGATCACCGACACGCGCATGACCCGCTTCTGGATCACGCTCGACCAGGGCGTCAACTTCGTCATCTCCAGCCTCGATATGATGCAGGGTGGCGAGCTGTTCGTGCCGAAGATCCCGTCGATGCGGGTGACAGAGCTGGCTAAGGCGATCGCGCCGGGCTTACCGCACAAGGTCATCGGCATCAGGCCGGGCGAAAAGCTCCACGAGGTCATGATCACCGAGGACGATGCGCGCCAGACCATCGAGCTGGCCGACCGCTACATCGTGCAGCCCGCGCTCAACTGGTGGAACTCGAAGGGCTATGCCGGCAAGGGCAAGGCGGTGAGCGAGGACTTCCGCTACTCCAGCGACAACAATACCGAGTGGCTGGACGGCGCCGGCCTTTCCAAGATGCTCGACGAGACCGTGTAGCTCCAGACATGTCAGCACCGGCGGAGAAGAAGGCAGCACGCGAGCAGGCTTTCCTGCCCTATGGACGGCAGGAGATCAGCGAGGCCGACATCGCGGCCGTGGTCGAGGCTCTGCGCTCGCCCTGGCTCACCACCGGGCCACTGGTCGGCAAGTTCGAACAGGCCTTTGCCGCTCACTGCGGCGCCAAAGAGGCCGTTGCAGTCAACAGTGGCACCTCCGCGCTGCACGCCGCGATGCGGGCGCTGAAGATCGGCCCGGGTGACGAAGTCATCGTTCCTGCCATCACCTTCGTCGCCAGCGCCAACTGCGTCGTCTACGAAGGCGGCACGCCGGTTTTCGCAGACGTCGAGCCAGACACCGTGCTGATCGATCCCGCCTCGGTCGAGCGCCTGATCACGCCGGCGACGCGCGCCATCGTCGCTGTCGACTACGCCGGGCAGCCGTGCGACTACGATGCCCTGAGCGAGCTGGCGCGCCGCCATGGGCTCAAGCTCGTGGCGGACGCCTGCCATGCCCCGGACGCCACCTACAAGGGCCGCAGGGTCGGGACGCTCGCTGACCTTTCGACCTTCTCGTTTCATCCGGTCAAGCACATGACCACGTGCGAAGGCGGCATGATCGTCACCGACGACGACGCCATGGCCGCCGCCATGCGTCGCTTCCGCAACCACGGCATCGACACCGATCACCGCAGCCGCGAGAAGAGCGGCACGTTCGCCTATGACATGGTCGAGCTCGGCTACAATTACCGGCTGCCCGACGTGCAATGCGCCCTCGGCCTGTCGCAGCTCGGCCGGCTCGCAGAGTGGGTCGAGCGCCGTCAAGCCATCGCCGCCCGCTACGACGCACTGTTCGCCAGCGTGCCGCACGCCACGCCGCTCGTCACGCGCGCGCACCGGCGGCCCGCCTACCACCTCTATGTCATCCGCCTGGATCTGGACCGCCTCGCGATCGATCGCGCCCGCGCTTTCGCTCACCTGCGAGCCCACGGCATCGGTGCCAACGTGCACTACGCTCCCGTCTACCTCATGACCTACTACCGGGAGCGCTTCGGTCACGCCGAGGGACTTTGTCCGAATGCCGAGGCGGTCTTTCCGCAACTTCTGACGCTGCCCATCTTCCCGTCGATGACGGACGAGGATGTCGAGCGCGTCGTCGCTGCGGTGAGCGAGCTCGCCGCGCTCGGCTGAGGCCGTTGATGCGGCTCGGCAGGTAAACTGGTCACAGCGAGGGGGGATCGCTCCATGGGAGCATCGATGTTCGACGCCTACGGCAAGCTCTCGAGCGCCGAGGTCTCCGCCACCGAGCAATCCGGCCGTTATTCCTTCCAGGCCGCTGCCGAGCGACGCATCCTCGCCGACATCGTCTCGAAGCTTTCGCCCACGCCTGACGACCGGCTGCTCGAGATCGGCTGCGGTCCCGGCAACCTGCTCATCCCGCTGTCATTCCTGGTCAAGGAGGCGATCGGCATCGATCACCCCTCCGTTGTCGCACGCGGCAAGGCGCGATTTCGTGACGCGCAGGTCACGTGGCTCGAGGGACAGTTCCCGGATGTGGCTGCCGCTGGCGCCTTCGACTGCGTGCTCATCTATTCCGTCATCCAGAACCTGCAGTCCATGGCCGCCGTCGAGGCCTTCCTCGACGCCGCCGTGGCGGTTCTGCCGCCGGGCGGGCGTCTTCTCGTCGGCGATATCCCGAGCACCGACCGCAAGGCGCGCTTCCGCTCCAGCGACAAGGGCCGCGCCTTCGAGATCGAATGGCGCAAGGTCTCCGCGGAGCTGGCCAAGACCGCGCCAGGCGCCGATCCCTTCCGCGTCTTCGAGGGCGTGAGCTCGCTTGGCAGCTTCACGGATGGCGAGCTTCTGGCGCTGCTACAGCGCTACCGCGCGCAGGGGTTCAACGCCTACCTCCTGCCGCAGCCGGCGGACCTGCCCTTTGGTCATACGCGCGAGGATATCCTCGTCGAGAGGCCCTGAGCCTCGGCATGGGACCTGTCGAGATCCATCATGCCCCCGGTCCGCAAGAGATCGCTGCAACGCTGAGCGTCGCCGAGAGTGAGCGCCTGCTGTCCGACTGGTTCGAGGCGGATGTCGTGCTGACCAGCTCCGGTCGCGCCGCCACGCTGCTCTACCTCACGGCCGTCGGCCTCAATCGCTACCGGGACACCATCGCCGTGCCGCGCATGATCTCGGCATGCGTGCTCGACGCGGTCATTCGCCGGGGCTTCCCGGTCGATGCCGGGACGGGCGCGCAGGCCAACCTCACGATCCTCTATCACCAGTACGGCATTCCTCAGGCCTGGCGGCCCACAGGCGCCGTGCTGGAGGACATCGCCCACGCCTTCTTCGCCGGCCCCGAGACGGGCGCCCGCGCCTGGAGCGGGCAAGCGGCCGTATTCAGCCTGCCCAAGTTCTTTGCGACATCCACCATGTCGGGCGGTCTCGTCGTGCATGACCCGGTCATGGCCTCGCGGCTGCGGGACATGCGGGACATGACCCCGGCATCCGCGAACCGGGATCTCGCACGTGAAGGAGAGATCTTCCGCCAGACGTATCTGAGTGGCGGCCTTGCGCTGGAAACGGTGTACCTGGCGCGGCTGATCGATCCCAGGCTGAGGGACGACGAGACGGGTGGCCTGCCGCGCGCGCTCACCGGCATCCGTGACGTCGGTGGGCAGCGTCGCGCGACACTCGACCGGCTACTGGCCGCCCTTCCTCCCGGCGCCTTGCCGCCGGGCTGGCGTGAGCTCGTCTCGACGGGATTGCCGTTCGTCCTGCCGGTATTCGGTCCCGAGGGGGTGCTCACGGCCGCTGACCGGGACCTTGCCGCGCTCGGGGTCGGCGCCGGCGTCTACCGCATCGACATCGCACGGCGCATGGACCGACCGGATTTGCGGCCAGCCCTGCTCGTTCCGTGCCATCAGGGCATGCCGCCGGCGCTGGTCGAGGCCGTGGCGCACAGCCTCGCCAGCCATCTCGGCTGAAGAGAAAGGAGCAGCCGATGCGGCTCGTACGACGGGCGAAAGACGAGGCGGGTTTCGACGCCCTGCGCGATGCCTGCTCGCTGCCGTCCTTTTTCAAGCTGATGTCGGGCGCACACGGCCGGCGCTACTATCAGGCCGTCCGCGACCAGTCGCCGGCCGACCTCTCGTTCGCCATCGCCGATACGGCGGGCCTCATGGCGCTCGTCGAGGTCGAGGTAGCCGGCGGCGCACTGCGGCGGTTCGGGTTTCCTCTGGAAATCCGCCTGCGCGGCGACCTGGAGCCGCTGGTGCTCAGACGAGTGGTGCGCGACATCCTCGGCGAGTTGAAGCGCCTCGCCAAGGAGCAGGCCGCCACGACCATTGCCATCCGCACCTCCCGTGCGCTCGATCCCGACGGCATCGTCGCAGGCCAATGCCTCGGCCTCGGCGGCACGCCCGGTCTCGAGCTGAGGGCGGAGGCCGATCTCGGCATCGGCGACAAGGCGCTGGCCGAGGACATGCGCAAGGGCCATCGCCAGCAGGTGAAATGGGGTGAGAAGAACCTGGCTCAATCCTTCGTCGACGCGGCGAACCCCGACCGCGCGGCATTCGAGCGCTTCCAGGCATTCCACGCCGAGGTGGCGGGCCGCGTCACGCGTCCGGCGGCGAGCTGGGACGCCATGTTCGAGGCGATTACTGCCGGCAAGGGCGATCTCGTGCTCGGCACGCTCGACGGCTTGCTGGTGGCCGGCTCGTTGGTGCTCGATGCGGACGATACGGCTTACTACGCCAGCGGCGTCTATCACCGCGGTCACTTCGACAAGCCGCTGGCCCACGGCACCGTATTCACGTCCCTCGCGCGCGCCGCCAAACGCCGGCTGCGCTTCTTCGATGTCGGCGAGCTGCCGCTGCCCGGCGGCGAGCATAACGACAAGGAGGTGGCCATCGGCTTCTTCAAACGCGGATTCACGGCGCGGACCGTCGAGAGCACCGTCTGGACGCTGACCGTGGACGACGCCTCGTCCTGACGACGTCGCACCGGTTCTGTCATGAAGCGTTGCCCAAGGCGCGCAGTCGCGAGAAAACCGGCCGCGCCGCCTTTACCTCTGGCGAACCTCATGCTACCCGAGCCAAGGATTCCTCGATGCCCCTCGATGCCAAGAGCGCGACGGCATGAATTCGATGGCACCGGCGCGTACGCGTTGCCGAGAAGGATCGAAACGTCTCCGCTTCGCTCAACTTACCGCCTGGACGAACCGATGTTTGGTGGTCTTTGACGCTAAGGAGTACTCGCGGTGCAAGGATTTGCCAGACTTCTCGCCATCGCCCTCGTAGCTCTGTCTGCGGGCAGCGCCTTGGCTGGCCCGGCGCTCGTCTTCGAGGCGACCTCGGGTCGCGTCCTCTATGCCGAGGATGCCGATCACCCCTGGTATCCCGCTTCGCTCACCAAGCTGATGACCGCCTACATCACCTTCGAGGATCTGAAGGCGGGCAAGATCAAGCTGACAGACAAGCTCAAATGCTCGGCCAAGGCCCACGAGCAGCCGCCGAGCAAGCTCGGCCTGCCGGTCGGCGCCGAAATCTCGGTCGAGCTCGGATTGAAGGTGCTGATCGTCAAGTCGGCAAACGATGTCGCGCTCATGCTGGCCGAGACGGTCGCCGGCAGCGAGGAGGCCTTCGTCGCGCGCATGAATGCCACGGCAAAGCGGCTTGGCATGACCTCGACGCGGTTCAAGAACCCCCACGGCCTGCCCGACCCTGACCAGTTCACGACCGCGCGCGATCTGGCGCGACTGTCGAAGGCGATCATCAAGGACTTCCCCGAGCACGCCGCGCTCTTCACACTCGATGCCGTGCAGGTCGGCAACCGCAAGCTCGGCACACACAACGCGCTGCTCAAGGTCTTCCAGGGCGCCGACGGGCTGAAAACCGGCTTCATCTGCGATGCCGGCTACAACGTGGTCGCCAGCGCCACTCGCGACGGCACCAGGATCGTGGCAGTCGTTCTGGGCGAGCCGTCGGGCCACGAGCGCACCATCCGCGCCTCGAGCCTGCTCGAGCACGGCTTCCACAATTACACCTGGAAGGCGCTCTTCTTCACCGGCGTCACGCTCGAGGATCTGCCGCGCTCGACGGGCCACCGCGGCCTCATCACGATGCGCGAATCGGTGACAGGCTGGGATTGCAACCGTGGCGCCAGGGCCCGTGCCAGGGCGGTCGCCCGCGCCAAGGCGCGCCGTCAGCGGGCCGCCAAGGCACGCGCCAAAGGCAAAGGCCGGGCGGCGGTGAAGAAGGCTGCGCCTGGCAAGAAGACCGCGAAACCTGCACCGAAGGCCAAGAAAAAGCTCACGGCCAAGCCCGCCACGACGACCAAATCAGCGGCACGCGCCAAGCCATAAGACGGCGCTCACCCTCGACCTCTCGCAGCCTCGCCTGATCGCCTGAGATGACCCGGCGAGGCGCGGCCTTGGCGTCGCTCACGCGCGAGAGCTAGACGAGTAATTCGAGCTTGCGACGAGGCACGCGGCAGCCTTCGGCAGGCGGCTCCGACGATTTCGGGCGGGAGCTGGGGCGGCGCGCATCCGGCCTTTGCGACGGCGTCCGATCGGTGCCCGTCGCGGGCGCCCCCTGTCGAGTCGTGCCATTGCCGTTGCCAGACTCCTTCGCCGGCCCGGCCATGGCATGGCCGGCAGCAAGCAGAAGAGTTGCGCAGGCAATACCCACGCCGAGGCCAGTGCGGACGGCGCGATGGGCATGGATCATGACAAGCCCTCCGGAACTTCGACGGCGGCACCTTCACCACCGCTCAATGGCGCTCAGTATAGCCCAAGATTGGCATTGTCGTGCATAGCCAAGG
Source organism: Hyphomicrobiaceae bacterium (assembly GCA_041397725.1). Classification (GTDB taxonomy): domain Bacteria; phylum Pseudomonadota; class Alphaproteobacteria; order Rhizobiales; family Hyphomicrobiaceae; genus JAGRKR01. Next base: position 72,029 of record JAWKVZ010000005.1, on the reverse strand, counting down.
CGACAGCCCCCGGCTTTCGCACGCCTCTTGTGGGGGCCGCGGAGCGATCCGGGCGCGCGACGGCCGCGCTCAGCCCAGCGCTTCCAGCGCGGACAACCGCTGTCGTGAGCGCAGCACGCTCTCTGGCCGCGACCGGAAATTGGCCGACTCCGGCCGATCGGCACTGGCCCACTTCTTGCTTCTTCATGCGCGAGGTCAAGCAAGGGGTTAACGATGGCTTCAAGATGGCATCCCGACGAGGACGCGACGCCCACACCCGCCGAGGTCGATGTGATGGCGCGCATGCTCGAGGCGCGCCACGGGCACCATGCCGCCGACGTCGCCGACTTCTTCGCAGCAAAGAACGGTAAAGACGGCCACGCCGGCCGCTCCTGGGCTTGGGCCGGAGTCGCCGAGATGGTGCGCCGGCGCTCTCGCAGCAGAATGCTCGGGAAGGGATAGTTTATTCTTTACCCGGATGAGCGACAGTCTGGTCTCGAATCCGCTTGCAGGCACTCCGGTGTGCTCCGGGGCTTGCGGCGACCACGAGTACCGGCTTCACGTCAACACTTCCATGGCTTTGCGATGCGCTGGCTGACGGCCCATGCCTGCAGGAACGCGCGGCGGCTCCCCTCGACGGGAAGGCCGGGCGCTCGGCTGCGTCTCGCACCCGCCCGGGTCGGCGCGGTCAGGGCAGGCGCGGCGCGCCGATGAGCAGTCCCGTGCAGACCGAAAGTGCAGCCCGGCGCACTCCGATCGCCGTCGTCATCGATTTGCTCAAGGGGCGCGGCGCGAACGGCCGCACGCAACGCGACGCCTTGATGGCCTTCACCATTCGCGTCGCCAGCGCTGCCATTCTCTATGTCTCCCAGGTCGCGCTCGCGCGCTGGATGGGCACGTACGAGTACGGCATCTACGTCTTCGTTTGGAGCTGGGTTCTGGTGCTCGGCGGACTGGCCCCGCTCGGCCTGTCGATGGCCATGATCCGGCTCGTGCCGGAGTATTCGGAAAACCGCCGGTTCGGCCTGCTGCACGGGCTTCTGCTGGGTGGCCGCCTGCTCGTCCTGGCCTCGTCGACGCTCATCGCCCTTGCCGGACTGCTGGCGCTCTGGCTCCTCGGCGACCGCATCTCCAGCCATTACGTCCTGCCCGTCTATCTGGCGCTGGTCTGCCTGCCCATGTACGCGCTGTCCGATTCCCAGGACGGCATCGGGCGGGGCTTCGCCTGGATGGGCATTGCCCTGCTCTCCCCCTACATCGTGCGCCCGCTGCTCCTGCTCGCGGTCATGGCGACCGCGTACGTCGCGGAGCTGCCGATGGTCGCCGCCACTGCGGCTGGCGCAGCCGTCATCGCCACGTGGCTCGCCGCCATCCTGCAATTCGCCCTCCTGCAGCGACGGATCTCGAACGACATCGCACCGGCCGAGCGCGCCTACGACCTGCGCAGCTGGCTCGGCATGTCCTTCCCTCTCCTGGTCATCTCCGGCTGTGAGCTGGCACTGCAGAACGCCGACGTCCTCATCATCTCGCGCATCCTGACCCCACTGGAGGCCGCCATCTACTTCGCCGCGGCGAAGACCATTGGTCTGGTGTCCTTCATCCACTACGCCGTCGGCAGCGCCGTCGCGCATCGATACTCGACCCTCGGGACGCGCGGGGATCACGGCGCGCTACAGGCCTTCGTGCGCGATTCGGCCCACTGGACCTTCTGGCCGACGCTGGTCGCAATCGGCGGGCTGCTCATCCTGGGCAAGCCGTTGCTCTGGCTGTTCGGACCGCAATTCACGGCCGGCTACGACGTAATGCTCATCCTGGCGGCTGGATTCCTGCTCCGGGCCGCCATGGGACCGGCCGACATGCTGCTCAAGATGGTCGGCCAGCAGGTGCTGTGCGCCGCCATCCTGATTGTGGCGGCCGCCACCAACATCGCCTTGTGCTTCCTGCTCATTCCGACCTACGGACTGATCGGCGCGGCCACCGCCACCTCGCTTGCGCTGATCGTCATGGGCATCTTGAGCTGGGCGTCCGTATTTTGGCGCCTGGGTCTCAACGTCAGTGTCTGGCACCAGCGCTCGGGCAGTGCCTCGCGCCACTGAGAACTCATCGCGGCAGCCGCGTCGACGCTGGCGACGCACCGGCGCCAGCGACCAGCGACCGGGCGCAGGTCCATTCAAATCCCAGTTGTAATTGTCGATTTCTTGAATTCCCGGACCATGCGGGGCTGCATGGCCGCGCGACGACCAGGGGCATCGTCGCGAGTCCCGCGCTTCGTCGATCGCGCCCTAGAGGCGGGTGCCGATCACCAGCGTCCAGAATGTCTTGAACTCGGTCTTGGGATCATAGACCAGGGCGATCCCTGCTTGCTCGGCATCCGCCAGGAGCAGGTTCTTGTCGTGGCCCGGACTCTTCCGCCAGCCGCGGAAGACCTCCTCGATGGTCACCTGCCCCGTGCCGACGTTTTCGGCTGCCAGCCTGGGCTTGTATCCCGTGCGCCGGACGCGGTCCCACGGCGTGGAGCCATCCGAGCCGAAATGCGAGATGCGGTCGAACTTCGCCAGGTCGCGCGAATGCGCCTTGGCGGCCGCCGTGAGCTCGGCGCTCAGTCGCAGGGGCTTGAGACCACGCGAGCGGCGATAGTCGTTGATGAGGACGAGCGCCCGCTCGGGATCGAGCCGGGTCGAGGAATAGTCGCGGTCGGAGAGCGCGCCACGCGGCGCCTTCTCGAACGAGCCGCTCGGGGCCTTGTCATCGAACTTCGCGGTCCGGGTCGGCTCGGGGCGGCGCGCACGCGGTCGCGGATCATCTCCGCCGAGCCGCGCCGAAGGACCCAAATCAGGCGAGCCGGCGCGCGTATCGGAAAATCCGAGCACCGGTTGAGGGCCCATGCTGCAACCGGCCAGAGAGACCGCCAGCAGAGCCCCACACAACGCACGCAACATCACTGCATTCCCCGTGCTTCATCCTGGGTTGCACACCCCTGATGATCCTCCTGACCCGTTAACGCACGATTAACGTTAGTAGGTAGACGGAGTGGCCGATAAGCTGCACTCGATCGTCATGCTCTCGTGGTCGGCGGGCGTCCCGGTCCTCGTCTCATGGGTGTCATTTTCACTGCAAGAACATGTCGCTAGTTTGACCCTACGATGACCGATTGAGGCCATTTGGCCCCCGGCCGGCCGTTGCATAGACAGGTGCAGGCGCACCGCCGCACCAAGTTTCCGGACCGTCCCACTTGGAAGGTCGGCCCACCTCGACCATTATGGCGACTGATTCACCGGTGATTCGCGCGTCCGGGCCTTGGAAGGACCCGTCGCGGGCTGCTAACAGCCTGCGGCATCAGGGATTCTCGTCTTTGATCAGACTGGGAGTCGCGCAATGCGAGCGGCGGCCTTGAATACGGTGGCACTGCGATCCGTGGCGCTTCTACGCGTCGCCGCTGCGCGCGCTGATGGGCTGCCCATCGGCGCCGTCAGCGACGACCTCTTTCCACTCGTCGCACCGGTGGTCGGTCAGGGCGAGTGGCGACGCCACCTCACGGAAGCGGTGGCCTCCGCCGTGCGCGACGGTCTCGTCGAGGGCGACGCCAGGATGCTGGCCGCCAACGGCGCCGGCCGGAAAGCGGCTGCGGCCTACCTCGGAATGGACCCGCTTGAGATCGGGCCATGGCCTGAGCTGCGCGACATCCGCCTGATCGCCAAGACCCTCGGCATCGAGAAGGAGAGCGCGGTCAAGCTCAAGGGCCTCGCCAACGCCGAACGGCTCCGCGCGCGGATTCTCGTCAGCGCCTTCTCGCTGTCGTTCAAGGGCGTTCCGACTCCGGCTCGCCTGCGCAATGCCCTGGCCGTCGTCGCGCTCGACCGCGCTTTCGGCAATCAGCTCAAGAGCCGGCTCGGCTCGGGCAAAGGGCTGTCGGGCAAGGCCGGACGCCTGCTGGCGGGCCAGCTTTCCCGAACGCCCAAGGACTTCGGCACCGACCGCCGGCTCATCGCCGAGCTGGCCGCCGAGCAGGTCGGGGCCAACGGCACCGATCTCGCCGCCCTCAGGCGCGCCATCCTGCTTCGCCTCCTCACCGTTCCGCTTGTACATGACGGCGAGTCGGCAAGCGCATCCAAGGCCAAGCCGGTCGAGCAAGCCATCACAGCGAGAACGACGCCGCCGAAAGGCCGGCCCGACCTCAAGACGTTCGCGAGCGAGGTGCTGACCCTGGCGCGTCCGGCGGCCGAAGGCTGGGCAGGCGATCGCAAGGCGCTCATTTCGCGCGTCTGGCGTTCCGTCAAGGCCGAGCGGCCAAGCTGGGCGCTGAGCGAGATCGAGTTCAAGTGCATGCTGACAGAGGCGCACAGGGTGGGACACATCACACTCGCCAATGCCGACCTCAAGGACAAACAGCTCCTTGCTGAGCTGCAAGCTTCGGCCATCGCCTACAAGAACGTGGTCTGGCACTACATCCGCATCCTGAACTAGGCCGGATGACATTGGACAAGCGGGGAACGATGAGCGAAGCAGACATGCCGGCCGGAGCGGAGCAGGTGCCGTCCGCCTTCGAGCACAGCATCACTTGGGAAGCCGACGTCTGGCAGGCCGATCCCATGGATGTCGAGGCTGTGCACGTGAAGGCGCGCGAGAAGTTCCGCACCGTCCTCACCGCCATCCGCAGCGACAGGGCCGGCGGCGGGCAGGCGCGCATGCTGCTCTTTCACGGCCAGTCGGGCGCCGGCAAGACGCACCTGATCCGCGCCCTGCGCACCGAGGCGCATCGTCAGGGCCAAGCCTATTTCGGCTATGCCCAGATGTCGCCCGACATCGCCAACTATGCCGATTACTTCCTGCGCCGGCTGGTCAGCTCGCTCGAGAAGCCCTACAGCCCGGACGGTGGCAGCGACAGCGGCCTCTCGCGGCTCACCGCGAGGCTCGTGGACGCGGCTGAAACGGTCGATCCCAAGACCCTCGAGCGCCTGCGCGAAGCCGCCATGGAGCCCCCGGCCCTGGCCCGACTCGTCATGGAACTCGCCGACGACATCGTCGCGAGCCCGGCGTTCGCGGAGTCCGATCTGGACGTCAACATCATCCGCGCGTTGCTCTACCTCCAGCGCAGCGACCCGCGCATCGACCAGCGTGTGCGCCAATACCTCTATGGCCGTTCGCTCAACGAGTTGTCGCAGGAGATGGTGGCGGCGCTCGATCCCAACGACGGCGAAGGACGCGCCTTCGAGATCATCGAATCGCTCGGCCGTCTCATGTGGATCGTCGACCGCGCCTCGCTCGTGTTCTGCATCGACCAGGTCGAGGATCTGCGCTTCTTCTCCGACGCCAACGACCGCTTCCAGAAGGCGGTGCGCGACCTCATCCAGATCGCCAACCGCGTCCCCACCTCGATCGTCATCATCTCCTGCCTCGGCGACTTCTACGCCGATGCGCGGGCTTCGCTGGCCCAGTCCTACATCGATCGCATCGAGAAGTCGGGCCCCGTGCTGCTGGCAGAGACGCGAACGGCCGAAGAGGCGCGCCTGATCATCGAAAAGCGGCTGGCGATGCAGACGGACGCCGACGCGGCGGACGCCGAGGCGCTGTTCGGACCGGATTTCTTCGACGAGTTCGCCGGGCTTTCGACGCGGCGCCTGCTCGAGCACGCCTACTCCCGCATCAAGGAGCGGCACAGCGACGGCGACGACTCGGCCGATTCCGACAACAGCCTCATCAACATGCTGGCCGCGGCCCTGGCACCCGGTGAAGAAGAAGCCGCCGACTTCCGCGCGCAGTGGGAGCGCTTCCTCCAGGAGAGCGAGGCGGAGATCCCGACCGACGAGCAGGAGCTCATGGACGTGCTGACGGGCGCCATCGCGCTCGCCGGCGAAGAGCTTGGCGGCCTCGCCGACGTCTCCGTCAAGTCGGTGGCAACCTCGGGCGAGGTCTCGGCGGCTGACGTCGTGGCGCGTTTCCGCACGGGCCAGACGTACGAGTCGCGACTCTACATCTGCAATCGCAGCACCCAGGGTGGCGCGTTCAAGCGTCAGCTCGACAAAGTCCTGCAGGCCGATCGCGGCAAGATGCCGATCATGCTCAGGGCCTCCAACTTCCCGCCGAACAAGAAGAACCAGACGGCCCAGGCCTACCGCAAGTTCCTGACCGAGGGCGGGCGCGGGCTCGTCGTGCCGATCCACGAATGGGAGCGCATGATGAACGTGCGCACCTTCGAGGCGCGGCACGGCCATGAGCCCGGCTTTGCGAGCTGGCTCGCGAACGCCAAGCTCCTGTCGTCGCTGCCGTCTCTCGTTCAGGTCCTCAGGCTCGATCTCCACGCGCGCCCGGCTGCCGCCAACGGCACCCGGCCGGCGCCGAGCGCGGCCGATGAAGCACCGGCGGCGCGTCCGGACGCCGACGCCGGCTGGCCGAGCCAGGAGCCCGCCGCCGCTGACGCGGAGACGACCCCGCTGAGCGACGCCGAAGCGCCTGCTAGCGAGCCTGCCGACGAGGTGACCCCCGAGCTGCCTCTCGCCGTCTGGGACGGTGCCGGCGTCAGCTTCGCCGACAGCCTCTATGCCGGCCACATGATCGGCCCGGCCCGCGCGCCCGTGGTCCTGACCAAGAGCGTGCTGAAGCGCCATGCCGCCGTGCTCGGTGGCTCCGGCTCGGGCAAGACGACGCTCGCGCTGAGCCTCATCGAGCAACTGCTGCTGCGCGGCACGCCCGTCGTACTGATCGATCGCAAGGGCGATCTGTGCAGCTACGCCAACCCAGACGTCTGGCGCGTCCAGGACGGAGAGGCGTCGGATCGCTGGGCCGAGCGCGAGAAGCTCGGCGATGCCATCGACGTAGCGGTCTATACGCCGGGCAGAGGCTCGGGACGGCCGATTTCCATCACGCTGCTTCCGAACGGCATCCGCGAGCTGCCGGAGCATGAGCAGCAACTGCTCGCCAATCTCTCCGCGGCCGCGCTCGGCGACATGCTGCACCTCAAGAACTCGGCGACGCATCAGCGCCAGAGCGGCGTGCTTTCGGTCGCCCTCAAGATCCTCGGCGCGCGCTCCAATGCCGAGGTCACGCTCGGCGATCTCATCCTGCTGCTCGAGGACGAGGACCCCGAGTTGTCCGATCACACGCAGCGCATGGACCCGTCCGGCAAGATCCGGCGGGACCTGGTCGCTCAGCTCGACTCGCTGCGCCACCGCAACGCGGCGCTGTTCGAGGGCGGCGGTGAATCTCTGCGCATGGAGTCTCTGCTCGGCCTGGGCCGCTTCGCCCGGCCGAACCGCACGCGACTTTCGATCATCTACACGGGCTTCCTCGGCGACAACGAGAACATCCTGTTCTGGGTCTCCCAGTTCCTCTCGGAGGCCCTGCGGTTCTGTCAGCGCAATCCGAACGACGAGTTGCAGGCCGTGGTCATGTTCGACGAGGCGGATCTCTACATCCCCGCCAACGCCAAGCCCGCGACCGCAGAGCCGCTGCAGAGCCTGCTCAAGCGGGCGCGCTCGGCCGGTCTCGGCCTGGTCCTGGCAACGCAGTCGCCCGGCGACCTCGACTACAAGTCGCGCGACCAGATCACGTCCTGGTTCATCGGCCGCGTGCGTGAAGACACGGCACTGCGCAAGCTGCGCGCCGCGTTCCAGTCCGAGAGCGGCCTCGATCCGGCAAGCGTCCTACCCGGCCAGACCGTGGGCGAGTTCCATCTCGTGCAGGAAGGCAAGGTGCGGCCCATGAAGGCCCAGCGCTCGATGATCAACGCCGAGCAGGTGCCCTTCGACCGCATCGAGCAGCTTGCACGCGAGACCAAGGGCTACGACGAGAAGCAGCTCGGCCTGTTCGACCGCAAGTGGGCTTGAGGGGGAGCTCCGGCTGAGGCGCATGCCGGCGAGGCGTGCGCCCGCCTACTCCGCCGGCATCGCCCCCGCCTGCGGACGCGACGGCGGAGGACGGAAACCGAGAACGTGCGTGCGAAACGCGCGCAGAACCCTGGCGATGTCGCCGCCGATGCCGACGAAGGCCGGTTGCAGTACCAGCACCAGAATTGTCGTGGTGGCGAGACCGAAGACGATGGTGATCGCCATCGGGATCAGGAACTGAGCCTGCCGGCTCGTCTCGAACATCAGCGGCAGCAACCCGCCGATCGTCGTCAGCGACGTCAGAAGCACGGCGCGCAGTCGATCCTGCGCGGCGCCAATCGCCGCCTCCGCGATCGTATCGCCGCTCGCGAGCCGCCGGTCGACCTGGTCGACGAGCACGATCGAATCGTTGACCAGAATGCCCGACAGCCCCAACAGGCCGATCATGCTGACGATCGACAGGTCCGCTCCCATGATGTAGTGGCCGTAGAATGCGCCCATGATGCCGAACGGCACGATCAGCAGCACGTTGAATGGCCGCCAATAGCTGCTGAAGACCCAGGCCAGCACGATGTAGATCAGCGCCAGGGCCAGCAACGCCCCCGATTTGAGGTCGCGAAACGACTTGGCGCGCTCCTCGTCACGCCCCTTGAAGCGATACTTCAGTCCGTACTTCGCGACGAGCTGCGGCATGACCGTGGCATCGAGGCTGCCGAGCACGGCACCGATGCTGGTCTGGGTTGAATCTATATCGGCGGTGACCGAGACCGTGCGGGACCCGTCGCGCCGCTGGACGATTGAAAAGCCGGCCTTCTCGCGGATGGCGACGACCTCCGTCAGCGGCACGCGCTCCCCCGTCGGACTCACCAGATAAAGAGCCGACAGGCCGGCAATGCCGCCGGCTTCCTGGTCCCGCAGCACGCGCACGGTGACCTCCTCGTCGCCCCGCGCGAACCGGGTGGCGATAGCGCCGTCGAAGGCGTTGCGGACCTGCAGCCCGACGCTCTGGCTCGTGAAGCCGAGTGCGCTGCCCCGCGGCGTCAGCTCCAGCACCAGCTCGCGCTTGCCGTAGGGCAGGTCGTCCGCGATGGCGGTGACGCCGGGATAGCCGGTCAGCGCCTGCTTCAGCTCCTCCGCCGCCTTTTTCAGCACTTCGATGGGCGCATCCTGCAGCCACACGTCGATGTCGCGCCCTGGCGGCCCGCCACGGCGCCCGAGGATGGCGATGCGCTCCAGTCCGGCGATCTTCGGCAACTCACGGTACCAGGCCGCCACGATGAGCCGCGTCTGGATGTTCCGCTCCTCGCTCGGCGTCAGCTGCACCTCGATTTCGGCGACATTGTCGCCCTGGCTGCGGCCAGACTGGCCGAGCACGGCGAAACTCACCTCGACGAGCCGCCGCTCGAGCGCAATCTCGTTGCCGCCGAAGATGCCGCGCAGCGATTGACGTACGATATCGAACAGGCTCTGCTCCAAAGCCGTGCTGCCGCCGTCCCGATCCGTGGCGCGGCGCTCGGGTGGCGGCTCGAGCCCCCTCTTCCTGTAGAGCTCGACGAGCAGTTTGCGCTCGGCGCGGCGCAGTGCCTGCTCGACCGCGACGACCGCGAGCTTCTGCTCGTCGCGCGGCATGCCCGCGGCGAACTCGAGCTGTGCGGTCAGATTCTCAGGCTCGGGCGATGGGAAGAAATTGAAGCCGACGCGCCCGCCCGCGACCATGCCGAACGAGACGATCAACGCCGCCAGCATCGTGCCGAGCGTGATGTAGCGCCAGCGGAACGTGAAGGCGACGAACCTGCGGAAAGGCCCGTCGCGGAATCGATCGAAGCCGCGGTCGAAGGCTGCCCTCAGGCGACCTGGCTTCGTCCAGCGCCCGAGACCATGGCGAAGGTGGGCCGGCAGAATCAGGAAGCACTCGATCAGGCTGGCCAGCAGCACGGCAATGACCACCAGCGGAATGGCGCGCATGATGTCGCCGAGCCGATCGCCGATGAACAGGATGGGCAGGAAGGCAGCCATCGTCGTCAGCGACGACGCGGTGACCGGCGCCACCATGCGCCAGGCGCCTTGCTCGGCTGCCATCGTGCGCGGCACACCCTGGTCAAGGCGCGAGGCGATATCCTCGCCGACGACGATGGCGTCATCGACCACGATGCCGAGCATCATGATGAGCCCGAACATGGACACCATGTTGATGCTCTGCCCGCTCATGTACATGACGCCGAGGGCAGCCAGCATCGCGGTCGGAATGCCGACGGCGACCCACAGCGCGGTCTCGATGTTGAGCAGGATGAACAGCACGAGCAGCACCAGCACCAGCCCCTGTATGCCGTTGGCTACGAGGATGCCGATGCGTCCCACGACGAACTTGCCGCGCACGTCGTAGGTGACGATCTGGACGGAGGCCGGCAATGTCGGCCGCACCCGCTCCAGATAGTCCTGCATGATGCGCATGGTCTTCAGCGTGTCGGCCTTGACCGAGCGCTGCACCTCGAGCTGGATCGCCGGGTTGCCGTCGAGAAGGCCGATCTTGTCGTCGCGATCGAAATCGGTGCCGACGTCGGCGATATCGCCGAGCCGCACCTTCTCGCCCGTGCGCGTCGCGCGCACCTCGATGCCGGCGATGGCTTCCGGCGTACGCCGCTCCGCGAGCGAGCGCAGTTGCATCTCGCTGCGCCCTTCGAGGCGCCCTGCCGGCAGGTCTACGGTGCTCTCGCGAACCCGCTTCGAGATATCGTCGATGGAGAGCCTGAGGCGGCGGAGCTCGGCCTCCTGCACCCGCACCTTGATCTCCTCCTTGCGGAAGCCGAGGAACGTCACGCGGTCGATACCGGCACCCAGCAGGCCGTCGCGGAGCTGCTTGGCGATCTCCTTGATCGTGCGCTCCGGGAGCGGCCCGGAGATCGCGATGTTGGCGACGCGGTCGTAGAACGTCACGCGCGAAACTTCGGGCCGCTCGGAGGCCTCCGGCAGCGTCGTCACGCGGGCCACCGCCTGCTCGACGTCCGATTGCGCCTTCTGCATATCGGTCGTCGGCTCGAATTCGAGGGAGATGGTGGCGGCGCCTTCGCGCGCGTAGGCCGTTACCTGATAGATGCCATCGAGGAACCGCAACTCCGGCTCGAGAGCGTCGAGAATGTTCGCCTCGACGTCCTCGGCGCTAGCGCCGGTCCATTTCACCGTCACGTTTATGATTGGGATTTCGATGGTCGGGAAGAACTGGGTGTTCAGCCGGATCAGGCTGAACGCGCCAACCAGCATCATGGTCAGCATCAGCAGGTTCGCGGCCGTGCGGTGGCGCACGAAAATCGAGATCAGGCCACCGCTGCCAGTCTTCTCAGGAGCGCTCGGGGCGACCACGGCTCAGCGCTCCTCGACCTTCAAGCCGGCGCCCGGCGCCGAGAAGCGTGTCGTCACAACCTTTTCGCCCGCCTTGATCTGGCCCCGCACGAGAACATCGGCCTCCGCCAGCCCGACGATCTCGACCGTTCGCTGGGAAAGACGTCCGCCCTCGATGACGTAGACCGTCCGAGCCGAGTAGACCGCGCTCGCCGGCAGGCGGGCGACGTCGGCGAACTCCGTATCCGGCACCAGCACCTCGACGAACGCGCCCGGGCGGAGCTGTACGGGGCTCGACGCCGTCTTGATGCGGGCGAAGACCTCCACGCCGCCGGTGTCCGAGGTGATCCGTGCCGCCGTGCGCTCGATCGTTGCGGCGTAGGTCAACGGCTTGTCGCCGACATTCCAGCGCACGTCGACGGGACGGCCGACGAGGGTGCCGTCCTTGGCGAGGATGCGGCCATACTGCTGGTTGGTCAGGACGAAGCGAACCTCGATCCAGTCCTTGTCGATCAGCGTCGCGACACGATCGTTGACATTGACCATGCGACCGATCTGGGCTCCAACATCGGCGACGAAAGCGTTGAATGGCGCCAGCAGCCGCGTCTCGTCGAGGCGGCGCCGCGCCCGCGTGACGCCCCACTCGAGGCGCTGGATGGTGGCGCGCTGCTGCACGGCTCGGGCCTGGAGGATATTGAGCGCATTGGTGCTCTGCTCGACGGCTTGCTCGCGCTGAAGCATGATCACGCGGCGATCGTCGACCGTCTTCTGTGAAACCGCGCCACGTTTGGAGAGCGGCTCCGCCCGCCCGACGTCGGTGCGCGCCAGGGTCAATTGGCGACGTGCAAAAGACAGCGTGGCGCGCTCCTGCACGATCTGGGCCTCGAACTCGACGAGTTTGGCGCGCGCCTCGCGAAGCTGCGCCTGGGCTTCCGTCAAGGCGCCTTCGTAGTCGAAGCGATCGATGACGATCAGCAGGGCGCCCGCCTCGACAGTGCCTCCCTCCTTGAGGGCAGCGGACGTCTCGACGACGCGACCGGCAACCAAGGCCCTGATCTCGACCTGACGGCCGGCGACCGTCGAGCCATAGAGCCGCAGGCGCGGGCGATGCGAGGCGAAGACGACGGGCTGCGCCTTGACCGTGAACACCTTTTCTTGAGGCGGGCGCTTGGCGACCTTCGGCTTCGTGGCCACGAGCCAGCCGAACACTTTGAGGCCCAGGGCGATGGCTGCGACCAGCAGGACGAGTTGTACGACACCCCTGAGCGCAATCAACGCCCAGTGCCGCCGGGGGTGCGGCGTCACCTCGGCCGGCGGAGGCTCGCCACCCGGGCCCGGAAACTGCGGTGTGCGCTGATCCATGATCTGCCGATCTGAAGCCTTCGGCGCGCCCCCGCTCGACAGCCGATCCGGGTCGGTCGACGGCTCGTTCTGCGCCACGTTCGCCTTGCTCTCGAGCGTACTCACGCTCACTCCTCGCAGCTCATCCGGGACACCCCATACACTGATACCGGTACGCAAAAATGACGTAAGCCGATCTCCAGACGTGCGGCCAAGGGCGCGCCCCGCGGCTCGGGAATGCATGCCGGGTGTCGCAGAGACGGGTGCGCGTGCGCTCGATCGAGAGTGTGATCGCCCCGCTGGCAATCGCCATCGCGAACCATCAGAGCCGTGAATCGCAAGTTATATCAGCGAGATAAATCGTGAAGCACCACCTCGACGGAAGCGCCCGTTGCGTCCATCTCGACCGATCCGACCCTAGACCGGTCCGGCAGCTTGTGGAAGAAAAGAAGCCGTGTTCGGTTTCCAGGACCAATCTGCGGCGGCCTGTTCACCAGCCGTTGGCAGAGCGCGAGCGCGCGGAGCCTGGCCGCGGAAAGAGGAGGATTCGTGACATCCGCAAGCACCGCCCCATCGCCACGTGAGATCCTCGCGCGGCTCGTGTCGTTCGATACGACCAGCTCCAAGACGAACCTGCCGCTCCTGGCCTATGTCGAGGACTTCCTGGCGCAGCATGGCGTCACCAGCAGCCGGGTCCCGAGCCCCTGCGGCGAGAAGGCCAGCCTCTTCGCCAGCATCGGTCCCGCCGGCTCCGGCATCGGCCTCTCCGGCCACACGGATGTCGTCCCCGTCACCGGGCAGAGCTGGGAGAGCGATCCCTTCACGCTGACGGAGCGCGACGGCCGCCTCTATGGCCGCGGCAGCGCCGACATGAAAGGCTTTCTCGCCTGCGTGATGGCCGCCGTGCCGATGTTCAAGCGCCGCAAGCTCGCGGTGCCCATTCACATCCTGTTCTCCTATGACGAGGAGGTCGGCTGCACCGGCGTGCGGCCGATGATCGCCGAGCTCGGCAAGTCGCTGCCGGCCCCCCGCGCCATCATCGTCGGCGAGCCGACCTCGATGACGGTGGTCGATGCCCACAAGGGCCCTGTCCGCTTTCAGGTCGAGGTCACCGGCCTGCCGACCCACTCGAGCATGGCCCACCTCGGCGTCAACGCCATAACCTATGCCGGACGGCTGCTCGGCGAGCTCGATCGCATCGAACAGGAGCTGAAGGCCGGCCAGCAGAACGCACGCTTCACACCCAGCTACACCACGTTGCAGGTCGGCCTGATCAACGGCGGCACGGCGCCCAACATCGTCGCTGGGGCCTGCTCCTTCGCCTGGGAAATGCGCGCGCTGCCGGGCCTCGACGTGGAGGCGATCCGCAAGCGGCTCGAGGACTTCGCCGCCCGCCGCTGCCTGCCGGAGATGCGCGAGGTCTCGCCGGATGCCGACATCACCATCCGGCTGACGGGGCAAGTGCCGGCCTACCTGGCCCGGGCGGGCTCGGAGGCCGTGTCACTCGCGCTGCAACTCGCCGGGCAGAACGAGACCTTCGCCGTGTCCTATGCTGCGGAAGCTGGCTTGTTCGAGGAAGCCGCCCTGGCGTCGGTCATCTGCGGTCCGGGCGACATCGCACAGGCCCACACGGCGAACGAGTTCATCGTGCCGAGCGAGCTCGACAAGTGCATGGTGTTTCTCGACAGGCTCGCCGACTGGGCCACGCAATAGCGCCGGCGCGCGCGTCAGCAGGGCATGATGCCGAGCTCGCTCAGCATCAGCACGTCGACCTCGTCGCCCTCGGCGATGGCCGTCACGTCCTCGGCGATGTCGATCAGCGCGTCGGCAGCCCGCAGCGACGAGATGAGGCCGGAGCCGTCGCGCGGATAGCGATCGACGACGGTGCCAGCCGGAGTCTGCCGCACCATGCCGCGCAGGAACTCCCGCCGCCCGGTCTTGCGCTTGGGCATGGCGAAGCCGCTGCGCAGACGCAGCCGTCGCGGCTCCCGCCAGGCCGCCCCGCCCAGGCGGCGCAGCACGGGCCATGCGTAGAGCGCGAAACAGACGAACACGGCCACCGGATTGCCCGGCAGGCCGAGCACGATCGTATCGCCGATCTGCCCGAGCAACATCGGCCGGCCCGGCTTGATGGCGAGCTGCCACAGATGGCGCTTGCCGATCTCCCCGAGCACCGAGACCACGTGATCCTCCTCGCCCTGGCTGGCCCCACCCGAGGTGATGATCACATCGTAGCTGGCCGCGGCCTCGAGCAGCCGGGCGCGCACCAACTCGCGGCTGTCCGGGAGAACGCCGAGATCGACGGCCTCGGCGCCGGCATTGGTGACGAGCGCCTGCAGGAGCGGCGCATTGGCATCATAGACCTGGCCCTCGCCGAGCGGCGCCCCCGGACGCACGATCTCGTCGCCCGTGGAGACGATGGCGACGCGCAACCGCTCATGGCACGCGACCCGCCCACGTCCGACCGAAGCGAGGGCCGCCAGATCCTGCGGGCGCAGAACATGCCCGGCCTCGAGCAGCGTCTCGCCGGAGCGGATGTCCTCGCCCGCCTCCCGCACGTTCGCACGCGGCCGGGCGCCGGCGGGGATCGTGATGGCGCCGTCATCGTGGCGTTCCACGTCCTCCTGCATGACCACGCTGTCGAGGCCCGGCGGCAAGGCCGCACCGGTGAAGATGCGCACGGCCGCACCCGCGCGAACCTCGCCCTCGAGGGGCCGGCCGGCGGCAGCGCGTCCGCTGACGGGCATCCGCCCACCGGCCGCGGCGGCATAGTCCGCGTGCGCGAATGCAAAGCCATCGACGGCCGAGTTCGTGTGTGCCGGAATGGACAGTCCCGCGACCACGGCCTCGGCGAGTATGCGCCCGTTCGCCTCGGCGATCGCCACCTGCTGCGTACCGACCACGGGACGCATGCGCTCGCGCAGAAGCGCAAGGGCCTCGGCGTGTCGCAAGCGATCGCGATCGTGGAAAAAGCAATCGTCCAGCAGGACCTTGGACATACGGCAGCTCGCCTCGCGCTCTCAGACCGAACGGCAGGGACCGATCCGCATCGAGAAGCCGACAAGCTACCCCTGCACCATCTGACCAACCAGATAGCGCGATGATCGCCGAACGTCGAGCCTGCAGCCCGTCCGGGGCATCGGCCCCGCCGGACCGCTCAGCAGGCTAGAGACCGTTCAACAGAATGAACACTCCAGCGCCGATGCATGGCGCGAGCAGCAATGCTGCCACGACCAGCGCGAACGACTTATCCAACATCACACGTACCCCACTCGATGACGCGCCCATTGGCCCTCGGGCACGCCAACACCAACTGCGACACCTTTGCCTCTCTGTCACAGCCGAGCCGTCATAATACTGACGTCTTTGGCGGCCTGCACCAATTTTCTTCCGGAACGACCGGAGGTTGCTTTGTTGCGCTGCAGCAAACTCCGCGCTGTCGCATGGCGCGCGTGCGGCGGGGGTTTGCCGCCTGCCCGGGCGCGCCTATAGTCCGCGGCCATGAGCGCGAACAACGAGAGCCGCAGAGGCGGCGCAAAGCGGCACAGCGACGGCCATCACGAGCCTGTCGCCAAGGGCAGTCACGTCTACCTCGTGGACGGCTCCGGCTATATTTTCCGGGCCTTTCACGCATTGCCTCCGCTGACGCGGCCATCCGACGGCTTGCCGGTCGGAGCCGTGCACGGCTTCTGCCAGATGCTCTGGAAGCTGCTCCGCGAAAGCAAGGAGACCGAGCGCCCGACGCACATCGCCGTCATTTTCGATGCCGGACGCGAGAGTTTCCGCAACGCGATCTACCCTGCGTACAAGGCCAACCGTCCGCCTGCGCCGGAAGAGCTCGTCCCGCAGTTTCCGCTCATTCGCGATGCCGTCGCCGCCTTCAACGTAGCGTGCGTTGAGAAGGATGGCTTCGAGGCCGACGACCTCATCGCCACCTATGCCCGCGAGGCTCGAGCGCGCGGCGCCGACGTGACCATCGTCTCCTCCGACAAGGACCTCATGCAGCTCGTCGGACCGGGCATCGGCATGCTCGACACCATGAAGAACCGCAAGATCGGGCCGGACGAGGTGATCGAGAAGTTCGGCGTGCCACCCGAGAAGGTCGTCGACGTGCAGGCGCTCGCCGGAGACTCCACCGACAACGTGCCCGGCGTGCCCGGCATCGGCATCAAGACGGCAGCGGATCTCATCAAGGAGTTTGGCGATCTCGATACGCTGCTCTCGCGCGCCGGGGAGATCAAGCAGCCGAAGCGCCGCGAGCGCCTCGTCACTTATGCCGACCAGGCGCGAACCTCGCGCGAGCTCGTGCGCCTCAAGGAGGACACGCCGCTCGACCTGCCGATCGAGGAAACCGGCGTCGCCGATCCGGACGCAGGGGCGTTGCTCGGCTTCATGCGCACCATGGAGTTCAACACGCTGACGCGGCGCGTATCCGAGGCACTCGGCGTCGAGGCTCCGCCCCCGCTTGCCGCCTCGGTGGGCTCGACCGTCGCCAAGGGCACGCCCAAGCACACCGGCGCCAGCGAACCGGCGCACGCTGCGCCACCAGCCGACGACGCAGCCGGCACACCGGCCCGCGGCGCATCAGAGGCCGCCCACGCGGCGGTCGCAAACAGGATCGACCGCAGCGCCTACGAGACCGTGATCGATCCCGAACGTATCGCGGCCTGGATCGCGGAGGCGACGGCGCTCGGCCACGTCGCCTTCGACACCGAGACGACCAGCCTGGACGCCATGCAGGCGGATCTGGTCGGTGTCTCCATGGCGCTGGCGCCGGGCCGGGCCTGCTACGTGCCGCTTCAGCATCGCAAACGCGACGGCCTCGACCTCGACGGCGGAGGCGCCCTCGAGCAGGCGCCGCTCCGCCAGACGCTCGAGCTGCTGAAGCCGATGCTCGAATCCCCGAGCGTGCTCAAGATCGGCCAGAACCTGAAGTACGACGCCCTCGTGCTGGCGCGCTACGGCATCCGCCTGACGGCGATAGACGACACCATGCTGATGTCCTACGCGCTGGACGCCGGACGCGGCGGCCACGGCATGGATGATCTCGCCGAGCGCCACCTCGGGCACACCTGCATCGCCTTCACCAAGGTGCTGGAGCATGCCCCGGCTGCAAAGAAATCCGAGCGGACCTTCGCGGAAGTACCGATCGACAAGGCGACGGAGTATGCCGCCGAGGATGCCGACGTCACGCTGCGGCTGTGGATGAAGCTGAAGCCGCGCCTCGTCGCCGAGCGCCGCACCACGGTCTACGAGACGCTCGAGCGTCCATTGATCGCCGTCCTCGTCGACATGGAGCGGGCCGGCATCAAGGTCGACCGCGCGATCCTGTCGCGCCTCTCCGGCTCGTTCGCGCAGACCATCGCACGCCTCGAATCCGAGGTGCACGCGCTGGCCGGCGGCCCCTTCAACCTCGCCTCTCCCCGCCAGCTCGGCGAGCTGCTGTTCGACACGCTGAAGCTGCCCGGCGGCAAGCGCACGAAGTCCGGCCAGTGGGAGACGCGCGCCGGCCTGCTCGACGATCTCGCCGCCCGCGAGGATCTGCCGGACGAAGCCCGCCAGCTCATCAACACCATGCTCGAATGGCGCCAGCTCTCCAAGCTGCGCTCGACCTACACCGACGCCCTGCCGGCGCACATCAACCCGGACACTGGCCGCATCCATACGTCCTACGCGATGGCAGCCACCACCACGGGCCGGCTCGCCTCGACCGACCCGAACCTGCAGAACATCCCGGTGCGCACCAAGGAGGGCCGCGAGATCCGCACGGCCTTCATCGCCGAGCCGGGTTGCAGGCTGATCTCGGCCGACTACTCGCAGATCGAGCTCAGGGTGCTCGCCCACATCGCCGACATCGCGCAGCTCAGAAAGGCCTTCGACGAAGGCCTGGACATCCACGCCATGACGGCGTCGGAGATGTTCGGAGTGCCCATCGAGGGCATGCCCGGCGAGGTGCGCCGGCGCGCCAAGGCCATCAATTTCGGCATCATCTACGGCATCTCGGCGTTCGGGCTGGCGGCGCAGCTCGGCATCTCGCGCGAGGAAGCCGGCGACTACATCAAAACCTACTTCAAGCGCTTTCCGGGCATCCGCGACTACATGGAGGCGACGAAGACGACGGTGCACGCGCAGGGCTACGTCGAGACCATCTTCGGCCGCCGCATCCACTATCCCGAGATCAATACCAGGAACCCGTCCATGCGGGGCTTCCTGGAGCGCGCCGCCATCAACGCGCCGATCCAGGGTTCGGCGGCGGACATCATCCGGCGCGCCATGATCCGCATGCCCGAGGCGCTGACACGCGCCGGCATAGCCAGCGCCCGCATGCTGCTCCAGGTCCACGACGAGCTCATCTTCGAGGTGAAATCAGCCGAGGTCGAGCCAACCCTCGCGGCCGTGCGCGAGATCATGGAGCAGAGCCCGGAGCCGGCGATCCGCCTGTCGGTGCCGCTGCACGTCGACGCCAAGGCCGCCGACAACTGGGAAGCCGCGCACTGAGCGGGCCGCCCCACGACGCACGCCGCGATTGACGGACGCCGCCGGCGGCGACATCGTGGCCCGTCCCGATACCTCTCAGGAAGGCGCGGATTACATGACGGGCAGCCTGCCGCTCCAGGGCATTCGTGTACTCGACATCGGCTCGTACATCGCCGTGCCGGCTGCCGCCGTCGTGCTCGGCGACTACGGTGCGGACATCGTCAAGGTCGAGCCGCCCGGGGAAGGCGACCCTCATCGCGCCAACATCCATCTCACCAACTTCCCCGACAGCGCGGTCAACTATCCCTGGCATCTCGATGCACGCAACAAGCGCTCGGTGGCGCTGGACCTCAAGACGGCGAGCGGGCGCGCCGCCCTCGACCGGTTGATCGCAACGGCCGACGTGCTCATCACCAATTATCCGTTTCCCGTGCGCGAGCGGCTGCGGCTGCGCTACGAGGACGTGCAGCCCGCCAATCCGCGGCTCGTCTACGCTTCCTTTTCCGGCTACGGCGAGAGCGGACCCGACGCCAACCAGATCGGCTTCGACGTCAACGCCTACTTCGCTCGCTCGGGGTTGCTCGATTCGGCCCGCTATGCCGGCCAGCCGCCTGCCGTCATCGTGCCGGCCCAGGGCGACCGCGCCAGCGCCATGTCGCTCGTCAGCGCCATCATGATGGCGCTCTTCCACCGTGAGCGCACAGGCGAAGGCTCATGGGTCGCCACCTCGCTGCTGCAGAACGGGCTGTGGGCCAACGGCAACTACGCCCAGGCCGCCCTGGTCGGCGCCTTCCTGCCGCCGCGACCGCCGCGCGATCGTCCCCGCAGCGCGCTGGCCAACGTCTACGAGACCCGCGACGGCCGCTGGATACAGCTCAATATCGCGCGCGAGGACCGGATGTGGCCGGCCTTCTGCGAGGCCATGGCGCTGCCGCATATCGCGCAGGACGCGCGCTTCACCGAGACGCCGACCCGCCGTGCCAACGCCCCCGCGCTGACGGCAATCCTCGACGACGCATTCGGCACGCGCGATTCCGCCGAGTGGATCGCGCGCCTGAAAGCCGGCAACGTGCCCTTCAGTCTCATCAGCCAGTGCGCCGACATCCCCGGGGATCACCAGGCCGCCGCGGCCGGCGCCATCGTCGAGACAACGATCGACGAGATGCCACGCACAGTCGCCGCGCCGCTGACGCTCGGTTTCGCACAGCCCATCACCGCGCGGCCGGGCCCCCGCCTCGGCGAGCACACCGACGAGATCCTGGGCGAGGCGGGCCTCAGCGCCAGCGAGATCGCGGCCCTCAAGGCGAGCGGCGCCGCAGCCTGAGCATCGTCCATCCCCAGGCCGCGCGCGGACATTGCACTTCCGCGAGCGCCGGTGCATGCTGCGCCGCAATAGGACCGGACCATTCGGAGCGATTTCAACATGAAGGACGCGCTCGATATCGAGCAACCGTTGACGCTGCCCCATGCGGAGCCCCCGGCGCAGGGAACGATCATCGAGGTGGCGCCGGGAATCCGATGGGCGCGGCTGCCGCTGCCGTTCCGCCTCAACCACGTCAACGTCTGGCTGCTCGAGGAGCCGGACGGCTGGACGCTGATCGACTGCGGGCTGGACGATGCGACCACGCGCGAGGTCTGGCAGCGCCTCGTCGAGACAGTGCTCGAGGGACGGCCGATTCGGCGCATCATCGCCACGCACGGACACACCGATCACGTCGGCCTTGCCGGACACCTCGTCGAGCGTTTCGACGTGCCGTTCCTGATGACGCTCGGGGAGTGGCAGGCGGCGCGGCTGCGCTATGCCGGGACGCGCCTGCCGGTCGGCGAGCACATCAGGCGCTATCTCGCCGAGCACGGCTGCGATCCCGCGACCATCGAGGCCTATGCCGAGGACCGGCGGCGCATGGGCCGCCATCTCGGTCTCCAGCCCGACCGCTTCCAGCGGCTGCGCAACGGCGACGAGATCGTCTTCGGCGGCCGGCGCTGGCAGGTCATCGTCGCCGGCGGACATGCGGACGAGCATGCCTCGTTCTACTCGGCCGAGGACGGCATCCTGATCGCGGGCGACCAGATCCTGCAGCGCATCACGCCGTCGATCGGTGTCTATCCCGAGCAGCCCGACTCCGACCCGCTCAGCGACTACCTCGCCTCGCTGCCGCGATTCGGCCGCCTGCCGCCGAGCATCCTGGTCCTGCCGTCGCACGGGCTGCCCTTCTACGGCCTGCACCGCCGCGTTGCCGATCTTGCCGACCATCATGACGAGCGCCTCGGCGCGCTCGAGACGCTGATCGACGTGCCGCGCACGGCAACCGAGTGCAGCCAGGTCCTGTTCGAGCGCGCCGTGCGCGAAGGCCAGGGCCGGCTCGCCCTCGGCGAGACGCTGGCGCATCTGCATCATCTGCGCACGCAAGGCCGCGCCGAGCAGGACCGCGACAAGCACGGCCGCATCATCTTCCTGCGCGTCGATTGACCGGGCGGACACGACGCGCCCGCGTTTCCGGATGACTCCGCCGACGAGCGGACCCTATGATGGTCACCCAGCAGATCGGGAGATCGTCATGCGTAGCGCTCATTGCCTGATTGTGACGCTGGCCTGGCTTCTGTTGACCCTGGCGTGCGCCACCGCCACGGCTGCGACGGCGGATCGCTGCCTCGCCGTCTCCGATGCCGGGCCACGCATCCACCGGGCCTCTCTCCGCCCGGTCGTGCTGAAGCCGACCGAGGTGCGCCTGACCTTCGTCGGCCATGCCACCTTCCTCATCGAGAGCGCGGGCGGTGTGAAGATCGCCACGGACTACAACGACTACCTCAGGCCGCGCGTGGTGCCTGACATCATCACCATGAACCACGCGCACGAGACGCATTTCACGCCGTTCCCCGATCCGCGCATCCGTCACGTGCTGCGCGGCTGGAACCCGGCCGGCGGCCCCGCCATGCACGACCTGACCGTCGGCGACGTGCGCGTCCGCAACGTCACGACAAACCTGCGCGGCTGGACCGGCGGCACCGAGATGTACGGCAACTCGATTTTCGTGTTCGAGATCGCCGGCCTGTGCATCGCCCATCTCGGCCATCTCCATCACACGCTGACGCCGCGCCATCTCGGGCAGATCGGCCAGCTCGATGTCGTGCTGGCGCCCGTCGACGGCAGCTATACCCTCGACATGGACGGCATGCTCGAGGTGCTGAAAGCGCTGCGGGCCCGCCTCGTCATACCCATGCACTATTTCGGCGAGACGACGCTGACCCGCTTCCTCCAGCGCATGCAGCCGACCTTCAAGGTCAAGCGGAGCAGCACGCCCACGGTCGTCATCTCGCACCAGTCGCTGCCCGCCCAGCCCGAGATCCTCGTGCTGCCCGGAAACTGATGCGATTGTGCAACGCCGAGGCGCCCGCCGGCGCTGCCGCGGCCTTGATGCTGCCCATTCACGGCACTATGTCCGCAATGGCCTGCGGTGATGGGCGGTGACGGCGCTCGCGATGAGCCACCACCGTTCCCGGCAATTTGCAGGTCACCAGATTTCGCGCACGCTGCTTCGCCCGACGGTGTAGGAGACGGCTACTTCGCTTCAAACGAGGAGGTCGCGGGTTCGAATCCCGCCGTGGTGACCAATCACCACGTAGCTCAGTGGATAGAGCGCCAGCCCGTATCCGCGTGTTCCTCGGGCGAAGCGGCCTGCGCGAGATCAGCTCACTCGTCGCTCGCAGAGCGAAACGCCCGGATCGACCGATCGTGCGCAAGAACCGTAGGGCGAAAAAGGGACCGCCGCGCACGCACGAGGGCGCGCTGGCCTTCGCCCAGCTCACTCCCGAGCAGAGGCTGCGTCGATCGCTGATGTCCTGCATGCTGTGGGAGGAGGAGTTCTACGAGGACGGCGCCTCGATCGCGGAGCGACTGCTGGCCCATGCCGCCGCGCTCGCGCCGGAGCGCCTGGCCGAGATCGCCATCGAGGCGCGAGAACAAGCGAACCTGCGGCACGCGCCGCTGCTGCTGCTCTCGGCGCTGTCGAGGACAGGAGCGCGCAAGCCCGGCCTCGTCTCCGGCACGATCGCTCGCGTCATCCAGCGCGCCGACGAGCTATCGGAGTTCCTGGCCATCTACTGGCGCAACGGCAAGAAGCCGCTGTCCGCCCAGGTGAAGAAGGGCCTCGCCGCCGCGTTCCAGAAATTCGATGCCTATGAGCTTGCCAAGTACGACCGCGATACGCCGGTGAAGTTGCGTGACGTGATGTTTCTCGTGCATCCCAAGCCGCGCGACAGTGAGCAGGAGGCGCTCTGGCAGCGTCTGGCCAACCGCGAGATGGCGCCGGCCGACACCTGGGAAGCCGCCTTGTCGGCCGGCACCAACAAGAAGAAGGCGTTCGAGCGGCTGCTGACCGAGCGCAAGCTCGGCTACCTCGCGCTCTTGCGCAACATCCGCAACATGGTCTCGGCCGGAGTCGACCAGCGACTGATCAAGAAGGCGATTCTGGCGCGAAAGGGCGCGGAGCGCGTGCTGCCGTTCCGCTATGTGGCCGCGGCCCGCGCCTGCCCAGCCATGGACGAAACCATCGACAAGGCGCTCCAGGCGGCGATCGCGGTCCAGCAACCTCTGCAGGGCGCGACGGTCGTTCTGGTGGACGTGTCGGGATCGATGGCCGCAAAGCTCTCGCGCCGCTCCGACCTCAACCGGATGGATGCGGCGGCCACGCTGGCCTCGATCATAAATACCGAGCAGCGGCGCATCTTCACGTTCTCCGCCAATGTCGTGGAAGTCCCCGCACGGCGTGGCATGGCCGGCATCGATGCCATCATCAAGAGCCAGCATCATGGTAGCACCGAGCTCGGCAAAGCCGTCGCCAGGGTCAACGCCATCGCCCACGACCGGTTGATCGTCATCACGGACGAGCAGAGCGCCGATTACGTGCCGGACCCCGTGGCGCGCCTCGCCTACATGATCAACGTCGCCAGTGCCACGAATGGCGTCGGCTATGGCCGCTGGGTGCACATCGACGGTTTTTCCGAGCAGGTGCTGCGGTTCATCGGCGAGTACGAGAAGGGGCTCGGCGAGCACGCCCCCGGCCACGCCTGAGCGCGCCAGCCGATCCCGGACCCGGCCGCTTCGCTTGCCGATTGTCGCCCAAAACGCCAGCCGTGACCGGCGCCGCCCTGCCCCATACCCATCGAATTGGTCGTTTTCCCCCTGTTTCGGCGGTTGCAGCCTTGCGTCTTCCGACAGCAGACGGAGACTTCGCGCAAGGCCGAATCAGCCGATCGGAGCATCGATGCCATCGTTCGATACGGTTCGCGGATTGAGCTATCCCGAGTGGGCGCTGCTGGCCCTGCTGGGGCTGGCGCCGCTGTGGTACGGCAGCGTCCTGCCGGCCGCATGGGTCGCCAACGGTCTCGCGGCCGCCGTCACCGCCATGGCCGTCATCGCCACCGGCGCCTGGCGCGGCACTGGTCCGGCCATCGCGCCGAGCCGCTATGCCCTGATGGCGGCCCTCTACGCCATTGCCGCGGCCTGGGTCCTGCTGCAGGCGCTGCCGATCGCACCGGACTGGTTGCAGCACCCGCTCTGGCGCGAGGCGAGCGGCGCCCTCGGCTATCCCCTGCGCGGCACGATCTCGGCCAACCAGGAGCTGACCCTGCAGGCACTGCTGCGGCTCCTGACCTTCGCGACGGTCTTCTGGATCTCGATGGAGCTCTGCCGGCGCGCCGAGTTCGCCATCGTGCTGCTGTATGCCCTTGCCGCTTTCGCGGTGCTCAACAGCATCTATGCGCTGGCCGACATGGCCTTCGGCTGGCAGCGTGTCCTGTTCGCGCCCAAGGACCCCTTTGTCATTGCCGTCCACGGCAACTATGCGTCCGGCACCTTCATCAATCGCAATCACTTCGCCGCCTACGTGGGAACGGGCCTGATCGCGGCGAGTGCACTGTTCCTGCGCGCGGTCCTGCGCGGCGAAACGTCGGGAAAGGGTAACCGCAAGCGCAAGACGGCGCGCATCATCAGCCGCCTCATCACCGACGGCGCGCCGATCCTGGTGCTCGCCCTGCCCATCGCGATCGCGCTGATCGTCACGACCTCGCGGGCCGGCATCGCCACGACGTTCGCCGGCCTGCTCGTCTTGTGCATGCTGATCGCCGCGCGCAGCAGCAACCGCGTCGTCGTCCTGGTGATGAGCGCGATGCTGGTCGTCGCATCCTTCGTCGTGTTGGATCTGCACGGCGAGGCCGCGCTGCGGCGGGCGGCCGATGCCAGCGGGGCCCTGCATGGCCGCCTCGCCGCCTACAAGGCAACCGTCGTCGCTGCGTTCGATCATCCCGTTCTCGGCCACGGCTACGGAGCGTTCATCGACTTCTTCCCGAGCTATCGCAGCGCCGAGATGGGGCTCGGCGGCATCTGGAACGCGGCTCACAACACGTATCTGGAGGTGTTCGCGGGGCTCGGCCTGCCGGTCGCGCTCATACTGCTGTCGGCCGTCCTCATCGCCACGATGCGCTGCTTCCTCGGCGCTCTCGGGCGGAAACGAAGTGCCTGGGGGCCACTTGTTGCCGCCGCGGCAACGGTCCAGCTTGGACTTCATTCACTGGTCGAGTTTCCATTGCAGACCGAGGCCGTTGCACTTAACCTCGCTGCGTTGCTTGGTGCGGGTACCGCCCAGTCCTGGTCCAGTCGACGGCTGGCGGAATTCGATTGAGTGCGCGTTAGACTCGGCCGCCCCTGACGGCGGGCCGAGCCGCGAGGACCGCCCGGGTGGCATCGACCGTCGAATCCATTGGCACGAGCCTTCAGCGCCGAGGTGGCAAGGCGCTCGTCTACGTCGCCAACTTCGGGCTGGCCAAGGGCGCGGCCTATCTCGGGCCGCTTCTGCTCGCCATGTTGCTGGCGCCCGAGGTCTACGGGGCCATCGAGATCGCCCTGTCCATCGGCCTGCTCGCCGCCCCGCTGCTCACCTTCGGCATCGCCAGCGCCGTGCCGCAGCTCGCCCTGGTCGGCCGCGCCGTACCCGTCAGGGACCTGCTCGGCGCCACCGTCGCGGCACTGGGGCTCGCGCTCATCTGTATCGCCGGACTGAGCGTACTCGCGGGGCTGCCGGCGATCTATGCGCTGGCCGCGCTGACCACGGGGCTGGCGGTGGCGCAAGGCGCGCTCAGCAGCTACTGCCGCACCTTTTCATTGCGCAACGCCGCCGTCTGGGCTGATGGGCTGGCGCTCCTGACGGCGACCGCGGCTGGCGTCGTGGCCACGCTCGCCGGCCGTCCCGACGTCGCCACGCTGGCCGTCCTCTATGCCGTGGTTTCAGTGCTCGTCGTCGCCGCGGCCGGGCGCGTCGCCAGCGACGCGGCGGTGGACGATCTGAATGGGCGCCTCCGGCAGGCGATGACGATCGGGCTGCCGATGCTCGGCTTCGCGCTGGTGACGATCTGGCTCGCCGTCAGCGGACGCATCCTGATCGGCTTCTTTCTCTCCGTCGATGCGGTCGCGACCTATGCGTTCTCCTTCCGCGTCGCCTCGGTCGTGGTCATCGTGCACAGCCTGCTCATGACGGGCCTCTTCGCCCGCATGTACACGATGCGCACGCGCGCCTATGACCGGCAGGCCTCCATCTATCTCGCAGCAATTGCCGGCATTTCCGGCGTGCTCGCGCTCGTCTATCCGTTTGCGCTCGGCCTCGTCGAGACGAAGGCCGTCCGCGCCGACCAGCACGCGCTGGCGGTGTCCATCTACCCGGTCGTCGCATTGCAGGTTTTCGCCTGGATCGCCAGCGCCGCGCTCGAGGTCCGGATCAACCGGGCCCGTCTGGCGGGGCGGGCGACAGTGGGCTCCATCGCGGTCGCCGCCGTCGGGCTCGCGGCCATGGCGGCGATCTGGCAGCTCGGAGCCTTGAGCCTGCGCACGGCTGTGCTCTGTCTCGCCGCTCAGATGCTTGCCGTAGCCGGCATTCAGCTGGCGTTGCTGGCGCGGCGCGGCCTCGTGATGCCGAGGACGGCCATCGCCATCGGCGCTGGCGCGGCGTTCCTTTCAGCGCTCGCCCTGGCGTTCTAACCGCGCCCCTGGCGGGCGTGTCGAGGCTGCCGAGTGCCGAGCGTCACAGTGGTTTTCGCGTGAGTTTGTGATCCCGCCGCGGAACCGCACCGGATTGGTCATCATTTTTTTTGCCCGTTCTACAGGACGACAGAGATGCGAAAAGTCAGACTTCTGCTCACGGCGGCGATCTGCCTGCTGCTCCCAGGATTCATGAAACCATTTGCCTTGCGGCTCCTCGGCCACCGGGTCGGACGGCGCGCCCGCATCGGACCCTCGATCATCCTCGTCGATCGCCTGGTCCTGGCGGACGGCTCACGCATCGGCGGCCTCAATCTGATCAGCGCCCGCCGCGTGGTCATGCGCACCAACGCCTACATCGGCCGGATGAACACGATAACGGGCCGCCTGTCGCTGGGCTTCGCCGAGTACGGCGCCATCGGCAACCGCAACGTCGTCAATCAGGGCGCCACGCTGGCCCCGGCCCACCCCGTACAGCTCGTTATCGGCACGTGGTCCAAGATCACGGCGAACCACTACGTGAACGTCGGGGAGTCCATACGCATGGGCCGCTATTCCACTATTGCCGGCATCGGCAGCCAGCTCTGGACGCATGGCTTCGTGCACATGAGCAGTGGTCTCGACCGCGCCGAGATCCGTGGCCGCATCATGATCGGCGACAACGTCTACATCGGCGCGCATTCGACCATCGGACCGGGCATCACCATCGCGAACGCCGTGGCGGTCGGAGCCCACTCGAGCGTCGCCAAGAGCCTGCTGGAGCCCGGCGTCTACGTGAGCCAGCCGCTGCGCTTCATTCCACTCACCGCCGAGCAGCGCCTCGCCAATCTCGAGGGCATTCCGGCGACGCAGCCAGGCGAGGTGTTCTATTGGCGCGATGGCGGCGGCGCCCTGCCGGCCGCCGTCAAGCGTGCGGCGCCATTGGCGGAGGCCGCGGAATGAAATCCGTCCTGCGCCGCGTCCTCACGTCAGCGCCGGTCCGCTATCCGACGCTGCTGGCCATGAAGCTTGCCAATCTTGCCTCGCGCACAGCGAGCGTGCTGCGCACCGCGGCGATTTTCGCCAATGGTACGCTGCCGACCTGCCACTGGTCGGTGACCGTGAAGTATCCGGAGAGCATCACGCTCGGCCAGGGCGTGGTCATCGGTCCGAAATGCACGCTCGGCGGCAAGGGCGGCATCGTGCTCGGCGACCATGTCCGCATTTCCGAAGGCGTCATGATCGAGACGGCGGGCCTCGATTTCCGCAGCCCGCCACCCTACAGCCATATCGCCAAGCCGATCCACATCGAGGACGGCGTCTGGATCGGCGCGCGCGCCGTGATCCTCGCCGGCGTGCGCATCGGTCGTGGCAGCATCATCGGAGCCGGTGCGGTCGTGTCACGGGACGTGCCCGCCGAGTCGGTGGTCGTCGGACAACCACCGAGCGTGCGGGCACGCGCCACGGGACGGACCTACGCTGCCGAGCAGTAGACCCGGTTGACGTAGGGATCGATGCCGGACGGCGCCCCCTCTCCGATCCGGACCAACGAGCGCTTCGGCCCGTAGATCACCTCGCGCTGCGAGAACAGCACCTGGAAGATCAGGCGCGGCGTCGACTTCGGCGGATAGCCGCGGTGCATGCCGTAGGTGTTCTCGAGGAAGCAGGTGCCCGCCTTGCCGGTGAAGGAGACCTCGTTCTCCGCCCCGAACGCGGCATGAACCTCCTCGTCGGTGTAGCGGCGGATCGGCGTCAGGCGGTTGATGCGATGCGAGCCGCGCACGAACCGATGCGGCCCGGCGGTGTCGTCGACATCCGTGAGGTAGATGAAGAACTTGACGAAGCGCCAGTCATCCACGTCGCGATGATAGTTCTCCGCGTGCTGGGCCGTGCCGTCGCCGGCCGGCACCGACCACCAGGCCGTGATGTAGCTGATCGTGGGCTTGGAGCCGAGGAATCGCGCCGCGACGCCGAGGATGGACGGGTGGTTGGCGATCTCGAAGGCATGCGGGGCGGCCGTCACGGCCTCGTTTCCGAAGAAGGCGACATGCGTGCCCTTGGGGGCGCCGGATGGCGCGAGGAACGAGCCGAGCTGAGGCCTGTAGGGGTCGGAGCAGGGCGTTTCGCTGAAGTAGGAGCGCATGTCGTTGACCCAGGTGCTGGGCACGACGTTCTCCATCATGACGAAGCCGTCCTGGTCGAGGATCGCCGCGCGCTCCTCGATATCCCGGGCCTGCACGGTCTGGAAAGCGGGCAGCCGCGCCGCGAGCGCTTCGGCCTTGCGCTCGCGTGTCGGGATGTCCGTCACCATGCGCTGAAAGTAGAAATTCCGGTAGCGAGCGTCATGGATCATCTTCATGCGCTGCGCGATCTTGCTCAGCATTTCAGTCGTCCCCTGTTTTCGTGCGGTGAAATTCGATAACCGGACTCGACAATTGCAATTCCTATTCGCGGTAGTACTTCGCGTAGCCCTTGTTGTAGATGTTGTAGTGGCCATAGTAGGTGGTGTGATAGCGCATCTGCTCTACATCGGCCTTGTTCAGCACGATGCCCGCGAGGCTGTCCCGGCTGTCGCCGAGGACGCTCATGGCGCGCTGCACCACCTCGCGTGGCGTGTTTTCCCACTCCACGACGAAGACGATCTTGTCGACATGCGAGGCGATGACGAGGCCGTCGACCACTGCCGTGACAGGCGGAGAATCGATGATGACGAGGTCATAGGCCTCTCGCGACGACTTCAGGATCTGCAACATGCGCTGCGAGCCGAGCAGGTCCGGCGAGTTCTTGGTGGCGGCGCCGGCGGGCAAGACCGCGAGCAGTCCGTTGCCGAACGCCTTCAGCACCTCTTCAGGCCGCGCCGATGAGCTCAGCAGATCGACGAGACCGCGTGCCTTCTCGAGACCGAATTGCTTCGATGTCGAGGGATGACGGAGGTCGCCGTCGATGAGCAGGACGCGCTGCCCCGAGGTGGCCGCCGACATGGCCAGAGAGCTGGCCACCGTCGACTTGCCCTCACCCGGCACGCTCGACGTGACGAGCAGCAGCTTCGGAGGCTGATCGACGTCGGACAGCGACACCGCCACGCGGATGCTGCGGACCGCCTCGCTGAAGCGCGCGAGCGGCCGTGCAGCGACGAACGAGGGAATGCCGACACCCTTCTCGTCGGGGTCGAACTCCTTCTGCTCGAGGCCCGGCAGAATGGCGAGCACGGGCAGATTGAGGATGCTTTCGACCTGCTCGGCCGTGACGAAGCCGTTCTCGAGGTATTCGAGCAAGAGTGCGCCGACCACGCCAGCCGCGGCGCCGAGCACGATGGCGAGGCCGAGAACGACGGAGTAGCGCGGATAGGATGGCGCAGAAGGCTTCATGGCTGGCGTGATCACGCGTGATTCCGCCGTCTCGAGCGTGGTGCGCTCGCGCGTTTCCTTGAAGCGGGCGAGGAAGCTCTGATAGAGCGCGCGGTTCGACTCCGACTCCCGCTCCAGCTCACGCAGACGGATGCGGACGGTATCGTTCTCCGTCACGACGCCGGTCAGGCGATCCAGGCTCTCCTTGAGCGACTGTTCGCGCTTCTGCGCAACCTCGTACTGGTTGCGGATGTTCGAAATGATGCGCTCGACTTCGCTCCTGATGGCGCGGCGGATGTCGGCCAGCTCGGCACGTACGTGCACGACCTGGGGATGCTTGCCGCCATAGCGCGCAGACAGATCCGCGTCGCGCCGGGCGACCTCGGCTTCCTGTGTCCTGAGATTGGCGATGACCGGGGACTGCAGCACCTCGGCGATCGACGCGAGGTTGCCGCCGGCGCGCAGGATCCGCTGCGCCTGCTCGTGCTTGGCCCGCTTCTCCGCCACTGTGGCGCGCGCCAGGACGAGCTGCGCGCTGATCTCGGAGACCTGCTGCTTGTCGATGGTGCCGGACCGCGTATCGACGATGCCGAAGCGACGGCGATACTCGGCAACCGCGCGTTCGCCGACCTGGAGCTGCTCGCGAATACCGGCGAGGCGCTCCTTGAGCCAATCGCTGGCGCGCTTGGCGGTATCGTAGCGCGCTTCGAGCTGCTCCATGAGATAGGCTTCGGCGATGGCATTCGCGAGGCGAGCCGCCTTGGCCGGATCCTCGGAGGTCACTGTGACCTCGACGACATAGGTGACGCCCACGCGCCGGGCTGAAACCCGCTGGCGCAGCCTCGAGATGGCCGTGAGCTGTGCCGGTGTCACAGCCAACCCGCTTTCGACGGGCGTTGGACCGCCGGAGCGCGACGAGCTCGAGAACATCGAGCGAATGGTGGACAACAGCCCGCCGCGCGAGCCGACGAACTCCGGATCCTT
Source organism: Hyphomicrobiaceae bacterium (assembly GCA_041397725.1). Taxonomy (GTDB): domain Bacteria; phylum Pseudomonadota; class Alphaproteobacteria; order Rhizobiales; family Hyphomicrobiaceae; genus JAGRKR01. Next base: position 40,734 of record JAWKVZ010000005.1, on the reverse strand, counting down.
GTCGAGCTTGAGCTTGTCGACGACGCGGTGCGCGATCTTGAAGGACTGGATGAGCGTCACCTCGCTCTCCACCAGACCGGTGTCGAGGCTGAGCCCTTGCACAGGCGACTGACTCTGCAGAACGTCCTGCTTGCGGGGATCGAGGAGGATCTGGGTGCTCGCCGAGTAGCGCGGCGTCATCATCATGAGCAGCACGAGCGCCCCGACGACGGCTGTCGAGATGCTGGCGGCAATAACCTTCCAGCGTCGCCGCAAGACGTTGTACTGGGCTGCAAGATCAACCCCCGCGTCCGCCACGGGCGGCGCGCCGGCGAAAGTGGGCTTCAGATTTCCGTGCATGGGCTCTTGCCAATCCTTCTGGAATACCGAACCAACGCAACTGCTGCTTTGGCAGGGAAACTCCGTCCGGACCGCGGCCTTCAGGCTCGGTGCGCACGCCCCCAGGGCGCCCGGCAACTTGGCCTCGCGCCTCTATCTTGTTGTCTGCCGCAACTCCGGCAGAGACACGCTACGCCGACGACCACGCTCAGTACTGCAGACGCGTGGTCAATGCGATGATGCTACGCGTGTAGTCGAAGAGATCGATGCTCGAGTCGCGATCGGTGAAGCGGTAGTCGAGCGAAACGTGGACGTTGCGATTGATGAGGTAGGTGCCGGAAAGACCGAGCGTCTTCACCAGGTCGCGACGGGACGCCTGCTGGTAGTCGTCCCACTCGAGTCCGCCGCGAGCGCTCAGGATGACATTGCGCCGAAGCTCGTAGTCGATACGCACGCCGGCCTGCGACTGGATGTAGGTGCCTGTGGTTGCGTAAGCCGCTTCCTTGATGTTGCGCTCGCCGACGAAGGAGACCGTCATCAGAGGCGACGCATACCAGCGCAGATGTCCGCCGTAGGTATAGGTCGAGATGTCCCTGACGCCGACGGTGTCGAATGTCTGGCCGAGATAGCCGGCATAGACCTCGCCGCGCATCAGGCGCGTCAGCTCCGTCGAGAAGCCGAGCAGCAGCCGCGTGCCTTGGGAATCGAGGGCGCTGTCGTCGAAGGTTCGCCACTCGTAGCCGCCCTCGGTGAAGATGCTGACCTTGGGGCTGATCTCGTAGGCGAGGCGCGCCTTTGTCGTGTAGATGTCGCCACTGCGATAGGACTGGCTCACCGGCACGCCGCCGATCGAGCCATCGGCATAATCGAGGTGCTGGTAGCTGCCGCCGACGGAAGCCGTGAAGCGGTTGAAGCGCTTGTCGACCGCCAGGCCCGTCGCAAACGTGTCGCGCTGCAAGGGCTTGTCGAAGATCGAGCCGGCAAGGCTCGCCTCGGCCGCACCGCGATCCTCGTGCGTGCGCATCCAGTCGGCGTAGCCTCTGAGGCGCAGATCGCTTCGCACATGCAGCGTGCCGCGCATGCCGACATGGCCGTTGACCTGGTTGTCCGAGTCGAACTCCCGGTAGGCTACGCGCTCGAGGGCGCCATACAGGGCGAACTCGTTCTCCCGCCAGCCCGAGCGCAGCAGGAACGATGGCGTCAGGCGCGTCACGATATCGTTCGAGCGCGACTTTCGTGTCGCCAGGACGTTGCTGTCGTAGGCGGCCGTACCGGCCAGACCGGTATAGAGCGTGAACGTGCCGAGCCGGATGCCATGCGGCTCGTAGCCGGCACGCGGGCGATCGAGCACGCCCGTCAGGACCGGCGTCGCTGCCTGGCCGGCATCGATCCAGCCGGCCGAATCCGAGTGAGACGTCGAGCGAATACCGACGACTGATTCGGCTGTCGCCGGCACACTGGCGAGAAGGGTCAGAAACCCCGCGGCCATCACCCAGCGCTGCATCTGTCGTCTGCCCCGCGTCACGCCGCCGCCTCCCTTTCGCTCGCCCCTGCGTTCATCGAGAAATTAAGGCCTTACGGGGCTTACGAAGCCGCCGGCGCTCGTGCCCCCGATTCCGATCGGCGCGACGAAGCCGCTGCCGGTGAACCCGGTGCTGCCACCCGGATCGGTCGTGCCTTCGGGTGTGCCGCCGGCGAAGGCGGTCTGAACCTCCGATGTACCGTGCATCGTCACGCACTGGACGATGTGATCGGCTGAATTCGGGCGCCCATGCTGACGGAGAAACTGTTCGGCGCGCCGCAAACCCATTGCGCCATCCTGCGCAATGCAGCTCATCTGATCCTTCAGACCGCCGGACTGGCGCGCGAGTCTGCCGAGTGTCTGCACGACACAGCAGGCATGTGCCGGCTGCTGCGACAGCATGCGGGAGATCGTCGCCGCCAGGGGACGTCCGCACGCCGCCTGCTGGAGGATCGGCTGCTGGCAGCCGCCCTGCCCCCGCGGACCATGCGAACCATGCGGATCAGCGTGTCCGGCCACTGGCGCCATGACCAGCGCCATGACCGCGGCCGCCGTCGCCCGACGAGCCAGCTTCGCGCGCAGAACACTCATTGCCACCCCCATCGCTTCCGGCATTATCCGGAGCTGCCCAAGTGCTGACGGCGCCCCTTCGAGGGGGCCGTCTGAAACTCACGCTGGGCGGGCGATACCGCCCAGCTTTTCCGCGCCCGGCTGACCAGCGACAATGCGTCCAGCGCCAAGGGGCACAGGTCACATTCCGCAAATCGCAACCAATCTGCGCGGTCTTCCACCCATAATGCCGAAGTCGTTTACGAGGTCTTAAGATGCGGAGCACGGAGGGACAGCGGTCCTGTAATGCTCAAGACCGTCGCCGCAAAGCCACACCTTCGAGTTGTGCGGACACATGACGCACGACGTGGGCCGCCCAGGTCGCTCCATGCGCTGTTTGCGGATCGGCCCGGCCACCGTCGGCTTGCTTTCCGCTGATATTGACCCCAAGTGATTGGGCGCATCCGGCGCGCAGGGCAAAGGCATCCATGTTCTCTGACATTCCCGTCCTGGACGTCGGGCCGGATTTCCCCCTGGAGACGCTGCTGGCGGACAAGCCTCGCGTTGCGGCCCTGCTCGACGGCGCGACCGCCGGCTACCCCGCATCCGCGCTTCGGCTCGCCGACCGGCTGTCCCGGCGCTGGCTCGAGCGCACGGACAACTTGCACCTGCCGGAAATCGACGCGATCGCCCGCCATATCGGCCGGCCCGGCGCTTACTTCCTGTCCGTCAACTACGAGTGGGGCTGCACGACCGCGGTGCGGCCCGGCCCCGATCGCGCCTCGGCGCGCCTGACGCGCGTGCTCGACTGGCGCACACCGGGACTCGGCCGCCATATCGTCGCCGCCCGCGTCAAGGCCGAGGCCGGCCCGTTCATCACCCTGACCTGGCCGGGCTACACGGGCGTGCTGCAGGCCGTCGCCCCCGGCCGATTCGCGGCTGCCCTCAACCAGGCCCCGATGGCGAATCCGATCGGCCTGCTGGCCCTCGACTGGGCCGTCAACCGCGGCCGCGTCTGGCGCAAGCCCCACGGCACCGCCTCGCATCTGCTCAGACGCGTCTTCGAGCACGCGGCGGATTTCGAGGAGGCGCGCGACATGCTCATGCGCGAGCCCATCGCCGCCCCCGCCATCTACGCCCTGGCCGGCACGCGCCCGCAGGAGCTGGCCACCATCGAGCGACTCGAGGAGGACGCCGTGCTCCATGCCGGGCGCCGGCAAGCCGCGAATCACTTCGACAGCCCCGGTTGGTACGGCCGACCGCGCGGGGAGGCGAGCGCCGAGCGCGCACGCATGATGAGCGAGATCGATGCTCCGCTCGCCGCTGATTTCTCATGGCTGAAACCGCCGATCCTCAATCCGACGACCCGCCTCGTCATGGTCGCCGATGCCAAGGACGGCCGACTCGTCGCGCAGGGCTTCGAGGCGACCGGACCGGCGACCCGCATCCTGGAACTGACCGCCTGAGCCTCGCGCGGCGCATACGCCGGATGACGCCGGAGATGCTCCGGCATCGCATACCCACCATGCAGCCAGCCCCCTTGCCGGCATGGCCGATGCGGCCCCACCCTCGAGCGAGGCCATGCGGCAGCGCACCTGCCAGTGGCCGCTACCTGCGCGAAGGTCGATCGCGTCGTGCATGGGGCAGCTTGCGCCCCGCCCACCCAGAGCACCGAGCCATGGCCCCAAACGTCATGCTTGCCGCTGCCGCACTTGCGCTGGCAGCGACGTTCGTCGTGATCAATCTCGTGATCCTGCTCTACCGTCGACAAGCCGCCAATGGCGCCACGACGCTGGAAAGCTACGCCTCGTCGGTGACGGTCGCCTTGATCGGCGCACTCGTCTTCTCCTACTCGTGGTTCCTGTCGTCGCTGCTGGGCGTTTTCCCCCAGCCGATACCGGCCGTCGCCATGTCCGTTCTGCTCGTCATCGCACTGCCGGTCGTCGTCTGGCGGATGATGGGGATGAAACGGAGACTGGCGACCCTGAGCCCGCGCTCGGCGGAACTCGCGCGAGCCTGACCGCTCAGCTCGCCCTCGCCCGGGCGACGAGTTCGACCATGATGCCATCCGGTCCGCGCACGAAGGCGAGACGGGTGCCGGTCTGACGCGTCAGCGGCCCGACGGCGATCTCCGCCCCTTTGGCCACGAGCTCGGCGACGGCCGCATCGACATCGTCCACCGTGAAGCCGATATGCTCGACGCCATAGTAGGGAAACGGCGGAGGTGCGGCCATCGCTGCGGTCGGATGCTTGGGCGCAAGCGGAATCCGCTGGCCGCCGACGCGCAGTATGATGCGTGGCTGGCCGGGATAGAGCGTGCCTTGCGGATACGTGTCGCGCGAGACCTCGGCGCCGAACATCGTCTCGAAGAAGCGCGCCGTCGCCTCGAGATCGCTACAGCGCAGATGCACATGGTCGAAGCGAAGGCCATTCATGGTGCGTCTCTCTCCCTTCAACGAAGCCGCTGGCAGGGCGCAGCCGGTGCCCCGTACATCGATGATGCCACATCTGATCGATGTTGAGCGCGCGTCTCTTCGGATCGGCGACGCCCCGTCCTGCATTTAGGCGGGCCCGCCCCCCCGGACCTCGGCGGTGGCGAGAGCTGGCGCCTCCATGCGATCGATATCGCGAGCTCAGAGAACCGCGACCTGATCCCTGCGGGAAGGTCGCCGTGCGCTTTCTGGGCTCCAGCCAGACCCGGCCTCGAGTCCGTCCTGGCGTCCCGCAAGCGCGCGTGATATCGGGCCGATGGCTCGGACCCGTCAATGGAGGAACGGATGCGTCGTGACGTGGATCGGCTCCTAAGCGTCGGCCTGCTCGCGGCCATTGCCCTGCCGTTGATGGCAGGACTGAGTCACGCTCAGCGATCCTCTGACGATCCCGGGGCGGCTGCCGCCCCGATCGTCGCCGGCTACCTCGAGCGGATGACGCTCACGAAACACCGCCTGACGTTCGAAGCAAAGCTCGACAGCGGCGCCGATACGTCGTCGCTCAACGCCGAAGGCATCGAGCAGACGCGCAAGAGCGGGCGCGCGATGGCCCGCTTCACGCTCGTCGACGACACCGGGCGTCGCGCCGTCGTGGAAGCACCCGTGGTGCGCACCGCCCGCATCCGCCGCGCCGGCACGGGCCCGGTCGAGCGGCCCGTCGTGGTCCTGGACGTCTGCATAGCGGGTGTCAGCGGCAAGGCCGAGTTCACGCTGACGGACCGCTCGGGCATGAGCGCTCAGGTGCTCATCGGGCGTCGCTTCATGGCCCGGCGCATCCTGATCGATCCGAGCCGCAGGCATCTCGGCTCGGGGAGGTGCGGCCGGCCGAACTGAGCGTCCGCCGGCCCCTGCCCCTGTCCGTTTCCGGTCCCGGCCTATTCCGCCGCGACGGTCTGCGGCACGGGCGGCTTCACGTCGGCCGGCAGCGGGCAGACATAAGGCGTCTTCGCCGTGCGGGCCTTCAGGTCCGCCTTGGCGCGGGCGCGCAACGTCTCATCGGTGAGGGCATCCGTCGCCGTCGCCGCCATCACCTTGGCCGCATGCACCATGCCCTTGTGGGCCGCCGGCATCTTGCCCTGCGCCGTGACCTGCCAGGAATGACCGGGCGTGCCGATGGCGTGCGTTGCGACGCGGGCCTGCACGGTCGGCACCACCCAGCTCACGTCGCCAACGTCGGTCGAGCCGACGGTCAGCGCGCCCTGCACCCCACGCGGCACGACGAAATTGCACAGGCTGAGACCCGGCTCGACGGGCACGCCGGCGCGCCCGAAGTCGGTGGCGACATCCTCGTCCGACAAGGTCGCCTGGATCTTCTTGGCGAACTCGAAATCGGCCTGATCGAAATCGGGCGCGCCGAGCCGGTCGAAATTGCGCTGCATGGCCTCTTCCAGAGGCGTGTTGCCGAGCAGGTTGGAAACGGCGCTGACAACCTGCGTCGCGACCGTCGTCTCCGTCATGAGCGCGGCGCCGTCGGCGATCTTGCGCACGCGGGCGATGAGCGCGTGCATGCCGACGAGGTCGCGGGCGCGGATCGCATAGCGCACCTTGGCGTGCCCCTGCACCACGTTCGGCGCGATTCCGCCAGCGTCGAGCATGGCGTAGTGGATGCGCGCGTCGCTCGGCATGTGCTCGCGCATGTAGTTCACGCCGACATTCATCAGCTCGACCGCGTCGAGCGCGCTGCGCCCGAGATGCGGCGCTGCGGAGGCATGGGAGGCGCGCCCCGTAAACGCAAAGTCGATGCGCGTATTGGCCAGCGAGATGGCGCGGTCCACCCGGTTGAAGCTGCCGGGGTGCCAGGAGATGGCGATGTCCACACCGTCGAATGCGCCCTCTCGCACCATGAACGCCTTGGCGGCGCCGCCCTCCTCGGCCGGGCATCCGTAGTAGCGGACGCGGCCCTTGATGCCCTTCTCCACCAGGAAGTTCTTGACGGCCGTTGCCGCCAGCATGGCGGCCGACCCGAGCAGATTGTGCCCGCAGCCGTGGCCATGGCCGCCCTGCTCGAGCGCGCGCGGCTCGGCGATGCCCGCCACCTGGCTCAGGCCCGGCAGCGCGTCGTATTCGCCGAGGATCGCGATGACCGGCCCCCCCTCGCCCGCCTCGCCCATGACCGCGGTCGGAATGCCCGCGACGTTGCGCGTGACGCGGAAGCCCTCGGCTTCCAGCATGGCGATGTGCTCGGCCACCGAGCGGCGCTCCGTATAGGCGATCTCGGGCATGCCCCAGACGCGATCACTGAGCTCCTGGAACGGTACGCGCCTGTCGTCGACGAGCTTCCAGATGTGGTCTGAGTTCTGCATGGGGGCGATCCTTTTCTTGCGGGAAACAGCGGGTTTCGTCGGGTTGGGGCTCAGGCTCGGTGCGACCGCACGCGGTGGCACGTCTCCCAGGCATTGGTCGGCAACGCAGGTGTTTCGATGGCCCTGACGCCCGTGCCGCGGAGGCCAGCGACCTCGGACGGCACCGAGCGCGTCTCGATCGAAAAGCGCGGCAGCGCTTCCTCGCGGCGACCTTTGACCTCGGCACGTCTCGCCATACCCGTCGCCTCTCGATCTCGGAAAGTCGAAGCCGATATAGAGCCCCGGCAGGCAAACGACAATCTCGGCCTGCTCCGCCTCGCTCTCCCGCCGGCCGCTCGCCGGGGTTCATCAGGAGCATGGACAAAGACCGGATGATGATCAAATCTGCAAGCTGGGCGAAACGCCACAAGAGCGTCGGAACGCCGCCGAGGAGACCGCCAGTATGCCGATTCCCCAGACATCGACCGTGCTTTCGCGCTTCACCGTATTGGACCTGACACGCCATCGCGCCGGCCCGACCGCTGCACGCCAGCTCGCCGACTGGGGCGCCAACGTCATCAAGATCGAGCTGCCATCCAGCGGCGGCAAGGGCGACAGCATGGGCGGCCAGCGGCACGGACCCGATTTCCAGAACCTGCACCGCAACAAGCGCTCGATAACGCTCGACCTGAAATCACCCGAAGGGGTCGCCGCCTTCAAGCGCCTGGTCGCCAAGGCCGATGTCGTGGTCGAGAACTTCCGTCCGGGGGTCAAGGATCGGCTCGGCATCAACTTTGCGGACCTGAAGGCGATCAACCCGCGACTGATCTACGCTTCGATCTCCGGTTTCGGCCAATCGGGACCCTATCGCAACCGGCCCGGCGTCGACCAGATCGCCCAGGGCATGGGCGGCCTGATGTCGATCACGGGATTGCCGGGCCAGGGTCCCGTGCGCGTCGGCATCCCCATCGCCGACCTGACTTCGGGCCTGTTCTGCTCCATCGGCATCCTGCTGGCGCTGCTCGAGCGCGAGCAGTCGGGCGAAGGCCAATGGGTCCACACCTCGCTGCTGCAGGCCATGATCTTCATGCTCGATTTCCAGGCCTCGCGCTGGCTCAACAAGCAGGATGTGCCGGGGCAGGCCGGCAACAACCATCCGACCTCCATCCCGACCGGCGTCTTCAAGACCAAGGACGGCCATATCAACATCGCAGCCGCCGGCCAAGGCCTCTACGAGCGGCTGTGCAAGGCCATCGGAGCGCCCGAGCTCCTGGAAAACCCCGATTTTGCCGCCCCGCAGGCACGCTCCGCCAATCGCGACAAGCTCAATCCGGAAATCGAGAAGCGATTGGCCGCGCGGACCAGCGCCGAGTGGGTCGCAGCGCTCAACGAGGCCGGCGTGCCCTGTGGGCCGATCAATTCGATCGACCAGACCTTTGCCGACCCCCAGGTCGCGCATCTCGGCATCGCGGAGACGGTGCAGCGTGGCGATGGGGTGGACGTTCACGTCGTCGGGCAGCCCGTGCAGCTCTCTCGCACGCCGAGCAAGGCGACCGCCGCCTCGCCGGAATGGGGTGAGCACACCGACGAGGTGCTGACCGAATTCGGGTTCTCTGCCGCCGAGATCGCCGACCTGCGCAGCCGCAACCTCATCTGAACGGGCACGCCCCGTTCGCCCGGCAGGCGCGGCCTGAGCCGGTCCGTGCCCGCGGACTCGGCCTCACAGAACGGCGAGGCTGCTGTTGAGGCGATCCGTCACCAGCATGCAGCCCGGCGCGTGGGTGATGCACAGCTCCGGCTTGATGGCCGCGACGACGGCCTGCGGGGTGACGCCGCAGCCCCAGAACACCGGCAATTCGTCGTTGCCGACGGGCACGGGATCGCCGTAGTCGGGCCGAGCGAGATCATCGATGCCGATGGCCTGCGGCAGCCCGATGTGCACCGGCGCGCCGTGCACCGCGGGAAATCGCGACGTGACCTGGATGGCGCGGATGGCGTCCGCCGGACGAAACGGCCGCATCGACACCACCATCGGCCCGCGGAATGGACCGGCCGGCGCCGTCTCGATGGACGTGCGGAACATCGGCACGTTGCAGCGATGCGTCAGATGGCGCAGCTCGAGACCGGACTCGATCAGCGCCTCTTCGAAGGAGAACGAGCAGCCGAGCACGAACGCGACCAGATCCGACCGCCACAGCCCCGTGATCTCCGACACCTCCGCGACGAGCTCACCCCGGCGCCAGATGCGATAGCGGGGCACGTCGGTGCGGATGTCGATATCGGCGCCCAGCTCCGGCAGGCCGGGCTGACCCGGCTCCGTCATGGCGAGTAGCGGACAGGGCTTGGGATTGCGCTGGCAAAACGTCTGGAAATCCGCCGCGAGCGTCCGTTCGAGGATCACCACGTTGCCTTGCACGTACCCCTGTGCGAGGCCGGAGGTCTGGCCGTCGAGGCCGCCCGAGCGGGCGCGCAGCCGCACGTCGCGCCCCGTCTGCGGCGCCCGTTTCCCCATCCCGCCGTCCGGCGCCGTCATGGCGTTCTCCACGTGTCCTTCAAGTCATTGAAAGCATAACCGAAAGCCAGACCGTCCGGCGCGTCGCCGGTGTCACCATTTCGCGAAATTGCCTCATTCGCGCCTCCGGCATGCCACGCCGCTCCACATAATCCGACGTCAGGGCACACTCGATCAACAGGTAGCATCTTTTCGTAACCTTAACGGTATGTTAAGAATTTCGAATCGATGGTGATCAGCGTGCGCCAGGGGCACTGCGTATGGCATTCATCATCTACCTGGGGACCATGATCAAGCTCGTGTACCGCGTCGGGCTGGTGGCGGCTTTCGCCGCCCTTCTGGCTGCCTGCTCTGGCAGTCCGCTCGAGATCAAACCATCCGAGCGTCCGCTTGCGAAGAGCACGATGATGCTGCTCGGCAAGAAGGGCATGGACGCCGGCTCACCCATCTTCATCCGCATCTTCAAGCAGGAATCGGAGCTCGAGGTCTGGAAGGCCCGCGCCGATGGCCGCTTCTATCACTTCAAGACCTACCCGATCTGCAATTGGTCCGGCGAGCTCGGGCCCAAGCTGCAACAGGGCGACAAGCAGGCGCCCGAGGGCTTCTACCGGGTCCGCAACTCCCAGATGAACCCCAACTCCAGCTTCCATCTGGCGTTCAACCTCGGCTATCCCAACGCCTACGACCGCTCACACGGCAGGACCGGCCAGTTCCTGATGGTGCACGGCAAGTGCCGCTCCGCGGGCTGCTACGCCATGACCGATGCGCTGATAGAAGAGATCTATGCGCTGGCGCGCGAATCCTTCAAGGGCGGCCAGGACGCGTTTCACGTCCACGCCTTCCCCTTCCGCATGACGGAAGAGAACCTGCGCAAGCATCGCAAGAGCCGCTGGTACGGCTTCTGGCGGCGGCTGAAGGAGGGCTACGACCATTTCGAGCTGACGCGCCAGCCGCCCGAGGTGGGCGTCTGCAATCGCCAGTATCTGGTCAGCGTCAAGTTCCTCGACACCCGCTCCGTCCGCGCGGATGCACCGTGCCCGCAGTTCGTGCGCATGCCCGCCGTTCCATTCAAGCCCGACGTGCGCACCGAGACGGCCGGACGCACCGTCGCGCCCGGCGTGAAGCGCCGCATGCTGGCCGACAGCGGCGCTCCGCTGAGTCCGAGCGTGAGCCCGACCATGAGCCTCGGCGGACTTCTGGGCGGCATGTCGCCGAAGCGCTCGAAACCACCGACGGCTCTCGGCTTCGGCGACTGAGCGCAGGCCGCCCGCGCAGGCTATTCCTCGAGCGAGAACGAGATCTTGGCGTTGATCCGATATTTGGCGATCCTGCCGTTCTCGACGGTCGCCTCGAGGTTCTTCAAATAGATCGAGCGGATGCCCCGAACGGACTGCGACGCGTTCTTGATCGCCACCTGCGCGGCGTCCTCCCAGCTCTTCTCGGACTCGGCGAGGACCTCGATCACCTTCAGCATGGTCATGGCGCAACTCCTCCTGCTCGCACCTGCGAGGAACGCCCCCCTGCCATAACAGGCATTATCGACCGGCCGTTCGCCTCCGGGCCTTGATCACCGTCAATCCAGCCACATTCGGCGCCACTGCGCGAGGCCGCCGCCCCTACACGGGCGGCGTGCCGGCAATCGTCAGCCGATGCAGCAGACGGCGCTGCGGCAGGTCGTAGTCGATGATCGCCTTGTGCTGCATCGTGCAGTTGTCCCACATCACGACATCGCCCTTGCGCCAGCGGTGGCGATAGAGGAACTCCGGCTTGATCACGTGATCCGACAGCGCCACGATCAGCGCCTCGGCTTCGTCGAAGGGCAGGCCGGCGATCCCGCCGCAATCGTCGCGGTTGATATAGAGGCACTTGGCGCCGGTGCGCGGGTGGGTGCGCACGATCGGATGCTGGATCGGTGGATAGCGCTCCACCGCGGCGGCGGCGGCGACCTCGGAGCGCTTGCGGCGCGTGAAATCGAACACCCCCTTGAGGCCTTCGATGCGTCGCTTCATGGCGTCCGGCAGACCCTCGTAGGCCATCGCAGCGTTGGCGAAAGCGGTGTCGCCGAGCGAGAGGCCGTGCAGCTCTGGCACCTCGAGGGCGTAGAGCATGGTCGCGCGCGGCGGCCGCGCCGCATAGATCATGTCGCTGTGCCAGTTCTCGCCGGCGCGGCGCGAGCCGATCGGCTTGCCGTCCTTGGTGATGTTGGAGATCTTGTAGATCTCCGGCTGCTCGGGCAGGCCGTATTTGGCGCTGTTGTGATTGATCTCGATATCGCCGAAGCGCCGCGCGAAGGCGAGTTGCTGTGCGGGCGAGATGTTCTGGCCGGGCATCACGATGACGCCGCTGCGGTCGAACGCCGCCTCGATCTCGGCGAAGGTCTGCGCGTCGAGCGGTGCGGCGAGATCGACGCCGGTGATCTCGGCCGCTGCGATCGCGCCGAGCGACCTGATACGGAACCTCGAGCCGGACATGGCGAGCACTCCCCTCTCCCGGTGTTTCACGATTGCGATGACATGAGCTGTTCTGGGCCGGACGCCCATGGTGCCCCCGCCGCACGCCCCTGTCCATCGCCCCCTTGCGCCACGGGTGGTGGGGGGGCGGGCGCAGGCCGGGGTCTGGCGTCATGGTCACTCACCGACACCATTCGAAACAGCGAGGCGCGATGGAAGGGGCGCGTTCCTGCACACAACAAGTGCGCCCAACCCGCTGGCGGCCGAATGTCGCAAACCCCACAGAAGCCATGGAACCAAGGGAATTCACTGGTATCGTTCAGTTGTCGCCCATCTGATTAATGGGTGGCATTTCCGTCCGAACCACCCAAGCAATAGTCAGGAGCCAGATTTCCATGTCCTGCCCTAAGGTCCGACCCCTATTTGGGGCGATTTCTTTTTGTTTTGTGATTGTTGCGTCCTCATCCGCCGAAGCCGCTTGCGACTTCAGCGGCCAGTGGAGTTGGAAGCAGAGCAACGGCCCCACAGTGCGTGTTGTGATCGACCAGCACATGGGCACGGGGCGTTTGCGCGGGACCGCGTCGATAGATGCAAGGAATGGCATCTCTGGAGAACTGAACGGCCGCGTCCGCGGGAGGTCGGTCGAGATGACCGTGACATGGGACAATGGTCAGGTCGGCAAGTACACCGGCATAGTTGGAGGCAATAGCCGTCCGTCTGGAACAGGTTATTCGATGTCGAACCCGTCGTCGGTCACCAAATGGCGGTCATACGACAAAGTCGTTCGTGGCTGCTGAGGCCGCAGGTCGATGAGATTTGCAGCCGTACTTCTTTTGGGGCTGGCTGGCAGCATCGCCACTGCTTCCCAAGTCAGTGGCTACGAGTTTGTCGCGCCAGGGTCCTGGAAGTCCGAGAGGGGCGTGCGGTCTGTATCGCCGGGCACGTGGCAGACCTGGGTATCCGCAGCAGGTTCCCAAGCTGTCGCCAAGACCGCGGCAGAGGGGGAAAACCACTTCGGGATACTTGAATTCTGGTGCAGGGCGGACATGCGCGCGGGTGGCTTGAGGTTTTACGGTCACAAGGACAGTGCCCTGTACACTGCCGGCGGCCCCCTGCGCTATGTCCCCAAGAGCGCTCAGGCCGAGGTGGTGCAGCAGGTCATCTTCAGAATCGACGGCGCTACGTTCCCGGTCGAATTCACATACATTCCCTGGGAGCAGACCTGGGTGGCCCACAACGTGCTTTCCAGTCGCTTTCTCGAAGCCTTTGCCTCTGGCACATCCCTGGCGATCGTCGTCCAAGGCAGGGGCGCTGTGACAGAATTTCGTCTGAACGGTACTCGCAAGGCGCGCGAGACCATGTCCACCGTGTGCAGGAATTGACCACAAGGCACCCTTGCACGGGGCGGTGCCGCGAAAACTCCAACTGCCCCTCAGGCGGCCCGCCTAGTGCGCACACTCGGCCGCGCCGGAGGCGTCACGGGACGCCGTGGATAGCGACATGGTGAGCGCATTTCCGGGGGGAACCCGAAGCAGGTCTGACCGCTTGAGACCAAACCCGCCCCACCATCGCACGTTTGCGGGGGGATGGCCGGCGGCTGGGCGCAACTCCATCGAGCGATCAGTGGCACGGCAGAGGATGCCCCCTTACCGACCGTCAGGGAGGCGACGTTATGGGCCACAAGGGTCCGACGCCGCTACGCGAATGCTGCAGCGCATCGGCGTCGCCTTCCACATAGCAAACATCGAGCCGGATTTCTGGCGAGGACCATGCGGTAGTGGTCAGCCACGGAAGTTTGAAGATCGCGTCACCGACCTCGAGCGCGTCCTGCCCGCGGACGGAGGCATGGTGCCGCTCACGTCCTGTCATGCGGTTGTGCCGCGTACGGCACCGCGGGGCTTCGGCCGCAGGCCGGTTTTCGCGTATCGTCAACGTGCTGATCGACACCATTCAAAAGCGGTGCGCGATGGAAGGGGCGATCGTTCCTTCAACCAAAAGTCCTGCCCACCCTCTATTGGTTGAATCCGTCGGCCGCGTTAACGAAGCGATGGCGGTGCAATTCTGATCCTGGTCATCGTTCAGTTGATCGCCCAGTTCTGATTAATGGGTGGCACCGTCGCAGAACCTGGAAATCATCAGCCTCCAAGGCGCCAGATTGATCCACGACCTTCGCAACGTATGTATGGCTATCCTCGTTGTTCTTCTCACACGTTTTGTGATTGTTGCGCTCATCCGATCAAGCCGCTTTGCCACTTCAGGTTGCCAGCCCGGGCTCTGCGTTCATCATCGGCAGGCGCGCGCAGCCTTTGGGCGACAACTTCCACGGTCGTTTGCGCGGACACTCGCCCGATCTTTGGTCAAATCAGAGGCGAACTCCGAAGCGAGGATGGGTGCAACAGCAGGTCTTTGACGACGATCGGGCTACATCTCGATCGCACACCAGCCCTCCTGGAGGCAGCCGGTCTCGAGGTCTTCGATCCAGGTCAACGATGTCAGAACATCGTTGTCGAAGCCATCGAGAAGATCCCGCGCGTCACCGCGACATCGTCGTTCTTGCTGAGGCCTTCGAAGGTCGATCCGATTCCGACAGCTTATCGATCAATTGAGCACGCGCAAGTGCCTTCTTGGATCGACCAAGTTCTTGGATTGCGGCAACCAGTTTTTCGCGCCAGAGGTCCGCCATAATCCGACGACTTTCGCGTGTTCAATACCCGGGCACGAAGCGACCGGTATGCTGGCAGTGTCTTCAAGCTCGGCGCCCGTCCGCGGCGATTGACCGCAATTCGGGCCCACCGATTCTGGCCGACCGAGGAATGCGCGCGGGGCCTTGAGGCACCGCTTGCGAGCGGCGTCCAGATTGTCTCCTATCACGCCCTGCAGGCGTCCCTGCGCTACGTCCCCAGAGCGATCAGTGCCGAGTGGTTCGCAGCCGACCTCTTCATGACGCGGGCCGACGGGCCGACGTTCCCGCCGTTCGCCCTCGATGGAGATCGGGGTCGAACAGGCGGTGAGTTCACAACGTGCTTTCCCGCTGGACCATCGATAGAGACTTTGCCTCTGGCCGCGTCGGCGCATCAACTGGTCTTTCGCCAACTGGCCTGACGGACAGAATTTCGTCTGAACGGTACTCGCAAGGCGCTCAGCAGCACCGATGTCCAGCGAAGTACGGTTTGACCATGGCATTATATGCGGTGCCGCTCAATCGCCCAGGCGCCGCCTCAAGGTGCGCGATCGGATCATCTGGAACTGCGCGTCCTTCGCGACTTCATTGACGAACCCGTTGTTCATTAGGCCATGGTGAGCGCCATTTCGGGGGAACCGAGTAGTCGGTCGACCGCTTAGACCAAACCCGCCGCACCATCCCGTTTGCAGGGGGATGGGCTACCTTCGCTTGGCCTTGGGCGTTGTGTCGACCTCGTCCATCGCGACGTGCACTGGACGACGATCAGATCCCCGGCTTCACGCCTTGCTCGAGGCTTGCCGTCACGGCCATGTTCGCCTGCTCCCCGCCTGTTTCAAGTCGACGCTTGGTCAGGGCGTTCGATGGTCAGCCATGATGGGGCAAGGCGTCCGTGCATCAATGCGTATTCAATGTCCTGCAGGATCGCCCCAGGACCGCCGCGGTCGCAATGCAAATCCGTCAAATTCTGTCCTGGGCCAAAGCACGAAGACACGGCCGGAACATGACGCCTTCATGGCAATGTCCGATCATGAGGTGATTCCTCGCTTTCGAGCCAATGGGCTGATGCCCGCCGCGTCGCAAACGCACGCAAAAGCAAGAACCCAATCTGATGCGTCGATTCTCAAGCGACAAGCTTCCCTTGGTGCTGACCTCGAAGGGGCAGCCGACCCGCGTCGCGGCTGGGCGAAGTGCTCGCCGATTGATGAATGCAACTTCGCCGTCGGTCCTTCATGGGTTCCACACCACGGCTGCCAGATCCTCGCCGAAATTTGAATACCGCTTGCAATGAAATCGAAACCTGTTGCATTATAGGTTGCTTTCGTCGTGGCGCTGGCCGCCTGCCCACCCCGGACGACGTTGTGGGATCGCATCGGACGTTCGACCCCGGCATTCATCACCGCTCCGACCGCTGCAGGTCAGAGCCCGACAAGTCGGCATGGTACAAGCGCTCCTTGCAGATAGCCAATTCAGCGTCGTCAGCGGCGCTGGCGTTCATTGCGGCTTCAACGGCGGCCAGAACGACATCTGGAACACCTGGACCGCGCGACTGCTCTGCCGGCTCATTCATTTTCTTTCGTGGGCAATTTCAAGAACACAATCTTCCCGATCACGCCTATATTGGGAGGTGGAGTTACCGCGAATGGCACTTGGCGAGCGCAAAAGAAGCTGAAGCGCGAGGTCTGCGAACGATGGCTTCCTAGGGCGGTTGCCGACGTTCGGCGCGATCGCGCTGCAATTGCTCAGGGCCGGGTCGGGTCACTTGCCCGCATCGAGGGCTCTCCGACTTCGGCAAGACCTCCCTCAGCTGCGGACTTGATTGGCGGGCAGGAACGCCGCGTCAATGCCCGAACGACCGACAGCCATTCTTCTGCAAATCCACCGTCGCACAACACGGTCACTCCCTGGTCCAGCGCTCCAGCTCGACGCGGCCGAGCTCGGTGAGGCCGTAGCGGCCGCGCTCGATGCGCTCGAACCAGCCGTAGACGTTGCGCTGCAGGATCTTCGGCGCGTCCGGCATGTCCGTCTTGAGGTCGCGCGGGCGTCCCGGCGCCGCCGCCAGCGCCCTGGCGCAATCCAGCGCCTGTTGACGGTAGGCCGTCATGATGGGGCGGCGCGTGCTGCCGCCGGTCGCCGGATCTCCCCTGCGCTTCCTGTGCTCCTCGACGATCCGTGAGCGCCGCTTCGGGTCCCGCCGCGGCCGCCAGGGCACAGGCTCGACGATGACCTCGACCTGGCCGCGGGCGGACACGGTGAGCAGTCCGAAACCGGCGAGGCGGCACAGCTTGCGCACGCGCGGATCGCCCTCGCGGCCGCGCCCGCGGCGGGAGGCGCGCACGGCGAGCCAGATGTCGTCGCACACCGGCAGCCTGTCCACCGCCTGGAGCACCAGCTCGAGTGTGAAGGTGAGCTTCAGCTCGGCGATGACGACGGCGACGGGCGCGCCCTGGTCGAGGGCCACGACATCGCAACCGCAGACCTCCCCCTTCACCTCGAGGCCCAGGCCTTCGAGGAACCTCTTGATCGGCGGATAAAGGGACGTCTCCATCGGTGCACCCCGTTCGCGGATGCTCTTATGACCGATTCGCACGCTTTGCTCACACCGCGCCGAACGAGCGGCCCGCAGCCGCCGGCGCGGCCGTCCTGGCGCGCGGGCCTTGCCAGCACGCGAGCCGCAGCGCTAAACAGGCAGCGCGGGGGCAGTGCGGACGCCCCGTCAGGCTCCTGGCCCAAGTTCCGTTGCGACGGCGCACGACCGTCGTGGAGAGGCTGCCGGCGACCTCGCGATCGCAGGCGCTCCACGGTCTGTGCCCACGAGCCTGGAGCCAGACGACGATGACCCGCCCACACCGCGTTGCCATTCTCTTCCCAGCCGACGTCGCGCAAGGGCCGGCGAGCGATGTCATGCGCTCGCGCTTCGCCGGCATCGCCACGGCGCTGTCGGATGCCGGCCTCGACGTGATCGGCGCCCCCTATGCCGATGCCTTCGTGGAGCAGATGCGGGCGCGGCTCCTGTCGGTCGACGGCGTGCTGGTCTGGCTCAACCCGATCGAGGCGGGCCGCGACCGCACGATCCTGAACGCGATGCTGAGAGACGTTGCCGCCGAGGGCGTGGTCGTCAGCGCACATCCCGACGCGATCGAACGGATGGGCACCAAGGACGTGCTCTTCCGCACGCGCGCCATGAGCTGGGGTTGCGACACGCGACGCTACGCAAGCGCCGAGGCAATGCGCCTGGAGCTTCCCGCCAGCCTGGCGACCGGTCCGCGCGTCCTCAAGCAGATCCGCGGGCAGAGCGGCGACGGCATCTGGAAGGTGGAGCTGGCGGACCCGGCGAGCGCCCCGCACACCGCACTCTCGCCGGAAACGCCGCTGCGCGTGCGCCACGCCAAGCGCGGCAGCCTGGAGGAGCGGCTGTCCCTCGGCGCCTTTCTCGCGCGCTGCCAGCCCTATTTCGCAGCGGACGGCGGCATGATCGACCAGCCCTATCAGGCGCGGCTGCCGGAGGGCATGGTGCGCTGCTACATGGTGGGCGACCGGGTGGCAGGCTTCGGCGAGCAATTGATCAACCTGCTTCACCCCGCCCCCGCAGGCGCCTCGCCGACCGACGCGCCGCTGCCCGGGCCGCGGCTCTACTATCCGCCCTCACGCCCCGACTTTCAGCCCCTCAAGGACAAGCTCGAGCGGGAGTGGATCAGCGAGCTGTGCGAGAGCGTCGGCCTGGCGCGGTCCGGGCTGCCGGTCCTCTGGGACGCCGATTTCCTCTATGGCGCCAAGGATGCCGACGGCTCCGACACCTTCGTGCTGTGCGAAATCAATGTCAGCTCGGTCTATCCGTTCCCCGAGCAAGCGCTGCCGCCGCTGGTCGCGGAGACCGTGGCGCGGCTCAAGGCCAAGCGACAACCGGCATAACCGCTTGAAAACATTGGCTGGGGCGCCAGGGTTCGAACCTGGGAATGGCGGAATCAAAATCCGCTGCCTTACCACTTGGCTACGCCCCATCTCGGCGTGCCGGGTTCTACGCGGAAAGCGTACGATGCGCAAGCCAGCCGCCGCCATCGCGATTCGTAGACGCTGGCTCGGGTTCGCGCTAGATCAACACATCAGACGGTTGTTGCCGGGAACACCGAAGCCAGCGCTGGTTGCGATTGCGCCATTGGCGCCGTGGCGATCCCGCTCGGGCGAGCGCAACGCCGGAATCGAGATGCCTGCTACGATGAGCCTCCTTGGCGTCAGGGAATTGAGGAAGTTGGCGGCGCTGGCCGCACCCGCCATCGTCGTGGACGTCGATGCGGGTGCCGTGCTGTGGGCGAACGCCGGCGGCGCGGAGCAGATCGGAATTCGTGCCGAGGACGCCGGCAGCGCCGAGCCTGCGCTCATCGCGCTCGATCACGCCATGCCGGCCATGACGCGCCTGCGGCGCGAGCTTGCCAACGACGGCTTGCAACGCCTGGAGCGGCTGGTGTTCTGGACGCCCGGCGGCAGCGTCACGCTCGATGCGGCCTGCCGGCGACTGGCCGTTCCCGCCGGCAATCTCGTGCTGCTCGACGGATTGACGCCGTCCTCGTCGGTCACGACGCTCGATCCCATGCACGAGGTGCTGTCGCGCGTCAGCCACGAAATTCGCACGCCGCTCGGGGCTATCGCCGGATTTTCCGAGATCATGAAGGATGAGCGCTTCGGCCCGCTGGCCAATGCCCGCTATCGCCAGTACGCGCACGACATCCACGCCAGCGCGCTCTATGCCCTCGGTCTGCTCGACGAGATGCTGGCGCAGCCGCGCGACGGCGGCGCGCCGCCCCGCCCTGTCGTCGCGAGCGTCGATGCCAACGCCGTGGTCGGCGAAAGCGTCGCGATCATAGCGGTGACGGCCGAGCGCGCCGGCATCGCCATCGCGGTGGAAGCTGGGTCGGATGTGCCCGAGGTCATGGCGGATGCCAGGGGCCTCAAGCAGATCCTTCTCAATGTGCTCGTCAACGCCATCAAGTTCACCGGGACCGGCGGCTCGATCGTGGTCTCGACGGCACGCACTGTCGACGGCGGCGCTCTCATCGAGGTGCGCGACGATGGCATCGGCATGAGCGAAGCCGACGTGTCCCGGCTGATGGCCGGCGGGACGGGGCCGACGGATGGAACCATCGGCCGCGCCGGCCTCGGGTTGCCCCTGTCGTTCGCGCTGGCAAAGGCGAGCGGCGCGGATTTGCAGATCGAGAGCGTGCGCGGCCACGGCACTCGCGTCAGATTGCGCTTTCCGCCCAAGGCCGCCGCCCCCGCTTGAGCGCGAGTGATGCGCGAAACCATCGCAGGCTTTGGCCGCCCGCGCCGGGTTGCGAAGGACAGTCGATCCGATATCCTCGCGCCAGGCTATGAAACGCGCCTGCCGATGGGGCGTCACGAAGCACTCGAAAATGCCGAGGACATATGAAAAAGTTTCTCAACGGACTGGCCCTCGCCTCGTTCCTGCTGTGCGGGGCGAGCGCAAGCCACGCCGAGACCAAGCCGGCGCCGCCGGCAAAGCGTGCGACCGATCCTGCTCGCGATGTCCTGCACGGCTATCCAGCCGATCCGACGCAGGCGTGGCTCCTGGCCGCCGGCGGTCGCATCTACGACAACTGGTGGGACGCACTCGGGCGCAGGAAGCCTGACGGCATGCACCCGGCCTACCCGAAAGAGGGCAAGCGCAAGGGCCCCACCACCTGGCGCTGCGTCGAGTGTCACGGCTGGGACTACAACGGCAAGGACGGTCTTTACGGCAAAGGTGAGCGCTTCACCGGCATCAAGGGCATCCGCGGCGCCAAGGGCCGTTCGCCGGCAGCGATCATGCGCCTTCTGCGCGCCCAGCCCCATGGCTACACCGAGGCCATGATCAAGGACGACGAGTTGCGCCGCGTCGCCCTGTGGGTGAGCCGCGGACAATACAATGCCGACCGTTACATCTCGCGCAAGACGGACGTCGTGCGCGGCAACCGTCAGCGCGGCGCGGCCCTGTTCCAGACGATCTGCGCGACCTGTCACGGCTTCGACGGCCGCCTGCTCAACTGGGGCACGCGGGACAAGCCCGCCTATATCGGCACTGAGGCTCGGAAGCTTCCCGACGAGGTGCTGCACAAGATCCGCCATGCGCATCCGGGCGCGGCCATGGTGAGCCTGCAAGCCCTGCGCCTCAAGGACGCCATCGACCTGCTGGCGTACGCGCAGACACTGCCGGCGCAATGACCACGACTGCGCCGCCACCACCGCCATCGTCAGGCGCGGCACCGCTCCCGCACCTGTCACTGGCACGCCGACTCGCCGCCTGGCGGGCGCGGCGGCGCAGCTCACCCATGTGGACGATCGCAGTCGGCGCCATCCTGCTGGTGATGGTGCTGCCGCTCTTGTCCGTGCTCCTGCTCGCGCTGAACGCCGACGACAACATCTGGCCGCATCTGGTCCGGAACGTTCTGCCCTACGTCCTCGTCGATACGCTGCTGCTGATGGCGGGCGTGAGCCTGGCGACCCTCGTCGTCGGGACCGCAACCGCCTGGATCGTCACCATGTACCGGTTTCCCGGTCGCGACATGATCGATTGGCTGCTGGTGATCCCGCTGGCGATGCCGACCTACATCATCGCCTTCTGCTACGTGGAACTGCTCGACTATGCCGGGCCACTCCAGACGTGGTTGCGCGAGCTGTTCGGCTGGCGCACGGCGGGCGACTACTGGTTCCCGAGCATCCGCTCCCTCGGGGGCGCGATCCTGGTGATGTCCGCCGTTCTCTATCCCTATGTCTACCTGTCGGCGCGGGCGAGCTTCATCCAGCAATCGGTGTGCACGCTCGAGGTTGCACGCACGCTCGGGCGGACTCCGACGGGCGCCTTCCTCGACGTGGCGCTGCCCATGGCCCGCCCGGCCTTGATCGCCGGCACCGCGCTGGCGCTCATGGAGTGCATCAACGATATCGGAGCGGTGCAATACCTGGGCGTACGCACGCTGACCGCCAGCATCTTCGCGACATGGCAGGAGCGCTCGAGCCTCGGCGGAGCGGCGCAGATCGCCAGCGTCATGCTCGTGTTCGTCGCCATCCTGTTCATGGCCGAGCGGATCGCCCGGGGCGAGCAACGCTATCACCACACGACCGGCCGCTACCGCTCGATCCCGTTCTCGCGGCTGTCCGGACTGCGAGCCGCGGCAGCGCTGGCGTTCTGTTTCCTGCCCTTCCTGCTCGGCTTCCTGGTGCCCGTGAGCCGGCTCGTGCTGAATGCCGTCTCATACGCGTCGCAAGCCATCGACGGCGGCTTCATCGAGGCCGCATCCAACAGCATGCTTCTGTCGGTGGTGGCTGCCGGCGTGGCCGTCGTGAGCGGCCTCGTTCTCGCCTACGCGCGTCGCGTCGCGGCGAACGGCTTCACGCGGCCGGCGGTCGGTCTCGCCAGCCTCGGCTATGCGGTACCGGGCACCGTGCTGGCGCTCGGCCTGCTCATCCCGCTGGCGCACTTCGACAACTGGCTCGACTCCCTCGCCCGCTGGGCATTCGGCTATCGCACCGGGCTGATCCTGTCGGGAAGCCTGTTCGTGCTGGTCGTGGCCTATGCCATTCGCTTCCAGGCCGTCGCCGTCGGCGCCATGGAGTCCGGGCTCGCCCGCATCTCGCCGAACCTGGATGCCGTCGCACGCACGCTCGGCGAATCGGCCTTCTCCACGCTCTATCGCGTACATCTGCCGCTGCTGCTGCCGGCGCTCGGTTCTGCCGCTCTGCTGGTGTTCGTCGATTCTATGAAGGAGCTGCCCGCGACGTTGCTGCTCCGCCCCTTCAATTTCGAGACGCTCGCCACGCAGGTTTACACGTACGCCTCGCTCGAGCAGTTCGAGACCGCCTCCATCCCGGCCCTGGCGATCGTACTGGTCGGATTGGTTCCCGTCTTCCTGCTGCATCGCACCGTTGCACGCGGGCGGGCGGGGCAGCGAGGCGCCACGTGAGCTGCGACAGCATGGCGCCCGGTTCTTGATCCGCCTCAAGGCGCCGGCGAGAGAGATCCGTTCAAGTAGCGTCCGTGTGCTGGCCCGGTGTGCGGCCAGTGTCCGGAAATCGGGGATCTCGCATGAAATACATGGAGCTTTTCAACACCGATCCGCTGGCGCAGATCGCACTCGTGGGCTTGGCGCTCGTCATCGTCGTGACAGTGCTGGTGTTCGGCTTCCTCATGACCCGCAAGAACGATCGCGCCCGTCGCTGACGACCGACCACCGCAGTACCGCTCCGGCGTCCGGAATGGCCCGGCCCGTCCTCCGTTCTCGCTCCGGAGCGTGAGTGGGCGCACCCGGGCCAGCAGCCGCGCTCAGATGATCTCGTCCTCGTCAAGAATCGGCTCCGTCGGCGCGGCATCGCGCTCGCGCGGCGTGCTGTCGAGTTCCGCCGACCACGCGATATGGAACAGCGCGTCGCCCATGTTGACCACGGGCAGCGTCGTGCGGCCGATGATGATGCCACGCCGCGGTGCGCGCACCTCCGTCTCCGAGCTTTCGTAGGGATTTGTGATGACCCCTATGAGCTCGCCTTCGCCGACAGCCTCGCCGATCCGCTTGGCCGAGCTCAGCACGCCGCCCTCCGGCGCGCGTATCCATTTGCTCGCATTGGCGAGCAGGGGATCGCGCAGGCGCTCGCTCTGAGCGGGCTGTGCGGCCCGGCGCGGGTCCACGAGCATGCCGATATGGTGCATGACGCCGAGAATGCCGTCGAGACCGGCACGGATGGCATACTCGTCAAAGCGCAGGCCCTCGCCGCCCTCGTAGACCAGTACGTCGACGCCGATCTCGCGCGCAGCCTTGCGCAGGGAGCCCGAGCGCTCGTCCGATCGCACCAGCACCGGCGCCGCGAAGGCATTGGCGAGCGCCAGGCTCGACGGAAACTGGAAAGCGCTTCGGATCTGGGGAAGGTTGACCCGATGCACGGCCGCGGTGTGCAGATCGATGCCAAGCGTGGCGCGACGAACGACTTCGGTCATGAAGAGATGCGCCAGCCGCGCCGCCAGCGAGCCGTTGGGGGAGCCTGGAAATGACCGATTGAGATCGCGACGATCCGGCAGATAGCGCGACCTGCCGATGAACCCGTAGGCGTTGACGATCGGCACGCACAGAACGGTGCCAGCGAGATCGCCCGGCTGGAGCATCTTGAGCAGGCGTCGCGTGATCTCGACCCCGTTGATCTCGTCGCCATGAACGGCGGCGGACACGAACAGGGTCGGCCCCTCGTCGGCGCCATGCACGACCTGCACAGGCAGCGATACCGGCGTCAGGTTCGACAAGCGCGACAGCGGCAGGGCCACGGACCGCCAGGTGCCCGCCGGCACGCTCTCACCCCCGATTTCGAACGGCTCTCGCATGGCTCGATGTCGCCTCTCGCGCGCCGGGCGCTCTCAGCTCGTCAACACGTCAATTCGTCAACTCGGGCAGGTTCCTGAAGAGCTCGAGCGCTTCCGGATTGGCCAGCGCCTCCCGGTTCTTCACATCGCGACCATGCACGATGTCACGAACCGCGAGCTCGGTGATCTTGCCCGACTTGGTGCGCGGAATGTCCTTCACCGCGACGACCCGCGCCGGCACGTGGCGCGGCGAAGCCTCCTGGCGAATGCGACGCCTGATCGTCTCCGTCAGCGCCTCGTCGAGCGTATGGCCGGGTTTCATGACGACGAACAGCACGATCCGCACGTCGTTGTCCCAGCTCTGGCCGATGACGATGCTCTCCTGGACCTCGGGAAGCTGCTCGACCTGCCGGTAGATCTCGGCCGTGCCGATGCGCACGCCGCCGGGATTGAGCGTGGCGTCGGAACGGCCGTGAATGATCATGCCGCCGTGGCTCGTCCATTCGGCGAAGTCGCCATGATGCCAGATGCCGGGGAAGCGGGCGAAATAGGCGTCGTGATACTTGCGCCCGTCCGGGTCATTCCAGAATCCGATCGGCATCGACGGAAAGGGCGCCGTGCACACGAGCTCGCCCTTGCCGAGCGCCAGCGGCTTGCCATCCTCGTCGACAACGTCCGCCGCCACACCGAGCGCAGGCCCCTGGATCTCGCCACGCCAGACCGGCTTGGTCGGAATGCCGATGACGAAGCAGCCGACGATATCGGTGCCGCCGGACACGGAGGCGAGATGCACGGTCGGATGGATCGCGTCGTAAACGAACTCGAAGCTCTCCGGCGCCAACGGGCTGCCCGTCGACAGGATGGCCCGCATGGCCGAGAGATCATGCGTGTCGCGCGGCCTGAGACCGGCCTTCTTCACCGAGTCGATAAACTTCGCCGAGGTGCCGAAGTGCGTGACCTTCTCCCGCTGCGCCAGATCGAAGAGCGCATTGCCGTCGGGGTGGAACGGCGAGCCGTCGTAGAGCACGAGCGTGGCGCCAGAGGCGAGGCCCGTCACCAGCCAGTTCCACATCATCCAGCCGAGTGTCGTGAAGTAAAACAGCCGGTCGCCCTCTTTGAGGTCCGAATGGAGCTGGTGCTCGGTCAGATGCTTCAACAGCGTACCGCCGGCCGAGTGCACAATGCACTTGGGCGCGCCGGTCGTGCCCGACGAGAAGAGAATGTAGAGCGGGTGCGCGAAGGCCAGCCGCTCGAAGGTGAGTGGCTCAACGGGCCGGGCGAGAACCTCGTCCTGCCAGGTGCCCGCGTTCGGCAAGCCGCACGCAGCCTCCGCCGCCGTCCCCAGATAGGAGGCAACGATCACGCGCTTCACGCAGGGCAGCTCACGGCAGATCTCGGCGAGCTTTCCGGAGATGTCGATCGGCTTGCCGTTGTAGTAGTACCCGTCGCAGGCGATCAGCACCTTCGGCTCGATCTGGCCGAAGCGATCGAGCACGCCGCGCGTGCCGAAGTCCGGCGAGCACGAGGAGAAGGTGGCGCCGATCGAGGCCGTCGCCAGCATGGCCACGACAGCCTCCGGCATGTTCGGCAGGATGGCCGCGACGCGGTCGCCGGCGACGACGCCATGGGCCCGTAGCGCCTGCTGCAGCCGCGAGGTCGCCGAGCGCAGATCGCGCCAGCTCATGCGCGCTTCGACCCGGCCCTCTCCACAGAAGACGAGGGCCATGCCGTCGCCGTCCTTCTGCAGGAGATTCTCTGCGAAATTCAGTGAGGCATTCGGAAAGAAGCGCGTGCCTTCGATACCTTCACCGCGCTCGAGGTAGGGCCCCGCCCCCATTTCCCCGACAACGCCACACAAGTGCCAAACTTGACGCCAGAACTGGTCCGGCTGATCCACCGAGAAGCGATGCAGATCCTCGTACGTTGCGAAAGTGCGGCCGAGGGCCGTCTCCAATTGCCTGGCGAACGCCGACAGTCGGCAGTCGTCGATGTGCTTTGGACTCGGTTGCCAAAGGGGGGCGGACATGGCAAAGGCTCCTTCGGGCACCTTCATCGCTCGCATTCATTCGTTCTGGGGGGTATGAATGATTCGCGATTCGGCGCGCTATGTTGCGTTCTGGCGCCATCGTATCAGAGCAACGACCGCCCTGCGCAAGTGGCATCGCGTCATCTGTCCAGCATCAGGGCTTAGCGCCGTCAAGCGCCCGGTCTACGACCGCCGATCGGGGCCCACGAGGACGAGCCGCGCATGAAGGTGCCAGGAACAGCCCTCCGACGAACCCTTCTCGTCCTGCTGGCGTGCCTGGTTGTTGCTGCCACGATGGCGCTGCCGATCATCGTCGACTGGCGGAGCCAGGAAGCGCTTCTGCGCCCCCCTGTGCTGATGGCCGCGACCGACCGCAGCGCGTTCATCACGTCACCGGTCATACTCAGCAGCAGGCCACGCCTCATTCTGGCGAATGGCCGCATCGCGGCGCCGCGCGAGCAAGGCGCGCGGCCGCGCGTCCAGCCCGATGGCAAGGCCCTCTTTTCGACGCTGCGCCTCGACGACGCCACGCTCATCCTGAAGGTAGCCGCCAAGCCCACCGCCGTCGATGCCGCGAAAGGGCAGGACATTCTGTCCGCGCTGCTGACCTCGCTCTCGTCTCTCTCCTTCTCGACCCTCCATATCCATCGCGGAACCCTGGTGATCGAGACGGCGTCGGGCGCCCGCGAGCGCCTGACGCAAGTAGAGGCGAGGATCGTCGCCGGTCGCGCCAGCCGTGTCATGCAGGCGACGGGACACTTCGTCTACCGCGGCCGCAAGACGGAGTTCTCCGCCCGGCTGACCGCGCGCAGCAAGGACGGCATCGACCTACCCTTGCAGCTTTCACTGGCGAGCAAGGGGCTGTCGGCCCGATTTGTCGGCAAGCTGATGGCCCTCGACAAGCTCAGGCTGTCGGGCGATGTCGATGTCGACATCGCCAGCCTCAAGAAATTCGTGCATTGGCTCGGTGTGCCGCTGGTCGGCGGTCGCGACCTCGGCAAGGTCACGGCCAAGGGCCGCCTGGAGTGGAAGGGCGAGAGCCTGACCCTCGACAAGGCGGGCTTCTCGATGGAGGGCAACGCCGCAACCGGCGCATTGACGCTGAACCTCGGCGGTGTGCGCCCGGCGATCGAAGGCACATTGGCATTCGCCACACTCGATGCGCAGAAGCTCTTGCACAAGCCCACTGTGAAGCCGTCGAAGCTGGCGGTCCTGAGCATACGCCACTGGCGCGAGCGCCTCGCCCATAGCGTGATCGCCAATTTCGACGCCGATATCCGGCTCTCCGCCGAGCGACTGATGCTGCCGGGCGGCGAGATCGCCAAGGCCGCGGCGTCGATCTCCCTGAAGGCCGGCAGACTGCTGGCCGATGTGGCCGAAGTTTCCCTCGACGGCGTCGACGTCGGCCGCCTGCAGATCGTACTCGACGAATCCAAGCGAACGCCGAGCCTCACCGTTCGCGGCAAACTCGAGGGCGTCGAGGCCAAGCGTGTGCTCGCGCTCGCCGGGGCGCCCCCGCTGCTCGCAGGCCGCTCGACCTTGATCTTCGATCTGACGGGAACGGGACGAAGCTGGCAGAACCTGGCCAAGACGATCAGTGGCAAGGCAAGCTTCGGCATGGTGCCGGGCGGCACGTTGAGCGCCGATCTCGCAAGCCTCGTGCAGGGACTGCGCGTGCGCCCGCTGACCGGTTGGCAGGCCGTGCCCAAGGGTGAGACGCGGCTTGCCAAGACGCACATCGTCATGACGATCAGCGAGGGCGTGTTGCGGGCCGAGACCTTTTCCCTCGAGACGCCGAAACACACGCTGCGCGGTGGTGGCAGCCTCGTGCTCGCCAGCGGCGCTCTTGACCTCGCTTTCAAGCTCGACGGCGAGCGAAAGCCTGTGCGTGCCGCCGTTGCGCGGGACGTGATCGATACGCTGAGAGTGAGGGGTATTCTGCGCGAACCGATGCTCGCCATCGAGCCGACGAAGCCTGCCCGCGGTGTGCGGCCAACCGGAAATCCGGGCTAGCTGCGCCCGTCTTCCGCGTTGCGGGCTGCGCCTGGAGTTGCCTCGCCTTGCTTGCGCGATGCAGGCTCTCCGACCAGGAAGCTGTGTAGTGAAACGAGTTGCCGTCATGAGTTCTCCGTCGCCCGCCTACCCGCGCATGCCATTCCCGGCCCGCCTGCTCGCGCTCGCGCTTTTGACCTGCGCGCTCGGCGCCACCGCATCAGCGCAGAGCGAGGCGCCGAAGCCCGATGCCGGTGCGACACCGGCCACCGAAGCACGGGAGGCCCCCAAGCCTGAAGCGCCGGCCAGCGCCGAACCGAAGCCGCAACCCGAACCCGCACCGGTCAAGGACACTCCGCCTCCCGCGCCGAAGCCGCCGAGCGAGATCATCGTCGGCTCGTGGGGCGGCGCCTACACCGCGGCACAGACGAAGGCCTATTTCGCGCCGTTCGCGGCCAAGACGGGCATCAGGATTAAAGCCGTGCGCCACCCTGTGGCCGGGCCGCGCCTCCAGTCCGGCGATGGCGACGCGCCCGATGTCGTCGATATCGGCTCGGCAGAGCTCGCCACGGCCTGCCGCGACGGAAAGCTCGAGCCCCTCGATCAGGTCGTGCTCGCCGGCGCTGCGGATGGCGCACGCATCGCCGAGGATTTCCTTGAGGGAGCGTTGACGAAATGCGGCGTCGCCAGCTCGGCCTGGTCGCACCTCCTCGCCTATGACCGGCGCGCGTTCGCGAAGCGCCCACCCAGCAAGCTCGCCGATATCTTCGATCTCAAGGCGTTTCCAGGCCGGCGTGCGCTGCGCAGGAACCCGCGCTTCCTCCTGGAGATGGCGCTCCTGGCCGACGGCGTGAAAGCCGCCGACGTCTATCCGACGCTGTCCAAGCCGGACGGGATCGAGCGCGCTCTGGCGAAGCTCGCCAGTCTTTCGACTTCACTGACGTGGTGGGAGAAGGGCGACGAGCCCGCGCGCCTGCTCGCAACCGGCAAGGCGGCGATAGTCGCTGTTTTCAGTGGCCGCATCTTTCACGAGCGGCAACGTGGGCTGGCCGCCGGCCTGATCTGGGACGGCCAGGTCTATGATCTCGCACACTGGGCGATCCCTGCATCGGCGCGACACAAGCAGGCCGCCCGCGACTTCATCGGTTTCGCCTCGACGCCCTCGCAGATGGCTGTGCAGGCCCGCTGGCTCGCCTACGGCCCGACGCGCCGCTCGGCCATCGCACTGGTGGGACGCCACGAAACCATGGGTGTCATGATGCGGGACCACCTGCCGACCGCAGGCAACCACCTGGCGACGGCGCTTCGCTTCGATGCCGTCTGGTGGCAGCAGCACGGCGCCGGCATCGACACACGCTTCAAGGCGTGGCTCGACGAGCTGGCGAAGAAGCAAGCGGCAACCAGGACACCTGCCAAGACGGATCGGCGAGCCGGAAAGCGCTGACCATCTCGGCCTTGCCACGCGGCAGGCGCTCGCTGGCGCGGGGCATGCACTGACCACGACACGGCGGCGGCGACGATGGCGCCAGAGCCGGACACGCTGCAAAGAGCACTGACACCGGGAGAGAAACGCAATGGCTTGGTTCGCCCCTCCGAAGGAGATCTCGACGCGCGTGTTCGCACGTGTACCGGACGCCTACCGCAAGCCGGAGCGCAACAGCTGGACCGACAGCAACAAGGGCGGCGCGATCATCGACTCCTTCCTCGAAGGGCCCTGCCTCGACGACGACGGCGCCATTCTGGTCACCGATATCCCCTACGGCCGCATCTTCCGCATATCGCCCGACGGCAAGGATTGGCAGCTCATCTCCCAATACGAGGGCTGGCCGAACGGCATGAAAATCCGCGGCGACGGCTCGCTGCTGATCACTGACTACCGGCGCGGGCTGGTGGCCATCGACCGCAAGACCGGCGCAACGCGCGAGGTGCTCGGCACCGTCAAGAGCGAGAGCTTCAAGGGCGTCAACGACCTGTGCTTTTCCGAGAGCGGCGACGTCTACTTCACGGATCAGGGCCAGACGGGCATGCAGAACCCGACCGGCCGCGTCTTCCGCTGGAACAAGGATGGCCGCATCGAGTGCCTGATCGATACGTGTCCAAGTCCGAACGGGCTGGTGCTCGACAAATCCGGCCGCGCGCTCTACGTGGCGCTGACGCGCGCCTGCCAGATCTGGCGCCTGCCGGTCTCACAGGACGGTGTCATTCCGAAAGGCCAGGTGTTCTGTCATCTGCCGGGCGGCATCTCCGGCCCGGACGGCATGGCCATCGACGCCGAGGACGGCGTCATCGTGGCGAGCCCGGCGCACGCCTGCCTGTGGCGCCTCGATCGCTACGGCATCCCCACGCATAGAATCCTCTCGTGCGCCGGACGCGCTGTCACGAACCTGTGCTTCGGTGGACCGGGGCTCAGCCAGATCTTCATGACGGACTCCGACACCGGCCAGGTGCTCGTCGCCGACGCCCCCGTGGCCGGGCATCCCGTGCCGCGCGCCTGAGGTGGCGCAGCGGCATGGGAACGCCCGTGCTCGGCCTCAACCGGTGCCGCGCTGCCCTTTCCCGAGAGCGAAGGCGGCAGCGCCGTCACCGGCGATCTTCCCGAACACCGCGCCGTTGGTGAGGCCGGTTCCGCCGGGATAGTTGTGGTAGAAGATGCCGCCGACCAGCTCGCCCGCCGCGTAGAGGCCGGGAATGGCCGTGCCGCCCGTGTCCTCCACCTCGGCCACCGTCGAGATCTTGAGGCCGCCGAACGTGAAGGTCACGCCGCACGTCACGGCGTAGGCCTCGAACGGGGGCTCGTCGAGCACATTGGCCCAGTTGGTCTTGGGCACGGTGAGACCGCGCGTGCCGCGCCCGTCCTTGACGGTCGGATTGAAGGCGACGTCCGTCATGACCGCGGCGTTGTAGGCCTTGATCGTCTCCAGCGCGCGGGCCGCATCGACACCCTCGAGCTTGGTGACCAGTTCCTCGAGCGTGTCCGCCGACACCTTCGTCACGCGCCGGATGCGGTACTCGTCGCGCAGCATGTGCAGCACCTTCTTGTCGAAGATCTGCCAGGCGAACATGTCCGGCTGCTGCAGGATGACGTGGCCGTACTTGGCATACGTGTAGTTGCGGAAATCGGCGCCCTCGTCGACGAAGCGCTCGCCGCGGGCGTTGACCATGATACCGAGCGGGTAGCTGTGCTTCTGGAAGTTGTCGCCGACGCTGAGATCACCGAACGGCGGCGCGTTCTGATCCCAGCCCACGGCATGGCAGCCCGACCAGTGCCCATAGGGCATGGCGCCGACGGCGAGCGCCATGTTGATGCCGCCGCCCGTGTTGTAGCGCGTGCCACGCACCTTCGCGAGATCCCAGCCCGGCCCGAGATAGCGCGTGCGCATCTCGGCATTCGACTCGAAGCCGCCAGCGGCCAGAACGACGGCTCCACCCCTGAGATCGCTCGTCTTGCCCTGATGCCGGACCTTGACGCCGACGACGACGCCGTCCTCCTGGATCAGGGAGACGGCCGTCGTCTCGTAGCGGATGTCGATACCCTTCTTCTCGGCAATGGCGTGCTCCATGTCGACGAGGCCGGGGCCACCGCCCCAGATCTCCACGCACAGCCCGCCCCAGAACTTGAACTTGCCATCCACCTTGAAGGCCTGACGGCCCTGGCTCGTCTGGAATTTCACGCCCTGCTTGCGCATCCACTGCAAGGTCGGGAGGCTGTTCTTGACGAGAACCTCGGTCAGGTCCGGATCGGTGCGATAGCGCGTCACCCGGTACATGTCGTCGAAGAACTGCTCCTCGGAGTAGCTGCCGAAGTCCATCGAGGCGAGCTCGGCCTCGGAGAGGTCCGGCACGAGCGTCACCACGTCCTCGGCGCCGCTGTAGACGGTGCGCATGGCGCCGGCGGTATATGTGGAGTTGCCGCCGCGCTCATCCTTCGGGGCGGCCTCCAGCATGATCACGCGGGC
This sequence comes from Hyphomicrobiaceae bacterium, assembly GCA_041397725.1. Taxonomy (GTDB): domain Bacteria; phylum Pseudomonadota; class Alphaproteobacteria; order Rhizobiales; family Hyphomicrobiaceae; genus JAGRKR01. Next base: position 8,621 of record JAWKVZ010000005.1, on the reverse strand, counting down.
GCCGGCGTCACGCGCGGCGAAGGCCGCGCAAGCGGCCGCATTGCCGGCTCCGACGACGATAACGTCTGCGTCCAGTGTCTTTGACATGGAATTATCCTTCTTGCTTGGGGATGGCGAGCGGGCGCACGGCGCCTCTAGGTCGATACGGTCTTGCCGGGATTGAGGATGTTGTCGGGATCGAACGCGCGCTTAATGCGGCGCATCAGCTCCACCTCCACCGGGCTTTTGTAATGAATGTTCTCGGCGAGCCTCAAGCGACCGATGCCGTGCTCGGCGCTGATCGAGCCACCGAGCTCGACGACGATGTCGTGGACGAGGCGGTTCACGTTGGCCGTCTCGGCGGCGAAGCGCTCGTATGTCCAGTCGGTCGGACGCACGGGATTATAATGCAGGTTGCCGTCGCCGACGTGGCCGAACGAGCAGTGGCGCACGCCGGGATAGGCTTTCTCGACGGCGGCATCGGCGCGTCGGATGAACTCGGCGATGCGCGACAGCGGCACGGAGATGTCGTGGGCAATGCTGCCGCCGGCCGATTTCTGGGCTTCCGCCAGGTCCTCCCGCATTTTCCAGAGTTTCTTGGCCTGCTCGCCCGAATTGGCGATGACGGCGTCGGTGACGAGGCCGCTTTCCATCGCCCTCTCCAGCGCTTCGGCAAGCGGCTCGTGCAGAGTGCCCGGCGCGCCCTGGTCAGCGATCTCCATCAGCACGTACCAGGGATGGACGGAGGCGAGCGGATCGGAATGACCCGGCACGCCTGCGAGCAGGAAGTCGATGATCGAGCGCCGGATCAGCTCGAAGGACGTCACGCTGTCGCCGAAGGCCTCGCGCATGAAGCCGAGCAGCTTGACCCCGGCCTCTGGGCCCTCGACGGCGATGAACGCTGTCTGTTGCTCGGACGGCTTGGGAAACAACTTGAGAACGGCCGCCGTGATGATGCCGAGGCTGCCCTCGCCACCGATGAAGAGCTGCTTGAGGTCGTAGCCCGTGTTGTCCTTGCGCAGCGCTCTGAGCCCGTCCCAGAGCTGGCCGTCGGCGAGCACGACCTCGAGCCCGAGCACGAGATTGCGGGTGTTGCCATAGCGCAGGACCTGGATTCCCCCGGCGTTGGTCGAGATGTTACCGCCGATCTGGCACGAGCCTTCCGCGCCGAGGCTCAGGGGAAACAGCCTGTTGACTCCGCCAGCGGCGTCCTGGATGTCCTTCAGCACCACGCCGGCCTCGACCGTGATCGTGTCGTTCTCCGTGTCGATCTCGCGGATCTGCTTCATGCGGGCGGTCGAGACGATGATCTCGCTGCCGTCGTCGTGGGGCTGGCTCGCGCCGGTGAGCCCGGTGTTGCCGCCCTGCGGCACGATCGCCAGGCGCGCTTCGGCGCAGACGCGGACGATCTCCTGGACTTCCGCCGTGCTCGCCGGCCGCAGCAGGAGCGGCACTCGCCCCACCCAGTTGCCGCGCCACGACGAGCAGTAGGCGACGAGCTCGCGCGGGTCGTCGATGAAGCCCGCCGGTCCGACGATCCGCTTCAGGCGGTCGAGAGTGGCTTGTGAGGCAGCGTGGCGGGTGCCTATGGTCGCAGTCATGGGCTCGTCCTGGCGTGTTAAGAGCGGGAAGCAGGATAACGAAAGGTCACGCGACGCGATGCAAGAGAAAAATGAAGCGCCGCCCGCCCGCGCCCGGGGATTCCGCCGCCATGTCGGCTATACGACCACCGCCTGGCGGGATGGCTTCGCCGAGATCGAGCTGATCCTCGGGCCCGAGCACATGAACAGTCTCAACATCGTCCATGGCGGCGTCTACATGACTCTCCTGGATGCGGCTCTCGGACACGCCGTGTGCTGGTGCTCGGTGCCGGGCCATGCCCGTTTCGCCGTGACCGTGAGCCTGGCAACCACGTTCGTCGATAGCGCCCAGCTCGACGAGAACGGCCAGGGCAAGCTCATCGCCACAGGCCGGCTCGACGGCATCCACGAGCGCATCGGTACGACGACGGGCGAGGTCCGCGACAGCTACGGCCGGCTCTGCGCGACCGGCGTCGCCACCTTCCGCTACTTCGCCGGCAGCGAGCATATCGAGGGGGTCGCGAAGCGGCGCAACATCTGACGCTTCGCCGCTCGGCTCCCCCGCCCTTTCCGGCAAGCACCCAGCCCGCAGTCGCAGCCGGTACGCCTCAGGCGATCGTGTACTCCCGCAGCTTCGCCTCGTCGATGTCGAGCCCGATACCCTTGCCGGGCGGCAGGTCGAGCGTGCCGGCACTGAGGTCCATCGGCGTCCTCGAGAGATCGTCGGCAAGCTTGGTGGGGCCGACCATCTCGGCGACGTCGCAGACGTGGTTGTAGGCGCATGCGATCTGGGCCTCCGCCGCCGCCTCCAGACTGGAGCACATGCCCTGGCCGATGATGAGCTGGGTGCCGGCCGCCTCGCAGATGTCGATGATCTTGCGGGCGTTGATATAGCCGCCGACCTTTGTGATCTTGATCTTCACGGCATCCACCGCGCCCGCCGCGATGAAGCGATAGGCGTCGCTCGGCGTCACCACGCTCTCGTCTGCCATGATCGGTGCCGCCCCGAGCCGCCGGAGCCGCACCATGCCGTCGATATCCTGGCCGGCTACGGGCTGCTCGACGTGCTCGAGCCCGAGCTCGCCAATTCCGCGCATGAAGGTGAGCGCATCCGAGATTGAATAGCCGGCATTGGCGTCGACGCGAATGCGCACACCGTCGCCGACGGCCTGACGGACGGCCCGCACCCGCGCGATGTCCTGCTGCACGTCCGCCGTGCCCACCTTGACCTTAACCGTGCCGTAGCCGCCGGCGACATAGCCTCGCGCCGTTTCGGCCACCTTCTCGGGCGTATCGATGCCGATGCTGGCCGACAGCTTCAGGCTGCGACGTACGGGACCGCCGAGCAACTGGGCGATCGAGAGGTCGTAGCTGCGCGCCAGCGCATCGAAGGCGGCCATCTCGACGGCGCTGCGGGCGAACTGATTGCCCATCCGCTCGCTCGAGAGCAGGGCGTGCAGCCCTTCCACCGAAGTCAGCTCCTGGCCCTTGAGCGCCGGGGCATAGGTGTGGCTGACGACGGCATGCATGGTCTCGACGGTTTCGGGCGTGTAGCCGGCGACGCCCTGGTGGGAATCGCCGTAACCCACGTGGCCGCTGTCGGTCTCGAGCTTGACGATAAGCGTGCTCAGCGCCTTGTGCGTGCCGCGGGCCATCTTGTAGTCGCCCTTGGTCGGCACGCGCACCTTGTAGGCCGTCAGTGACGTGATCTTCATGCTGGGGTCTCCTTCTGCGCGCGGTCGAGCGGCAGCCCGGCCGAGACATGACTGCCGCCCCGCCGGGAGCGTCAGCGCCCGGCGGGGCGGCAGTTTTCACTTCTTGCCCTTGTCCGTCCCCATCAGCGTCGAGGACACGAGCGGCTTGATTTCGCCGTGCACGGTCTTGAGATAGTCGACCGCCTCCTTCGGGCTCATGTACGCCGCGCCCAGGCCGGCACGCCGCAGGATCTGATCAAACTCGGGCGACTTGGCGGCCTTGGCGGCGGCCTTGACCAGCTTGTCATAGATGGCGTCGGGCGTGCCCTTCGGCGCGGCGAGGACCATCGGCGTCGACACGTCGGGTGACTTGAAGCCCTGCGTGTTGAGCGGCTTATAGGACGACAGGACGGGATCGGCCCGGTGCGGCACGACACCGAGACAGCGGATCTTGGCCTCGAATCCGGTGATGAGCTGGATGCCGATGAAGCCGAAATCGACCTGGTTTGCCGCGAGCAGGACCCGGGCCTTCGAGCCGCCCTTGGTCGGCACGTCCTGGGCGACCAGCTTGTTGGCAGCCAGGAACCCGGCGCCGCTCAGATGATGGTTGCTGCCGCGTCCGGGATGCCCCCAGCGCAGCTTGCCCGGCTGCTTGCGGATCGCCTCGACCACGTCCTTGGCCGACTTGAAGGGACTGGCGGCGGGGACGCAGAGCGCCGCGCTCAACGCACCGACCGAGCCGACGGTACGCATGTCCGTGATCGGGCTCGCCGGGGCGCGGCCCTGGATGTGGGTCACGAGCGACGTCGTGCCCGAGTGGAAGAACAGGGTGTAGCCGTCCGGCTTCTGCTCGAGGAACGCCTTGAGGGCGATGACCTGGCCGCCACCGGTCTTGTTGACGATGTTGATCGGCTTGCCGAGATCCTTCTGCATCAACGCAGCAAGCGTGCGCGCGTAGGTATCGACGCCGCCGCCCGCAGCCAGACCGACGATGAAGGTGATCGGCTTGTCCGGATACTCGGCGCGCGCGCTGCCAGCCGGCAACACCAAGGCGGCGATCGCGAGCAGGGCCCCAAGCCAGCGCGCCGGCCTGGTCTGCCATGCGCTCAATTCGGTTCGATGGTCACGCATTTCCGTCCTCCCTGTCGTATTCTTTTTCTGCGGCTCTATTCCATTTCACGGGCCCCTGTAGCCCGAGCGGAGCAGACCCGCCGGCGATCTTATGTGCCATGATGATTACAGGGAAGAAGCAATCGGAGGCCGGCATGATTCTCTATGGCTACTGGCGGTCGGCCGCGACCTTCAGGGTTCGCATCGCTCTGGCGCTGAAGGGCCTCGAGGCCGAGCTGCGGCCTGTCGATCTGTCACGCAACGAGCAACACAGCCCGGCCTATCGCGCCGTCAATCCCCAGGGGATCGTACCGACGCTGGTCGACGGTGCGGCGACGATCTGCCAATCCCTGGCGATCATCGAGTATCTGGAGGAGGTCTATCCCGATCCGGCGCTCCTGCCGGAGGATGCCGCCGCCCGGGCGCGCTCGCGGGCCGTCGCCGTCGCGGTCGCTGCCGAATTGCAGGGCCGAACCGGCACAAGCATCCGCGATCATCTCCTCGAGCGCTTCGGGGCCGATGTCATGACAGAGTGGTATCGTCATTGGGCGCTCGTCGGCTGCGCGGGCCTGGAAGGGCTTCTCTCGCGCGAGCCGCTGGCGGGACGGTTCTGCTTCGGAGATCGCCCAGGCCTCGCCGACTGCTTTCTCTATCCGCAGTATCGGGTCTTCGAGCGCCGCGGGGTCGATCTCGGCGGATTTCCGACTCTGAAGCGCATCGCGGACGCCTGCCGCAGCGAGCCGGCCTTCATCCACGCAGCGCCCGAGAACCAGCCCGACCGCGTCGTGGACCCGCGGTTCTAGCCGGCGATCGGACCCCTTGCGGGCACGCGCGACGTCCGCCCCTCATTCAGGCGCTGGCCGAGCGCGCGGCGGCGCGCGACATGATCTGGGCCGCGATGACCACCACGGCGCAGGCCACCCCCAACAGGTCCGTGTAGATGCCCGGCTTGATCAGGAAAACCGCGGCCGCCACCATCAGCACGCGCTGCCACCAAGGGGCGTGCGTCAGCAGGTATCCGTGCAAGCCTGCCGCCAGCAGGATGACGCCGCAGATCGCCGTCACCGTCGTGGTCACAATGGTGACGGGTTCGCCGATCAGCAGCAGCGACGGACCGAACACGAACATGAACGGGATGATGTAGCCCGTCAGTCCGAGCTTGACCGCCGCCCAGCCGGATTCCCACAGCCCGGCCCCGGAGAGGCCGTTCGCGGCATAGACGGCCAGCGCCACCGGCGGCGTGATGGCCGAGAGGATGGCGAAGTAGAACACGAACATGTGCGCCGCCTCGACCGACACACCGAGCTTGACCACGGCCGGCACCAGCAGAGCCACCTGCATGATGTAGGCCGGCGTCGTCGGCATGCCCATGCCCAGCACGATACCCGCCAGCATTGTCAGGATCAGCGCCAGGACGAGCGAATTCTGCGAGAGCTTGAGCACGAAGGCGGTGAAGTCGATGCCAAGACCCGTCAGCGCGATCACGCCGATGACGATCCCGGCGCAGCCGCAGGCGAGCGCCACGGCGACGGCGTTGCGCGCGCCATCGACGAGAGCTGCGGTCATGTTGGCGAAGTTGAGATGATGGCGGGTCGACTTGCGCAGCAGCACCGTCGGAAACACCGCGGCGATGCCACACAGCGCGGAGAACGGTGCGCTGAACCCCGAGACGAGAACACCGATGATGACCGCCAGCGGGATGAAGAGATGGCCCTGCTCCCTGAGCGTGACGCTGAGCGAGGGCAGCTCCGAGCGCGGCAGGCCGGTCATGCCGAGCCGGCGGGCCTCGAAATGCACGGCGAAGAACACCGCTCCAAAGTAGAGCAGCGCCGGGATGAGCGCATAGAGCGCGATCGTGGCATAGGGCACGCCCAGGAATTCCGCCATAACGAATGCGGCGGCTCCCATGATCGGCGGCATGATCTGCCCGCCCGTCGATGCCACCGCTTCCACGGCTCCGGCGAAGGCCGGCGAGAAGCCGATGCGCTTCATGAGCGGAATGGAGAACGTGCCGGTGGTCATGACGTTGGCCACGGCGCTGCCGGAGACAGTGCCGAACATGGCGCTGGTGATGCAGGCGACCTTGGCCGGCCCTCCCGCCGTGTGGCCGGTGAGCGCCATGGCAAAATCCATGAAGAGCTTGCCGGTTCCCGTGCGCTCGACGAACGATCCGAACAGGATGAAGAGCACGACATACGTAGCCGAGACGCCGACGGGGATGCCGAGGATGCCATCGGTCGTCAGGTAGAGCTGCTCCAGCAGGGCCGAGGGCGCCGTCTTGTGCACGAGAAGCGCATAGACGATGAACACGAGGGCCGTAATAGGCAGCACGAGCCCCATGACGCGGCGGGTCGCCTCGAGCAGCAGAACGACCATCAGCAACCCGCAGATCCAATCGCCGGTCCGCAGGTCGTCGACGTAGATCATGCGGTTGTCGATGTACTCCTGGGCCCAGTACTGGTAGCCGCATGCGGCGATCGACAGGGCGATCATCAGAAACTCGAGCGCGCCCGGATTTTCGCGTTTCCGGCCGGAGAGGAATGGATAGATCAGGAATGCCAGGACGAGCGCAAACAGCAGATGCGTGGTGCGGAACGTCTGGGCGTCAGGGGCGCCGAAGAAGGCGACGTAGAGGTGGTAGCCCGACATTGCCGCGCCGACGATCGTGATGGCCCAGACCCCGAAAGACCACTTCTTCGACGCATCGGTCATGGCACTGCCTTGCAATGGGAGGTCGTACCGGTCGCAACGGAAGCTGGCGACGCCTGAGCCTCGAGCGCCCGGCAGACGAAATATCTCTTGGAAGTAGACGCGGCGCCCCAGTCACCAGCCTTGTTTCAGGCGAAACCGCGTGCAGCCGATCTGAGACCGGCTGCACGCTGGCGACATGACGATGCCGCGATGCGGGCTAGAGCGCGCCCTTCTCCTTGAAGAATTCCTGCGCGCCCTTGTGCAGCGGCACGCCGATGTCCGCGGCCATGACTTTCGGCGTCAGACCCTTCATCGCCTTGGCGATAGCAGCGAGATCACCGACGCCGCCGACCATGGCCTGAAGCAGGGCTTTCACGACCTTGCCGTCCAGGTCGCAGCGCGCGATCAGATGCGTGGCGTAGCCGATCGTCGGCACATCCTCGGTCTGGCCGGGATACGTGCCCTTGGGCACGATGATGCGGCGATAGCCGGGGTTGATGGCCTGCATCTTCTTCAGTCCCGCGTCGGGGACCGGGATCATGCGGATCTTGCGGGCAGCGGCGAGATCCATGATGGCGCTCGCCGGGATGGTGGTGCCGAGCGTGAAGAACTGGGCATTGCCGTCCTTGAGCTGGCTGACGGAATCCGTATAGGAGCCCTGGCTGACCTTGGAGAGGTCGCTGTACTTCATGCCGTACGCCTGCAGCAGATGCGCGGTGATCTGCTCGCCGGTGTTGCCGCGCTTCTGCGTGGTCAGGCCCTTGCCCTTGAAGTCACCCGGCAGCTTGATACCGCTGTCGGCGAGAGCGACGACCTGGAAATACTGCGGGTAGAGCGTCGCGACGTGGCACACCTTCTTGTAGGGCTTCTCGAAGGGCGCCTTGCCGTTGATGGCGTCGACCGTGGATACGGAGTTGGCGAACCCGAAGTCCGCCTTGCCGGCCTCGATCGCCTTGACGTTGGCGATGCCTGCACCGGGGCCGACCTGCATGGTCGTGCCGGGCATGGCCTTCTCCATGAGACCCTTGATGGCGCCGCCCAGCGGATACCATGAGCCGCCCTGCGGTCCGGTCACGAGCTTGAGATTGGCGGCGTGCGCGCCGCCAGCGGCGACGACGGACAGGCCGATGGCGAGAACGACTGGCCTCAGTCTTGAATGCATTGCAAATCCTCCCTTGCGCGGGCGCCTCTCCAATTCTTACGTCCTCGGGAGGCCTCGCAGACGCCGCGATCATAGTCGAGGGTCCGGCCGGAAGCCAGATCGGCGAGCCCTATCGGCCAGCGACGGTCTTCAACTTTGGGCCAAGGCAAGGGGACCGCTGCCGAGCGCGCACGCCGGCTGGCGCCTCAATTCTGGTCCTGCGGATCGGGCTGGTGCTGGGCCGGGAACTGGAACCCCGGCCGCCCCGGCGGCTTCTCGAGCAGCGAGATCGTGATCATGTAGCGATGATGATCGGTGCGATAGTACGCCTTGCCGGTCTGGATGATGCGTCCGGCGTCGCTGAAGAAGTCCCGCTCGACGACGAGCAGCGGATCACCGGCCTGCACGCCGAGGATCGCCGCGATC
>JAWKVZ010000004.1:0-378293 GCA_041397725.1 Hyphomicrobiaceae bacterium | reverse complement strand
ACAAGGACGGCATCCCGTGGGCTAAAATCAAACCCAAAGAGCAGAAGAGGACGACCGAAACCCGCACGCGCTCAATTTCTCGTGGTGAGTCCCAGAGACGAGCGGAGGAGCGAATGTTGCGGTCCTTGCAGGAGGAGCGTCGCCTGCGGCTCGACCAAGAGATCAGGGATATTGTTCGGGAGGCTCGTTAGCGTGCGCGACCCCAAAGCGCGCTGATCGTCTCCTGTCAGCCTGAGAGTTGGCGGCCGTGTTGAACGACGGGCGCTCTCATGGTCGCATTAGGCGGGTTCGTCCCGTCCCATCGCTGCAGCGATGGCGTCGCCAACCTGGGCGTTGGTCTGTCTGACAGGGTCATCGGCGAGGTGGGCGTAACGGGCTGTCGTGCGCGGTTGGCTGTGACCGAGCAGCGCGCCGATCATGGGGAGCGACGCTCCGGACGCGACCGCCATGCTCGCAAAGGAGTGCCTCAGGTCGTGGATGCGGACATCGGGCAGGCCGGCCATGGCGCGGATGCGACGCCAGGGCTTCTGGAGATTGACCAGCCAGTTGCCCTGCCGTTGACCGACGATGACGTACGGGTTGCCTTTGACGCGGGGCAGGTTTGACAGGACATCGATCGCCCGAGGGTTGAGGCGAATGATCTTGGCCCCCGTTTTCGAGTCCGGCAGTCGCAATAGGCTTCGCTCGAAGTCGACGTAACTCCACCTGAGGGTCAGGACCTCGTTGAGACGCGCGCCGGTGAGGATCAGGAGCCTCAAGGCCGCAATGGCGAAGAGCGACTCGCCTCGTGAGCCTTCGAGATGATCGAGCACGTAGCCAAGGCGCTGATATTCATCGGGCGAAAGATAGCGCTCGCGGAGCGTCTCTCGGAATTTCCTGATTCCCTTGGTGGGGTTCGTGGCATCTTCGGAGAGATAGCCATGCTCCTGCGACCAGGTCATGACCCGGGACAGGATGTCGAGAACGAGATTGGCCTTGCGTGGTGTCGCCGCCATGTTGGTGTGGAACTGGGAGCAGTGGGCGCGGGTAATGGCACTGATCTTGAGGTGGCCGAGTTTTGGAATGACGGTCTTGTTGAAGATGCGCGTGTAGTCGAGGCAGGTCTGCGGCTTGAGTTTGGGACCGTGAATTGCGAGGAACCGGTCGATGACAATGGCGAGCGTCGGCTCTCCACGTTCGGCTTGACGCTGCTCGCCGAGGTCCTCGCCTTGGACAGCATGGCCAAGAATGCGCAGAGCTTCCCTTCGCGCCGTCTCGGGTGTCCAGGGCGCGCCGTGCCGGCCAATCGTGATCCAGCGCTGCCGTCCCTTGATGCGGGTCTTGAGCGCGTAGGTGATAGTGCCGCTCGCCCTGCAGCGTGCGCAGAATCCTTTGACCGCTCTATCCCAAAGCGTGTCGCCGGGCGCCAGGGGTGCGAGGGAGGCAAGCGTGATGCGGATGTTTGATCGGGCTACCATTCGGGCTACCAATTCCAAATTAGGTCCGGGACGACGAGACATTCGCCATTGGGTTTCGGGCTACCAGCCGGCTACCAAGCACTTCAAAAAGCGCAAACTGAAAGTCTGTATTCACAAGACCTAAAAAAATGTCTCGGGCTACCACGGGGCTACCACATTAGGGAGAATATCGTCATGATACTGAGTTTTACCGACGGACATAATCCATTGATTTGGCGTTTAAATCAATATGCATCGAAAATGCGCGTAACGGCGAAATATTGATGGCATTCACGAGGTCAGCGGTTCGATCCCGCTCGGCTCCACCACTCAATCCAAGCAGTGTTTGAATAGCGATATCACCCGCGCGCCCGGCGGTGTGTGACGCGTGCGCGCCCGGTCTCTCATGATCGTCAGCACTTGCGCGACAGGCGCCAGGTCCAGGCCGCATCGCCGCGGTCGCGACGCGCGACGACCTCCAGGCTGAGCCAGCGGTCGTGAGCGAGGGCGGCGCCGACCCACAACTCGCTCCAGGCATCGAAGATCTCGGGCGGAACGGGCTCCCGCCCATCCATGAGGCGCCAGCTCGTCTGTCGCACGAGCGCGTCGTCGCCGGCGGTGACGACCTCGGCATCGTCGCCTTGGCCACGGGAGAGGCGGGCGAACGCGGCGGCAAACCCGGCAGGACCCGGCGCGATGCCGCCAAGCAGCGCCGCCATCTCGTCCAGCGTCTGCATGCCGACGAGCCGCGCCGCTGCTCCGGCCAGGCGACCACCGTCACAGGGGCCGAGCACGGCGACGACCTCCGGCAGGATCGAGGTGACGTACGCCATGGCGTAGTTCCGCAGCACCTTGCGCAGCCGTGCCGCGGGCCATGTGGCCTGGGGCAATCGCGGCGCCTGCGCGGGATCGAAGGGCGGGCAGATCTCGTCTGGCGCAAAGCGAAGCCGCTCCTCCGGCGTGAGGTCGCGGTCCCATTCCCGGTAGTAGCCCTCGAGGCCCGGCTGGCCATCGACGGTTTGTCCCGTGCACACGAAGCCCAGCCGGGGATTGCCCAGCAAGACGCCGTTGTTGGCGTGCCAGCCGCGGAGCATGGCCGCGGAGACCTCGGACGGGATGCCGCAGACGGCCGTGCCGGACCAGATCCAGCGTGGCGGCGGATATCGCACCCAGGCCTTGCGATCGCTCTCGTGGACGTATTCCACCTTCACGCCACCGACCTGGTTGGAAAGGTAGTGGTATTGCGCGCAGGCGACCGCGTGCGGCAACCGCTCGAGGCCGAGTTTGCGCAGGCCGGGGAGGAAGAGGGCCTTCTGCTGGCGACGGAAGAGGCGGAACACGACCTCGGCGGCGATGTCCGCCCCGGCGCGCGTCACGAGCATGAGGATCAGCCCCGTCAGGTAGGCATGGTAGAGGTGCTCGACGGCAGCATAGGCTGCATGGTCCTCGGCGGGCTTGTCCGGCGCGGGATGCTGCGGCATGTCGAACGCTCCTGACGATCAGTTGGCCAAGCCTAGTCGTGGCGCAAACCGCCCGCCACCTCGCTGTGGGCGCGCGGCGATCTTCGCCTTGGCATTCCGTGCGCAAGCCCCTATCAGAGCACGAATGCCGGCCGGATCGGGCCGGGCCGCCCAAGCGCGGCGCACGGGGGAGAGTGACGGGTGCTCGCAAAGGACAATGCCGAGCTGGCGTGCAGCCGCTGCAAGGCGGACCTCGCCTGGCAGTCTCAGGCGACCGTCGAGGGCGACGACGTCATCGAAGGCGTGCTGGCCTGCACCGGCTGTCACGCGACATTCCCCGTGCGGAACGGCATCGCGCGCTTCGTGGACGGCCTCGCCGGCTACAATGCCATGTGGAACTACAAATGGACGGAGATCGATCGGGGGCGCGGGCTCAATTACCGGATCATCGACCCCTCCGACCCGGCCTACGACATTCACGACATCTACGATCGCAACAGCCATGACGGCGAGGCTTTCAAGCGCATGCGCGGCGGTCGCGCCATCGAGATCGGCTGCGGCGTCGGTCAGTACGTGGTCAAGTCGCTCAAGGAGCACGCGCCGGAGCGCATCTTCGCCCTCGACCTGACCGAAGGCGTCGACACGTTCCGCGCCATCGTCAAGGAGCGCTATCCGGAGCTGCTGTCGCGGATCGTTTTCGTGCAGGCGAGCGTCTTCGAGATGCCGCTCCGGCCGCAGTCGTTCGACATGGTCTACTCGCTCGGGGTGCTCCATCATACCGGCCGCACGCTCGACGCCATTCGCGCTGCGATTGGTCTCGTGAAGCCCGGCGGCGACGTCAACGTCTGGGTCTATGCAGCGAGCTCCTACCCCATCGATACGCGAGAGCCCGGTCGCGAGGCGCTGAGCGGGTTCGTGCCTCTGCTGCGCATCGTTTACGGGCGCATCCACGCCCGCACGCTCTATTGGCTGTTCTCGAAGATGTCGCCACGCCGTGCCGACGCTGTGCTGAGCCTGTTCGCCTCGCCGACGTGGTATCGGATCTGCAACGTGCCGCTGCTCGGACGTCTGGCGCGGCTGGTTCTCTCGCCGGTGCCGCATCCCGACGCGGACTATCGCCGACTGAACCTCTTCGACGGCTACGTCAACGCCTGGGCGGAGAACTGGTCCGAGCACGAGCTGTTCCCGCTGATGCGCGAATGCGACATCGCCATCAAGGGCATCAGTCCGTGGCGTACGGGCATCTGGGGCACGAAGACGCCGGGTTTCTACGATCCGTCGCAGCGACCGACGACCTGAGGAAGGAACGACGCCGGTGGGGGCGAGCGCGGGCCAGCGCAGCGACGGAGCCTCGGCGCGCTACGCGGCGCTCGACGGCTGGCGTGGCCTGTGCGCCCTCATGGTGGCCTTGGCGCACGTCGATATGCTCGGGCATTTCTTCGCCTGGCCGCTGGTGCGGAACGGTCATTTCTGGGTCGACTTCTTCTTCGTGTTGAGCGGCTTCGTCATCGCCCACGCCTATGGCGATGCGCTGACGACGCGCAGCGACGTGCTGCGCTATGCGATCCGCCGCTTCGGCAGGCTCTGGCCGCTGCACGTCGTCATGCTGGCGGTGTTCGTGCTCGCCGAGGGTGGCCTTTCGCTGGTCCAGGCGTTCGGGCTGAAACTCGCCAACCGCCCGCCCTTCACCGACCCCAACACGCCGTCGGCGATCATTTCGAATGTGCTGCTGATCCACGCGCTCGGTGTCCACGACCAGCCGACCTGGAACCTGCCGAGCTGGAGCATCAGCACGGAGCTCTACGTCAACTTCCTGTTCGCCGTGATGGCCGCGGTCCTGGGACGCCGGCTGCTGGTGGGCGCGCTCATCGCATGCGCGGGCTCGCTGCTCGTGCTCGGGCTCTATTCGCCGCACTACATCAAGACCGTGGTGGGGCTGGCGGTCGCCCGCTGTATCCTCGGGTTCTTCGCCGGCTATCTCGCCTACCGCATCTGGCAAGCCTCTGCGCGCCTGCGCCTGCCGTGGCCGACCGTGGCGGAGGTCGGCACCGCGCTCGGTGTCGGCGTCTTCGTCTCGCTGGCCGGCAGCGGGCCGTATTCGCTCCTGGCTCCGTTCGTCTTTCTGGCCGCCGTCTGGGTGTTCGCGTTCGAGGCCGGACCGCTGTCGCGACTGCTCACGACCCGCCCGCTCCAGTTCATCGGCGAGCTGTCCTACTCGATCTACATGGTTCACCTGATCATCGTCGTGGGCATCGCCATCGCCGCGAAGCTGCTCGTGCGCGTGACGGGCGTGAACGTCTTCGTGGACGTCACCCTCGCCGAGGCGTCGCAGAAGGTGATCTCATTCGGCCATCCGCTGCTGATGGACCTGATGGCGCTCATCTACCTTGGCGTGGTGATCGGGGTTTCGGCTCTCACCTATCGCTACGTCGAGATCCCCGCGCGGCGCTACTTCAACGGGCTCTCCAACCGTTTCGGCGGGGGGCGTCGGACGGCGCCGACGAACGAGCGGCTGGCCTGAGCGAGGTTCCGCCCGCCGCGGCGCGCTACTTCTGCCGCCGCAGCGTCATGACGAACGCGGCGATCTCCGACGCCTCGTCGAGGGAGAGGTGATGATCCGGCATCATCGTGGGCTTCGAGCGCAGCCAGGACACCAGATGGTTGACTGTCTGGCCCGGCCGATTGGCGATCGCCTCGAAGCTCGGCACGCCCATCGGGCCCTGCTTCTCACCCTGGCCGGCATTCATGTGGCAGGTGGCACACATGCGCAGCGCCATGGCGCGGCCGCGCGCGACGTCGTCGGCGGCGCTCGCGGGAGCAGACGCGGAGATGACCAGCAACGCCGAGAGCGCGAGGGTCACGGTGCAGGCTGTTATCAGGCGCATGGCAGGCCCTCCGTCACGGAGAATCGTCGACGGGCAGTATGATACCCGCGAGACCTCCTGTCGCGAAGGCGCCACAGACCGAGATCAGCGCAGTGCTCGCGCGCCGCCGCCCGCTCAGGCGTGGCCGCTCGCGCCGCCGGTGGAGGTGCTGAACCGGCCGGGTGCGAAGGCGGCGATCGGCAGGGGCGTGTCGCCGTCGACGATGAGATCGCTCATGATCTTGCCGACGATGGGACCGAGCGCGAAGCCGTGCGCGGAAAATCCGAACGCATGGAAGGCGTCGGGCGCCGCCGGACTCGGACCGAGGATCGGCAGATGATCCGGGGTCATGCCCTCGATGCCGCACCAGGTCCGCGTGATCCGCACGTCGCGCATGAGCGGGAAGACATCGGTGACGGTGCGGGCGCTGATGGCGAGCTGCAACGGATCGGGGTGGGCGACCTCGTTGACGCGATCGACCGTGCCGCGATGCCCGCCGCCGATGAGCAGCGTGCCCGCTCGGGTCTGCTTGAAGGAGAGCTTGCGGCCGACGAGGCCGCATACCGGCGAGAGGAACCTTGGAATACGCTCCGTCACCATCATGGTCGGTGCTTCCATGACCAGCGGTATCGTGTCCCCGATCTGCGCCGCGATCTGGCTGCCCCAGGCGCCGGCGCAGTTGAGTAGAACGGGGGCTTCCGCCTGTTGCGCCCGCGTGCGCACGCGCCAGCCCACCGCGCAGCGCTCGACCATCTGCACGCGCTCGCCGATCAGGAAGGTGACGCCCTCCCTGCTGGCGCGGGCGTGGAAGGCACGGGTGGTGTGATAGGGGCTCGCGGACCCTTCGTTGCGCGCGATGAGGCCGCCGACACAGTGCGGCGCCACGTCCGGCACGATGGCGCGCAGGGCGTTCTGGCCGAGCAGCTCCTCGTGCGCGTAGCCGAGGTCGGCAATATCCCGCACCCGCTGCTCGAGCGCGGCCATGTCGGCCTCCGACTCCGCGATCCGGAGGCTGCCGCCGGTGTGGAATTCGCAGTCCGCCCCCAGCCAGTCCTCGATGCCGCGCCACAGCTCGAGCGAAGCGCGGGCGAGCGGTATCTCGGCGGGATGGCGCCAGAGGCTGCGTACGCCGCCGGCATTGACGCCGGAGGCGTGTGCCGCGGGCGTGTTCTTCTCGATGACCAGCACGCGGCGGCCGCGCAGTGCCAGATTGAGCGCCGACGAGGTGCCCTGGATGCCGGCGCCGATGACGATGACGTCGTAGCTGCCGAGCGGCGCGGACGCTGGCGGTGTCATGTGACCTCGAAGCTGCTGCGGGCGTGCGTGGCGAGCACGCCGTCGTCGATGCTCACCCCGAGACCGGGTGCGTCCGAGACGTAGGCGTAGCCGTCGCGCAGGCGCTTGGGAAAATCGGTGAAGTCGGCGCTCATGCGCAAAGTCGACATGTAGGCGTGACCCGACGGGATGAGCCTCTGCGTGACGGCGCCGAGATGCAGCAGCGCCGCTTGCGTCACGCCGAACTCCAGCATGGAGTTCATGCGGCATTCGAGCTGCGCCGCCTCGATGATCGAGACGATGCGATGCGCCTTGGTCAGGCCCCCGTTCTTGGACGCCTTCACGCTATAGGCGTCGACAGCGCCGCGAGCGACGAGCTGGAGGGCATCGCCGGCCGTGATGACGGATTCGTCCGCCGAGATCGGAACGGTGCTTTTCGCGCGTATGCGCTGCAGCGCCTCGTGCTCGCCGGCTGGGACGGGCTGCTCGAGCAGCTCGAGGAAGGTGCCCTCGACGCCCGCCGTGAACTCTACCGCCTCGGCTTCGCTCCAGCCCTGATTGGCGTCGGCGACCAGATGCACCTTGCCGGCGTAGCGCTCGGACAGCTTGTAGACGCGCTTGATCTCGTCGGGGATCGGGTTGCGGCCCATCTTGGCCATGAACGAGCGGAAGCCGAGCGCCGTACGCGCCTCGATGACCTCCATGTCCTCCTCGGCCGTGCCGCTGCCGAGCGGGAAGCTCAGCAGCACCCGTTCGCGCAACTTGCCGCCGAGCAGAGCGTGCACAGGCACGCCGTAGCTCTTGCCGGCGAGGTCGAAGAGCGCCATGTCGATGGCCCCTTTGGCCATCAGGTGGCCGTCGAGCACGTCGTCCATCTCGCGCTCTAGACGCTTGATCTCGCGGGGATCACTGCCGATCAGCGCCGGCCCGAGCCGATCGCGAATGGCCTGGATCGTGCCCTCCACGGTATCGGCCGTGAACGGGTGGTGTGGATCGGCCTCGCCGTAGCCGACCAGGCCCGTATCCGTGGTCAATCTGACGACGACGGCGTCGGCGCTGCTGACGGTGCCGTAGACGCGCGAGAGCTTGTAGGGAACCGAGAGCGGGATGGAGACGTGCACGCCGCGGATTGCAGTAATGCGCATGAGATCGTCCTCACACTCGGCTTTGCCCGGTCGCTCGCGGCGGCGAACGCTCAGGCCGGCGTCACGTCCTCGTCTGCCTCGAGCGCCGCCAGCGCCGACAACGGCAGCGGCTTGATCGGCGAGCGAATGCGGTAGTAGCCGACCTCTTCCACCGAGCGGCCAAGCTCTTTGGCCATGACTTCGGCGACGGTCAGCCCGCACATGCGGCCCTGGCACGGCCCCATGCCGCAGCGCGAGAAGGCCTTGAGCTGGTTCGGCCCTTCTGAGCCGGTGCGCACGCACTCGCGAATCTCGGCGACATCCACCTCCTCGCAGCGGCAGACGATGGTCTGGGGATCGGACGGGCAGATCGTCTCGGCGGGCGGGGCATAGAGCTGGTCGAGCAGGGGACGAATGCGCTGCTGCCGCTTCCTGGCCGCGAGATGCGGCTCGGCGGCCCGGTCGCGCTCGTCAGCCGACAGCGCGCCGAGCTGCGTTGCGACCTGCAAGCCGACCAGATGACCGCTGGCGCTGGCCGCTTCCGCTCCGTCGATGCCGGCGCCGTCGCCGGCGATCAGGATGCCCTCGGCGCTGGTCTCGCCCCACGGCCCGCTGGTGGGCTTCCAGTAGCGCTGGTTGTCCACCCACTCGTGGGCGAGATCGAGGGAGCGGGTCAGTTGCACGTTCGGCACGATGCCCTCGTGCAGCAACAGAACGTCACCGGCGATCTCCTGCTCGCTGCCGCCGAGGTTGAAGCGGATGGCTTCGAATCGATCCGTGCCGATCGCCTTGAGGCCGCTGACGCCACGATGCACGGGAATGCCGCTCTTGCTGATCTCGCCGTGCATCTTGAGGCCCTTGGCGAGCAGCCCACCCGCCAGCAGCGCGCCCGGCAGCTTGGTCGCCGCCGCGAGATAGGCCTGCTTGGTCGTGGTCTCCAGGTAACCGCGAATGTCGGCGCCCGCCTTCATGAGCTGTCCGGCGACGAGCATCAGCAGGGGGCCGCTGCCGGCGAGGATGACGCGCCCTTTTGGAATCGAGCCATCGGCCTTGAGCAAGACCTGTGCGCCGCCAGCCGTCATGATGCCGGGCAGTGTCCAGCCGGGTATGGGGACCGGCCGTTCGTAAGCGCCGGTGGCGATGATCAGGCGCCGCGTCGAGCGGAGTACGGCCTTGCCGTCCTTGAGGTAGCCGACTGCGAGAGGGCTCTTCGCCACGGTCCACACGGTGGCGCCGGGCGTGTAGTCGAGCTGCGCCGCCCTGAAGGCGTCGGCATGCTTGCGGCCCGCCCAGTAGTCGGCGCCGAGCACGTCGGCGTCGGCATCCGACGGTGGCCGGCCACTCTCTATCGCGCGGTAGATCTGGCCGCCCGGAGCCGGCTGCTCGTCGAGGACTTGTACGCGGAGCCCGTGGCTGGCCGCCTCGGTGGCGGCGGCCATGCCGGCCGGTCCGGCGCCGATCACGATGACATCAAGCGCGGCCACGGGCAGCCTCCGACGGTTGGCTGGATTGGTCAGGCCGGGACTGGGAGCGCACGCTCATGCCGTCGCGGACCTGGATCATGCACGCCTGCTGGTTCGGCATGCCGTCGATCTCCATCAGGCATTCGAAGCAGACGCCCATCATGCAGTAGGGGGCTCGCGGGGCGCCGCTGACGGGCGATTGGCGCGTCGACACGGCTCCGGCGCGCAGGACGGCCGCGGCGACGGTATCGCCCTCGATCGCCGCGATCTCGCGCCCATCGAAGCTCAGAGTCACGGCGCGCATGCCGCCCTCGCGCTTCCAGTCAGGCCTTCGGCTGAGCATCGAATCTCTCCGGTGTGAAGTAGGCGAGCTCGGCGGGCTGCACGCCCGTGAGCACCCATTGCGGCAGGAGCCGTGCGTGCATGGCGGCCAGCGTCACGCCGCTGTGGCAGGTAGCAGCGTAGGCGCCGGGATGCACCTTGGACTCGGCGTAGATCGGCACGCCGTCGGGCGTCAGGATGCGGAGTGCGGCCCACGCCCGCAGGAGCTGCAACTCGCCGACGACAGGGAAGGTCTCGATGGCGCGCGCCGCCATCTTGCGGATGCCGCCGACCGACGTGGTGGTGTCGTAGCCGACTTCCTCGTTGGTGACGCCAACCATGATGCTGCCTTCGGCCGTCTGCCGCAGGCCGCTCATGGGATAGGGGAGCAGGCTATGCGTGCGCTCCGTGACCAGCACCTGGCCGCGCTGCGGCCGTATCGGCACGTTGAGGCCGACCATCTGGCCGAGCTTCTGAGTGCCGAGGCCGGCGGCGAGCACGATCTTGTCGGAGCTGTAGGTGCCGCTGCCGGTGACGACCTCGAAGCCCTGAGACAGCGGCCTGATCTGCCCGACCGTCTGCCCCGGCGAGACCTCGCCGCCATTGCGGCGGATGCCCTCGATGAGGCTGCGCAGAAGATAGAGAGGGTTCGCATGCCCATCCATCGGGCTGAAGGAGGCGCCGGTCACGCGCGGCCCGAGCGGCGCGTTCGGGAAGAGCTGCTGAAGCTCGCCGCGATCGATGAACCGGCAGTCGTAGCCGGCGTTGCCGGCCTGCTGGCGGAAGCGCTCGATGTAGCTGATGCGCTCCTCTGCCTCCTTGTCGCCGATGCAGATCCGCAGACCGCCGTTGCGCTCGAAGTCGACGTCGATCCCGGTTCGCTCGGTCAACTCGTCGGCAAGCGCTCGCCAACCGTCGACGGAGCCGCGGCTCAGCTCGAAGTAGGGCTGCACGCCGAAGCCCTTGGTTTGCACCCAGGTCAGCCCGAAATTGCCGCGCGCGGCACGAAACGCCATGTCGCCTTCGTCGATGATGCGGACCTTGGCCCCCGATCGCGACAACCCATAGGCGATCGCCGCGCCGACCATCCCGCCACCGACGACAATCACGTCCGACCGCATGCTTGGAGCCTCGTTCGCCACTCTGTCGTGCAGAGTTCTGGCCGCAGTGTCCCGACAGAGCCGAAGGATGGTAGAGGCAGTGGCATCAAGTCAAATAAGTATCTTTGCCGCCGCTATAAAGCGACTTGATGGGGCAGCGGCATGGCTCGCGCCCGGCTCAGCCGGCCTTCCGCGCCACCGGCCTGCAGGCCTCGGCGATGTGGTCCGAAAACTCGGTCGCGAGCTTGCTCATGGGCCGTTGGCGCGGCGAGATCAGCAGCACACGCGTCTGGATGAGAGGGGCGAACGGCCGGAGCGCGACCTTCTCCGACATGCGCTCCGAGAGAAGAAAGAATGTGATGACACCGATGCCGATATTGCGTTCGGCGAGTTGCCAGAGCGTGTGGCCGGTTCGCGATTCCACGCGGCGGATCGGATAGGAGCGCGCTTCATCGAGCAGCTTGTCGAGCTGTCGTCGCGAGCGCGTCTCCGGCGGCAGGCAGATGAGCGGCTCGCCGTCGAGGTCCGCCGGCGTGATCGTCTTCTTGCGCGCCAGCCGATGCTTGGGATGGATGATGCAGACGGCCTCGTCGGTGGAGAGCAGCCGTGCGTCGATGTTCGGATGGTCGGCAGGCTCGCTGGTGATGCCGATGTCGCAGCGGTTGGTCGCCACCCAGTGCACGGCGGTGAGGCGCGGCTGGATCTCGAGGCTGAGCGACACGTGCGGACGGACGGCGAGAAAGGATGCGATGGCGTCGGCGAGACGCTCGCCGGCCAGTGCCGGCATCACGACGACGCGCAGAAAGCCCGTCTGCGTGCGCCCGATGGCGTGAGCCGCCGCGGCGATATCCTCGAGCCCGACGAAGGCCCGCTCGATTTCCGGATAAAGCGCCTCGGCCTCGGAGGTGACGGCGAGGCGGCCGTTCTGGCGGAGGAAGAGCTTGTAGCCGAGCTCGTGCTCGAGGTTGGCGAGAAGCGTGCTCACGGCCGGCTGGGAGATCGACAGGAGCTCCGCCGCCTGTGTGATGGTTCCGGTCAGCATGATGGCCCGGAACGCTTCGATCTGCCGCCAGGTGAGGCGCATGCGCGCGAGCTCCCGCCGAATGAAGTGACGACGCCGGGCGAAATCATTTCATAAAGCTGAGTTATGGCCAACGAAATATTTGGAATTTGACCTAATGGCTTCCCGTCTAGGACCATGCAGTGCAATGGGCCTTCCCGGGCATCCCGAACGGGGAGCGCCACCGAGCGTGCGTGAAGATGAGCGAGGGAGGACCAACACGATGATGGCACGGGCGCGACGATGCTTTCTGCTGGCGGCCGGCGCACTGGCGCTGATCGGCGGCGCGGCCAAGGCGGAAACGACGGTCAATGTCGGCTTGAAGGCGGCCGATGTCAGTGTCCTGGACCCACACGTCTCCACCAAGTCGGATGACAAGACGATCTTTGCCCACATCTTCAGCGGTCTCGTCCGGTTCAAGTCGGGCAGCATCGATCCCGGCCAGATCGAGCCCGATCTGGCGGAAAGCTGGAGTGCGTCCGCCGATGGCAAGGTGTGGACCTTCAAGCTTCGCAAGGGCGTGCAGTTCCATCACGGCTATGGCGAGTTCACCGCTGACGACGTCGTCTATTCGCTGCAGCGCGCCGCCGATCCGAAGCGGTCCGGCGTGTCGAGCGACTATCGCCCCTTCGACAAGATCGAGAAGGTCGACAAGCACACCGTGCGCATCTCGCTGAAGGCGCCGGTGCCCTCGCTGCTGGGGCTGGTCGCCAACTACCACGGCGGCAACATCGTCAGCAAAAAGGCGGCCGAGGAGCTGGGCGACAAGCTCAAGCAGAAGCCGATCGGCACGGGTCCCTTTATGTTCAAGGACTACGCGGCGAAGCAGAGCATCACGCTCGTCGCCAACAAGGCGTACTACCGCGGGGCGCCGAAAATCGACCGCATCGTCTTCAAGTTCGTGCCGTCCGACAGCAGCCGCGAGCTGGCCTTCCAGAAGGGTGAGCTGCAGCTCTTCGTCGGCATGCGCGAGGAGCGCTGGGTGAAGCGGATGCGCGGCGGCAGCGATGTCGTCGTGGACGTCTTCCAGCCGGGCGAGCTGCGCACGCTGCATCTCAACACGTCGATCAAGCCGCTCGATGACGTGCGCGTGCGCAAGGCCATCGCGCATGCGCTCAATCGCGACGACTTCATCAAGCTGGTCGGGGCGAGCGTCACGCAGACGAGCTGGTCTCCGGTGCCGAACGGCTATCTCGGCCAGACCGCGGACCTGCCGAAATATCCGTTCGATCTGGCGAAGGCCAAGGCGCTGCTCAAGGAAGCCGGCCATCCGAACGGCTTCAAGCTCTCGGTCATCATCACCAAGCGCAGCGCGCTGCTGAAGCCGATGCAGGTCATTCAGGAGCAGCTTCGCGCCGTCGGGATCATCCTCGATCTCAACGTAGTCGAGCATTCCGCCTTCCACGCCCAGATCCGCAAGAACCTGAGTGCGATGGTGCTCTATGGCGCGGCGCGGTTCCCCGTGGCCGACACCTACCTGACGCAGTTCTATCACTCGCGGAGCATCGTCGGCGCGCCGACGGCCGTGACGAACTTCAGCCATTGCAAGGTGGCGGACGCCGAGATCGACGCGGCCCGGCGTGAGCCGGATGCCAAGAAGCAGCTCGCGCTCTGGGCCACTGCTCAGCGCAAGCTGATGGAGCAGGTCTGCTCGGTGCCGCTGTTCGAGCAGCTCCAGGTGTGGGCGCGCCGCAAGTCGATCGTGTACGGCTACAAGCTCGAGGGCGCCCTGAGCCTGGGGCCGGAGTTCACGCAGGCGTCGACGGCGAAGTAGCAACGCTCCGAGGCACGGACCCGGCACGGCGCGCTGCCGGCCGGGCTGCCTCGGGGGCATGCTTGCGAAGGGTTTTCGGGCGCGTCCGGCAAGGGGTGGAGCACGTGCTCTGGTATACCATCAGGCGGCTGGCGACGACGGTGCCCACGCTGGTTGCCGTGCTCACCGTCATCTTCATCATCATTCGCATCGCCCCCGGTGATCCGGCCATTGCGGTGCTCGGTGACAATGCCACGCAGCAGTCCATCGAGGCCATGCGCGAGCGGCTCGGGCTGAACCAGCCGCTCGGTGCGCAGTACTGGTCGTTTCTGTCGAGCGCGCTCACGGGTGATCTCGGCAAGTCCCTGGTCAGCGGTCGCTCGGTGCTCGGCGAAGTGCTCGCGGTCCTGCCCCACACACTCGACCTCACCTTCGCGAGCATTCTCGTCGGCATCGTTCTCGGCCTGCCGATCGGCATCCTGGCGGCCGTCTACCGCAACGGCGCGATCGACTACATTGCGCGCATCCTGTCGCTGCTCGGGCTGAGCTTTCCGGCGTTCTACACCGCCATCCTGCTCATCCTGGCCTTCGCCATCCATCACCCGTGGTTTCCGGTGATGAGCAACCCGAAGCTCGGCGATCCCGTCGACCGGCTGTACAATCTGGTGCTGCCCGCTTTCAGCCTCGGGCTCATCATGGTCGCCTACGTGGCGCGTACGGCGCGCTCCTCCATGATTGCGGCGCTCGGCGGCGACTTCATCCGCACGGCGCGCGCCAAAGGCGCTCCGGCCCGGATCGTCGTGCTGCGCCACGGACTGAGGAACGCCATCATCCCCGTGATCACGGTCATCGGTCTCTATCTCGGGTTGCTGATCGGCAACTCGGTCATCACCGAGATCGTCTTCAACCGCCCGGGCCTCGGGAAGCTCATCGTCGGCGCCCTCGAGCAGCGCGATTACACGATGCTGCAGGGGCTGATGGTGATCTACGCCTTCTTCATCGTGCTCACCAATCTGCTGACCGATCTCGCCTACGGTCTGAGCGACCCGAGGGTGAAGTATCAATGAGCGCGGTCGAGACCACGAGGCACGGACCGGGCGCGTTCACACGCGCGGTGACGGAGATCGTGCACGCCTTCAACACGAACAAGACGTCGTGGGTCGGCCTCGTCATCTTCCTGGCGATCTGCGTCCTGGCGCTGCTGGCGCCGGTGATCGCGCCTTACGATCCGATCAAGCAGCACATCGCCGACGCGTTGCAACCGCCGTCGCAGAAGTACTGGCTCGGCACGGATGCCTTCGGGCGGGATGTCTGGTCGCGCATTCTCTGGGGTGGGCGGATTTCGCTGCTCGTCAGCGTCGCATCCATCTCGATCGCCATGGTGATCGGCTCCACGCTCGGCATTGTCGCCGGCTACAAGGGCGGCTGGATCGACCAGATCATCATGCGCGCCATGGACGTGCTGCTCTCGTTCCCGACGCTCGTCATGGGTCTGCTCGTGGTGGCGGTGCTCGGCGCCAACCTCACCAACCTCATCATCGCCATCGCGCTGACCGTCATCCCGAAGTTCGCGCGCATCGCGCGGGCGCCGACAGTTGCCGTCAAGGAGCTCGACTACATCGAGGCCTGCCGCGCGCTCGGCTATTCCGATACCCGGATCATGGCCGTGCACATCCTGCCCAACGTCATTGGCGAGGTGCTGGTGCTGGCGTCGCTATGGACGGCGACGGCGGTGCGCATCGAGGCCTATCTGAGCTTCATCGGTCTTGGCGTGAAGCCGCCGACGCCGACGTGGGGCGGCATGATCCGGCAAGGCTTCGAGTACATCCTCGATGCGCCGTGGATGTGCATCTATACGGGGCTGGCCGTGCTCGTCCTCGTCTTCTCGCTCAACCTGCTCGGCGATGGCCTCAGGGACGCGGTCGATCCAAAACTTCGGAACGAGTAGGAGGGCCGAATTGACCAAGCCCGTGCTTTCCGTGCGCAACCTCACGACCTCGTTCAAGCTCCGAAAGGGCTGGTTTCCCGCAATCTCCGGCGTCTCCTTCGACGTGATGCCCAACGAGACGCTCTGCCTGGTCGGCGAATCGGGATGCGGCAAGAGCATCACGGCGATGTCGGCCATGGGTCTGCTCAAGGGCCAGCACGGTTGCCGCGTCAGTGGCGAAGTCTGGTTCGATGGCCGCAATCTCGCCGAGCTGGCGGAGGCGGAGCTGCGCAAGATCCGCGGCAACAAGCTCGCCATGATCTTCCAGGAGCCGATGACCTCGCTCAACCCCGTCCTGCCCATCGGCCTGCAAGTCGGCGAGCCGCTGATGTTCCATCGGGGCATGACCCGCCACGAGGCCGAGCAGGAGGCGGTGCGGCTGCTCGAGCAGGTCAAGCTGCCCGACGCACGGCGGCGCATCAATCACTACCCGCATCAGTTCTCGGGCGGCATGCGCCAGCGCGTGATGATCGCCATCGCACTGGCCTGCGGTCCGCAGATCCTGTTCGCCGACGAGCCGACGACCGCTCTCGACGTCACGATCCAGTCGCAGGTACTGGCGCTGCTGCAGGAGATCCGCGACGAGCATGCCTTCGCGCTGGTTCTCATCACGCACGATCTGGGCGTTGTGGCCACGATCGCCGATCGCGTCGCCGTGATGTACGCCGGGGAGATCGTGGAGCTGGCCGACACCGTGGCGCTCTTCAAGCGCCCGAGCCATCCCTACACCGAGGCGCTGCTCAGGGCGATCCCGCGTTCCGATCGCGATACCGAAGAGCTGGTCTCGATCGAGGGGCAGGTGCCGCCGATCCACGACATGCCGCCGGGCTGCCGCTTTGCGGCGCGCTGTGCGCTGCGGGAGGATGTCTGTCTCGCGCAGCATCCCCCCTTCGCGCTGCTGTCGCCGACCCCGCGACATGACGTGCGTTGCCATGTCCGCGCACGATCGGCAGGGCGGAGTGCGGCATGAGCGGAGCGAGCATTCTGACGGTCAGCCACTTGCGCAAGGTCTTCACGACCAAGCGAGGCTTCCCCAATCCGACGATCGTGAACGTGCGCGCCATCGACGACGTCAGCTTCGAGGTGCGGGCGGGCGAGTCGTTCGGCCTCGTGGGAGAATCCGGCTGCGGCAAGTCGACCGTCGGTCGCTGCATCCTGCAGCTCATCGAGCCGACCGGCGGAGAGGTGACCTACAAGGGCCAGTCGGTAACGCGGGCGTCGCGCCAGGAGCTGGTCAAACTCCGGCAGAGAATGCAGATCATCTTCCAGGATCCCTATTCATCCCTCAATCCCCGGCTGTCCGTCGCCCGCATGCTGACCGAGCCGCTGCGCGTGCACGGGCTCTGCTCGCGCGCGGAGGCCGAGGAACGGGTCAGGCGCGTCCTCGCCGATGTCGGTCTGCCGGCGGACGCCTACGCCAAGTTTCCGCACCAGTTCTCCGGTGGCCAGCGCCAGCGGCTGGCCATCGCTCGCGCCCTGGTGCTCGAGCCGGACCTCATCGTTGCGGACGAGCCGGTCTCGGCCCTCGACGTCTCGATCCAGGCGCAGATCATCTTGAAGCTGAAGGAGCTCAAGTCGAGTCGCAACTTGAGCTTCGTGTTCATCAGCCACGATCTCGGCATCGTGCGCTACTTCTGCGAGCGCATCGCGGTCATGTATCTCGGCCGCCTCGTCGAGCAGGGACCGGTGCCGGAGATATTCGAGGCGCCGCTCCACCCCTACACGAACGCCCTCAGGCTCGCGTCACCGGTGCCCGATCCGGAAAAACGCATCGCCTTCCAGAAGCTCGAGGGCGAGGTGCCCTCGCCGATCGATCCGCCGTCGGGCTGCTATTTCCATCCGCGCTGTCCGAAATGCACGAGCGTGTGCCGGGAGCAGGCGCCCGAGTGGCGTCAAGTGTCGCCCGAGCGGCACGTGGCGTGCCATCACCCGTTGTGACGGATCTCAGCGGCCGATGTCGAAGCTGTAGGTCAGGCCGATCCCGCCGGTGAACTGGTTCTCGCTCTCGACGATCGGGCTGTCGGCCGCATCTCCGATGAGGCGGGCATAGCGGCCGCTGAGCTTGAGCGACCAGCGTGGAGCGAGCCGGATGTCGGCCGAAAGCCCCACGAACACGTCCTTGAAGCCCGAGCCTGCATCGTACACAGGCAAGCCGGCCAGGGAGGCCGCGCTCTGGAGGGGCGAGATCGAAAAGTAGGACGTCATGTAGGTGCCGTCGGCGTAGCTCGCGCCGGCCGTCGCCAGGAGTGAGAGCGAAGGCGTCAGCCTCGTGCGGCCCTCGGCACCGAACCTGACGAGCGCTCCGCCATCGTCCCCAGACACCTGGCGATGATAGGAAACGAAGGCGCGGAACGCGCCCGCCCGATACGCGACGAAGCCACCGGCCACGAAACCGCCGTCCACGTCGCCCAGGCCGGCGAGGCGTCGCGAATCACCCTCGTTGCGTCCGAAGCGCCAGCCGAGCAACGGCCCCACCTCGAAGCCGTTGAAATCGAGCACGCGCAGGCGCAGGTCGTCCGGTCCACGGAACTGCACCCGGCCGGTCTCGCCGAACGCCATGCCGGACGGCACGATCAGGGGGAAGCCGATGACCCGGTAGTCCTTCGATCCCTCGTACTTCGGAGCGACCACTACCACGCCGCCGACGCCGAATTGCCTGGGCATGGCGGCCGTCCAGTCCGTAGTGCCAGTGGCATGGGCCTGGCTGCCAGTCAGCAGGGCCGCCAAGGCGACAAGCGTTCTGAGTGTCGTGCTGCCGGAATTCAAGCGGGATAGCTCCATGTCGGTCACGAATGAATTGCTTCGAGACGATATACGCACGTACACTCAGCACGGACCAATGCCGTTACCAAATGCTTGCGCGCGCTGTTTATTGACGCTGTCGTGTTGCGCAGGTGCAACGATCCGGTCCATCGCCTGAAGGTTGCGTGTTGATCGATGGCCGGCGGTGAGGTGCGGACCGAGGCGGGCGTAGGCTGAGCAAGCAGGCGGAGCATGACGGTGCTGTCACGATTGTTCGCGAGCCGCGATGAATTCAGGCAGGTTGCGGCGCTGCCCTTGCGGCGGGCGCCGGACGGTACGCTTCTGGTCGGGCTTGTGACGAGCCGCGATACGGGGCGCTGGATCCCGCCGAAGGGATGGCCGAAGGCCGGCAAGGCTGCGCATGTCGTGGCTGCGGAGGAAGCGCGCGAGGAGGGTGGCCTCGTCGGCCGCATCGAGGAGCAGCCGGGTGGCATCTATCATTACCGCAAGAAGCTGCACTTCTTCGCCAGCGTGACCTGCGCCGTCGATGTTTACTTTCTCCACGACGTGGAGCAGTTGGCCACCTGGCCGGAACAGCGTGAGCGCCGGGTCGGCTTCTTTCCGCCCGAAGAGGCGGCCTCGCTTGTTGCCGAGCCCGAGCTCGCAGAGATCATTCGCAACCTCGCGACCGCCTAGGGCATCCGGGTGATCTGTGCCGCGGCGGGCGATGCCGCGCGCCCGGAACTCACCCCGCCCATGCGCCGTGGCCAGGCGCTGCCTTAATTGCCGGACTCTCGAGGTCTGAACGGCGACCACTGGGTGTCGAACCCTCACCGACCCCACCACATCGCGTGGAAATGCCGCGAAACCTGCGGGCAATGCGGTATGGCGACACCCTGAGGGATTGTGTCGAGGGCGCGCAGCACCTATCAGAGCCGCTGATGCGCAAGTCGGCTAGGGCGAACAGATGAGCACTGAAACCGGGCAGGCGCCACGCGCGGCCGAGCGCCTTCGCAAGGTCTCCCTCGACAAGGACCTTCACAAGCTCGAGCGGGTCGAGGAGGCGACGCGCTCTCTCAGCCGTTCCCTGCTCGCGCCGGGTCTCGCGCTCGCCTTCCTTGCCGTTTCTGCCGTGGTCGCTGGCGTCCAGATCGGCGCCCAGCCGAACGCCCTGGTGCTGATTGCGGCCTCTGTCCTGGCGGGCTACATGGCGCTCAACATCGGCGCCAACGACGTGGCCAACAACGTCGGACCCGCTGTCGGCTCGCGAGCGCTGACGATGACGGGCGCATTGATCATCGCGGCGATCTTCGAATGTGCCGGCGCGCTCATCGCCGGCGGCGAGGTCGTCAACACCATCTCGAAAGGCATCATCGATCCGTCGATGGTCGGATCGAGCGAAGTCTTCATCGCCACCATGATGGCGGCTCTGATCGCGTCGGCGGTCTGGGTGAACGTCGCGACCTACGTCGGCGCACCCGTCTCGACCACCCATGCCGTGGTCGGTGGCGTCGTTGGAGCCGGCATCGCGGCAGCCGGCTTCGGCATCGCCAATTGGCATGTCCTTGCCGCCATTGCGGCAAGCTGGGTCGTCTCGCCGCTGCTCGGCGGGATCATCGCCGCGCTGTTCCTGGCTTTCATCAAGGCGAACATCATCTATCGCCACGACAAGATCGCTGCGGCCCGCCTCTGGGTGCCGGCGCTCATCGCCATCATGTGCAGCGCCTTTACGGCCTACCTGATGATGAAGGGCCTGAGCCGGATCTGGAAAACCTCGGCGATGGTCGTGGCGCTCGTCTCCGGCGGCGTACTCGTCGGCTCGTTTCTGCTGCTGCGACCGCTCATCCGTCGACAGAGTGCGCACATGGAGAACCGCAATCAATCGCTGCGCAAGCTCTTCCACCTGCCGCTGATCTGCTCGGCGGCACTCTTGTCGTTCGCCCATGGAGCCAACGACGTGGCCAATGCCGTGGGCCCGCTTGCCGGCATCCTGCACAGCTCCGCGAGCGGCTCCGTCGCCGGCAAGGTGGCGCTGCCGTTCTGGATCATGATCATCGGCGCTGCCGGCATCAGCATCGGCCTGTTCCTGTTCGGGCCGACGCTCATTCGCACCGTCGGCCAGGAGATCACCCGCATGAATCCCGTGCGGGCCTTTTGCGTTTCGCTGTCGGCGGCGATCACCGTCATCGTGGCGTCCGCGCTCGGCTTGCCGGTAAGCTCGACCCACATTGCGGTGGGCGCGGTGTTCGGCGTCGGCTTCTTCCGCGAGTATTATACGAGCCGCAGCCGCCGACGACGGGACTACATGGCCAGCAAAGGGGCGCGCGCGAGCAAACGTCGCGAGCCGGCGCTGGCGGAGCAGCAGTACCTCATGCGCCGCAAGCTGGTGCGGCGCTCGCACTTCACGGTGGTCGTGGCTGCGTGGGTCATCACGGTGCCTGTGGCGGCGGTCCTGGCGGCCGTGATCTTCCGGGTCTTCGTGCTGCTGGGAATCTGAGCCCGTCGCGCCGGACGTCCGCTGTCCCGACTCGTGAGGATCGGCGTATGGACCGGCGGCGGGCGACATGGCAGGATCGCCACGCCAACCCTCTTGCCCCGCGCACCCTCCCGCCTTGCCGCGAACGGACGAAATGCGACAGAACCTCATCCTCAATGCTCAGACTCTTGCCCGCGTGCCGTTCGATCAGCGCGTGCGTGCCGCGGCTGCCGCCGGCTATCGCGGCCTCAGCATCCGACCGCTCGAGTATCGCGATGCCCATGCCGCCGGGATCGACGACCGGCAGATGCTGAAGCTCCTGGCCGCGGCCGATATCGAGGTCACGGAAATCGGCTTCGCCGCGACGTGGCTCGGCAACGGTCGTTTCGGCATCGACGAGGATGAGGACACGCTCTGGCACATGGCAGAGCTGTTCCGGCCAAGGCAGCTCAATGCGGGCCTGTGGGAGGCGCACGATCCCGTGGAGGTCGCTCGGGCCTTCGCGGTGCTCTGCGATCGGGCGGCCGAGCGAGGTCTGCTGGTCGCCCTCGAGTTCATACCGCACAGCGGCATTCGCACCCTTGCCGCCGCATCGCAGATCATCGCGCGCGCGAACCGTGCGAATGGCGGCCTCATTCTCGACGCCTGGCATCTGGAGCGCACGGGCGAGCCATACTCGGCGATCGCGGAGGTGCCGGCGGACCGCTGGCTGACGCTGCAACTGGCGGACGCGGCGACGGTGCCATGGTTCGAGGTGCGGGAGGAGTCACGCCACGGCCGGTTGTTGCCGGGCGAAGGCACCGTCGATTTTCCGGCGCTGCTCGCCACCCTCCGCAGGATCGGCGCGTCACCGCTGGTGAGTGTCGAGGTGATCAGCGACGAGGTGCATCGCCTGCCGCCGCAGGAAGGGGCCAAGGTGACGCTCGACAGCGCCGTCGAGATCCTAAACCAGTGCGGGCTCGAGCCGGGCTGGTGGCGCGACGGGCAGCAACGCAACGCAGAGAACCGGGAGACATCGGTATGAAGGCCTTGCAGAAGACCCACGCGAGCTTCGGCCTCGAGCTCAAGGATGTGGCCGAGCCGGCGCCGCCCGAAGGGTCGGACGTGGTGATCGAGGTGGCGGCCTGCGGCGTCTGCGGCACGGACGTGCACATCTACGAGTGGACCGGCGGCTACGAGTTCATGGCCCCGGCACTGCCGAAGACGATCGGCCACGAGTTCAGCGGCCGCATCGTAGCGGTCGGATCGGAGGCGAAAGGCGTCGCCGTCGGCGATCGCGTCACCTGCATCCCGTTCGTCGCCTGCGGCACGTGCGAGGCCTGTCGGGCAGACGATATCCATCTCTGCGGAACGCCGCGTCCCGGCATCGGCTTCCTGCGGGACGGCGCCTTTACGCGCCTGGTCTCGGCCCCCGCCGCCAATTGCGTCCGGCTGCCGGACAACGTGCCGGACGAGGTCGGGGCGTTGATCGAGCCTTTGACCATCGGTGCGCGGGCCGTGCAGACCGGTGGGGTGAAGCCGGGAGACCGCGTTCTGGTCCTCGGGCCGGGGCCGATCGGTCAATGCATCGCGCTGATGGCGCGGCGCGCCGGTGCCAGCGAGGTCGTCGTCGTCGGCAAGGGGGATGCGGCGCGCCTCGATTGCCTGCGGCGGCTCGGATTCGAGCGCGTGGTCGATATCGCCGATGGCCGGATGGACGATGGCGTGCGCGCGGTTGCCGGCGCTGCACCGTTCGACGTGGCGTTCGAGGCGACAGGGGTGCCGCCGGTGGTCGAGATCGCGCTCTCCATGCTGCGGCGCGGGGGCGTGCTGACATGCGTCGGCATCATGCCCGCGGCCGTCACCATCGACCTCACGCGCATGGTGCGCGAGCAGAAGCAGATCCGCGGTTCCCATCGCGGGCCGCGGGCCATCTGGCTCGACGTGGTCGAGGCGCTGCGCGACGATCCGCAGGCCTATGCGCCCATGATCACGCACCGCCTGGCGCTGGAACAGGGCGTCGAGGGCATGGAGCTTGCGCGCAGCAGGTCCGCCTCCAAGGTACTGCTGTTTCCGGATCGCGGCTGAGGCGCCGAGAAGGTTCTATGCCGGCGATGCGTGCCGTGTCGCTGCGGGAGCGGACAGCGAAAGACGCACCTGCGCCCGCAGGCCACCGGCCGGGCTTTGGCTCAAGGTCAGACCGCCGTCATGCAAGTCGGCGAGATCGCGCACGATCGCCAGGCCAACGCCGGAGCCGGGGACGCTGCGGTCGAGGCGGATGCCTCTGGCCAGGACGTCCTCGATGCGGTCGGCTGGTATGCTCGGTCCGTCGTCGTCGACCGTCAGGACCAGGGTTTCGCCGTCGCGTGCCATGGCCACGGATATCGTGGTCCGCGCCCATTTGCGCGCGTTGTCCAGCAGATTGCCGGCGAGCTCCTCCAGATCACGCTGATGAACGGGCACTCTGTCGAGCGCCCCGGAGCCGGAGACTGTCCAGGCGAGATGTTCGCCTCCCGGCAGCCGCTTCATCACCGAGACCAGCCGATCCAGGACCTGCATCGCATCGACCTTGGCGCCGACGGCCGGCCGCCTGCCGACGGCGCGGGCCGCCGCCAGTGCGCGGGCGACATGCGCGTTCATGGCGTCGATCTCCGTCTCGATCGATTCGGCCGCGCTGGCGCCGCCGCTGGCGCGCAGGCTCCGCGCCTCGGCGGCCAGTACGGCGAGCGGCGTCTTCAGTCCGTGCCCGAGCTTGGCGGCATTGATGCGCGCCCGCTCCACCTCGCGCGCCTGCGTATCGATCAGGCGATTGAGATCGTCGACAAGGCCGATGACCTCCACGGGATAGTCGCCGTCCACTCGCGCCGAACGTCCCGTCCGCATGTCCTCGAGGCGATGGCGGAGCGTTCGCAACGGCGCCAGCCCGGCGCCGATCTGCAACCACGAGGCGGCCGCCAGCAGAACGCCGAGGCTCGCCAGCGACAGCACCACGACGCGGGCGAACCCGCGCTTGGCCTCGTCGATGACCGCCGTTTCGCCGGCGACAGCGACCCTCAGTGGCCGCTGAGCGGCAGCAGGCAGCTCGATCAACCGCTCGATCACGAGCAGCCGCTGTTGGCGCGGACCAGTCAATTGAGTGGCGCGGAGCTGGCCCGCCGGCGGAGGTGTCGGGGGCAGCGCCAAGGTATTGTCCCAGAGCGAACGAGAGCGCAGGAGGTCGCGATCGCCCTGCCTGACCTGCCAGTAGTGCCCCGAGAACGGGCGGCGAAACGCCGGGTCCGGCAGGTCCTGTGTCAGGTGCGACTTGCCGGTCGGATCGAGCGCCAGCAAGGCTACGAGCTGCAGGAGATGATCGTCGAGTTCTTTCTGATAACGATCGCGGACGTGCGCTTCGAACAGCCCGACGAGCACGAAGCCCGCGAGAGTGAGGGCCAGCAGAATGCCGACCACGGCGCCGGCGACGAGCCTCAGCCGCAAGGACCTCATCGTGGCGGCTCGCTCTGGGGGTCGACGTAGTAGCCGTAGCCGCGCCGTGTCTTGATCACGTCGATGCCGATCTTGGCGCGCACGCGCTTGACCAGGACCTCGACCGTGTTGCTGTCGCGCTCGAAATCCTGGCTGTAGACATGCTCTGTCAGTTCGATCTGGGAGACGGCGCGGCCGGCGTGGTGGGCCAGGTAGTGCAGCAGGCGATATTCGAGCGGCGAGAGGTCGACCCGGATGCCGCGCTTGCTCACGCTTGCGTGCCGGGTGTCTATGGTGATGTCGCCGATCGTGATCACGGCGCTGGCATGCTCGCTGCGCCGTCGCAGAAGCGCCCGCACGCGCGCGAGCAGCTCCTCCATGTGAAATGGCTTGGTGAGATAGTCGTCGGCCCCGGCGTCGATGGCCTCGACCTTCTCCGTCCAACTGTCGCGCGCGGTCAGCACGAGAACGGGCATCGTCCGCTGATTGGCGCGCCAGCGCTTCAGCACCTGCAGACCGTCGAGCTTCGGCAGCCCGAGATCGAGAATCACGAGGTCGTAGTCCTCGGTATCGCCCTGGAACCACGCCGTCTCGCCGTCACCGGACTGCTCGACGACGTGTCCCGAGCCGACCAGCGCCCTGCCGAGATCGCCGGCGACCTTTTTTTCGTCCTCGACCACCAGGATGCGCACGTTGCCTGTCCGTTATTTGCGGCGGATGATCTCGCCCGTGCGCGCATCGATGTAGAACTCGCGACGGCGCCCGTCAGGCGGCAGGATCTTGATCTCGTAGACGAACATGCCGCGTTTGCGCTCGAGCTCGACCTCGATGATACGGCCCGTGAGCTCACGCTCGTTGATCTTCATGATTTGCTCGAGAGGCAGGATGTCGCCCTTCTCCATCAGCTTGCGCGCGTCATCGGGATCGAGGCGGCGCGCCTCCACGGGGGACGCGAGCATCAAAATCGCGAGCAGGGCGAAGAGCAATCTAGCGGACGTTTTCATCGTATTGGCCAAGCCGGATGTCTGCTGTGACTCTCGCCGCCGGAAGCTGACAATTTGCTGACGGGGCCCCTCAGGTCGATCTCAGGTCATCGTCTCTATCATCGCTCGTGTCGATGCAAAACCCGATAGGAGATGAAACGATGACGACGACAACGACAACGAAGACGATCGCGCTCGCCACACTGGTGTTCCTGGTTGCCGGTCCGGCGTTCGCTTCCAGCGACGATGGCAGGCGCGGGCGTGGACGGGACGATTCCGGGCACCATGAGCGCTACCATGACCGTGACGGACGGCGCGTCGTCGACCGCACGGGCTGGCTGAGCGAGGCGGAGATCACCAAGAAGCTGGCGGCGGCGGGGCTGAAAGTTCAGCACATCAAGGCGGAGTACCGCAAGTACGAGGTCTACGCCATCGACGAAAAGGGCGTCCGCGTGAAGCTCGACGTCAATCCGACGTCCGGGGAGGTCTTCCGCCGCCGGCACAAGCGCTGATGCCGATGGAGCCGGTGGTTGGAACCGAGGCAGGCCGCGAGATGCGGCCTGCCGAGGAAGTCGTGAAGGTGTGGGACCCGTTCGTGCGCGTGTTTCACTGGTCGCTGGTCGTGCTGTTCGCGGCGGCATGGGCGAGCGAGGATTGGCCGCTGGTGCACGAGCGCATCGGCTATGGCGTGATGGGCCTGGTCGCCATGCGGATCGTCTGGGGCTTCGTCGGCCCCCGGACGGCGCGCTTCAGCGATTTCATCCGGCCGCCCGCCGTGGTCATGGAGCATATCGCCGCCATCGCACGCGGTGCGCCGGGCCAGTCGCTGGGGCACAATCCCGTCGGTGGGCTCATGGTCCTGGCTCTGCTGGCGGCGCTGCTTGCGACCGGATTGACCGGCTGGCTCACCACCACGGATTTGCTGGCAGGCGGCGATCTGCTGGAAGAGGTGCACGAGGCGCTGGCAACGCTGACCCTGGCGCTGGTTGGCGTGCACGTGCTTGGCGTGATCGTCATGAGTGTGCTCACGAGAGACAACCTCGTGCGTGCAATGATCACCGGCCGCAAGCGCCGTCGGTCGTGACCAGGGCCGCCGGCCCTGACCAGTTCTGCCCGTGACAGGCGTGGAGCAATCAGGGCAGGTGGCTCTGCCGGACGGAGTAGCCGATGCCACACAGGAGGGAATTGACGCGCTGGAGGTCGCCGAGCAGATCGAGATGAAACGAGCTGGTCTCGAGGCTCTTCTGCTCGCGCTTCCGCAACCTCTGCAGGTGCTTCTCCAGGCTCTCCTTGGCGAGGGACTTGAATTCGCTCTTGCGGCCGATGAGGACCTGGGCGTTGCCAAGCTCCCAGCTCATGGCGGTCCCGGCAGCCACATGAGCCGTTTCCTTGACGTAGCCGAACAGACGGATGATCTCCGCTTCACCCTCGCTGGAAAACTGCGCGCTCGATTTGACCTTGTTCTCCACCGTATCGAGCAGATTCTTCTCGATGAGGTCGCCGGCATTCTCGAGGTTCGCCGCGTAGGAGATGATGTCGACGGCGCGGCGGCTCTCGCCGATCTCCAGCTCTTCGCGCGTGAGGTCGGTCGCGGACGACTTGATCGCTTCGTAGAGCGTGTCCAGTCGATCGTCGAGATGATGCACCTCGCCGGCCTGTGCCCGATCACCCTTCATGAGGATGACCTGGCTCTTGCCCAGCATGTCCTCGACGAGATCGATCATGCGGATCGTCTCGCGCAGAAGCGCCGAGATGGCGAGTGACGGCGGATACTGGACGATATTGCCGTTGATGAACTTGGGGCCGAAGTCGTCGGGCGCGTTCTCGGGCGGCTTGATGAGCGTCGCCAGGAGCCGGGCGATGGGACCGACGATGGGCAGGCACAGGAGCACCAGGCAGAAGTTGAAGGCGAGATGCAACGCGATGACCGCCAGCGCGGATTTCTCGGGCATCATCGCGTAGAGCTTGGCGATGTCGGGAATGAAAGCGAAGGCGAGGGCGGCGCCGAGCAGCCGGAACAGCCCGTTGCCCACTGCGATACGCCGCGCTTCGACGGTTTCGGACCAGGTCAGCAGGATTGCTGGGATGCCGCCGCCGATGTTGATGCCGAGCACGATGGCGACGATGAGCTCGGGTGTGGTCAGGACGCCCGCCGCGGCCATCGAGGCGACCAACAGCAGTATGGCGATGCTGGAGTGGGCGAGCCACGTCAGCAGAGCGACGATGACGATGACAAGCACGTTCTGCCCGGCCAGTGAGACGAGCACGAGCTGGAGCACCTCGCTCGACGAAAGGTTCTGCGCGGCGACGCCGAGGGCGCTCAAAGCCAGCAGCACGAGGCCAAGCCCGAGCATCACGCGGCCGAGCTGCTTGCCCTTGGCGTTGCGGCCGTCATACGCGGTGTGCACGACGAAGCCGACCGCGATCAGCACGGGCCAGAGTTGCTTGATGTTGAGCGTGAGAAGGGAAGCGACCACGGCGCTGCCGATGTCGGCCCCGAGCATGACGGCGAGCCCTGTCGCCACGCTCACGGCCCCTAGGCGCGTAAACGAGGCGAGAAACAGAGCCACCGCCATCGAGCTCTGCAACACAGCCGCCGAGGCGAGGCCGGAGCCCGCCGCGACGAACCGGTTGCTGAGCCCCGAGGAAATGAGGCCGCGGATTTCCTGTCCATAGGCGCGCGTGATGCCGGTGCGCGCCATGCGCGTGCCCCAGAGCAGCAGAGCTGCCGCGCCGAAGATCAACACGATGAGGTGCGACGCATCCGACGTGGTGACCATGAACGATTTCCCGTTGTCGATCAGCGTCCCTGCCACGGCATGGAGAAGGTCTTGACGTTCGTGTAGCTGCGCATGGACTCCAGAACACCTTCCTTGTAGCCGGTGCCGGAATCCTTGATGCCGCCGAACGGCGACATCTCCGTGCGATAGCCCGGCACCTCCCAGATGTTGACCGTGCCGACGTTGAGCTCGTTGATGATGCGCTGCGCATGGTCGAGGCGGTTGGTGCAGACGCCCGACGACAGCCCGAACGCCGTCGAGTTCGAGGTCTTGATCAACTCGTCGATATTGGGGCAGCGGATGATTGGAATGGCCGGGCCGAAGCTCTCCTCCATCACCAGCTCCATCTCCTGTCGGACGTGATCGATGACGACGGGCGGCAGGAGCGCGCCTTTGCGGCCAGGGTGATAGAGAACCTTGGCGCCGGCCTGCTCGGCCTTCTTGATGCGACCATCGATGAGCGCGGCGGCCTCCTCGTCGACGACGGTGCCGAGGTCGGTCTCAGGGTCCATCGGGTCGCCGAAGCGGATCTTCTTGGCCTTCTCGAGGATGCGCGCCACGAGCTTGTCGGCGACAGACTCGAGCACGAGGATGCGCTTGACGGCGGTGCAACGCTGCCCGGAGTTC
Source organism: Hyphomicrobiaceae bacterium (assembly GCA_041397725.1). GTDB lineage: Bacteria > Pseudomonadota > Alphaproteobacteria > Rhizobiales > Hyphomicrobiaceae > JAGRKR01. Next base: position 349,398 of record JAWKVZ010000004.1, on the reverse strand, counting down.
TTCGTGGCGCCGCCCACGGCCAGCGTTGCGGCCTTGTCGATCTCGGCATCGCTGAGGTCGTCGAGGATGATCAGCGGGTCGTTGCCGCCGAGTTCCAGGATGGTGCGCCGGTAGCCGGCCTTCTCGGCGATCATCTTGCCGACCTTGACGCCACCGGTGAACGTCACGAGCTCGACATTCGGGTTAGTGATCATCTCGTCGCCGATCATCTCCGGCAGACCGGTGACGACGGAGAGCATCTGCGGGGGCAGGCCGCAGTCATAGAGGATGTCGGCCAGCACGAGCGCCGTCAGCGGCGTCTTCTCGGTCGGCTTGAGGACGACACAGTTGTTGGTGGCGATGGCCGGCGCCAGCTTGTGCGAGACCATGTTGAGTGGGTGATTGAAGGGCGTGATGGCGGAAATCGCCCTGAGCGGCTCGCGCGTCGTGAAGATGCGCCGTGCCTGCCCGTGGTGCGTGATGTCACAGGCGAAGCTCTGACTGTCGTCGATGATGCAGAGCTGGCCGCAGAGATTGTAGACGTCGCGGGCGCGGCCGCATTCGTAGATCGAGTCCTTCTTGGAGATGCCGAGCTCGGCCGTGATGATGTCGGAAATCTCGTCGCGCCGCTCCCAGATCGCCTCTCCCGTCTTCATAAGGATCTGCTGACGCTCGTAGCGCGTCAGCGTGGGCCTGTAGGCCGCGGCGATCTCGAAGGCCTCGCGCGCGTGCTCCGCCGTGCCGGCCGGCACCGTGCCGATGACCTCGTTGGTGTAGGGATAGCGGACCTCGACCTTGTCGGTCGTGTCGACCTTGCGGCCAGCGATCCGCATGGGCTCGTGGCGGCGTTTTCCGATGCGGGCTTGAATGTTCATTGCTCTCGTCTCCAGTTGGGTCTCTCGGCGCCGGCCTGCTGGTGCATCCGCTTGCCGTGACCGCGGTCTCGATGCCGCCGGGGCGGTGCGGTGGTCAGCCGGCCACGACGTGATTGAGGCCGATGGCGAAGGCGTCGAAATTTCGCAGCTTGTCCGGCAGATTGCGCAGCCGGCGGTTCACGATGATCGGGATCGTCTGCTCGGTGATGCCGCCATGTGACCGCAGGGGCTCGTCGAGCTGGCTCAGATCGTGGTTCGACGCGCTCGTGCCGACCACCTTGGAATCGCGCGAGATGACGATGAGGTCGCCGAGACGATCCTCGGGCAGCTCGTATCGCCGGCAGCCCTCTGCGCGATTGGTCACCTCGTGGATGCCTGCAAGGCCGGCAATGTCGCGGCAGACCTCGGCGACATCGAGGCCGGCATCGAGATAGACGGTGGCGAACGAGCCGAGGGCGCCGTGGTGCGCCACGTAGGGATCGGTAATCGGCAGGATGACGCGGCTGCGGCCCTTTCCGAGCTTGTTGTCGAGATAGTCCTGCAGATAGAGGACGTCGGGCTCGCCGTTGGCCAGATGCTTGTCCTTCATGCCGTGATCCGCGGTCAGCACGATGACCGCGCCGCTGGCGTCGAGCTCGCCGACATGGCGGTCGAGCATGACATAGAAGGCGTCGGCCCCGGCGCTGCCCGGCGCGTGCTTGTGCTGGATGTAGTCGGTCGTCGAGAGATACATGATGTCCGGGCGCATCTTGGCCATCAGCTTGACGCCGGCCGCCAGCACGAACTCCGACAGCTCCAGGGAATAGACGTCGGGAAGGCCGCGCCCCATCATCTCCAGCACCTTCTCGATGCCGTTCTCCTGCAGCGTGCACGTGTCCGCCTTCTCGGATGAGAAGCAGACGGCACGTCCGGCGGCCAGGGTGAGGCCGTCCCCCAGCAGCAGCCGCAGCTTGTCCTTCGCGGTGACGACGGCCACCGTGGCGCCGGCCTGCTGGAACGCCTTGAAGATGGTCGGCGCACGCAGATAGCGCGGGTGGTTCATCATCACTTCCTTGCCGGTCTCGGGATCGACGAAGAAGTTTCCGGAAATGCCGTGATAGGAAGGCGGCCGACCCGTGACGATCGAGAGGTTGTTGGGGTTGGTGAAGCTCGGGATCACGCTGTCGCCGCGCAGGTCGGCGCCGCGGCGGATGATGCCGGCGATGTTGGGCATGAGGCCGCGCGCAATGGCGGACTCGATGTAGGCGGGCTCGCTTCCGTCGCAGCAGATCACGACGAGCGGGCTCGTCGGCCAGCGATACTCGCGGCCATTCACCGTCACGGACTTTTTAGCGGCAGTCATTTCGAAGTCTCCCTGGACGGCTCACGGTTCGGCCCTCAGCGCATCCTCGCGATGCGTGAGCGGAGCCAACTCGAGCCGATTTCGGCGATGCTGACGAGAAGGATGATGACAAGCAGAATTGCAGCAACCCGCGTCGTCTCGAGCTGCTGGATCGTGCGCTTCAGATACCAGCCCATGCCACCTCCGCCGAAGAAGCCGACGACGGTTGCGGCACGAAAGGCCACGTCCCAAGTGTAGATCGCGATGCCCGTGAACGCCACACGGACTTGCGGCAGCACGGCGTACTGGAACACCTGCAATGGCGTCGAGCCGGTGGATTGCAGAGCTTCGACGGGCCCCATGTCGATCGCCTCGAGCTCGTCGGCGAAGAGCTTGCCGGCGAAGCCGACGCAGAAGACCGTCAGCGCCAGAATGCCCGCCAGCATGCCGAATCCGAGAATGCTGACGAACAGGATCGTCCATATGGTTTCGTGGATGGCGCGGCCGCTGATGATCGCCAGACGCCCGAACGGGTAGGCGATCCTCCGGCTGAGGGTGATGTTGTTGGCGGCGAACCAGGCGAGCGGGATCGACAGCAGCACGCCAAATGCGCCACCGAGCAGAGACATCTCCAGCGTCTGGCGGACGGACCGCAGGAACTCCGGCTCCATCACGTAGGCGAAATCGGGCGGGTAGTAGCGCGAGGCCAGGATCTCGCCGAGCCGCGGGAAGGCGCCGATGATCCGCGACAGATCCACATTCAGGAACGAGATGGAGAAGGCCAGAAAGGCCAATACCGCAAGGAGGCCGCCGAAGCGGAACAGGCTCTCCGGGTAGCGATAGCGCGACCATTTCAGCGGTCGCCTGGCAGCCTCTTTCGGGAGGGGTGGGGTGATGTTCATGCCCAGCTCCTCAGATCACGGCCTTGCGGGCATAGTGTGAGACGATCTCGCCGATCAGGATGAGGGAAAGCACGGCCAGGATCACCATCGTCACGCCGCCGTAGTTGAACATGGCCATCTGGCGGAAAAAGATGAGCCCGAGCCCACCCGCTCCGACGAGGCCCATGACGGCGGACCGGCGGATGTTGATGTCCCACTCGAAGATGATCGTGCCGAGAATGACCGGCAGGATCTGCGGGACGATGCCGTAATACTTGACCTGGAACTGATTGCCGCCCACCGCCCGAATGGCCTCGACCGGCTTGGGGTCGATGTTCTCGATGGCTTCTGCCGTGATCTTCGAGATGAAGCCGATCGAGCGCATGGCGACGGCGAGGATGCCGGGCAAGGCGCCGAGACCGACCGCGCCGACGAAGAGCAGGGCCCAGATGATCTCGTGGATCGAGCGGCTCAGCACCATCAGGAAGCGCCCGAGCGGATAGAAGAAATGGATGCTCGGCGTGACGTTGGCAGCACCGAACCAAGCGACAGGCAGCGAGAAGACGCAGCCGAGCAGCGTTCCGAGCGTGGCGATCATCAATGTCTCGACCGCCGGAACGAAAAGATGGGGCAGCAGGGAGAAATCGAGCTGGAGATAGCGCGCGAGCGTGCCGAGGATGCCGAGGGCGCCGCCCATGCGGCTCCAATCGGTGTCGGCCACGATGGTATCGAGAATACAGAGAGTGATGACGAGCGAAGCCGCAGCGGCGATCATCCACCTCTTGTAGCGCCGCCGTCGCCGGCCGGTGACGACCTGGTCGATACGCATGCCGGGCAATGCCGATACAGCGGCCATCACAGCACTTCCATGGCGTAGATGGCGTCGAGATCCTGTTTCTGCATGCCTTTCGCAGGGCCGTCGAACTTCTTGTAGCCGTCCTGCAGGCCGATGATGCGGTTGCAGAACTCCAGCGCGAGTTGCACGTCGTGGATGTTGCAGAGCACCGGCACTGCGAACTCGCGCGCCAAATCGCTGATGAGGGACATGACATCGCGCGAAATCTTGGGGTCGAGCGCCGACGTGGGCTCGTCGAGGAGCAGGATCTCGGGCTTCTGCATGAGGGCGCGCGCAATGCCGACGCGCTGGCGCTGCCCACCCGACAGCTCGTCGGCGCGCTTGTCGACATGATCGGCGAGCCCGACACGATCGAGAATGTGCAGGGCCTGCTCGATATCCGACCTCGGGAAGGCCTTGAACAGGCTGCGCAGGGCGCCGGTATAACCGAGCCGGCCCGAGAGCACGTTGTCCATGACCGACATGCGATTGACCAGGTTGAATTCCTGAAAAATCATGCCGATCCGCCGCCGCAGTACCCGCAGCTCGGCCGCCCCCATCGGGCGGATGGACTGTCCGAACAGGATAATGTCGCCTTCTGAGGCTTCGACGAGCCGGTTGATGCAGCGGATCAGGGTGGACTTGCCAGCGCCGCTCGGCCCGATGACGGCGCAGAAATCGTCGCCGTCTACCGTGAAATCGATGCCATGCAGGATCTCGGGGCCCTTGGCCGAGTATTGAACCTTGAGGTTCCGGACTTCGAGAATGGCCATTGCCGGCTCCGGTCGTTTGGCATGGTGCCTGAGCAGCACGGAAAGGCGTGGACGGTCGCAGGAGATGGCTGCTCCGCGCCTTCCGGGTTTGCCCGGTTCGGCACCTGCCGGTCCGACCGTCGGCGCTCAAGGGAGGCAGAGCGGCCGAGGCCGAAGGCAGGTGCCGTAGTCGGTCGCGAGCACGCGGCTACTTCTTGGCAGGCTTGCGGGCCCGCTTGGCGGCGTCGAGCTTGCGAATGATGTCGTAGTCGGAATCCTTCATCGCCACGAAGCGATTGGATTTGATCTTCGCCAGGAACGGCTTGGTTGCCGGGTCCTCGTGGAGCGAAAGGAAGGTCTTGACGATCGCTTCCTTGATCTGCGGGCAGAGATCGCCGCGATAGACGAAGGGGTCCTGCGGGATGAACTGCGATTTCCAGAGCACGCGGAAGTCCGACATCTTGGCGAGCTTGCGGTCGATCACGTTGTCGAAGCGATGCGTGGCGACGAAGGCGGCATCGACGCGACCTTCCTTGACGGCCAGCGTCGAAAGATCGTGACCGCCGGTATAGACGACCTTGGAGAAGTACTTCTCGAGATCGGTGCCGACCTTGATCGTCTCGCCGAACACGACGCGCGGCATCAGGTTGCCTGAGGTGCTGGCCGGATCAGCAAGGCCGAGCACGGAGCCCTTCAGCGATGCGATGTCTTTGAACTTGGAGCCCGCCCGCACGATCAGCACTGCGCGGTAGCCCGGGCCTTCCTCCTGCAGATGTCCCGGCTTCTTGGCGTAGGTCGCGAACACCTCGAGCTTGGGGTCCTTCTGCTTGGCGACCACGTACGAATTGGGGCCATGCACGCCGATGTGCACCCAGCCGTTGATCATGCCCTCGATCACTGAGGCATAGGACGTCGGCATGAAGAACTCGATCTTCTTGCCGGTGTTCTTCTTCAGGCGATCCAGCAGCGGCTTGTAGATGCCGAGCTCCTGGGTCGTCTCCTCGGTCGGAATGATCGAGAAGACGAGCTGCTTCGGGTTCTTGCACTCGGCGGCGCTGGCGCCGGCGATGCTTGCGAGTAGTCCGCAGGAAAAGGCGGTTGCCGCCCAGAACGACTTCGATATCCGCATGTGCTCAACTCCCTAGAGCCAAAGTGACGCCCCGTTGCTTCGAGGTCTGTTGCCGTTACTTTGTCGCGATCATCGCGACTCCGTCCGTTCGTCAGTCGAGTCCGGCTGCGGCGAGCATGCGCCCGCGCTCGCCGATGAAGTTCTGGCCGCGCTCGCCATCGAAAGCCGCCAGGATGAGCGCGCGCCACTCGTCCTCGGCAATGCCATAGCTCGCGGGAGCCGTGGCGATGCCGAGCGCCTCGAGCTGGCGTTGCAGGGCGTCGGCTGCGGCAGCCATCGAATCCGTGCCGAAGATCGCCGCCAGCCCCTCCCCGCACAGTCCGCCCACGCCCTCCATGCTGCGCATCACCATCGGCAGCGTGAACGAGCAGGCGACGCCGTGCGGCACGTTGTGCCTGAGCGTGATCGGATAGGAGATCGAATGCGCGATCGCCGTCTTGGTGTTGGAGAAGGCGAAGCCGGCGAGCAGCGCGGCGCGCGCCATCGCCTCGCGCAGCGCCAGGTTCTGCAGGTCGTTCGCGAGGCGCGGCAGCGTCGCCAGCGCACCGCGCGCGGCGGTGATGGCATGCGCCATCGAGACCGGGTTGGCGTTGCGGTTCCACAGGCTCTCGAGCGCGTGCGAGAGGGCGTCGAGGCCGGTCTGGATCGTCAGCTCGCGCGGCTTGGCCAGCATCAGCGCCGGATCGACCAGCGCGATCTGCGGATAGAGGCGCGGATGGGCGAGCGAGTACTTGGCGCCGGCGGCGTTGTCCCAGACGGTGCCCCAGCACGTCACCTCGCTGCCGGTGCCGCCGGTGGTCGGCACCGCGATGAGCGGCGTCGGCTCGGGCAGGCTGGCGCCCGCTGCGCCCTTGAGATAGGCGCCGACGACGGCGAAGTCGCCTCTCGCCGCGGCGAAGACCTTGGCGGAATCGATGACGGAGCCGCCGCCGAGCGCCACGATCACCTCGGGCGCGCGGGCGAGACCCGCAAAGCGCGCGCATTGCGCGGTCAGCGCGGCGACGTCGGGGTTCGGCGCGATGTCGTCGACGACGATGGCGGCGCGGCCGGCGCGTCCCGCCAGCTCGTCGGCCAGGCCACGGAAATACGGGTCGGCGTAGGTGACGAGGGCATAGCTGCGCGCGCCGATCAAGCCGGCGAGGCCAGCGAAGCTGCCCGCACCGAAGCGCACATCCACGGGATTACGATACGTCCACACCGCCGCAATTCCCCTGTCCGTTGAGGCGTTCTGGAACGCTATCCGCCGGGTCGCTCCATTGACAAATTCATATTTAGAATGATAGCCATTCATTATGACGATGGTTTTCAGCCAGCTCCGCTCGTTTCACGCGGTTGCCGAGCATGGCGGCTTCACCGCCGCCGCGAAAGCGCTCGGCATCGGACAGCCGACCGTCACCACGCAGGTCAAGGAGCTGGAGCAGCGATACGGCGTGGAGCTCGTGCTCCGCCAGGGGCGCCGCGTCACGCTGACCGAGGCCGGCACCGCGCTGTTCGCCATCAGTCGCCGCATCATGACCTTGCACGAGGAGGCCGAGGAACTGCTCGCCAGCAGCGGGCGCCTGCAGTTCGGCGAGTTCAAGCTGGCGGCGGTGGGGCCATTTCACGCGACGGAGATGGTTGCGAGCTTCCTGCACCGCTATCCCGACATCAAGGTGAGCGTTCTGCTCGGAAACTCCGAGCTGACCTTGACGCGCGTCCTCGAGCTTCAGGCCGATATCGGCATCCTGGCGCATGCCGTCGACGATCCTCGCGTGCACACGGTCACCTTCAGTACGCACGAGGTGGTGTTCTTCATGAACGAGGAGCATCCCTGGTACGGACGCGAGTCTGTCAGCATCGGCGAGGTGGAAGGCCAGTCGCTCATCCTTCGCGAGATCGGCTCGACGACGCGACGGGCCTTCGAGGCCGCGGCCGGAAAGGCGAATGTACCTGTCACGCCGTTCCTGGAGATCGGCAGTCGCGAAGGCGTATGGAAGGCCGTCGAGCGGGGGCTCGGCATCGGCGTCGTCGCCGATTTCGAGTTCGTGCAGCATCCGCGCCTCAAGACCGTCCGCATCGCCGACGCCAAGGTGCGCACGGAGTATCGACTCGCCTGCCTCAAGGAGCGGCAGCATTCCTCGAAGATCAGAGCCTTTTTCGAATCGGTGACGGCCGGCGGTCGACAAGGAGCGCTCCCCGCGACGTGACGCCTGTGCGCCGGGTGCCGCAGGATTCCTCACAGCGGGAATGCGCTTGCTCGCCGTGCACCATCCTCTTGAATTCGTTACTCGCACCGTCCGATATGTCTGTCGTCCGCACGGAATGAGTGAGGTCTGCGATGCGCGCCATGGGAACTGCTCTGCAATTTGTCCTGCTCCTTCTGCTCTCGGGAAGCCCCGCGCTGGCCCAGAGAACCACCGTCACGATGGCCACGGCGACACCGGGCGGCGGCTTCATGCTGTTCGGCGATCAGGCCGCCAAGGCGATGAGCGCCGCCGATCCGAGCCTCGACGTGGTAACGCGCAGCACCAAGGGCAGCTCCGAGAACATCAAGCTGCTTGAGGCGCGCGCCATCGATCTCGGGCTCGTGGCCGGGTTGCCCGCCTACGAGGCTCTGGCGGGCATCGGTCGCCCGAAGGCGAACCTCAAGATCCTCGCCGCCATCTATTCGAGCCCCGGCATGTTCGTGGTGAGCGGAGCCAGCCCGGCGCGCAGCGTGCGCGACCTCGTGGGCAAGCCCATCGCCTGGGGAACGCGGGCCTCGGGTCTGACGCTGATGGCAAAATACGTGATGGACGGCCTCGGTCTGGACCGGGACAAGGATTTCAAGCCGCACTTCCTCGAAAAGGCGGGCGACGGTCCGGGGATGGTGAAGGATGGCCGCGTCGCCGCCTTCTGGGGCGGTGGCGTTGGCTGGCCCGGGTTCACGCGCGTGATGAAGGATGGCGGCCGCTTTGTCGGCTTGACGCCGGAGGAGATCGCCAAGGTTGCCGCGAAGCATTCCTTCCTGAAGCCCATGACGGTGCCGGCAGGCGCCTATCCCGGCCAGACGGAGCCGGTGCATTCGGTCGGGGCCTGGGCCTACATTCTCGTCCGCCCGGACCTGCCGGACGAGCTGGCGTATCGGCTTGCCAAGGCCCTTCACAAAGGTCATGACCCGTTGGTCGCCGCCTTGGCACAGGCGCGCGAGACGACGCCGGAAAATACGCTGCGGGCGGCGCCGAGACCCGACCTCATCCATCCGGGCGTGCGAAAATATCTGGCTGAGATCGGCGTCAAATAGGCTGGCCGCGCCCGGTCGCCCGCCTACTCCCGCATCAGCGCCTCGGTCGGCGTCCTGGCCATGCGCCGGACGTCGCCGAGGCGTACCGTCAGGCCATGGCGGTCGAAGTATTCGAGCACCTGGATCGCCACGTTGCGACCGCAGCCCACACGTTCCTTGAAGGCCGCTGCTGTGAAGGCGCGCTCCGGGCTCGCGTGGGCGAGCTCGTCGGCCATCGTGCCGAGCTCCAGCAGGGCCGAGCGCAGGAAGAAGCGATCGGCGCCGACCTCGGCGATTTCGCCGATCCGCGCCATGGTCTTGGCGAGCTTCCGCACCTGCGCGACCGGTTGGCCGATCTGCAAGCCGATCTCGCGGGCCGTCGGCGGACGATGCGGCTCGGCGGCGATCAGAGAGCGGACCTGCTGCCACAGCCGGTCGTCGGCGGCGCTCAGCGCCGACTTGTGGCTGGCTCGTCTGGTGCGGCCCGCCTCGGCCACGATGGCCCCTCGGGTCGCCACGGCGCGCAGCATCGCGGGAAAGACTGGCCGTGGAGGCGCCGGCTCGAGACTACGGCGCAGAGCTTCGTCCGGCATGCCGGGCAGCTCCGGCGCCTCGGCATGAAAGCGCTCGAGGACCGCGACAAGGCGCTTCTCCAGGGTTTCGACGGCGGCATCACTCATGGCGAAGCGCGCGCCGTCGTGATCGACGAGAACCAGTGGCCTGCCCGCGACGAGCGCCGCCGCCTCGTCGTCCGTCATGGCGCGGTCCGCGGTGAAGGTGGTGAGATCGACCACATAGGGCGGCAGGGCCAGCAGCGCCTCGAGAGCCTCTCCCGGCTCGGAATGCGCCAGGGCCTCGAGGATCGCCAGACGCGCTGGGCTGCGGCGACGACGGGCGGGCGCGCGGGGATCGATGACACGCCCGCCGCCGATGGTTCGTTCGGCGCCGCTGTCGCGCAGGACGATGCGGTCGCCGGTGCGCAACGGCAGCGGACCCGGCAGCACGAGTTGGGCGCGCGCGCGCTGGCCGGGCGCGAGTTGATCGGCGGAAAGCAGCACGAGATGCGCGACGACCGCGCTCGTGCCGACGTGCAGATAGACCGGAGCCCAGGTCTTGAGGCTGCGCGGCGCGGACGTCAGCAGCCAGACGTCGGCATCGAAGCGGGCCGTGGTCATGCCGTGACCGGGGATCGACAGCCAGTCGCCCCGCCCAAGGGCGTCGCGGCTGACACCGGGGCCGGCCACATTGAGCGCGCAGCGCTCGCCGGCCTCGGCGCGGGCTACCTGACGGTTCTGGGCATGCAGCGAGCGCACCCGGGCCTCGATGCCGCCCGGCAGTCCGAGGACGCGCTCCCCGACCGCGATCGCGCCGGCGAGGATCGTGCCGGTCACCACCGTGCCGGTGCCTTGCAGCGTGAAGGAGCGATCGATGGCCATCCGGAAGACACCGGCCGTCTCGTGCGGCGGTCGGCTCTGCGCCTCCTCGGCGAGGCGCTGGCGCACGGCGGCAATGCCGGCGCCGGTGACCGCCGAAACCGGATAGATGTCGGCGCCGGCGAGACACGAGCGGGCGGTCGCCTCTCTGATCTCCGCCTCGACCGCGAGACGGCGCTCCTCGTCGACGAGGTCGGTCTTGGTCAGCACGACGATGCCCTCGCGGATGCCGAGGATGTCGATGATGTCGAGGTGCTCGCGTGTCTGCGGCATGACCCCATCGTCGGCGGCCACGATCAGCAGCACGAAATCGATGCCGGTCGCGCCCGCCAGCATCGTGTGCACGAAGCGCTCGTGGCCGGGGACATCGATGAAGCCGAGCACGCTGCCATCATCGAGCGGCAGGTAGGCGAACCCGAGCTCGATGGTGATGCCGCGCGCCTTTTCCTCCTTGAGCCGGTCGGTATCGATGCCGGTCAGGGCTTTGACCAGAAGGGTCTTGCCGTGATCGATGTGGCCTGCCGTACCGACGATCATGCCGGCGCGCCCTTGCGTGGGTCGGTCTGGAGCGGCGCGATGGCGGCGAGCAGGTCGTCGCTGCGTTCGAGGCAGCGCAGATCGAGGATCAGACGGTCCTGACTGATGCGGCCGAGGATCGGGCGCGGCAGCGCCCTGAAGCGGGCGCTCAGCTCGTCGAGGGCGCGGCCCGGACTTTTCACGCCCCGTGGCGCGAGCGCGAGGCCGGCACTGCGGATCGTCGCCAACGGCAGCGCGCCGCTTCCCGTCTCGCTCTGGCAATCGACCGTGCTGACCACCCACTCGGCGCCGAGCGCCTGGGCCAGCGGCGCGCGCAGGTCCTCGGCCTGGCGGCGGATGTCGTCGTGCTGCCGTGTGAGGAGCCGCAAGGTCGGCAAGCGCTCGGCGAGGCGGTCCGGGTCACGGTAGAGCCGGAGCGTCGCTTCGAGGGCCGCGAGCCGCATGCGGTCGAGGCGGACGGCGCGTTTCAGCGGGTTCTTCGCGAGACGGCGGACGATGTCGCGATGGCCGACCACCAGCCCGGCCTGCGGACCGCCGAGGATCTTGTCGCCGCTGAATGTTACGAGATCGGCGCCGTCCGAGAGGGCGGCCGCGACGGTCCGCTCGCTGGCGAGGCCGTAGCGCGCCAGATCGACGAGCGCGCCGCTGCCGAGGTCGTCGATGAAGGGCAAGCCGGCCGCGTGGGCGACGGTGGCTGCGTCCTTGTGCGTGACGGATGTCGTGAAGCCCTGCACGAGGAAATTCGACGTGTGCACCTTCATCAGCGCCGCCGTGTCGGGGCCGATGGCCTCCTTGTAGTCCCTGAGATGCGTGCGGTTGGTGGTGCCGATCTCGCGCAGACGCGCACCTGCGCGCGCCATGATGTCGGGCATTCGGAAGGCGCCGCCGATTTCGACGAGCTCGCCCCGCGAGACCACCACCTCCTTGCCCATGGCGAGGGTGTTGAGGACCAGGATCACCGCAGCCGCATTGTTGTTGACGGCGATGGCGTCCTCCGCGCCGGTCAGCTCGCAGAGCAGGCCGTGCACGTGGTCGTCGCGCTCGCCGCGCTGGCCGCTCACGAGGTCGAACTCGAGGTTGGTGGCATCGCGCATGGCGGCGAGGCTGGCTTCACGGGCGCTCTCGGCGAGGATGGCGCGCCCGAGGTTGGTGTGCAGCACGGTGCCGGTCAGATTGAGCACGCTGCGCTGGGACGGGCGGTCGTGTGCATCGGCGTGCGCGGTGGCGGCGATGGCGATGGCGGACGGGCTGGTGTCGCCCGGAGGTGAGGCGGCCACGCGCATCTCGGCCAGAACGGTGCGGACGGCGGCGACCATGACCGTGCGCCCGTGGTTCTCGAGGGCGCCGCGAAGGTGATCGTTCTTGAGGACCGCATCGACGGAGGGGAGCGCCGACCGGCGCTCTGCCGGTGCTGGCCGTGTGGTCGTCTGCGCGCCAGTTGCCGTCATGGGCGGCGTCGCGCCGTCGTGCTCGTTGCGAGCCGTCATCTAGTCACCTCGGCGGGTCGGGAGATTGATGCCAACGATCCCGCCCGACACCGGGCTTGTCAATTCGCTCGTTCAGCGGCCTGAACCGAGCTGGCGCGCGGCGTCAGGCGCGCCGACGTCGGTGCGTTTGTGGTCGCTCGCCGGGCTCGTCCGCTGCCTTATCGGCCTCCTTGGCAGGTCCGTGGATGGCGGTCACAGCGACCCCTGCGCTACCTTCGCTGCTTGCAACAGGAAATACCTGAATAATTCTATCGTTCGCGGGAGAATTCTCGTTCGCAGAACGAATATTTTGAGTACTGGCTCCTGGAGTTCTGGTTTTTGACATGAGGAGTCCCTTCCAGCTGAGTACGATTCGACTGATGCTATTGTGCAACAGATGCTGGTGGGTATTCAAGTTTATTCCGGCTCGGACAGGGAATATGACGGATATTTCACAGATGTGCTGACGATATACACGGGGAGGCTTGGCTGCATGGTCGCGGAACCGTGCGAGCCTCAAGCGCCCCCGCGGCGATCAGAGATCGATCCCGGCACCAATGGCGAGGTCTTTGAGGCGGGCTTCCGGGCGCGCGCCGATATGGCTGATGATCTCGGCCGCGGCGATGCTGCCGAGCCGCCCCGCGGTCGCCAGCGGCAAGCCGCGGGCGATGCCGAACAGGAAGCCTGCCGCATAGAGGTCGCCGGCTCCGGTCGTGTCCACGATCTCGGGCACGCGCTCTGGGGCGACCTCGACCCGTTCCTTGCCGCTCAGGACGAGCGAGCCCTGGCCACTGCGCGTCAACACGGCGAGCTTGGCGTCGCGCGCGGCGTGGGCGGCGGCGGAGTCGAAGTCGGTCGTCTGGTAGAGCGAGGTGATCTCGGTCTCGTTGGCGAACAGGATGTCGACGCTGCCCCGGATCAGTTCCAGGAACTCGTCGCGATGACGGTCGACACAGAAGGAGTCCGACAGCGTCAAAGCAACCTGACGGCCCGCCTCCCCGGCGATGCGGGCGGCTTGCCGGAATGCCGCCTTGGCCTCGGGCCGGTCGAACAGATAGCCCTCGAGATAGACGATGCGGCTTGCCGCCACGAGGTCCCGATCGACCTCGCCGTGATCGAGCTCCGGACTGACGCCGAGGAAGGTGTTCATGGTGCGCTCGCCGTCGGGCGTCACCAGGATGAGCGAGCGGGCCGTCGGATTGCCGCCCTTGGCCTGCGGCGTTGTAAAGGTCACTCCGGCGGCGCTGATGTCGTGGGCGAAGATGCGGCCGAACTCGTCGTCGGCGACCTTGCCGATGAACGCCGCCTTGCCGCCGAACGAGGCGATGCCGACCATGGAGTTGGCAACCGAGCCTCCGGAGATTTCGACCGAGGGACCCATGCCGTCGTAGAGCCGCAACACGGTCGCGGCATCGACAAGCTGCATGTGGCCCTTGGCCAGCCCGTGACGCGCGAGGTAGGCGTCGTCGCAGCGTCCGATGATGTCGACGATCGCATTGCCGATGCCGAGGACATCGAAGCGTGGCTCTGTCATGGGGCCTCCCGGGGGTTTGCGTGGCGCGCACTATAGGCAGATCGGCCGACGGGGCAAGGGAGGGAGGCGGACGGATGGACGCCGGGTCGTTCCTGGCTGCAAGCGGCGGGATGCGCGTGGGAAGCGGCGCTGTCGAGGGCGCCGATCGCGCTAGCGGCGCGGTGGGCGCTCCTCGGCGCTGGCAGCCAGTCGCGCCAGCTCGGCGATCAGGCGCTCGGTAAGGAGCCCGTCGAGGGCGGAGGTGCGGCGGGCCGCGTGGGCCGCGCGGGCGATGCGCGTGAGCGCGGCGGCGAGGCGTGGCTCGCTCCAGCGGCGGCAGGCGGCTTCGAAGGCGGCCTTCTGCTTGAAGTGAACCGGGGGGCGCAGGCCGCGGACGGCCTCGTCCAGGCTCTTGCCGCCGGCCATGGCGGCCCGGACGCGATGTAGCCGCAGGAAATGGCTCTGCAGGATGACGATGATGGTCTGCGGGCCTTCGCCGGAGGCCACGACTCTGTCGAGTTCGACGAGCGCACGGCCCATCTCGCCGGCGACTGTCGCCGACACCACGCGATCGACGGCGAGCTCGGCGGCGTCGCCGACGACGTCCTCGACGTCCTCGATCTCGATGACGGGCTTGCCGTGGGCGAACAGGGCGAGCTTCTCGATCTCGCCGCGCGAGAGGGCGTGATCGGCGCCGAGCCGGGACAACAGAAGCTGGCGGGCCTCCGGCGAGATGCGGGCGCCGTGCGCGCCCAGCACCTCCTGCACGAGCCCGCCGAGATCCTGCATGCTGTCGCCATAGCAGGCGACGGCGGCGGCGCTCGGTGACTTCTCGAACAGCGCACGGAAGGCGTCGTCTGGTTTCAGGTTGCCCGCCTCGACGACGAGCCGGCCGGACATGCGGTCACCTTCGAGGAGCGCGGCGACGTCCACCGCCTTGAGGCGTCGTCCAAGCGTCGTCCGCACGATGGGCGGCCCCCCGAACATGGGCATGGTCTGCAACTCGACAACGAGGCGCTCGGGGTCCTGCTCGAGGTCGGGCTCGTCGATGCGAACCACCTCACCGGGCGGCGTTTCGCTGCCGGCCCAGCGCGCGGCCAGCTCACGGGCGCGCTCGGAGACCTGGCCGCTGTCGGTACCATAGAGCAGGACGGCGCGGCACGTCGCGCTCGGGGACTTGAGGAAGGCGTTCGCCTGATGGGCCTTTATGGCGACCATGGTGCCTCACGCGCGGCCGGCGGCTGCGCGATCGCGGCGCCGACCGGCGGGGTCACGCGGACCGGGACAGGAACGCTGCGAGCCGGCCATTGATTTCCGTCGCGAGCCCCTGCGCCGCGCGGTTCTGCGCATCCTCGAGAGCGCGGATGTTGGCAAAAATCGGCTTGAAGCGCTCGAAGGAGGCCCTGGAATGGGCGCTCGCCTGGAATATGACCTTGCGGTCCTTCAGGCGGATGATGCGGAACGCCGCATCGAGATTGACGACCTGCCCGGCGGAGTCGCCGGAGATCGACACCAGCGTGGTGGAAAGCGATTCCTTCAGGATGATCTCGACCCTGAACTCAGGCTGGGCAGCCTCGCCCGCGCCGCCGCCCGACAGAAAGATCAGCTCGTTGCGCACGCGCTGGCCGACGCGCCCGGGGATGGGAGCATAGGCGATCGAGCTCATGCGCTGCTTGAGGCCGGCACCGGAGGCCGTCGTGCCGTACATCGGGCGAAAACCGTCGGCGCCGCAGCCGGCGAGCGCAGCCGCAGCGAAGGCCAGCACGAATGCCACCCCGGCAGCTCTGGCCCATCCCCTGACGAGGTGACGGGCGGATCGCGCCTCAGACCACGACATTGACGATCCTCTGCGGCACCACAATGACCTTCTTGATTGCCCGCCCCTCGATGGCGCGTACAACCGCTTCCAGTCCCAGTGCCGCGGTCTCGATCTCTTGTCTGCTGGCGGTTCGGGCAATTTTCAGCTCGTCCCGCCGTTTACCATTCACCTGTACGGCAATCGTGATCGTGTCGTCAACGAGCAAGGCGGCGTCGGGCGTAGGCCACGGGTGTTCTGTGAGCAGCGTGTTGTATCCGAGCCGCGCCCAGCATTCCTCGCCGAGGTGCGGCATGATCGGGCCGAGGCACTGAACCATGATTTCCGTGGCCTCCCTGAGCGCCCAGGGCATGCCCTCGTCCGACTTGCCGAGGGTGCCGGCCAGCGCGTTGGCCAACTCGTAGATCTGCGCCACGGCGACGTTATGGCGGAGCTGCTCGATATTGCGGCCGACGTTGGCGAGCGTCTTGTGCGCAGTGCGGCGCAATGCCTCCGCCTCGGGTCCGAAGCCCGCCGGCATGGCGGCACCCTTCTCCGCGCCCTTGTCGATAGCCTCGTTGACGAGGCGCCAGACGCGCTGCACGAGGCGACCGGCGGCCTCGACACCCGACTCGGTCCATTGCACATCGCGGTCCGGCGGGCTGTCGGAGACGATGAACCAGCGGATGGTGTCGGCGCCGTAGTGGGTGATGATGTCGTCGGGGTCGACCACATTCTTTTTGGACTTCGACATCTTCTCGACGGGGCCGATGGTGACGGGATTGCCCGTCGCGATTTCCGTGGCGACCCGCGTGACACCGTCCGGCCCGGTCGTGATCTGCACCTCGATGGGCATGAGCATGCGCCCATCGGCGGCCTTGTAGGTCTCGTGGATGACGATGCCCTGCGTGAAGACCGAGCTGAACGGCTCGTCGATGCGCAGATGGCCCGTGATCTTCATGGCGCGGGTGAAGAAGCGGGCATAGAGCAGGTGCAGGATCGCGTGCTCCTTGCCGCCGATGTACTGGTCGACCGGCAGCCAGTAGCCGGCGGCGGCGCTGTCGACAGGCGTGGCGGCCTCGGGGGCGGTGTAGCGCACGATGTACCAGGAGCTGTCCGCGAAGGTGTCCATGGTGTCGGTCTCGCGCCGCGCCTTGGCGCCGCAGGAGGGACAGTTCACGTGCTTCCAGGTCGGATGACGCTCGAGCGGGTTGCCCGGCTGGTCGAACGTGACGTCTTCCGGCAGCTTCACCGGCAGATCGTCGTCCGGGACCGGCACGGCTCCGCAGGAGTCGCAGTGAATGAACGGGATCGGGCAGCCCCAGTAGCGCTGGCGCGAGATCAGCCAGTCGCGCAGTCTGTAGTTGGTCTTGCGGGCCGCGACCGGGGCAGCGGCGAGCGTGCTCGCCTCGAGCCGCCGCGCCACCTCGTCGAATGCGGCCTTGGGCGTCAGGCCGTCGAGGAAGCGCGAGTTGATCATGGTGCCGTCGCCGTCGTAGGCGGTGGCGCCGATCGCGAAGGAGGCGGCGTCGGTGTCCGGCGGCAGCACGACGGGGATCACGGGCAGGCCGTACTTGCGCACGAAATCCAGGTCGCGCTGGTCGTGGGCCGGGCAGCCGAAGATGGCGCCGGTGCCATAGTCCATGAGGACGAAGTTGGCAACGTAGACCGGTACCGTCCACGCCGGGTCCAAGGGATGCACGGCGCGGATGCCGGTGTCGAAGCCCTTTTTCTCAGCCGTCTCGAGCTCGGCGGCGGATGTGCCGCTGCGCCGGCACTCCTCACAGAATGCCGCCAGCCTAGCGTCTCCGGCAGCCGCAGCCTTGGCCAGCGGGTGGTCCGGCGAGACGGCCACGAAGGAGGCGCCGAACAGCGTGTCGGGCCGCGTCGTGTAGACCTCGACCTCGCCCAGTCCCTGGGGAGCGGTGGCGGCATCGAGCGCCCAGCGCACCAGCAGGCCTTCCGAGCGGCCGATCCAGTTGATCTGCTGCGTGACGACGTAGTCCGGCCACTTGTCGAACGTCTCGAGTGCGGCCAGCAACTCCTCGGACAACGCCGTGATGCGGAAGAACCACTGCTCCAGCTCGCGCTGCTCCACGAGTGCGCCGGAGCGCCAGCCGCGGCCCTCGATCACCTGCTCGTTGGCCAGCACCGTGTGCTCGACCGGGTCCCAGTTGACCTTCGCGCCCTTGCGGTACACGAGGCCCGCCTTGAACATGTCGATGAACAGCTTCTGCTGGTGCCGGTAGTAGCTCGGGTCGCAGGTGGCGAATTCGCGCGACCAGTCGATGGACAGGCCCATCGACTTGAGCTGGCGGCGCATCGTGGCGATGTTCTCGTAGGTCCACTTGGCGGGATGCACCTTGCGCTCGAGCGCGGCGTTCTCGGCGGGCAATCCGAAGGCGTCCCAACCCATGGGATGCAGCACGTTGAAGCCCTTGGCGCGCATGTAGCGGGCCATGACGTCGCCGAGCGTGTAGTTGCGCACGTGGCCCATGTGGATGTTGCCCGAGGGGTAGGGGAACATCTCGAGCTGGTAGCGCTTTGGCCGCGACCCGTCCTCGCGGGCGCGGAAGATGTCCTTCTGCGTCCAGACGTCCTGCCAGTGCTTCTCGCGCTCGGGCGCGTTGTAGCGTTCGTGAGCCACCGACGTGCTCTCCCGTCAATCCTGCTGCTTTCGGCGGCCGTAGGTGGCCCGAAAGCAGGTGCGAGGTCAAGGTGCGAGCCGCATGCAGGGCCGGCTCAAAGGCCAGGGTCCTCGAGCCAGGCCTCGAGCACGCGGGCGAGCGCGTCGTCCGCGGAGGATTTGCCGGCGGGCATGCCTTTGGCCTTCAGGGCCGCGTCGAGGCGGGTATAGCCCTCGGCCGCCGCCCGATGGTAGCCGCCGTGGGCGCCGAGGCCCTCGAGTGCGTCGGCGACGTCCAGCATCTCGATGGCCCAGCGGCCGGCCTTGTCCGTCAGTTCCGGGGCGTGTCCGCGGACGCCGCGCATCAGGCCGGGCCGCATGTCGTCGAACTCGGCCATGATGGCCTGCCGGAGGCCGACCTTCTCCGCCGCCGCCAGCACGTTGTTGTGCAGCGCCACCGTGCCCTTATTGATGCCGGCGAACAGGATTTTCATCTCCGTCGCCTGGGTCTTGCTGTCGCCGAGCCGGCGCATGGCCATCTGCGGGCTCTGAAGCGCCTCCAGAACGGCGCAGTCCGGTCCGGAGACGTAGAAGCGCGTCAGGACCTTGCCGGGGCCGGGCGGGGGACCGATGATGCCGCCGTCGGAGAAGACGGCGCCGGCCGCCTCGACCATTTGACGCACGCGCTCGGTGCGCCGTGGCGTAATGGAGTTGCAGTCGACGAAGTGCAGCGGCTTGCCGTCGAGAGAGGCCGCGACTTCGGCGGCCAGCGGCTCGGCCTGGTCGGCCGGCACGATGGAGAGGAACGTATCGGCAGCGGCGAGGACGGCGGCAAGGCCCGGCAGCAACCGTGCGCCGGCCGCCTCCGCCCGCGCTTTGGTGCGCGCCGAACGCCCCTCGAGCGTGGTCACGACGTCGAAGCCGCTGCCCTTGAGGTCGGCGGCGACGCCCGAGCCCATGTGCCCCATGCCGAGGATGCCGATCACCTTGGGACGCCCGACTGCCGCCATCACTCGATCTCCTTCGCGGATGCGCCGCTTGCGCCCATCCATCGGGCCACTTTGGCAACGCCTGCGAACCTGATACACCAAGGCCATGAACGAGGGAAACGCTCAACAGTCCGCTGCCGGCATCGTCGCGCGCTATCGCGAGACGCTGGCCCACATTACCGCCGCCGCGCGCGAGCATGGCCGCGACCCGTCCTCGGTACGGCTCGTGGCAGTCTCCAAGACGTTCGCGGCGGAGGACATCCGTCCGGTTCTCACGGCCGGCCACCGCCTCTTCGGCGAGAACCGCGTGCAGGAGGCGCAGGCCAAATGGCCGGAGCTGCGCGCCGACTTCCCCGACCTGGAGCTGCACCTGATCGGCCCTTTGCAGTCCAACAAGGCCAAGGAGGCGGTGGCGCTCTTCGACGCCATCGAGAGCATCGACCGCGAGCGCATCGCGCGTGCCGTCGCAACCGAGATGGCCAGGCAGGGGCGGCGGTTGAAGCTGTTCGTGCAGGTCAACACGGGCGAGGAGCCGCAAAAGGCGGGCGTGGCTCCTGGTGACGTTCCGGCCTTCCTCGCCCTGTGCCGCGAGCTCTCGCTCGATATCACCGGCTTCATGTGCATTCCGCCCGTCGACGAGGAGCCGGCCATGCACTTCGCGCTCCTGGCCAAGCTCGCCGCCGAGGCGGGCCTCAAGGAGCTCTCAATGGGCATGAGCGCCGACTATGAGACGGCCATCGCCTTCGGTGCCACCTGCGTCCGTGTCGGCAGCGCGATTTTCGGCAGCCGGGGGTAGCGAGGCTGCCGGCGCGAGCCATCGCACCGGCAGCCTGGACGCTACGACTTCCCGTAAAATCTGGTCACGGTGTCGTGGGCGACCTGTTGCAGGAAGCGCACCGTCTCCTTGTCGATCTTGCCGTAGTAGTCGTAGCTGTTGCCGACCGGGGACTGGCCGTACAGGCTCATGTAGACGACGCACGCCGCCAGGAAGGTGCCGTTGAGGTCCGGGTGCGTGCCGTCGAAGGCCTTGTGCAGGACGATGCCAGGCTTGCGGCGATAGGCTTCCTCGAAGGCGAGACCGACGGGAATGACCAGCGCCCCGACTGCGTTGCCCGTCTCGACGTAGAGCTTGACGAGATCGTCGATCATGCCGGGCTTGAATTGCTTGTGCGGCTTGACGTAGGCGTGGGTCATGTAGAGCGCGGTCTCGCCGCCGGCTTTCTTGATTTCTGCGGCGAAGGTCTTGACCGTCGCCAGGAATTTCGCCCGACGCTGTTCCGAGAGGATGGCGCCGCTGCCGCCCTGCAGAACCACGACCTCGAACGGACCTTTGACGCGCAGTTGGCCGGGCTTCAGGTAGCTCGTGATGTCGTGATCGAAGAGGGCGGAGCCGCTGATGGTCGCCAGCTTGTAGACGAGCGCCTTGGCGTCATGGTGCTTGGCGGCAATGGCCATGCGCCGGACGTGATTGTGCATGGCGTCGCCGTAGTAGAGGTAGCTGTTGCCGATGAACAGCATCTGCTTGGGCGCGGCCACCTGGAGCCGGGTGACCTTCGGCTTCAACTCGGCTGCTTGGGCGGCCGGAGCGGCCGCGCAGAGCATCGCGACGCCGACGACAGCCGCCGCGATCAGGCCTGAATGGGTCCTGTCCTTGCGCATGGAACGTCTTCTCCCTTTGCCGCGCGTACAATTGTATCTCGGGCCCGGCCGCGCCGTCCGCGCCCGACTCTGCGCGCCAAAAGCGAGGCTCCTCAGATCGTGCGCGTCAAGCCGCCGTCGATATCCAGGAAAGCGCCTGTAATGAAGCTCGCACGGGAGGAGGCGAGAAAGGCCGCGGCCGCCGCCACGTCCTCGGGCTTGCCGGGCCGGCCGAGCTGGGTATCCACCAGGATGCGCTTGCGCGCCTCCTCCTCGCTGAGGCCGGCATCCTGCATGAGCCGCCCGAGCACGTAGGCCATGCGCTCGGTGTCCATCCAGCCGGGGTTTATGGCGTTGACCAGCACGTTGTCCGGTGCGCCGACCTCCGCCAGCGTCTTGGTCAGGTTCAGGAGCGCTGCGTTGACGATGCCGGCGGTGAAGGCATAGGCGTGTGGCGTGCGACCGTGCGTGCCGATGATGGTGATGATGCGGCCCGAGCGGCGCTTCACCATGCCGGGGAAGACGGCGCGGGCACAGCGGATCTGCGGCAGGAACTTCACGTCGAAGGCGTCGAGCCAATCCTGGTCGGAAAGGTCCGTGAAGGGCTTCGTGCGTGGGCCGCCGGAATTGTTGATGAGCACGTCGATGTGCCCGTGACGGGCCTCGGCACCGGCCACCATGGCGTCAATCTCGCCAGCGTTGGAGAGGTCGGCACGGGCGCCCTCGACAGCGCCGCCGGTCGACTTGCGGATGGAATCGACGCAGGAGTCGATCTTCTCCTGTGTGCGGCCGCACAGCACGACGCTCGCGCCTTCGGCGGCAAATTCCCTCGCAATGGCGAGCCCCAGCCCGCCCGTTGCCGCCGTGACCAGCACGACCTTGCCCTTGAGACCCAGATCCATCGAAGCGTTCCCTCGTTCGTTTTTCGGTGTTCGTGTGGTGTGACTGGCCTGCTCGTCAAAGCGCGGTCAGCGGTGTCACGGCGATGCCAGCGTCCGTCAGCGCCTTGCGCAACGCGGCGGCGATCTCCGGGGCATTCGGCCCGTCGCCATGTACGCAGATTGACTCGACCGGGAAGGAGAGCCATGTGCCGTCGTTGGCCGCGCGTCCCTGGCGGCGCACCACGTCGACGCCGAGCTTCGCGATCTCCTCGGCGTTGCGGCCCTGCTTGCGGCGCTCGAGCACCAGCGAGCAATCCGGATTGTAGTCGAGGTCGAGATAGGCCTCGTGGATCATGCGCACGCCGAGCTTGCGGCATTCCTCGGCCACGACGGGTCCGTACATCAGCAGCTTGAGCGCGGGATCGACGCTCGCCATGCCGCGCGCGATGCCGCGCGCCGTCGGCTCGTGCCAGACGCCGGTGAGGAAGAGCTGGCCGTGCGCCTTGACGTGCGTGAGCTTGGCGCCCTCCGCGCGGCAGAACGCCCAGAGCGCGCCGATCTGGTGCACGGTGATGTCGGCGACCTCGTCCTCGGAAAGCTCCATGCGCCGGCGGCCGAAGCCGACGGGATCGGGGTAGGAGATATGGGCGCCGATGGCGACGCCGTGGTCGCGTGCGAGCCGGACGGACCGGCGCATGACGGCAGGATCGGCGGCATGGTAGCCGCAGGCGAGATTGACGGTGGTGACGTGAGGAATGAGCCCTTCGTCGTTGCCGAGACGATAGATGCTGAAGGACTCTCCCATGTCGGCGTTGAGATCGATCCGCTTGGGGCTCTCTGCCATCCTGCTCTCCGCTACTGGCTCGCTTCCGACGGCGGCGAGCTTGCAGGCGTACGGGTGGACCGTCAAGGCGGGGCGCTACCTCAACCGCGAGAGATAGTGCGCGTCGCGGAGATTGCAGGTGCTGCGCCTCCACTCCACCGGGCGATGCTCTATGTCGAAGGTGACGCGGTCGATGTGAAGCAGTGGCGCTCCAGCCGCGACATCGAGCGCCTTGCTGTCGACCGGCGAGGCGGCGACGGCGGTGATGCGCTCGTCCGTGTGGGCGACGAGGACGCCGTAGACCTTCTGGAAGAGGTCATAAAGCGTGTTGGGAACGTCCGTCTTGCCGAGGTCGGGAAAGAGCGCAGCCGGCAGGACGATCGTCTCATGAATGAAGGGAGCGCCGCGGCGCGTGCGGATGCGGCGAATGCGGATGACCTCGGCGCCCTTGTCGAGGCCGAGCTTCGCGCGCTCTGCCGCGCTCGCGGCCGCGGTCCTGACGCTGGCCGGCAGCGAATCCGGCAGCACCTGCTCGCCGGTCTCGTCGTAGATCGAGAAGAAGCGGAAGAGCACGTGCTGGGGCGTGTGTTCGACGACGAACGTGCCCCTGCCCTGCCGGCGAACGACGATGCCGGCTTCGGCCAGCCCGTCGAGCGCCTTGCGCACCGTTCCCTGGCTGACGCCGAGCTCGGCAGCCAGCTCGAACTCGCTCGGCAGCGCGGCGGCGGGCGGCCAGTGCCCCGATTGGATGCGCTCGATCAGGATAAGGCGGACCTGCTCGTAGAGCGGCCGCGCATCCGGACGGGTGGTCGGGGCTTTCGCCATTCCTGATTTGCTCGCCTGTCCGTTCGCGGGATGCGGTTTACGGTCGAAAAGATATCTTATATAAGACCGCCAAGCCAAGCACCGTATGCCCGGTGCGGCCGAAGCGAGCCAGGGAGGAGAGCAGTGAGCAGATCGAATATCCCTCAGTTTCTGATGCACAGCCCTGAGGACAACGTCGGCGTCGTCGTCGTCGAGAACCTCAAGGCCGGCACGGACATGCTCGGTGTCATCACCGAGAACAACGAGACCATCCGGGTCAAGGCCAAGCACGACATTCCCATCGGCCATAAGGTGGCGCTGGTCGACCTGAAGAAGGGCGACACGATCATCAAGTACGGCGAGGACATCGGCAAGATGATCAAGGACGCCAAGAAGGGCGAGCACGTGCACGTCCAGAACCTCAAGACCAAGCGCTGGTAGGAGTTAGAACCGATGGCCAAGAAGAGCAGCAAGGGCAATCTGAGGTTCATGGGCTGGCGGCGCGAGAACGGTCGCGTCGGCGTGCGCAATCACGTCGTCATCCTGCCCGTGGACGACATTTCCAACGCGGCAGCCGAGGGCGTCGCCCGCAACACGTTCGGTACCATGGCGCTGCCGCATGCTTACGGGCGCCTGCAGTTCGGCGCCGACCTCGATCTGCATTTCCGCACGCTGATCGGCACGGGTGCGAACCCGAACGTGGCGGCCTGCATCGTGATCGGCATCGAGCCGGGCTGGACGAAGCGTATCGTCGACGGCATCGCCAAGACCGGCAAGCCGGTCACCGGCTTCTCCATCGAGCAGAACGGCGACATCAACACCATCGCCGCGGCCTGCCGCCAGGCCAAGGAGTACGTGCACTGGGCCACCGAGCTCGAGCGCGAGGAGTGCGGCATCGAGGATCTGTGGGTGTCCACCAAGTGCGGTGAGAGCGACACGACCACCGGTCTGGGTTCCTGCCCGACCGTCGGCAACATGTACGACAAGCTCATTCCGAAGGGCATCTACGGCGTCTTCGGGGAGACCTCCGAGATCACCGGTGCGGAGCACATCTGCGAGAAGCGCGCCGCCAACAAGGAGACCGCCGAAAAGTTCATGCGCACCTGGAAGGCCTACCAGGACGAGGTGATCGAGGCCAATAAGGTCGACGACCTCTCCGAGAGCCAGCCGACCAAGGGCAACATCGAGGGTGGCCTCTCGACCATCGAGGAGAAGGCGCTCGGCAACCTCGAGAAGATCGGCCGCAAGTGCAAGTACATCGACGTGCTCGAGCCGGCCGAGGCTCCGGCCAAGGGGCCGGGCCTCTACTTCATGGACACGTCCTCGGCCGCTGCCGAGTGTGTGACGCTGATGGCTGCGGCCGGCTACGTCGTGCACACCTTCCCGACGGGGCAGGGCAACGTTGTCGGCAACCCGATCGTGCCGGTCATCAAGATCTCGGCCAATCCGCGCACGGTTCGCACCATGTCGGAGCACGTCGACGTCGACGTCACGGGCATCCTGCGTCGCGACATGACGCTGGCGGAGGCCGGCGACTCGCTCATCGAGATGATCATGCGCACGGCCAACGGCCGGCACACGGCGGCCGAGGTGCTGGGTCACCGCGAGTTCGTCATGACCAAGCTCTATCGCAGCGCCTGATCCGCGCCGCATCCGAGACGAGCGAGCGCCCGGGGCCGGTCATGGTCCCGGGCGCTCTCTTTTTGTGTCGCGAGGTCGTCGTGGCTCAGAGGATGAAGCGCGACAGGTCGGCGTTCTTCGATAGCTCGCCGACGCGCGTCTCGACGTAGGCGCGGTCGATGACCAGCTTCTCGCCGCCGCGGTCGGCCGCCTCGAAGCTGATCTCGTCGAGAATGCGCTCCATGACGGTCTGCAGCCGACGCGCCCCGATGTTCTCGACATTGGAGTTCACCGAGACCGCGGCATCGGCGATGGCGTCGATGGCGTCGGGCATGAACTCGAGCATGACGCGCTCGGTCGCCATGAGCGCCACGTACTGCTTGATGAGGCTTGCCTCGGGCTCGGTCAGGATGCGCTTGAAGTCGTCGCGCGTGAGCGCCTTGAGCTCGACGCGAATGGGCAGGCGTCCCTGCAGCTCGGGCAGGAGGTCGGACGGCTTGGCGACGTGGAAGGCGCCGGAGGCGATGAACAGCACGTGATCGGTCTTGACCGGCCCGTGCTTGGTCGAGACGGTCGTGCCCTCGATGAGCGGCAGCAGATCGCGCTGCACGCCTTCGCGGCTGACGTCGCCGCCGAGCCGCTCCGAACGCGAGCAGATCTTGTCGATCTCGTCGAGGAAGACGATGCCGTCGTTCTCGACGGCCTTGATGGCTTCCTGCACGATCTGGTCGTTGTCGAGCAGCTTGTCGCTCTCTTCCGCAATCAGGATCTCGTAACTGTCTTTGACCGAAACCTTGCGCGGCTTCGTGCGCTGGCCGAACGCCTTGCCGAGCACGTCGCCGAGGTTGACCATGCCCATCTGGCCGCCCGGCATGCCGGGAATGTCGATGGTCGGCAGGCTCGGCCCGGAATCGGCGACGCGGATCTCGATTTCCTTGTCGTCGAACTCGCCGGCTCTCAGGCGCCGCCGCATGGCGTCTCGCGTGGCGGGGGCGGCGCGCTCGCCCGCCAGGATGTCGAGCACACGCTCCTCGGCCTGCAGGTGCGCGCGGGCCTGGACCTCGCCGCGCTTGGTGTCGCGCACGAGGGCAATTCCGACCTCGACGAGGTCGCGGATGATGGATTCGACGTCACGACCGACGTAGCCGACCTCGGTGAACTTGGTCGCCTCGACCTTGAGAAACGGCGCGCCGGCGAGCTTCGCCAGGCGGCGCGAAATCTCCGTCTTGCCGACACCCGTCGGTCCGATCATCAGGATGTTCTTCGGCAGCACCTCCTCGCGCAGCTCGGCCGCGAGCTGCTGGCGGCGCCAGCGGTTGCGCAGCGCGATGGCCACCGCGCGCTTGGCGTCGTGCTGGCCGATGATGAAGCGGTCGAGCTCGGAAACGATCTCGCGGGGGGAAAAGCTGGTCATGCGGTCTCTCGACTGTGGTTCGGCTCGAATTTCATGATGAGGCTGCCGCCGCTCTTGCCGATCAGCGCCGGCATCGGCCGGAAGCCGGCCCTGGCATAGGCTGCGACGGCGCGTCGGTTGTCCGGATCTGGATCGATGATGATTGTTTCGTGGCCTTCGGCGGAGAGGCGTTCGGCCATCAGCCGCAGGGCGCGCGAGCCGATGCCGCGAGAAAGCTGGTCCGTGTCGCCGATCGCCAGGTCGATGCCGACGGCCTCGGCGGGCAGCGCGGCGAGCCACGGCTCCCTGGACAGCCACGGCTCGCACTGGTGGTGCTTGATGAACCAGGCCTGGATATAGCCGGCCGGCCGCTCGTCGACATGGATGACGTAGGGGAGGGTCGTGTCGCGGCCCTCGATCATGTCCACGATGTATCCGAGCTCGGTGTCCGGATCGCCCCACCATTGTGTGACGTGCGGCGCCGACAGCCAGCCGCGCAGCAGCTCGAGATCCGCCGCCGTGACGGGGGTGAAACTGATGACCGGTTCCGCGGCGCTCATCGGCTCGATGCCAGGCTCTCGAGGACCACGTTGGCGTTCGTATAGACACAGATGTCGGCGGCGATCGCCATGGCCTTGCGGGCGATGGCTTCGGCGTCGAGATCGGTGTCGAGAAGAGCACGGGCAGCAGCCAGAGCGTAGTTGCCGCCGGAACCGATGCCCATGAGGTCGCGCTCAGGCTCCAGCACGTCGCCGGTGCCGGTGAGCACGAGAGTCTTGGCGTGGTCGGCGACGATCATCATGGCCTCGAGCCGTCGCAGATAGCGGTCCGTGCGCCAGTCCTTGGCGAGCTCGACGGCGGCGCGCAGAAGCTGGCCCGGATACTGCTCGAGCTTACCCTCCAGCCGCTCGAACAGCGTGAAAGCGTCTGCCGTTGCCCCGGCAAAGCCGGCGATGACGTCGCCCTTGCCGAGGGAGCGGACCTTGCGGGCGTTCGCTTTGATGATCGTCGCGCCGAGGCTGACCTGACCGTCGCCCGCGATCACCACCTTGCCGCCCTTGCGGACCGTGAGGATCGTGGTCGCGTGCCAGGATCGAGAAGCGTGTGATTGAAAACTTTCGTTAGCCATCCCGGCTAGATAATCGCTCGGGGGGCGTTTGAAAAGCGCCGTTCCGGACGTTGTGGCTTTCACCCGGAGTGACGCTTCTGCTAGAAGTTCACCTGGTGCAGGCGGAAGATGAAGGCATTGACCCTTGAGCAAGCGACAGGCCACGGTCGACCGTGAGACCAAAGAGACGCGGATTTCGGCGACAGTCGATCTGGACGGCAGCGGTGCCTTCGAGATCTCGACCGGCGTCGGTTTCCTCGATCACATGCTGGAGCAATTGGCGCGGCATTCGCTGATCGACATCACGCTGTCGGCAGAGGGCGACCTTCACATCGACGACCACCACACGGTCGAGGACAGCGGCATAACGCTCGGCCAGGCGGTCGCCAAGGCCATGGGCGACAAGCAGGGCATCACGCGCTACGCCTCGGTTCTGCTGCCTATGGACGAGACCTTGACGCGCGTGGCGCTGGACGTGTCCGGCAGGCCCTATCTCGTCTGGAAGGTGGCCTTCTCACGCCCGAAGATCGGCGAGATGGATACCGAGTTGTTCCGGGAGTGGTTCCAGGCGTTCGCGCAGCATGCCGGCCTGACGCTGCACGTCGAATGCCTTTATGGCGAGAACAACCACCACATCGCCGAGACGTGCTACAAGGGGCTGGCGCGCGCGCTGCGCGAGGCCCTGTCTCTCGACCCGCGACAAGGTCAGCGCGTGCCCTCGACGAAGGGCACGTTGAGTGTCTAGCGGGCCGTCGAAACGTGATCGGGAGTCGCGAGGTGATCGTATTCACCGCCCATGAGCCGGCAGTGCCGAAGCCAGACGCCCTCGATCGGGCGGAAAGCATCGTTTTCGTCCGCGAAGGCTTTTCCGTGTGGGCGGCGGTGTTCGGCCCGCTCTGGTGTCTTGTGAACGGTCTTTGGATCGTGCTGGCAGGCCTGCTGGCGATCACACTGGGGCTGACCGCCCTGGTGGGGCTCCTGACCAGCGCACCGGCCGCGGGAACGGTGGTGAGCGCAGCCCTCAACCTCGTCTTCGGCTTCGAGGCCAACAATCTCAAGCGCTGGACCCTGTCGCGCAAGGGCTATCGCACGGTGGGCGTTGTCGCCGGCGCCAATGCCGAGGATTGCGAGCGTCGGTTCTTCGATGCCTGGATCGGCGAGGCTCGCCGCAGCGGTCCAGTGCTCGGCGGGGCCGCCTCGGCATTCGCCACCAGCACCACGCCGTCGATCCGCCTGCCCGGCCAGCGCTCGCGCGAGCAGGGCGTCATCGGCGGGCTTTCCGACGTCAAGACCTGAGCAGAGCGCGCCGGACCATGGCCAGAACCGTCGTCATCATCGATTACGGCTCGGGGAATCTCCATTCCGCCGCGAAGGCCTTCGAGCGCGCGGTGCGGGAGACGGGCTCGCCACTTGCGGTGAAGGTGTCGAGCCGGGCCGAGGACGTGGCGCAGGCCGAACGAATCGTGCTGCCCGGCGTCGGCGCATTCGCCGATTGCAAGGCCGGCCTCGAGCGGCTGCCCGGCATGCGGGCGGCGCTGGACGACGCGGTTCGCTCCCGCGGCGCGCCCTTCCTCGGAATCTGTGTCGGCATGCAACTCATGGCCGAGACCGGCCTCGAGCACGGCAGGCACGCGGGGCTCGGTTGGCTGGCGGGAGAGGTGCGGCCCATCCGCCCTGACGATCCGGCCCTCAAGATCCCGCACATGGGCTGGAACACGCTGACGCGCCACGTCGAGCACCCACTGCTGTCCGGCATTCCCACCGGGCCCGATGGGCTGCACGCCTACTTCGTGCACAGCTACCATCTCGTTCCGAAGGATGGCGCGGATATCGCCGCCGTCACGGACTATGGGGGGGAGGTGACGGCCATGGTCGCGCGCGACAACATGGCCGGCACCCAGTTTCATCCCGAAAAAAGCCAGAAGCTCGGCCTCAGGCTGATCGCGAATTTCCTTGCTTGGGCACCATGACCAGCGAGTGCGGGGCGTCGTTTCGCGCAGGCTTGGCCGTGGCGGCGGCGAGGTAGGGGAAGGTCACGACGTTCCGCGGGCCGCTCGGCCGCGAGGGGCGCGTGCGGCGGGGAAACCAGCGCACGGACGTATTGACCAGCCCGACACCGCTCTCAACGGCGAGAATGATGAGGGCGTCATCCTCGTCGAAATAGGGGCCGAGCTTACGCTCGAGCTCGGCCTGCTCGAGCTCGGTCCGGACCAGCCAGGCCGTTTCGAGGGGCCGGGCCCAGGTCTGGCCGATCTGCATGATCTGCTTGGCGATCAAGGGCTGTGCGAATTCCGGGGCAGCAAGGTCGTAGGTGATGAGATAGGTGCGCATGGGGGCGGGTCTCTTCCGGGGGCTGGAATGGGCAACGCGCACGCAGAACATACAAAGAACATAACCAGGAGCGGGCTTCAGGTCAAGCGTTTGTTCTCTTAACGTTCTTGGTGTGGTGCCCACGTGCCGCAATGGTCCGGCGGTCGATGCGGGCAGCCCCGGTTTCGCCTGATTTGGCCATGCGTTATGCCTTGGGGACCCTGGCAACGGGGTGGAGGCGCAAAGCGCCGGCGCCGGAGCTGTACACTGCGGCTTACAGGTCCGCTGTCGGGTCCTGGACGAGAGAACGAAGAGAGAGACGAGTGTGGGACGCTCACAGACGAATTGTCGGATCTGCCTGAAGCTCGGGGCGGAGGGGGTCAGTCAGGGGCAGGCCGATCTGCTGGGCGCCGTGCTGGAGCAGGGTGCTGTGGCCTGCGTGCTGTTGACGTCCTCGCCCGCTTCCGCCGGCAACGCCGGGGCGCTGAAGCGTCTCGTGGAGTTGGTGCAGGCACAGAACATTGCGGCCCTTATTGTCGACGACGCCGAGCTGGCGCGCGTCGTCCGCGCCGACGGCGTTCACATCGGTGCCGGCGTGGAGCCTGTCGCGGCCTATCGTGCCGCGCGGGACGTGTTGGGGGAGCGCGCCATCGTCGGCATCGACGTCGGGCTGTCCCGGCATATGGCGATGTCGTTGGGCGAGGCTGGGGCCGACTACGTGGCGTTCTCGCTTGCCGGTGGCGATGGCGATGCCGACGATCTGCTGGATCAGGTTGCCTGGTGGGCGGAGATCTTCGAGGTGCCCTGCGTCGTAGCGGGTGTGGCGACCGAAGAGGCGGCTCAGACCTTTGCGGCAGCGGGCGCGGACTTCGTGATCGTGGACCTGGCCGCGGATGCGCCGGTGGATCAGGCGCTGGGTCGGATTGCGGCGGTGCGCCGAGGCATCGGTGCGGTGGAGGTCGCGTGAGGGAGTGCTTGTCGGTGGTCTGGCGTGCAGCGGGACAGAGCGCGCTCGTTCTGGCCGCAGCCGTTGTGCTGTCGCTCGGAGCAGCCGAGCCGGTGGGCGCGGAAACCAGCGCCTGGTCGGCGCGTCTCGAGGCGCCCAAGGGCCGCAAGGTCACGCCCAAACGTGAAGGCAGGGTCCGCAAGCCGGGCGCCAAGTCGGCTCCCCCGCGCAAGGAACTGCCGAAGGTTGCCGATATCAAGGGCCTCCCGCCAGCCGAAGCCGCCTATGTGTCGTTCGAGCAGGGGCGCTACCTGACGGCGCTCGAGAAGGGCAGGGACGCCGCGACCAAGGGCGTGCCGGCGGCCCATACGCTCGTCGGACGCATCCTGGCGGAGGGCCTGGGAATACCGCAGGACTTCGTCGCCGCCGCGCGCTGGTACAAGCGGGCCGCCGAGCTCGGAGACGTCGAGGGCAGCTTCGCGCTCGGCGTGCTTTATACTGAGGGGCGCGGTGTGCCGAAGGATTTCGTTGCGGCTGCAAAGGCGTTCGAGCTCGCGGCGGAGAAGGGGCACGCACTCGCCCACTACAATCTCGCCCTGATGTTCATCGCCGGCCGCGGCAAGCCCGAGAACCCCGTGCGCGGCGCCCAGCATCTGGCCTACGCGGCCGAGCATGGTGTGGTGGCGGCCCAATACGATCTCGCCGCGCTCTTCCTGCGCGGCCACGGCGTCGAGCCGAATGCACTGGAGGCGGCTCGCTGGATCGCCCGCGCCGCCGACGCCGGCATGCCGGAGGCCGAGCTCGATTATGCCCTGATGCTGCTGCGCGGGCGGGGGCTGGTGAAGGACGTGCCGCGGGCTGCCGCCTATCTCACCGCGGCGGCGGAGAAAGGCAATCCCGTCGCCCAGAACCGGCTGGCGCGGCTCTATGCGAACGGCCTTGCCGTCCGCAAGGATCTCTACCAGGCCGCGAAGTGGCATCTGATCGCGGCGGCGAGCGGCATCAAGGACCCGGCCCTGGACGCGCTCGTGAAGAAGCTGACCCCGGCCGATCGCCTAAAGGCGATCAAGGCGGCCGAGGCCTGGCATGTCGGCGACGTGGTCCGCTAGGGCTCTTCGCGTTCAGCCGGACGCGCCGCCGCGCCCTATTCCAGCTTGTAGCGGGCGCGGGGCCGGCTCTTGTCCTTGGTCCAGGCGTGCCAGGAGCCGTCGTAGAGAGCGACATCCTTGATGCCGAGCAGCTCGTGCAGCACGAACCAGGCGCCGCTCGCCCAGTCACCCGTGTTGCAGTAGGTGATGAGCGGGCGATCCTGCTTCAGGCTGAGCCCTGAAATGAGCTGCGCGAGTTCGCTCCTGGAGCGGAAATAGGGGGGGCGCACAGGCCTCAGGAAGAGCGTGCTGTCGGCGTACTTGGCGCCGGGAATGTGGCCGGGTCCGGACGTCTGCCCGGGCGGATGGCGCAGCCCGAGATAGTTGTCCATGGGGCGCGCATCGGTCAGCACGTGCGAGCGGGTCTTGACGGCGCGCACGATGTCCTCGGTGTTGGCCAGGAGATGTCGCCGTTCGCCCTTGTTGCGCCATGTGCCGACGCGCTTGCGGGCGATGCGCGATTTCGAGAGCTTGCGACCGGCAGCGATCCAGCCGGTGACGCCGCCATCGAGCACGGCCAGATCGTCGTGGCCGTAATAGCGCAGTTGCCAGAAGAGCCGGGTGGCCATGAAGATGTCCTCGGGCGAGAGCCCGCGCGAGGCGATGACGATGGTGCTGTCGGCGTCGACGCCGGCTTTCTGCATCAGCGCGGTGAAGGTCGCGGCGTCGGGGAGCATGTGATCCAGCGTGACGCCGTTCTCCACGCGCCGCGCCCGCAGGCTGCGCCATGCGAGGACGATGGAACCGGGAACATGCCCCTCGCGCGTGAACGTCGCGGTGTTCTCGCGCACGTCGAGGATGATCACCTTGCCCAGATTGGCGGCGAGCCAGTCCGCGTTGACCAGCGGACCCGGGACCTTGGCGGCGGCGCCCTGGCTGAGTGTGGCCAGAGCCGCCAGTAGGACAATCACGAAGCGCATGGTACGACCTTTCCAAGCATGCGCGCGGACTATGCCATAGTGGCAGGAGCCGTCACAGGGGTCTGCTCCCCCGTTGGGGGCGGGCATTCACCGTGTGGAGCCGGCCGGGAGCTTGCGGTCACGCTGACAAACCATTAGTCGAGAAGATGGTTCCGACGGCTGGCAGGGGCGAGGCTCCGATGCTATCGAGCCAGTTGCGCGGCCCGGCCTGCTCGCCGGTGCCGATCGGATCGAGACTGCCCCCCGTCGAACGCGGCCGGTCGGGTGTCATACGCACGAGGAATTCGATGCCTGCTTCGGCTTTGATGAACGTCATGATCACAGCGGCTCGCAAGGCTGGGCGGTCGCTGGCGCGCGACTTCGGCGAGGTCGAGCAGCTCCAGGTTTCGATCAAGGGGCCGGGCAACTTCGTCACGGCCGCCGATCACAAGGCCGAGGAGATCATCTTCAACGAGCTGTCGAGGGCGCGCCAGGGCTACTGCTTCCTCATGGAGGAGCGCGGCGAGGTGCCGGGCGCGGACAAGTCGCACCGCTGGATCGTCGATCCGCTCGACGGCACGACCAATTTTCTCCACGCCATGCCGCACT
Source organism: Hyphomicrobiaceae bacterium (assembly GCA_041397725.1). Classification (GTDB taxonomy): domain Bacteria; phylum Pseudomonadota; class Alphaproteobacteria; order Rhizobiales; family Hyphomicrobiaceae; genus JAGRKR01. The sequence continues at coordinate 315,847 of JAWKVZ010000004.1, read as the reverse complement.
TCGCCATTTCGATCGCGCTCGAGCGGGACGGCCAGCTGGTCGCGGGCATCGTCTACAACCCCGTGACGCAGGACATGTTCACGGCGGAAAAAGGCAAGGGGGCCTTTCTCAACGATCGCCGTTTGCGGGTGTCCGCCCGTCGCGCGGTGAGCGATTGCGTGGTGGCGACCGGCATTCCGCATCGCGGCAAGACCGGCCATGACCAATTCCTGAAGGAATGCGCAATCATGATGCGCGAGTCCTCGGGCATCAGGCGTTTCGGCGCGGCCAGCCTCGATCTCGCCTGGCTGGCCGCTGGCCGTTTCGACGGCTATTGGGAGCGCGGCATCTCGGCCTGGGACATGGCGGCCGGCATCGTCATCGTGCGCGAGGCCGGGGGCTTGTGCAGCGATCTCGCCGGCGGCGAGCAGATGCTGGAGACGGGTGACATTCTGGCCAGCGCGCCTGCGGTCCACAAAGGGCTGCTCGGATTGCTGGGCGAGGGAGGCAGGTAGACGCTCGCGGACGGGCAAGAGCAAGAAACCGCCCGTTTTGTCGTGCAAGCCTCTTTCTGTAAGCTGGCCGTCGTATCGGCGCAGGAGGGAAGCAGATGGCAAAGGCAAAACCGGCGGAGCAAACTGGTGTTGCCGTTCACAAGAGCCTGGCGAAGCCCACGGTCTTCCTGTTCCGGATGCTCGTCTTTCTCGTTCTGGTCGGCTTCATCGTCTCGATCCTGTTCAATCAGATCAAGGTGGCCTTCCTCAACAATCCCGGTCTCAACGGGCTCATCGTCGGCGTTCTCCTGATCGGCATCATCTATGCGTTCCGCCAGGTGATCCGGCTCTACCCGGAGATCCGCTGGGTCAACAGCTTCCGCATTGCCGATCCCGGACTGGCCACGTCGGTCAAGCCTGTGCTGCTCGGGCCGATGGCCACGATGTTGCGCGACCGCAAGGGCGCCTTGTCGCTTTCGACCGTCGCCATGCGCTCGATCATGGACAGCATCGGCTCCCGCCTCGACGAGGCTCGGGACATCGCGCGCTATCTGGTCGGGCTGCTGGTGTTCCTGGGGCTGCTCGGAACATTCTGGGGACTGCTCGACACGATCTCGTCCGTCGGCAAGGTGATCGGCGCGCTCGATACCAAGCAGTCCGACAGCGTGCTGGTGTTCGAGGAGCTGAAGAAGGGACTTTCGGCGCCGCTCAACGGCATGGGGACGGCGTTCTCGTCATCCCTGCTCGGTCTTGCCGGCTCGCTGGTGCTCGGCTTCCTCGATCTGCAGACGAGTCAGGCCCACAATCGCTTCTACAACGAGCTCGAGGACTGGCTGTCGGCCATCACGGAGTTGACGCCGGGAACGAGCGCGTCCGACCGCGGGATGCAGGACGTGAGCTATGCGCTCTATGAGATCCAGCGCGCGCTCGCCGGACTTGCCGATCGTGTCAGCGCGCCCGCCCCATCGCCCGAGCATGCCGCCTCTGTGGACGCCCTGGCGGAGCTGGCGCGTGGGGTCGATCAGCTCGTGCGGCAGATGCGCACCGAGCAGAAGGTCGTGCGCGAATGGGTCGACGAGCAGGCCTCGCAACAGATGGAGGTGGCCGCCCTGCTGCGCGAGCTTTCGGGCAACGTCGGCAAGACGCGGGGAAAATGAGCCATGGCATATGCACGCGCGCGCAGGTCGTCGGGCAGTGGCGATTTCTGGCCGGGATACGTCGACGTTCTCTCGACGCTTCTGCTCGTGGTCACCTTCCTGCTCTCGATCTTCATGCTCGCCCAGTACTACGCCACGCAGGAGGTCAGCGGGAAGGATAGCGCGCTCAAGAGGCTCGAACGCCAGATCTCCGAGCTGACGCAGCTGCTCGCGCTCGAGAAGGGCAAGGGCAAGTCGTTCCAGGACGAGCTGGCGGCGCTCGTGGCGTCGCTGTCGACGCTGCGGGACGAGAATGCCAGGCTGACCGGTCGCGTCGGCATCGGCGAGGAGCAGGCGCGTGAGTCGGCCGCCCGCGCCAGGGGCCTCGCGAAAGAGCTCGAGGGCGAGAAGAAGCTCTCCAAGGATGCGCTGGCGAAAATCGACCTGCTCAACACGCAGCTGCTGGCGTTGCGTCGCCAGATCGCCGCGCTCGAGGCGGCGCTCGAGGCCTCCGAAAGCAAGGATAAGGAAAGCCAGCGCCGCATTGCCGATCTCGGCCGCCGCCTCAACGTGGCGCTCGCCAAGAAGGTGCAGGAGCTGCAGCGCTACCGCTCGGATTTCTTCGGACGCTTGAGCCAGCTCCTGGCCGGGCGCAAGGATATCCGCGTGGTCGGCGACCGCTTCGTGTTCCAGTCCGAGGTGCTGTTCCCCTCAGGGCAGGCGGCGATGGTTCCCGAGGGGCTGGCCGCCATGGATCAGCTCGCCAAGGCCATCGTCGAGCTCGAGAAGCAGATTCCGCCGGAAGTGCCCTGGCAGCTGCAGGTCGAGGGACACACCGACGCCCGGCCCATCAAGACCGCTGAATTCCCCTCCAATTGGGAGCTCTCGACGGCGCGCGCCATCTCGGTCGTGAAATACCTGATCTCGAAAGGCGTCTCGGCGGGGCGGCTGGTCGCGGCAGGTTATGGCGAGTTCCAGCCGCTCGAGCGAGGTGACGGCGACGAGGTTCTGCGACGCAACCGCCGCATCGAGCTGAAGCTCACCGATCGCTGAGACGGAGCAGGCGGCGGCTCCGTCGGCTCGCGTGTCGAACGACCGACAGGGGCCGAGCGGGCTGGCCTACTCGTGCGCCGGCCAGATCTCCGCGCGAGCCAAATCCCTGCGTGAGCCAGCATGCAGGCCGGGCAGCGCCCGTCACCGGCACATTCCTTCAATGCTGGAAGATCTGCTGCCGGCGGGCCTCGTCGTCGGCGAGCGTGCGCGGCTTCGCCTTGGGCGTCCCGGTCGCGCTCTGGGCGATCTTGCCCGGTCGCGTCGCCGGTCCCGCCGCGGTGGCGCTTCGACGGGCCAGCGTCTCGAGATCGGCGAGCAGCACGGCGAGCAACGGCTGTGCGACCTGGCTCGAATGCAGCTTGTGTGCCCAGGGGTGGCGGCTGGAGCCCGTGCCCACGACCACGACGTAGGAATAGGCCGCACCGCCGGAGAACTGGATGCCGCCGGCGATCCAGGCGTCTACGGTGGCGTCAGGGTCGGCGGTGACATGGGTGCCGGTCTTGGCGAAATGCAGACTGACGCCCGTCCGCCGGCTGCTGCACCAGTCCCCGAGAGTCTTGAGCGTGCCGTGGCGCACGCCGGCATGAGCGTAGCAGAGCGGTGCTTCGAGAAGCGTGCGCAGCAGCGGGCGGGCTGTCGCGCGAATGATGCGATTGGGTACGATCTCGCTCGAGGGATCGCGCGCCACGGTCATCCGGTTCTCGGCGCGGATGTAGTCGTAGCGGCGGATCAGCGTCGGCAGCGGCACGGCCTGGCCGCCCCGGCCGGTCAGTGCGCCGAGCACGACGCCGGCCATCTGATGGACGCGGCGGGGGCTGCCGGCGACGAGGCCTCGCACGATCGCGGTCGAGGCCGGCGTCTGGTGGCCGTCGGCGTCACCTGGCGGTGGCGTGAAGCCGAAGCGTTCGATGAGATGGCGGAGCCGGGGCTGGCCGAGCTGGACGGTGCGCCATTCCAGAGGCCGGTTGAGCGAGCAGGCGAAGCTGACGATGGCCTTGCGCCCGCGCCGGAGCGCGCCGTTGCGCCCGCAGCCTTCAAGCCCGCTGGCCGGCGCCTCGCTGTCGACATAGAGGCTCTGTGGCGTGTCGCGCCCGTCGTTGGCGATGGCGATGGCCGCCATGATCTTGGCGGTCGAGGCAATGGCGCGCGCCTCCCGCTCGGGGCGATAGCGGCCGGTCTTGTCGTCGCGCGCCGTAACCGAGCCGAAATAGGGCGAGGTGTCGCCGATCTCGAAATAGCGCACGATTTCCCCGCGCGCGTTGGCGGCCACGACGATCACGTTGGGCAGCCGTCGCCCGTCCCTGCCACTTCCCGCCTTGGCGGGATCAAGCGTATAGCCGGGCGAGACCTTCGCCTCGAATCTGGTGGAGATGGTGCCGAGTGCGGTGAGCAGTTTCCTGCGCAGCTCCATGTTCTCGGTGACATCGAGCGTGAGCGTGACGCCGCGGACATGCCGGCGCCAGCCGAAGCCGTAGTCGTGCTTCATCTCCTCGCGCACGCCTAGGCGCACGGCCGGGACGAGGATGTTGGCGCGGATCTCCGGGTTCGCCTCCGCCCGCTTGGCGAGGCGCGGGGCGTGGCGCTCGAGGGCCTGCTGCAGCTTGGCCTTCAGCTTGGGGTCGGGGGGGCCGCCCGCGAGGCTTACAAGCTCGAACAGTACCTTCTTCTGCTCCGCGGTGCCCGCCAGAAGCACATCGGCACATTTTCGCGCCCGCACCTCGGCGATGTAGCGCCAGCGGTCGAGCCGCACCTTATTGAGGCGATCGCTGCCGGGCATCAGGATGATCGGCTTGTTGACGGCCGAGGCCAGCACGAACTGTTCGGCGATAGTGAGCTCGTTGGCGGGTTTGCCGAAGACGACGCGGCTCGTCACCTCGACACCGTGCAGGGGCGAGCCACCCGTGCGCTGCGCGAGCCAGAGATGGTTGGCGGCCCATTGCTTCAATTGCGTCTTGTCGCCGCCGCGCGTCAGCTCGTGATAGACGATCGGAGCCAGCCACCATTCCGTGAGCTTGCGCGCGAGCTTGCCGAAGGCGCCTTCGCGGGGATCGGGCGGGGTCTTGTAGATGACGCGCACGAACTGCATGGGCAGCGTCGAACCGCCGATGCCGAGCACCAGCCGGCGCGCCTTGAAGGAGCGCCGCACGGTCGAATAGGGGATCTTGAGGACGCCGACGAGGTCGATGCCGAACGGGTTGAGCCAGCCACCCATGTAGCGGTCCTCGTGATAGACGAGGCAGCGCCAGTAGTGCAGCGGCACCGAGCGCACCGGGATCGATTTGTGATCGGGATTGGCGGTGTAGCCGTCGACCTCGATCGGCAGGCCGGTGAAGTTGACGTCGCGCTGGCTGTCGAGACGCGCGTCGAACGTGCCGACGAAGTTGCCGCTGGCGTCGTAGAGCGCCGTGGCGAGCCAGCGCTCGGCATCGTAGCGCAGCTTGTCCGCCATCCAGATCTGGCCTGTCACGGCGCGGATCGGCGCGAAGGCGTAGACAAGGAAAACGGCGAAGATGGCATAGATCACGGCCAGCGAAACGACATGCCGCAGCGGGCCGAGGCGCGGATTGAACAGGACCGAGAAGAGCAGGAAACGTCCGAGGCGGATCGGCAACGCCAGCGTGGTCTCGGCGAGACGCATCAATACTCTGGCGAGCGATAGCATTACATGACCCGGAGGACGGCTGGCTGATAGAGCGGGTCTACGGGGCGTTTGTGGCGAATTCGGACCGGAAAGGGGGCAAGTCCCCGTCACGGCCGCCTTGCGCGCCAGACCCTGAAGCGCGATGTCTCGGCCACCACCTCGCCGCCGCCGAACGCCTCGGTGAGGCTGTTCGTGAGCGCTATCCGCCGTTGCACGACCATCATGAGCGCGCCGCCGGGCTTCAGGTGGCGCGGGGCTTCCGCGACGAGGGCGGCGAGCACGCCGTGATCCTCGCGAGCGCCATCGTGGAGTGTGGGATTGGAGACGATGAGGTCATAGGCGCCCGCCCCGGTCGCGGCGAGGCTGTCGGCGGTGAGATAGGCGCGGGCGCCGGGCACGTTCACGCGTTGCGCCGCGGTTGCCAGTGAGTCGATATCGAGCAGGTCGACGCTCGCGGCGGGCTGTTGGCGCAGGATGTGCCAGCCGACGATGCCGGTGCCGGCGCCAAAATCCAGGACGCAATCGCCAGGGGCGGGCGAGGGTATCGCCGACACCAGCAGCTCCGTGCCGGCATCGAGCCGCCCCTCGGCGAACAGACCGGGATAGAAGACCCACGGCACGCCCTGTCCGGCGATGGCGAGCTCGACGGTCTGGCGCCAGTCCTCGAGGCGGCCCTTGAGGCCGGCGATCTCGGTGGGCCGCACGGCCACGAGGATGCGACTGTGACGCCTGACCGCCGCCACCGTCACCTCGCCGAGGATGTCCTGCAGGATCGTGCCGGCGGAGCGGATGCCTTCGGAGTTGGCGCCATAGAGCACGACGCGTCCGCCCGGCCGTGTCACCGCGGCGACGGCATGAATGAGCATGCGCAACTCATGGCGGCTGCGCGCCAGCCGCAGCAGCGCGACGTCATAGGGACCGGGCTCAGGCCAGGGGCAGGCGACACGGCCAGTACGGGCAAGGCGGTGCCAGGCCGCGGCGTCGTGCCCACGTCCGCGCACGGCTCTCAGCACCATCTCCGTCTCGTCGTCGGCCACGAGCACCCGGCCCGTCAGCTCGAGTGCGTCGAGGCTCTCGACGAGCGCGCGGGCAGGTAGCGATAGGGTCGAACGGGACACGAAGGCAACTCCCGATGCGCCGGTCCGCGGCGGCGGGAAACAGGGGGATGCGACGCCGCATCCACCCGTCTCGAGCGGAAGTCAGGCCCCGACCATCTCCACGGAGACGGGGAAAAGGGGCGCCAGCGCGTCGACATCCATAATGTGGTAGACGCTGAAGCGGTAGGCGTCGCCTGCCGTCATCTCGGGCGGTGTGAACGGAAATGCGAGATTGCCCGCCGTCGAGAGCCGGCCGACGTAGCCGAAGTGCAGTAGGTACTGCTTGGCCGAAGCGGTGACGGCGCGCGCCTCCTCCTCGTCCTCGGCGATGCACTCGACGATGACGCCGATCTCCTCCGGCAGCACCTTGGGGGCCTGTCCTCCGACCGCGCCGAGCCCGTAGAAACGGAAATAGAGGTCGTAGGAGCGGGGGCCTCGTGGCGGCACAAGCTCGCGCACCATCGCCTCGACGCCGGCTTTGATCTCGTCCGCGCGCTCGATGAAGATGGGATCGGCACAGCCGGCCACGAAGACGGCGCGGGCACCGACGCGGGTCGAGCCCTCGATCTTCACGGAAAGCTGCTTGGCCGGCTCCCAGCGGGAGCCCCAGACGCGGCAGCGGTGCTCGTCGACGGCCTCGAAGCAGGCATCCTCGAGATGGAGCACGCCTTCCGGTTCCGCCACGCTGTTCGGGTCGGCCTGCTCGTAGAGCGCATGGGCGGCCACCGACATGGGTGTTGCATGGCGCGTCGGGTTCATGCTCTCGAGCACGAAGCGCTCGCCCTCGAGTGTGCCGAGCATGGCGTCGCGCGCGCCCGGAACACAGCACAGCGACGCGCACTCGATGATCTTGGCCATGTGCATGGCCGGCGCCATGGGCAGGCCGAGCCGAGCCGGCAAGGCGGCGTAGATCGCAGTGTCGCAGGCGCGGCCCGCGATGATCACATCGGGCTCTTCCGCCATGGCGCGCAGGAACGCTTCCGTGCCCATCTGGCCGACGATCGCCGAGGCGCCGTCGACCTCGGCTTCGGTCAGTGCGGGGATGGCGCCGATGGGGCGCGTGCGGCCGGACTTCACGGCGGCCTTCAGCACGTCGCGCGGCATCTCGGCGCCGATGGTGGCGAGCTTGAAGCTGACGCCCTCCTCGCGGGCGATCTCGCGCACGATGTCGAGCGTCGCCTCGAGGTGCGGGTTGGCGCCGGCCGTACCGGCGGTGCCGATGATCAGCGGGATCTTCTTCGCGAGCGCGCCAAGCAGAACCATGCGCAGGTCGCGCTTGGTAACGCGTCGCGCAGTCGCGAGCCGGCCGGCGCCGAGATAATAGGGGCCGGGGTCGACGGAGCCCATGTCGCAGCCGATCATGTGCGGCGCGCGCTCGAGCCCGCGCAGCAGGGAGGCCTCGGGAATGCCATAGCCGAGCTGGCCGGAGGCGGACAGAGCGCGGAACGGTCCCCGCTCGCGCTCGCAGGCGTCGATCATTCGTGCGAAGTTGCTCATGTCAGATCTCCGCATCCAGGAGGGGACGATGCTGCTGCGCGCCGTAGACGTCGCTGTCGCCCGGCGTGCCGGCGATAATGCGCCGGGGCAGCACGATCTTGATGGCGTTGGCGGCCGGATAGGGAATGACTTCGGCCTCGCCCACGCCATAGCGCTGGGCGATGACCTCTGGCTTCAGGCTCGCGGCCTTGAGCGCTCTCTGATAGAGCGCCTTGTCCTCGAACATGAGATCGATGGTGATCTCGGTTGGGCCGGCGTTCTTCGAGCGCACGACCTTGGCAGCATCGCGCAGTCTCATGAGACACTCCTTCTGAGGTCGGGTTACTCGGCAGCCTGGCGTTTGCCGAAGCGCTTCTCGAGCTCGGCGATCACGTAGTCGATGCGCTCGACGTCGGCGAACTTCATGTCCATGTCGAACATGTTGGCTTTGTGGGCGGCGGCGCTGCGGTCGCCGCAGGCCTCCTCGACGACGATGACGCGGAAATTGTGGGCGAAGGCATCGTTGACGCCTGCGCGCACGCAGCCCGATGTCGAGATGCCGATCACCACCAGCGTGTCGACGGCGTCGTAGCGGAGAAACGCCTCGAGCGGCGTGCCGAAGAAGCAGGAGGGCTTGTTCTTGAACACCACGCGATCCTCCTCGCGCGGGGCATACTCGGGCGGCCACTCGTCCGCTTTGGGGTCACGGCTGTACTGGAACTCGTCGGCGGTGCCGAGCTTGAGGTTCCAGATGCCGCGGTAGGTCGGGTGCGTGCGGTCGTCGCGACGGCTGTAGTAGATCGGCAGGCCAAGCTTGCGGAAGGTCTCCGTGATCCGCGTGATGGCCGCCTCGAGGGCCTCGTCCTTTTTCCCGCATTGGGAATAGGCGGGATCGACGAACATGTAGGTGGTGTCGATGTTGAGCAGGGCCGGCTTGTTGCCGATCCCGATACGGCGCCCGAATTTGCCTTTGACGTAGGTTAGAAGCTCGTCGTCGGGCACGTAGCCCCTCCACTTGGCGATCTTCTCTGGCAGGTCGCGCATATCGTTGCTCATGTCAGGGCTCCTCTGAACCGGAGACGTTGTCGACGATGACGAGCACGTTCGCAGGATCGATGGCGAACCGCACCGACTCGCCGTTGGCAAGCTTCCTGTGGCCCGGGGTCAGCAGATTGACCTCGTGACCGGAGAGGGAAAGGCCGACCTGGGTGTGCGAGCCCAGGAAGCTCGTCGAAGTGACCTTTCCGTCCATGACATTGTCGCCTGTCTCATCGGTCCGGACAAGTCGTGCCATTTCCGGCCGGAAAGCGATCATCAGGGGCTCGTTCGAATCGCTTACGCGAGCGGCTTCCGCGCTCTTGAGGATGGGGCCGCCGGCGATGGCGACCTTGCTGGTGGCGGGCTCGCTCCGTGCACGGTCCAGGGGCAGCAGGTTCGTGCGGCCCAGGAACTCGGCGGTGAAGCGGTTGCTCGGCCGCGTGTAGATGTCGGTGGGAGCGCCTTCCTGCTCGACCTTGCCCTGGTTCATGACGACGATGTGGTCGGAGATGACCATGGCCTCGGTCTGGTCGTGCGTCACATAGACGGCGGTGATGCCGAGCTTCACGAGCAGCTCACGGATCTCGAAGCGCATGCGCTCGCGCAGCAGTAGGTCGAGGTTGGAGAGCGGCTCGTCGAACAGCAGGCACTTGGGCTGCAGCGCCAGGGCGCGGGCCACGGCGACGCGCTGCTGCTGGCCGCCCGACAGGCTGGAGGGCGATCGCTTCTCGGTTCCGCCCATGCCGACCAGCGTCAGAACCTCGGCGACACGGTCGGTGATCTCCTTGGCGGGGAGCCCGGCGATCTTCAGGCCGAGCGAGACGTTCTCGCCGACGGTCTTGTGCGGCCACAGCGCGTAGGACTGGAAGACCATGCCGAGGTTGCGCTTCTCGGGCGGCACGAACGTGCCGGCGCTGGGATCGGCGAGAGTTACACCGTCGAGCGAAACGCGGCCGCTGTCGAAGGTCTCGAGGCCGGCGATGGAGCGCAGCGTCGTGGTCTTGCCGCAACCCGACGGCCCGAGCAGGGTGCAGACCTCGCCCTTGGCCATCGTGATGGAGACGCGATCGACGGCGACGAAGCTGCCGAAGCGCTTCACCAGGTTCTCCACCACGAGATACGTCATGGGTCTCAAAGCTCCTTTGTCTTCTTGTGATGGGAGGCGGAAGGCCTCAACTCTGCGAGCGGGTGATGTCCACCTTGAAGAGGTAGCCGGCGAGGAAGATGACGAGCCCCACGACGAGCACCTGGATCATCGCCATGGCCGAAAGCGCGGTGTAGTCGCCCTCCGCCCAGCGATTATAGATGAGCACCGAGAGCACTTCGCTGTTGGGCGAGTAGAGGAAGATCGAGGTCGTGAGCTCGCGCACGAAGATGATGAAGAGCAGCATCCAGGCGCCGACCATGCCCGGCTTCAGCAGCGGGATGGTGACTTCCCTGACCGTGCGCGCCCAACTGGCGCCCACCATCGTCGCGGCTTCCTCGAGACTCTTGTCGATCTGCACGAAGGTGGCGCCGACGTTGCGCACGGCGTAGGGCAGGAAGCCCGTCACGTAGCCGATGAGCAGTATCCACAGCGTGCCGTAGATCGGCAGCGGCAGGTAGATGTAGGTCCAGAGCATGCCGATGGCGAGCACGACGTGCGGCACGGAGATCGGCACCATGACGATGAGGTCGACGAAGCCGCGGTAGGAGACGCGGGAGCGATGGATGATCCAGTTGAGCACCACGCCGAGGATCATGGAAACGGTCGCCGCGCCGATCGACAGGATGAGCGTGTTGCTGATCGCCTGCGCGCCCATGGGGTTGTCGAAAAACACGTTCTTGTAGTTGGCGAGCGTCATCAGCGAGAACGAGAATTTCGCCGTGTAGAGAGGCACCAGCGAGACATAGCCGATCATGAGCAACGGCAGCACGCTCGCCAGGATGACGAACAGGAAGGCGAAGGCGAAGGCGACCCAGCGCAACCCCTTGAGCTCGATAATGCGCGGCCGGAAGCCCTTGCCGGCGATGGTCGTGTAGGAGCGGCCCTTCATGACGCGGTTCTGCAGGACGATGCCGATCACCGTGATGAAGAGCAGGACGAACGACAGAGCGGCGGCGCTGTTGAACTGTGTCGGGTACTGCTGCGTGAGGTCGAAGATGTACGTCGTCATGACGTGGAAGTTGCGCGGGGCGCCGAGCACGGCAGGCACGCCGAACTGTCCGGCGGTTGCTACGAACGTCAGCAGCATGCCCGAGAGAATGGCCGGCGTGACCAGCGGAACGGTGATGTACAGCATCACCTGGCGACGGTTGAGCCCGCTCATGTAGCCGGACTCCTCGAGCATCGGGTCCATGTTGTAAAGCGCGCTCGAGGTGAAGATGAAGACGTATGGCGCGTAGAAGAGGCCCATGACCCAGACGATGCCGCCGAGCGTGTAGAGGTTGATCTCGGGCAGCCCCAGGGCCGTCATGAGGAGGTTGAGAGGGCCGACGCCCTTCTGGCAGAGCAGCGACCAGGCGAGCGCGCCGATGAACGGGGCTACGAAGAACGGCACCATGACGCCGATGCGCAGCAGGCGCGGGAAGGGAACGTCGGTGCGGATGACCAGCCAGGCCATGAGCACGCCGATGAGACAGGCGATGATGGTGCTGAGCGTGGCAACCTGGATCGAATGCCAGATCGCCTGCAGATAGCGGGCGTGTGTCAGCACGCGGCGGAAATTCTCGAGCGTAATGCCGTTCGCCTTGTCGCCGAGCGGGACGTCCGTCAGCGCGCCGTAGACGAGGAACCCCAGCGGTGCCAGCACCATGAAGCCAAGTACAAGGGTGAGAACCGGGAACAGGATGGCAGGGACGCCTGAAATCCGGGGGCCCTTGGAGGCGTCATGCGAAAGTCTTGCGGTCGGCGTGGCTGTGGCTGGCACGATGAGGTGTCCGGTTCCTGAATGTTCGAGAGGTGCGACGGTGACGCCATCGCGCCGCTATGCGCGAAAGGTGCCGGGATGCCGCCCGCCGTCCTCGGCAAGCTGCCCTGTTCGCGCCGGGGAGGGGCGGCTGCGCCACCGGCGCGTGGTGCCGCCCCTCGACCTGTCGCGGATCAGAGGCCGAAGACTTTGACGAACTCCGCCGTGAGCTTCTTGCGATCCTTCAGGTAGGATTCGTAGTCGATGTCCATGACCTTCAGGGTGTCGTAGGCGGGCTTGCCTGCGAGCGGCGCCACGTCCTTGCGCGCCGAGTAGACGCCGCCGATGTCGCGGACGACCTCCTGGCCGGCCTTGGACAGCCACCAGTCGTAGAACACCTTGGCGGCGGCATTGTTGGGGCCGCGCTTGATGACGGCGATCGGAGCGATCGTCACGGGCGTGATCTCCGGCGGATAGACGGCCGTGATCGGTGCCTTCTTCTTCTTGATGTTGATGTAGACGGCATAGTCGAGCTGCTCCGTCACCGGCAACTCGCCCGAGACCATGCGATCCATCAGGGCGCCGTGGCCGCGCGTCAGGAGCATCTTGGTCTTGGCGAGCTTCTCCCACCATTTGATGCCCAGGCTCGGCGTATTGCGCGTGACGTAGTACCAGCTATAGCCGGTGCCGCCGACGCGCGGATCGATGCCGCCGAGCTTGCCGGTCCACTTGGCGTCGGCGAACTCCTGCCAGGTCTTGGGTGCATCCTTGGCGCCGAGCTTCGTGTTGTTGTAGGCGAACATCGTCGCGACCGTACGGCCGTTGACCCACAATCCGTCCTTGTCGCGATCGGCCTTGCCGTAGTGCTTCGCCTCAGGGCTCACGTAGTCGAGCAGCTCCTTGCGGGCCTTGAGGTTCAGGAACGGGCCGGGATCGGCGATCAGGAAGATGTCGCAGAGCACGCGGTTCGCCTTGAGCTCGGCCTCGAGGCGCTGCAGCGCCTGATAGGTCGGCGCGTAGAAGACATTGACGGTGATGCCCTTGCCGAGCTTGTTGAAGGCCGCTGCCACGGGAGCGGAATAGGACGTCGGCATGGACGTGTACATCGTCACCGTGCCGCTCGCCGCGGCCTGCGCCCGGCCGATGATGGAGAACGTTCCGACGGAGGCGCCGGCCGCAATCGCGGCGCTCGCCGAGCCGATGAACGTGCGCCGCGTCAGCGCGGCCTCCCGAGGAGTGTCGGCAGCGTGCCTGGTCACGCCCTTGTCGGTCTTCTTTTCGGTCATCGTTCCCTCCTGCTGATCAGTTCTTCGTTTGACGGCCCTCGTTGGCTCGAGGGAGCTCGGGCCAGGATGCCCGACTTTGGTATGAGACGCTAGGTCGCCCAAACGCCGCGGTCAATATTCGTCCCTCTGCGGACATATGCTTGTTGTCCGTAGCGATCAGGGCAGGCGTGGTCTCGGCACGCCGAAGCCGATCTCGCGCTCGAACAGGTTGGCGATGGCGAGCAGCTTGCGTTCGGAGAACGGGCGCCCGACGAGCTGGAAGGCGACCGGCATGCCGCGTGAATCGACGCCACAGGGCACGCTGACGGACGGCAGACCGAGGTAGTTGATGGGGCGGGTGAGGGCGGCGAAGCCGGCGATCACGGGCAGGATCTCGCCTGCCTTCTCGCGCGCCGCGACCTCGGCGATGGTCGGCGTCTCGATGGCGGCCGTCGGCAGCATCAGTGCATCGGCGTCGGCGATGGTCTCCTCGATGAACTCGGCGGTGAGCCGGCCCCGGAGCATCAGCGCCTCGATATAGCGCGTGGCCGGCAGCATGAAGCCGGCGAGCGTGCGGTCGTAGGTGAGCCGGCCATAGTCGTTCGGCCGCTCCGTCATCCAGCGCCGGTGCAGCGCCGCCGCCTCGCATTTCGAGATGGTGTCGCCGAGCGAATAGAGCGGGCCGAAGTCCGGCAGGGTCCGCGAAACGGTCGTCGCGCCAAGCCCTTTGAAGGCACCGGCGGCCGTCGCCACACTCGCGGCAATGGACGGTGCAACGCCCGAGACGCTCTCCGGCGCGGCGACCGCGATCTTCAGCGCGCGCGGGTCGAGCTCCGGCAGGCCCGGGGGTGGGGGCGGCTCGTCGGCGGTGGTTGCGTCTCCGGCATCGCGGCCGGCGATGATCGAAAGGATGAGCGCACAATCGCGGGCGTGCCGCGCCAGGGGGCCGATGCAGTCGAGCGAGAAGGCGCGCGGGATCGAGCCCTGATTCGAGACGCGGCTCCAGGTGGGCTTGATGCCGACCACGCCGCAGATGGCCGCGGGAATGCGGATCGAGCCGCCCGTGTCCGAGCCGAGGGCCGCAGGGACGATGCCCGCGGCGACAGTGGCGCCCGAGCCGGAAGAGGAGCCGCCGGTGACCCGCGCGGGATCGTGAGGGTTGCCGCAATCGCCGACGTGGGGATTGCGCCCGGTGGGGCTCGCGGCGAACTCGCACATGTTGAGGGCGCCGATGGTGATCGAGCCGGCAGCCTCGAGCCGGGCGATGGGGGTCGCGGTCGCGGTCGTGCGGAAGTCCTTGAGGATCGGAGAGCCGCCGGTCATGATCTTGCCGGCGCGCCAGAACATATCCTTATGGGCGAGCGGCACGCCGTGCAGGGGGCCGAGCGGGCCGCGAATGGTGCCTTTCCGGCGCGCCTTGTCGGCGGCCTGCGCCTTCTCGAGCGCCTCCGCCTTGTCGAGCGATATGAAGGCGTTGATGTGCGGCTGCCAGGCCTCCGCGCTGGCGATGGCGGCGCCCACCGCGGCTTCGCTCGTCACCTCGCCCTTGGCGATGGCGGCTGCCAAGTCGACGACGCCAAGACCGGCGATCTCGCACGAAGCGCTCATCGCTTCTCTCCATGCGCCTTGCCCTCGGCGAGAACCTGACCGTAGCTGCCGGGCACGTCGAAGAAGTCCTTCTTGGCATCAGCCAGCGCCTTGACCGCCGCGCTCACCCGATCGGTATCGCCGGCGGAGAGGGCCCGAGCATCGGCATCGACCTCGAGCGTGTGGAAATGCCGGAGCAGCCTTTCGACCTCGTCCGGAGAGAGCGGGCGATCCGCTTCAGGCTTGCTGGTCACGTCTCCTCCAAGCTGCAGGGGTCGTGCGGGCGCGGGTGGGGGGCGATGTCACGGCCGCCCCCGCCGCGCCTGCGTCTCGATGGCTATCTGGCGGCCTGGTCGATCAGGTCGCGCACGCCTGCCTCCGCCTCCAGCGCCCAGATTCTGGTCGCCAGAGCCTCGGCACGGGCGGCGCCGATGACCGGTGTCGCCAGCTTCATGAACTTCGCCGTCAAGGCCTCGTCCGTCAGCGGTCGCTCCGGCTCGCCGTAAGGGTTCTCGATAAAGCGCTCGAGCTTCTTGCCGCCCTTGGTCGTGAGCGTGACGCGAGCCGGGCGCTTCTTCGGGTAATCCCTATCGGAAACCTCGTCGACGTGCACCGTGATGCGGTCGGCAAGCGCCTTCGTGGCGGCGTCTGCCCGGTGCTCCGGGGTGAGGTGCTCGAGATCGGCGCCGCCGTAGCGCAGCGCCGTCGCCGTCACGAACGGAATGCTCATCTGCGCCTTCGTGAAGGTCTCCCAGGTCTTGAGGTCGTGGGCGCAGGCGACCTTGTAGGTGCCGACCTCGATGGCCTCGACGTCGTCGGGGCCGATGCCCTCCACCTTACGCATGTCGAGCACGGCGTCGATGGGCGAGTGGATATGCCGGCAGGAGGCATAGGGCTTGATGTAGCAGCGGTTCACGGCATAGCCTGGCCCGGTGCCGACCGTCATGATGTCGAGCGTCCGGTAGTGGTCCGGGTCGCTGTCGGCGCCGCCGTAGGCCTGGAAGAAGCCGTCGGAGCTCTCGATGGCGCCCTTGGGGGCCTTGAGCCCCTGCTCGGCCAGGATGCCGGAGAGCAGGCCGTTGCGGGCCGCAAATCCCGGATGCAGACGCTTCACGTCGCCACCATGCATGAACGTGAAAAGACCGCTCGCGGTCGATGCCGCGACGCCGATCGCCCGCTCGTGCCGGTCCGCGTCGAACCCCTTGAGCACGCCCCAGACGAAGGCTGCGCCGAAGACGCCCGTCGTCGAGGTATTGTGGAAGCCGCGCCAGCGGGCTCTGGGGTGCACCGCCGCCGCCAGACGGCACATGATCTCGTAGCCTGCGACCGTGGCCTCGATCATCTTCTTGCCGCTGGCGTTGCTGGCATGTCCGGCCGCAGCGAGCGCGGGGATGATGACGGTGCCAGGATGGACAGAGCCCTCGCGATAGCCGTCGTCGAGCTCGAGGCCGTGGCCGGCGCCGCCCGCGATGAAGGCCGAGGACAGCATGTCGAAACGCTTGGAGCGGCCGAGCACCGGCACATTGCCGCTGCTACCTGCGGCGACGATTGCGGCCTCGGCGATGTCGGTCACCTCTTGCGTGGCGCCGGCGATGCAGGCCCCGAGGGAATCGAGGAAATGGTACTTGGCCCGATGCCGTGTCGCCTCGTCGAGCGTGTCGTAGCTGACGCTCGCCGCCATCTCCGACAGTGCACGTGTGGCGCCCCGCGCCGAGTCCGAAACCCGTGTCACGACATTCATGACCTATCGACCTCCCATGATGACGAGCGGCAACCGCCTCGATGACGCGCGGCCTTCGCCGGACGGAGCCGACCGGCACTGTCGGCGCGCGTGGTTGTCCGGACTTTATGCGGAGACGGCCGGCCTGTCGAGACGCCTCGCGGAAAGAGGGAATCGACAATCGCGCCGCAAGCGGCTTTGATGATGCCGACACGGATCTTGATGCTGAAACGGAGAGGGCCTCGGATATGCGGAAGGTGGAGGGACGTCTCGTCCGCGATACGCTCGACGAGCTGGTGGCGCCGGACGTCACGGCCGTGCTGGCCATCGACATCCAGAACGATTTCTGCGCCGACGGCGGGCATTTCCATCGCTACGGCAAGGACCTCTCCCGCATACAGGCGACCCTGCCGACCATGGTGCGTTTCATCCAGGAGGCGCAGGAGCTGGGCATCCCCGTTGTTTTCGTGCGCCAGTTCACGTTGCCGGACGGCAAGAGCGACAGCCCGGCGTGGCTGCGCTTCAAGACGCGGGACGGTAAATCCCCCGACTATTGCCTGCCCGGGTCGTGGGGCTGGCAATTCGTGGACGGTCTCGTTCCTGGCAAGCGCGATACGGTCGTCGAGAAGCCGCGCCCCGACGGGTTCGTGAGGACCAATCTCGACGGCGTCTTGAGGGCACAGGGCATCGAGACCGTGGTCTGTCTCGGCACCACGACGGAGGGGTGCGTCGAGTCGACGATCCGCGGAGCCTCTTATCACGACTACTACACCGTGGTGGTGGGTGACGCCGTGGCAACCACCACAGCCGCGCGCCATGAGGGCAGCATGGGCCTGCTCGGAGCCCGCTATCCCGTGCATTCGGCCGAGGAGATCCTCTGTTCGTGGCGGCGTGCGAAGGGCGCGGCGCGGGCTGCCTGAGCCTTCGCCGGGCGTGCGCCATCGCGGATTACAGCGCGACGTGCTGTTTCAGTCCTTCGGGCCTTTCGCGAAGGCGGCCTTGATGCGCTCGGCGGTGTCGGCCGTCAGCCGTCCCTCGGCGATCAGCTCGGCCAGGATATCGTCGGTGTGCTCGCCGACGTCGGGTCCGGGATGGCGGATACGACCGGGCGTCATGGAGAGCTGCGGGAAGACGTTCTGCATCCGGATCGGGCCGAGCTGCGGATCCTGGACCGTGGTGACGGTATCGCGCGCCTTGAAGTGCGGGTCCTCGAAGATCTGGCCGATGTCGTAGATGGGCGCGATGGCGGCCTCTGCCTTCTCGAAGGCATCGACCACCTCGTCGAGCGTGTGGCGTGCGATCCAGCCACCCACCGTGCCGTCGATCTCCTCGACGTGATCGACGCGTCCGCGTGCCGTCTTGAAGCGGGGATCGTCGGCGAAGGCCTTGCCGCCGGTCAGCTCCAGCACGCGCCGCGTGATGCTCGGGGCGGACGCGGAGAGCGCCACCCAGCGTCCCTCCTTGGTCTTGTAGGCGTTGCGCGGGGCATTGATGACCGAGCGGTTGCCCGTGCGGCTCTGCATGATGCCGAGCTGATCGTAGATGGTCGCCTGCGCCCCGAGCAGCGAGAACAGCGGCTCATAGATGGCGAGGTCGATGTACTGCCCCTTCCCAGTGCCCTGCTGGTCGCGTTCCCAGAGCGCGAACATGATGGCGAAGACACCGTGGTAGGCGGCCACGCCATCGGCGAGCCCGAACGGCGGCAGCGTCGGCGGGCCGTTAGCCTCGCCGGTGATGTGCGCGAACCCGCTCATGGCCTCGGCCAGAGTGCCGAATCCGGCACGGTGGCGGTAGGGCCCGGTCTGGCCGAAGCCCGTGACGCGCAGCATCACGAGCCTCGGATTGAGCGCGGACAGGACGTCCCAGCCGATGCCCCAGCGCTCGAGCGTGCCGGTGCGGAAGTTCTCGACCAGCACGTCGGCGTCCTTGACCAGCGCCTTCAGGGTTTCCTTGCCGTCGTCGGTGTGCAGGTCGAGGGCGATGGAGCGCTTGTTGCGCCCGACCACTTTCCACCACAGGCCGGCGCCGTCCTTGGAGAAGCCGACCTTGCGGATGACGTCGCCATCGGGATGCTCGATCTTGATGACGTCGGCGCCGAAATCGCCGAGGACCATGGCGGCTAGCGGCCCCGCGTAGATCGTGGCGCAGTCGATGACCTTGAGGCCTCGCAACGGCCCTTGCGGCCCGTCTTCCTCGCTCATGTCGCGTCCCTCGCTACACTGTTCCGTGCTTGATGCGGTCGGCGAGCTCGACGATGGCGCGGGCCTCGTCGAAGAAGGGGCCGTCCACCATCTTGCCGTTCACGATGAAGGCGCCCTTGCCGCGGTTGACGGGATCGGCCAGGGCCGTGAGCACGTCGCGCGCATGGGCGATCTCGGCCTCGCTCGGCGTATAGACGCGGTTGATGATCTCGATCTGCGAGGGGTGGATCGCGCTCTTGCCGGCATAGCCCATGAGGCGGCCCGCCCGCGCGTCCGCCTCGAGGCCGGCCTTGTCGGCGACGTTGGCATTGGCGGTGTCATAGGCCGGCACACGCGCCTCGGCGGCTGCCATTTTCATGGCGAGCCGCACGGCGGCCATGGTTGACTCGGTTCGCGTGATGCCGTGCGGCGCGAAGAGGTCGCCAAGCCCGAGCTGGAGCCCCATGACGCGCGGGCTCGCCGTCGCCAGCTCGTGAGCGAGCCGCCAGCCTTTCGGGCTTTCGATGTTGACGAGGATCTTGACGCGGCCGGGCGTCAGGCCCTTGCGCGCCTCGATGGCGTCGAGCGCCATGGCTGCCCGCTCGACGTCGGCGCCGCTCTCGCCCTTGGGCAGGTTGATGGCATCGAGCGCCGGCACGGCGACGGCCTCGAGGTCCGGCATGAAGTCGGCCGTGTCCAGGCCGTTGACACGCACGATCATGATCTTGGCCGCCGACGGGCCGAGACCCGTCAGGAACTCCGCGACGCGCGTGCGCGCCTCCGCCTTGCGCTCGGTGACGACCGCGTCCTCGAGATCGAAGGAGAGCGCATCGGCCGCGCTTTGCATGGCCTTGGTGAAGAACTCCGGCCGGCTGCCAGGCACGAACAGCTTGCAGCGCATCAGTCTTGTCTTGCTCGTCACCTGGCAATCGCCTCGCTTGCTGGGCGCGACCCGGCATCGGGCCGCCGCTCGTTCAATGGTCCGTGGCCGCCGGCTCAGCGGCCGATGGCATAGCCCTGCATGCCGCGCGGATTGGCGGCCGCCTTGAGCATGCGGCCGTCGCGGGCCGCCGCCGTCAGGCGACCTTCCGACCAGTCGCCGCCGACCTCGACCTTGTGGCCGCGCCGGATCAGCTCCTTCACGGTGTCCTTGGGCATGCGGCCTTCGACCACCACGACGCCGGGCCGCGCGGTCCGCGGCCAGAACGAGCTCGGGAAATGCTCGGTGTGGAAGGCCGGGCAGTCGATGGCCTCCTGCAGGTTCATGCCGGCATGGACGTGGCGCAGGAAGAGCTGGGTGGCCCACTGGTCCTGCTGGTCGCCACCAGGGGTGCCGAGCCCCATGTAGGGCTCGCCGTCGCGGAGCACCAGGCCGGGGCTCAGCGTCGAGCGCGGACGCTTGCCCGGCACCAGCGCGGAGGCCGACGACGGGTCGAGCAGGAACATCTGGCCGCGCGTGCCGAGCGGGAAGCCGAGCGCCGGGATGACCGGCGAGGAATGCAGCCAGCCGCCGGACGGCGTCGCCGAGACCATGTTGCCGTCCTTGTCGATGATGTCGAAATGGACCGTGTCGCCCTTGGTCTCGCCCATCTTGCCGACGGTGGGTTCGCCAGCGCCGAGGCTGCCGCGCGGCCCCTGGCGCGTGGCGGCGCTGGCATAGTCGATGACGGAACGCTCGTAGCCCTCGATCTTGCCGGGGATGAAGTCGTGCGAGGCGGTCGTCTGGATGAGGTTGCGGCGCCGCGCGTTGTAGTCTCGCGACAGCAGGGCCTCCATGGGCACTTCGACGAAGTCCGGATCGCCGTAGAACGTATCGCGGTCGGCGTAGGCGAGCTTGGCGCACTCGGTGACGATGTGCACCCACTCGGGAGAGGTGGGGCTCATGCCGTCGAGCGCGAAGCCGTGCACCAGCGAGAGCTGTTGCAGCATGGACGGGCCCTGGCTCCAGGCGCCGCATTTCAGCACGTCATAGCGGCCATACTTGAAGCTGAGGGGGGCCTCGACCTTCGCCTGCCAGCGGGCCATGTCGTCGGCGGTGAGCAGGCCCTTGTGCGGACGTCCCGAGACGTCCATGACCTCTTCGGTGCGGCAGAATGCGTCGACCGCCTCCGCGACGAAGCCGCGGTACCAGGCGTCGCGCGCCGCCTCGATCTGCTTCTCGCGATTGCCGCCGGCGGCCTGGGCGGCGGCCAGGACGCGCGCGTAGGTCTCCGCGAGTGCGGGATTGGTATGAATGGTGCCGGTGACCGCCGGCTTGCCACCCGGCATGAAGACGGCGGCGGAGGTCTTCCAATGCCTGGTGAAGAGCTCCTGGACGGTCTCGATCGTCTCGGTCATGCGCGGCACCACGGGATAGCCGCGTCCTGCGAGGGCGATGGCCGGAGACAGCACATCGGCCAGGGGCATGGTGCCATAGTCGCGCAGCAGCACCATCCAGGCGTCGAAGGCGCCCGGGACGCAGGCCGGCAGCAGGCCGGTGCCGGGAATCATATCGAGATCGAGCTCACGGAACTTCTCTATCGACGCGGCGGCGGGGGCGACGCCCTGGCCGCAGATCACCTCCGGCTTGCCGCGACGCACGTCGAAGACCATCACCGGCGCCTCGCCGAGCGGACCATTGAGGTGCGGCTCGACCACCTGCAGCGCAAACCCGGTCGCGACGGCGGCGTCGAAGGCGTTGCCACCCTTCTCCAGCGTCGCCATGCCGATGGCCGAGGCGATCCAGTGCGTCGAGGTGACAACACCGAAGGTGCCAAGAATCTCGGGGCGCGTAGTGAATCCGGCCATGAAAGGACACTCCCTCGGGGTTGGCGGCACCGTCTGTGCGGCTCCAGCCATCTAGTATCGGCAAACCGGCGCGCGCGCCATGCCCGATCGCTGTCGCAAGCTGCGAATGGTACGGACCAAGCCATGTTAAGACGGAGGCCGATGGACTTGCAAACGGGCCGTCACTCATTGCATGGTGGCGGCCATTCCTTCGACTTTGGTCGGGGGCAGCTGGAAGCGCGATACGGACGCCAGGGAGGGCCGACGAATGCGAGAGACAACTCGCCTGAAGACGTTGATCGGAGCTGCGATGACCGCGGCCGCATTAGTGGCCTCACCCGTCGTGGCGACGGCCGCCGAAAAGTTCCCGAGCAAGGAGGTCAAGCTGCTCGTCAACTACGGTGCGGGTGGCGCCGTCGACCGCACGGCGCGGTCCATGCAGCGCTTCCTGCCGGACGTGCTCGGCGCGCAGGTGATCGTCGAGAACCATGGCGGCGCCGGTGGCAAGATCGGCCTCAAGAAGTTCCTCGGCGAGCCGCGCGACGGCTACACCGTGCTGACGGCCTTCGCGCCGGCAGTTACCAGTGTCCGCGTCAAGGATCCTGGTCTGTTCAAGATCGAGGACCTCATCATCATCAACGTGCAGTGGGTCGATCCGGCCATCCTCTACGTGCACAAGGATACGGGCTGGAAGACGCTGGACGACATGATCAAGGCCGTGAAGGCCGCGCCGGACAAGTATGCCATGGCGGTGCCCGGCCGCGGCTCGATCGGCGAGGTGCTGACCGTCGAGCTGTTCAAGGCGCTGGGGCTCAAGGTGAAGATGGTGCCCTACAAGAGCGGCGGCGCCGCGCGCGCCGCGCTGCTCGGCGGGCATGCGCAGATCCTGGCCTCCGGCGCGGAAGGCGCAGTGGCGGCCCGCGACAAGGTGAACGTACTCGGGGCCTTCTGGAAGGACGGCAAGATCGCCGGCTGGCCCGAGTTGCCGACGATCAATGCCCAGCTCAAGAAGTACGGCGTCACCGCGCCGGAAGGCGGCGCCTACCGCTTCCATGCCGTCCACCGCGAAGTGAAGGAGAAGTACCCGGAGCGCTTCGCCAAGCTGGTCGAGGCCTTCAAGAAGGCGACCGAGGGCAAGCCGTTCCGCGAGTTCGCCGCCAAGACCAAGGTGGGCGACGATTGGCTCGGCCCGGAGAAGTCCACGGCCCTGATCCGGGAGGTCGATGCCCGGTTCGCCAAGATCCTGTCGAAGTCGAAATAGGCATTGGCAGCCCTGGCGGGACACGAGCTCTCGCCAGGACTCACATCCCTCATGGCGAAGTGAAGCTCAATGCAGCGTAACACGAAGCTCGACGAGTTTCTGGC
The DNA here is from genome assembly GCA_041397725.1 of Hyphomicrobiaceae bacterium. Classification (GTDB taxonomy): domain Bacteria; phylum Pseudomonadota; class Alphaproteobacteria; order Rhizobiales; family Hyphomicrobiaceae; genus JAGRKR01. The sequence continues at coordinate 293,162 of JAWKVZ010000004.1, read as the reverse complement.
GCCGGTCGCATTCGTGGCCGGCGCAATCGCCTGGGGCTATCATCACTATCACGCGACGTTGACCGACCCGAAGCAAGGGCCCGATGGGGTGACGCTCGTCGGACCTCTCCTGCTCGCCCTGGCGTTAGCCGGCCTGTGGACGCTCGCTACCGCGTGGCGCGCCTGGCGCAAGCCGGCTGGCGACGCGACGGAGACCACGAGCTGGCAGGGTGTCGCATTGATGCTGTCGCTGCCCGTGCTGGCCGTGGCCATCACGTATGGTGGCTTCATCGTGCCGCTCATCGTGTATGCGACGCTGCTGGGGCCGCTCCTGGGGCTGCGGAGCTTCTTCATCATGATCCTGCTCGCCGTGCTGACGGCCGTCATCGTCTGGGGTGTGTTCGTGCATGTCTTCGGCGTGCCGGTTCCACTCTGGCCGGCGCGGAGCTGGTCATGATCGACTGGGGATCGCTCGCCAAGGGCTTGTTGCTCCTCGCGGACTGGCAGATTCCGCTGGTGGTGGCGGCCGGCATGCTGTTCGGCCTCATCGTTGGCGTGATTCCCGGCATGACTTCGGCGCTGGGGCTGGCGATCGTGCTGCCGCTGACCTTCAAGATGGACCCGTTTCCGGCGCTGATGCTGCTGACGTCCGTCTATACGGGTGCGCTGACGGGTGGCGGCATCCTCGCGATTCTCATCAATACGCCGGGCACGCCCGGGGCTGTCGCCACGACGTTCGACGGCTATCCGATGGCGCGCAAAGGGCTGCACAACGAGGCGCTCGGAATCCAGATCACGGCGTCCGTGATCGGCGGCCTCATCGGCTATCTCGTGCTGCTGCTGTTCATTCAGCCGATGGTCTGGCTGGCTTTGCAGTTCGGCCCCTCGGAAATGCTGTTCCTGACCATCCTGGTGCTGGTGATCGTCGGAGTGCTCGAAGGCAAGTATCTCTCCCGCGCGCTCTTCGCCGGGCTCTTGGGGTTGATGCTGGCGACGATCGGCACGAGCACCGCGACCGGCGAGGCCCGCGGCACGTTCGGCATCGACGCGCTGGAGGATGGCCTGCCGCTGGTGCTCTGCATCATCGGCATGTTCGCCATTCCCGAGCTCATCCAGCTCGTTTCGCGCCGTTCCATTTCCGAGGCAGACCTCGAGCGTGCGCACGACTTCGGCAAACTCGCCGCTGGCGTCGGCACGACGTTCGCCGCCTGGAGGACATGGCTCAGGGGGAGCTTCCTCGGCGTCGGAATCGGGCTGCTGCCGGCAGCAGGTGCGACGCTGGCCTCGCTGTTGAGCTACGCCATGGCCAAGAGGCGGGCGCGGCCCGAGCAGAAGTTCGGCGAGGGGGAGCCCGAGGGCGTTGTCGCCGCGGAATCCGCCAACAACGCCACCGAAGGCGGCGCCATGGGCATCCTGCTGGCACTCGGCATTCCCGGCAGCGCCTCCACGGCGGTGATCCTCGGCGGCTTCATGCTGCACGGGCTGGTGCCGGGCGCCCGCCTGCTGCGCGACAACGGTCCTTTCGTCTACGCACTCGTCGTGGGCAACATCTTCCAGATGCTGGTGCTCGGCTTCTTCACGCTGCTGGTCGCCTACTACGTCGCCCGTGTCGTGCTGGTGCCGTCGCGGGCGCTCGTGCCCATTCTCATCGTGGTGATGACGCTCGGGGCCTTCAGCTTCCGCAACCAGGTGTTCGATGTCTACGTGCTCTACGCCTTCGGCCTGCTCGGCTGGCTCATGCGCCGTTATCAGTTCCCGCTGGTGAGCCTGATGATCGGCCTCTTCCTCGGCCGGCAACTCGACGAGGAGTTCGTGCGGTTCCGGACGCTGTTCGTCGACAATCCCGCCGCCTTGCTGGAGCGGCCGATCTCGATCGTGTTCATCGTGCTGATCCTGACGACCCTCGCGCTCCAGGTCCGCCGCTCGCTGCGCGCGAGGCGGGCCAGTGGCTGAGCTCGAAACGGGCGAGACGTTCGGCCCGCTCACCGTCGCAGCCGTCGACGCGTTCCTCTTTCGCGCGCCCTTGGCGACGCCGCGGCGGAACGCCTTCGGGGTCATGCGCGATCGCCCGGCACTGCTGGTGCGGCTGAGAGACGCCGAGGGCGTCGAGGGCTGGGGCGAGGCCTTCTGCAACTGGCCGTCGTTCGCTGCCGAGCACCGCTACCGCATCGTCACGGAGATCCTGGCGCCACTGGTGGCCGGCCAGACGTTCGCCGGACCCAGCGATCTCTACGGGCGGCTCACGGCCGCGACGCGCGCCATTCGGATTCAGTCGGGCGAGCACGGGCCGTTCGAGCAGGCCGTGGCGGCCCTCGACATCGCCGCCTGGGATCTGGCCGGGCGTCGTGCCGGCCAGCCCGTCCGCAGTCTGTTGGCCGGGGCGGCGGCTCGCTCCTGCGTGCCCGTCTATGCCAGCGCACTGACGACCGGCAATCTGGACAGCGGCGTCGCGGCGGCCAAGGCGCGCGGGGTCAAGGCCTTCAAGCTGAAGGTCGGGTTCGGCGCCCGCGAGGATGGCGCCGCGCTCGAGCGTCTGCGTGGCCTCGTCGGCGACGAGGCGCGGCTGATGGTCGATGCCAATCAGCGCTGGGACGTGGAGGAGGCCATCGGCGCCATCGCGGCGCTCGTGCCCTGGCGCTTGGATTGGATCGAGGAGCCGCTGTCGGCCGAGGCGTCGGTGGACGATTGGTGCCGGCTCGCCGCACGCTCGCCCCTGCCGCTGGCGGCCGGCGAGAACATGCGCGGGGCGGCGAGCTTCGAACGAGCGGTGGCCGACGGCTGGCTCCGGGTTGCGCAACCCGATCCGATCAAATGGGGCGGGCTTTCCGCGCTGTGGCCGCTGGCAGGACGCCTGCTTGCGCACGGCAGCCGGTTCTGTCCGCATTACCTCGGCGGCGGTATCGGCCTGATCGCGACGGCGCACCTGCTGGCGGCCTCCGGTGGTGATGGCCTACTCGAGGTGGACGTCAGCGAGAACCCGTTGCGAGAGGGCCTGGCGCAGCCGTTCCCGACCATCAGCGACGGTCACATGCACCTTGGCGAGGGACCGGGGCTTGGTGTCGTGCCGGATCTCGCCCGCGCCGATCTCGTGCAGGCGACAACCCGCGACGTCTGACCGTCGCGCGCTAGTGCGATGCCATGCTTCCACCGGAATTCGGGCGCGTGCTGCCGCGCGAGGTGGGCAACAAGAGGTGACCGCAATGACCACGACGAGCGATCCGAATCTGCAATCCGCGAGCACGCTTCCGGACGTGGACAGCGGCGGTGCCCGTGCCGGCTGGGCCGCTACGCTGCTGTCCGCCTTCGCGTTCCTGTTTTCCGGGTTGAGCTTCTACGAGACCACGCTCAAGCAGTCGGACCTCAGGATCTACGTCACCGATACCATCTCCTATACGCGCGATCCCTGGGGGAGCTACGACGTGCTCGCTGTGCCGCTGACCATCTCGAACGGCGGCGCGAGGGATGGGGCCGTCATCACCCTCGCCGTCGAGGTCAAGAACGTGGGCACGGGAGAGAGCGAGACCTTCACCAGCGCCTATTTCGCCGACGCGCAGTATTTTGGCGCGGTCGAGGACGTGGCCAAGCGCATCAAGCGGCCGAAGCAGCCGTTCGCGCCGATCGCGGTGCCCGGGCGCGGTTCCTACTCAGGCACCATCCTGTTCTATCCCGCGACGGCGCGCGAGAAGAAGCTGATCGAGCCCAAGAGCAAGGTGGAGCTGACGATCAAGGTGCTGACGCCGGCGCCCAGCGGCTGGCTCGAGCGCACGCTCGGCCGTGCGCCAGAGCGCGTCAGCCTGAAAGCCGACGTGCCGAATTTCCTGCCTGGCGCCATGTATGCCGGCGACGTGGTGCGTCTGCGCGTCAGTGCTCATTCGCGCCAGTAGCCGATTGGGTAGCCGGCCGGTGCGGTGCAACGGAAAAGCCCCGCCAGCGATGCTGACGGGGCTCGGGTCTCGCGCTGCTCTGCGGCGATCGCGTCAGATGGGGCGTACCTCCTGCACGTCCGGGCAGAAGTGGCGCAGCAGGTTCTCGATGCCGTGGCGGAGCGTCGCCGTCGAGCTCGGGCATCCCGAGCAGGCGCCGCGCATATGCAGATAGACGACGCCTTCCTTGAAGCCGTGGAAGACGATGTCGCCGCCGTCCTGGGCGACGGCCGGGCGCACCCGCGTCTCCAGAAGCTCCTTGATGGTCTGGACGGTCTCCTCGTCCTTGGCGTCGTAGGTGCCGCCGGGGATCTCGCCCGCGGTGGCAGCCTGGGCGCCGTCGACCACCGGCGCACCCGACATGAAATGCTCCATGATGGCGCCGAGGATCGCGGGCTTGAGATGCTGCCACTCGCCGTCACCCTTGGTGACGGAGATGAAATCCGAGCCGAAGAACACGCCCTTGACCCCGTCGATGCCGAACAGGCGGCTGGCCAGCGGCGAGCGCTCGGCCTCGGCCGGATCGCGGTAGTCGAGCGTGCCGCTCGCGAGCACGGACTTGCCGGGGATGAACTTCAGCGTGGCGGGATTTGGGGTCGGCTCGGTCTGGATGAACATGATGCGGTCTCCGATCAACTCGACGGACCAACGCGGGCGCAGAACGTGCGCGCCCCGCGCGGTCTGATAGTTTGGAATTCTTCTAATATATGGACGAGGACGCGATTAAAGTCGAGTCCCGCAATCGGCATTTTTCGGGTTGTCGGTTGCGTTCGCGCCAGCAGGCCCGTCGGGTTGCCTCGGACGAGCGTTGCGCGTCGTTCAGGCGAGGCCCTTGATCTCTTCGGCGCTGAGCGAGCCGGGCACGATCGTAATGGGGATCGGGAACGTACCGGCGTAGCTGCCCGAGGCGAGCGAGGAGACGAGCGGTCCTGGCCCCTTGGCGTCGGATGCCGCACCCAGAATGAGGATGGCGACGTCCTCGTCCTCGTCGATCAGCTTCAGGACCTCGTCGGCCTTCTTGCCCTCGCGGATCGTCTCCTCGACGGGGATGGCATCGAGTCCGCCTTGGTTGAGCTTGCGCCGGAACAGCCGAAAGAGTGCCTTCGCCTTGTTGGTCTCTTCCTCGAGCTGAACCTGTCGAATGCCGATCCAGTGCTGGAAGTCCTGAGGCTCGATCACATAGAGCAGCATCAGCGTGCCGCCTGTGCGGCTCACGCGATTGGCTGCGAAGAACAGCGCGGCCTCCACCTCGGAGGTCTCGTCGACGATGACGAGAAATTTCCGGCGATGACCTTCTTCGAAGACATGTCTTTGCTTGCGGTCTGGCATGGAGAGCATGCTGCCATTTGATTCTTGAAGCTGCAAGAACGCTATTGTCGTGAGCGACCGAGATCAGCCGCGAAGAAAGCCGACGATGTCCTTGACGTCGTTCATGATCGGCTCGGCAATGGCGCGTGCACGCCGAGAGCCGTCGGCGAGAATGCGATCGATCTCGGCGGGATCGGCCGATATCCGCCGGATCTCCTGCCCGATGGGGGCGATCCGCGCCACGGCCGCGTCGATCAGCGACGTCTTGAAGGTTGCGAACTGGGCGCCGCCGAACTCCTCGAGGACCTTGGCTTTGTCCGCGCCGACGAGGCCGCCGTAGATCCCGACCAGATTGTCCGCCTCCGGACGGCTCGCGAGACCGTCGACCGTCTCGGGCAGCGGCTCGGGATCGGTCTTCGCCTTCTTGAGCTTCCGCGCGATGGCGTCGGCGTCGTCGGTCAGGTTGATGCGCGAGAGGTCCGATGGATCGGACTTCGACATCTTCTTCGTGCCGTCGCGCAAGGACATGACGCGCGCCGACTGGATGATCGGCTCGGGCAACGGGAAGAACGCCTCGCCACGACCGGCGGCGGCGATCTGGTCGCGGAAATCGTGGTTGAACTTCTGCGCGATGTCACGCGACAGCTCGACGTGCTGCTTCTGGTCGTCCCCCACGGGCACGTGCGTCGCCCGATAGGCGAGAATGTCGGCGGCCATGAGGTTCGGATAGACGTAGAGCCCGACCGAGGCGGTCTCGCGGTCTTTGCCGGCCTTCTCCTTGAATTGCGTCATGCGATTGAGCCAGCCGATGCGCGCAACGCAATTGAAGACCCAGGCGAGCTCGGCATGCTCGGGAACCTGGCTCTGGTTGAAGACGATCGAGCGCTTGGGATCGAGACCACAGGCAAGATAGGCCGCGGTGACGCTACGGATCGCCGACCTGAGCTCGGCGGGGTCCTGCCAGACCGTGATGGCGTGCATGTCGACGACGCAATAGATGCACTCGCGGCTCTCCTGGTTGGCGATCCAATGGACCATCGCGCCAAGATAGTTGCCCAGGTGCAGGTTGCCGGTCGGTTGCATGCCGGAGAAGACGCGGGGAGCGAATGTCATCGAGGAACCTCTGTTGGATGGCACCTTATTGCGCGCCGATCCCCGCTGCGCAAGAGGCGTGCGACGGGCAGGCGGCGGCCTTGGTTTGCGGCGTCACTGGCGGCGCATCCCGGCGAGCAGCGCGCGCAGGCGCAGGGCTCCCACGAGCTGCGCCGTCAGTGCGAAGACGAGCCCGCCGACGCCCACCAGCAGCGCCAGGGTGCCAAACCGCAAGAGCAGACCGTGGCGCGGCTCGAAATAGGGGGCGAGCCAGGCGGCGAGCAGCCAGATCGCGATGCCCATGATCGCGCTCGAGAGCACGATCCGCGGCAGAGTGCGGGTGAGGCGCCTGTCGGCCACGAATTCCCCGCTGCGGCTCAGGCGCGACCACAGCAGCCAGGCGTTCAGCCAGCCGCCGAGGGATGTCGCCACGGCAATGCCGAGATGCGGCATGAGCCCGAGGTGGCGGAACAGGAAGAAGAGCGCGATGGAGCCGAGCGTGTTGGCGGTGAGGCTGATGGCGGCGAAGCGCATCGGGGTCTTGGTGTCCTCGCGCGCGAAATAGGCCGGCGAGAATACTTTGATGAGCACGAACGAAGGCAGGCCGATGGCAAACAGCGCCAGGGCATGCGCGGTGGCGGGCACGTCGCTGCCGGTAAAGGCGCCGCGCTCGAACAGGACCTTGACGATCGGCGTCGGCACGACGGCGAGCGCCACGGCGGCCGGCACCGTCAGCAGCAGGGCGAACTCGAGCGAGCGGTTCTGGCTGTCCATCACCGCCTCGCGGTTGCCGGCCCTCAGATGCCGGGAGAGGTCCGGCAGGAGCACGACTCCGATGGCGATGCCGACGAGCGCCAGCGGCAGCTCGTAGATGCGGTCGGCGTAATAGAGATGCGAGACGGCGCCGTCCTGAAGCGAGGCGATGACGGTTCCGATGAGGATGTTGACCTGTGTGATGCCGCCGGCGATGACGCCGGGAATCCCGAGTGTCACGAGCCGCCGCACGCCCTCCGAGAGACGCGGCCTCCTAAGGCGCAACCGCATGCCGTTCCGCCGGGCGCCATGAAGCAGCAGCGCGAGCTGCAATACGCCGGCCGCCGCCACGCCCCAGGCCAGCGCGATGCCGGCTTTCGGCTCGTTGCGGTATCCGAGCGCCATGGCGATCAGCATCGCAGCGATGAGCGTCAGATTGAGGACGATGGAGACGGCGGAGGACTCGACGAACTTGCCGAGCGAGTTCAGCACGCCGCTCAGCAGCGCCACCAGCGACATGCAGAGCAGGTAGGGAAACGCGATGCGCGTCAGCAGTACGGCAAGGTCGAACTTCTCCGGCGTGTCCGCGAAGCCCGGCGCAATGGCGTACATGATGAAGGGCATGGCGATCTCGGCGACCGCGGTGAGCAGCAGCAGCACGAACAGCAGGCCCGCCATGGCCTCCTCGGCGAAGCGGCGGGCGGCCTCCTTCCCCTCGCCTTCCAGGGTCTTGGCGAACAGCGGCACGAAGGCGGCGTTGAAGGCGCCCTCGCCGAACAAGCGCCGGAACAGGTTCGGAAAGCGGAAGGCGACGAAGAAGGCGTCGGCCACGGCGCCGGTGCCGAGCACGGCGGCGACGAGGATGTCGCGCAGGAACCCGAGGACCCGGCTGACGAGCGTGAGGCCACCGACCGTGGCGAAGGCGCGATAGAGTTTCATGGCTCGGGAGGTATCCGAGCCGGTCGCGGAGAGCAAGAAGCCGTTCGTCGCCTCGCCCACGCGGTCGCTGGACGCAGCGGGCAGGCCGCGCCTAAGCTCAGGGGAACCTGTTGGGGAGTAAGTCATGGATGCAGTTGTGATCGAGCGCCACATGGCCGTGGCGGTGCTGCGGCTCAATCGGCCGGAGACCATGAATGCGCTGCAAGCGGACGTAAAAGCCGTGCTGGAGCCGACAATTCCAGCGCTTGTGGCCGACGATTCGGTCCGCGCGATCGTGATCACCGGCAGCGGGCGGGCCTTCTCCGCGGGTGGCGACGTGCGCAGCATGCAAGACCCCGAAGGCCGCCGCGGACCCGTGGTCAGGACCCGCATGCAACGCAATCATTCGTGGTCGCGACTGTTGCTCGATTGCGACAAGCCGGTGATCGCCGCGGTGAACGGGGCCGCAGTCGGTGGCGGCCTGGCGCTGGCGCTGCTGGCCGATCTGGTCGTGGCTTCCAGCGAGGCCTATTTCATGAGCGGCTTCACGAGGCTCGGCGCCGCGCCGGATCTCGGCATCGCACTGACGCTGCCGCACGCCATCGGCATGTTGCGCGCCAAGGAGATGCTGCTGCTCAACAAGCGTGTCGCGGCCGAGGAGGCGGTGGCGATCGGCCTCGCCAATCGCGTCGTGGCGCCCGAACGGCTGATGGACGAGGCGCTGTCCATGGCGCAGGAGCTCGCCGCCGGGCCGACCCCGTCGATCTCCCTGACCAAGATGCTGATGAAGCGGGCCTACGAGGACGGCGTCGAGCAGTTCTTCGAGCGTGAGCAGATGGCCCAGGCCGTTGCCTTCTCGAGCAAGGAGTTTGCCGAGGGGGTCGAGGCGTTCGTCGCCAAGCGGCGCGCACGGTTCCACGAGGACTGAAGACGGCAGCGCCAGAAAGCAGCGCCGCCCGCGTGGGTGTCGCGGGCGGCGCACGGCGGCCACTCTAGGGAGACTGGAGATGACGCGGCCGCCGGAGCCTTGTGGAGTGTGAAACGCACTCCGGATTCAGACGTGTGCGTGAGGCGCCGGACTGAGCTGATGGCAGTCCTCGCAGTTCCTCGGCTTCCGACGCGAGGCTTGGAGCTGCTCTGCATGGGGCGGCAGATGTCGGAAGCGGAACACTAACGAGCGGGCCGGTCGGTGCGCTCTGGGGCCGCATGGCGTGTCGCAGGCTCGGCGACTGGCGGTTTTTCGGTGCTGGCCGGAGCGATGGCGGCACGCACGAGAAGCATGTGACCGAGCATGGACGACCTCCGATGCAAAGCATGCGACTGATGCCGGGCGGGACGTGGGGGAACGTTCGCCCGTGGAGGTGACTTGGGGATCGCAAAGACGATGTTCAATCCCCGCCCGGGCCATTTCCCGGCCATCGTGTGCGGGCGGCCACGGGCTTCGTCGCGCCGTCTAGCGGCGGCGACGCATGCGCTCGAGAAGCTCCGCCGTCGGGTACGAATCCGCCGGCAGGCCAAACTTGATCTGCGCCTTCTTGACGGCAGCGCGCGTCAGCGCCCCCATCTTGCCGTCGACCTCGCCGACATCGTAGCCCATACGCACCAGCAGTCGTTGCAGTTCCGTGATGCTCTTCTGATCGAATTCTCGCAATCCGTCGCGGCCGCGGCTCATCGCCGGGGCGCCGTCGAGGCGCGTCGCGAGATAGGCAGCCGTCACGGCGTAGTTCAGCGACTGGTTCCACTTCAGATAGATTTGGAAATTCGGGTAGGCCAGGAACGCTGGTCCGTGACGGCCCATCGGCAGGAGCAGCGAGGCGGCGAGCCTGTCATTGGGCAACGGGCGCCCGTCGACTCGGCGCACACCCCAGGCGGCCCATTGCGCGCGTGGATGCTGGATCGCGAGATCGGCCTGATCCCACTTGAGCGACTGCGGAATGCGGACCTCTTGCAGCCACGGCTCGCCCCTGCGCCAGCCGAGATGCGAGATGAAGTTGGCGGTGGACGCGATGATGTCCGGCACGCTCTTCATCAGGTTCCGCCGACCGTCACCGTCGCCGTCGACGGCATGGTTCCAGTAGTGCGTGGGCAGGAACTGGGTCTGGCCGAGCTCACCCGCCCATGACCCGATCATGTCGGACGGACGCAGATCGCCCTTGTCGATGATCCGCAGGGCGGCGAGCAGCTCCTCGCGGAACATCGGCCCACGCCGACAGTCGTAGGCGAGCGTGGCGAGCGAGCGCAGGACCGGCAGCTTGCCCATGCCGACGCCGAAATCGCTTTCGAGCGCCCAGAAGGCCGTGATGACGGCGGGCGATACGCCATACTTGCGCTCGAACCTGGCGAAGACGGCGGCGTGCTGCTTCAGGCGGCGCTTGCCATTGTAGATGCGGTTCTTGGAGGCAAGCTTCCCGGAGAAGCTGAGAAAGCTCTGTGCGAAGAAGCCCTGGCGGCGGTCCCTGGCGATGACGCCAGGGTCGAGTGTCATGCCGTCGAGGGCGGCCGAAATGGTGCGCCGAGAGATGCCCTTGGTGGCGGCCTCACGCCTGAAATCGTCGAGCCAGCGCGCGAAGCTGCCGGTGTTCTTGCAATTGACGGTCTTGGCAATGGCGGCCGGTGCGGCGGCTGCGGCCAGGACGATCATGGCGAGGGCGAGCTTCAAGCGCATGATGGGAGTGCTCCTCGTTGAGCCGGTGTACGGCGGCGTTCGTCATTTTGCCCGGTGCATCGGCCGTCGGATATGGTCGCGGGCGGCACTGTGCCAACTCCCGAGCATTCGTCAAGGCGCTGGGCAGGAGGCGAGGGCGAAAGCCGATTGCACGCCTGCCGGTTTTGCTTTCTCCTGTCGGGCATGGGATCACAGGACCCGTCATCAGTCTGGGGCAGGGAAAATGACCAAACAACGACGCTGGGTGAACAGGCCCGAGGGCTCGACCTGGGGCGATTTCGGCCCCGACGATCAGCTCGGGCGCATGAATCTGTTGACGCCCGACAAGGTCAAGCAGGGCATTGCCGAGGTGCGCGAGGGGCGCACCTTCTGCCTGTCCCTGCCGCTCGACTATCCCGGCGGCAATGTCCTGAACCCACGCCGGCACCCGCCGGTCATCCGGCCGACGCTTCGTAACGGCCGCGTCAACTTCATCTATCGCAACGAGCAGGACGACCCGCGCCTCACCGACGTCATCAACGACGACGCCGTCGTGATGCATCTCCAGTACTCGACGCAGTGGGACACCCTCGCCCACGTCGGCTCGATGTTCGATGCCGACGGCGACGGCACGCCCGAGCCGGTGTTCTACAACGGCTTCCGCGGCGGGGAGGATATCGTCGGCCCCAGCGATCCGAAGGACGCCGGCGCCATCGGCATGGTGGAGGCGCGCTCGACATCGGCAGCTCGCCGTCTCGGCGTCGAGAACATGGCCGAGAAGTGCCTGCAGGGGCGCGCGGTGCTGATCGACCTCTTCGCCCACTTCGGTCGAGAGCGAAAAGTCGTCGGCTACGATGACCTGATGCGCGTCGTCGCGGCCGATGGCATCGAGGTGCGTCCCGGCGATTTCGTGTTGTTCCGCACCGGCTTCGACGAGGTGATCCTGGAGATGGACCGCAAGCCGGACGCGCAGCGTCTCGAGACGAGCTGTGCGGCGCTGGACGGCCGCGACGACCGCCTGAAGCGCTGGGTGACGGAGAGCGGCTGCGTGGCGCTCATCGCCGACAACTACGCGGTCGAGCATCACGGGCCGATCACAGGGACGAAGCGCTGTGCCGGCCTGCCGCTGCACGAGCACTGTCTGTTCAAGCTCGGCGTCAATCTCGGCGAGCTGTGGAACCTCTCCCCGCTCGCCGACTGGCTGCGGGCGAACAACAGGAGCTCGTTCCTGCTGACGGCGCCGCCGCTGCGATTGCCGGGCGCCGTCGGCTCGCCGGCGACGCCTGTCGCCACGGTCTAGCCGCGGTCATTCGCGAGTCGAGAGACGCCGGGCTCAGGCGCGCGAGCCCGGCTTCAGCTTGCGCAGCTCGGGAATGACCTCGTCCGAGAGCAGGCGCATCGACGAGAGCGAGTGCGACATCGACATGCCCGGCCAGTTGGTGCGGATGACGATGTGGTTGACGCCGAACTCCTCGACGTAGGGCTTGAGCTCCTCGTAGCACTGCTCGGGCGAGCCGAGAATGAAGCGGCCCTTGATGAGGTCGTCGAGCGAGCGGTCGAACGTGTCGTCGTCGGCCAGCGCCTTGTCCTGCCCCCACTTGGCATAGTCCTGGTACTTGCCGAGCAGCGACGGGCCTGCCATCTCGACGGCCGTGCGGCGGTCGTGGGCGCAGAAGACCTCCTTGAACAGCGGCAGCTCGCGCGGTGCACCCTTGCCGACCGCGGCCAGCTCGGCGCGATAGACGCCCATCTGCCGCCGTATCGTGTCGAACGTGGCGTGCGGGTTGATGAACCAGCAGTCCCCGAGCCGCGCGGCGCGCTTGACGGCGGGATCGTTGTTAGCCGCGATCCAGATCGGCGGGCGCGGCACCTGCACGGGCCGCGTGTTGAGGCAGACTTTGTCGAGCTTGCACGTGGGCCCGTCGTAGCTGACGCTGTCCTCGCTCCACAGCCGCTGCACGAGCGCCAGATATTCCTCGAAGCGCTTGACCCGCTCTCCCTTCGGCACCGCGAAGGCATCGAACTCGACGTCGCGATAGCCGAGGCCGACGCCGAAGATGAAATTGCCGCGCGCGATGATGTCCAGCGTGGCGATGGTCTCTGCGGTATAGACGGGGTTGTGCAGGTTGATCAGCAGGATGCCGAGGCCGATCGTCATCTCGCCGGCTTCCGCCGCCAGACGGGCGATGAGCGGCACGGGTTGGAGTTGCTTGTTGTTGCCCTCGTTGAGGTAATGCTGGCCGGTCAGCAGCGAGTCCCAGCCGCGATCGCGCGCGTGATGGACGAAGGCGATCTGGTCCGAGAGGGCCGTCACCATGTCCGTGTCGAGCGTCTGCTGATTGGTAACGAAAAGGCCGATCTTCATGACGTTGCTCCCCGTGGCGGACGTGTCGTCGTGCACGCTTGCCGAAAGATGATACGGGGACGTTATAGCATCGCGACCCCGGTCATCCAGGGACTCGATGCGCCGGGCGCAGGGGAGGACGCGCTCAGCTCTTGAGACGGTAGCCCGTCTTGAAGATCCACCAGACCGTGGCGACGCAGACGAGGAGGAACATGAGCGTCATGGCCAGGCACAGCCAGATGTTGACGTCGGCGATGCCGTAGAAGCTCCAGCGGAAGCCGCTGACGAGGTAGACGACGGGGTTGAAATAGCTCACGGCGCGCCAGAACGGCGGCAGTACGTTGATCGAATAGAACGTGCCGCCGAGAAACGTGAGCGGTGTGATCACCAGCAGGGGCACGACCTGAAGCTTCTCGAACCCGTCCGCCCAGATGCCGATGATGAAGCCGAGCAGGCTGAACGTCACCGCTGTCAGCAGCAGGAAAGCGACCATGGCCAGCGGATGCTCGATCCTGAGCGGCACGAAGAGACCGGCGGTGGCGAGGATGATGAGCGCCAGGATGATCGACTTGGTGGCTGCCGCGCCGACATAGCCGAGCAGCGTTTCGAAGAAGGAGACGGGCGCCGACAGCAGCTCGTAGATCGTTCCGGTGAAGCGCGGGAAATAGATGCCGAAGGCGGCATTCGACACGCTCTGCGTCAGCAGCATGAGCATGATCAGCCCCGGCACGATGAACGCGCCGTAGCTGACGCCGTCGATCTCCGTGATGCGTGAGCCGATGGCCGCGCCGAAGACGATGAAGTAGAGCGACGTCGACAGGACCGGCGAGACGATGCTCTGCAGCAGCGTCCGCCGCGTGCGGGCCATTTCGAACATGTAGATGGCGCGAACGGCGTGATGGTTCATCGACCCTGCCTCACCAGCTCGACGAAGATTTCCTCCAGCGAGCTCTGCGTGGTCCTGAGGTCGCGGAAGCGGATTTCGGCGGCGCTCAGGTCCTTGAGCAGGGCCGTGATGCCTGTGCGCTCGCTCTGCGTGTCATAGGTGTAGACGATTTCGCCGCCGTCGTCCGAGAGCGTCAGGCCGTAATGCGACAGCGCCGGCGGAATCTCCCGGATGGGATGCTGCAACTCGAGGGCCAGCCGCTTCTTGCCGAGCTTGCGCATCAGGGCGGATTTGTCCTCGACCAGGATGATTTCTCCCTTGGAGATGACGCCGACACGATCGGCCATCTCCTCGGCCTCCTCGATGTAGTGCGTGGTCAGGATGATGGTGACGCCCGAGCGCCGGAGCTCGCGCACGAGATCCCACATGTCCTTGCGCAGCTCGACGTCGACGCCGGCGGTCGGCTCGTCGAGGAACAGCACCTGCGGCTCGTGCGAAAGCGCCTTGGCGATCATGACGCGCCGCTTCATGCCGCCCGAAAGCGTCATGATCTTGCTGTCCTTCTTCTCCCAGAGCGAGAGCGCCTTCAGGACCTTCTCGATATGCTGCGGTGCGGGCGACTTGCCGAACAGGCCGCGACTGAAGCTCACCGTGTCCCAGACCGTCTCGAAAGCATCGGTCGTGAGTTCCTGCGGCACCAGTCCGATGAGCGATCGCGCGGCGCGGTACTCGTCGATGATGTCGTACCCAGCGACGGTGATCCGGCCCTCCGTCCGGTTGGTGATGCCGCAGATGATGCTGATCAGGGTCGTCTTGCCGGCGCCATTGGGGCCGAGCAGCGCGAAGATCTCGCCTCGGCGGATCTCGAGGTCGACTGTCTTCAGCGCCCGGTGCCCCGAGGCATACTGTTTCGACAGTCCCGACACCATGATGATCGGTGCTGCCGTCGGTGTGTCTGTGGGTGTCATGGAGTCCTGACCACGTTCGTCGACACGTGTCTAACGCATGCGGACGCAATAAGGAATGCGCCAGGATCGCATGGTTGGGCGTTCTGGAATGTTTGCAGCAATCAACACCACAACTGTTGCTTCGATGGCTCGGATCGACGACGCCTGAGCGAATTGGCGCTTGACGGTCACCGCCCGAAGGCGCTAAGCCGCGCGCCTACGGGACGTCGTGGTGATTTGGCCGGCCGGCTTGCAGCCACGTAAAAGAAGTCGCTAAAAGGCCGTGCGCGATCCCTCGATTGGAACACGCGGCGGCTTGGCCGGGTTCTCAGTCGCCTGCGGCAGAGGCTGCGGGAGGAGCGCACACATGACAACGACATCGAACCAGACCCTTTTTCAGGATGCCGAGATCGAGACGCGACTCGTGCATGGCGGCACGCTGCGCTCGCAGTACGCCGAGACGTCGGAAGCCCTGTTCCTGACGCAAGGCTATGTCTACGCCAGCGCCGAGGAAGCCGAGGAGCGCTTCAAGAGCGAGGGCGGGGGCTTCATCTACACGCGCTACGCCAACCCGACCATCGCCATGTTCGAGGAGCGGATGCGTCTGCTCGAAGGCGCGGAGGCGGTACGCGCCACCGCGACAGGAATGGCCGCAGTCACGGGGGCCTTGCTGAGCTACCTGAAGGCAGGCGACCATATCGTTGCGGCGCGGGCGCTGTTCGGCTCCTGCCGCTATGTCGTCGAGGACCTGTGCCCACGTTTCGGAATCGCAGCGACGCTGGTCGACGGGCGCGACCTCGATCAGTGGCGGGCCGCCATGAGGCCGCAGACGCGCGCGGTGTTCTTCGAGACCCCCGCCAACCCCACGCTCGATCTCGTGGACATTGCTGCCGTGTCCGAGATCGCGCACGCAGCCGGTGCAATCGTCGTGGTCGACAACGTCTTCGCCACGCCCATGCTGCAGCGACCTCTCGCGCTCGGGGCCGATGTGGTCGTCTACTCGGCGACCAAGCACATCGATGGCCAGGGCCGCTGTCTCGGCGGCGTCGTGCTCGGCTCGGAACGCTATGTGAAGGACCATCTGCACAATTTCCTGAAGCACACGGGTCCGTCGCTCAGCCCCTTCAACGCCTGGGTCCTCCTGAAAGGCCTGGAGACCCTGCCGCTGCGTGTCAGGGGCCAGTGCGAGACGGCGGCCCGGATTGCCGATGCCTTGGCCGGCTCGCAGCGTATCGAGCGCGTGCTCTACTGCGGCAGGGCCGATCATCCGCAGGCCAATCTGGCGCGCCGGCAGATGTCCGGTGGTGGCCAGATCGTCACGTTCGACGTGGCAGGAGGCAAGGCGGCGGCCTTTCGCCTGCTCAATGCTCTGAGGATCGTCAGGATCTCGAACAACCTCGGCGACGCCAAGAGCCTCGTCACGCATCCCGCCACGACGACCCATCAGCGCCTGAAGCCGGAAGATCGCGCAGAGCTCGGCATCGGCGACGGCACGCTGCGTCTGTCGGTCGGTCTGGAGGGCGCCAGCGACCTGCTGGACGATCTCGAGCGCGCCATCGCCGCCATTGGGTAGAAGCGCGCAGTCGTGGCATAGTCGAGTATGCCCACGAGGGAAGAGGTAGCGATGTACGAGGCCGTCACGCGAGGAATTCGAGTCCGGGTCACGCCCGAGTTCATCGAGGATCAGTCGTCGCCGGACGAGAGTTATTTCGTCTGGGCCTATACGGTCGAGATCGCGAACGAGGGCGAGGAGACCGTCCAGCTCATCTCGCGGCATTGGCGGATTACGGACGGCCGCGGAAGTCTGCAGGAGGTCCGAGGGCCGGGCGTCGTCGGCAAGACGCCGGTTCTGGCGCCGGGGGCCTCGTTTCGCTACACGAGCGGCTGCCCGCTGACGACGCCGTCGGGAATCATGGCCGGCAGCTATCAGATGTCCGGTCCGGGCGGCGTGCTGTTCAACGTCGAGATTCCCGCCTTTTCCCTCGACAGCCCATTCGTGCGCCGCAGCCTCAACTGACGGCGCGTTTCCTGCTCCATCAGCAAACGTCGCGGCGCCGGGCGGCCCCAGCATCGGCGCCGGCCGCTTCAGGCGGCGGCGATCTTGCGCACCTGCTCGAGCAGGGCCGCTTCGACGCCAATACCGTCCGCCTTCGCCTTGGCGCGCATCGACAGCCGCTTCATGCCCGGCAGCCGCGCGCCGGGATCGCCCTCGATGGCCTCCGCCAGCACGGCCATGCGATCGGCGAACGTGCCAGAGCCGGCGAATCCCTCGGCGTCGATGGCGACGATGAGTTGTCCGACGCACGGAGGCGGGCCGTCGCCGGTAAAGAAGGACGACGCCTCGAAGCCGAAGTTGGAGCCCATCAGCGCGGCGCCGAGCACCTCCACCATGAAGGCGAGCGCCGAGCCCTTGGCGCCACCCAGCGGCGTCAGCGTGCCGGCCATGGCGGCCTTGGCGTCGGTGGTCGGCTTGCCGTTCGCATCGACGGCCCAGCCTTCCGGAATGGGCTCGCCCTTCTGCGCGGCGGTCAGGATCTTGCCGCGGGCGACCTGCGAGAGGGCCATGTCGACGACGACCGGCGGGCGGCCCCTGAGCGGGGCGGCGAAGGCGATCGGGTTGGTGCCGAAGATGGCGCGCCGGCCGCCCCAGGAGGCCATCGCCTCCGGTCCATTGCCGAAGGCGAGCGCCACGAGACCCGCCTCGGCAAGCCGCTCGACGTGATGGCCGACGACGCCGAAATGGTGGGAGCGCGTGAAACCAGCGGCGGCGATGCCGTTGCTGCGCGCCACCTCCGTGAGCTGGCCGAGCGCCATGTCGATGGCGGGATAGACGAAACCGTTCGCGACATCGACTAGCAGCGTGCCAGGCCGCGTCCGCTCGAGCGTCGGCTTGGCATGGCCGTCGACCTTGCCGCTCTTGGACTGTGCGGCGTAGCTGGGCACGCGCGAGAGGCCGTGCCCCTTCTGGCCATCGAGCTCGGCGGCTGCAAGCGCCCTGGCGACGATCGCCGCGTTGTCGCCACTGGTGTTGGAGGCGACGAGCGCCGCGCTGATGATCGCCTCGAGCTCGCTCAAGGGCAGGTGGACGGTGCCGCTCATGACTGACCTCTCAGGATCTCGCGTACGGCGTCGACCGTCATCGAGCTGACGCGGTCGTTGGATTCCCGCGTCGCGCCGGAGACGTGCGGGGTGAGGATCACGTTGGGGATGCCGGCGAAGAGCGCGCCGACCTCCTTCGCGATCGGCTCCTGGTCGAACACGTCGATCGCCGCGCCGCCGAGGTGCCCGCTCTTGAGGGCGGCCGCGCAGGCCGCCTCGTCGACGATGCCGCCGCGCGCGGCATTGATCAGGATGGCGCCCTTCTTCATGCGGCCGAGCTCGGCCGCGCCGAGCATGCCGCGCGTCTCCTCAGAGAGGCCGATGTGCAGGGTGATGACATCCGACCCGCCGAGAATCTCGTCGAGCGTCGCCGGCTTTGCCAGCGCCCAGGCGGGGTTGTCGGATGGCAGAAGAGGATCGTAGGCCGAGACGACCATGCCGAGCGCCCGGGCCTTGCTTGCCGTCGTGGAGCCGATGGAGCCGAGACCGATGACGCCGAGGCGCTTGCCGTCGAGCTCGAGACCCTGCCCCAGCTCCTGGCGTGGCCATTGGCCGGCGGCGAGGCGGTCGGAGCTCATGTAGAAGCGGCCCCGCAGCAGGATCATCGCGGAGGTGATGACGTACTCGGCCACCGAGTTGGCATTGGCGCCGCGTGCGGCGCGGATGGGAATCCCCTTCTTCTGGCAGTAGGGCACGTCGAGGTTGTCGAGACCGACGCCGAGCCGCCCGATCACCTTCAGTTTCGGAGCGGCATCGATCAGCGCGCGGTCGACCTGCGTGCGATTGCGCACGATCAGCGCCGTGGCATCACGCACGAGCGTCTCGAGCTCGGCGCGCTTGTCCCACAGTTCGACGTCGAAATGCACGTCGTAGTCCTTGGCGAGGTCCTCGACCACGCTCTCCTTCATGAATTCCGTGATGACGATTTCGGGCATTCGGGCATCCTTCGAATCACGCGCCGAGGTGGCGCTGCAGGTGGTCGATCAGCTTGGGCTTCAGCTCGATGCCGATGCCGGGCGCGTCGGGAAGCGTGGTGTAGCCGCCCACAATGGGGATCGTGTCGGCAAATCCGCCGTAGGGCTGGAAGACGCCGGGATAGGATTCCGAGCCACCGAGTCCGAGGCCCGCCGCCATGTTCAGCGCCAGTTGATGGCCGCCGTGCGGGATGAGGCGCCGCCGCGACCAGCCGAGCTGCTCGACGACATCGAGGAAGCGCAGGTACTCGGTCAATCCATAGGCGAGCGCCGGGTCGAGCTGGACCCAGTCGCGATCCTTGCGGAGCCCGCCATAGCGCAGGAGGTTGGCGCCGTCGATGGCGGAGAAGAGGTTCTCGCCCGTGGCGATCGCATGGGGGTACTCGGCGGCGAGCGCGGCATTGAGGTGGTAGTCGAGCGGGTCGCCCGCCTCCTCGTACCAGAAGAGCTTGTAGTCGACGACGGCCCGCGCGAAAGCAATCGCCTCCTTCAGCGAGAAGCGGCCGTTGGCGTCGACTGCGAGGTTGTCGCCGGAACCGACCACATCGAGCACGGCCTCGATGCGCCGGCAGTCGGTGGTGATGTCGGCGCCGCCGACCTTCATCTTGACGACGGTGTAGCCCTGTTCCTGATAGCCGCGCATTTCGGCCCTCAGTCCCTCGAGCTCCTTGCCGGGGTAGTAGTAGCCGCCGCCGGGATAGACCAGCACCCTGGCGTCCGCCTCGCCGCGGTTGTAGCGCTCCGACAGCACGCGCCAGAGCGGCTTGCCCGCGATCTTGGCCACAGCATCCCAGATCGCCATGTCGAGAGCGGCGGCGGCATGGGCGCGGTCGCCATGGCCGCCGGGCTTCTCGTTGGTCATGAAGGCGCGCCAGATGGCGAAGGGGTCGAGGTTTGCGTTGGCCTCGTCGATCAGGGATGCGGGGTCGGCGGCGGCGAGGCGCGGCAGGAAGCGGTCGGCCAGGATGCCCGCCTGGGCGTAGCGTCCGTTCGACGAGAACCCGTAGCCGATGACGGGCTTGCCGTCGCGATGCACGTCAGTCTCGATCGCGACGACGCTGATCGTCATGTCGGTGAAGGTGATGTAGGCGTTGCGCAGCTCGGAGCGGATGGGCGCGACACCGTGCCGGATGGCTGTGATCTTCACGGCTGGAACTCCTCGTCGCGGCGTGCCGGGCTCATATCGTGCCGTCCGCGCGCAATGCGGCGATGGCGCTCGCCTCGAAGCCCCAATCGGTCAGGATTTCCTCGGCATGCTCGCCGGGCCGCGGTGGGCCGCGCCGCACCTCGGGCGGTGTGCGCGAGAAGCGCGGGGCGGGCGCGGGCTGCGGCACGCCGGCCATCTCGATGAAGGCTTCACGGGCCCGCATGTGCGGATGCTCGAGCGCCTCGCCCATGTCGAGCACCGGCGCAAAGCAGGCGTCGGAACCCTCGAGCAGGGCGCACCATTCGTCCCGCGTCCTGGTCTTGAAATGGCGAGCCATGCGCGCCTTGAGGTCGGGCCAGAGTGCGCGGTCCCACTGATGCTTGAAGGCCTCGTCGTCGATGCCGGCGCGCTTCAGCAGCTCCGCATAGAATTGCGCCTCGATGGGCGCGACCGAGATCCACTTGCCGTCGGCACACTGGTAGGTCGTGTAGAAGTGGGCGCCGCCGTCGAGCGTGTTGGTGCCGCGCTCGTCCTTCCAGAAGCCCTGGGCCCTGAGACCCCAGATGCGTGCCATCAGCAGGGAGGAGATATCGCACATGGCGGCATCGACGACCTGGCCCTTGCCGGAGCCTTTGGCTTCGTAGATGCCAGCGAGCAGCCCGAAGGCGAGGCCGAGGGCGCCCGCGTAGTCGCCGACGAGGTTGAGCGGCGGGCTCGGTGGCCCTTCCTTGGGGCCGATCGAGTGCTGAATGCCCGTGATGGCGATATAGTTCATGTCGTGGCCGGCGGCCTTGGCCAGCGGTCCGGTCTGGCCCCAACCGGTCATGCGCCCGTAGACGAGGCGCGGATTGCGCGCGAGGCAGACGTCGGGTCCGAGGCCGAGCCGCTCCATGACGCCGGGACGGAATACGTCGATGAGCGCGTCGGCGCGCTCTATCAGGGCGAGCACGGTCTCGATGCCGGCTGGAGACTTGAGGTCGAGCGCGATCGAGCGGCGACCACGGCCGGTGGTGTCGGTGTGGTCCTGCACGAATATGTCGAGCGAGCGGCCGCGCGCCACGGTCTTCCTGTCGATGCGGACGACGTCGGCGCCGAGGTCGGACAGCAGCATGCCGCAGAAGGGGCCAGGCCCGATGCCGGCCATCTCGACGACCCGCATTCCCTTGAGTGGTCCCATTTTTCCTCTGCTCCCTGGCGGCTGATCCTGGATGGCTATTCTTGTGACAGAGCCGGAGCGCGCGCAAGCCGGCCCGAGGGCGGCCGCCTCATTCAAGCTGGTCCGGTTCGAACCGGTACTGCTTGGAGCAGAACTCGCAGGTGACCGAGAGGGCGCCGTTGCTTTCCCGCATGGCGGCGAGTTCGTCCGGCGAGAAGCTCTTGAGCACCGTGGCGATGCGCTGGCGCGAGCATCGGCACTGGGCCTTGAGGGCGCGCGGCGGCACGGCGCGGACGCCTTCCTCGTGAAACAGGCGATAGATCAACCGCTCCGCCGGCAGAAGCGAGTCCAGCAGCTCGTGATCCTGCACGGTCTGGGTCAGCAGGCGCGTGCGCCGCCAATCCTCCTCGTCGTCATCGTGCTCGGCGGTCTCGTCGGCGGCCGGCGTCGGCGCATGCTCGCCGGGGATGTCCGGATTTCCGCCGACGGCCGGCACGTGCTGGATCATGATGCCGCCGGCGCGCCAGCTCCAGCCGCCGCCCTCGCCGCTCTTGAATTGACGCGCGACGGCGAGGTGCAGGAAGGTCGGCAACTGCTCGGATTGGCGGAAGTAGGTGTGCGCCGCCTCGGCCAGCACCGTGCCATCCAGCGCGACGATGCCCTGGTAGCGATCCATGTCGCCGCCGGGATCTATGGTCAGGGCCAGGTGCCCGTGGCCGAGCAGGCGGGGAAGGGCAGGGCCGGTGGCGGCAGCGGTGGTCGCCTCGACCTTCTCGGCATCGAAGCTCGCGTAGCCGCGCAGCAGGCCGGGCGTCTCGTAGTCGGCGACGAGCAGGTCGATGGGCCCGTCGGTGCGGGCCTGCAGGATGAGCTTGCCCTCGAACTTCAAGGCCGAGCCGAGCAAGGCGGCCAGCACCAGCGCCTCGCCGAGGATACGTGACACGGGTTCCGGATAGCCGTGGCCCGTGAGAATCTCGTCGACGGCGGCGCCGAGGCGTACGACACGACCGATCACCTGCGAGCGCAGCGTCCTGAAAGGAAGCACGACATCGTCCTGCCCCTCCTCCCAGTACTGATCGCCAGCCGAATTCATGACCGGGACGTGCCGAGCCCGAGGCACCACGAAAGGATCGCCTTTTGGGCGTGAAGCCTGTTCTCGGCCTCGTCGAAGACGACGGATTGCGGCCCGTCGATGACCTCGGCGCTGACCTCGTGGCCGCGGTAGGCCGGCAGGCAGTGCATGAAGATCGCCTCGCGATTCGCACGCTTCATGAGGTCACGATCGACGGCATAAGGGCCGAGAAGCTGTTTGCGGCGCGAGTCGTCGGAGTGCCCCATGGACACCCATGTGTCGGTAACGACGCAATCTGCGCCCGCGACCGCCTTGCTGGCGTCGTCGAGGATGACGATGTCGCCGCCGTTCTTCTTGCTCCAGGCGATGACCGCCTTGTCGGGCTTGAGCTGCGGCGGGCAGGCGATGCGCAGCGTGAAGCCGAGCTGGGTGGCCGCGTGCATCCACGAGACGGCGACGTTGTTGCCATCACCGGTCCAGGCGATCGTGCGGCCGGCGATCGGCCCCTTGGTCTCCTCGAACGTCATGATGTCGGCGACGATCTGGCAGGGATGGCTCTTGTCGGTGAGGCCGTTGATGACCGGTACGGAAGCGTGCTCGGCGAGCTCGGTCAGCGTCTCGTGCTTGTTGGCGCGGATCATGATGGCATCGACGTAGCGCGAGAGGACGCGCGCGGTATCGGCGATGGTCTCGCCGCGGCCGAGCTGCAGGTCGGTGCGATTGAGCGCGATCGTCTGTCCGCCGAGCTGGCGCATGGCCACGTCGAAGGAGACGCGGGTGCGAGTCGAAGGCTTCTCGAAGATCATCACGAGGATGCTGCTCTCGATACCCTTCGGCTTGAGCCGTTTCGGCACGGTGCGACCGGCGCGCTTCATGGCGTGACCGAGGTCGACAATGCGCCTCAACTCCTCGGGCGCGATGCCGTCGATATCCAGAAAATGCCGAATTGCCATGGGTTCAAGATCGCTTGCAGATCGAGGGATCCGCCTCAGGGGAAAAACTAGGCCAGCTTTTTGAATGCGCGACTTGCACGCGTCATCGCTTCGGCCAACTCGGATTCGCTGACGATCAGCGGCGGCAGGAAGCGCACGACGTTGTCGCCTGCCGGCACCGTGAGCAGCTTCTCGTCTATCAGGGCCTTGACGACGTCGCCCGCCGGCGGCTTCACTTTCAAGCCGGTCAGCAGGCCGCTGCTGCGCACCTCTTCCACGACCTTCGGATGCTCGTCGTGGAGCTGACCCAGCATCTGCTTGATGCGCAGGCCCTTCTGCCTGACGGCATCCAGGAAGCCCGGCGCCGTGACCTCGTCGAGGACGGCATTGCCGACGGCCATTGCAAGTGGATTGCCGCCGAACGTGGAGCCGTGGCTGCCAGCCGTCATGGCCGCGCCGACGGCCTCGGTGACGAGGAACGCACCG
Source organism: Hyphomicrobiaceae bacterium (assembly GCA_041397725.1). Lineage (GTDB taxonomy): Bacteria > Pseudomonadota > Alphaproteobacteria > Rhizobiales > Hyphomicrobiaceae > JAGRKR01. The sequence continues at coordinate 269,502 of JAWKVZ010000004.1, read as the reverse complement.
ACCGGGAAGCCGCCGCCGATGCCCTTGGCGACGGCCATGATATCGGGCGTGACGCTGGTCTGCTCGTGGGCGAACAGCGTGCCTGTGCGCCCGACGCCGGTCTGCACCTCGTCGAAGATGAGCGTGAGCTCGTGCTTGTCGGCAAGCGTCCGCAGGCCTTCGAGGAAGGCGTGGGGTACGACGCGCACGCCACCTTCGCCCATGACGGGCTCGATCATGATGGCGGCCGTCTCCGGCCCGATGGCCTTCTCGACCGCGTCGAGATCGCCCGCGACAAGCTGGTCGAAGCCCTCGACGCGTGGCCCGAAGCCTTCCAGATGCTTCGCCTGTCCGCCGGCGGCAATCGTCGCCAGAGTGCGGCCGTGGAAGGCGCCCTCGAACGTGATGATGCGATAGCGCTCGGGACGGCCCTTCTTCCACTGATAGCGGCGGGCGGCCTTGATCGCGCCTTCGCACGCCTCTGCGCCCGAATTGCAGAAGAAAACCTGATCGGCGAACGTCAGCCGGGTCAGCCGCTCGGCGAGGCGCTCCTGGCCGGCGATGCGGTAGAGATTGGACGTGTGCCAGACCTTGTGGGCCTGCTCGGTGAGCGCAGCGATCAGGCGCGGATGCGCGTGACCGAGGGCGTTGACGGCAACGCCGCTCGCGAAGTCGATGTAGCGATCTCCGGTCGTCGAGATCAGCCAGACGCCCTCGCCCCGTTCGAAGACGAGGTCTTGCCGTGCGTAGGTCGGCATCACCGCAGACACAGACATTTGCCCCAGAGCCTCGCGTTCAAGAGCCGTGCACAAATCAAAAAAGCCGCCTTAGCCGGCGGCAGCGTCACAATCTTCTTTTCTACGGGGGCCGGGTGTCACTGTCAACGGAGAGACTATAGTGTGAGCGCGGCCGCGCGGCCGGGTTCGACCTGGGGCGCCGCGCACGAGGGGCGTCATCGGAGGGACTGACGGACATGCCGGATCGGATCGACATCGACACTGGTACGACGCATCTGCTGTGCAGCATCCGCGAGGGAGTGGCGGTGCTGACCCTGAACCGCCCCGAGGCGCGCAATGCCCTGTCGCCGGAGCTGTCGGCGGCCTTCCGGCGCATGGTCGCGGAGCGCGGCGCCGACGACCGCGTCGGAGCCTTCCTGATCACCGGCGCGGGCAAGGCCTTCTGCGCCGGCGGCGACGTCAAGGGCATGGGTGCGCGACGCGCGACGGCCGCGACCATGACAGAGGCCGAGCGGATCGCCGATCTGCAGGAGCGCCAGCGCGGGCTGACGGGCGGCCTCGTGGCCGCACGGAAGCCGACGGTGGCCGCGCTGGCTGGGGCGGCCGCCGGCGCCGGGCTGGCGTTGGCGCTCGCCTGCGACATTCGCATTGCCGCCACGTCGGCCTTCATCAGCACGGGCTACGCCCGCATCGGCCTCAGCGGTGACTACGGCATAGCCTGGCTGCTGACGCGTGCCGTGGGCTCGCCCAGGGCGCGCGAGCTCATGTTCACGTCCGAGCGCGTCGACGCAGCGACCTGCGAGCGCATGGGCATTTTCAATCGCGTCGTGCCGGACGAGGCGCTGGAATCTCAGGCCTTCGCCTTTGCCGCCAAGCTCGCCCAGGGGCCGCGCCGGGCGCTGGCGCTCATGAAGGACAACCTCGACGAGGCAGCGACCATCGACTATGCGACGGCGCTCGACCGCGAGGCGGTGCGGCAGGTCGAGACGTGGTCGACGGCGGACCACAAGGAGGCGGTGCAGGCCTTCGTCGAGAAGCGCAAGCCGGTTTTCAAAGGCGTCTGAGCGGCAGGCGGCGGTCGCCGTACTTTGACGGAGGGCAAGGTCGCGGCCTCGGCTTGGGCCGATACTCCACCGCGTGCGAGAGCGCTGGCTGGTGGCAGGGGGAGGCGGCATGGCGTCGGCAGCAGGATCGGACATCGCGGCATCCGTCTCTGTCCGCAGGATCGGGCTCGTTGCCGGCCCCGTCATCCTGCTGGTCATGCTGATGACGGCGCCTCTGGGCGGGCTCTCGACCCGTGCCTGGGCTGCCGCCGCCGTCGGCGCGATGATGGCGGTCTGGTGGATGACCGAGGCGGTGCCGCTCGCCGCCACCGCCTTGCTGCCGCTGGTGCTGTTTCCACTTCTCGGGCTGGCCTCGATAGAGACGGCTGCTCAATCCTACGCCAATCCCCTCATCTTCCTGTTCCTCGGCGGCTTCATGCTGGCCAAGGCCATGGAGCGCTGGCGGCTGCACCGCAGACTGGCGCTGCTCGCCGTGCGCGTCGCGGGCGATGGCCCGCGCACGCAGGTGCTGGCCGTCATGGTGGTGACGGCATTCCTCAGCATGTGGGTGAGCAACACGGCCACTGCGATGGTCATGCTGCCGATCGGCCAGGCCCTGGCGGCGGGGCTGCATGGGCGCGACGAGCGCGTCGGCGAAGAGGCGAACGGTGATTTCGCGGCCGCGCTGCTGCTGGGCATCGCCTTCGCGGCGACCATCGGCGGCATGGGCACGCTGATCGGCACGCCGCCCAATGCGCTGTTTGCCGGCCTGATGCAGAAGACCTACGGCGTGCGGATCGGCTTCGCCGAGTGGATGGCGATCGGCATTCCCGTCGTGCTCGTGCTGCTGCCGGCCGCATGGCTCGTGCTGACGCGGGTGGCGCTGCGCGTTCCCGCTACCTTCAGCGATGCGACGACGTCCGCCGATGGGGTGCGGCTGCTGGAGCGCCCGGGGCCACTGTCGCGCGGGGAGATCATGGTCGGGGTCATCCTGACGCTCACCGCGCTGGCATGGCTGCTGCGCCCGCTGATCACGTCCCGGTGGCCGGGCTTGCCGCTCAGCGACGCTGGGATCGCCATGCTCGCCGCAGTGGCGCTGTTCGCGGCGCCGGTGAGCTGGACGCGCTGCGAGTTCCTGCTGGACTGGTCGGACGTGGCCGGCTTGCGCTGGGATGTCCTGATCCTGTTCGGCGGCGGCCTGGCGCTGGCGGGCGTCATCAGCACGTCGGGCCTCGCGGCAGCGATCGGCGAGGCCATGAGCGGTCTCAAGGGCCTGCCACGTCCGCTGCTCGTCCTCGTCTTGATGGCGACGATCGTCTATCTCGGCGAACTCGCCAGCAACACGGCCATGGCGGCCGTCTTCCTGCCCGTTGCAGGCGCCGCGGCGATCGGCATGGGCGCCGATCCGCTGTCGCTGACGCTGCCGGTGGTCCTCGCCGCGTCGCTGGGCTTCATGCTCCCCGTCGCTACCCCGCCGAATGCGATTGTCTACGGCAGTGGTCTCGTCTCTGCCGGGCAGATGATGCGTGCCGGCGCTTATCTCGACGTTATCAGCATCGGCCTCGTGGCCATTGTCGCGCTGACGCTCGCCCCGCTCGTACTGCCCGGCTGAACGGGCGGGATCTACAGGGCGGCGCGCGTTCGAGCACGAAGCGCCCAGCGATTTCACGGCGAACTCGACCTCAGGTAGAGAGTTTCCAAAAACTATCTTTATGATAGTGAATGGCGCTTGCGCCGCCTGCCGACAGTCGTTAGGAATAATTTCCAACGTATGGTTGCCATGGCGTGCGCTTATGACCCTCGATGCTTCCCCTACCTCTGTCGGATCGCTGCCTCCGGGCAATCTCCTCGAACAACTCACCTTCGATCACGGGCCGGTGGAGCTGCTGCACCGCTTCGTCGAGACGGCCGATCTCATGATCCGCGAGCGCGGGGTTTCCGTGACGCTCACGGGCTTCGACGAACTCGTCGCCGTCAACAGGCGCAACCGTGCGAGCTGGGCGCCGATCCTGCCGATATTCGATCCCGCGCGGGGCGGGGCGGCGCCGGAGGACGGGCTGGCCCTGCTCGGTCGTGATCGCGACGGCAGCGTCGTCACGGCCATGGCCGCGCGCCACTATCTGTGGCCGGCGACCAGCTTTGCCGAGGAGGCGCGCAACCTGCGCCTGTTCCATAAGGACCCGGCGACGGGAAAGCTTCCCGGGGAATGCTGCGAGGTGACCTCGGACGGCGCCTCGCTCGTTTCCGGCCGCATCGCATTCGTCGGTGCGGGGTGGTTCCGGCCGGATTTCCGTGGCCGTGCGCTGTCGGGTGTAATGTCGCGTCTGACGCGAACCTGCGCCTATCTGCGCTGGCGAACCGACTTCTCGACCTGCTTCGTGGCGGAGCCGCTCTTCAAGGCGCGCAACAGCACCCATTGGAACGGCTTCCGCAATATCGATTGGTCGGTCGACTGGATCGGCGGCGAGCGCGGCAGGATGCGGTTCGCTTTCTGCTGGATGCGGCCGGCCGAACTGATCAGCGACCTCGGCAACTTCCTGGAGCGGGAGCAGGCTCGCGACGTACCGGCCCGCCGGGCCTGACGCCGGCCGTCCGTCGTCCTCAGGCCTTGCGCAAGACGCCCTGCACCAGCGCGAGAAGACGCTCGTCGTCGCCGGGTTTGAGCGTCAGGCGGACGGGAAGCACGCGCGAGCTCTCCCGCAGCTCTGCGAGCAACCCCTGCGCGCCGGCAAGCCTAATCCGGTCCTTTGCCGTGGTCACCAGCATGGCGTCATGACGGCTCGCCAGCGCCAGCAGGCGGCGGGCGTCTGCCTCGCTGAACCGGTGATGATCGGGAAAGCTCACGCGCTCGACGAGCCGGGCCCCGAGCTCGTCCAGGGAGGCGAAGAGCTTGGCAGGACGGCCGATCCCGGCGTAGGCGACGACCGGCACACCGGCGAGCCAAGCCGTGTCTTCCGCCGGCGCCAGCGTTCCTTCGAGGACGGGGCCGGGGAAGCGCGAGCGGAGGTCGCCGACGAAGGGGGCTTGAGGGCTGCTGCCCTGCATGATCACGATGGCGTCGGTGATGGCGAGCTGGCTCGCGAGCGGCGCGCGCAGCGGACCCGCCGGCATGACCTCGCCATTGCCGATGCCGCGCTCGCCATCCACGACGGCAAACGTCAGGTCCTTGGCGATCTGCGGGTTCTGCAACCCGTCATCCATGACGATGACGCTGGCGCCGCGCTGCTCGAGGTCCACAGCGCCGGCCGCCCGGTCCCGCGCTACGACAGCCATGGCCGCGGCGGCCAGGAGCAGCGGCTCGTCACCGACCTCGGCCGTGCCGTGGCGTTCCGGGTCGACGCGGACGGGGCCGCGCAGCGTGCCACCGTAGCCGCGGGAGAGGAAGCCCGGTCGCTCGCCCGCCTCGTGCAACAGATGGCCGAGGTGGAGCGCCAGCGGTGTCTTGCCGGTGCCGCCGGCGGTGAAATTGCCGGCGCAGAGAACCGGCACCTTCGGCCGATAGCGGGGCGCGCTGGCCAGACGCCGGCGTGCGACGAGCCCCCAGAGCGCGGCAACGGGCGCGAGCGCGCGCGCCATGGAGCCGGGCTGCTCGGCATACCACCAGCCGGGCTCGCTAGGAGGCACGCTTCAGCCCTGCGTCGGTGGGGATGTAGTCCAGCAGGGCGGCGACCGTCCGCTCGAGCGCGCCGGTCAGCGAGGCGAGCGCGGCCCTCGACTTCTGCTCGAAGGCTGCGGCGGCGGCCGGGTCGTCGGCCCGCGACCTGACGGCCTCGACGATGTCATCGGCCGACGTCACCTCGGCGGCGACGCCGTGCTGGATCAGAGTGTCGTAGATGTCGTCGAAGTTGTGGCGTGACGGGCCGGTCAGGGCGAAACACCCGAGGCGAACCGGCTCGATCGGGTTCTGGCCGCCGTGGGCGACAAGAGAGCCGCCGACGAAGGCGATTCTGGTCAGCGAGTAGAACGTCCCGAGCTCGCCGAGTGTGTCGGCGACGTAGATGTCGGTCTCCGGCGTCGGCAACTCGCCGAGCGCGCGGCGGGCGACGCGCAGCCCTGTCCCTGCGAGCTGAGCGGCAATGGCTGCGCCTCGCTCGGGATGGCGGGGCACGATGATGGTGTGGAACCCGGGCTGGGTCACGGCAAGGCGGCGATGGGCTTCCGCGACGATGGCCTCCTCGCCCTCGTGTGTGCTGGCCGCCAGCAGCACCGCGCGGCCCTCCATGGCGCGGGAGAGACGGCGCAACTCGACCTCGTCGACCGGCAAGGGCGGCGCATCGGCTTTCAGATTGCCGACACCATCGGCCCGGCGGGCGCCGACCTCGATGAAGCGGCGCGCAAGCTTCTCGTTCTGCGCGAGGATGCGATCGAAGCGGCTGAACAACGGGGCGCTGACGCTGCCGAAGCGGCGCCACTTGCGGAACGAACGCTTCGACATGCGCGCATTCACCAGGACTGCCGGAATTTTCCGCTCGGCGGCGGAGAGAATGAGATTGGGCCAGATTTCGCTTTCCGTGAACACCGCCAGATCCGGCGACCAGTGATCGAGAAAACGCGCGACATACCGAGGCGTGTCCAGCGGCACGTACTGATGAATGGCGCTCGTCCCCAGGCGCTCGGCCGCCAAGCTGGCCGATGTCACAGTGCCCGAGGTCAGCAACAGCTTGAGATCCGGCCGGGCGGCCGCCAGCGCCGTTATGACGGGTAGGATGGCGTTGACCTCGCCGACGCTCGCGGCATGCAGCCAGACGAGCGGGCCGGCCGGTCGCGGCAGGCCGGCGACGCCCTGGCGCTCTGCGAGCCGGTCCGGGTCCTCCTTATGCCGCTTCAGTCGATGACGCAGGATGATGGGTGCGATCGGCGTGAGTGCGCGCGTGCCCAGGCGATACGCCTTGAGGAGAAGGCCGGGCTTCTCGATGGGGGCGGTTCCCGGCGGCCAGGCGAGACGCGGGGTCGCGCCCATGGGGTCGCTGCCGGCGAGGGCGTAGGCGCGCAACGTGACGGCGTTGAGCTGGTTCTCGACCTCGAGGCGCAGGCGCTCCACCTCAGCGGAGTCCGCGTCCTTGGGAACCTTTATCGGGTCGCCGACGACGATGCCGAGCTTCGAGAACGGCAGGTTGATCGTGAAGCGGCTCCAGGTGTCGAGCGCGATATAGCGGGACGTGGCCATGGCCGCCGGCACGATGCTCAAGCCGGTCTGGCGCGCGATCATGACGATGCCGATCCCGGCTTTGCGGGCTGGGCCGGGCGGTATGTCCCCGGTCAGCGCTACGGTCCAGCCGTCCTCGCCGGACTTGACGGCGTAGCGGAACGCCTGCATGCCGCCGCGGTCCCGCTGACGGGTTCCGGACCCGGCACCGCGGATCAACTCCATGCCAAAGTGGGTCAAGGCCTGGCCCAGAACCTCGGCGTCGGCGTGCTTGGCCACGAAGATCCGGACCGGCAGCCGGTTCGGGTTGATGTTGGGCACCAACATGAACTGGCCGTGCCACATGGCGAGCACGCCAGGATGCAATCTGCCGATCTTGGCCGCGAAATCCTCCGGTTCGGAGACCACGCGCGATGTTGCGAAGACGAACCGGATATAGGCAGCCGCCAGCCGCCCGGCGACACGATAGTGAAGGCCGACCTTGTCCGATGCTATATCCGTAGACTTGGCCATGGTCCCCGCGGCGATTGCGATCGGTCCGTTGCTGCGCGTTTCTATAGCGGATATTAACCGCTTGCCAAAGGCAAGCAGGGAGTCCGTCCACGGGCGCGGCGATATGCGCAGTTCCTCAGTCGCCGCCGGTTCGGATTTGAGCTTGTCACGCCCTTTCCGGGCGCTGGCGTCTAAGGCGAATTCCCGCAGGCTCGCACAGGACTGATCGGAGCATATGGCGAAGATTGCGAAGGAGCAGCGACGAGCCTTGCGCCGGAAGGTCCGTGCGCTGCGCCAGGGCGCGTTCGAGGCCAGCCCCGGTTGGGTCCGGTCGAGCCTGGGGCCCGTCGTCAACTATCTCGACATGCTGTTCGTGGATCACGGCATTTTCCGGGTGATCTATCCCAACCGCCACAAGATCGCCGGCAACGTCTGGCGCATGGCGCAGCCGGCCCCGCATCATATCCGGGCGGCGGCGCGCGCAGGCATCCGCACCATCGTCAATCTGCGGGGTGAGCGGTACTGCGGCAGCTACTGGCTCGAGGAAAAGGCGTGTGCGCGCCACGGTGTGCGGCTCGAGAACTATCAGGTTCGCTCGCGGGCGGCGCCGACGCGCGAGGAGATCCGCGGCGCGCGCGAGCTGTTCAAGCGCGTCGAATACCCCATGCTCATGCACTGCAAGTCTGGCGCCGACCGGGTCGGGCTGATGAGCGTGCTTTATCTCATTGCCGTCGAGGGAAAGCCGGTGGACGAGGCCCGCAGGCAGCTTTCCGCCCGCTTCGGTCACTTCCGACAGGCGGATACGGGCATCCTCGACTACTTCTTCGAAAGCTATCTGGCCTACAGCCGCGAGCATCCGATCGCGTTCTTCGATTGGGTCGACACGGTCTACGACGCGGATGAGCTGAAGCGCCAGTTCAAGGCGCGCGGCTGGGCCAATGCCGTCGTCAACACCATCCTGCGCCGAGAGTAGCCGATGGCGCCGGCTCAGGCCGGCGCGCGGGATGTCTCGCTGGGTGCCTCCGCGGCAGGCTCTGCGGTGAACAGCTGAGTGCGCGTCAGCCGGGCATAGGTGCCGCCCTGGGCGAGCAGGTCGGCGTGGGTGCCGGATTCGATCAGCGTGCCGTCCTCCATCACGCAGATGAGATCGGCACTCTGCACGGTCGAGAGCCGATGCGCGATGACCAGCGTGGTGCGATTGCGCGTGAAGCGGGCGAGCGCTTCCTGCACCAGCCTTTCAGAATCGGCGTCGAGCGCGCTCGTCGCCTCGTCGAGCAGGAGGATCGGCGCGTTCTTCAGGATGGCGCGCGCCAGCGCCAGCCGCTGCCGCTGGCCGCCGGAAAGCCTCTGGCCCCTGTCGCCGATCGTCGTCTGATAGCCGTTGGGCTGGGCAAGGATGAACTCGTGGGCGGCTGCCGCCTTAGCAGCGGCGACGATCTCATCTTCGCTGGCGCCGAGCCGGCCCAAGGCGATGTTGGCGCGGATCGTGTCGTCGAACAGCGTCACATCCTGGCTGACGATGGCGATGGCATCGCGCAGGCTCGCGACGGTGACGTCGCGGATGTCCTGACCGTCGATCAGGATTCGTCCCTCGGTCGCATCGAAGAGGCGCGGCACCAGATTGATGATGGTCGACTTGCCGGCGCCGGAGCGACCGACCAACGCCACCGTGGCGCCTCCGCGGACGTCGAGCGTGAAGTCGCGGATGGCGCGCGAGTGTTCCGGGCCGCCGTCGTACGCGAAGCCGACTCGGTCGAAGGTGATGGCGCCCGCGCCGACGGTGAGAGGCTTCGCGCCGGCCTTGTCGACGATGCGTGGCGCCTCGTCGAGCAGGGCGAAGATCCGCTCGGCCGCCGCCAGACCCTCCTGCACCTTGGCATTGAGGTTGCCGAGCCCGCGTGTCGGCTGGGCGGCCATGAACAGCGCCGTCACGAAGGCCATGAAGTCGCCGATGGTGTTGATGCCGCTCGAGATGCGCCAGGTCGCCAGCGCCACCACGCCGGCGACGGCAATGCCACCGAACGCCTCGAGCATCGGGTCGAGCTTGGCGCGATTGCGCACCGCCTTCATGCGCAGCGTGAAAATCTGGTCGAAGCTCTCGCTGAGCCGTCGCGCCGCGTAGCCTTCCAGGCGGAACGTCTTGATCAGGCGTGCGCCAGCGAGCTTCTCAGAGAGCAGCGAGGTCATGTCGCCGAGCTCCGCCTGGGTGCGCTTCGCGACGCGCTTGAGGCGCTGGCCGATCTGGGCGATGGGCAGGATCGCCAGCGGGTAGACGCCGAGCACGATCAGCGACATGACCCAATCGGTGTAGAACATGTAGGCGACGAGCGCGGCGATCATCAGGCTGTCGCGAACAGCGGTATTGATGCCGGCCTGTACCGCCTGCTGCACCAGCTGCACGTCGTTGGTCAGGCGCGAGACGAGCTCGCCCGGCGCATCGCGTGCGAGGCGGGCGTAGTCCGACTGCAAGAGGTGGGCGAAGACCTGCTTCTGGATGTCCACCGCCATGCGCAGCACGATGCGGCTGGTGACCGTCGCCGTCAGATAGAGCAGCAGCGCGCGGAGCATGGTCACCAGGACGATGACGACCAGGATCGACCAGACCATTTCCAGCCGGCCCGAGGAAAGGCCGTCGAAGGCGTGCTTGATGATCTGTGGGTAGGCGCCCGTGGCGGCGGCGAGTCCCGCCATCAACAGCAGGGCGCCGGCCAGCGCGCGCCAGCGGGGCCAGATCCAGGCGGCGAGGCAGCGGCGCAGCAGGCCGGGCGGGCGCGCGCGGCCGACCGGGGGCTCGCCGCCCTTGGCCGGCCCTACCCCGGTCGCGGCTGCTGGCGCTGGACCGTCCTTCTGCACGATGTCGTGTCTCCTGATGCCGGCGCGTCGCCCGCGACCGCCGCCTAGGGCGTCGCCGCCGGGTCGAGCAGGCGATGGATATGCACGATGAAATAGCGCATGTGGGCATTGTCGACGGTGCGTTGCGCAACACCCTGCCAGGCCTTGTAGGCCTCGGCGTAGCTCGGATAGATGCCGACGATGTCGAGCTGACTCAAGTCGTTGAACGTGATCGACTCGATCGACGAGAGTTCACCGCCGAAGACCAGATGCAGAAGCTGGCGAGGTGTCCGGCTCTGGGCATCCGGCTGGTCCGTGGACTGGCTCACCGCGATCCTCCGTTGGCTCGAGCCGCGATCGAGATGGCCGCCGGCTTCTGCCCAGCACATATCCCGCCTCGACGGCGTCGGCAACCCGACCATGGGCGGGACGGAGCGGGCCGTGTGTCAAAGTGGCATGCCTGTCAACGCAGGCTTGAGCCTGTCGATTAAGCGAGTTGGAAGCTTTTCGTGTCACAGTACAGTCCTCAAGAGGTTGCGTAGAACAACCCGCTCGAGAGTTGACAGCGTGGCGTACGTTAGAGAGCGCGTCCTGCACCAGCAGGGCGCGCTCCGGCGTTTCAGGGGTGCGATTGGCCGCGAATGAGAGCGAGCGCCAGGTGATCTCGCGGGCCCTGCGCTCTCTCAGAAGCCGGCGATCGTGCTGAGGCCGATGTCGACCAGAAGCCCGATCCACACGATCCAGCCGACATTCCGGTTCGAGCGGAACCTCACGAGGCAGCCGTCGGCGTCTTCGATGTCCAGGGTCGCCGCCTGCCAGGCGAAGTGGAGTGCGACCAGGGCCAGGGCGGCGAAGAACACGAGATGAGCGCCCACGGCCAGTCCGGCCCCGACGAACAACAACCAGGCGGCTCCATAAAGACCGCCGACCCAATAGGGCGACGCCTCACCGAACCGGATCGCCGTCGATTTGAGGCCGAGCGCGATGTCGTCCTCCTTGTCCTGGTGCGCATAGATCGTGTCGTAGCCGATGGTCCACAGCACCGAGCCGGCATAGAGCAGCAGCGGCGCCACAGCGAGCTTGCCCTCGACCGCGGCCCAGCCCATGAGCGCGCCCCAGTTGAAAGTGAGGCCGAGCACGATCTGCGGAAAATAGGTGATCCGCTTCATGAAGGGATAGAGCGCGATCAGCGCCAGCGAGCCGATGCCGAGCCAGACGGAGAACCAGTTGAGCTGGATGAGCACGAGAAAGCCGACGAGGCTCAGCGCCACCATGAAGATCTTGGCGGCCGGCACGGAAATCTGTCCCGAGGGTATGGGGCGGCTCGCGGTGCGGGCGACCTTGGCGTCGAACTCGCGGTCGACGATGTCGTTATAGGCGCATCCGGCCCCGCGCATGACGAATGCGCCGACGGCGAAAAGCAGCAGCAGCCAGGGGCTCGGATAGGCGTGCCCATTGCTCAACGTGGCCAGCGACTGCGACCACCAGCAGGGCCAGAGTAGCAGCCAGACGCCGATCGGCCGGTCGGCGCGCGCCAGGCGCAGATAGGGACGGATCGCGCGCGGCGCCCAATGGTCGACCCAGTTTCCGGGTGCAGCATCGGCGACCTGCTCGCGGTCGGGGCGTCCGGGCTTCTCGCTGATATCGGCGGTCACGGCCTCGGCCCCCTTCACCAGCCGTTGATGCGCGGCCATTCGGCGACGACTTCTCGGCCGCCCTCGAGGACGTGATAGCGGTCGTACTGGGCGGCGGTGGCGCACGCATGGTTGGGCAGGACACGCAGCAGCGTGCCGACAGGAAAGCGCTCGATGTCGAGCGGGCCACCCTGGCGGCGCCGGACGATGCCGTGCTCCTGGTTGGCGTCGGCAACGATCAGGTCGTCGAGCAGCCGGCCGGTGCGGTCGGCAACGCGGCCATAGCCGCAATCGACCGCCTGTCGCGCCGTCCCGCGGTCCCGCGACATGGCCATCCAGCCGCCATCGGTGATGATCCAGCCCTTGTCGCGCTGATGACCGATGACCGTGGTCAGGACGGTGAGTGCGATGTCCTCTGGCTGGCAGACACCGAGGCCGGCCATGACCAGATCCTGGAACATGTAGACGCCGGCCCGGACCTCGGTGACGCCATCGAGGCGCTCGGCAAACGTCGCGGTCGGGGTCGAGCCGACGGAGACGATCTCGGGCTGGAAACCCGCCTTGGCGAGCAGGCGCGCCGAATGGGCGACTGCCGCCCGCTCGCGTTCGGCCATGGCGCGGATCTCGTCGATCGAGCCGCAATTGTATGATTCCCCTGCATGCGTCATGACGCCTACCGGCCGGCAGCCAAGCGACGCCTTGAGCGTGCGCGCGATCTCGACCAGCAGCGGGTCGCCGGGCTTCACGCCGGACCTGTGACCGTCGGAATCGATCTCGACGACGACGCGGAAGGAAACGCCGAGGTCGCGGCTGTGCTCGACGAGCTGGCGGGCGGCCTCGAGGTTGTCGAGCGTCAGCACCAGATCGACGCCCTGGCGAACGAGCTGCGCGGCATGGCCGAGCTTGCCCGGCGCAATGCCCACGGCGTAGAGGATGTCGCGGTAGCCGTGGCTGGCGAAATAGTCGGCCTCCTTGAGGGTCGAGACGGTGATGCGGGCGCCTTTCGCCTCGGGCGGCATGATCCGTCGCGCCACGTCGATGCTCTTGGCCGTCTTCATGTGCGGTCGGAACGAGACACCGAGCTCGACGAGGTGGCCGGCCATGCGCGCCTGGTTGGCGTCGAGCCGCTCGACGTCCAGCAACAGGCAAGGCGTTTCGAGGTCCGCGATATGCAAGGATCGGCTCTCCTGCTGGCGCACGTGTGGCGCGTTCCGGTGTAGACCGTTCGGCATTACCATGGAACACTTTGGATTGGCAGGTCGAGGAGCGCATGCGCCAGGACTTCGATTTCCGAGCTCAGCGCCTGTTCGTTGACGCGGAGCTGACGGCAGGGGGTACGCTGTCGCCGACGTCGGCCCAGGTGAACTATCTGCGCAACGTCCTGCGGCTCGCGGCCGGCGCCGAAATCATCGTCTTCAATGGACGAGATGGCGAATGGAGCGCGCGCCTGCACGAGGCGGGTCGGCGCGCGATTTCGCTCGAGGTCGTGCGCCAGCTTCGCCGGCAGGAGAGCGGGCCGGACATCGATTACCTGTTCGCGCCGCTCAAGCGAGCCCGGCTCGACTACATGGTGCAGAAGGCGGCCGAGATGGGCGTCCGCCGGCTCCGGCCCGTGCTGACGCGCCACACGATTGCAGACCGCGTCAATCTGGAGCGCATGCAGGCCAACGTCGTCGAGGCGGCCGAGCAGTGCGGCATTCTGCATCTGCCAGAGATCGTCGCGCCCGTGCGTCTCGAGCGTGCGCTTGCGGAGTGGCGGCCGGAGCGCCGGCTCGTCTTCTGCGACGAAGGGGCGGAAATCGCCTCGCCGGTCGTCGCACTGTCGACGTTGGCGCCGGGTCCCGTGGCCGTGCTGATCGGACCCGAGGGCGGCTTTGCAGCCGAGGAGCGCGACGCCCTGCTGGCGCATGCGTTCGTCATGCGCATCTCGCTCGGTCCGCGCATCCTGCGCGCCGATACGGCGGCGGTGGCGGCGCTGACGCTCGTCAACGCGGTCGTCGGTGACTGGCGCTGAGCCGGAGCGAGAGGGAGCCGTCTCAGGGCCACACGGCAGGGTCGGAGCCGAGCGGCACGGGTGGCCGCCAGAAACGGCCCGGCGTCTCCGAGAGGATGAGCGCGGGGGTCAGATGCCTCAGCAGGCCGAAACTGGACTGCGTCTCGGCCACGTAGGGCGCGATTGCGTCCAGGGCTGGATTGGCCTCCGGCGCCTCCGGCAACAGGCCGAGCACGTCGACCATGCGTTGCAGCCAGTGCGCCGTGCGCGCGAGCGAGAGCTCGACGTGCCAGCTGCCGCCGACCTCCGCGCGTCGCTTGAGCGCCATCATGATGCCGAAGGCCGTCAGGTAGCCGGTGATGTAGTCGAGAGCCTGGAACGGCGGCTTGCACGGCTTGCCGCTGCGATCGAAGGGTGACAGGCCGACGGCTGCCTGCACGACGCTGTCATAGCCGCGGCGCATCGACCAGGGGCCGGCCCGCGAGAAGGCAGAGAGGGAGGCGGAGACGATGCCTGGGCGCAGTCTGGCCAGGGCCTCGGGGCCGAAGCCACGGGCGGCGATGGAGCCGGGCCGGTAGGCGTTGACGAACACGTCCGCGTCACGGGTCAGGGTGGCCAGTTGCGCCTGACCGGCCTTGTCCCGCAGATCGATATGGGCTGAGAGCTTGCCGAAGCCGGTATCCATCACCAGCGCGTCGATGAACGGCAGGTGCGGGCCGGCGATACGCATCACCGTGGCGCCGTGCTCGGCGAGCGTGCGGCCGGCCATCGGTCCGGCAATGACGCGCGTCAGGTCGAGCACGCGGATGCCCGAGAGCGGACGGGCGCCTTCGCCAAAGGGCTGCGGTGGTGCGTCGCCGATACGCGTGATCTCGATGAGCGGCAGGGAATCGATGGCGGCGGAGTGGGGCTCGCGATGCCACTCCTGGCGGCTGCGCATCTTGACGGCGCACAGGCCGCGGGCGACGGCCGCGGCCTCGAAATCGTCGGCGGTCCACTTCGTCAGGGTCGTCTCGACGGTGTCCGGATCGGCCGGGACGCCGAGGATTTCCAGCAGCCCGTCGCGCAGGTGCGGAAAGTTGGCGTGCAGATAGAGCCAGCGGCCGTCCTTGGTGGGGTAATAGCCGGTGATGGGGTCCCAGTCGCGGGCCTTGCGGCCGTCGAGGAGGAGATACTGGCCGGATGCCATCGCAAGGCCGGCGGCTGTGAAATCGAGCCCGATCGTCTGCTGCCGGCCGGTCCGCAGGCGCCAGAGTTCTGCGACCGCGAGACCGACGGCGCCGATGGCTGCGGAGGCCAGGTCCGCGACCGGCATGGGCGAGGCGAGCACGTGCGGTCCGCCGGCGATCTCCAGCGTGTCGGAGGGCGCGTCCTTCCAGCGGACGACATCCAGGATGTTGGAGAGTGCGATCCGGGCTCCCGTCGACATGGCATGACCTCGCTTCAGGATGCTGCAGTGGGGCGTTTGAGAAGAAGGTAGCGCTGCTCCCCGTCGAGCACCAGCATGCGGCGTTGATTGTGGATGCGTGAGGCGAGCGTCAGCACGCCCGTCGTGCGCTGCGGCTCAAGGCTGGCAACCGTCAGGGTCGGGTAGAGCGTGTCGCCCGCATAGGTCGGCGCCAGGAATCGCGAGGACTGCGAGAGGAAGGCCTTGAGCGAGCCCTCGACCATGAACGGGAACATGCCGGCCCCTGCTGCGGTCTGGATCAGCACCTGGAAGCCGTGCGCGAGCAGGTCCGGGTGGCCGTGCCGGCGGCAGTACTCTCGATCGTAGTGGATCGGATGATTGTCGCCGGAGGCGGCCTGGAACGCGAGGAACTGCGCCTCCGTCACGGTGCGCGACGGCAGGGCGAAGACCTCACCCAGGGCGAAGTCCTCGAAATAGCGGGTCGGCGCGAGCTTGTGCTCTGCCGGATCGAAGGAGCTGCTCATGCGCAAGGTGTCGCACGAGGGCCCGGCGATGGCAACGCGGCTGCTCGGGTGCGCGTGACGCCGGCGCGTCGGGGCGGCTATTTCCAGTCGCAGCCGGCAGGTGCCTTGCCGCCCGCCTTGGGCTTGATGCGCTCCTTGACGGTATCGCACGACCACGTGCGCAGCGGCGCCGGCAGCCGGCTGTTGATCGCCACCCACATCTCGTCGTTGGCAGAGGCTATGGAGTACGTCTTGTATCCCCACAGGCCGCCGACGGCGACGACGGCGAGGACGATGATGGCGATGAGAAACTTGAGAAAGCTGGCCATGACGTGGCCTCCTCTCGTTGGGCGGTGGCGGCCGGGACGTAGGCGGCCCCGCATGGCGGGCATCTGACCCGCTGGGGCTATCAGAGCAGCATGACAGGACGATTTCGTGGCAGTGGCGCGCCATGAGCCCTCGCGCCGCGCGTCCCGACTGGCTATTCTGTCGCACCTGAAGCGGTGGACTGCCGGTCGTCGGCTCCCGAGCCGAGCGGCTGGCGCACGAGCATTCGCTTCAGCACAGGGGCCGCAGCAGGAGTGTCAGCCATGAAGCTCACAGCCGAGCAACTCGCGACCTTCGAGACCGAGGGCTATCTCGTCCTTCCCAATTGCTTCTCGGAGGAGGAAGTCGCCGCTCTGCGCGACGAGGCCGAGGCGATCTATGCGACCGACCGCCAGGAGGTCTGGCGCGAAAGCACAGGCGCGCCGCGGACCGCATTCGCGGCTCACACCTACAACGAGGCCTTTGGCATCCTGGGTCGCCATCCGCGATTGATCGAGCCGCTCGAGCAGCTCTTCGGCGAGAAGCTCTACATGCACCAGTTCAAGATCAACGCCAAGGCGCCCTTCGATGGCGAGGTCTGGCAGTGGCATCAGGATTACGGCACCTGGCAACGCGATGACGGCATGCCCGAGCCGCGCGCCATGAACATCTCGGTCTTCCTCGACGAGGTGATGGCGATCAACGGGCCGCTGATGTTCATCCCGCGCAGCCATCGCGAAGGCACGCTGGCGGCCGGCCACGACAAGAAGACGACCAGCTATCCCCTCTGGACCCTCGACAACGCCACGGTGACGCGCCTCGCGGAGGCGGGCGGCATCGTCGCTCCCACGGGCAAGCCCGGCACGGTTCTGATGTTTCACGGCAATCTCGTGCATGCGAGCCCGCCGAACATCACGCCCTATCCGCGCAAGATCGTCTATCTCACGCTTTGCGCCGTCTCGAACCACATCACGAAATACACGCGTGCCGAGTGGATCGCGCACCGCGACTTCACGCCGATCGAGGCGTGCGACGACGACGCGCTGCTGCGCTACGCCCGTTCGCGGCGAACCGCCGTGAAGCCAGCGGCCGAGTAGCTCGTCGCGGGAGCAGAATGCAAGCGGGCGAGGCTCTTGCGAGCCCCGCCCGGCGGGCCTTCAGAACAGGATCGGTCGAACCGTCAGGCGGCCTTTCGGCTCGGCGCCTTCTTCTGCGGCGCGGCCTCGGGCTCGGGGAAGGTGATGTAGTCGCGCGGGCTCGACGCGCTGTCGGTGGCGCCCTGACCCGGCACCAGCGAGCAGGCCGCCATGGCTGACATGATCCGCTTGGAGCCCTCGCTGTAGTCGGCCATGGCCGACTGCCAGAAGCGAACCTGCTCGTTGTAGACGTCCTGCGGCGAGCGGCAGCTCGCTATCCGCTGCGGGATCGCCACGTAGGCCTGAGCGCGACGGCTCATCAGGCTGAAGATCTCGAGATTGGCGCGCAGCAAGCCATTGAAATACGGCTCGAGGCCTTTCGCCGTGGCATCGGCATTGCCGCAATACATGCCGAAGAAGTTCGTGAAGGGCCCGTTCTTCGCTTCGAAACGCTCCGGCGCAGTCATGAAACACTCTCCATTGAAGCGTCTGACGCATGATCCGGCGGCAGTTCGGCGCGGAACATGGTTGACGATTGCATTATAGCAACAGTTTTTCGCGGTGCAATACGGTTTCGCGGGCGCGATAAGGCATTCCCTGATCAATCGCCTGCAACATGTTGGCGCAGCAGCTCTATATGCAGATCAATTCTCTATGGATTTCATCAGAATAGCGATCGAATCAAGGTCCTCGATCGGTGTCTCCCGGAGCATGCGGTGGGACTGTGAGACGTAGAGTGCCGCGCCGGAGTCATGACGGGTTGATTGTTGCGCTGCATCAAACGAGATTCCAGCCCGTTGTCGTGCGAAAACTGCCTCAGGAAGCGTTTGATCGGAGAGCTGAGCACGACGCCCTGTCCGTCAAGGGTCAGAGGGCGAGGGTTCCTGGTATCATCATCTAGCCCAGTGCCTTGGTGACGATCTCTCGAACGATCTTCTGCGTCAGGTCCTGATCGCTGCCGACATCGAATTCGGGTATGGTGGCGGCTTCCGCCAGCCCCCGCATGTTCTCTTGCAGAGAGCGAATGATCTCGAAGTGCATGAGATTCCGGCGGCCATCGCGGCCCGGTTCTTTCGCCAGTCGATGGTTCAGGCGCGCAGTGTGCAGCCGCTCATCCTTGAGCGTCAGCAGAACTTCGACGACGATCGGATTCTCGTCCATGCTCTTGAGCTCGCGGCTTAGATATCCGGGCAAGAGGTGGACGCCTTCGAACAGGACATTTCTCTGCTCGTGGACATAGCGCCGGGCGATTGCCGCACACGCGGCCACGACAGCGCGCGACTGGCGGTGATAGGTCGATGACTGCGCTTCGGGCAGGTCTGTTTCGATCTCCTCGTAGGAGGACACGTGCAGTTCCGGCAAGACTGAATTCGGGATCACTGTGCGCAGCACTTCGCGGATCGAATCCGTCGTGACGACCCGATTTACACCGAGGCGAAGTGCCAGCCGAGTGGCCAGCGTGGATTTGCCGACGCCGCTGGAGCCGAGCAACGAGATGATGATGGGGCGCCCGATTCGGCGCGCCTTTCGCCAGAGCAGGTAGCGGTCGGCGACCTCGTTGGAAACCAGCCGCGCGATCTCTTCGGCGGTCATCCGGATGAGCGCTTCCGAGTCGATACGTTCCGCGCCGCTTCTGTACAGTCGTTCCTGAATGACCCGCGCGACCTCGTAAGCAGACGGCGTATCTATTCCCGTTGCCAGAATGCTTGTAGCAAGAAGACCTCTGGAAAACGGTAGAGCATTATCTAGCCTATCAATGACAGAGCACGTCCACGTTGGATGATCGGACTTGAAGTCATTGGGCATTATTGAGAAATCCTCGGTCCGCTATAGTGAATAATCTTGAGCGAGATGGTGCCTCCAGGACTTGGATTCAATGGGGTCTGTGTCTTCTTGTCTGCACTCGGGCGGGTCATGGGGGGAAGTTCCGACCGCAACAGCTCGGTGCGTGTCGCGTCATACGGAGAGCTGCCCCTTCGGCGGCATGAAACCGGCTGATCTCGGCTCGCTGAGGAGGTCAAGGAATGTCGAGTGGAAGCGGCTGGCTGCAAGCCATTCGTGCGGTTGATACGCTTCGTGATGCCCTCGCGATCACTGGCGCGCCGCAAAATGCAATCTCGGCGGGAGTTCAGGGGCGACGGCGCAATCATCAAGGGAAACAATCAGGTAGTGTCCCAGCGACGATGCGTTGACCGGGCTTTCTGACGGCGTTCTTCTCGAGCTGGGAATTTCCTCCCAGTTGTTGCTCAGTCTGCGTGGCGTTTCGTGGTGATGAGGGTGCGTCGCTTGCTGCCGGTCTGCTCACGGCTCCTGGCCCTGGGTGCCGTGACGCTTGCGCTCTGTGGTGCGGGCCCGCCCACCGCCCACGCTCAATCGGAGCCGGCGGCCCCGCCCTGGGGTGAGGTCTGGGCGGGGGCGGAAGCCACGCCGGATGCCTGGGCCGTCTACAGCGGCACGACCATAGCCCCATTCGGTGGTCTGCATGCGCCTGGCTTCAGGCTGCGCGCGGTCGGCGGTTATGGGCGATACGGCTACGACGGCAACAGGCTGGTCGGTGGCAAGGTCGTCGTGCCGACGGCGTTCCGTGGCACGGTTTCGTTCACGGAGGCGCTGGTCGGCTGGCAGGTCGGTCTGGGCTCGCTCACCAGCAAGGCCTTCGTCGGCTATGCCTACGAGACGCGGCTGGTCAGCCCGCACGATCCGGTGACGCGCCTGACCGGCGCCGCGTCCGGGGTCAAGCTGGCGCTCGAGAACTGGGTGGACCTCGGTCCGCGCTGGTGGGGCGCGCTCGATGGAAGCTGGAGCAGCGTCCATTCCAGCTACTGGACGCGCGCGCGGATCGGCTGGCGCGCGATTGGCCGCCTTTCGGTCGGCCTCGAGGCGGGGGCAGTCGGCAATCGCGAGTATGATGCCATGCGCGCCGGACTGCTGCTGCGCTACGAGTGGTCTGGCGGCGAGGTGTCCGGCTCGTTCGGCACGTCCGGCGACTATCAGCGCCCGACGAGTCCCTACGCCTCCGTCAATCTCCTCACCAAGTTCTGAGCGGTCGCCCCTGGTGTCGACGGGTGCGCTCATTCGCGCGCGGTCGTCGCCTGCCGGAAACGAAAAGGAGCGCCCAGACATCTGGGCGCTCCCGGTCTTCAGGCGTCAGGCGCATGCCGGGCTCACCCGATTCGGGTCAGCCGGGCAATGCCGTTCTCAGTTGCAGAGCGTGCGCCAGTAGCAGCGCTTGCTCAGGCCGAGCGGGCCGGTCTTCTCGCAGTGCCAGTCCTTGTTGCACTGGCGGCGCGGACGGTAGCCGGGGCGACCGCACGAGACGCGCACGCAGTTCGGCCCGGCGTGACGATGCACGTGGCCGCGCGGGCCCGGAGCGCAGCGGCGATGGCAGCCATGAACCTTCTCGACGACGCTACCATCCGCGGCGATGCCGGAGATCGACGGCAGGGTGCTGCCGACAGGGGCGGCATCAGCCGCCGTGACCATGAGGCCGACAGCGACCACCAGGCTCAGCAAAGGCAAGAGAAATCGCTTCATGATTGTTTGGCTCCCGTATGCCGATTTTCCGATGGCTCTAGCTCCGCCCCCCGAACGCCACCTCGTTCGGCATAGGAGCAGCGTGTCTTGGCCACCACGCCATTAGTCTTCCTGGAGCGCAGATGAATGCCGCATGAACATCGCGGCACCCGCGCTTTCGCTGGGATGCTGATCTATCGGGAGCCGGCAGTGCCGCCGAGCGACATCTGGCGAAGCCGCAACGCATTGCCGACGACGGAGAGCGAGGACAGGCTCATGGCCACCGCGGCGATCATCGGCGACAGCAGCAGGCCGAACACGGGATAGAGCAGGCCGCCTGCGATCGGTACTCCCAAGGCATTGTAGGCGAACGCGAAAAACAGGTTCTGCCGGATGTTGCTCATAGTCGCCTCGGCGAGTCGGCGCGCGCGCACGAGCGCACCGAGGTCGCCCTTCAGCAGCGTAATTCCCGCGCTTTCGATGGCGACGTCGGTTCCCGTGCCCATGGCGATGCCGACATCGGCGGTGGCGAGCGCAGGGGCGTCGTTGATGCCGTCGCCGGCCATCGCCACCTTGCGGCCTTGTCGCTTCAGCTCATCGATGATGCGCGCCTTGTCCGCGGGCAGGGTGTCGGCATGGACGCGCGATATGGCCAGCTTTCGCGCCACGGCATCGGCCGTTCTGGCGGTGTCGCCCGTCACCATCACGATGTCGAGGCCACGGCTTCTGAGCTCTTCGAGCGCTGCGATGGCGCTGCCCTTGATCGGGTCCGAGACGGCGATGATGCCGGCGAGCCGTCCGTCGACAGCGACCAGCATGGCGGTCTTGCCGGCATCGGCGAGAGCATCGACACGCGCGGCGGCGGCCGTGCAATCGATGGCGGCATCCTTCATCAAGCGGCTGCTGCCCACCAGCACCTTCTGCGTGCCGACCTGACCGCGGACGCCCTTGCCAGCCACCGCCTCGACGTCGCGTGGTGCGGCGAGTGCGAGCCCTCGCTCCTGCGCCGCGGCGACGATGGCTTCGCCGAGGGCATGCTCGCTGGCCTTCTCGAGGCTGGCGGCGAGGCGGAGCAACTCGCCGTCGTCGAAGCCGCCGAGCGACTCCATGTCCGTGAGACGTGGCCGGCCTTCCGTGAGGGTGCCGGTCTTGTCGAGCACGAGGGTGTCGACGCCGGCCAGCCGCTCCAGCGCCTCGGCATTCTTGACCAGAACGCCGGCCTGCGCCCCACGCCCGGTTGCGACCATGATGGACATGGGCGTGGCGAGGCCGAGCGCGCACGGGCAGGCAATGATGAGGATGGAAACGGCGGCGATGAAGCCATAGGCCATGGCCGGCGTCGGGCCGATCAGCGACCAGACGACGAAGGCGACGACGGCTGCTGCGACGACCGCCGGCACGAAGTAGGCCGCCACACGATCGGCCATGCCCTGGATTGGTGCGCGGCTGCGCTGTGCCTTGGCCACCATGTCGATGATCTGGGCCAGCACGGTCTCCTTGCCGATCCTCTCGGCGACCATCACGAAGCTGCCGGTGCGGTTCAGCGTGCCGGCGGTCACGGTGTCGCCTTCTCCCTTCTCGGCGGGCAGCGGCTCGCCGGTCAGCATGGATTCATCGACCGAGGAGCGCCCCTCGACGATGCGCCCGTCCACGGGGATCGCCTCGCCCGGCCGCACGCGCAGCCGGTCGCCGGCCGTTACGTCCTCCAGCGGCACACTCGCCTCGTTGCCGTCCGGCGCAATCCTGCGCGCCGTCTTCGGCGCGAGATCCACGAGGGCGCGGATGGCGCTGCCCGTCTTCTCGCGGGCCTTGAGCTCTAGGACCTGGCCGAGCAGGACCAGGACGATGATCACCGCTGCCGCTTCGAAGTAGACGCCGACGGTGCCATGAGACGATTGGAAGACCTCGGGGAAGAGACCGGGCGCGACCGTGGCGACGAGGCTGTAGAGGTAGCTCGCCCCGACGCCGATGGCGATCAGCGTCCACATGTTCGGCAGCCTGTTGCGGATCGACGCCCAGCCGCGCTCGAAGAACGGCCGGCCGCACCACAGCACGACCGGCGTCGCCAGCGCGAGCTCGATCCATTGCGAGGTGCGCGCGCCGAGCCAGCGGTGGATCGGCAAGCCGACGTGTGGCCCCATGGCGATGAGGAACAGCGGCAGTGTCAGGGCCGCGCCGATCCGCAGGCGATGCGAGAAATCGACGAGTTCGGGATTGGGGCCATCGTCAGCGCTCGGCGCGCCCATCGGCTCGAGCGCCATGCCGCAGACTTTGCATGTGCCGGGACCGACCTGCTCCTGTCCCGGACACATCGGGCAGCCGTAGATGGTGCCCTCGGGCATCGGCTCGTCCTGGCGGGGCTTCGGGTCGAGATAGCGCTGGGGATCGGCCGCGAATTTGGTGCGGCAGCCCTGGCAGCAGAAAAAGTAGGTGACGCCCTGGTGCTCGAAGGTCGGCTTGCCGGCGTCGGTGCGCACGGTCATGCCGCACACGGGGTCGATCCGGGTATCGCCTGATGCGGCATGCCCGCCGCAACACGAGGACGGCTCAGCCGCGGCCGGTTGGGGCGAGTGTGGCGGTTTCGATGGACTGGTCATGGCTCCCGGGCCTCGGGTTTCGCAAGGGGGCGATTACAGGCGATATGGGGATTGTCGCGTTGCGACGGTCAAGTTCCGTCGGTGCGGCGTACCCGCTCACCTTCCAGACATCCTCGGCCTATCGGCGCCTCGACGCAACGAGGCCCGCTGCCGGTCTGGCAGCGGGCCCCTCTTCGCGACGTCGCGTGTTGCTCGCCTCTCCGCTTACCGAAGAGCCCCGAAGCCCTGCGACTGCGGAGGTGCGGCGCCCTGCGGAGGCATAGGGGCCTGCGGCTGCTGGGGATCCGTGCCTTCCGGCGCGGAGCCTTCGGGAGCCTGCGGCTGCTGCGGCGGTTCGGCGGCCTTCACACACTGAGCCGAGGTCCGGCAGCCGTTCGCCTGGGTGCACTGACTCAAGCAGGTGCCGTTCGCGGACTGGCAGCACTCACCGTGCTTGTAGCCGCAGGATGGGAACGGCCAGCTCGCGGGCTGAGGGTTGACCTCGGCCGTGCACTGCGAGGCCTTCGTGCATCCGCCTTCCTGCTGACAGGTGCTCAGGCACATGCCGTTCTCGAGGTGGCAGCAGTCCGTGAACTGGTAGCCGCAGCTTGCGGGACGGGGCGTAGCGGGGGTCACGAACCGAGGGGCCGCCGGAACGAACGGCCGGGGCGCGATGAACATTGGCGGCCGCTCCACGATGATGATGCGGCAAGCCCGGTGATGGGGATGCCTCCGGCAGAAGGGCGACACGTGCTGGTCAGGCCGCGGCTTGCGGCAGACCGGGTGGTGCGGAAAGCGCCGGCAGAAGGGTGTGGCCACCGGTCCGGGCTTCCTGCAGACCGGGTGGTGCGGAAAGCGCCGGCAGAACGGTATTGCCACCGGTCCCGCCACCTTCCGGCATCTCGGATTGCTCGGGAAGCGCCGGCAGAAGTTCGAAATGAACGGCTTCTTGGCCTTGCCCAGCGGCCTGATGGGTCTCTTAACCTTTCCCAGTGGCCTGATGGGTCTCTTAACCTTTCCCAGCGGCCTGATGGGCCTCTTGACCTTGCCGAGTGGCCTTCGTGCAGCGAGGTCGACCTGATCGGCGCTTGGTGAGTGCTTAACTGCGACCGGCCCGGAGACCGCCGGCTCGGCGGCGGAGGCTGAATGAGGGGCGATGAAGAGGGCGAGGAGCCCTACTGTCGCGAGGTAACGTGCGGGAGCGGGGAACATGACACTGGACCTTCCTTCTGCGGAGACCGATGCATCTCAAGTGAGATGCCGAGTCGGCCGCCAACAGAGGTGAGAGCCGCGTTCCTGAACATTAATCAGATGCGTGTCTTCTGCGTAACAGCGTTCAGACACCTGGAGGCACTATTGCGCGCCGAAGGGGATCGTTTCGGAGGAAATCGCGCGAACGTGCCCGTCGCGCTCGATCACGCGCGCGGTGCCGGGCGCATGAACGAAGCGGGGCGGACCACTTCGCGTGATCCGCCCCAAGCTGCACTGGTATTCCGGTGTTGCCCGACGCTCAGTCCGTTGCGCCTCGGCCGGCCGCCTCCGCATCGGCCTCGAGCGACTTCAGCGCATCGAGTGACGGCATGGCGACGGTGCTGTAACCGCAGTCGACATAGTGGACTTCGCCGGTGACCGCCCCCGACAGATCGGAAAGCAGGTAGAGCGCCGAGCCGCCGACCTCGTCGAGCGTCGGGGTGCGCTTCAGCGGCGAGTGGTCCTTCTGGTAGTTGAAGATCGTGCGGGCATCCGACACGCCGGCACCGGCCAGCGTGCGCATGGGGCCTGCCGAGAGGGCGTTAACCCGGACGCCCTGCGGGCCGAAGTCGGTGGCGAGATAGCGCACGCTCGCCTCCAGCGCAGCCTTGGCGATGCCCATCACGTTGTACGATGGCACGACGCGGGTGGCGCCGCCGTAGGTGAGGGTGAGCAGCGAGCCGCCATTGGGCATCAGCGCGGCCGCGCGCTTGGCGACCTCGGTGAAGGAGAAGCACGAGATGACCATCGTGTTCACGAAGTTCTCGCGGGAGGTTTCCGCATAGCGGCCCGCGAGCTCGCGACGGTCGGAAAAGGCCAGCGCGTGCACGACGAAATCGAGCCCGCCCCAGGTCTTCTCGATCTGCGAGAAGGCCGCGTCCACGGTCTTGATGTCTCCGACGTCGCAGGGGACGATGATCTCCGAGCCGACCGACTCCGCCAGCGGAACCGCGCGCCTGCCGAACGCCTCACCCTGGTAGGTGAATGCCAGCTTGGCGCCTTGTCCGGCCAAAACGCGGGCGATGCCCCAGGCGATCGATCGCTCGTTCGCGACCCCCATGACCAATCCGCGCTTTCCAGCCATCAGCGGTCCCGGCTGGGCAATATCCTGTGTACTCATGCTCGCCTTCCGCTCTCGCTCATAACGACCGCTCCAGGCCCACGACCACGGCTGGACCCTGCCTTGAAAGGCCCGCGCCGGCTTTTCTTCGCCCATGGTGCTCAAACTCACGACAAAACTGACCAGAACTTGATCTCGTGATGTCGTGATCAACGTTCAAGTGCAGATTTACAACACCCGGCCAGAAGGGCGACGGGTTAGTTGGTGAAACGCTTGAACGCCAATGTCGCATTGGTGCCGCCAAATCCGAAGCTATTGGACATGACACAGTTAAGCTCGACCCCGTCGCGACGCTCGCGGACGATCGGGATGTCCGAGAAAACCGGGTCCAGCTCTTCGATGTTGGCCGACTCGCAGATGAAGCCGTTGTTCATCATCAGTAGTGAGTAGATCGCTTCCTGCACGCCCGACGCGCCGAGCGAATGGCCCGTGATGGACTTGGTGGCCGAGATCGGCGGGATGTTGTTCCCGAAGACCTCCCGCAAAGCCTCGCATTCCTTGAGGTCGCCGACCGGGGTCGAGGTGGCGTGCGGGTTGATATAGTCGACCTGGCAGCCCAGGCCCTTGCCATCGAATCCCTGGAGCGCCATGCGCATGCAGCGCATCGCGCCCTCGCCCGAGGGGGCGACCATGTCGAAGCCGTCGGAGGTCGCGCCGTAGCCGGCCATCTCGGCGTAGATCTTGGCGCCGCGCGCCTTGGCGTGCTGCAGCTCCTCGAGCACCAGCACGCCGGCACCGCCCGCAATGACAAAACCGTCGCGATTGACGTCGAAGGCGCGGCTGGCCTTTGCCGGCGTGTCGTTGAAGCGCGAGGACATGGCGCCCATGGAATCGAAGAGGACCGACAGCGTCCAGTCGAGTTCCTCGGCGCCGCCCGCGAAGATGATGTCCTGCTTGCCCATCTGGATGAGCTCGGTGGCGTTACCGATGCAGTGCGAGGACGTGGCGCAGGCGGACGAGATGGAGTAGTTGACGCCACGGATCGAGTAGGGAATCGCGAGCGCGGCCGAGACGCCCGAGCACATCGCCTTGGGCACCTCGAACGGGCCGACCTTCTTGGGATCCTTGGTGCGCGCAGTGTCGGCGGCGCGGACGATTGCGCGGGTCGAGGGGCCGCCGGAGCCGACGATCAGGCCTGTGCGCTCGTTCGTGACGTCCTTGTCCTCGAGGCCGGCATCCTGGATCGCCTGCTTCATTGCGATGTAGTTCCAGGCGGCGCCGGCCTCCATGAAGCGGCGCGGCTTGCGATCGACCATCTGCTGCCAGTCGATCTGCGGCTCGGCGTGCACATGACAGCGGAAACCGAGCTCGGCATAGGTCTCCGCCCTGGAGAGACCGCTCTTGGCTTCCCGAAGCGATGCCAGAACCTCCTGCGCACTGTTGCCAATGCTGGAGACAATCCCCATGCCGGTGACGACAACTCGTCTCATCGCAGTATCCATCCTCAGTGCATTGCGAGATCGCGGACCCCGGCGCGAACCATGTGGACGCAAACGAGGAGGCCTATGCCTTCACAGCCGACGATCTGCAAGTCCCCGCTGGCGAGGTTACGCGCCAACCGGGCTCGCGTCCATGCCGTCATCGAAGAGGCCGACCTTGAGATCGGTCGCAGAATAGATGACCTCGCCGTCCGCCTTCATGACCCCGTCGGCGATCCCGAGCTTGAGCTTGCGAAGGATCACGCGCTTCATGTCTACGACATACTCGAGTTTCTTCACCGTGGGGCGAACCATGCCGGTGAACTTGACCTCGCCCACGCCGAGCGCGCGCCCGCGTCCCGGGGCGCCCATCCAGCCGAGGAAGAAGCCGGTCAACTGCCAGAGCGCGTCCAGGCCAAGGCAGCCTGGCATAACGGGGTCGCCCTTGAAATGAACGGGGAAAAACCAGAGATCCGGTTTGATCTCGAGCTCCGCCACGATCTGGCCCTTGCCGTGCGGCCCGCCGCTGTCGCTGACGGCCGCGATGCGATCGAACATCAGCATTGGTGGCATCGGCAGCTGAGCATTGCCGGGGCCGAACAGCTCGCCCCGCGCACACGTCAACAGATCCTCGAATTCGTAGCTCGTGCGGCGCTCCGCCATGATCCCTGGAATCCCACCCCTGCTCGTTCGTTCTTCCCCACCCGCGTTGCAGCCGGCGCTCGTGAACTTCCTAACACAACTGCACTGGTATCAAAAGGCCATGGCTCCCAGCCAGTGGGCGAAAATGTCTCATTTCTCACAGCGAAGCCGGTGCGCGGCAGGACTCCCCTTCCTCGTTGCCGCAGGGCGAGTCGTCGCGGTGTGAGACGGCTTCCAGTGCGGAGGGCGAGCGTGGCAGTCGGGCAGGCCGCGAGGCGGGACGCAGGTCGTCGGCGTGCGCGTGTTCTCGCCCGTGCGCGCGCCGATCTCGCGGCCTGCGGATGGGGCGCGCCCGCGCTCCGGCGGCCTGTGCTGGAGGAGTTCATGCCAGAGTCCCGCAGCCGCTGCCGGCCAGCGCCCGAAGGGCAGGCGACGCGGTGGCAGTCCCAGTGCAACGGTCGGTTGCGCTCTGACGCCCCATCGCCCGACGCGCATTCGGCAGCCTGGGCAGCGAGACCCAGCCTCGCGGTTCCATCCGCACCAGGCTAGCTCGATCCAGCGGGGCGATTGCCTCAGGCACTCCGTTGCTCATATAATGACTGACTGGTCAGTCAATTTCTGAGAGACGTCAGCGAAGGTCGTTCGAGACAGGAGGGGCTGCTTGTGAGCACGAGCCGAACCGGCCGGGGCAAGGCGAGGGGCGCGGTGGCGCCGGCTGCCGGCAAAGCGCGCAAAAGCAGGGCGCGGTCCATGGCGGTGTCGCCTGAGGCCGCCACTGCACCGGTGCGTGCGGGGCGTCGGACGGCACAAGCGCGCGCTGACGGCAAACAATCGGGCAAGTCCATGGCCGGGAAGGCGAAGCCCGGCAAGCTGAAGAGCGAGGCCACTGGCCGGCGTCCGGCCACGGCCCGCTCGCCCGCAGAGACGGCGCCGCCATGGCCGGCTGCCGACCGCCGCGCAACGAGCAAGGAGCGGCGGCGGCAGGCCATTCTGACGGCTGCGCTCGACGTCTTCTCGGAGCGAGGCTTCGCCTCCGCGAGGCTCGACGATGTCGCCGCGGCTGCGGGGGTGGCCAAGGGCACGCTCTATTTGTACTTCCCGGAC
Source organism: Hyphomicrobiaceae bacterium (assembly GCA_041397725.1). Classification (GTDB taxonomy): domain Bacteria; phylum Pseudomonadota; class Alphaproteobacteria; order Rhizobiales; family Hyphomicrobiaceae; genus JAGRKR01. The sequence continues at coordinate 240,669 of JAWKVZ010000004.1, read as the reverse complement.
AAGGAGGCGCTGTTCCAGGCGCTGGTCCGCAGCGCGGCCGAAAGCGTCGCGACCGAGATTGCGGAGATTCCGGATCGCCGCCACCTCAGCTACGACGAGGCCCTCGCACGCATATTCGCGGTCTTCAGGCGCGACATACTCGGCACGCGCCGCAAGCACGTCCTGCGCCTGCTGCTGGCGGAGGGTGGACGATTTCCGGCGCTCGCCGAGTTCTACTGGCGCGAGATCCTGACCAAGGCCATGCCGGTGCTCGCCGCGCTGGCACACGAAGCGGTTCGTCGGGGCGAGATTGCCAGCGATGCGGCCGCGCGCTTCCCGCAGCTCATCATGTCGCCCCTCATCATGACCGTGATCTGGGACGGCTTGTTCTCGCGCTTCGCGCCGCTCGATGTCGATGGTCTGATCGAGGCGCATCGCGAGCTGCTCCTCGGTCGCCGGCCAGGGGGGCAGCCATGACGCAGCGGCTCAAAATGTTCGTCGCCATTGCCATCCTGGTCTCGCTCGTGGCGAGCCTGGCGATATTCGGCAACGGATCACGCCCCGTGTCGTTCCAAGGCTGGATCGAGGCGGACATGTTGTTCATCGGCCCAGACGAGGCAGGCCGTCTCCATCTCCTGACGGTCAAGGAGGGCGACAAGGTCGCCGCCGGCGCCCCGCTCTTCCAGGTCGAGCAGAAGGTCTACGATGCCGACTGGCGGGCAGCGCGCGCGGCCGTCGACGAGGCGTCGGCGCGTCTGGCGCGTGCCGAGGCCAAGCAGCAGCGCCCCGAGGAAATCGCCGTGCTTCGGGCCGCAGAGAGCCGTGCGGCTGCTGCCCTGGCGCTGTCGCAGTCGGAATTTGCGCGCGTCAGGCAGCTCGTGGCCAAGGGCGTCAGCCCGAAGAGCAGACTCGATCAGGCCAAGGCCGCCTTCGAAAGGGATCAGGCCTCGCTCGAGGAGGTGCGGCGGCAGATCAAGGTGGCGGAGCTTGCCTCGCGCAGCGAGGACGTCGAGGCCGCGCGCCAGGCCGTTCGGCAGGCCGAGGCGCGCCTGGCTGCCGCCGAGACCCGGCGTCTCCAGCGCTCGGTGGCAGCGCCGCAAGGTGGGCTCGTGCAGGAAATCTACTTCCGCCCCGGTGAAGTGGTGGGAGCCGGTCGACCCGTGCTGGCTCTGCTGCCGCCGGGCAACATGAAGCTGCGCTTCTTCGTGCCGGAGGCGCTGTTGCCGCGCGTGTCGACGGGTCTGCGCGTGACCATCTCCTGCGACGGCTGCCCGAAGCGCTATTCGGCCCGGATCAGCTTCATCTCGCGCGAGGCGGAGTTCACGCCACCGGTCATCTACAGCCTCGAGGAGCGGGCCAAGCTCGTGTTCCGCGTCGAGGCGCGGCCTGACGAGCCCGAGGCCTTGCGTGTCGGCCAGCCCGTGACCGTCGATTTGACCGCCGCGCCCGCAAAGCCCGGAGACGCGCATGCCCACCACTAGCCGTGAAGAGGCACCCCGCCTGCGCCGGACCGATGGCGACGCGGACTACGTGATCGACGTCGAGGGGCTCACCAAGTCGTTCTCGGGTCGCACCGTCGTGCGTGATCTCTCGATGCGCGTCCGGCGTGGCCAGATCTACGGCTTTCTCGGCCCGAACGGCTCCGGCAAGACGACGACGATCCGCATGCTCTGCGGTCTTCTGACGCCGGATGCGGGGCGCGGTCGCTGTCTCGGCTTCGACATCATCCGCGAGAGCGAGCGCATCAAGCCTCACGTCGGCTACATGACGCAGCGCTTCAGCCTCTATCAGGATCTGTCGATCCGCGAGAACCTCGAGTTCGTCGCCCGCATCTACGGCATGAGCCGACCGAGTGAACGGGCCGCCGAAGCCATCGAACGGCTCGGGTTGAGCGGCCGGGAGGAGCAACTCGCCGGCGAGCTTTCCGGAGGCTGGAAGCAGAGGCTGGCGCTCGGTGCATGCATCCTGCCAGGGCCGGACCTGCTGCTGCTGGACGAGCCGACAGCGGGCGTAGATCCCAAGGCCCGCCGCGACTTCTGGGAACAGATCCACGCCATGGCCGCCGGGGGCCTGACCGTGTTGGTCTCCACGCACTACATGGACGAGGCCGAGCGCTGCCACGAGATTGCCTACATCGCCTACGGCAATTTGCTCGCACAGGGGTCGGTCCGGGATGTGATCGAGCGCGCGGGGCTGGCGACGTGGACGGTGACGGGGCCGGGGTTGCACGAACTGGCCCAGGCCTTGCGACAGCGGGACGGCGTCGACATGGTCGCGCCGTTCGGTGCCAGTCTGCACGTGTCAGGCCGTGACGATGCGCGGCTTTCGGCAGCCGTCGCGCCGTTTCAGGCGGATGGCGCCTATCGCTGGGTGCGCGACGAGGCCACGCTCGAGGACGTGTTCATCGATCTCATGTCGCGCTCGAAGGACAATTTCCAATGAGCTCCGGCGCGCTGTTGCGCATCTCCGCCATGTTCGTGAAGGAGTTCATCCAGCTTCGGCGCGATCGCATCACGTTCGCGACCATGATCTTCATCCCGTTGATGCAGCTCATCCTGTTCGGCTTCGCCATCAATACGACGCCGCGCAATCTGCCGACCGTCGTGCTGATGCAGGAGAACACCGATCTCGCCCGCTCTGTGCTCGCTGCCGTCCGCAACACGTCGTATTTCAAGGTGACGCACGTCGTGCGCAGCGAGGCCGAGTTCGACGCCTACCTGCGCTCGGGCGATGCCGTGTTCGGGGTCGAGATCCCCGCCGGCTTTGCGCGGAAGGTGCGGCGCGGCGAGCAACCGGCACTGCTGGTGGCGGCTGACGCCAGCGATCCCGTGGCCTCCGGATCGGCTCTGGCCGTGCTCGACGGCATCATCCCGCGCGCCCTGGAGCGAGATCGCGGATGGCCCGTCGCTACGGGAAACCAGAAGGCCTTCGAGATCCGCCAGCACCGTCGCTACAATCCTGCCGGCGTCACGCACTACAATATCGTGCCGGGCCTGCTCGGCACCATTCTCACCATGACGATGCTGATCTTCACGGCTCTTTCCGTCACGCGGGAGGTCGAGCGCGGCACCATGGAGAGCCTGCTCTCCATGCCGATCCAGCCGCTGGAGATCATGCTCGGCAAGATCGCACCCTACGTCGTCGTGGGCTTCCTGCAGGCTGTACTGATCTACGGTGCCGGCCGCCTCATCTTCGACGTGCCGACGCAAGGCAGCCTGCTGTTGCTGTCCGTGCTCTCGACCCTGTTCATCGCCGCCAACCTTTCGATCGGCTACACCTTCTCGACCATCGCTCGTAACCAGCTCCAGGCGGTGCAGATGAGCTTCATGTTCTTCCTGCCCAATATCCTCCTGTCCGGCTTTATGTTTCCCTTTTCCGGCATGCCGCGTTGGGCCCAGTGGATCGGCGAGGCCCTGCCACTGACGCACTATCTGCGGATTGTGCGCGGGATCATGCTGAAAGGCGCGAGTGCCGCCGAGTTGCACGGCGAGGCGCTGATGCTGGTCGCGCTCGTGCTGGTCGCGATGGGCATCGCGGTGTCTCGCTTTCGCCGCACCCTGGATTGAGAAATTGAGCTATGAAGGATGCGCCTTCGTACCGCGCGTCACGGTTGCAGCGTTGCTCGCGGGTGGGATGCGGAGGCGTGGGCCTGAAGTGCGGGCGGCGTCGATGGAGCGGTATTCGCGGGTCCACGACATCGTATCGTACGCAGTGAGTCATGAGTTTTGGGTGCGAGGCAGGCGGTCGATGGAAGCGTTCCGCGGTTCCATGCCGGTCGATCGCCCCCTGGAAGGCATGTGAGGGGGTTACCGTGGCGAGCTTCACGACACGCTATTTTCTGTCGCTGGGAAACGTCGTCTTCTCGATGTTCCTGGGAGCACTGGCGCTCTTCGCGTGCTGGTTCTACTTCCCCGAGACGGCATTGCAGCTCTTCAAGATGGCTGGAAGCTTCCGGGAATGGATGGCGAACCGGGGCTGGTCGCCACGCTACGAGGTGGCCATCCGGGCTTTCCTGGGCGACCAGCAGATCGTCTTTATGGGCTTCGTCATCGCCACGCGCATCGTCGTCGGGGCCTTTATCGGGCTCGTTGCCATGCTGTTCGGCCGCCGCCCCGATCCTGAGGTGTGAGCCGTACCGGGCTCTCGTTTTTCTGTTTCCGCGTTTCGCTGTTCCGTTACGTTCGCCGTCTCGCGTCATCTTTTCCCGTGCACTCCCGGTGAGCGCTGCGATCACTGCAATTTCTTGAACCTGCAGGCCCTATGTCGTCCGTCATTTCGATCGTTGCCCCCGTCTTCGCCCTGATCCTGATCGGGTTCCTGTCGGTTCGCTTCGGCGTATTGAGCGAGACCTCCGGCCGTGGCGTGGCGGATTTCGTTTTCAAGATCGCCATTCCCGCGATGCTGTTCCGCACCATGGTTCTGATGCGCGCACCGGAGGCGCCGCCGACGGCGCTGTGGGCGAGCTTTTTCGGCGCCGTGGCCATCGTCTGGATTCTGGCGACACTCGGCACGCGATTGCTGCTCAGGCGCTCGTCGGGCGACGCGGCCGTGATCTCCATGTGCGCCGGCTTCGGCAACGTCGTGATGCTGGGCATCCCGCTGTCGCTCAGTACGCTCGGCAATGAGGCCTCCGTGCCGATCGCGCTGATCATCACCTTGAGCGCGCCTACGCTGTGGTTTGCCGCGACCCTTCAGATCGAATGGGCGGAGCGTCGGCAGGATGCCTCGCTGGCCGGCATCGTGCGGGATTTCGCGCTGAGCCTGCTCAAGAACCCGATCGTGATGGCGGTTCTGCTGGGCAGCCTCTGGCGCCTGACCGGACTGGGCCTCGGCACCATCGCCGGCAGGATCACGGAGATGCTGGCCATGGCTGCCGTGCCGGGCGCACTGGTCGCGCTCGGATTGAGCCTGGCCGGTTTCGAGATCAAGGGACAGGCGGGCACGCTTTCGCTGATGCTCGTGCTGAAGCTGGTGGCCTTGCCAGTGGTCGCCTGGGCGCTGGTGACGTTCGTGTTCACGCTGCCGAAGATCTGGGCAGGCGTGGTGATCATTTTTGCCGCCTGCCCCTCGGGCGCAAACGCGTTCCTGTTCGCATCGCGCTACGACCGCGTCGTGAACTCGGTCTCGGGCGCGGTGGCACTGGGGACGGCGCTGTCGGCGCTGACGATCTCGTTCCTGCTGTTCGCCCTCGGCCTGCACCACTGAACGTCGGCCGAGTGACGCCCCATCGACCTTCGCGCGGGGCTCAGGCGGCGACGCGCACGGGCTCGCTGACAGCCGGCAGCGCGGCCGCAACGGGAGGCCGCAGGTCGGCAGTTGCGCACGTGAGCGCGCGGATCGCGGGGAACTCCTCGAACAACCGGTCGAGCATCTGCTCGGCGCTGTCCAGCACCTGCGAGGCCTCGGCGTTGAGCCGGTTGATGCTGGCCGTCTCCGCGAGCGCCCTCTCGACGATGGCGGAGGCCCGCTGCCACTGCATGTCGGGCGTCAGGCGGCGCTCGCCGGACTGTGCGGGAAGGCTCGCCTCGGCTGGGCGCCAGACCGTTCGCGTCGGTCGCGGCTGGCCGGGGCGCCGGGAGGGGCTCGGTCGCGCCGCCGGCGTCGTCGTCGGCTTCCTGTTCGCCGCCGGCCGCAGGGTCAGCATGACGGCGCCGACCAGCCACAACGTGACGAGTGCCGCGAGGCTGACGAATTCGATCGGTGGGTAATGCAGGTAGGGAAGCACGCCTGTTCGCCCCTCTCTTGCGCCAGAGCACCTGACGATTGCGGAATATCCGCTTCCGTCCGATGTTCTGCGGCGAATCGAAACTGTTCGCCACGCTCTTTGGGAAACAGGCTTTCAAAGGACGGTTAAGAAATGATTAGCAAAGCGGATTCATGAGGTAATTCAAATCCGCTTCTGGTTAATGTGGCGCGTTGGATCGACTTTATCGACGTGCAATCCGTCTGGGCTGGGAACGGCCCTTTTTCCGCGCAATGCGTCGTGCGGCATCGACACTGAAGCGGCGGGCCTGTCGAATGCGCGCGCGTTCCTTGACCGACAGCAGAACCGGGCGCGGTCCGCGCGCGAGCCGGGGCGCCGGCCGCAGTCGCGCGGCGGCGGGAGTGGGGCGCTGCAGGCCGGCATGCTGTGCCGGCCGCTGGCCGCCGAAGGCTGCGAGCCTCTTGTTGTCCGCGCGAACGGCCTCGAGCAGCGCGGGCGCGCCGTGGAAGCGGTAATGGCCTGAAATGATGCCGTCGAACAGCGCGTCCTGCAGCTTCGGGCCACGGTTGCGGTTGTGCACGATCATGAGCCGCCCGCTCGCCGCCTTGACGCTGCTGACGATGGCGATGTGGGAGTTCGACGTGCGTCCGCGCGGACGGTGGTACGTCACGATGTCGCCGGGCCTGTAGTCGGCGGGATCGCGGGTGACGGGCAGGCTCGTGCCGTGCCGCTCGAAGAAGACCCGCAACACCTCGACACGCCGGTGATCGATGTTGGTGTCGCCGCGGCCGACCTGCGCCACGGCCACGAGCTGCTGCAAGTCGATGCCGAGATCGCGGTAGGCGCGGATGACGACGTCGGTGCAGACGCCGTAGAAGGAAGGCACATCGCCCATGGGATAGGCGATGGAGCGATAGGCGGCGTCGTAGACCACGAACTTGCCGACCTGCTTGAGCGCCGCGGCGGCGAGGCGATTGCCGAAGCCGGGATCGGGACGGCCGGCGAGAGCCTGCTCCGTGGCCAGCAGGCGGGCGGGACGGCTCCCCGGCCGCGTTTCGCTGACACATTGAAGCGCCGTCTGGCGCACTTCGAGCGCTGTCTGGCGCGTCCCGCCTGCGGGCTCGCGCCCCTCGACGTCCGAGCGGCGATCGCGGCGCTTCGACTTCGGTGCGGCCTTGGGCGCAGGACTTGCGGGCTCAGCCGCCGGTGCAGGCGGGGCCGGCGTCGCCTTCGCCACCTCGGGAGGCCGACGGCGCGCTGCAATCCGCGGCAGCGCCACCTCGAGCGGCACGTCGAGGGCGGGCAAAGCCGGCTTGGCGATCTTCGCCGGGGTGGGTGCCGGCGCGGCCGGGGTGGGCGCCGGCACGACCTTGGGAGCCTGAGGCGTCGGCTTGGCAGCCGCAATCGGCGGCAGCTTCGTGGCGTCGGCCGTCAGAGGTGGGGAAAGCCAGTGCATGACGCGGCCGCGCAGCCCTTCGTAGGCCACCAGCCCGACAGCCAGAAACAGGAACGCGGCAAGCATGCCGAGCGTGGCGCGCTTCTTCTGCGCCTCCGCGTCGTGGCGATGCGCCGGACGCAGGTCGCCGGATGGTGTGGCCGACGCTGGCTTTCGAGCTGCCACCTTGCGGGCTGGCGTCTGCTTGGGGCCGCGCGGCCGTTTCGACCGACTCTTCTTGCTCATCTTGCACTCCCGGCAACGGCCGGCATTTCCAGAACGACAGGCGCTGCACCTAAGCACTTCCGGCCAGCATTGTCAGCCCTCGCCTCACCCTCCGCTACTTCACGCCTAGGCGGAAGCCCTCAGTCTCGGCTAGAAATGAGGGGAATGTTTGAGAGCGGAGATACTCATGGTGTTGCTGTCTTCAGGGCTTCAGCCGCTGGCCCGCCGGGGTCGTGCAGGGGCTGTCGCGGTCGTGCTGGCCGCGGTGGCAGCCGGAACTGGCCCGGCTCAGGCCCAGGATGCGGGATGCCAAGTCGTGTCTCCGGCAGATCGGCTGAAGCCGGCCACGGGGCGCAGCTTCATGGTGGCAGCCGCCAATCCGCTGGCGGCAAAGGCCGGATGCGCCGTGCTGAAGCGCGGGGGAACGGCCATCGATGCGGCCATTGCGGTGCAGGCCGTGCTGGCCGTGGTCGAGCCGCAGGCCTCCGGCCTCGTGGGCGGCACGCTCATCACCTATTGGGACAACGACAAGAAGCGCGTGCGCTATTTCGAGGGGTTGTCGCGCGCTCCGAAGGCGTCCGGCAAGGGCCTGCGCACGCCCGTGGGTGACGACGCGCAGCGCTGCGGCGCGAAGCCGGATCGGCTCATGCCCACGACCGTCAATTTCACAGCGCGTGCGGTCGGCGTCCCCGGTACGCTCCGGGTGCTCGAACTCGCCCACAAATCGCTCGGCAAGGAGCGCTGGAATACGCTGTTCGACGACGGCATCCGTCTCGCGCGCTCAGGCTTTCCGCTGCCCAAGTACCTGCACACGCTGCTCGGCGAGGAGGCGAAGCCAGGTGGCGTCGGCAAGGGCCTGAAACGGTGCCGGTATCCGAACCTCATGGCGCGGTTCTGCATCGATCGCGACACGCCGAAGGCGATCGGAGCCCCCGTGCGCAATCCCGAGCTGGCGGCCGTGCTCGAGCTGGTCCGGGACGGTGGCGCGGCGGCGCTCTACGACGCCAAGGGCAAGATCGTCCAGGGCATCCTCGCGCGCTTGGCCGAGACCTCGTGCAAGCTCTCCATCAAGGATGGCGCGCCGGCCGTGATGGCGGGCCTCGTCACCGGCGAGGACTTCGAGCGCTACGAAGCGCGCGAGCGCAAGCCGGTCTGCCGCGTCGCCTTCAACCACGTCGTGTGCAGCGCCTCGCCGCCATCGTTCGGCGGCGGTGCGGTCCTCTCGATCCTGAAGCTCGCGGATGTGGCCGGCATCGCGAAACACACGCCCGACAGTCTTGCCCACGCGCACATCATGATCGAGTCGAGCCGGCTGACGCAGGCCGACCGTCGCCAGTATGTGGGTGATCCCGACCACAAGCAGCCGCCGATGGACGGGTTGCTCGCATCGGCATATCTGGCGGAGCGGGCGCGACTGATCAAGCTCGATCGGGCGGTGCCGACGATCCAGCCGGGGGCGCTGCCGACGCGCGGATTGCGTCCGGTCGAGATGAACGATCCCACGGCCGCGACGCTGCAGGACCAGACGAGCCACGTGACGATCGTCGACCGCTATGGCAATGCGCTCGCCATGACGACGACCAACAATTCGTCGTTCGGCGCCCAGATGGAAGCGCTCGGCATGGTGCTCAACAACGTGCTGGTGAACTTCACGCGCGCGGGCTCGATCTCGCTCGGCTACGACGTCAACGCCATGCGCCCCTTCGGCCGACCGCGGACGGCGATGGCGCCGACCATCGTCTTCGACCGGAACATGAAGCTCAGGCTCGTGGTCGGCGCGGCCGGCGGCGGTGCCATTCCCGACTACGTGGCCAACACCATCCTGCGTGTGCTCGTGTTCGGCATGGACCCGCAGACGGCCATCAACCAGCCGCACGTGAGCGGCCAGAACGTCATCTCGAAGTGTGACGGCAAGCCGGGCTACGTCTCGGAGGTCGAGCAGGGTACGCCATTGGCCGCATATGTGGCGCAGTTGAAGGCGATGGGGCACCCCTGCGCGCGCGCCGTACGCCTGCGCAGCGGTCTTACGGCCATTGCCATCAGCCCCGACGGGCGCCTGCACGGCGCCGCCGATCCGCGCCGCGACGGGGTGGCGGTCGGCGAATAGCGGCGGCCACCCTCAGCCGGCATCCTGCGTGCTATCCACCATGCGGCGGATTTCGGCCGGCGTCACGCCGAGCTCCCGCAGGGCCGCCAGACTTGTGTCGCCAGCGCTCTTCGAGAGCTTGCGACCGGCCGCGTCGGCGATCAGCCGGTGATGGTGATAGACGGGCTCAGGCAGGTCGAGCAGCACCTGCAATAGGCGATGCAGGTCGGTCGCCGCCAGGAGATCGCGTCCCCGCGTGACGTGCGTGACGGCCTGGCGCGCGTCGTCGACGACGACGGCGAGATGGTAGCTGGTCGGCACGTCCTTGCGCACGATGATGGCGTCACCCCACCGCTCGGGGCGGGCCACGACGCGGCGTGCCTCGCCGTCGAACCCGGTTTCCGTGAAGGCGAGGTCGCCGCCTGCGAGTGCGCGCGCCGCGATTTCGCGTGCCCGTGCCATGTCGAGGCGCAGCGCATGGGGTTCGCCACGGGCGAGCCGTTCCAGGATTTCGCGCTCGTCGCGGCCCTTGAAGAGGCCCGGGTAGAGCGGCGCACCGTCGGGATCGCGCGCGGTGGCGTCGCCCCTTGCCACGACCGCCTCGGCGATCTCGCGCCGCGTGGCGAAGCACGGGTAGAGCACGCCGAGTGCCTGCAGCCGCCGCGTGGCCGCGCGATAGATGTCGAAGTGCTCGGACTGGCGCAGCACGGGGCCGTCCCAGTCGAGGCCGAGCCAGGTGAGATCCTCGATGATGCCGTCGATGTGCTCCGGACGGCAGCGGCCGATGTCGATGTCCTCGATGCGCAGCAGGAAGCGCCCGCCGGCCTTGCGCGCCTGGCCATGGCAGATGAGCGCCGACAGCGCATGGCCGAGATGCAGCCGGCCATTGGGACTCGGCGCGAAGCGATAGACGGAGGGGGCGCCCGCGCGTGGCGTCTGATCGGTCATCGGCTCGGATGTTTCACGTGGAGCGGTGTCGTGGCATAGAAGATCCCGCATAGAGTATCGCAAGCGCCGCGCCATGGCGTGCCAATCTCGCCGGCGGCGCACGTTTCAGCTGGAGTCCAGCATGAGCCCGGGATCGGCGCGCACGCAAAGCGGCCACGCGCGCCGCTCAAAGCCTCGCATCATCCGCACGATGCGCGATGTGCGGGCCGGCATCGCCCATCTGAGCGAGGCGTGTCCGCACATGCGCGCGGTCCATGCCTTGGCGGGTGATCCGCCGCTGCGCCGCCGCGCGGCCGGCTTCGAAGGGCTCGCCCGCATCGTCGTCGGCCAGCAGCTTTCCATCGCCAGCGCCAACGCCATCTGGACGCGCACGCAAGCACTCGCCATCCCGTTCACGCCACTCCGCCTGCTGGCGCTCGACGACTCTGCGCTCGCCGGGGCCGGGCTGTCGCGGCCGAAGATCCGCACCTTGCGCGCCGCCGCGACTGCCGTCGCCGAGGGCGCGGTCGATCTCGATGCGCTCGAGACGCTGCCGGACGAGGGGGTGCACGAGGTGCTCACCGCCGTGCATGGCATCGGACCCTGGACGGCCGACATCTATCTGTTGTTCTGCCTGGGCCGGGCGGATGCCTGGGCGGCAGGCGATCTGGCGCTGCAGGTGGCGGCCAAGTCGGCGTGCGGTCTGGCGGCGCGGCCCAGTCAGGGCGAGTTGCTCGAGATCGCGGAGCGGTGGCGGCCATGGCGGGGCGTGGCGGCGCGCCTGCTCTGGTCCTACTATAAGGTGTTGCAGGAGGGGCGGTCCGGTCTGCCGGTTTGAGCGGGCAGGGTGCGGCTCCGTAGACTTGCGGACGTGATTTTTTTTGACGCCGACCCACTCTGAACCGAGGAAGCCGGCTGCCGCTCACGCGCGCGAAGCAGCCGTCTTGTGCGTCGATCTCGAGCGAGCGCACCCCAGGGAGAACGCGATGACACTCAAAGGCCCGAGACTGGAGCCGGAGGCGGGCCCCGCCGACAGCCTCGTCGTGTTGCTGCACGGCTATGGCGCCAGCGGCGACGACCTCATCGCGCTCGGCGAGCAATGGCGGCCACTGATGCCGCGCACGGCGTTCGTGGCGCCGCATGCGCCGGAGCGGCTGCCCATGGGGGGCATGGCCGGCTTCCAGTGGTTCCATCTGACAATGCGCGATCCCGGCGAATACTGGCGCGGCGTGACCAAGGCGGCGCCGGCGCTCGAAGCCTTCCTCGCCGCCGAGCTGATGCACTACGGGCTCACCGGCGAGCGTCTGGCGCTCGTCGGTTTCAGCCAGGGCACGATGATGGCGCTGCACGTGGGGCTGCGCACCAGGCTCGCACCGGCTGCCATTCTCGGCTACTCCGGCATGATCGCGGGGCCCGAGCATCTGGTGGCGGAAATGCGCAATACGCCGCCCGTGCTGCTGGTGCACGGCGACCAGGACGAGGTCATCCCGGTGGAGGCCATGGTCATGACGCGCGAGGCGCTGCTCGAGGCGGGCCTGACGCCGGAGTGGCACGTCAGTCCCGGCGTCGGCCACGGCATCGACGAGGCCGCGCTGGCGCACGGCGGCCGCTTCCTGCGCTGGGCGCTCGGTGGTCGTCGCTGAGGCGGCGCTCTACGGCTCGAGCTCGGCGTCCCAGTAGAGATAGTCGAGCCAGCTCTCGTGCAGGAAGTTCGGCGGGAACAACCGCCCGTTGCGATGCAGCTCGTAGACCGTCGGGCGATAGGGCGCCTGCGCCGGCCGCATGCCAGCGACTTCCGGCATGACGCCGCCCTTGGCCAGATTGCAGGGCGCGCAGGCGGCCACCACGTTCTCCCACCGCGTCTGCCCGCCGAGGGCGCGGGGAATGAGGTGGTCGAACGTCAAGTCTTCCTTCGAGCCGCAATACTGACAGGTAAAGCGGTCGCGCAGGAAGACGTTGAAGCGCGTGAAGGCCGGATACAGCGCCGGCCGCACATAGGTCTTCAAGGACACAACGCTCGGCAGCCGCATCTCGAAAGATGGACTGCGCACGTACCGGTCGTATTCGGAGACGATGTTCACACGGTCGAGGAACACCGCCTTCACCGTCTCCTGCCAATTCCACAAGGAGAGCGGGTAGTAGCTGAGCGGCCTGAAATCCGCATTCAGAACCAAGGCTGGAAACGTCTCCGGCATCGCGACATGAGCGGTCACGGTCGTGCGTCCTATCGGTTGCTGAACGTAGGTCGAGACACACCTCTCTTTTGCATTGCACGGGTGACATACTAGCCGTGCGTGTCAGTGCTGTGAAGTCGCCAGTCCCGCGGTGCAAGCGCTTGTGGACGCGGATGCGGCTTTGCGGCAGCAGCCCGCAAAGGCTACTGGATCGGCCGCCATCGCAGGTCTATCATGGTGGTTCGGCCCGCCGGTACGTCCAGCGACGGGTCCTTTGATCCCGGAATCATCAAGGGGGACTGCCGTGTCGACCACGGATCAGCTCGGCGCGCCGCCGTCGCGGGGTTTCAGGGAGCACGGGCCGGCGCTGCTGGTGGCGCTCGGTCACGGGGCCACGCACTGGAATCTGGCGCTGCTCTATATGCTGCTGCCGTTCATCGCCCGCGAGCTCGGCCTGTCCTACACCGAGACCGGCATCCTCATGACCTTCTATCATGGCTCGTCCTTCGCGGCGAACGTCGGGTCTGGCGCCGTCGTCGACATCTCCGGGCGGCGTGTCGTCGTGCAGGCGGGTGCTCTCGTCGTGGGCGGCGCGGCGCTGTTCGCCATGGGGCTGGCGGCCAACGTCTTCTGGCTGGCGATCCCCGTGATGCTGATCGCCATGACCAACAACATCTGGCACCCCGCGGCGATCTCCTACCTGTCGCGCCTTTATCCGAACGGGCGCGGCTTCGCGCTGTCCATTCACACGCTCGGCGCCAGCTTCGGCGACATTCTCGCGCCGGCGGTCGGCGCGCTGCTGCTGCTCGCGCTCTCCTGGCGGGGCGTGACGATGGTGGCGGCGCTGCCGGTGTTCGCCATCGCCGTGATCCTGCTCGTGGTGCTCACCGAGATCCGCAACGACAACCCGGCCGGCGCGCCCGGCGGCGGCAAGCTCGGCCACTACCTGCACGGCCTGCGCGGCCTCGTGCAGAACAAGGCCGTGCTGGCGCTCTGCCTGCTGGCGGGCTTCCGCTCCATGGTCCAGAACGGCATGCTCATGTTCATCCCGCTCTATCTGGTGGGTGCGCTCAATGCCGGACCGAAGCTGGTGGGTTTCGCCGCCATCGCCATTCAGATCGGCGGCGTCGTCGCCGGGCCGGTGGCGGGGGCCTGGTCGGACCGCATCGGCCGCCAGCCCGTGGTGCTCGTCGGCCTCGTCGCCACGACGCTGCTGGTCGGCTCGCTCGCCATCGTCAAGGGCGCGGTCCTGTTCGTGACCATGGTGTTCCTGCTCGGTTTCGCGCTCTTCGCCGTCCGGCCGGTGGTTCAAAGCTGGATGATCGACATGACGCCGAAGCATCTCGACGGCTCGGCCATCAGCCTGCTGTTCGGCAGCCAGTCCGGCATGACCATGCTGGTGCCGATCGTCGGCGGCATAATCGCCGACACCTGGGGCATCGGCAGCGTCTTCTATTTCCTGACCGCCACGGTCCTCTGCGCCACCCTCATCGCCGCCGTCATGCCGAGCGGGAAGGTGGAGAGGGGGTAGTGGTGAACTGACCGGCGGCACTCAGCGCTATACAATTGGGCCGATCACACCGAGTTTCATCAAGAGAACGGCGATTCCGACAGTGATGGCGATCAACATCGAGATTCGCAGGAACCAGCTGAAACTGCAAGCGGTTCGCTTAGACCTCGCGTCGCCATAAACGGTCGCTCTAAAGCGTAGGAAATTATCCGTCAAAAGCAGAAGCCACACCACACCGAGGTAGGGCCAAACAAATGCCGATTCGTTGAGAGTGTCTCTTGCAGGAATCCAACCTGCGTAGTGAATGGCCGAGCCAACTAGGAGCGCCGCAACGATTGCGCTCGACAGCATCAAAGAGGCTGTTTGTGCGATGATTTCAGTCGGACGTGGGGCCGTGATTTGGGCTTCAATTCTCTGCCCTGTGACTTCATCACCTGGATTTCCTTGAGACAAAGCCTGCCTCCCCTCGGCTCTTGCGATGCCGACACGTCCACACGGCAGCCTACACTCTGATGTCTAGTAATTACCACCCCGCTCGGACTATAGCCGCGGCATCACTTGTTTCTTGCCGGCGAATCGCAAAACGAAAACGGGCGCCGGTGAGGGCGCCCGAGTTTCGTTGGGGGCATGGCTTCTGCGGCCAGCTTTTCTCTGGGTGAGCCGAAGAGGGCGAAGGCTCACCGGATGCGGTGCGCGGAAATCCGCGTCGTAACGCGTCAGGCGCGAGCGCTCAGGCGGCGAGGCGCTGCTCGCGGGCGCAGAGGCGGTCGGCGATCATCTCGACGGCCTCGCTCCAATCGACCGTGTGGCCGGCCTCGGGCGTGATGCCATAGGCCTTCAAGGCGTCCGTGGGGGCGCCGCCGTCGCGGAAGATCTGCGCGCACGACTGGCGCGCGTAGCCGATCGACTGATGCCAGTGGAACGGATTGATGTGCTGCCGGTTCATCTGAATGGCCTCCTGGTCGAGACGAAGAGAGGCGCGGGCTCCGACGGTCCGAGGGGTGGCAAACGCGTCCAGCGCTCCGGTGTCACTACGCGGAACCGTGACATGTGACGCCTTGAGTGGGACATGCGTGTCTCACTAGACGCGTTTGCCTACTCGATGAAGGAGTGTGGTGGCTCCTCCGAACTCGCTTGGGGGTCTCGGGACTCCGTCGGGTGACCGTGCAACTCCTCGCAACTGCTCGACGCCTGTTGGAACTCTTGTGCTTTTTTTCAACGCGACCTGAACGCAACCAACTCAACGAACGCAACCTGACGCGACCAGCTCGACCCGCACGCAACCAACGCAACCAACGCAACGAACTCAACGAACGCGACCTGACGCCACCGACGCAACCAACTCTTCACACGAGACTTAACGCGACCTGATGACGAACTCTCGAAACGCGCAGGCGACGCAACGAACGCTCAGTGGAAATGCTGCCCATTGGGAGGGGGACTCTGACGCAACTTCGACAACGCGATGGACGCAACTTCGGTCAACCCGACGCGACCGGACGCAACATGAAACTGGGGGGACGCAACCGAACTGGGGGACGCAACCGACGGGAACGCTACGCGGGGCACGCGGACGGTGAGGCGGGATAGGGTGGACGGAACCCTCACCGTAGTGTCGGCGGCAAACCGCCTGGCGATACGCGTGGACTTGGACGCACGGGCGGCTTGCCGCATCTTCTGGAACGGGCCTTCGAGCATGCTCTTGGGCGTCGCTCTGAACTCGGCGACCACTTTCGGTGATCGCAACGCAACGGAACGCAACAGGACGCTACTGAACGCTACTGGGTACGCGATGGCGGCAGAGGCATCGTGGCTCGGACCGCTTCCCCTCTCGCTGGCAGATCGTCGCTTGGACCGGATCTGCCGGAGTACGCTGACTGATATGGGGTGGCGATCGAGTATTTCCACGTGTGGCTCCCTCGCTACGCATCCTCTGGCGACTCGCGCCGTCGGACAGGGAGTAGATAACTGTAGCTTTGTGGCCACGCGAGGGCGTGAATTCGACCAGCTTGGGATTTTTGAATTGACTGTGGAGAACCGGGCGCGGCGCGCTGCGTCGCAGGTCGGGTCAGCGCCGCTTGAGCGCGCGCGCAGCAGTCACTGCCATAGCCGAAAGCGCTAGCGATATCAGCACGTTCCAGCCTGCGAAGGAGAGGCCGAGGAAGCGCCAGGAGGCCTCGTCGCAGCGTATCGGCGTGGCGCGTCGGAGGCGCCTCATGAGGTCGCCGACGTCCTTCGACAGGTCGCCCGGCGCGGAGCAGGTCGATGGGCCCGGCCAGAACTTCCATTCCGCACCCGCCTGATAGACCGCGAGGCCGGCATTGGCGATGTAGGCCAACGCCACCAGCGCCAGAACGGCCATGGCCAGGGTGTGCAGGCGCGCGCTCATCAGTACGAGCGCCAGGAACGTGGCGGGGATGGCGGCGTAGTAGGCGTAGCGCTGCTGCAGGCAGAGCTCGCAGGGCTTGTAGCCGCCGATGTACTCGAAGGCGAGGGCCAGAAGAATAATGCCGGTGCTGCCGAGAAGGACCGTGGCGCCAGCCCGATAGGCGGCCCGAGTGTCCTCGACAGGGCTACGCAACGACATGAACAACCTCAGAGAAACAGCTTGATGGCGGCGAACCCGCCCACGAGTAGCACTGCGAAAACGGTTGTGACAAGGCTCAGGCGTCGCTCGATGAAGTCGCGAATCGGCTGGCCGAACCAGTAGAGCAGCCCGGCGACCAGATAGAATCGCATGGCGCGCGCCACGATGCTGGCGACGACGAAGGCCAGCAGGTTCATCTGCGTGGCTCCGGCCAGGATCGTCAGGACCTTGTAGGGGAAGGGCGTCATGCCCTTGATGATCAAGATCCACACGCCCCACTTGTTGAACGTGTCGGCAAACGTCTGGAACGCGTCGGCGTGGCCATAGAAGGCCAGCACAGCCCGTCCGGCCAGCTCGAAGAAGAAGTAGCCGATGGCGTAGCCGGCAAGGCCCCCGAGCACCGAGCCGATCGTGCAGATGGTCGCATAGGCCCAGGCCTTCATGCGCTGCGCCATGATCATCGGCACGAGCATCACGTCGGGCGGGATGGGAAAGACGGAGCTTTCGATGAAGGCGACGGCAAAAAGCGCACGCCCGGCCTTGGGGTGCGCTGCCATTCGCATCGTCCAATCGTAGATCGGCTTCAGCATGCGTGGTGCTTACCGACCAGGGGCTGGCCTGTCCACTGTGCTGGCTCCTTCGCGCCGCGTATTCCCCGACGGCGCTCCCAGGATGTCACAGCGGTCCACCGCGGCCGACGACGGCGGTTGACGGAGCGGGGGCTCCCGCTATCATCCGCCGCCTGCTGCCCCGCTGGCGGAACCGGTAGACGCGCTGGACTCAAAATCCAGTTCCCGCGAGGGAGTGTCCGTTCGAGTCGGACGCGGGGCACCAGCAAATGCGCGAGGCGTGCGCCGCCTGATCAGCGTGCGTTGCCGCGTGAAGTGCGTGTGCGAATCACATAAGATTCGTGCCAGCATTTGGCCCGGGACGCCGGGCGCTGTTTTTTTCCGACATGAAATACGGCCCAACGATATGCCACTGGGATTTCGGTCGCGTTCAGCGAAGCCGGCGCGAAAGCCCAGCGGCTATGGCGTGCCGGCTGGCCAGCGCATCTACGCGATCGGTGACATTCACGGTCGCGACGATCTGCTGCGCGAGCTCCTCGGCCGCATCGAGGCCGACATCCGCGCGGCCCCAGGCCTGACCAACACGCTGGTGCTCCTCGGCGATTATGTCGACCGGGGGTTCGGGGCGTCGCGCGTCATCGACATGCTGCTCGATCCGCCGGCCTGGGCCAGCCGCTTCGTACCGCTCAAGGGCAATCACGAGGAGATGCTGCTCGCCTTCCTGGCCGAGCCAGGGTTCGGCGCGGACTGGCGGCATTTCGGCGGCCTCGAGACGCTCGCTTCCTATGGCGTCGGCGTGCGGGACGTGCAACTCGGCCGCAACTACGACAAGGCGGCGCAGGATCTGGCCGGCTCCATGCCGCAGGCGCACATCGCCTTGCTGCAATCGCTGAAGCTCTCCTGCGTGATCGGCGACTTCTTCTTCTGCCATGCCGGCGTGCGGCCCGGACTTGCACTCGACGAACAGTCGCCGACGGACCTCATGTGGATCCGCGACGAGTTTCTGCTCTCCGAGCGCGATCACGGCCGCTACGTCGTCCACGGCCATACCCCGGTCGAGGAGCCTGACGTCCGCGTTAACCGAATGAACATAGACACCGGGGCATATGCGACAGGACGACTGACGTGTGCCGTGCTCGAAAGCCACGACGTCCGGTTCCTGATCACCGGCACGGGCTGATGCGGTTGCGGAGTGGAATGGCCCGGTCGCCACGGCCGGGTGAATGCGCAGCAGTCGCTGCGAAGCGCTCATAAGTCTGCGTCTTTTCAGTAAGTTACATTCAGGTTTTGACGCTGTTGCGTGTGGTGAGTGCCGTCTCCCGCGGAGCGGGTGGCGGTGCCGGCCGACGCCGCGCGCCGATGTTCCGGAACGCGAGCGTCGAGACGAATCACTGCGAATCAGGTCATGTCAAAGATCGGACTACACACGAGGTGATCATGCGGGATTGCAAACGGGCGCTGATCGTAGCTCTCCTGGCGCTTGCCGCGTGCCTGCAGGGCTGCGCCAATGGCGGCTCGTTCTCATCCTCGTCGTCTGGCCCGGTGGCGCCCGGCGGGCAGGTGCCCGGCAGCCAAGCCGTTGGCGCGACGCCGGCGGCCATGCCGGGCGCGCCCGCGGCGGATCTGCCCTTCTCCGGGATGACGGTCAACACGGGCGACAAGCTGCGGATCACGGTCTTCAAGGAGCAGGAGCTCAGCCGTGAGTACGAGGTCGACAGCACCGGCAACATCACGATTCCGCTGATCGGCGCCGTGCGGGCCGCAGGCCTGATGCCGGCGCAACTGCAGGAGAGCATCGCGGCGAAGCTGCGCGACGGCTATATCCGCGACCCCAAAGTCAGCGTCGAGCTGCTGACGCAAAGGCCCTTCTACATCATCGGCGAGGTAACGAAGTCCGGCGAATATCCCTATCGCAGCGGCATGACCATCATGAGCGCGGTCGCGGTGGCCGGCGGCTACACCTATCGTGCCGATACCGGCAAGATCTTCATCCGCAGGTCTGGCCAGACGTTCGAGCGCTCGTACCCGACCTCCGCCGGCGTCGATATCCGGCCGGGCGACATCATCCGCATCCCCGAGCGGTACTTCTAGGACTTGAGCCGCGCACGCCCTGGCAGCGCAGTGTGCTGCCAGCGGCGGCAGGACCGCTCACACGCTAGGAGCGGCTCTTGCGCCGTTCGAGATGGCGCCTGAGCGAGGCCTCGGGCGTGGCATAGGCCTCCTGCAGCTCGACGCTCCAGTAGCGCAGGTTCTGCAGGGCGATGACCTCGCCGGTGACCGCGCATCGCACGAAGTCTCCGGGCACGACGACCTGGAACTCGCCGTCGAGGTATCTGAGCTTGGCCTCGCCCTTGAGGCCGAAGAGCTTGTCGAACCGGTTCATGCCTGTCCTGCCTGCTTCGCGCCCGCGACTATAGCGGTTTGGTCGAGGGGCTGCCAGTGTGCGACGGCGCCATGATGATCCGACATCACTGCTGCCCGCGCTTGTGCGCCACGAGGGCGGCCAGTCGGCCATCGCGCCAGCGTGTCTTCTCTGCATGCTCGCGCGCATCGAGGCCCTGGCCCCAGGCGTCGAGAATGCGCGTCGTATTCGGCGCATCGTACACGTCGGGAGACGGCGACTCGGCCGCGACGCGCTTGAAGAAGCCGGTGTAGCGGGCGCAGTAGTCGGGGATGCCGCCCGGTGCGTTGAGCTCGATGGTCTCGAAAGGCCCCATGAAGCACCAGCGCAGGCCAAGACCATCCTTGATCGTCGTGTCGAGATCGGCCGGGCTGACGTAGCCTTCGCCGGCCAGCCGGAAGGCCTCCGCCAGGAGGGCGCCTTGCAGGCGGTTGAGAATGAAGCCTTCGATCTCCCGGCGCACCAGGATCGGCGCCTGTCCGAGGGACGCGTAGAGCGCGTGCGCCTTCTCGAGGGCTGCGGGGCTGGTCCACGGCGCTCCGCACAACTCGACGACGGGCACGAGATGGGGAGGATTGACCGGATGCGCGACGAGGCAGCGGGCGCGGCCGGGCAATGCCTCCGTGAAGCGGGATGCGACGATGGCGGACGACGACGAGGCGATCAGTGCATCCGCCGGGGCGGTGGCGTCGATCGCACGGAACAATGCCAGCTTGGCCTCGACGGTCTCGGGGCCGCATTCCTGCACGTGAGCGGCCCCCTCGACCGCCGACTCGATGGATTCTGTCATCGAGATGCGGCCGCTGGCCGCCGCCGCGTCGGCGATGAGCCCGTGCCGCGTCTGGTCCTCGAGGGCGGCGCGGATCAGCTCCGGCGCAGCAGCTCGTTGTGACGGCTCGCTGTCCATCAGCCGCACACGCCAGCCCGCGCGCGCGAAAACCATGGCCCACGAGCGGCCGATGAGACCGGCACCGACGATGCCGACCGTGGATGGGGTGTCGCCCATGTCCTGCCTCCCTCTGTCTCTGGCTGCAGTATGGGCAAGGCGACTGGCCGCCGCCAGTCCTGACGGCGCGGTCTCGGGGAGGGGGGCGCTGTCAGGGCTTCATGCGCGTCAGCGACTGCCGGTCGACGAGCTTGCCCCACGATGAGTCGAAGGGGTGCACGTAGGGCGTCGGCTGCCCTTGGCCGCTGACCAGTGGGCGCTGCTGATTGTGCCAGGCGAAAATGCCGCCCTTGAGGTTGTCGACCGCCACGGCTCCGCGCTTCATCAGCTCGGCGCGCACGCGATGGGCGAGGCGGGAGCTGCGCTCGCCGACCGAGCAATAGAAGACCACGGTCTTGCCGGCGATCCGGCCCTCGAGCGTCTTCAGGATCTCGGCGACGTCGGCGCCCGGCGTAACGCGCACGGCGCCGGGCAGATGGCTGACGGCGAACTCGGTGGGCTCGCGGACGTCGAGAAGGACGATGTTCTGCGGATTGGCGAGCCTCTCGGCCAATCCCTTGGGCGGCATGTGGCCGATGTCGGTGAACCGGCGCGAGATGTCGGCCTCGATCTTCGCCAGCGAGCGCTGACCGGTCAGGTAGCTGAGCCAGTCGAAGGCATCGGCCACTGCGACGCTTCCGACCAGAAGCAGCAGCGTCATCAGCAATTTGGCGAGGGGATTGGATAGGGGCGTCGAAGGTCTTGTCATTGCTCGTGCGTCTCGAGGGCCAGAAAGCGCGTGATGAAACGGCGCGCCCGGTCCGGGGGGCGATGTCCGATCATCACAGATCGTGGCGGACCGTCATCATGTCAATTCACGGCTGCTTGAAGGGCTCGGCGTCAGCCTTTCGCCATCTTCGCGCGGTAGGCTGCGATCCAGGGTTGGGGGGCAAAGAACAATCATCCGCAAGGACGGTCGGGTCATGCAGAATTCTCTGCGTCGGTCGCAAGCGCAGCCCGGCCAACGGTCGCTGGCGGCTCCCGTCGGGAACTTCCCGTCGCACTACCGGCGCAGGATCGCGGCTCTCGTCAGGCGCGGACGCTGCTTCGCCGATCTGGCCGCGTGCTTTCCAGGGCTGATCTTCGCTCTCGCGACCGGCTACGGCAGCGAGGCCGAGCAGGCGGCCTGCGTGGAGGTCGTGGAGAGCGGCGGGTCGCTCAAGTCTGCGGCCGAGGCGCTGGGTCTGCCGCTCTGGCTGCGTCGCCTCCCGGCGGAGGCGTTCGACGCGCCGCTCG
This sequence comes from Hyphomicrobiaceae bacterium, assembly GCA_041397725.1. GTDB lineage: Bacteria > Pseudomonadota > Alphaproteobacteria > Rhizobiales > Hyphomicrobiaceae > JAGRKR01. The sequence goes on along the minus strand of JAWKVZ010000004.1, from coordinate 218,851 downwards.
TTGCCGTGCCTTGCGGCAGCACTTTTGCGAGCCACATCGTCAACTACGTTCCCGAGTCTCCGCAGCAGTCGGCGCTTTGGCTCGAGCGGGTGCTGTTCGCCTCGCAGACGTGCGGGGAAGAGTTCGCCTTCTGGATGGGCCGTCAGCGGCGCCTGATCGGTTCGCCGCGCGAGTCGACGGCCATCCAGTTCCTCGGCGCCTGGGCCTGGTTCTCGCTGAATACCGAGACGCGCGGACACGGCCTGTTGCGTCGCCCGTGGCAGCCCAGCATGGGTCTCGCTCGCGCCGTCGAGGAGATGCAGGTCTGGCGCCGGCGCATCGATCTGGCCTTGAAGCTCGCCGTCATCTGCCCCGATGCCTGGCTGCAGGATGGCACCGCCCTCGGCTTCGACATCGTGCGCCTGAAAGACGTCGGCGAGTTCGTGGCCGAGGCCAAGTCGATGCAGAATTGTCTCGACCAGTACGCCGACCAGTTCGACGAGTGGAGCGCCCGCATCTTCAGCATTCGCAACAAGGGCACCCGTGTCGCCACGCTCGAGCTGGCGGCCGAGATCTCGAACGGCGGACTGCCGAACATCGCCCAGTTGCGCGGCGTGCGTAATCGTCAGGTGTCGCCTGAGGTCTGGCAGGCCGTGTTCCTCTGGCTCGGCAGCCAGCGACTGCGGCCGATACCGGCGCCGCGCTCGGCGCGCGAGATCGCGCATGCGCGCGTCGAATTGGCCCAGGCCATCTGGCAGCCCTATGTCGAGGCGATCAGCGGGACCCGCTTTGCCGAGCAATTCCTGGGCAAGATCGCCGAGCACGCCTCGTCCAACCGCCTGCGTCTCAATTCTGTTGTCCCTGCCCGCCGTCGCACCGCGCGTCGTCCGGTTGCTCTCGCCCGGCCCGTAGCGGTATGAGCCTCCAGGGCGGCAAGTCGGGCCGCCCGGACGCCTTCGCCATGGGAGAAGCAGGAGATGGCAGCACGGCTGTTCGTCACGGGAACGGATACCGGGGTCGGCAAGACCGTCGCCGCAGCCTGGCTCACACTCGCCCTCGACGCCGTGTACTGGAAGCCCGTGCAGACCGGTGCGGGCGAGGATTGCGATACGACCACCGTCCGTCAGGTGACCGGCCTGCCGGACGAGCGCTTCCCGCCGAACGCTGTCGCGCTGCCCGAGCCCCTGTCGCCTCACGAGGCGGCACTGCGGGCGGGCGTCGTCATCTCGCCGGAGGCGATCGTCGATGCCACGCCGGCAACCGCGCGCCCGCTCGTCATTGAAGGGGCCGGGGGCGTGCTGGTGCCGCTGACCGACGACGTCATGATGGTCGACCTTGCCAAGCGCCTGGGCGCCACCGCCGTGCTGGTCTGCCGCACGACGCTCGGCACCATCAATCACACGCTCCTCTCGCTCGAGGCGCTGCGGGCGCGCTCAGTGCCCATCGCGGGCGTCATCCTGTGCGGACCACCCGCGCCGCACAATCGCCGGGCCATCGAGAGATTCGGCCGGGTCGGGGTCATCGCCGAGATCCCGCAACTCGCCGCCTTGACGCGGGCGGCGCTGGCCGCCATTCCTGGCGAGATCGACCTGAAGCAACTCCTGGCGACCCCGTGACCGATTTTCTCGACCTCGACCGGCGGCATGTCTGGCATCCCTACACGCAGCACGCGACCGAAGCGCCGGCCATCGCCATTGCGCGGGCGAGCGGCGCGTCGCTCTTCACGCCCGAAGGCCGGGAAATCCTCGATCTGATCTCGTCGTGGTGGACGACCACCCACGGCCATGCCCATGCGGGCCTCAACGCAGCGCTCGCCGAGCAGGCCGGCAAGGTCGAGCACGTGATGTTCGCCGGGTTCACACACGAGCCGGCCGCCAGGCTCGCCGCAGCGCTGGCAGAGCGGCTCGGCCACGGCCTGACGCGCGTGTTCTTCTCGGACAACGGCTCCACGGCTGTCGAGGTGGCCCTGAAGCTGGCGTTCCAGCACTGGCACAACAAGGGGGAGCGCCGCCATCGCTTCATCGCCTTCGACGGCGGCTATCACGGGGACACCTTCGGAGCCATGGCGGTCGGGCGCGGCTCGGGCTTCTTCGGGGCCTATCAGGACCTGCTGCTCGAGGTCGAGACCGTGCCGTTTCCCGCCACCTGGGACGGCGATACGGAGGTGGCCGCCCGCGAGGCGGAGGCGCTGGAGCGCATCGAGAAGCGGCTCATCGCGGCGGACGGCGCCGTGGCGGCGATTATCGTCGAGCCCCTGATGCAGGGGGCGGGCGGCATGCGGTTCTGCCGGCCGGCCTTCATGTCCGCGCTGGTCGATCTGGCGCATCGGCTGGACACCCTCGTCATCTTCGACGAGGTGGCCACCGGCTTTGGCCGCACGGGCACGCTGTTCGCGTTCGAGCAGGCGCGGGCGCCCGACATCATCTGCCTCTCGAAGGGGCTGACCGCAGGCTATCTGCCGCTGGCGGTCACGGTGATGACGGAGCGCATCTTCGAAACGTTCCTCGGCGACAGCTTCGCCAGGGCGCTCGTGCACGGGCATTCCTTCACGGCCAATCCCCTGGCGGCGGCCGTGGCGCTGCGTTCGCTGGCGCTGTTCGGCGAGGAAGGCACGTTGCCACGCATCGCCGCTATCGAGGACCGCCACCGGCAGGCGATGGCGCGGCTCGCCGTTCACCCGCGCGCGACGCGGCCTCGTGTCCTCGGCAGCGTGCTGGCGTTCGATCTGGCGGGTGGGTCGGGTGACTACAAGTCGGCCGAGAGCGTGGCGCTGAGAGACCACTTCCTCGCCATCGGGCTCAACATCCGGCCGCTCGGCGGCACCGTCTATCTCATGCCGCCCTATTGCATCACGGACGACCAGCTGGAACGGGCCTACGACGGCTTGATCCGGGGTCTCGACGCACTCGGCAAGGCATAGTGTAGCGTCGGCCGGCCCCGCGGCTCCACCGCCCGGCACCCTCAGCGCTGCAGCAGCCCATAGACGATATGCCACGTGACCCGGCCGCCATGGGCCTGCTCCATCCGTCGGAGCGCGGCCTTGAGCGCGCCCGGCGGCAGTGGCCGGTAGTCTGCCCGCGCCTCGGTTGCGCCGGTGGCACGCAGGCTCGCCAGGAAGCCGGCGGCGCTGCCGTAGTCGATCGTCACATGCTCGTCCTCGAGGCGTCCCGGCAGATTGCCGAGATGGCGCAGCCCGTGGTCCAGGCCGAGCGCGTCGAGAGCGTGTCGCCATTCCGGAAAGCCGTCGGCGCCGATGGTGGCGTAGGCCAGCACGCCACCCGGCGCGAGCAGGTGCGCCAGACGATCGAGGCTCCGCGCCACGTCGTCGAACCAATGCACGACCATGCTGCTGGCGATGAGATCGAAGGGGCCGGCGACCGTCGGGCGCTCGCCGTCCATGACCATCACGCGGACGTCGGACGCCGGGCCGAGCGCCGCCCGGCAGGCGGCGACCATGTCGGGCGCGACATCCGTGGCCAGCAGATCGGCGCCTGGGTAGTGCGCAACGAGGCGGCGGGTGAGCAGGCCGGTGCCGCAGCCGATCTCCAGGATCGCGGCGGGGCGGTGCTTCGGCGCCAGCTCCGGCGGCAGCAGGCCGGCCAGCCGCTCGGCTGCGTGGCGCTGCACCTGCGCGGCCGCGTCATAGCTGCCGGCGCGACGCCTGAAGCGCGCGACGATGCGGGATTTCTCACGGGAGAGCGTCAAGAAAGGCTCCGATTTCGGCCGCGCACCACTCGGGGCGGGTCAGCGGCAGCACGTGACCTCCATCGGCGCGCTCGCGCAAGCTGTTTCGCGGCCACTGCGACCGTGACGCGGCGATAGGCACGATGGCGTCGTCAGCGGCGGCGAGCGCCAGCACCGGGGTGGCGGCAACCTTGGTGCGCGCATCCCAGGTCGCCAGCCAATCGAGGCCGCTGGCGAGGCGAGCGCCGTCGAGCCGGCCGGCGTCGGTGTAATCCGCCGCCCCCGCCCGCGACCAGAAGGCCCGGATCTGCGCTGGCGCGTCGCGGGCGATATTGCGCTTCATCAGGCCCAGCACCTGGCGGGCGGTGAAGGCATGAAAGCACGCGAATCCATTGATGGCGACGATCGCGCGTGGCGAAACGGCGTGCTCGAGCGCCCAGAGCGCGCCGAGCGAGTGCCCGATCCAGATCGCGTCCGCGGGAAGACTGGCGGGGTCCGCCGCCGGCCGGTCGGTGAAGAAGCCGAGGCTGACATTCGTGACGGTAGCGGTCCTCGGTCCGAGGAGCGGCTGGTGCAGCTTGTTCCAGACGCTGTCGTCGAACGCCCAGCCATGTACGAGCACGACGTCCGTTGAGGGGCTCATGGCGAATGATCTCTCGAGCGGTTGTGCGACATGACCTGCTCCTTCACGCGGCCCGCGGCGGCAGCGCCGAGGCTGCCTCTCGGATCACGTGCAGAATGGTCTCGATATCGTCGTCGGCGAGCGCGGCCGACAGGGCGAAGCGTATCCGCGCCGTGCCCTTCGGCACGGTCGGCGGGCGGATGGCCGTGGCCCAGACACCACCGGCGCGCAATCGCTCGGCCATGGCCAGTGCAGCCCGCTCTTCCCCGATCATCATCGGCACGATCTGCGTGGCCGACGCGCCGGTATCGAAGCCCATGGCCGAGAGGCCGGTGCGCAGGCGTGCGGACATGGCGGCGACGCGCTGGCGCTCGCCGTCGAGGGACGGCATCACGTCGAGGGCCGCATCTATGGCGCCCCATACGGCGGGCGGCAGCCCCGTCGAGTAGATGAGGCCCGTGCATCGATTGATCAGGTAGTCCCGGACCAGGGGCGAGCAGGTGACGTAGGCTCCGAAGCCGCCCATGGCCTTCGAGAACGTGCCGATGGTGACGTCGGCACCGGCCGAGAGGCCGCGCCCTGCCTCGCCGAGGATGCCGGTCGCATGGGCGTCGTCGAGCACGAGCATGGCGCCATGCCGGCGCGCGAGGCGGATGAGCTCGTCGAGCGGCGCAATGTCGCCGTCCATGCTGAAGACGGTTTCCGAGAGGATCACTTTCGGCCGGCTGTCGCCCTCGTGCTGCTCGAGGAGTTGCGCGAGGTGGGCGGCGTCGCAGTGGCGATAGCGCACCTGTCGCACGCCTGCGGCTGCCAGCCCGAAGTGCATGCTGGAATGGTTGAGCCGGTCGGCCAGGACGAGCGGCTCGCTCCCGAGGATCGTGCGATCGAGCAGGGCCGCCAGAACGCTGGCGTTGGCCTGGAAGCCGGAGGCCAGCACGAGGGCCGCCGGAGCCTGCTTGAACGCTGCCAGCTTGCTCTCGACGGCGGCGATCGCCTCGGAGTTGCCGGTGACCAGGCGCGAGGCGCCGCACCCGGCGCCCCACCGCGACACCCACTCCCGGGCGCGCGAAATCAGCTCGGGATGAAAGGACAGGCCGAGGTAGTCGTTGCTGGCGGCGTTCAGGTAGGTCTTGCCGTCATGCACGAGGGTTCGCGCATCGGGCCGGACGGGCTGCGACAACTCGCGCTTCAGTCCGGCCTTCTGACGCTGATCGAGCCAGGTTGCGTAGAGGCTTTCTATGGAGGTCATGATCCTGTAATAGGGAACGGCCGAAACGAAATCAAACGAACATCGGGACAGAACGCCTATGCTCGACACCAAGCAAAGCTCGCCGTCGCACGCCGCCGCAGCCAAGGAGCGCGCGGATCAGGACTGCCGCCATGATTGGACGAGCGAGGAGATCCTGGAGATCCTCGAATCTCCGCTCATCGATCTCGTTTACCGTGCCCAGACCGTGCATCGTCGCCACCATGAGGACAACACGGTGCAGCTGGCGAGCCTGCTCTCCATCAAGACGGGGGCCTGCCCGGAGGACTGCAAGTACTGCCCGCAGTCGGCGCACTACGCCAAGGATACGGGCCTCACGCGCGAGACGCTGATGGATGTCGACAAGGTTCTGTCGGCCGCCGCGCGCGCCAAAGAGGCGGGCGCCACGCGCTTCTGCATGGGCGCCGCCTGGCGAGAGGTCAAGGACGGCAAGCAGTTCGACCAGGTCCTCGACATGGTCAGGGGCGTCAAGTCGCTCGGCCTCGAGGCCTGCGTTACGCTCGGCATGGTGAATGAGCGGCAGGCCGAGCGTCTGGCCGAGGCCGGACTCGACGCCTACAACCACAATCTGGACACCAGCCCGGAGTTCTACGGCGAGATCATCTCGACGCGCACCTACGAGGATCGCCTGCGCACGCTCGGCAACGTGCGCCAGGCCGGCATCACGCTCTGCACGGGCGGGATCATCGGCCTCGGCGAAACGACGCTGGATCGTGCGCGCATGCTGCAGGTCCTGGCGAGCCTCGATCCCCATCCCGAGAGCGTGCCCATCAACGCGCTCGTGCCGGTCACGGGCACGCCGCTCGCCCAGCAGACGCCCGTCGAGCCGCTGGAGCTCGTGCGCATGGTGGCGACCGCCCGCATCGTCATGCCGAAGTCGCGCGTGCGGCTCTCGGCGGGACGCGAGAACCTCACCAAGGAGGCGCAGGTTCTCTGCATGCTCGCGGGCGCCAACTCGATCTTCTACGGCGAGAAACTGCTGACCACGGCAAACAACGACGCCGCCGAGGACCTGGCGCTCATCCGCGAGGCCGGTCTCAAGCGCGAGGAGCCGGTCTGCCAGAAAGGCCGCACGAACTGAGGGGCTGCGGCCCATCCAGGAGTGACTCAGGTCATGCCGGGTGACGTGCGGGGCTCGGTGGTTTCCGTCGGCCGCAGCGCCGCGCATGTCTTCAGCAAGGAGACCTGCGCCGCGATCCGTCTGGTCGCGGGCCTGGGCGTCGCGGGGGATTGCCATGCTGGCGCGACCGTCCAGCACCGATCCCGTGTCGCGCGCGATCCGAGCCAGGCCAATCTGCGGCAGGTGCATCTCATCCATGTCGAATTGCTGCGGGAGCTGGCCGCTGCCGGCTTCGACGTGGCGCCCGGCGAACTCGGCGAGAACATCATGACCCGGGGCGTCGATCTGCTGGCGATGCCCCGCGGCACGCGCCTGAGCATCGGCGCCGAAGCAGAGGTGGAGCTGACGGGGCTCCGCAATCCCTGTCAACAGATCGAAGCGTTCCGGCCCGGCCTGATGGCCGCCGTTCTCGATCGCGACGACGAGGGAAACCTGGTGCGCAAGGCGGGCGTCATGGCCGTGGTGATCCGCGGCGGCGAGATCGCGCCCGGCGACGGTGTCCGCGTGCACTTGCCGTCCGCTCCTCACACGCCGCTGCAACCCGTCTGACGACGATCCCCTGGCGTGCGATCGCCTCGCTCAATCTCGAGCATCGGCCGCGAGCCGGGCGCCCTTGGGCACGGCGAAACCGCGCAGGAACTCGTCCGCCGTTTGCCGGGTCTTACCCGCCCGCTGCAGCTCGACGAGGCGGATGGCGCCGTCACCGCAAGCGACGGTCAGGCTGGCGTCGATCGTCGTGCCAGGAGCGCCCGAGCCGTCGCCCATAGTGCTGCGGAGGACCTTGACCCGCTCGGGACGGCCGCCGAGCCCGGTCTCGAACCAGGCTCCCGGAAACGGCGACAGGCCCCGGATGAGATCGTGAACCTCGCGGGCCGGCCGGCTGAAATCAATGCGCGCCTCCGCCTTGTCGATCTTGGCGGCGTAGGTGGCGCCCTCCGAAGGCTGTGGTGTGCACGTCAATGCCGCCCGCTCCAGCCGGGCGAGCGCCTCGGCCATCAGCGCCGCGCCACGGTCCGCCATCACGTCGTGCAACTCGCCGGCCGTCATGGTCTCGCCGATGGCGATCATATCGGCGAGGCAGATTGGCCCGGTATCGAGCCCTTCGTCCATGCGCATGACCATGGCCGCGGTCTCCCGATCGCCGGCCATGATGGCGCGCTGGATGGGTGCAGCGCCTCGCCAGCGCGGCAGTCGGCTGCCATGCAGGTTGAGGCAGCCATGCCGGGGGGCTTCGAGCACCGGTTTCGGCAGGATGAGGCCATAGGCGACGACGACGGCGACATCGGCTTCGAGTGCTGCGAACGTGGTCTGCGCGTCCTCGTTGCGCAGGCTGCGTGGCGTGCGGACCTCGACGCCCACGTGCTTGGCGAAAACGTGGACAGGGGACATGCGCTCGGCCATGCCGCGCCCGGCCGGCCGTGGCGGCTGGGTGTACACCGCGCGGACGCGATGGCCGGCCGCGAGCACGGCGCGCAGCGTCGGCACGGCGAAATCGGGCGTGCCCATGAAGATGACGTCGAGCATCGGCAGGTCCCCGGTTGGCCTGGAGTGGTCGTCATGGCCTCGACGGCGGCGCCGGGGGCCTCCGGCCCGACCGCCAGGCCGCCTCGTCTCGTCGATCGATCGGCCGGTGTCGGTTCCGTGACCGTCAGCTCGTTTTGGCCTGCTTCTTGAAGCGACGCACGATGATGTCGCGTTTCAGTCGGGACACGAAGTCGATGATGAGCTTGCCGTCGAGGTGGTCGATCTCATGCTGGATCGCGGTGGCCAGCAGGCCGTCCGCGTCCAACTCGCGCTTCTGGCCCTCGCGGTCGATGTAGGCGACCTTCAGGCTCGTCGGCCGCTCAATGTCGATGCGCACATCAGGCAGCGACAGGCAACCTTCCTCGTAGACGCGCGTCTCGGAGCCGAGCGACAGGATCTTGGGGTTCGCCATGCAGATGGGCTGGCGATCCTCGTCCTTGTCCGAAACGTCGAGCACGATGATGCGCCGTGGCACAGCCACCTGCACGGCGGCCAAGCCAATGCCCGGCGCCGCATACATGGTCTCGAGCATATCATCCATCAGCTTGCGCACCTCCGCGTCGATCGTCTCGACGGGCAGGCTCGGCTTGCGCAGCAGCGGGTCCGGAAGCGTTATGATTTCGCGTCTTGCCATGCGTTTCAGATAGGTATTGGCGCCAAAGCGGTCAATCGTTTCGGCTTGCCCGTCGCGGGCGGCTCCGCAAGGTCCGGCCAGAGGCGTCTCGGGCCCGAATCAGCTAAGTCTTTTGCCCATGAACGAGCCGAATTTGCAACAGGCACTGTCGGATATCTGGCAGGCCGTGCAGCGCCATATCGGCGCGATGCCCGTCTGGGTGCCGTTGACGGCGGCGGCGCTGGTGCTGGCGGCCGTCGTGCTCGTCGTGACGGCGCAGCGCCGCGCCCGCCACGAGACCCGGCGCCGCAGCGATGCGGAAGCCGCCCTGGCCGCCGAGAAGGAGCGCATGCAACGCGACGTGTCGGCCGAGCTGCAAGAGCTCAAGGGCCGGCTCAGCGCCATGGCCGAGCTCACGACGGTGCGGCAGGCGGAGCTTGGCCAGACCCTCAATGCGCGGCTCGACAGCGTCAGCTCACGGGTCGGTCAGGAGCTGACAGGTATGGGTGAGCGCCTCGACCGGACGCTCTCCTCCGTCACCGATCGGCTGGGCGCCCGTCTCGATGACGTCGGCGACAGGCTCGGCTCCGGCCTCGGCGAGACGGAGCGCCGCACCAGCGAGACACTGGCCCAGCTCTCGGAGCGGCTGTCCCTCATCGACGCGGCGCAACGCAGCCTGACGGAGCTGTCGAGTCAGGTCGTGTCGCTCCAGGGCATCCTCGCCAACAAGCAGGCGCGCGGGGCGTTCGGTCAGGTGCAGATGGAGACCATCATCCGCGATGCCCTGCCGGAGCGCGCCTTCCGCTTCCAGCCGACGCTGTCCAACGGCAAGCGCCCCGATTGCCTGGTCGATCTGCCGGGCGCCAGCGCCGCCGTCGTGATCGACGCCAAGTTCCCGCTGGAAGGCTTCGAGGCCCTGCGGGCAGCGCGGGGCGCGGAGGAGGATCACGCCGCCGCAAAGCTCGTCCGTCAGCATGTCGGGCGCCATATCGATGATATCGCCTCGAAATACCTGATCCCTGGCGAGACCGCGGACACTGCACTGATGTTCGTCCCGTCGGAGGCGGTCTATGCGGATCTTTATGAGCAGTTTCCGGACCTTATTCAGAAGGCCCACCGTGCCCGCGTCGCCATTGTCTCGCCAAACGTGCTGATGCTGGCCGTCCAGACCATGCAGGCCGTCATCAAGGACGTGCGCATCAAGGAGCAGGCCGGCCTCATCCAGCGCGAGGTGGGCGCGCTCGTCGCCGATGTCGAGCGACTGGTGGCGCGGGTCAAGGACCTAGACCGCCACTTCAACGCCGCCGCTCAGGACCTGCAGAAGGTCGTCACCTCGGCGGAAAAGATCGGGCAGCACGGCCGGCGCATCGGCGCACTCGACCTCGAGGAGGAGCCGCGGGTTGCGGTCGAGCCACCGCGACTGACGGTCAACAGCTGATCGTCGATGCGCGGGATGGCGCCGGCATTCAGCGAGCGTTGCGGAACGTCGTCGGCGACAGCAGCGTGCGCAGGATGATGTAGAGGTCGAACGTGATGGACCAGTTGTCGATGTAGAACAGGTCGTGCTCGATGCGCGCCCGCATCTTGTCCTCGGTGTCCGTCTCGCCCCTGAAGCCGTTGATCTGCGCCCAGCCGGTGATGCCCGGCTTGACGTTGTGGCGGCGGGCGTAGCGGGCGATGCGGCGCTCGTATTCCTCGTTGTGGGCGATGGCGTGCGGGCGCGGGCCGACGATCGACATCTCTCCCCTGAGAACGTTGAGGAGCTGGGGCAATTCGTCGAGGCTGGTTCGCCGCAGGAACCGTCCGGCGCGGGTGATGCGTGGATCGTCCACCTTGGCCTGGGTGACGACCGGACCGTCGTCGAGTGTCGTCATCGTGCGGAACTTGAAGATGCGGAACGTCTGCTGGTTGAAGCCGTGCCGGCGCTGGCGGAACAGCGCCGGTCCGCGGCTGTCGAGCTTGATCCAGAGCGCGAGCAGCAGCAGCACCGGAAGAAGCAGGACGAGAGCCAGCGATGCAATCGTGAGATCCAGGAGCCGCTTGGTCAAGCGCTCGACCAGGGTCATCGGAGGGCGCGCGATGGCGATGCTGGTCATGCCGCCGATACGCTCGGCGTGGACGTCCGCGAAGCGATCGAGCAGAGAGCCTTCCCAAAGCTGGATGCGCACGGGAATGCTGGAGAACGCCTGCGCACAGCGGTCGATGAGCTGGGGGTCGGACCACGGCAGCACCAGCAGGATCTCGTCGATCTCGAGGCCGCGCGCCTTGTCGACACTGCGCTGCAAGTCGATCTCGAGCTGCGCCAGGGAGGCGTCTCCGCTGGCGCCGGGGCCGATGATGTGGATGTCTTGAAGCAGGACGCCGGCACTGTCGAGACGATGCTTGGCGAGGAATTCCTCAGTCCTCGCCATCGTTCCGACGAGCAGGACGCCGCGCGTGCTGAGCCAGCCGGCCCGTACGCCGCGGCGCACGAAGCTGACGACGAGGCCGTCGCTGCCGGCGATCGTGATGAAGCCCATGACGTAGAAGAGCAGCACGGAGCCGCGGGAGTGCAAAGCGGCCTGCTTCGTGAGGAACCCGACGACCAGGACGCAGGCGATGGCCATCGTCCACGAAGCCAGCATCTGATTGTAGCGCGTGCCTTGGGTGAGCATCCGTTCGGTGCCGTAATGGGCCTTGCCGGACTGGATGAGAACGTAGAACAGGGACGTGAGTGCGCCGAGCTCGAACGGTCGCGGGCTGATGTCGGGCGTGCCGTAGTAGGCGATGTGATAGAGCGACTGCGCCGCGACGGCGGCCATCATGATGACGAAGCCGTCGACGACCACGTGAATGAGCGAGATGGTCTGCTTGTCGAGCGTCGCTCCGAAGCGTCGCCTGACAAGGCGAGGGTGGCGCAGGTAGTTCACATCAGTCATTACGCAAACCAGTCGAATGAGACTACCAAGAGCACCGCGTGGCTCTCTAGCTAGTGTGTCGAGGAAGCAAGCTTTGTGCCGTCAGGAGCACATCGCGCCCTTTGCCCGTCGCAGCGCACGACCGCGATGGTCGACGCGCGGGGCCGCCAGCGTCGCCGCGGCGTTTCGATCGGAGCAGAAGCAGGTTCTGGCGCACGCCCTGCGCGCGCGTCGTTTTCGTTGCTCAACCGCGCGCAAACTAGGGCAAGGGACAGTTGTCCCGCAATAGGTTTTGACAGTCATATTGATAAAACACTTTAATGCCGTCACGGCAGTTGGTGCGTACGGGTCGCAGTTGCGATCTGACGTTGCCGCCGTCGATCCGCGCAAACTGTTCAGCATCAGGAATCGAGCGGATCGTGAGCCTGCCCTCCCCGAGAGGGCCGACATTGGTACGGAAGCTGCAAGCATGCCGAGCAAAGGCGAACAGTTCATCGGAAATCCCGCTGGCCGTCCGGCTGTGCGTGGTCGAGGAGCCGACGCCTTGAGGTCCGATCAATGTCTCGAAACGAAACGGTATCCCAAGAGTGAGCTACATGAGGCCTGTAGAGCCTGCAGTCCCGGCGGTGATGCCCGCAACCGGTGACGGCCAGGTTGATCTCCGCGAGCTGCTCGCCGTTCTCGGTCGCAGGTGGCGGTCCATTGCCGGTGCGGTCCTCGCCTGCTTGGCGCTTGGGATCCTGTATCTGCTGGTGACGCCGCCGCAGTACGTTTCCGCGACGGACATTTTTATAGACTCGCGACAGAAGAAGATCGTCGGCCAGGAGCTTACCCCGCTCGGCAGCGGCGGCGATCATGCCTACGTCGACAGCCAGGTGGAGATCATCGGTTCCGCCTCCGTCATCCGCCGCGTCGTCGAGAAGGAGAAGCTGGCGAGCGATCCCGAGTTCGCCGGCGGCGGACGCCTGAAGCGTCTCCTGGTCGCCATCGGCGTGTCGTCCCCGTCGAAGCCGTCGGACCCGGCGGTCGTGAAGCAGCGGGCCATGGAATCGTTCGCGCGCGCCCTGGTCGTGCATCGGGCCGGCCGTACCTACGTCATCCGTGTCGCCGTCACGTCGAAGGACCCGCAGAAGGCCGCGCGCCTCGCCACCGCAGTGGCGGAGAGCTATCTCGTCGAGCAGTCGTCGTCGAAATCGGACGAGGCGCGGCGTGTCAGCGTCAGCCTGGGTGCCCGTCTCGACGAGTTGCGCGCGCGCGTGCGCCAGGCCGAGCAGAAAGTTCAGGAGTTCCGGCGCGAGAAGGGGATCGTCACGTCCGAGGGCGGCCTCGTGAATGAGCAACAGCTCACGCGCATCAATACGGAGCTCGTCCAGGCGCGCGGCGCGGCGGCCAGCGCCAAGGCGCGCTTCGACCAGGTTCGCGCGGCGCTCGCCTCGGGCGGGCCGCTCGGCGAGAGTGCCGAGGCGGTCGGCTCGCAGACCATCCAGCGGCTGCGCAGCCAGCTTGCGGCCGCGTTGCAGAACGAGGCGTCGCTGAGGGCGGTGCTCCTCGATGCCCACCCGCGCCTGCGCCAGATCCGGCAGGAGGTGACCGCGGTCCGGCGCCAGATCGAAGCCGAGCTCAAGCGCATCGCCGCCGTCGCCAAGGGCGAGCATGAGATCGCCGACCGCCGCGTGCGGACGCTCGAGGCCGAGCTGGAGAGCCTGAAGCGGGTTGCCGACAGCACGAACCAGTCGCGCATCCGTCTCGGCGAGCTCGAGCGGGAAGCCGAGACGAGCCGCCAGCTTCTGCGGACCTTCCTCTCGCGCAGCAAGGAGACCGGGGAGCAGCAGACGCTCTATCAGCCCGAGGCGCACGTCATCTCGAAGGCCGTGGCACCGCTCTCTCCGAGCAAGCCGAAGCCGTTGCTGGTCCTCATGCTCGCGATCGGCGCGGGTCTCGCCTTCGGCGTGGCCCATGCCATCGCCCGTGAGCACCTCGACGCCGCGCCGCTGCGCGCGCGCGCCGATGCCGGTCCGGGTCGTCCGGGCCGTGTCCTGGCCGATCCCGATCCCGGGCTGCCGACGTTCGGCTCGGTTCCCGTGCTCATGCCCGAGGCAACGGCGGCGGCGGGCGCCAAGGGGCCGGTGGCCTCGACGCTGACCTTCGCGGATGCCATCCACGCGATCATGTCGCCCGGCTCGCGCGGCGCCCAGCCGTTCCGCAAATCCGTTTTCCGCCTGCTGCATCGCATGTCGCAGGCAAGCACCAACGGCCAGACGTCGGTCACGCTGCTCAGGTCGCTCGAGCCTGGCGAAGGCGCGTCGACACTGGCGCTTTCCCTCGGCATGGCGGCGGCCCTCACGGGCGAGCGCGTGCTGCTCGTCGATATGGATGGGGCCGACCCGGCGCTATCCGGCGTGTTCGCCCCGGACTTGAATGCGGCAAAGCCGACCCCGAGCGGTCGCGGCGGCCCGCTGGCCTCGATCATCATCGAGGATAGCACCAGCGGCCTCGAGTTCCTCCCGCTCGCCACACTCGATCCCGGCGCAATGGATCGCGCCGAAGCGCGGCGGATCGAGACCGAGTTCCTCAAGCTCTCGAGCCGCTACGACCGCATCATCATCGACGGCGGCGTCTTCAACAGGCGCACGGGTTCGCTGGATCCGTCACGGTGGTCCGACCTCGTTCTGCTCTGCGTCCAGGCGGGGCGCATGCCGGCTGCGGTGGCGCACGCCGCGCGTCAGGTGCAGGCCCAGAACGGCCGCAATGGCGCGACGGCAGGTGTCATTCGCACATTCGATCTGGCGATCTGAACGTTCGGCCCTCGTCCAGCGCCCGAAGGCGTCGATCCGCACGCCAAGACCGTCCCTAGCGCGCGGCGCGCCAGTGGCTCCGCCCCGCAGCAAACGCGCAATAGGCCATCAGCAGCGTCGAAAAGTGGTTGTGCTTCATCAGTGTGAAGTCGGCTGTCGCGGTGAAGACGAGGAGAGTGAGCAGGGCAACCAGCACGACCCGTACGTTCATGTCGATGTGCCGGTTGAAGGCGACGAAGAACGCACGCGTGAGCAGGAGGACGTAGAGCGCCAGCCCTATCACGCCGAGCGAGACGCCGATGTCGATCGAGGTGTTGTGGAAGTCCGGCGCTCGGAAATAGACGAGGCGCGCCCAGAGCTCCCACGCGGGCGAATACTTGCCGGCATCGAAAAAGGCCTGGTAGCCGTAGCCGAGCCAGGGTTTGCGTCCCATGAACTCCAGACCCGAAGCCCAGATCGGTACGCGGCCCGTCAGGCCGGCATCCCGGTTGAGCACTTCCGTGACGGAGCCGAGACCGACCATGGGCACCAGGAACGAGAAGGCGATGACCGAGAGCGCCACCCCGATGATCGCGATGTTGCGCCAGCGGCCTGCGTTCTGCAGCGTGATGGCGAGAGCGACGACGACGACGCTGGCAGCCAGCGCGGTGGAGGAATTCGACAGCACGACGCTGGCTATCGCGGCGAGGACAAGGAACGCGCGGGCGAGGCGCCCGAGCCTCGGTCCAACACCGATGAGCAGCATCACCAGAAGCATGGCGGAGTAGTAGCCCGCGTCGGCCTTGTGGGCGAACACGCCGTGCATCTGCCGGCCGCCGATCAGGCCGCTGCCGCCGTAGCGTGCGGTCGACGCGATGTCGGGTGCGGCCAGGTAGAGCAGGAGGGAGCCGAGCACGAGCGCAGCCAGAACCCATCCGAAGATCGCCAGAAACCGCTGCGGGCTCAGATGTTCCGCCAGCACGTAGCCGATAGCGAGATTGGCGGCCAGCATGGTGGCGTAGAATAGCGTATTGGTGCTGTTGACTGACCAGACGGCCGACAGGAGCGACCAGACGACGATCGGCGCGGCGTATAGGATCGAGGCGTGGACGCCGCGTGTGAGCAGGGCGTGCACCAGCAGCGCAGCGGTGGAGCCGAGCAACAGGAGCCATAGCGCTTGATAGAGACGGTTGTCCTTGGCGAGGGGGGCGCTCGGACTGGGGTCCGGGCCCTCGACCATGTCGCCGACGGCGAAGCCGCCGTAGAAGTAGTAGAAGGCGCTCATCGTCATCAACACGGCCAGCACCGCGAACAGGATGACGAGCAGGTCCCAGTAGCGCAGACCCTGGGAGGCAGGTGCGGCGCTCGTGGCAGGCGACATCTGGCCGAATTGAGACATCTGCTAGGGATACGTCAGGCTTTGGCGCGCTTCTCGTACACGTTCTCCTCCGAGGTAGCACGGTTCGTCTTAAGGGATCGCTCACGCTTGGGCGATGGCCGCGGCGGTGGCCTCCGGAGGCGATTCCCGGCCGCGCTCGCACTCATCGCCGCCGCCCTGCCGGCACCGGCGTTGGCGGCAGACCGCACGAACAGCGAAACCGCGCGCGAACTCGTCATTGTCGTTTCGGTGCCCGGGCAGCCGGCGGGGCGCGCGCCGCGTGATCGCAAGAGGCGTGTGCCAGGTCGTCGCGCGCGGAGCCTCGAGGAGGCCGTTGCCATGGCCAGGCGGGCACGTGCGGCGCCGGACTGGCGCGCCGGTCGCCGGCTGATCATCGAGCTGGGACCGGGAGTGCATCGCCTCGAGCGGCCGCTTCGTCTCGGTCGTGACGACAGCGGCACGGCGGCGGCGCCATTCGTCATTCGTGGTGCGCCCGACGGATCCAGTGTGCTGAGCGGCAGCACGCGTCTGAGGGCGGCGGGCCGCAGGCCTGCGGCGTTGTTGGCGCGCATGACGGCGAGCGCGCGGGCGAACGTGCGCTTCTTCGCGCTGCCGGCCGGCTTGCCGCGCCCCGATCATATCGATCGCGAGCGTTTTCACGCCGTTCCGGCCGATCCGATCCCGCTCGAAGTGTTCGACCGGAGCGGCCCGCTCGTGCCGGCGCGCTGGCCGAACGCGGACTGGGCGGCGGCTGATGGGACGCCATCCGAGGCCGCCGGGCTGCCGCTTCGCCTGCGCATCCCGCCGGCGCGCGCCGTCGCCTGGCAAGGCGAGCCGGATCTGTGGGTCGCCGGCTATTGGCGCTGGGGCTGGTCGTTCGAGACGCAGAGGGTGGCGCAGGTCGACGCCGGCGGACGTCTGACGACCGCCACCGGTGCACGCTACGGTTTTGTGCAGGGCGCGCGCTACTACGTCTATCACGCGCTGGCGGAGCTCGATCGGCCGGGCGAATGGTATCTTGATCACCGCACCGGACTGCTGGCGGTCTGGTCCCGGCCCGGGGCTGACGGGCCATTGGAGATCTCGGTTGCCGCCAGCGCCTTCGTCATCGAGGGAGCGCGTCATGTTCGCATCGAGCGGCTGACGGTCGAGCGGGTGCGTGGCGACGCCATCCGCATCAAGGACGCCAGCGATGTCGTCATCGCCAATTGCCTCGTGCACTGGACGGGCGGGCGTGGCGTCGTCGTCGAGTCCTCGCTGGCCAGCGGCATCAAGGACAGCACCGTCCGCCAGACCGGCGAAGGCGGCATCTGGCTCTCCGGCGGCGACCGCCGGCGCCTGTTGCCGGCGGGCCTGTTCGTCACCGGCACGGACATCCAGCACTTCGACCGGCTCGGTCGCACCGAGAAGCCGGCCGTGCGGCTGGACGGCGTCGGACAGATCGTGACCGACAATGTCGTTCGCGACGGCTGGCACGTGGCGTTGCGCTTCCAAGGCAACGATCATCTGATCGCCTACAACTCCTTCGCGCGCGTCGTGAAGGACGGAACGGACACCGGCGCCATCTACTCGGGCCGGGACTGGGCAGCGCGCGGAACGCGGCTGCTCTTCAATTTCCTGCGCGACGTGAAGCCGAGACCGGGCGCCGAGGTCAAGGGCATTTACCTCGACGACATGGCGAGCGGCACGGAGGTGCGCGGCAACCTCTTCCTGCGTGTGGATCAGCCGGTGTTCATCGGCGGTGGACGGGACAATCGGATCTCCGACAACGTTTTTGTCGCCTCGGCTCCTGGTGTGCACATCGACGGCCGGGGCTTGACGTGGGCGGCGCGCTCGATCACTTCGCCGCAAAGCGAGCTGAGGCGGCGGCTGGAGGCCGTGCCGTACCGCTCCGAGGTCTGGCGGCGGCGCTATCCCGATCTGCCGCGTTTGCTCGAGGAGGAGCCGGCGCACGCCAGGGGCAACGTGGTCAGCGGCAATCTCTTCCTCGCCGGTCAGCCGCTGCACCTGCTGGCCGAGGTCGACGCGCGGCGCCAGCGGATCTCCGACCTGCGCAGCTTCACCGTTCAACAACTCGAGCAGCGGCTTGGTTCACAGGACGTGCGACGGCTGCTAGAGGCGTCCTCGACGCAGCGCGTGCGCGCGATCCTCGCGCGCTTGGGTGCAGACCCAACCCTGGATGGCCTGCCGTTCGAGCGATGGCAGGCGCTGAGCGCCCAAGTCGGTGCGACATTTGCATGTAAGCCGTCGGAGCGCTTTGCGCCCGACAGGAAGCCCTGCCGGTGAGGCCCGAATGGCACCCGATTTGCAATCCAACCCGACGCCGGGTCTCAATGCCGAAGCCGGCAAGGAGAGCCAGTCGATGTCGGTTGTGATCGTGACGGGCGCCATCGCGCCCTACACCGATCGGTTGTACAACGCGGTTGCCAGGCGCGCGGCCGTGAACCTGCAGGTTCTCGCCTGCGACAGCGCTGGCCCCCACCGGCAATGGCGCATTCCGGCAGCCAAGCACTACACGTTGAAGATGCTGGCGGGCCTCAGGCTGCACCTCAACTACGTGCGCCAGATCTACGTTAATCCCGGCATCATAGGTGAGCTCTGGCGGCGGCGGCCGGGGCTGGTCATCGTCGGCGGCTTCTCCCCGACGATGGTCGTCGCCGGGCTCTACGCCCTGGCTCGCGGCATTCCGCTCGGCATTATGACCGACGGCTCGGTTGCGACCGATCCGGGACAGCGTTCCCGCCCGCATCGCTGGATGCGCCGCCTGCTGATCCCGCGCGCCAGTATCGGCTTGGGCGCCAGCGAGGACAGCATCAGGCTGCTTGGGATCTACGGTCTCGATCCCAAGCGCGGCTTCGTCGTGCCGATCGTGCCGGCCTGGGAGGCCCCTGCGCACTCGAGGCCGTTCGAGGAGCGCCAGTTCGACGTCATGTTCTGCGGCCTGATCGATGACGCGACCAAGGGCGCGCGGCTCTTCGGCGACGTCGTCTGTGCCTGCAAGGCGCGTGGACGTGCACTGCGCGTTCGTGTGGTCGGGGAAGGTCCGCTCAAGGGTGAGCTCGAGGCGAGGCTCGCCGCGGCTGGAATAGAGGCGCAGTTCGACGGGTACCTGCAGCAGGATGACCTGTCGGAAGCCTACTCTTCGGCCAAGCTGCTGCTCTTTCCGACGCGCGGCGATGCCTGGGGGCTCGTGGCGAACGAGGCCATCCTGTGCGGCACGCCGGTGATCGGTTCGCCTCATGCGGTGTCGTCCGCCGAGCTTGTCGAGCGCTACGAGGTTGGCGTCGTACGTCCGCTCGAGGTCGAGGCCTGGACCGATGCCGTGCTCGACGTGCTCGCCTCGCGTGAGAGGTGGTCGGCGATGCAGGCCAATGGCCTGCGCGCCAAGGATGCATTCAGCGAGGACCGGGCCGTCACCGCTTTCCGGGCGGCCCTGGAAGCCGCGACCAAAGGCGGTGCCGCATGAACAGGCTGCTCCGATCGACGGTCACTCACGCGATGCACGGCATCCACATGCTCGGCATCCACAAGGTTCTGGCGCGCCGCTGGGGCGGACGCGGGATCATCCTGATGCTCCACCGCGTGCAGCCCGCACCCGCGGTCCGGACCGCCTTCGCACCCAATGCGCACTTGTCGATCACGCCGGACTTCCTGGCGACGACGATCGGCCATATCCGCCAGTCCGGCTTCGACATCGTATCCCTCGACGAGGCGATCGAGAGGCTGCGCGGCGGCAGTCGCCGCAAGTTCGCCGTCCTGACCCTCGACGACGGCTACCGCGACAACCTCGAGCACGCTTATGGCGTTTTTCGCGCCCTCGATGCGCCCTTCACGATCTACGTGCCGTCGTCATGGCCGTCGGGTGGTGGTGAGCTGTGGTGGCGGGTGCTCGAGGACGTCATCGCTGCCAATGACGAGATCGAGCCGGGCGTCAGCGGGCTGCCCGACGTCGTCGAGACAGTGACTGGCTCCCAGAAGCTGCGTCTGTTCGTACAGATCAACAAGCGCCTCAACACCATGAGCGAGACGAGCCAGCGCATGGTCGTGCGCGATCTGGCAGCGCGTTACGGCGTCGATCTCGCGGACCTGTGCCGCGCCGAGATCATGAGCTGGGACGAGCTGCGGCAGCTCTCCAGAGACAAGCTTGCTACGATCGGCGCTCACACGATCAGTCATCCGCAGCTCACGAAGCTGTCCGATGCGGCGCTCGATGCCGAGCTGCTGCACGCGCGGCTGGAGATCGAGCGCCAGCTCGGCCTGCCATGCCGTCATCTCGCCTACCCGTATGGCGACAGCCGCTCGGTCGGCAAGCGTGAGCACGAGGCCGCCCGGCGGGCCGGCTTCCGCTCGGCTGTGACGACGACGAACTCGCCGATTTACGAACGGCACGGCGACTGCCTCTTCTCGCTGCCGCGCGTCGCCATCGACGGGGACCGCCAGACACTATGGGCGCTCGATGTGCAGGCTTCGGGCGTGGTGCCGGCCTTGCGCGCCGGGTTCGCCAGGCTGGCGCTGGGAAAATCGAGGGAGCCGTCAGTCGGGCGACGCGGTGCGGTTCCGGCGGCCGAACGGGTTCTTTCCCTGCAGCCACCTGGCAAGGGCAATAAGTCCCGGCGAACGACGCACGGCCGTATTGGCACGTGAGTGTGCGCGACGCAGCATCGTCGCCGGAATGCCACGCGGCGTCAGCGCCAGCAGCGTCTCACTCATCGCCAATGAACTGCTGTGCCAGTCGCTCTTGTGGCGACCGCCGCCAGGGCCGAAGTCGAGCCAGTCGATGGCCATGCTGCAGAGCGCCTCGATGTGGCGCAGCATGAGGACCCGCCCCGGTCCGTGCCGTCGCGCGGCAGCGGCCGTCATGGAGATCATGAGCATGTAGAAGCGGCGGCCGTGGCGCGCGCCGATCGAGGTTGCGACCACGTCCTGGCCGACCTCGAGCATGGCCGGCTGCAACAGCGCGCCGAGCTCGGGATCGGCGAATGCCGCATCGAGAAACGCGGCGACCGCCGGTGTCGCGAAGACGTTGTCGAGCCCGGCCGCTTCGAGCTGGACGGCCTTCTGCGACAGGAAGACGTCGAGCACCCGCCGGCGCTCATCGAGACCTTGGGCAAGCCGCATCGCGACGGCGCCCTGCTCGGCCAGCCTGCGCTCGAGCCGCAGCAGATTGCGGCGCCCGGATTTCGGCATGACCTGGCGCAGCCAGGCGTCGAAATCACGGCCCAGCTCCAACTCGTAGGCGACGCTGGCGCTCGGCACCGCCGCCACCTGGGCCATGGCGTTCTCGATGCCGTCCCAGCTCAGTGGCTGAGCCAGTAGATGCACTGCCGCCGCTTCGGGGACGCGCCGGCCGATCTCGACCAGGAGCGCGCGCAGCATCGCCGGTGTGAGCGCGGACCGGATGTCGTGTCGGTAGAGCCCCATGTTGTAGGCGGCATTGCTCTGGCCGAGCCAGGACAGCACGGCGGTGCTGTGCCACGTCGTCAGGGCCAAGGGAAGAATGAGCGCCGGCGCGCCGCACGGCTCGCGCAGGAGCACTATCACCGGACGCTCTCCGGCGAGCGCGGCGGCGGCGCGGCACCAGACGTCGAGCCAGGCGAAGGACTGATAGAGCGAGGCTGTTCCGTCGCCTTCGAGCTGGCGCCACTCGCTCTCGATGGCGTCGGGCCGGTCATGCAGCTCGAGCGTGAGGCCGAGCGCCGGGAGCGCGTGTTGGACTGTATCCGGTCGCTTCAACATGAGCGCGGGTCCGCGTCCGAGCCGGCGCCCGCCACGATCGCCGCGACGCGCGTGCGGAAGACATCCTCCCCGTAGGCGGCCAGATAGCGCGCGCGCGCTCTTTCCCTGTCGTGATGAAGCAGGGACGGGTTGGCGGCATAGCGCGCCACGAGTGCTGCCGCCGCTGCCGCCGCGCTGCGATCGTCGAGACTGTCGGGCAGGACGTTGGCGGCAAGCGCCGGCCCGAGGATCTGGGCGATGCCGCCGGTGTCGAGCACGATGGGCACGGCGCCATGCGACATGGCCTCGATCAGCACCAGCGGCGCGTGGTCGTGGCGGGACAGGTAGACGAAGATGTCGAGCCCGGCCAGGAAGCGGTCCTTGTCGGGGCCGTAGAGCGGGCCGAGAACCTCGACAGAGCCCGCCAGTCCGCGCTTGGCAGCGTCGCTACGCAGGCGGTCGGAGGTCAGGTCCGGGGTGTCGCCGCCAGCCACGCGGCCCGTAAGGGTCGCGCCGCCCGCATGCAGGACGGAGAGCATGTCGATGAAGCGCAACACGCCCTTGCGCCGGTCGAGATTACCGAGGAAGCCGCAAACGGGGCGCGAAGCGGCGCCGCGCTGGACGGGTCCAGGATCGGTCGTGGCATTGGCCATCTCGTGCACAGCGCCGAAGAGGCCGCTGGCCTCCGCCAGCCGCTTCGCCTTTTCCGTGATGACGACGAGTTCGACGCCGCGCAGGAGGCGTCGCTTGAGCCGGTCGGCCGGTGACGCGCCAGCAAGAAGCCGGTCCAGACCTTCACCGTGCAAATGGACCAGCACGCGCCGTGCCGCGCCTTTCGCCGCCGCGGCGACGAGCGCATCGCGCATCGCGGCATGCGTCCAGGGCGCAAGCGTGAGATAGGCGATATCGGCGCGCCGGCCCGCGAGCCGTCGCCGCAGCAGGCCCGCCAGCAGCTTCGCGAAAGCGACGAGCTTTCCCGGCGTGCGCCGGCCGATGTCCTCGAGGCGATCCGCGCTGCCGAGCCAGATGTGCTCGACCTGCGCTCCGGGCAGAGACCGCAGTTTGTCGAAAACCTTCCCGGAGACGACAGTCACGCCATGCACGGGCGGCGGCAGTTGCGCCAGGAACAGGATATGCGGTCCCTCGCGGCCGCGCGTCGGAGCGCCGCCGTCATGCTCCCCGGTGCGCACGCCGGACGATTGCGGAGCCGGCGTGATGTCGGCCATGTGCGAGGACATGCTCTCAGGTCTCGTTCTGCCGGCCATAGCGATCGTCGAAGCGCTGGATGTCATCCTCGCCGAGATAGGAGCCGGACTGGATCTCGATCAGCATTGCCGGAATCATGCCCGGATTGGCCAGCCGGTGACGGGTCGCCAGGGGAATGTAGACGGACTGGTTCTCGCTGACGATGGACTGCTCCTCGCCGATCGTCACCTCGACGGTCCCGCGCACGACGACCCAATGCTCGGAGCGGTGGAAATGACGCTGCAGGGAAAGCTGCGCGCCGGGCTTCACCATCAGGCATTTCACCTGGAAGCGATGGTTGCGGTTGAGCTCCTCGTACCATCCCCAGGGGCGATAGACGCGCTTGTGGCGCACGACCTCGTCGCGGCCCTCGGCGACGAGCCGATCGACGACCGTGCCGACCCGGTCCGCCTGTCCCTTGTCGGCGACCAGCAGGGCATCGCGTGTCGCCACCACGAGCACATTCTTCACGCCGACGAGTGCAACGCAACGCCCGTCGCCATGGACGTAGCAGTTGCTGGCGCCTTCGGAGATGATGCACTCCGGATCCTGCGAGGCGTTTCCATGGGCATCCGCAGGGCTGGCTTGCGCGACATCGCCCCAGCCGCCCAGATCGCTCCAAGCGCCGGGAAGCTCGATGCAGGCGAGCGCTTCGGCGCGTTCGAGGATCGCCCGATCGAACGAGATGTCACGCGCGTCCTCGAAGGCCTGACGGCCGAGGCGCAGGAAGCCGAGGTCGAGGTGCGCTTCGGCGAGGGCGTTGCGCGCCGATTCGAGAATGCCGGGCGCGTGCTTGCGGAAGGCGGTGACGAGCGTGCCTGCCTGGGCGACGACGATGCCGGTGTGCCAGAGCCAGGCGCCGGATTTGAGATAGCGCGCGGCGTGTTGTGCCGACGGCTTCTCGACGAAGCTTTCTACGGCCCTCGGGCCATGCGTCGACGTGGAGGTGCGCTTGCGACCGCTCCTCTTCTCCTTTGGTGTCTCTGCCGCGACCCGCACGTAGCCGAAGGCTGGACTTGGCCGTGAGGCGCCATGCGCGAGAAGGACGATGCGCCCTTGACGGGCCACGTTCGCCGCTGTGTCGAGGGTTGCGGCAAAACCCGCGGCATCGGGGATGCTGTGATCGGCGGGCAGCAGCGCCAGGAGCGCATCGGGGCTCTCGTCTGCCGTCATCAGCGCGGCGATGGCGACCGGCAAAGCGGTGTCCCGGCGCAAAGGCTCGAGAGCGATGAGCGAGGGCTCGATTCCGATCTCCGCGAGCTGCTCTTGCGCGATGAAGCGATGCTCCACATTGGTCATCAGCAGGGGACGCTTGAGCGTCGGCCCGGAGTTGCGGCGAGCCGTGGCCTGGATCAGGCTTTCGGAGCCGAGCAGGCGCAGGAACTGCTTGGGATAGGCTTGCCGCGAGAGCGGCCAGAGGTGAGTACCGGTGCCGCCGCAGAGGATGACGGGCTGTATCCTATTATTCATAGTTGCCTCATGGCGGCGCGCTGTGGTTGCGCGCCGTCTCGCAGTGCCTGGGTGCCTCGACATATGCATCGACTGTGCCGGTCCATTGTGCCGCCCGGCCATGACACTCAGGCGGCACACGATACGGCTTGAGCGGAGAATGTGCCACTATGGGGCGCCCTGGCCAGGGGGGGTGGCGTCATTCTTGCAGCTCGGCTCCGGTCAGACCATGCCCCCGCATGCGCTGATCGCGGCGCGGCGGCGCGGCGCACCACCCGGTGCGCCCTTCGACCGGGCCTGATCGACCAGTTCTGCGACCGCAGCGTCGCACACGGAGAAGCCTTCACATGAGTTCGAAATACGTGGTCCGGCCGGTCACTGGCGAGGCAGAGTGGGAGCAGGCACTGGCGCGCCATCCCATGCGCAACGTCTATGCGTCGTGGGGCTGGGGCGCATACAAGGAGCGCATCGGCTGGGAGGTCGTGCGGTTGCTCGTGCTCGACGGCAGCGGCACTGAGATCGCTCTGGCGCTCGTGCAGATCAAGCGCAAGCTCGGGCTGCGCTACGCTTATTGCCAGGGCGGGCCGCTCTTCTTCCTCGACGACGAGGATGTCGCGAGTGAGGTCACGCATTCCATCCTGGATCATTTGAAGCTGCGCAGCTTCGATTTCGCCCTCATCAATCCCTATGCCTTCAAGACCGACCGCATGGTCATGGGTCTGCTGTCGGCCGGTCTCGTTCCGGTCCTCGCCCGGCAGAACCACAGTCTCCTGGTCGATCTCAGATCCGGACTGGAGGCTGCGGAGAAGGCGCTCAGCGGCAACTGGCGGCGGAACCTGCGGCGCTCGCTCAGGGGCGGCAATCTCACCCGGCGTTTCCTCGACGACGTCGAGGAGCGCAAGCGCTGCATCGACACCTTTGCCGAGCTTTACGAGAAGCTGACGCAGCGCAAGAGCTTCCGCGACGGCCTCAACGCACCGGCCATCCGCGATGTCATGGCCAACGATCCGCGCTATGTCATTCTCGAGATCAAGGACAAGGGCGAGATCACGGCCGTTCGCATCGCCCATACCTCGCCGGTCATGATGACGGACTTCTATGCGGCCTCCGCCGATAGCGCCAAGACGAACTATGCCAACTACCTGGCCGTCTGGTCCTTCGTCGAGTATGCCGCCGAGCACGGCTACCCGCTGTTCGACTGCGGCGGCATCGATCCATTCGGCAACCGCGGCGTCTACAACTTCAAGCGCGGCATTTCTCACGCCCTCGTGCAGACCGGGCCACAATGGCTCTACTGTCGCAACAGGCTTGTCCGCAATGTCGTGGCGGCGGCGTTGAGCCGGAGCTGATCTGTGGCTCCGCGCTGGCGGTCGGCGCTTTTCAGGCCGGCTGCGCTCTCGGTTTCGCCAGCTTCTCCGATCGCATCAGGGTCGTGGTCAGGTAGATCAAAGACACCGTATGCGTGGCCAGCAGCAGCAGTGCCGCGCCGAGCGCCCCCCACATCTCCAGCAGCGGATAGGCCAGCAGCAGCGAGACTGCGGCGCCGACCACGTAGCTCTTGAAGATCGGCGCCGTCATCTCGGTGGCCCTGAAATAGTGCACCAGGATATCGCGCACGAAGATGATCACGTAGCTCAGCGCGTAGATACGCAGGATGCCGCCATACTCGGCAAAGGCGCTGCCGAAGACGAGGCTGAGCCAGCGCTCGGCGGGCAGTGCGACCAGCAGGATCAGCGCGAGCGTCGGCACCCCCATGGCGACGGACACCTGCAGCAGGTAGCTTCTGAGCCCGCTCGATCCGAGGCTTCGGTAGGCCTCGGCGGCGCGGCTCGGAACGAAATTTTCCATGGCCATCATCAGCAGGTGCGCGACGCCGATCAGGACCTGCCCGGCCCTCAGTCCGCCGACCGCGGCATCGCTCAGCATCACGCTCATGAAGAGCCAGACCACCTGATCCTGCAGGAAGGTCAGAACCACGACGGGCAGCAGCCAGCGCGCGTAACGCCAGTGGCGTCCGACGACCTCGCGCAGAAGGCGCATGTCGAAGCGTGCCCTGAGGCGCGTCACCAGGAACGGCAGCATCGAGAGTGTGGATGCCACCGTCAGGTCCCACAGCAGGGAGTCGGCGCTGTGCAGGTCGTCCGTCAGGCGCAGCAGAGCCACGATGGCGACGATCAACGCCAGGCGCAGCAGGTCCATGAGCAGCGCCTGGCGCGCCGAGGCCTGGACGAACAGCATGCGGCGAACGAGCGTTTGGCAGTTCTGGACGACGGCATAGAGGAAGGCCGC
Organism: Hyphomicrobiaceae bacterium; assembly: GCA_041397725.1. Lineage (GTDB taxonomy): Bacteria > Pseudomonadota > Alphaproteobacteria > Rhizobiales > Hyphomicrobiaceae > JAGRKR01. The sequence goes on along the minus strand of JAWKVZ010000004.1, from coordinate 192,295 downwards.
CAGCAGGAACGCCGGCGACGAGATGTCGCCGCGCAGGCCGGCCAGCCCCGCGAGGGTGAGGACCGTGATCAGGCCGGCGACGAGGGAGAGCGCGATCCCGGCCAGGAGGATGGCGTTGAAGTAGGCGGCAGACCGCGTGCGGCGTCCGGCGACCGTCATCATCGGCACCGAGACGAGGGACGCCTGTAGGGCCTGCACGAACGCGGCCACGATCAGCACGACCGTGAACTTGCCGAATTCCGAGATGCCGATGAGGCGCGCTGCGGCAACGCCGATCAGCAGATTGGCGCCGCTGAGCAGCACCTGATCCGCGATCGACCAGATGGCCGTGCTCTTGAGAACTCTATTCAGCGGCATCGGTCCACTCGCTCAAGCCCGTCCGCTCGAGACAGTCTGCCGGCGCATACGGCGCAAGCGATAGTGTTCGGCGAGCGCCGCGGTCACGAACTTCGGCGCGAGCACGAGATAGCGATACCAGAGCCGACGGGGCTCGCTCCACAGGCGATGCAGCCACTCCAGGCCGTTGCGCTGCATCCAGACGGGCGCCCGGTGAATGCGGCCGGCATGGAAATCGAACGCGGCGCCGATGCCGATGCTGACGGCGCCGGCGAGCTTCGATGCGTGCTCGTGCATCCATAGCTCCTGCTTGGGACAGCCGAGGCCGACCCAGACGATGTCCGGCTTGGCTGCAACGATGCGATCCAGGGCCGCCTGCATCTCGTCCTGCGAGAGGGCGCGAAACGGCGGGCATTCCGTGCCGGCGACGACAAGGCCGGGAAACCGCTGGGAGAGCCGGCGGGCCAGCTCGTCCGCGACCCCCTCTGCGCCGCCATAGAAGTAGTGTCGCCAGCCCGTCTCGCGCGACGCCGCGCATGCCGCCGGCAGCAGGTCGGGTCCGCTGACACGGGCCATGCTGGAGAACCCGCGCAGGCGTCCGACCCAGGACAGCGGCGTGCCGTCCGGCGTCACCAGGGCGGCGGCCTCCAGCGCGGCGCGGTGTTTCATATTGGTGCGGGCCTGCATCACGCTGTGCACGTCCGCGACGCAGATGAAGCCGCCGCGCCGGGTTGCGACGAGGTCGCCTATGGCGGCAAGGGCCTGCGTCATGTCGATGGCGCTCACTGGGACACCGAGAATCATGACCGTTTCAACCTGCTTGCTGGCGATGTCGGCATCGGACGGCATGAGCTGAGCCTCAGGGTTGGGAGACAGGTGTCGAATCGACGTGTGGTTGGCGCACGCGACGGTGCGGCCGCTCGTGGTCGATGCCGATGCAGGTTCGAGGCCAGCCATGCTGAGGCTTCGCATGGCATCAGGCAAGAGATCTGTGCGGAGATTGTCAATGAGCGGTCCAACCGGCCGGCGGTTGGCCGGTTGCACCACGCACGCGCGGAAAGGACCGGTCAGGTCCCGAGCATCGTCTCCATCTGCCGGCGGGCGCGCACGGCGTCGCAGTTCTCGTCGCAGGTGACGTCCTGCCAGCGCAACATGCTGCCTTCAGGGATGTCTCGCTTCAGCGCAACGCCGCTCGCGAGCCCGAGCGGGAGGTAGCCGTGGCTGAGCGATACGGCTGCCGGCTGCTGGCGGCCCCAGACGGTAAACCCGCCTTCACCATCGAGGATTTCGCCGGCGGCGAGCGACCTCTTGGCGGTGGCGACGACATCGGAGAGGAACGCTTCGGGCGCTCCGGTCGGCTCGCCGCGCAGCGCCACGCTCGCAACGGAGATGCCGAGCTCGAGGCCGATCATGTGGGTCGGGCGATAGAGCGCGGCATAGCGTCCGCTCTTGTCCTGCAGCGTATGGTATTCGCCGAAGCAGCGTCGGGCATAGTCGGTCTCGCCCTCGAACACGACGAACGTTCCCATGGCCAGATGATGGGGCACGTCCTTTTCCTCGCGTGTGACCGACGAGATGACCTCGGTGACGCCGGCTTTCTCGAGCTGGCCGCCCTCCGACCGGGGCTTGAGGACGTCGGCGAGTTCGAAGCGGCTCGCCGGCGGGAAGGTCAGCCCCGTCGATTGCGGCACCAGACCGGTCGCGTTGCAGACGGCCGTCATCTCGATGCCGGACTTGGTGCCGTCGAGGAACGAGTTGAACATCTTCGGATTGATCAGGCTGCGATCGGTGATGCCGAGATAGCGATCGAGGATGCTCCAGACGGTATCGGGCGTGGAGGCGTGATAGCTCGGGTGATATCGCGTGCCCTTGCCGGCGGCGATGACCTTGAAGCCGGCGGCGCGAGCCCAGTCCACGTGCTCGCAGATGAGCGCGGGCTGGTCGCCCCAGGCGAGCGAGTAGACGACGCCGGCCTCGCGGGCGCGCTGGGCGAGAAGAGGGCCGCAGAGCGCATCGGCCTCGACGTTGACCATCACGATGTGCTTGCCCGCGGCGATGGCGGCAAGGCAGAGCCGGATGCCGGTCACCGGATCGCCGGTCGCTTCGATCACGACATCGACGCCGCCGTGGCGGATCATGGCCACGGCATCGTCACCGACGTAGGTGGCGCCGGTCGCGAGCGCGTCGTCGAGCGAGCGGGCGGCGTAGCGTTCTGGCGTCCAGCCACAGACCTCGAGGCGCGCTTTGGCGCGATCCGGTGCGAGATCGGCGAGCCCCACCACGTGCATGCCGGGCGTCGACAGCACCTGGGTGAGGAACATCGAGCCGAACTTGCCGGCGCCGACGACGACGATGCGGATAGGGCGGTTGGCGGCTGCTCGTGCGAGCAAGAGGCGATGCAGGTTCACGTAACGGACACTCCGTGATGGGGCGGCGCGGCCGAGCCGGACGCGGCCGCATTCGAGACGAGCAGCACAGCGGCAGCGTGCGATTCATAGCGTCGAGGCATGGCTGCCGATGGCTTCGGGAAATTCGACTGCGCATCGAGCGAGGACGCTCACATCCTAGGCGCGCTGGCAGGGGGCGGACAAGGCTCGCCGCGCCCCTCGGTTCAGCTCTCTCGCTCGGTGTCGCGCTTGGCCAGCGGGTGGTGCTCTTCGACGAGACGCTTCAGGCGCTCCTCGAGGACGTGCGTATAGATCTGCGTCGTCGAGATGTCGGCGTGGCCGAGAAGCTGTTGGACGGCCCTCAGATCCGCGCCGCGGTCGAGCAGATGACTTGCGAAGGCATGGCGCAGGACATGCGGCGAGACGGCTTCGGGCTGGAGTCCGGCCTCGATGGCAAGCTCCTTGAGCTCGAGCGCGAAACCCTGGCGCGTCAGGTGGCCCTCGTGGCTCCGCGAGGGGAACAGCCAGCGGTTCGAGATCTGGCGCGGTCCGGTCTCGCCCGAGATGGCGGCGACGTAGGCGGCGATGGCGCGCTGGGCGGCGCCCGTCAGCGGCACCATGCGCTCGCGGCCGCCTTTGCCCTTGACCGTCAGCACTCGCGCATCGGATGCCAGCACCTTGCGCGGCAGCGAGACCAGCTCGGATACTCTGAGCCCCGTCGCGTAGAGCACCTCGAGCAGGCAGTGCAGGCGCAAGGCGTGATGCCTCTCGGCCTCCCCCGCCTCCCTCACCCGGCGCTCTGCCGCCGTCAGCAGGCGATCGACCTCGGCCACGCTGAGCGTGCGAGGCAAGGCGCGCTTCTGTCGCGGCGCGGTCAGCCCTTCGGCCGGGTTCTCCTCGAGAATGTCCTCTTCCATGAGGAACCGGAAGAACTGGCGCAGCGCCGACGTGCGGCGTGCGCGCGACGCCGGCGCGAGGCCCGTCTCGCCGGTCCAGGCGATGTAGCCCGCAAGGTCGGCCGGCACGACGTCATGGAGCGAGGCGACGCGCTGGCGCGCAAGGTAGGCGTGGAAGTCGTCGAGGTCGCGGGTATAGGCGTCGAGCGTGTTGCGTGCGGCGCCGCGCTCGGCGGCGAGCATCTCGAGGAACGCGCGGCGCAACTCGGCGTAGCGCTCGACGGGGCCGGGCTCTGACGTGTGCTCTGGAGCGTTCATGCTGCGCTCAATAGGCGATCCGGCGCGGCCAGATGGGAAACAGGGCTTCGAAGGCCAGCCGCCGGGCGTCGGCTTCCAGGCCAGCCGCCTTCAAGGCGCGGATGCTGTCGCCGAGCGCGATCATGTGGGTGTCGGTCGGGCCACCCGGTCCGAGCGAGCGCAGGGTCAGCAGGATGGTCCGACCGAAGGCCTGCGACTTGGCCGCCTTCTGGAGTTCGGACAGCACGCCGGTTTCCGGCAGGTGGCCCCCGGTCGGCTGCGGCGTGCGGCTCGCGGCCTCCCAGAGCGGGATCGGCACGTTGTAGAGAAGCGCGTCGAGGACGGTCGCCACCCGGTGCAGGAGTTCCGGGCTCAGCCGGCCAGCCACCGCCAGTTGCTGCAGCTCGGGCAGCCCCTCGCCGCGCGGCGCGGCGGGCGATGCGTCGGCGATGTCGGCGAGCGCCAGCCAATGCAGGGCGGCGCGGCCCTGCGGCGCGCTTCTGGCGGCGAGGATGACCATGCGGCGGGCCTCGGCCGGCTTGCCGGCGGCGAGCAGGATCTCGACCGCCAGCTCCTCGTGACCGAGAAGGGCGCCGGAGGCCGACACTTCGGCCACGCGCGGCGCCAGGATGAGGGCCACCGGCCCGAGCAGGCCAGCCTGGCGGGCGTCGTCGAGCAACGCGCGCATCAGCCGGACCTTGCGCTCTGGCCGGCGCTCGAGGCGCGCGGACTTGAAGAGCAGCGCACGCTTGAGCGACGGATCGAGCCGCGCCTGCAGGGGATCGGCGAGATCGGCCGCCGAGAAGCCCTGCGCCTCGTAGGAGCGCCCGAGCTCTTGCGGTGGAATGATGTTGAGCCGGGCCGCGGCCTCCGACGCCACGAGGCGCACCCGCACGTCGGCGACCGGACCCGTCGCCAGGAAGGACAGGAGGTCGGGCGTTGCCGCGGCGACGATCTTCAGGGGATCGATGCCGCCGGCCAGCTCCACAAAGCGGTATTCCAGCAGACTGACGCGCTTGGCGCGCGCCAGGCGCGGCGGCTGGCCCGCCGCCATCGCGTCGAGCACGGTCAATGCCACGGGAGCATCGATGCGCGCGTCGCGGATGAGCTCGGCGGCGAGGCCCGCGGCGGCCGTGTCCTCGGAGGCAGCGGCGCAGAAGGCGGCGGTCAGGATGCCTTGCTCCTTGACCAGGCGCGGCAGGTCGGCGCGGGCAAGCTCGGCGCCCTTGATCAGGCCGCAGCCGCGCGCCTTGTCGCCGAGCGAGACGGCAATGCGGGCTGATTGGATCGTGATGATAGCGCCCTTGGTGCCGGCGTTCGTGGTGATGAGATCGGCGGCCTCGCGAACGAGACCCGAGCGATAGAGGGCTTCGATACGCAGCGACAGGAATTGCTCGGGCGAGCCGCCGACGGGGGGCGCGGCATTGGAGGACAGCAGGCGCTTGAGCAACCCTGCGATTGCGGGCGAGCGGGGTGGCAGCGACAGGCGTGACAGTGCGGCGTCGGCGTCGGCCTGGCTGAGCCCGCGCCAAAGCTCGAACGGCAGGCCCTTGCCGTCGGTGCCCATGACAGGCGGCAATTCCCCACGGTCGACGCCACGCTGGCGCTCGCTCGGAGGAGGAAGCGGCGTCGCCTCGGGCGCCGTCGGTCGTGCCGAGGGCGGTTGCCAGCCCGGTTGCTGTGGTTGAGCCCAGGGGCGCTCACTGTCCACCGGCGGAGGCGGCCGCGACGGGCGTGCGCGAGGCGCGGGGGGATCGTCGCCGAAGAACGGCCAGTCCGACTGTGCCGATGCCTGCGGACTGTGCCCTATCCCTGCAAGCAGGGCGCCGAGAGCAACCGCGAGTGCCTTGCGCATGAGCCTTCCATCACTGTCGGCGGATTTTGACGTTGGGCACGGGTTTGGTCTGCTCCGCAGGGACCGGCTCCATGAATACGGCAAGGAAATACAACCCGCCGACGACCAGCGCCCCGAGTGTGCCAGTAATGAACAGGAAGCGGAAAAGAGTCGGCATGCCCTACCCTGCTGCTTTGGAATTCCTTGTGATTCGAACGTGTCCCTATTATGACCCAAAGCGGATCAGACCCCTAGACCGGGCTCGAGCAAGGGGGCGACCGCCTGCCTCGCGAGGCGGGAAGCAGGCACACCCCTCGCGCAATGACCTGGGCAGGCGCAGGGCCGAACGACTGGCGCCGTGCTGCCGGCTGCGCCAACGAGGCTCCAGACCATGAACCGAGTCGATCACAAAGGCGAGGACAACGGCCGGGAGAGCGTGGCCCGGATCCGCGCGCATCTCGGGTCGCGCTCGATCGTCATGGTCGGTCTGATGGGCTGCGGCAAGACCTCCGTCGGCCGCCGGCTCGCGGCGCGTCTCGGCTTGCCGTTCGTCGATGCCGACGAGGAGATCGAGAAGGCGGCGAGCATGTCGATTCCCGAGATTTTCGCCAGCCACGGCGAGCCCTATTTCAGGGAGGGCGAGCGCAAGGTCATCGCCCGCCTGCTGAGCGGCGATCCGATCGTACTGGCGACGGGCGGCGGGGCCTTCATGAATGCCGAGACGCGCGAGTGTGTTCGCGAGCGCGGGGTTTCGGTGTGGCTCGATGCCGACCTCGAGGTGCTGATGCGCAGGGTCTCGCGGCGTGACAACAGGCCCCTGCTCAAGACCGCAGACCCGCGGGCGGTCATGCGCTCGCTGATGAATGAGCGCTACCCCGTGTATGCGACGGCGGACGTGCATGTCGTCTCGCGTGAGGTGGCGCACGAGGTGATCGTCGAGGAAATCATGGCGGCGCTGCTCGCACGCTCGGTCGAGACGACCGGCTCCGGCGCGCACGATCACGCAAGCGAGGGAAAGCAATGACACGTGCAGAGGCCGCCGGGGCGGAGGCTCCGCGGCGGCAGGTTCCGGTGACGCTCGGCGCGCGCAGCTACGACATCCTCATCGGCAGGGGGCTGCTCGCGGGGGCTGCTGCGGAGATCGGTGAGCGGCTCGGCACGGCGCGTTGCGGCATCGTCACCGACGAGAACGTGGCGCGCCATCATCTCGCGGGGCTGGAGACGACGCTGAAGGCAGCCGGCCGCCACGCGGGCAGCATCGTCTTGAGACCGGGCGAGGGTACGAAGAGCTTCGCAGAGCTCGCCGGACTGTGCGAGGGGCTGCTGTGCATGGGGCTCGAGCGTCGCGATCTCGTGGTGGCGCTCGGTGGCGGCGTCATCGGCGACCTCGCCGGCTTCGCTGCGGCGGTGCTGCGGCGCGGCATCCGCTTCGTGCAGATCCCGACGAGCCTGCTGGCGCAGGTCGACAGCTCGGTCGGCGGCAAGACGGGAATCAATACGCCGCAAGGCAAGAACCTCATCGGCGCGTTCCACCAGCCGAGCCTGGTGCTGGCGGATCTCGATGTGCTCGGGACGCTGCCGCCGCGCGAGATGAGGGCCGGCTATGCCGAGGTCGCCAAGTACGGCCTGTTGGGCGATCCGGCCTTTTTTGGCTGGCTCGAGGAGAATTGGCAGGGAGTTCTCGGTGGTGATACGGCGGCCTTGACAGAGGCAGTCGAGACGAGCTGCCGCGCCAAGGCGGCGATCGTCGCCCGCGACGAGACCGAGACCGGCGACCGCATGCTCCTGAACCTCGGGCATACCTTCGGGCACGCGCTGGAAGCCTGGGCGGGGTTCTCCGATCGGTTGCTGCACGGCGAAGCCGTCGCGATCGGCATGGCCATGGCGTTCCGCTATTCCGAGGGGGCCGGGCTTTGCCCTCCGGGCGAGGCGGCGCGCGTCGAACGTCATCTCGAGGCCGTCGGCCTGCCGAGCCGGGTCTCCCAGATCGCCGGCTGGCAGCAGGATCGCCCGTCGGTGGAGCAGCTCATGCGCCTGATGGCCCAGGACAAGAAGGTCAGTGGCGGCCGCATGACGTTCATACTCGTTCGCGCGATCGGCGAGGCCTTCATCACGCGAGACGTGGAGACTGCGCCGCTCAAGGCATTCCTCGAGCAGGCAATTTCGTCGAAAGCCGGCTGACGCGGGGGCGGACGAGAGGACCTTCCGACGCCGCTGCGATTGCGGCCGGCCCGCTTGCGGATATCATGCAGCGGCTGACGTTGCCGTCCGATCATCCCTCAAACCGAATTGTGCCATGCCCATCGAGCTTCTTCTGACACTCCTCGCGGTCGTCCTTCTCCTGGTCGTCTCGGCGATCTTCTCGGGCAGCGAGACGGCGCTGACGGCGGCCTCCAAGGCCCGCATGCATACGCTGGAGCAGGAAGGCAATGCCCGGGCGCGCATGGTGAACAGGTTGATCGCCGCGCCTCATAGGCTGATCGGCACGGTTCTGCTCGGCAACAATCTCGTGAACATCCTGGCCTCGGCGCTGACGACGAGCCTGCTGATCGGCATCTTCGGTGACGTCGGCGTGGCCTATGCGACGATAGGCATGACTCTTCTCATCGTCATCTTCTCGGAGGTGCTGCCGAAGTCCTATGCGATCGCCTATCCCGACCGCATCGCCCTGGCCATCGCGCCGACGATGCAAGTCCTCATTCGGATACTCAGGCCCTTCACGATTACGCTCGAGTTCATCACGCGGGCCATCTTCAGGCTTACGCCGACCGCGCGCGACGACCAGGCGAACATCCTCGCGGCTCACGAGGAGCTGCGCGGCGCCATCGACCTGCATCAGCGGGGCGGCACCGTGGTCAAGCATGACGCCGAGATGCTCGGCGGCGTGCTCGATCTGAGGGAGTTGCAGGTCATCGACGTCATGGTGCATCGCACGAAGATGCAGGCCATCAACGCCGACGACCCGCCGCAGAAGATCGTCGACGAGGTGCTGAAGAGCCAGTACACGCGCCTGCCGATCTGGAGCGAGGGGCCGGAGAATATCGTCGGCGTCCTCCATTCCAAGGACGTCCTCAGAGCCCTTAACAAACTCAATTGGGACATCAAGCGTCTGGACATCGTCGCCCTCGCCACCGATCCCTGGTTCGTGCCGGACGCCACGATGCTCAAGGATCAGCTCAACGCCTTCCTGCGCCGCAAGCAACACTTCGCGCTGGTCGTGGACGAGTACGGCGAGGTGCAGGGGCTCGTTACGCTCGAGGACATCCTCGAGGAGATCGTCGGCCAGATCTCCGACGAGCACGACGTGCAGGACCCCGCCATCCGCCCGCAGGCCGACGGCACGGTCAATGTCGATGGGACCGTGGCCATTCGCGACCTCAACCGGCACATGGATTGGAACCTGCCTGACGAGGAGGCGACCACGATCGCCGGCCTGGTCATCCACGAGGCTCAGATCATCCCCGAGCCGGGCCAGGCCTTCACATTCTACGGGTATCGCTTCGAGATCCTGCGCAAGAGCCGCAATCGCATCACGGCGATCCGCATCACACCGCTCGGCGACAAGCGCAAGGCTCTTACCCAGCCGCCGCAGCCGCCGGTCGAGACGAGCAAGAGCTAACACAGGGAGACGCCATGTCTGCGCCCTCATTGCCGAGCGGCCGCCTCGATCAGGTCGAGAAGCGCACGTTCCTCATCCGGGATTTCGTCCTGGAGAACGGCGTCGTGATGCCGGAGGTGACGATTGCCTACGAGCTCTACGGGGCGCTCGATCCGGGACGCCGCAACGCCGTGCTGATGACGCATGGCTACACGGGCAGCCAGCACGTGGCCGGCACCTATCCCGGCGAGACGACGAGCGGACCGTGGAACAGCCTGATCGGTCCGGGCAAGGCCATCGACACGGACAAGCTGCTGGTCGTCTCGTCCAACATGCTCGGCTCGTCGTTCGGCTCGAGCAATGCGAGCTTCATCGAGCCGGCCACCGGCAAGCCCTATGGCTCGCGGTATCCCGACATCGGCCTCGCCGACATCGTGCGCGCGCAACGCCTCCTGCTCGATCACCTCGGCGTCGAGCATCTGGTGGCGGTCGCGGGCGCCTCGTTCGGCGGCTACCAGGCCTTCCAGTGGGCCGTGAGCTATCCGGACTTCGTCGACGGCATCGTCGCCGTCGCCACGGCTCCCAAGGGGCGCGGCGGCTCGGCAGACGTCGACCGTCTCGTGGCGCGGCTCGCCCAGGATCGCAACTGGAACGGCGGCGACTACTACGATCGCGGCGGGGTGATCGACACCACCACGGCCATGCGCGTCGACACGCTGTTGAGTTATGGCATCGAGGCGCAACTCGCCGGTGCATTTCCCGAGCCTGTCGCGCTGGCGGCCGAGATCGAGCGCCAGGCCCGCGCCTGGGCGCGCCAGTTCGACGCCAACTCACTGGTCATTCTGAGGCGCGCGGCCGTCCGCTTCGACGCGGTGAAGGACTTCGCGCGCGTCAAGGCCAAGGTGCTCTACGTCCTGCTCACGTCGGACGTGCTGTTCCCGCCCGCGATCGCCCCGGACGTCATGGCCAGGCTCGCGGCCGTCGGCATCGACGCCAGCTATGTGGAGGTCGAGACGGACTTCGGCCATTCCGGCTATGGCCGGGCGAGTGCGGGCTGGGAAGCCCCACTGCGTGCGTTCATGCAGCGCCTCGTGGCCTGAAGGCCGATCCTGCGCGGCGGCGTTCATTCTTTATCGGCATTACGATTGCCGGGGCGAACCCCGGTGTTGCCATATTGCCGTGCGCCCCTCCCGATGGGACCCGTCATTCAGGATCGAAATCATGGTTTGCGCGCACGATACCTACGACGTCGTCATCATTGGAGCGAGCTTTGCCGGTCTCGTCGCCGCCCGCACCGCTGCCATGCGCGGGCTCAGGGTGGCCGTCGTCGAAGCGAAGCCTGAAGCGGGCGCGCGCGTCGCGACCACCGGCATTCTCGTCAAGGAGGCCGCCGAAGAGATCGACATTCCCCACGATCTGACCCGGCGCGTCCATGGCGTACGGCTCTATGCGCCGAGCCTCGACCATGTGGATCTCTTCGCACCCGGCTACTTCTTCCTGACGACGCGGACGGCGGCGCTGCTGCGCTGGCTGGCGCGCGAGGCGGTGCGGGCGGGCGCGACCGTCATCTTCGGCGCGAAATTCCAGGGCGCCGAGCGTGACGGCGAGCATTTCATCATGGGCGAGCTCGGCATCCGCGCCCGCTACATCGTCGGCGCCGACGGCGGCCGCTCGCAGGTGGCCAAGGCCTTCGGCCTCGGTCGCAATACACGGTTCCTCACTGGCCTCGAGGCCGAGTACGAGGGGTTGGAGCGCGTCGATCAGAGGTTTCTGCACTGCTTCCTCGATAGCCGCCTCGCGCCAGGCTACCTCGCCTGGGTGGCGCCGGGGCCGACGGTGACGCAAGTCGGTCTCGCGGTTCACGAGCACGCCAAGGCCGATCTCGGCGCCTTCCAGGCCAGGACGAACGGGTTGTTCGGATATGGCGAGGGGCGGGTGGTCGAGCGGCGTGCCGGACGCATTCCCTGCGGGGGGCTCGTCAGCCCGATCGCGGCGCCGGGCGTGCTGCTCATCGGCGACGCCGCCGGCATGGTGTCGCCGATGACCGGCGGCGGCATTCGCCTGGCCTTCCATTTCGGCCGGCGGGCCGCTCAGGCGATCGGCGATCACCTCCAGCACATGGGGCCGCCTCCCGAGGCCGTGCTCGCCAAGGAGCTGCCGGGCTTCGCGCTGAAGCTCGCCATGCGCCATGCGCTCGACCTCGCACCCGCCAACGCGCTGCTCAACCTCGCCCTCAGGACCAGGCCGATGCGCTGGCTGGCGAGCCAGGTCTACTTCCACAAGCGCGGCGCCAAGGGCATGAGCTTCGCGGAGTTCGAGGCCCGCTTGCGCAGTCTCGATGATGCCGGCGTGGCGCCCCAAAGGCGATCACTCCGCGACATCTGCTGAGCGCGCATCGATTTTCGCTTCGGCCGGCTCGGCGAGCCGATTAAGGTGCCTGTCGCCCGAAAATGCGAAAGGTCGAAGAGCATGGCCGAGTTGTTGAACGCGCTGGGACAGCCGATCGGACGGCCGCTGCCCGGCTGGACGCCGCCGCCGCGCCCCTCGCGCGAGCCGATGGAGGGGCGCTGGTGCCGGCTGGTGCCGCTCGATCCGGCGGCGCACGGTGCGGCGCTCTTCCAGGCCAACAGCCTGGATGTCGAAGGGCGGAACTGGACCTATATGGGCTATGGCCCGTTCGCCACCCAGGCCGACTACATGGCGTGGCTCGAGAGCGTGGCCGGCAAGGACGATCCGTTCTATCTCACGATCATCGACACGCGGTCGGGCGAGCCCGTCGGCGTCGCCACGTACATGCGCATCGATCCGCCCAACGGGGTGATCGAGGTCGGCAATATCAACTACTCGCCGCGGCTGCAGCGGACGCCGGCCGCCACCGAGGCCATGTACCTGATGATGGCCCGCGCATTCGCGCTCGGCTACCGTCGCTACGAGTGGAAATGCGATTCCCTCAACACGCCGTCGTGGCGGGCCGCCGAGCGGCTCGGCTTCCGCTTCGAGGGCATTTTCCGGCAGGCCGTCATCTACAAGGGGCGCAATCGCGATACTGCGTGGCTGTCGGTCATCGACAGTGAATGGCCGTTGCTCGAGGCGGCCTTCAAGGCCTGGCTCGATCCGGCGAATTTCGACGCGTCCGGCGCCCAGCGGCGCGGGCTGCGCGCGTTGCGCGAGCAGACATGATCACGGCCGCGACGGGGCGCTGAGCGACTCGAGGAACGCGACGAGGTCGGCGATCTCGCGTGGCGTCAGTGCGAGCCGTCGCAGGATGCGCTCGCCGTGGACGTGCAGCCGGCTCTCGTCCAGCTCGGAATAGTGGCGCACCACGTCGGCGAGCGTCGCATGGCTGCCGGCGTGCATGTAGGGCGCGGTGCGCACCAGACCGCGCAGTGATGGCACGCGGAACTCGCCCCAGTTGCGGTGCTGGAGCACGACCTGCCGCGTCGCCCAGCCATCGGCGCGGCGCGGATCGTCGTTGAAGCGCCCAAGCAGGGTGTAAGGGCTCCCGCGGAGCCTCCGGATGCCCTGGTGGCGGCCGGGATCGACGCGTTTGCCGTCGATCAGGAACGGCACGCCGGCATCGTGAAACTCGCCGTTGGTGAAGCGCGGGCCGAGATGGCACACCGCGCAATTGCCCTTGCCGATGAACAGCTTAAGTCCGCGGCGGGCGGCGTCGGGATAGCGCGCGGCCGCCGTCACGTCGCCACGCGCCAGCGCGTCGCGGAAGGCGTCGAAGGGGGTCGGGGGTGAGACCAGCGTCTCCTGGTAGGCGGCAAGCGCCTTGCCGATGTCGACCAGGACGAGTTCGTTGTCCGCCGGCGGGGCACGGCCGAATGTCCGGCGATAGGCCTCGGCGAGATCATCGCTGTCGCGCACGAGCGTGCCGATGTGGGCCGCGCTGGCGCCCATCTCGCGCGGGTCGAGGATCGGGCGGATGCTCTGGCCCCAGAGGGTGTCGCTGGCGCCTCCCCAGCCGAACCAGCGGCTGTAGCGGACGTCCAGGAGGCCGGGCGTGTTGCGATCGACGCCGTCGATGGCTGCAGCGCGCATGCGTCCGTCCGCGAAGTCGCGGTGCGGCTCGTGACAGGTCGCGCAGGAGATGGCGCCGACGCGCGAGAGGCGTGGATCGAAGAAGAGCTGCTTGCCGAAATGGGCGGCTGCCGGCGCGCCGGAGACGCGATTGCTGGGGTCGGCTGTCCAGGGCGGCGGCCAGGGGCCGTGGCTCAGGATGCGGCGCACCTCGCCGGCACTGAAGCCGAGCGTCGCGCGCGCTTCGTCGCCGCCCGCCGGACGGGTGCTCGCGGGGAGAAGCGTACAGGCTGCCGCGACGACAGCGAGGGTGAAATTGCGCAGGCGCATCACTCGATCATCAGGGCATGGGCCAATCGGTCGGACTGTCCGCCATGGCGCAACTCGAAGGTCAGCTCCCACTTGCCGGGCATATGAAAGAGAAAGCCCTCGGCGCGGTAGGTGCCATGACCGGTCGCCGTCAGCACGGGGCGGTAGTTCATGCCGTGACGGTGATCGGGCATGTGGGCATCGACCATCACGTAGTCCGGCAAGGTGCGGCCGTCCCTGGCGCAGATCGCGATCTCGAGTGCGAAGCGGCTATCCACCGCGACGGCTGCCGGATTCGGGCGGAAGGCCAGCACGTAGCGCTCGGATTGCAGCGTCGCCGCCGGACGGCCTGCGAGCGGCGGCGTGCAGGCGAGCGCGGAACCCGTCGTCGCCACGGCGAGCAGAAGCAGCATCGCGCCGACGGCTGGCAGTCGCAGGGCTGGAGCGGGGGCGCGCATCGCGTGCCTTACCGCGTCGCAGGTGCGCTGGTCTTGGGCGTGAAGCTCCCGAACAGCGCCTCGCCGTTCAGATGGGCGATGCGGGCAGCGACATCCGCGGGCAGGTCCTTGAGCCAGGAGCGGGAATAGCTGGCATGCTCGCCGACGTAATGCCAGCGCTCGGGCGTGAAGGTGTCGGTGCCGACCATGAAGCGGTCGGGGAACTCGACGAAGGCGGCCCGCCAGGCGGGCGTCACCTTGCCGTCAGCTGCATGATCGGTGCGGTAGGCGAGATCGCACCAGAGCGTCTTATGGCGCCTGAGCAGGGCCCGCACCTTCTCCGGCGGCTCGAAGCCGGCGTGCGCCCAAAGAATGCGCGCCTTCGGGTCGTGCTTGAAGATGCGCTCTATCGCTTCCGCGTCGGAGTGGGCGTGCAGGAAGAGGTTGTGCTTGCGCGCGAGCTCGATGACCTTGCGGACGACCGGCAGGTCGGCATCACCGCCGTAGGCGTGGAACTCGCCGATGGCGACGTAGCGGAACTTCGCGAGGCGCTCTTCGATGTAGTCGATGATCTTGGGGTCGCGCACCCAGCTTCCGATCAGGCCGCGGCGCGGATAGGGGCGGAGCTCGGCGATGATCAGGTCGGGGGCGAGTTCGACGAGGCGCTGCGTGCCGTCGTCACCCGAGCTCGATACCAGCGCCCGCTTCACGCCCGCCTTGCGCAGCATGGCGATCGCCTCCTTGGCGGGCAGTACGTCGGCGGCGTCGTGACTGTAGTGGATATGGGCATCGAAAATCGGCAGCTCGGCCGCCCGTGCCCCCGCCGAGGCCATGACCATCGCAAGCACCAGAACAAGCGCGCGCATCATCTGCATCTCCCGGGCAAGGTGGGGTCTGATCCTGGGGGCAGGATACCGGCTGGCGGATGCCGCCGCCAGCCTCGAGGCGACGGCGCCCGCGCACTTATCCGCGAGTGACGTTGGCGATGCGGCTCGGCACGCCCAACTCGCGATGAGCCACTTCGGCAAGCACGGCCACGCCCTTGCGGATGGTCTCGATCGGCGGATTGGCGAAGCAGATCCTGAGCCGGCAGCGGCCCCAATCGGGATCGGTCGCCCATTCGGCGCCGGGATTGATGGCAACGCCCGCCGCCAATGCCGCCTGTGCCAGCTTGGTCGTGTCGACGCCGTCGGGCAGCTTCACCCAGAGGAAGATGCCGCCCTTGGGGATTTCGAACTCCGCCGCCGTGCCGAAGTGCTCGCCCAGGGCCTCGACAAGCGCGTCGAGCTTGGCGCGCAAGGTGCCACGGATCCTGGCAACGTGGGCGTCGAAGTGGCGTGTGCAGTACTCGGCGAGCAGCATCTGCTCGAGCGCGCCGCTGCCCGCATCGGTCTTGCAGGCCAGCATGCGGCTCAGGATATCCCAGCTCGCCACGACGTAGCCGACGCGCAAGGCGGGGGCGATCGACTTGGAGAACGAGCCGACGAAGATCACCTGATCGCTATTGCACATGCCGCGCAGCGCCGGCGGCCGCTCGCCGTCCCACACGAGATCGGAATAGCACTCGTCCTCGAAAATCGGCACGCCGTAGGCCGCCGAGAGACGCAGGAGCTCGCGCCGGCGGTCCTCGGGCAGGATCGACCCCGTCGGGTTCTGGATGGTTGGGATCGTGTAGATGTACTTGGGCTGGATACCCTTGGCCTTGAGATCCTCGAGGATGTTGGCGAGGGAAGTCATGCACAGGCCGTCGCTGTCGAGCGGCGCGCAGACGATCCTGGCGCCGAGCTTGTTGACGCGCGTCATGGCGCCGCCGTAGGTGCCCTGCTCGATGATCACCGTATCGCCCGGGCCGACCAGAAGCTGGTTGACCAGATCGAGGCCCTGCAACGAGCCGGAGGTGATGAGGATCTCGTCGGCCGTGCAGGTGATGCCGGCCTGACGCTCGAGTTTCGCGGCCAGGAAGTCACGCAGCGGGCGATAGCCGAGCGGTCCGCTCTCGAGACCGTAGGTGGCCAGTGTCTTGCCCTCGCGCTCGAGCACGCGGGTGATGGCATCGACCATGTCCTTGACGGGCATGGTGGCGGCGTCGTTGTGCCCGCCTACGAAGTTGTAGGCGGGAAAGCCGTTCCAGCGTGCGGCAGGAGCCGGCAGGCCCGCGCGAAACAGTGTGGCGTAGTCGAATGGCGCGCTGGCCATGGGCACCTCTCCCTCGGTATGCTCTTCCGGCGTCGCCGGTTGCCCAGCAGCTAGCACCTCTGGTTTGCCTTGGCCAGGGCTGCACCCCCGCAGATGGCATGACGCCACGCCTTCAGGTCGTGTTGCCCAACGGCCACGCGAGGCCGCGATTCGCTGTGAATCGTTCGAAAATCGTATGCCGGGAGGCCGCAAATCATACTAGTGGCGGAGAAATCAATCCCCTAGGGTGCGATCGGTCGAGATGGCAGCGTACGACGCTTCCTTCGAGAACGAGAATCGCATCTTGTCTCCTGAGTTCAGAGTGTGAATTGCGGCTCGGCGGAATTGCGGAAGCAAAGCCGTCAAAGTCGATCACAATTCAGGAGACGCGTATCAGCAAGCTGCATTCGCGCGGGACTTCGTAGGCCCTGAAAACGGAAAACAGACAATGGCAAAGACTCCTGCAAAGCCGGTCAAGACCGACACCGTAACCATGCGCCAGATCGCTACCGCCCTCTCGGAGACGCACGGCGTCACCAAGAAGCAGGCGAACGAAATGCTGACGGACATGGTCGAAATGATCGGCAAGCATCTCAAGAAGGGTGCGCGGATCCGTCTTGCGGGTCTCGGCACGCTGCAGGTGCGCAAGCGCCCGGCCCGCCTCGGCCGTAATCCGGCGACTGGCGAGCAGATCAAGATCAAGGCCAGCAAGAAGGTCGCATTCCGCGCGGCCAAGGAGCTGAAAGAGTCGGTGTGAGCCACGCTCGGCTCCTGTCGGTCGGCGGCACGACGATGGCCGCCGACGAGGAGCGGGATGCGGCCGACGACGACGCAATGAAGGCGTGGCGCGAGCCGCGCCTTTGTGCTTTTGGCGCGACTGCGGCCGATGGCATTTCAGCGCGTCGATCTCAAGCGTAATGCGCCGCCTCGATCGCGCGAGAGCGCTCTCACCACAATCGATCGCGAGCGAGCCGCATCACACTTTGAAATGCTTGGAAAGTTTCAGGCCCTGCGCCTGATAATGACTGCCGATGCCCTGGCCGTACAATGTTTCGGGCACCTCGCTCATGCGCTCGTAGACGAGGCGGCCGACGATCTGGCCGTCCTCGAGAATGAACGGCACCTTGTGCGATCGCACCTCGAGCACGACCCGGGCGCCAGAGCCGCCGGTGCTCGCATGCCCGAAGCCGGGGTCCATGAAGCCGGCGTAGTGCACCCGGAACTCACCGACCAGCGGATTGAAGGGCAGCATCTCCGCAGCGTGCGTCGGTGGGATCGAGACCGCCTCCTTGGAGGCCAGGATATAGAACTGGTCCGGATCGAGGATCAGACGGCGGCTGGCGCTTTCGATCCAGATCGCCTCCCAGTACTCCGAGACCGGGCAGGCGCCGACGCGATCGACATCGACGACGCCCGTGTTTCGCTTGGCCCTGTAGCCCATCAGTCCGCTCGGCTTGCCGCTGTTGGCCGGGGAGAGATCGACCGACAGCGCGATACCCTGATTGATGTCGCCGGTGCCCCCAGATATCAGCGGCTCGCGGCCGTGGAGTTGGCGGAGCGCGTCGTCGCTTTCGCGCGGGTCGCCGCGCCGGAAGCGGATCTGCGAGAGCTTCGAGCCGCGCCGGACGACGATCGGGAAGGTCTGCGGGCAGATCTCCGCGTAGAGCCGTCCCGTGAACCCGCCGGAGATCTGGTCGAAGGCGGCGACCCCGTCGGCGATGACGCGCGTGAAGACGTCGAGCCGGCCCGTCGAGCTCTTGGGATTGGCGGCAGCCGCGATGTCCTCGGGCAAGGCCAGGCTTTCGAGCAGCGGCACGACGTAGACGCAGCCGGTCTCGAGCACGGCGCCGGCGGTCAGGTCGATGACGTGCAGCGACAGATCGGCAAGCTTGGTGGCAACCTCCGTGCCGGGGGCCGGCAGGAAGCTCGCGCGTACGCGATAGGCGACCTCGCCGAGGCGCAGATCGAGGCTGGCCGGCTGAAGCTGGTCGTCGCCGATCGGCACGCTGGCGCGGATATGACCCGCCTCCACGATGTGCCGGAGGGCCTGAACGGGCAGGATGCCCGTACCGGCCGTCCCCGGCAGTGTCTTGGCTGAGGCTCGCGACTTGGCCATCCCGCTCCCTTCCCGCGTGGGCTCGCCGGCGCGGCGAGGGCCTGCCGCCGCCGTCCGCCATGATCCACGGGATGGCCTAACGTGAGCGGCGCGAACGCGCAAGCTCCGGGGTGCCGGCTGCCGCCTGGTTCATGAGCGATCCTCGGCCGGCCCCGCTCACGCCACCTGCGGGGTGAGCAAGCCGCAGCCGTTGGCTCCCGGGGCATTGTAGCGGGCGATGATATCTTCGGTTCCGGCCAGCGGCTTGGGCTTGCTCAGGAGGTAGCCCTGCACCTCGTTGCAGCCTTCGACGCGCGCCGCCAGCAGTTGCTGGACGGTTTCGATGCCCTCGGCCGTGGTCGAGATGCCGAGCGCCTTGGCGAGACCGACCACGGAGCGCAGGATGGCGAGCGAGCGCTTTTCCTCGGGCAGTCCGCGGATGAACGAGCGATCGATCTTGATCTTGTCGAACGGGAAGCTGCTCAAGTAGTTGAACGAGGAATAGCCCGTACCGAAGTCGTCGATGGAGATGCGCACGCCAAGTGCCTTCACCTCCTGGAGCATCTCCATGGCGTGCGGCCCGTCGGCCAGGAACAGGCCCTCCGTGATCTCGACCTCGAGGCGGCGCGGATCTAGGCCGCTGGCTTTCAGCGCGGCGGTCAGCGAGGCTCGGATGCCGTCTCCCTTCAATTGGGCCGGCGACAGGTTGACGGCCACCCGGATGTCCTCGGGCCAGCCCGCCGCGTCGGCGCAGGCCTGCTGCAGCACCCACTCGCCGATGTGAATGATGAGGCCCGTCTCCTCCGCAATCGGGATGAACTGGTCCGGTGGCACCAGTCCGCGCTCGGGATGCTGCCAGCGCAGCAGGGCCTCGAAGCCGCAGACGCGCATGGTGGCGAGATCCATCAGCGGCTGGTAATGCAGCACGAGCTGGCGGCGGGCGACCGCAAGGCGCAAGTCGGCCTCGAGCAGGTGCTTGTCACGCAACTCGTTGGCCATGCTCGGCTCGAAGAACCGGCAGGCGCCGCGCCCTGCGTTCTTGGCCCGGTAGAGTGCGACGTCGGCGTGTCGCATGAGCGCATCCTCGTCGATCTCGCCCTGTTGCGTCATGGCGATGCCGATGCTCGCCCCGATGTCGATGATCTTTTCGTCGATCCTCATGGGCTCGCTCAAGCGCGCGATGATGCGCTCGGCGAGTGTGGCGGCGTCGCTCTGCCGGCGAACGCCGGGCTGCACGATGGCGAACTCGTCGCCGCCGAGCCGGGCCACCGTGTCCGTCGTTCGTACGCTGGCGCGCAGACGCTCGCCGACGATCTTGAGGAGCTTGTCGCCGACGCCGTGGCCGTATGTGTCGTTGACGAGCTTGAAGCGATCGAGGTCGATGCAGTGCAGCGCCACCGCATCGCCGCTGTGGGCGGAATGGAGGGCGGCCAGCAGGCGGCGGCGCAGCACCAGCCGGTTCGGCAGGCCGGTCAGGGCGTCGTGCAGCGCCATGTGCTGGATGCGCTGCTCCGCCCGGCAGCGTTCCGTCACATCCTCGTAGGTGACCATCCAGCCGCCGTGCTGCATCGGCCGGCGGCGTACGATGATGCAGCGCCCGTCGTCGAGGATCTGCGTCTCGTCGGGAGGGTGCGACGTCGGAGGCGCACCTTCCTGCGCGAGAATGGAGGCGAGATCCTCGGCCAGCAGGCCGGTGCGGAAGCGCTGCGCCACGAGTTCGACGAAAGGCATGCCCGGCTGCGCCTGCCGGAGGCTGAGGCCATAGATTTCGAGGAAGCGGGCGTTGGCCAGCACGAGGCGCTGATCGGAGTCGAAGATGCAGAGGCCCTGGTCGAGATAGTCGAGAACGTGCTTGTCCAGGGCGGAGCGTGCCGGAGCGCCGGACCCGTGCTCGACGGCCGGCGTCTGTCCGCCGGGCGGCGGCGCAGGCGTGTTCGAGACGAGTCGAGGCCGTGCGGGAAGGTTCATGAATCGCGACCTGTCAATGGCTGCTACTAAACCTAAAGATGCACAGGTGGCGGTCTCGGATCTCGTGCCAGATCGGTTGTTCTCCTGATGGCTAACGAGAGTTGGCCGGCTGCATCGATGTGAGGCGAACGGAGCCTCGCACCCGGCCGGACGCTATCCGGCCATGCGCGGCACACTGGTCACATCGGCTGGCAAATACTAATTTAAGTTGGGCATGCATGATGGAAACTCAGCCTGGGTTTTTCTATAATCACGCGATTGCCTGCGGGCTGACCGCCTCGATGGCCAAGAGCAAAAACAACTTCAGGTAGCGCTCGGGAGGTGTCGCTGGGATGGCGTTACGGGTTCGCACTCGGGCGATTGGGGGGCGGGGCCAGCCCGCACCCGGCGGTGCGGCGGCGTGCCTGTCGCACTTCGCTGCGACGCGCGGCGTTGCGAACGGCTCATGAGCGGCATCTCCAAGGACATGCCGCTGCGCGGCATTCTCTATATGGTCGTCGGCACCATGGTGCTGACGGCCCAGGGGGCCATATCCAAATGGCTTCTCGGTTCGCTGCACGCCGGCGAGATCATGGCCTGGCGCAGCCTGATGGCGCTGCCGTGCGTGCTGCTGCTTTTGCGCATGGAGGGGGGCTCCCTCGCGACGTTGAAGAGTGCGGCGCCGCTTCAGAGCGCATTGAGGGCCGCGCTGGCGCTTCTGACGGCGTTGCTCGTGATCCTGTCGTTTTCCGCCTTGCCGCTCGCCGACGCGCTCTCCATCATTTTCGTATCGCCGCTGCTGCTGACGGCGCTGTCGGCGATCGTGCTGGGCGAATCCGTCGATTGGCAGCGTTGGCTCGCGACGGTGATCGGTTTCGTGGGCGCGATCGTGATCGTGGGCCCGAGCTTCCAGACCGTCGGCTATTGGGCGCTGGCGCCGCTCGGGGCAGCGCTCGCATCCGCCGTGCGGGATCTGGTGACGCGTAAGCTCGGCTCGATCGACCCCGGCATTTCCATTCTCTTCTGGACCATGGTGCTGGCGACCGTTGCGGGCTTCGCGAGCCTGCCCGTGCTCGGTGCGCGCGAGCCGACGCCATTCCTGTGGCTGCTGCTGGCGGTGGCGGCTGTCCTGCTCACCTTCTCGAACCGGCTCATCATCGCCGCCTTCAAGTACGCATCGGGTGCGGTCATGGCGCCGCTGAAGTACCTGACGCTGATCTGGGCGGCGGGGCTCGGGTATGCGATCTGGGGGGATCTGCCGGATGCGCGCAAGATCGTCGGCGCGGTGATCGTGGCGGCGGCCGGTCTCTATGTCTGGCGTCGCGAGATCGTGGCCGCGCGCCGGCTGGCCGCGAAGCGGCAGGTCGCGACCGCCGCCTGACGGCCGCCGACGCCGACCGCGAGGCTCAGTCCAGCTCGAACTTGTGCTTGTAGTCTTCGGCGAGCCGCGGGTCCTGGTCCGCCTTGCGCAGTACGGCGTTGCCGACGACCAGCGTCTCCATGTCCGTGCCCATGAAGCACCGGAAGGCGTCCTCAGGTGTGCCGACGATCGGCTCGCCACGCACGTTGAAGCTGGTGTTGACCAGCATCGGGCAACCCGTGCGCTCCTTGAAGGCGCCGATGAGGGCGTGATAGCGCGGGTTCGTCTCCTTGTGCACCGTCTGGATGCGGGCGGAGTAGTCGACGTGCGTGATCGCGGGCACGTCGGAGCGCGGCACGTTGAGCTTGTCGATGCCGAAGAGAGCCGATTCCGCCTCCGACATGTGCCGGCGCCGGTTGCGCTTCACGTCCGCGACCATGAGCATGTACGGGCTCTCGCGGTCGTGCTCGAAGTAGTCGTCGACGTCCTCGGCGAGCACGGACGGCGCGAACGGGCGGAAGCTCTCGCGGTACTTGATCTTGAGGTTGAGGTTGCGCTGCATCTCGGGATTGCGCGGGTCGCCCAGGATCGAGCGGGCGCCGAGCGCGCGCGGTCCGAACTCCATGCGCCCCTGGAACCAGCCGACGGCGTCGCCTGCCACCAGGCTGTCGACGGTGCGGGCGAGCGTCGTGTCGTCGTCGTGCACGCTGAAGCGCGCGCCGGACCGCGCGAGGCGCGACTCGATCTCGTCCTGGCTGAAGGCGGGGCCGAGGTAGGCGCCCTGCATGCCATCCATGGCCGCCGAAACCTGGCGCTCCTGGCCGAGGTGCAGATGGTAGGCCGCTAGCGCCGCGCCGAGCGAGCCGCCGGCATCGCCCGATGCCGGCTGCACCCAGATGCGCTCGAAGGCGCCGTCGCGCAGCACCTTGCCGTTGGCGACGCAGTTGAGCGCGACGCCGCCGGCGAGGCAGAGGTTGGGAATGCCGTAGGTGCGCCTGAGGTCGCGCGTCATGCGCAGCATCACCTCCTCGGTGACCTTCTGCACGGAGGCCGCGAGGTCCATCTCGCGCTGCGTCAGGCGGTCCTCGGCCCGCCGCGGCGGGCCACCGAACAAGTCGTGGAAGCGCGGCGTGGTCATGGTCAGGCCCGTCGCATAGTCGAAGTAGCGCTGATCGAGCCAGAAGCTGCCGTCAGGCTTCAGGTCCATCAGCCGGTCGAGGATGAGGTCGGCGTAGCGCGGCTCGCCGTAGGGCGCGAGGCCCATGACCTTGTACTCGCCCGAGTTGACCTTGAAGCCGGTGTAGTAGGTGAAGGCCGAGTAGAGCAGACCGAGGGAATGCGGCCAGTGGATCTCGCGCACCATCTCGAGGGTCTTGCCGCGACCGATGGAGACTGAGGTCGTCGCCCATTCGCCGACGCCGTCCATGGTCAGCACCACGGCTTCCTCGAACGGCGAGGGGAAAAAGGCCGAGGCGGCGTGACTCTGGTGATGCTCGGCGAAGAGCAGCTTGTCCTCGACCTTGCCGGAGCGCGCGAACGGCGTTAGCGCCTTCACCAGGGCCGGCTTCTGGAACAGCTTGTCCTTGAGCCAGACCGGCAGCGCCACCCGGAACGAGGCGAAGCCGCGCGGGGCGTTGGCGAGATAGGTTTCGAGCAGGCGCTCGAACTTCAGCAGCGGCTTCTCGAAGAACACGACGTGATCGATGTCGTCGAGGTCGAGCCGTGCTTCGTCCAGGCAATAGCGAATGGCGTTCTCGGGGAAGCGGGCGTCGTGCTTGCGACGCGTGAAGCGCTCCTCCTGAGCGGCGGCAACCACCTTGCCGTCGATGAGCAGGGCGGCCGCGCTGTCGTGGTAGAAGGCCGAGATGCCCAGAACTCGCATGATTGCCTGCCTTGTCTATCGTGGGGCGGAGTGCGGCATCCGCCCCGGCCGGACGCGTGGGCCGGCGAGGCGGGTTCGCATGCCTAGAATACGGTGTAGATGAACGGAGCGATGGCCGAGCCCTGCGCCAGTACGAGCAGGCCGCCGACGACCACCAGCACGAAAATGATTGGGAAGAGCCACCACTTCTTGCGTGCGCTCATGTAGGCGAAAAGTTCCCCGACGAGGGATAGCATGGCGTGCTCCTGAGCGTGTGTGTCGATCGTTTCGGCTTCGTCCAGATTTGAGCTTCAGCAGGATGAGAGCAAGACGGGTGCCAGATTTGGGCCTGTCGTCGGCCCTCTCGATAGGGTCCGACTGGCGTCGGGCCGTGTGCCCGCGTTTACCGTTGTCCGGTGGTCGTTCGCGGTGCGCCGAACAGCGATTGCCAGGGGGCGGTCATGGTGATCTCGCGTGCCGCGACGCCATAGCCCGCCGCGTTCCAATGGTAGTCGTGCGCGAATTCGACACGTTGTGCCGTTTTGGCGACGTGCGCACGGAATGCCTGATCCAGATCGACGACCCGATAGCCGCGCTTGCGCGCCTCGACTATGAAAAACGTGCGCATGCGGCCGAAAAAGCTGGTCTTGGCCTGGGCGTCGAGCTGGGGCAGCAGAATTGCCGTGCGCAGGCCGTCGACCGCGAGGATGATCTGAGCGGGCGCCAGCCTGGCCCGTTGCGGCAGCGCGTCGAGGAACGCCAGCGTGGCTCGTTGCGCCAGCTCCTGACGCTCCGGCCAGCTCTCGAAGAAGGCTGGCTCGAAGATGCGCCGGAGGCGGGCTTCGGCGGGGCTGACCTTTGCGACCGCGGTGTCGCGGCCGAACAGTGCTGCGGTCAGGTCGGCCAGACGCAGCTTGTGCGCCTTGAGATGAAAGACGAGGTAGCGCGCCAAAGCGGAGGCGCGGAGAACGGCCACCATGCGAGACGGCGTGTAGGGAACCAGCCTCAGCACGAGTTGGCCGTCGGGTGCCTGCTCGTAGTAGTGAAAGCCGCCGTAGAGGTGACCGCCCTTGGCCATCTTGTAGGCCAGCAGGCTCTCGTCGAAATCGTTGGCGATGATGGGAACGACGAGAAGATCCGGGCGATAGTGGCGGGCGGCATGATCGGCCCAGGCGAGGTATTGCGACAGCGGCGCTCCCGACATGCCGAAGCTGTAGACGCGACCGCGGCCGCCAATCGCCGCCGTCAGGCGACCCTGCAGGGAGTCCTGATGTCGGACGGTCATGGCCTCGACGAAGGAGTCGCCGACGATGGCGACGAGAGGGCGGGGACCGTGCGCGGAATAGGGCTCGGCGTGCACGAACCCGGCGTTGTTCGTGCGGCCTTCGACGGGGCTCTTGAAGTCCCATCCAACGGAAGACCGCCAGGCCATGTCGGCGGGGAAGCGCGCGATTGGATGGGCCGCGTCGACCGGCAGCCGCAAGGCCACCGATGTCGTCGGCAGGACGCGGAGCCCCACTTCGAGGGCGATGAGGATCGCCCCGAGCCCGATCATGACGCTGATGATGCGGAAAGCCGCTTCCTTGCGCACGTGCCTCGCCACTCCAGAGTCTCGCGGTCATTCACGAAGGGCCAGAGCTGGGCTCGGGACCGGTGCGCGCCGCAGGCCTGATCAGAACTGATTGCGCATGGAGGAGGAGCCGTGGTCCGGCTCGCGCTCGATCCAGTAGCTGGAGCGCTCCTTCGCGCGCCGGCTGCGCAGCGGGTCGCGGAACAGGCGCATGAGCAACCCGGCCGGCACGATGACCACGGCGAACAGCACGAACATGACCACCGGGTTCATCACCCGGCTGAGCAGGATGGAGAAGCGGAACCAGGCGCGATTGAGCGGCTCCAGCAGACGCGGGGCGAACTGGGCCGTCGCAGCGAACACGCCCGCCGCGCCGAGAGCCGGCATCAGCACCCAGAAGTGCCTGCGAAAGATCAGGGCGACGATCAACGCCACGACGGCGAAGACGAACCCTGTCGAGCGCGCAGAAGGCAGGGGCAACTCTGCCTCGGAGTACAGCTCATGGAAGTTTCTCGCCATGCTAATCCATCCTCAAGCAAGTCTTGGGTAGTTTCGGGGTGGCGCGGCCAAGAATGACCTTGTTGACCAGAGCAGGCCCCGAAGGTATAGCTTTCGCCATCCGCCGCTCGGCGCTCTGCGCGCGAGGGGCTTTTTCATTTGTTGCAGCCCATCGGTCCCAGCCGCATCGCGCCGGCAGCCGAAGGGATGCCACCGACAACTGACGGCACCTCGAGCGATCTCGGTCAAAAGATCGGCCGTTTGCGGTGCTGCAAGGTCTGTACCAGCAAAGGAGCCTCGTGAGATGGCCAATACGTCCTCGGCCAAGAAAGAAACCCGCAAGATCGCCCGACGCACGGAGGTCAACAAGGCCCGCCGTACGCGCATGCGCTCCTTCGTGCGCAAGGTCGAGGAGGCGATTGCCAGCGGCGACAGGCAGGCTGCCGAGGTCGCGCTGAAGGCGGCGCAGCCGATCCTGATGAGCACGGCCCAGCAGGGCGTGACGCACAAGCGTGCGGCGTCCCGCAAGGTGTCGCGCCTGGCGCATCGCGTGAAGGCGATGGCCACTTAGGACACGGGTCTGGCCGGCAGGTCTGGCCATCCGATTGTTGCAGATCAGTCACGGTTATTTTTGGGGCCCGAGACCGCCTGAGAGGCGGTCCGGGCCCCAGTTCTTTTCAGTTAATCAATCGTTAACGCGCATGCTCTGCGGCGGTGCCGGGCGCCCCGAGTCCTTGGCCGGAGGGGGGCTGGCAAGCCTAAAAGTGATTCAGGGCGAGCAAAGCGGCGGGCGTCACATAACACTTTTTCTGTGTTCGACCCCGGTGGATTCAAGTCGGAATCTCAATGTGTTTGTCCACAGGCCTGCCGTGATATCCACCGGCCGGCGCGACGTTCCGGGCGCTGCCGACCCGACCGGCTCGAGCCCGTCGTCGATTTGTCATCCAAGGGCGGCGGGAGTATAAGCCCCCCTGTCCCCGGCGCGCTCGCGTATCGAGAATTGCCGGGGTACGGGGGACGCGTAGAAAAGCTCCTGGCCAGCGCAAGATGCGGTCGGAGCGCTGTCCTTTATCGGTGCCTGCCTCGTGAGGGGGCGCCGAGCCAAGTCTCGTTTGTGATGTTCACGAGTTGCTGGTCGTGACGATGCCGTCGAGGGCGACGGTGTCGGATGCGACGTCATTTTCGGGAGTAGACAGACTTACGTGGTTAAGGGTTCGAACAACTCTGTCCACATCCCCGACGTGTCTGTGCACGAAGCATGGTCCTGCCTCGAGAGGGATGCAGGATCGCTTCTGATCGATGTGCGGACGCACGCGGAATGGACGTTCGTTGGAGTTCCGGACCTGACGCAGTTGGGCAAGACGCCGCTGTTCATCGAGTGGCAGACCTTTCCCGACAACCGCGTTGATCCAGCGTTCGGCGATCGCATGGAAGCGATGATCGCGGAACGCGGTGGCGACCGGAGCACTCCGCTCCTCTTTATCTGCCGATCGGGTGGGCGAAGCTTCGCAGCGGCCCGCGAGATGGCGGTCAGGGGATACGTCAAGTGCTCCAACGTAGCGGACGGTTTCGAAGGGCCACTCGATCCGATCCGCCATAGAGGCCAGGTTTCCGGTTGGAAGGTCTCTGGTTTGCCTTGGCGACAAGGCTAGTCGTGCGTCTCAAGCGTTTGGTTGCGTGCAAGTGCGCATTGCCCGGGGCAACGCCTCTCCCGGCGTGGGCAGCGCTATTCCACGGAGCCGGCTAGGAGCAGCATCGCATTTCAGTGGGGTTGAGAATGAACAGGCAAGATCAAGAACAAGCTTCGCAGGAAGCTGACAGGGACCACGAGACGGCACAGGACACGAAAGCGGCCGGCAATCGTGATGCCAAGTGGGCAAAGATCAGGAAGCTGCTTCGCGTTCGTCTGGGTGAGGATATCTACGTCAGCTGGTTCCAGAGCATGGAGCTCGATGTCGTAAGCGAGGGGGCGGCCCGGGTCTCGGTTCCCGTGAAGTTCCTCAAGACTTGGATCCAGTCGCACTATTCCGATGACCTGCTCGCGTGCATTCGCTCGGAGTTTCCCGAGGTGAAGCGGACCGAGGTGGCATTGCGCCAGCCGGGCAGCGATGCGCAGCAGCAGCGCAAGGGCGTGCCGGCGACCGAGCCGCGCAGCATCCGTTCGGGCGATCACGCCGGGCGGGCGGAGGACGGCCGGCCGTTGCCGCCGAGCGGTCCGGGAGCGGCCATGGTGCGCACCAGCGCCAACGGCTTCGAAGGCTCGCCGCTCGATCCGCGGTTCACCTTCGACTCCTTCGTGGTCGGCGCCGCCAACCGCATGGCTCATGCCGCCGCCGTACAGGTGGCGGAGACCATCCTTGTCGATCACCCGCGCTTCAATCCTCTGGTGATCCACAGCTCCTGCGGTCTCGGCAAGTCGCATCTCCTGCATGCGATCGCCTGGGATGTGCGTCGGCGCTCGCCCCACGCGAACGTCATCTATCTCACGGCCGAGCGCTTCCGCTTCATCTTCGTCGAGGCGATCAAGTCGCAAACGGCCATGTCGTTCCGCGACCGCTTCCGTGGCAACGACGTGCTGCTGGTCGACGATCTCGAGTTCCTGCAGGGCGAAAAGACCGAGCAGGAGTTCGACCATATCGTCAACATGCTGCTGGACGCCGGGCGTCAGGTCGTCGTGGCCATGGCGCGGGCTCCCGGACACGTCACGAGCCTCAACGAGCGGATGCGCTCCCGGCTGCAGGGCGGTCTCGTCACGGAAATTGGCGTGCTCGACTATGATCTGCGCCTGCGCATCCTCGAAAAGCGGGTGGCCGATCGCCGTGCGGCGGACCCGAGCTTCGAGATCCCGCGTGAGGTCATCGAGTTCCTTGCCGATCGCCTGACGGAAAGCGGACGTGAGCTCGAGGGCGCCGTGGCGCGGCTCTATCACACGAGCCGCTTCACCAATACGCCCGTGACGCTCGCGACCGTCGAGACCATGATCCGCGATCTCGTGCTCGGACAGGAGCCGAAGCGCATCAAGGTCGACGACATCCTGCGGACCGTCTCTCGCCATTTCGGCGTCAGCCGCGGCGATATCATGTCGCAGCGTCGGCATCGCTCCATCGTCTGGCCGCGGCAGATCGGTATGTATCTGGCCAAGCAGCTGACCGCGCGCTCGCTTCCCGAAATCGGCCGCAGGTTCGGCGGTCGAGATCACACCACCGTGTTGCATGCGATACGCAAGATCGAAGGTGAGATCGAGAAAAAGCCGGGGCTGCGTGAGGAACTTGAGGAGCTGAAGCGTCAGCTCAACATCTGAGCGAGCGATCCAGTGCAATGAACGGGTCCCGGGGCATGCGCCCCGGGATTTTTCGTGTCGGCCTGAGGCGCGCGCGGGGGGCTCGGGGCGTGTGCCGGCAGGCGCGGCACCAGCGCCGCGCGACTGTGCGCCAAGTGCGCCAGATGCCCCAGGACACTTGCAAATTCGTGCCGCGCGGGCCAAGGTCTGGCCACTGCGGCTCCAGCGATTCTGCGCTGGGAGGAGGTCGGGCGTGCAGTCCGGGGTCGGCACCTGCCGGCGGTCGGCACGTTGGCCGAAGCTGCGACGTGGGACGTTTCCGGAGCATCGGGGATGCGGCTTGTTATCGAACGAAGTGAGCTGTTGCGCGCGCTCGGGCACGTGACGAGCGTCGTCGAGCGGCGCGCCACCATCCCCATCCTGTCCAATGTTCTGCTCAGGGCCGCGGGCCGCAGCCTGATGCTCAAGGCCACCGATCTCGAGCGCGAGGTGACGGAGGAGGTGCAGTCCGAGGTGAGCGAGCCGGGTGCGGTCACCGTGCCGGCACATCTCCTGCACGACATTGTCCGCAAGCTGCCGGACGGGGTCGAGATCGACATCGCCAAGGACGGCGAGCGCAATCGTCTCACCATCTCGTCGGGCCAGTCGCGCTTCGCGCTGCAGACATTGCCGACCGAGGACTTTCCCGATCTCGCCGCCGGCGAGATGTCGCACGAGTTCGAGATCGGCGCCGGCGAGATCAAGCGCCTGATCGACAAGACTCGCTTCGCCATCTCGACCGAGGAGACCCGCTACTATCTCAACGGCATCTTCCTGCATCAGGCGGTGTCGGCGGGGCAGGCGATGCTGCGGGCCGTGGCGACGGACGGCCATCGTCTGGCGCAGGTCGAGCTCGAGCTTCCCGGCGGCGCCGACGGTATGCCCGGCGTCATCATTCCCCGCAAGACGGTGCATGAGCTGACGCGGCTGATCGAAGGCACCGAGGCCGTCGTCAAGCTCGGTCTCTCCGCGGCCAAGGTGCGCTTCGACATCGGCTCGGTGACGATGACGTCGAAGCTCATCGACGGCACCTTTCCGGACTATGCGCGCGTCATTCCCGTCGGCAACGACAAGGTCATGACCGTTCGCAATGCCGAGTTTGCCAGTGCGGTCGATCGCGTCTCGACCATCGCCAGCGAGCGCGGCCGCGCCGTGAAGCTCAATATCGGCGCCAATCGCCTGACCCTTTCCGTCACCAATCCGGACGGTGGCAGCGCTACCGAGGAGCTGGCCGCCGAGTACACGTCCGATCCACTCGAGATCGGCTTCAACGCGCGTTATCTGCTCGACATCTCCACCCAGCTCGAGAGCGAGACGGCGCACTTCATGCTGGCCGATCCGGGCTCGCCCACCATGGTGAAGGACGGCGACGACAACAGCGCACTCTACGTGCTGATGCCGATGCGCGTTTGAACGGGCCCGTAATGGGACTGGGCGCCAAGGCCAGCGCCGCGCCGGGCGCCGACAGCCAGCCAGGCGATCGCAGCCGCCACGCCGTCGAGCGCCTCAGCCTCGCGGACTTCCGCAACTATCAGCGCCTGAGCCAGGATTTCACGCCTGCTCCGGTCGTGCTGACGGGTGCGAACGGTACCGGCAAGACCAATCTTCTCGAGGCGGTCTCGATGCTGGCGGCCGGCCAGGGATTGCGCCGGGTCGCCTATGGCGATCTCACGCGGGCCGGTGGCGCGGTATGGAGCGTGTTCGCGCGCATCTGCTCGGCGCGCGGCGATATGGTCGAGATCGGCACCGGCCTCGACCCCGCCAGTCCCGGCAAGAGTGCGCGCCTCGTGCGCGTCGATCGAGTGCCGCAGTCGGGTACGGGCGTGCTTGCCGATCTGGTCGAGATGGTCTGGCTGACGCCCACGATGGACGGCCTTTTCACGGGGCCAGCCGGGGATCGCCGGCGCTTTCTCGATCGGCTGATCCTGTGCTTCGATCCGAGCTATCGCACGCGCGTCGGACAGTTCGAGCGCGCCATGCGCCAACGCAATCGGCTGCTCGAGACCACGTCGGGGGGCGATGCGCTGTTCACCTCCATCGAGACGGTCATGGCGGAGACGGGTGTGGCCATCGCGGCGGCCCGGGCCGAGGCGGTCGCACAGCTCGCTGCAACCATAGCGCGACGATGTGCGCAGCGGCCGGACTCGCCGTTTCCCTGGGCGACGATGTCCCTCGAGGGGCGGCTGGAGCGCGAGCTGGCCGAGCGGCCCGCCGTCGAGGTGGAGGATGTCTATCTCGGCCTCCTCGCAGCCGGTCGTCCACGTGATCGCGCGGCCGGTCGCACGCTCGATGGGCCACATCGCTCCGATCTTCTGGTCGGCCACGGCCCGAAAGGCATGCCGGCGCGCGTGTGCTCGACCGGCGAGCAGAAGGCGTTGCTGGTCGGTCTGGTGATGGCGCACGCGGAACTGATCCGGCAGAGCCGCGATGGCGTCACGCCGATCCTGCTCCTCGACGAAATCGCCGCTCATCTCGACGAGTTGCGCCGCGCCGCGCTGTTCGAAGAGCTGAAGGTGCTCGGCACGCAGGCATGGATGACGGGAACCGACCGCAGTCAGTTCGCTGCGCTCGAGGGCCACGCGCAGTTCTTCACCACAGGCGACTCCACGTTGCGCGCCCAGCCCGATTAAGCGCCTGCTTAGATTGTTGGCAATCGGCGCGATATCGCGCCTTCTCACGCCAATTCGTGTTATAAATCCGGCCAGATATCAACGTCTTCCAGGAACATTCGCATATGAGCGGCAAGCCGCCGACAAACGGCAACGGCAACGGCGCCGAGAGCTACGGTGAAGAGTCGATCAAGATGCTCAAGGGGCTCGATGCCGTGCGCAAGCGCCCCGGCATGTACATCGGCGATACCGACGACGGCTCCGGCCTCCACCATATGGTCTACGAGGTCGTCGACAACGCCATCGACGAGATACTCGCCGGCTACGCCACTGAATGCCAGGTTACGCTCAATCCCGACGGCTCGTGCACGGTGCGCGACAACGGCCGCGGCATTCCCGTTGGCATCAAGCAAGACGACGACCACGATCCGAAGCGCTCGGCTGCCGAGATCGTCTTCACCGAGTTGCACGCAGGCGGCAAGTTCGACCAGAACTCCTACAAGGTCTCGGGCGGTCTGCACGGTGTCGGCGTCTCCGTCGTGAACGCCCTGTCGACGTGGTTGCGGGCGCGCGTATGGCGTCACAACAAGGAGCATGCGATCGAGTTTCGCGACGGCGTGGCCGTGGCTCCGCTCGCCGTGGTGGCTGAAGCGGTCGGCAAGTCCGGCACCGAGGTCACGTTCTGCCCGAGCGCCGCCACCTTTTCCCAGACGGAGTTCGATTTCTCGACGCTGGAGCACCGGCTGCGCGAATTGGCCTTCCTGAACTCGGGCGCCAAGATCGTGCTGACCGATGCCCGTCATGCCGACGTGCGCCAGGAGACGTTCATCTACGAGGGCGGCGCGGCGGCGTTCGTGCGCTATCTCGATCGCTCGCGCAAGCCGATCGAGGGCATGGTCGAGCCCATCATGGTCGCGTCGGAACGGGATGGCATCGGCGTCGAGGTCGCCTTGTGGTGGAACGACGGCTACCACGAGAACGTGCTGTGCTTCACCAACAACATTCCGCAGCGTGACGGCGGAACGCATCTGGCCGGCTTTCGCGCGGCTCTGACGCGCGTCATCAACAAGTACGCCGAAGAGTCGGGCATCGCCAAGCGTGAGAAGGTGGACCTCACGGGCGAGGATTCGCGTGAAGGGCTTACGACGGTGCTGTCTGTGAAGGTGCCCGACCCCAAGTTCTCCGCCCAGACCAAGGACAAGCTCGTTTCGTCGGAGGTGAAGCCCGTCGTCGAGAGCGTCGTCTCGGATCAGCTCGCGGCGTGGTTCGAGGAGCATCCGAAGGAAGCCCGCCAGATCGTGCTCAAGGTGGTGCAGGCCGCCCAGGCGCGCGAGGCGGCGCGCAAGGCGCGCGAGATCACCCGCAAGGGCGCACTCAACATCACCTCGCTGCCAGGCAAGCTAGCAGAGTGCAAGAGCCGCGATCCCTCGTTGACCGAGATGTTCATCGTCGAGGGCGACTCGGCCGGTGGCTCCGCCAAGCAGGCCCGGGATCGCGAGTTTCAGGCGGTGCTGCCGATCCGCGGCAAGATCCTGAACGTCGAGCGCGCGCGCATGGACAAGATGCTGTCCAGCCAGGAGATCGGCACGCTCATCACTGCGCTCGGAACCGGCATCGGTCGTGGTGAGGAGGGGAGCTTCAATCTCGAAAAGCTGCGCTACCACAAGATCATCATCATGACGGATGCCGATGTCGACGGCGCCCACATTCGCACGCTGCTGCTGACGTTCTTTTACCGGCAGATGCCGGAGCTGGTCGAAAAGGGCCACCTCTACATCGCGCAACCGCCGCTCTACAAGGTGGCCAAGGGCAAGTCGGAGACCTACCTCAAGGACGAGCGCGCGCTCGAGGACTATCTGATCGAACAGGGGCTCGAGGGCGTCTCCGTCACACTCGGCAGCGGCGAGCAGCGGGGCGGCAACGACATCAAGGACGTCGTCGAGCAGGCGCGCGCCATCGTCAAGGTCATCGACGACCTGCATTCTCGCTATTCGCGCGTGGTCGTCGAGCAGGGGGCCATAGGCGGCGCCTTCGACGCGGCGGCACAGGCCGATCCGAGGCTGGCCGCCGAGACGGCTGAGCGCATCGCCGCCCGCCTGAATCTCATGGCCGACGAGACCGAGCGCGGCTGGACCGGCGAGTACGACCCCGAAGGCGGCTTCATCTTCCGTCGCGAGGTGCGGGGCGTCAGCGAGGTTCACACGCTCGATCGCGTGCTGCTCAACGCGCTCGAGGCGCGCCGGCTCAACGAGCGGCACGCGGCGCTTGCCGAGGTCTACGCGCAGCCCGCCATGCTCCGCCGCAAGGGCAGCGATATCGAGACGCCGATTTTCGGGCCGCGCTCCCTGCTCGATGCCGTGTACGGGACGGGACGCAAGGGGATTTCGCTGCAACGCTACAAGGGCCTCGGCGAGATGAACCCCGAGCAGCTCTGGGAGACGACGCTCGACCGCGAGAGCCGCACCCTCCTGCAAGTGCGTCTCGGCGACCTCGGCGAGGCCGACGAGATCTTCTCCAAGCTCATGGGCGATGTCGTCGAACCGCGCCGCGAATTCATTCAGGAAAATGCGCTCTCCGTCGCCAACCTGGACGTGTGATGGCCATGGCAGCAGATCTCACTCCGAACCGTCCCGAGGTCGTGGCCGAGATCCGCGCGCTGTTCGAGAGCTACGAGCAGGCGCTGATCGACAAGGACGTCGCCGTGCTCGATGCGACGTTCTGGCAGAGCCCGCACACCATCCGCTATGCGCTGCACGAGAACGGCTACGGCTTCGACGAGATCCATGCGCACCGCGTGGCGCGGCCGCCAGGGCCGGGCACGAAGGAGAAGCGCCTGCGGCTCGAGATCCTGACGCTCGGCGACCATCTGGCGACCGTCAATCTGGAGTTCAAAGTGCGCGGACGCGATGTCGTGGGCCGGCAGAGCCAGACGTGGGTCAGGTTCCCGGATGTCGGCTGGAAGGTGGTATCCGCGCACGTTTCGACGGTGAACGACGGACCGCTATGGTGAGCGGCGGCAGCGCGGCTCAGCCGGCCGGCTTGCGGTAGACGTCCTTCATGGCGATGCGGCCGTCACGGAACGTATAGCGCTCGACGCCGACCCAGTGCGATGCCGCACCCGTCGCGCGCTCGGTCTCCGACAGTGTGAAGGTCATGAAGGTGGCATCGTCGGCGTGGTGAAAGACCACGTTCTCAAAGCGCGCACTGGCAATCCTCTCCTGCCGCTCCGCGAAGTGCCGACGAATGGCGTCTGGCGTGTCGAGCGCAACGACGCTGGCGCCACCGTCGTGGCTGCGCCAGACAAAATCCGGTGTAACGACCTCATAGAGCGCATCGACGTCGCGTCGAAAGAAGGCGCGACCGAAGGCCTTGAAGATCGCGTCGCGCTCACTTGCGGTCGGTATCATCGCGGTCTCCCAGCTTTCAAACGCAAATGCGGGCAATCGAAACGGCAGCGCATGAGCGCGGCCGCCGAAAGCATAAGTGGTCGCTGGCGGTGATGGAAGCGTGACGGAGGGCGCGCGACGGCAACTGCTCAGGGGCAGGCGATGCCGTCCGGGTCGATCCACAAGGCGCGATGCCGGGCGAGGAAGGTCGAGCCGGGCGTGCCGGCATGGATTTCGATTTCGGCCTCCAGGTCCTCGAGCACGCGCGAGAGATCGGGGCAGTCGTCAGGATCGCCTGCTGGTCCATCAGGCTTCACCCAGACGTGCCGGTCCGGGCAGATGCCGAGCCGGTCGCAGGCGTCCCGGGCGCTGAAGGCGGCGATGCGTGTCTCTTGCGCTGGCCCCTGGCCCAGGGTGCGCACGAGATAGTGCTGCACCATCGGTCCCCCACCATGACAGGCGGCCAGGACCAGGGCGCGGTGGGCCGCCTCGCAGTGCTCGGCGAGCTCGCGGGCAAGGTCCCCGGCGGCGCCCGCGTTCCCCGCATTCGCGCGTAGGGATAAGGCTGGCCTCGCAACGAGCTGCCTGACCAGCGCGAAATCGAGTGTCGGCGCGACTTTGGCAGCCGATCTGCCTCTGAATGGAATGACGGCACTACGCATACACGAACTCCAGAGCCCGTCAGTCGGACGGATACCCTCGACGCATTGTGCGCAAGACTCTGGCAAAAGAAGGTTGTCGTTCTCTTGCGCGACCCGCGCGAATTGTAGGCGATCTGCGGTTATCTCCGGTTCCGGGGCGGCCGCCGCTCGCCGCGCGCCGTTCTCAGCCTCAGTGCCGGAAGTGGCGCATGCTGGTGAATATCATGGCCAGGTTCTGTGCGTCGGCGGCCTTGATGACCTCTTCGTCACGCATGGAGCCGCCGGGCTGGATCACTGCGGTGGCGCCAGCCGAGGCGGCGGACAACAGCCCATCAGCGAACGGAAAGAACGCGTCCGACGCCACCACCGAGCCCTTGACCTCCAGCCCTGCCAGCTCCGCCTTGATCACGGCGATACGAGAGGAGTTGACGCGGCTCATCTGTCCGGCTCCGACGCCGATGGTCGCGCCGTCCTTGGCGTAGACGATGGCGTTCGACTTGACGAACTTGGCGACTTTCCAGGCGAACTGGAGATCCGCCATCTCCTGCGGGCTCGGCTGACGCCTGGTCACGATCTTGAGGTCTGCCATGAGCTCGAGGTCGGCATCCTGCAGCAGCAACCCACCCGTCACCTTCTTGTAGTCCAGACGGGGCCGCGCCTGGGCAGGCCATGCGCCGCACACGAGCAGGCGGACATTCTTCTTTGCGGCGACAATCGGCTCGACGCCGGCACCGACGCTCGGCGCGATGATGACCTCGACGAACTGTCGCTCGACGATGAGGGCCGCCGTCTCCGCGTCGAGCGGACGATTGAAGGCGATGATGCCGCCGAAAGCCGATTCCGGGTCCGTCTTGAAGGCGCGATCGTAGGCGGCGGCGAGCGTCTCAGCCTCGGCCACGCCGCACGGGTTCGCGTGCTTGACGATGACGCAGGTCGGCTTGTCGGTGAAGTCCTTGACGCATTCGAGCGCGGCATCGGAGTCGGCGATGTTGTTGTAGGAGAGCTCCTTGCCCTGAAGCTGGCGGGCGGCCGAAATGGAGCCGGGCTCCGCATCGCCGGAGACGTAGAAGGCCGCCTGCTGGTGCGGGTTCTCGCCGTAGCGCAGTGTCTGCGCGCGCATGAACTGCACCGAGAAGGTGCGCGGGAAGCCTTCGCCCTTGCCCTCGGGGTGATCGACCGCTGCGCCGAGCCAGTTGGAGATGGCGCCATCGTAGGCGGCCGTGCGTGCGTAAGCCTTCTGCGCGAGCTTGCGGCGGAATTTCCCGCACGTCGCACCACCATGCTGCGCCATGTCGCCGAGCAGCTTCGCATAGTCGGCCGGATCGACCACGACGGCGACGCCCGCATGATTCTTGGCAGCCGCCCGGATCATGGCCGGGCCGCCGATGTCGATGTTCTCGACGCACTCGTCGAAGCCGGCGCCCTTCGCCACGGTCGCTTCGAAGGGATAGAGGTTGACCACCAGGAGATCGATGCGCCCGATGCCGTGCTCGCGGGCGGCGGTGTCGTGCTCGGCGTTGCCGCGAATGGCCAGCAGCCCGCCATGAACCTTCGGGTGCAGCGTCTTCAGGCGGCCGTCCATCATCTCCGGGAAGCCCGTGAGGTCGGCGACGTCGCGCACCTCGAGGCCGGCCTCGCGCAACAGGGTCGCGGTGCCCCCGGTCGAGACGATCTCGACGCCGCGCGAGACCAGCTCCGTGGCGAGCTCGACTACGCCGGACTTGTCGGAAACGGAGATCAGGGCCCGTCGGATGATTGGATCAGCGCTCATGTCTTCTGGTATCCATTGCGTGGAGCTGGCCGTGTCCGGGCCATTCGTGCCCGTCGGCGCCTGGATTAGCAGGAAATCGACGCCCGTGTAACCAGCGTCAAACCGGCGCGGAAGGCTGCTCAGGCGTCCCCGGCGGTGCTGCCGTCCGCGCCCGCACGGGGCTTGGCGCTGGCATCGCGGATGAGTGTCCAGCGCAGTTGCGTCGATCCCGGGCAGGCCCCGCGAAGCACGATCTGGACGGACTTGCGAGGCCCCGACAGGTCGCCGTGATAGGTGCTTTCCTCGATCGAGAGCGGCACGCCGGGCGCGGAGAACTGCCAAAGCTCGCCGCTACGCGTCTCGAGGGTGACGGTCGAGGGCGAGGCGTCGACATGCAGCAGGATGTCGGGGTGCAGATGGAAATGGATCGCGAACGGCACGTCGTGCGCCAGCCTGAGCACACCCTTGTCGGGATCGAGCCGATCGTAGCCGTCGACGCGCTCGCCCAGGGCGTCGAGCAGGATCTCGCGGCTGTGGATGAGCCCGTAACGCGCGAGGTAGCCGTCGTGAGCGGCGTCGATGCTCATGGAGCCGTCCTCGTCCTTGAGGCGGGCCGAGACCGTCGGCGGTCCCTCGATCGGCAGCGCGCCGATGCTGCGCTCGAACAGACGGCTCTCGACGAGGCTCGATGACGACTTCTCGTCCAGGCAGAGCGTGGAATGCGCGGCCGTGGCCCGCGCTGCCGCCCGCGCCTTGTCCCCAGAGGTTCCCGGCGAGCCGCAGTTGACGATGAGGACGTGGCGGCCGGAGCTCATCTCGAATGACAGGCAGCCGCTGTGAGCCTCGCCCGCCAGCTCCAGGGGCGGCGGGCCGCCGACGTCCATGACGACGACGGTGCGCCGCCGCTGCAGACGCACGTAGCGTGAGGGCTGCGCCGCCAGCAGAGGACGCGCCTGGGGATCGTCGTAGGCCAGCACCGTGGCCAGGTGATCCGAGCGCGCGGCGCCGACGCCATTGAAGCGGGCGAGCGAGCCGTCGCCGAGCCGCAGATAGCGCAACATCAGAATCATGCGGGGGATGGCCGCCAGCAGCGTCTCGGGCGGCGCCAGCCCCCTGGCCAGGAAGCACTGCCGCAACGGCAGCAGATCGAGCAGAATGTCGACGAGCACGGCCGGATTGCGCGAGACGTGGCCGCCGTCGTCGAGAAGCTGGTCCTCGAGCTCGGCCAGGAAGTTGCGCGTATGCTCCTCGAGATGGCGCTCCTGCTCGGAAATCGTCAGCGCGGCGAGAAGGAGGGCGGTCGCGGCGAGCAGGCGCGGATAGCCCTGGCGCGACGAGGTGCGCGACGTCGCGAGGCGCTGAACCTGACGGCCGAGGCTCTCGAGCACGGCGGCGTAATGGGCCTGATCGACGCCTTCGAGCAGCAGCGGTGCGTGCGAGAGCCAGGAGATGATGCGGCGCGCGACGACCTCGCTCTCGAAGGCCAGGCCCGACAGGCGCGACTGCTGCTCGAGCTCGACCCATCTGGCAACCAGCTTGCGCGCGGCGTCGCGATGGCGATCCGAGCGCGCCGCCTTCATGTGTCGCAGCCAGCCGAAGCCGTGCAGTGTCCGCTCCCACGCCTCACTCGGCGGCGGCACCTCGAACGGCGAGCGCTCGGCAAGGCTCGCCGACACGCCAGCGAGACCCATCTGCCCGTAGGCCAGCTCGCTGGCGAAGCTCGGGTCGCCCGTGCGCAAGTCCTGCGGCACCAGGATCAGGCGGTCGGCCAGAGGTCCGAAACGCCAGCGCAGCAGCCGGGAGCGCAGCAGACGCGAGACCATGGCGCGTCCGGCCTGACCTGCCGCGAAGCGCGCCAAACGTGTCCGGTCGCGCATGCCGCGTTGCGACACTGTCGCTGCCCTCCGGTGTGCGATTCACGTTCCCGACAGCGGCGATCCGCGCCGCCGATCCGACCGATCGCACCCTAGAGTGTGATCGGCCGCGATGGAATCGCATTCGCGTGCCGGCGAGGTCGTGAACCACACTCAAAATCGCACGCGCACGCTCGGTTCGCGGTCGTGGCAAAGTCGGCGCGCCGGCTCATCCGGGGCGCTCAACCCACACGCTCGACGATTGCCGCAAAAAAGCCGTCGATACCGGAAAGCTCCGGCGGATCGAGGGCGAAGTGACACGGCAAGGTCCGCAGATGGCCAACCGGTGTCAGGCATTCGGCGGGGATGCCGAACCGCGCGCCGTCTACGGGGACGGGGCGAAAATTGCTGTGCTGGGCGAGGAAGCCCGCGATCTGCGCCTCGCACTCCTCGGGCTCGAGGGAGCAGGTGCAGTAGACGAGGCGACCTCCCTGCCGCACCAACCGGGCAGCGTTGGCGAGGATTTCCGCCTGTAGTGTGGCGAGCTTGGCGATGTCGCTCGCACGTTTCAGATGGGGAATGTCCGGATGGCGGCGAATGGTGCCCGTCGCCGTGCACGGGGCATCGACGAGGACGGCATCGTAAAGCGCCTCCGATGCGCCCGGCGTGAACGTGCGGGCGTCGGCCGTGACGGTCGCAGCCTCGAGGCCGAGCCGCGTCAGATTGGCGGCGACGCGGGCGAGCCGGCCGCTGTCGCTGTCCACCGCCGTCACGATGGCGCCGGCGGCGGCGAGCTGAGCGGTCTTGCCGCCAGGGGCCGCGCAGAGGTCGAGCACGGAGCGACCCTCGACAGCGCCGAGCAACCGGGCAGGCAGGGCGGCTGCGGCATCCTGAACCCACCAGGCCCCTTCGGTGTAGCCGTCGATCTGGTCGATCCGGCCTCTGGCCGCCAGCCGCACCGTTCCGGTCGACAAGACGATGCCGCCGAGGCGCTCCGCCCATTGTGCGGCATCCGCCTTCACGGAGAGATCGAGTGGCGCTTCCCGGAGGCTTGCTGCAGCGATGGCGCGGGCGAGCTCGTCCCCGTAGGTTTCGCGCCAGCGCGCCCGGAGCCAGCCCGGCAGCGAGGCCCAGTCCAGCTCGCAAGCGGCGAGGCGCGCTGGTCCTTCCGTTGCGAGGCGGCGCAGTACGGCGTTGGTGAGACCTTCGAAGCGGCGCGCCTGCGGGTCCGACTTCGCCAGCGTCACCGCCAGCGAGATGGCGGCATGGGGTTGTGTGTCGAGCAACAGGAGCTGCGCCGCGGCAGTCAGCAGGATGGCGTCCAGCATGCCGCGGGAGCGCGGCAGCGGCTTGGTGATGTAGGTCGCGAGCAGTTCCGCGAGCACACCGTGGCGGCGAAGCACAGTGGCGGCGATGAGCCGGGCGAAGCCGCGGTCGCGCTCTGCCAGCGCCTCCTGGCCGAGGGCTTCGGCGCGCGCCTGGAAGGCGGCGTCGAAGCTGTGATGGCGGTCGAGGACGTCGCTGACGGCGGCGGCGGCGAGCTTGCGGGCGGCCAAGCCCGGCAGCGGGGGCGTCTGGCGTTTGCCCGGACGGGACTGCTGGCCCGCGGGACGACCGGGTTGGCCGCTGCGGCTCGGATGACGCCTGCGCTCGTTCAATGGCGGTCCTCGCGTCGGGCGGTGCGCATCAGTTGGCGCCGTCGAGCAGGCGACGTGCAATCACCTGCGCCTGGATTTCCGCCGCGCCCTCGAAAATGTTGAGAATGCGCGCATCGCACAGCACGCGGGAAACGGGGTATTCGAGCGCGAAGCCGTTGCCGCCATGGATCTGCACGGCATTGTCGGCCGAGGCCCAGGCGATGCGGGCGGCAAGCAGCTTGGCCATGCCCGCCTCGAGATCGCAGCGCCGGCCCTGGTCCTTCTCGCGGGCGGCAAAATAGGTGAGCTGACGCGCGATCATGATCTCGACGGCCATCATCACGAGCTTGTTGGAGACGCGCGGGAAGGCGTAGATCGGCTTGCCGAACTGCTGCCGGTCGAGCGCGTAGCGAAGGCCGAGATCGAACGCCGATTGTGCGACTCCGATGGCGCGGGCCGCCGTCTGGATGCGCGCGGACTCGAACGTCGACATGAGCTGCTTGAAGCCTTGCCCCTCGGCGCCGCCGAGCAGCGCGCCGGCCGGCACCTCGAAGCCGTCGAACGAGATCTCGTATTCCTTCATGCCGCGATAACCGAGCACCTCGATCTCGCCGCCGCTCATACCGGGCGCGGGGAAGGGATCGGCGTCCGTGCCGCGCGGTTTCGGAGCGAGGAACATGGAAAGCCCGCGATAGCCGGGCTCGGCGGGGTTGGTGCGCGCCAGCAGCGTCATCAGGTCGGCGCGGACCGGATGCGTGATCCAGGTCTTCTGGCCGGTCACGCGATAGACGTCGCCGTGGCGCTCGGCGCGCGTCTTGAGCGAGGCGAGATCGGATCCGGTGTTGGGTTCGGTGAAGACCGCCGTCGGCAGGATCTCGCCCGAAGCGAGCTTTGGCAGGAGGTCGCGCTTCTGCGCCTCGGTGCCGCCGCTCAGGATGAGCTCGGCGGCGATTTCGGAGCGCGTTCCGAGGGAGCCGACGCCGATATAGCCGCGGGACAGCTCCTCGGAGACCATGCACATGGCCTCCTTGCCGAGCCCCAGTCCGCCGTGCGCTTCCGGGATCGTCAGGCCGAACACGCCGAGCTCGCACATCTTGGCGATCACATCGAGCGGGATATAGGCGTTCTCGAGGTGCCAGTCGTGGGCGTGCGGGAGGACCTCCGTCACCGCGAAGCGGCGCATTTCCTCGCGCATGGCCGCGAGCGTCTCGTCGAGGCCGGTATCGCCCCACGTCGTCGCTTCCGGCGCCTCGGCGATCAGGGCGGCGAGGCGGGCCTTGACGCGCTCCTGGGTGCCGAGCGCGATGAGCGTGCCGGCCGAGCCGTCCTCAAGCCGGCGCACTTCTGCCGTTGCCACGCCGAGCGCCGCCAGTCGCACGGTCTCACCCTGGCTCATGGGTATGCCGCCGACGATCTGGGCCAGATACTCGCCCGACCCTGCCACCAGCAACAGCCGCTCTATCTCTCCGAAGCGGCCTTCGCCGTCGAGCCGGCGGGCCCAGCCCGAGAGCTGCCGCAGGGCCTCAACGTAGGTGGCGAGCCACGCGAGGCCGTGGGCCGAGGCCTGCGCGGCTTCGATGCCCCCGGCGCCGGAGATCTGGTCGCGGACCCCGGCTTTGGCCAGATGCAGCAGGCGATCGGCGGCCGCGACCGCCCCGTCGACCAGCTCGCAGAGCCTGGCGGCGGGAATCCTTGCGAGGTCCTCGTGGAGGCTCACCTGCGGATGGACTTGGCTCATGGCATCCTTGTCCTTCGTGTGACTTCTGTCGCCCGGTCATTTCGCATGTTCGCCCGCGTTTGGCGGCGCGGCAAATCGCCGGCCGAGCGCGGTCAGGCGGCTGTTTCCATCCTCGTCAGACCGCCGCTCGGTCGAGGGGCGCGCCAACCCGCGCGGCGCTCAGTCACCGGTCAGGGCACGCATGAAGCGCCGAATCGCACCCTCGCGCCGATCCGTGCTGTCCCGCTCGGCAAGGGGCTTGACGGCAGCGCCCTCCTGTCCGCGCGGTACGATCTGAACATCCGCCTCCTCGATGCTGTTGCGATAGGCGGAATAGTCCTCGCCCTTGAAGTCGCGCTGCTCGGCGGCCCGCTTGGCATGTTCGAGAAGCACGACCTCGCGCGCCACGGAACGGGCTCGAGCATCGGCGGCCGGGTCCGATTGGGGACGCCGTCGCGGCACGATGACGACGGAGGCTTCCTCGGCATGGGCGTCGTCGATCACGTCGTCGGGCTCAGGCGCGGCGCGTCCGGCCTGGCGGTTCTCGCGACGCGGCGCGACCGGGTCGGCTCCACGCGACGCGAGCTGATCGGCCTCGCGCACCAGGCGATCGACCGAGGCGAGCGTGGCCTCGACGCTCGGCTGTGGGGGGGCAGGGGTATGAATGGGAAGGGCGGCAGCGACAGGACTAGCGGCAGGGACTGCGGGCGTGACTGAAGGTGCCGGCGGCGGGGGCGGGGCAGCGACGGCGACAGGCTCCACTGGCGAGACATCGTCTACGGCTGGACTGGGGGGCGGTGTCACGGAAGGCTCGGGAGGCGTCGCCACGCCTGCCTCGGCCGGTGGCGGCGATGCCGGCGCGGGTATGGGGCGCTCGTTGTCGTTGCCGGCCTCGCGTCCGGTAAGCGACTCGATCGGACTTGCGACGACGACCGGAGCGACTGGCAGGCCGGGGGGCGGCTCCACACGTGCGGCGAACGTGTCGGCAGGCTCCGCGACCGCTTCGACCGCCTCGGGCTCCAGCTCTGCGATGGGTTCCGGCACGGGCGCGTCGGCGGTGATCGCGGCGCGGTCGTCGGGCTGCGCTACCGTGGCGCTGTCGTCGGGCTCAACGACGGATTCCTCGACGATCTCGCCGACCGTCTCTTCGACGCCCTCGTCAGTGGTCCAGGTCTCATCGACGACTTCGTCGGTGGTTTCGGCTGGCAGCTCGAGTTCCGGCGTCACGCGCGCCACGCGAGCGGGCTCGGGTTCGGGCGCAATCCTGGCGATCGGTGGCGGGCCGCCCCGCTCGGCGCAGGCTGCAAATCGTGTCGTCGCGCCACCCGCCAGCATGGCGGCCTGCTCGATCCAGCCTTCGCGCGCCAGCCGTCGCGGTAGCGTTGCGTCGCCGGTCGAGTGCGCCAGGGCGACAATGGCTGATGGTGTCAGCGCCGCAAGATCTGCAAAGTCAGTCAGGCCCTCCGCGCGCAGGGCGTCAGCCATGGCTGGATCGATGCCGCACACCAGCTCCAGTCGATCGGGCGTGTCGGTGGTTTCGGGATCGTCGAGATCCGGCTCGGGCGGCGCCGGCGGCTCGACGATCGTCGCAGCATCGCCGTGCGGCGCGGGCGCGGACAGCCAGAGTGGCGCCGCCGCAACGGCGGGAAGCGGTTGCGCCAGCGTCCGTGCGGCCGGCGTGACCGGAAGTGCCGGCAGGGATGCGCCTCTGGGCCCTGCGCTCTGGGGGGCGGCCTGCGCTGCGCGCTGCTGCAGGAGAGCCGCCTGCTCGATCCAGTTGTCACGGCTGATACGATTGCCAAGCTCGAGGGCTGCCGAAATGCTCCTCACGTCCTCGGCGCGCCAGTCGGCGATCTGCTGCCAGCTCCTGATGCCGAGACCAGAGAGTGCGCCGGCGAGTTCGGCGTCGAT
This sequence comes from Hyphomicrobiaceae bacterium, assembly GCA_041397725.1. Lineage (GTDB taxonomy): Bacteria > Pseudomonadota > Alphaproteobacteria > Rhizobiales > Hyphomicrobiaceae > JAGRKR01. Next base: position 147,846 of record JAWKVZ010000004.1, on the reverse strand, counting down.
GCCCCAGATGCGTGTGAGATCGTCTGCCTGGACAGGCACGCGCGGCCGCGGGGCTGCAATCCGCAGGGGGTGCGCAAGGCTGCCCGTCAGCGCCGGAGGGGCGGGCGTCGGCGGCGAGGATGGCAACGGCAACGAGGGCGGCGGAGCAGACGTCGTCTTGCGCTCCGGTGTCGTCACCGAGAGGCCGGCCAAGGCGACGGCGCGCAGGATCGGCGGGTCGGTGTGCGTTGGCAGGGCGGCGGCGCGCATGGCCGCCAGCGCGGCGACCTCCACGGGCTGCTCGCTGCGACGGGAGACGGGCTGCGGGGCAGGTTCATCGGTGGCTCCGGTCTCGAGGCGCGCCAGCATCGCGACGAGGCTTTGCCGCGCCTGGAAAATCGGGTGGCGTGCGAGCTCGGCCAGCAGTGCGTGGCGGATCCGCTCGCCTGCGACCGCGCTCACGCGCTCGCCACGCTCTTCCCGCTCCTCGAGCTGACGCAGGGCGCGCCAAGCCTCGATCTCATCGAGCCGCGCCTCCAGTGCCGCGCACGCCCGCTCGATGGCTCCACGATCCCGCGCGGCACAACTCGGCATCTGCTCCCGTCCCTGGTTGGGTCGCGACCGTCAGCCTGCCATTCGACCGATGGGCGGTGGCTGCGCTTGCGATACCCGTACCTAACCGAAATTCACGAACATTTTCAATGGTCACGCACGACGCAGCAGCTATCGAGGCTTTTGTCTGCGCCCGTCGATGCGAAGTGAACGCAACAAACGTGCCTTCCCGGCGCACCTGGGGCCGGCAAACTTGCCAGCGGGCGCGCCGGGACGCGTACGCGGTTGCGCGCTGGGCAAAACGCTGGGTTTAGGCGGTTGTCTCGTCTGCGCGGCCTGTGCATAGTGAATTCAAGAGCCTGGCCGCAGAAGCCGGGCCTCTGGGAAACGTTAGCAGGGAGATGCTCAGGCATGACAGATTTCACGAGACGTTCATTGCTGGCCGGCGCGGGTGCCGCCGGTGGTTTCCTGATGCTGCCGGGGGGCTGGCGCCAGGCGATGGCGGCCGCTGCGAAGACCCCGGAGTTCCTGACCTTCCACGGCGGCGGCCAGGGCGGCGCCTGGCATCTCGGGGCGGCGGCCCTCGCGGAGCTTTCGAAGGGCCTTTGGCCGAAAGTCTCCACCACCGCCACGGTCGGCGCCGGCAAGGCCAATGTGCGCAACCTCGGGGTGGGCAAGATCGAGTTCGGCTTCGCCTTCGGGTTCGACGTGACGGCCGGCTACAAGGGCGTGCTGGATTTCAAGGCCAAGCCCGCTTCGAAGATCCGCGCGGTGATGTCGACGAATGGAGCCTATGTTACGGCGCTGGGCAAGCCGGACATCAAGACGTTCGCCGACCTCGCAGGCAAGGCGGCCGCGCCCGGCCGTGGCGGTATGACCGGCCGCGTCACATACCAGTACGTGCTCAATGAGCTTGGCATCAAATCCAAGGTCAAGGAGATCAACAGCGGCTACGCCGAGATGCCGTCGTTGTTCAAGGACGGCATCGCCCAGGCTGTGGTCGTCATCGGCTCCATCCCGCACCCCGTGATCGACGAGATCCTGTCGACGCATCAAGGCAACCTGCTGCCGATCGACGGCAAGGTCGCCAAGGTGCTGACGGAGAAATACAACTACGAGGCCGTCACGATTCCCGCCGGCACCTTCAAGGGGCAGAAGGCCGACGTGCAGACGGTCGGCTCCGTGACCACGCTGTGCACGCATGCCGACGTGCCGGAGGAGTGGGTCTACAAGCTCACCAAGGCAGCCTGGGAAGGCCGCCAGCGCCTCATACAGGCTCACAAGGCCTACAAGGAGCTGGACAAGACCATGGTGACGAAGGGTGTCCGTATCCCCTTCCATCCGGGTGCCGCGCGCTACTGGCGCGAAGTCGGCATTCTGAAGTCGTAGCAGAGATCGGCACGAGGGCGGCGGGCCGCATGGCCTGCCGCCCCCGTCGTGTGCCGCCCGCACCGGCGAGGCCGTTGGCGGCAGTGGGCTCGCGAAGCATTTCAAGAGGCAATCATTGTGAGCGACACCGGCCAGAAACAGCGGCGGGTCTCGGACGGCGAGCTGTCGTTCGACGCCGAGAGCATCGAGCAGGCGAGCACCACGAGCCGCACCTGGCGCACGATCGAAGGCCTGCTGGAAGGCCGCCGGCCGGCATTCATCTGGCTCGCCGTTCTCGCCGTGATCGTCGGCATCGGCGCCAGCATCTACCACATGATCGTGCCGCTGATCGGCGCCTATGACACGTTCTTCCTGAGGCCCTTGCACCTGCTGCTGATCGGCGGCCTCGGCTTCATCACTTTCGACATTCGCGGCGGTCCTCGCGACTACACGCGCTTTCATTGGACCATGCTGATCGATGTGGCGCTGTTGGCGCTGCTCTGTGTGACGCTCTTGCATGTCATGCAGGATCCCACCGCGTTCGAGAACCGCTTCGGCGATGCCGAGGCGACGCGGATGGATACCAACTTCGGCATCATCCTCACGCTGCTGGTGGTGGAGCTGTCGCGGCGCACGATCGGCCTGCCGATCACGATCTTCGTGGCCCTCATGCTCGCCTATGCGCTGTGGGGCGAGCATCTCTGGGGCTTCCTGCGCCACCGGCCGATCCCGAGCGACGACCTCTTCCAGAACATGTACATGACCACCTTCGGCATCTTCGGCTCGCCGGTGGGCGTCATGGCGTCCTACGTGTTCCTGTTCATCATCTTCGGCTCGTTCGTCGAGCGTTCGAAGGGCGGCCTTCTCATCCAGCGGGTCGGCCTGAAGATGACCGGTCGCTCGCCGGGAGGACCGGCCAAGGTGGCCGTCGTCACGAGCTCCATGTTCGGCACCATGTCCGGCAGTGCGCTGGCCAACGTGATGGCGACCGGCAGTTTCACGATCCCCATGATGAAGCGTGTGGGCGTCAAGCCGCACGACGCGGGCGCCATCGAGGCGGCGGCTTCGTCCGGCGGCCAGATCATGCCGCCGATCATGGGCGCCGTGGCGTTTGTGATGGCCGACATCACGGGCATCTCCTATTCCAAGATCATCCTCGCCGCGGCCATTCCGGCGATCCTCTTCTACTTCTCGCTGTTCGTGACCATCGACCTGTCCGCACGCCGGGACGGGATTGCCGGCGTGCCGGAGGAGGCGATGCCGAAGAAAGGCGAGATTCTCGAGCTGATCCATCTCGCCATTCCGCTCTTCTTCCTCGTCGGCGTGCTTCTCGCAGGCTACAGCCCGATGTTCGCGGCTCTGACCGGCATCGCGGTGACGATCCTGTCCTCCGCGCTCAAGGCCGTCACGCGCATGAGCTTCAAGACGATGGTGGAGGGTCTTTACGAGGCGGCTCACACGACGATCATCGCCACGGTCGCCTGCGCGGCCGCCGGCATCGTCGTCGGTGTCATGAATATCACCGGCCTGGGGCTCAGGCTGTCGAGCGAGCTCATCAATTTCTCGCAGGGCTACCTGTTCATCGCGCTGGTTCTGGTCATGATCACGTGCGTCGTTCTCGGCATGGGCATGCCGACGGTCGCGGCCTACGTCATCACGGTGGCAATCGGCGGGCCGGTGCTGGAGAAGATGGGCGTGCCGGTTGCGGCGGCGCACATGTTCATCCTCTACTATGCGGTTCTCTCGCTGATCACGCCGCCGGTGATGGTGGCGAGTTTCGGTGCCGCGGCACTGGCCAAGGCGGATATCATGAAAACCGGGTTCGCGGCGGTGAAGTTCGCGTTGCTCGCGTTCGTGATCCCCTTCATCTTCGTCTACAACCCGGAGCTCCTGGTCATCGCCACGCCGTTCAAGCTGCTGTCGTTCCTGCAACTCGTGGTGACGGCGAGCGTCGGCGCCTGGCTGTTCGGTGCGGCCGTCAGCGGCTATCCCTTGCGCAATCCTATCGAGCGGGTGCTGCTGCTTCTGGCGGCGCTGATGCTTGTCGTGCCTGGCGGCGCCACGGACGTCTACGGCGCAGCCCTGGCCGTCGTGTTGCTCGGCTGGCGGCGAGTGTTGCGGCGCGGGGAATCGACGGCTTGAACTCTTGCTCGAGGTCGATCCAACGAGAAAGGGGCCCACTGGGCCCCTTTACCGTTTCGCCGTGCGACCGCCGGCCAGTCGCGCCGCACGCGCCTACTCGACGATGTCGCCGGAGATGGTGGTGCGGTGCATGTAGCGCGGCTCGTTGTAGTCGCTGAGCGCCTGATGGATCGTGGCGCGATTGTCCCACATCACGAGATCCCTGGCGCTCCAGTGGTGGCGATAGACGAACTCGGCGCGCGTCGAGTGGCGGAACAGGAAGTTGAGCAGCGCCTCGCTCTCCTCGTGGCTCAGCTCCATGATGCGCGTCGTGTAGCCCTCGTTGACGTAGAGCGACTTGCGACCCGTCTCGGGATGCGTCCGCACGACCGGATGAATGACGGGCGGACGGGCCTTGAAGGCCTCCTCGGGGATCGGCGCCGCCCATCGCTTGGAGTACTTCTCGTAGCCCTGCCGGAAGTCGTGCTCGGCGGTGAGCGTGTCGAGGAAGGCCTTCATCTTGTCGGAGAGCGCGTCATAGGCGGCCGCGGTGCTGGCGAACATCGTGTCGCCACCCATGGACGGGATCTCCAGGCCGTGCAGGAAGGAGGCCTTCGAAGGGATCTTCTGGTAGCTCAGGTCGGTGTGCCAGAACCAGCCGGCCTTGGCGCGGCCGAAGCCCTTGTTGGACAGCACGTAGACCTCCGGCAACCCCGGCAGCAGATCGCTTTTCAGTACGTGCTGCTCGAGCTCGCCGAAGCGCCGGCTGAAGGCCACGTGCTGTTCCGGCGACATGCTCTGATTGCGCAGCAGCAGGACCGAATGGCGATTGAAGGCGTCGTAGAGCGTGTTGAAGGTCTCGTTGTCGAGCGGCTGAGCCAGGTCGACACCCTCGATGACAGCGCCGATCGCGGAGCTGATCGGTTTGACGTGGATGGTCATGCGCGGTTCCTCCTTCTCCCGGGCATTGGCTCCCGAGCTTGTCATTGGTCTGGACGAGTTATGATGCCCTCAGTGCAACGGGTCCGGCAAGTCATTTGCAGCCGGTGATCAATGTTGAGTACGACCTGTGCACGGCAGGCGGCTCATCTCTTAACGGCCGCGTTGTCGGCGAGCCAGGCTTGCGCCATCAGCACATTCCACAGCGGGTGCGCCCAGTCCGTGCCGTCGAGGTGCGCCCGCCAATGCTGACGGATGGCGGCCGGGTGAAACAGTCCCTGGTCGCGCAGCCGCGTTTCGTCGAGCAGATCCTCGGCCCAGTCGCGCAGCGGGCCGCGCAGCCACGTGGCGAGGGGGATGCCAAACCCCATCTTCGGCCGGTCGATGAGCGTGCGCGGCAGGCGGCGGTAGAGCACCTGCCGCAAGGCCCACTTGGTCTCAGTGCCGCGCAGCTTGAGGCGCCGCGGGAACGTCCAGGCGAGCTCGACGACGCGATGGTCGAGCAGTGGGACACGGGCCTCGAGCCCCACCGCCATGCTGGCGCGGTCCACCTTGGTCAGGATGTCGTCGGGCAGGTAGGTCAGCGTGTCGGCCAGCATCATGCGCTCGAGCTGGTCGGGCACCCGCTCGGACAGGCTCGTGTCCCACAGGACACCCTTGTACTCTTCGCCGCCGATGACGAGTGCGCCCGGCTCGTCCCAATGGCTGATCATGCGTCGGTAGAGTGCGTCCGGATCGTTCGTGACTACGGCGCGCGCGAACGAACGTAGCCGCGAGCCGAGGGCCGTCTTGCGCAACCGTCTCGGCAGGAGGCCGCCGGCCCGGTCGATCAGCGCGTCCGGCGTTGCGAGAACGGCGCGGGCCAGAGTGCCGCGAACCGGCGCCGGCGCGCTGCTCGCTCGCGACCAGAGGCCGAGCGCCTGGGGATAGCGCGTGTAGCCGGCGAACAGCTCGTCGCCGCCGTCGCCCGAGAGCGCCACGGTCACGTGCTTGCGGGTCAGCTCGCAGACCAGCAACGTCGGCAGTTGCGAGGCATCCGCAAACGGCTCGTCGTACCAGCGGGGCAGCGACGTCACGAGGTCGAGGGCGTGGGCGGCGGTGGCGTAGAGCTCGGTGTGCTCTGTGCCAAGATGGCCGGCAATGGCGCGGGCGGCCGGCGCCTCGTCGAAGCCTTTCTCCGCGAAGCCGATGGTGTAGGTGTTGATGCGCCGCCCGGCGGTTTCGGCCATCAGCGCGGTGACGAGCGAGGAATCGACGCCGCCGGACAGCAGCGCGCCGATCGGCACGTCCGAGACCAGGCGCCGGCGGACGGCATCGCTCAGCAGCGCGTCCAGCCGGTCGACAGCCTCCTCGTCGGCGATGTCGCGCGGCGCGCGCACCGCTTCTGCGGCGATGGCCGTGAGGTCCCAATAGCGCGAAATGCGGATGATGCCGTCACGGCCGGCCTTCAGCACGGTTCCCGGCTCGAGCTTCCTCACCCCTTCGTAGATGGTGTGCGGAGCGGGAATGTAGTTGTGCCGCATGTAGCTGGCGAGGGCGCGGCGGTCGATGCGCGGTGTCCAGTCCGGCAGCGCGCGCAGCGCCTTCAGCTCCGAACCGAACCTCAGCAGGCCGGCCTCGTCGCTCCAATACAGCGGCTTGATGCCGAGCCGGTCGCGCGCCAGCACCAACTCGCCGGAAGCCTTGTCGTAGAGAGCGAATGCGAACATGCCGATGAGGCGCGGCAGCACCGCATCGACGCCCCACTCGGCGCAGGCCTCGAGGATGATCTCCGTATCGGAGTGTCCCTTCAGCGTGCGGCCGGTGCGGGCGAGGTCGGCGGCAATCTCGGCATGGGAATAGACCTCGCCGTTGTAGACGATGATGCAGCGTCCGCAGCCCGACGTCATCGGTTGCGCGCCCGTCGGCGAAAGGTCGCGAATGGAAAGACGGCGATGGCCGAGGCCGACACCGCGCACGCCATCCATCCACACGCCCCGCGCGTCGGGTCCGCGGTGCGCCAGAGTGTCCGTCATGCGGTCGAGCACCTCCGCCGGCGGCAGGGCGCGACCAGGTCTGAGACGCATGACGCCGGCGATACCGCACATATCAGTCGGCGCCCCCCGCGCGAGGCTCCGACGCCGCCGGTGTGGCAGGCGCGGTCGAGAGAGCTTCGGCCACCGGCCGCCCGGCCAGCACCGCCTCGTAAAGCCGCTCGTGCCGCAGCACGCATTCCTCCATGCCGAGCTCGCGGGCCACCCGCTCGCGTCCGGCCGCTCCCATGTTCCGCGCCAGTTCCGGATCGAGCGCCAGCGTAAGCAGCGCCCGCCCCATGGCCTGCTCATCGCGCACCGGGACGACGAAGCCCGTGACGCCGTCCGTGACGGCCTCCGCGTTGCCGCCGGCAGCCGTCGCCACGACCGGGCGGGCGGCGGCCATCGCTTCGGTCACCGCATTCGAGAAGCCTTCCTCGTGCGAAGCCGAGACAGCGATGTCGGCGCTGGCGAGGAGCGCCGGTACGTCGCTGCGCGCCCCGAGGAAGCGCATGTTCTCCAGCACGCCGAGCGTTGTCGCCTGCTGCCTGAGCGCCGCTCCGAGGCCGTCGTCGCGGCCCACAATCCAGAGTCGCCAGCCGGGCGGCAGGCGATCCTTTATGCCGGCGAGCGCCGTGAGGAGATCGGCGTGGCCCTTGTAGGGGATGAGGTTGGCGAGGATCATGATGACGAGGTCGCGGCGTCCCGTGCCGACGCTGTCGCGGACGGTGGCGCGATCGACGGCAACCGCGAATGGCGCGAGGTCGATGCCGTTAGAGATGAGGCCGAGCCGCGCCGGCTCCACCCCCTCCGCGAGCAGTTGGGCGGTGACGGCGCGGGAATTGCCGAGGACGGCGCTCATGCGCCCGTGCAGGCGATGCTCGAGGCGCGCCAGCCGCGGACGCTTGAGCTGGTAGTCGTTGAGGGAGCGCCGGCTGAAAATGCGATGGCGCAGGCCCGCCGCGATGGCGGAGAGGCCACCCGTCAGATAGGCCGGCGGCCCGAAGAAGTGCACGATGCGCGGGCGCTTGACGAGCATCAGCAGAAACAGGCGCGTCACCGTCACCAGAAGTGCGCCGCCGCTGGCGAGTCTGGCGAGGGGACCGGCGACGGGTCCGCGCGGGCCCCGGCGGGGCGCGATGATCGTCACGCCCTTGCTGCGCGGTCCGTCGGCATAGGGACCGGCGCCATAGAGACAGAAGATCGTGATGCGATGGCCGCGCTCCGCCAGGCGGCTGGCGAGTGCCGAGAGCTGACGCTCAGAGCCGCCGACGGCGAGCGACGAGATCACGTAGAGGATGTCGAGACGATCCATCGGGCGCTCACTTGCCTCGCTGCTCGTGCGAGACGTGCTGCGGGCATGGCGCATGCGCTCGTCCATGGCCCCCCGGCTCCATAGCATGCTTCATGACGCCGTGCGCGCCCCATGGGCCTGCGGTGCGCTCAGCAAACCCTGGGCCGTCAGGAATCGCTCGAGCTGCTCGAATTGGGCGCGGCGCGAGAAGAGCGAGACGGGATCGGGTCGGCTGGCCGGTGGCGTGGTGGTGCCGGTCGTCTTAGCGCGCGCGCGCGCCCCCAGCCAGTCGGCGATAATGGCCGGGTCCGTGGCTGCGAGGCCGAGGTCGTGCGCACGGACGAGTTCCGCCGCCGCACCGTCGAGGCAGCCGAGCGAGAGGATGCTCCGGCCGGCGCCGATGTACTCGAAGAGCTTGCCCGTCAGCACCCCCTTTTCGAGCGGGCTGTCCCAGAGCAGCAGCAGCAGGACATCGGCGGCCTTCTGCAAACCGAGCGACTGCAGATAGGGCACGGGCGGATGGACGGAGACGACATCGTCGACACCGGCAGCGCGGGCCGCGGGCATCACGGCATCCGCCGGCGGTCCGTAGAAGCGTACGTCGAACGCCTGCCGCGTCTCGCCGAGCATCGCCAGGGCAGCGATCAGCGCCGCTGGATCGCGGCGGCCCGGATAGATGATGCCCGTGTAGACGATGGCGATCCTGCGGGCGTCGAACATCCCGGTCATGTCGGGTGCGCGCGCGAAATCGGCGGGGTCGAAGCCGTTCATGACCGTCACGGCCGGCTTGGCATGAAGGTCTGCGAGATAGCTGGTCATCTGCGGCGACACTGAAACGACGGCGCTCGCCGACGCCATGACGCGGCGCTCGATCCGGGTGTCGAGACGGGCGCGCCAGGGCCAGACGTCGCTATAGGGGTTGGCGGAGAAAAGGTCGCGGAACTCGCCGACCCAGGGGCAGCCGGCGCGCTTTGCGAGCCGCGCGGCGACCATGTGGCTCGCGAAGGGAAGCGCCGTCGAATAGATGAGCTCGGGCCGCCAGTTCTCGATCAGGCGTCGCCCCGCCGCGACCGCATACGGCAGCCAACCGATCTGCGGGTCGGGCACGGACAGCACGTTGCGATAGGCGAGGACACCGCGCGCGGCGAGCGATGGCCGCGAGCGACCGCCGGGCGAGGCGGGGGCGGAGGTGCGCCCCACGCGATGGCCGAGCTGGCGTCGCAGCGCGTCGAGTGGAGCCTCGACCCGCAGCCAGGGAGTGGCGGTGACGCGATCGGCCGGAAACGTGGTCGCCAGCGTCTCGGGATAGGGGTGCGGCGTGCCGGTGATGACGCGCACATCGTGTCCGGTGGCGAGCAGATGTTCCGCCAGCTTGACGGCGCGGACCGCACCGCTGGCGTTGAACGGCGCGAACGCGTGAGCCAGCAGAAGGATCCTCATGCCGCCGCCTCCGAGCCGGGGCAATCGTCGAAGGCAACGTCGAAGAGCGCGCTCCAGCGGATGACGTTGATGGCGCGCCAGAGGTATGGCGCATAGGGGCGCGTGCCGCGCCCGAGTGCGCCGATCTCCTCGCGGATGGCTGCCGTGAAGCAGGGCGGCAGCGGTAGCGCCGCGGCCTCGCTGGCAATGCGGCGCACGCTCTCGTGCCGGGCGAACCATTGCGCCTCGGGCGTCTCGAAGCCGATCTTGTCGCGGCGGTCGAGCACGGCGTCCGGCACCAGCCCCCGCAGGGCATCGCGCAGGACGCGCTTCAGCGTGCCCTGGCGATCGATCAGGATCTCGTCGGGCAGGCCGAAGGCGAACGACACCAGCTCGCCCGTCAGGAATGGCACGCGGTTCTCGACGGAGACGGCCATGGCGTTGCGGTCGGCGTAGCGCAGGAGCATCGGCAGGCTGCTGCCGACGACGGCGGTCCTGAGGGCCGCCTGTAACGGCGATGGCGCTGTGGCAGCGCTCGTGGCGGGCGCAAGCTCGCCGGCGGCCGGCCCGAACCAGCGGGCGTCGAGCCAGTCCGGCACGACGGGCCGCCCGATCAGGCGGCGCGCGAGGCTGCGGGCCGATCCCGGCAGCAGGCCGCCAGCCGCCTGCACGAGTGCGACGGCCGAAGCGGACGGCAATTGCCGCAGGAGTGCGCCAGCCTCGAGCAGGCGGCCACGCCGCAGCAATCCTTCGAGCCGCGCCGGACGAAAGGCGGCGTAGCCTGCCAGCACCTCGTCGGCCCCCTGGCCGTCGAGCACGATCTTGAAGCCGGCATCGTGCGCCGCCCGGTACACGTGCGCTTGCGCCCACATACTGGTCGTGGTGAAGGGTTGCTCCTGGTGGCGGATGAGATCGTCGATTTCGCCGGCGAGCCGGTCGGGGTCGAGATGCACCTCGTGCACGCGGGCGCCGGCGGCCTCGGCGACGATGCCGGCATAGCGTCGCTCGCTCAGGTGCGCCGCGTCGGCGACATACGTGAAAACGTCGAGCGGCGCCGCGTCTCCGAGCTGGCGGCGCATGAGTGTGACGATGCCGCTCGAGTCGACGCCGCCCGAGAGCGCGGCGGCGCATGGCACGTCGGCGCGCAGGTGCAGCTCGACGTTGCGCACGAGGATGGCGCGCAGCTCGTCCGCCGCCTCGCCGGCCGAGATTTTCCGCGCCGGTCCTGTCAGCGTGGGTTGGGCGTGAGGCCGTGTCCGCGGCGCGCCCGGTGCATCGAGCGGTACCTCGAGCACGGAGCCGGGCTCGACTTCGCGCACGTCGGCGAAGACCGTGACGCCCGCCGCGTTCGTGACGCCATGGCGCAGGAAGCTGAAGAGCGCGGCCCGGTCGGCGAGCTGGCGTGCCGCGCCGATGGCGAGCAGCGGCGTGATCGTCGAGGCGAACGCGAGCCGCCCTTCGCGACACACATAGTGCAGGGGCTTGATGCCGAACGGGTCGCGCGCCAGCACCAGAGTGCGGCTGTCGAAGTCCGCGTAGGCGAAGGCGTACATGCCGACCAGCCGCTTGAGACCGGCGATGCCGTCCCGCCCGAGGATCGCGAGCAGCACCTCCGTGTCGCTGGTCGAGACGAAGCGATGGCCGACGGCTTCCAGCTCGGCCTTGAGCTCTCGGTAATTGTAGATCTCGCCGTTGAAGACGATGGCCTGCCTGCCGGAGGCGCTCAACATGGGCTGTGCGCCGAGCGGGGACAGGTCGAGGATGGAGAGGCGCCGGTGGACCAGTGCGAGGCGACCGGGCGCCATGCGTGCGGCGTCGCGGCCGACGTGCGCGGCCTCACCATCGCGCCAGGTCAGGAAGCCGAGATCGTCGGGGCCGCGGTGGCTCTGCAGACTGGATAGCGCGTTCAGCTTGGCTGCGAGGCCATCGATGGGGGCGAGATCCAGAAGGCCACCGATGCCGCACATGGCCTAGGCCTTCCGCCGGCCATTGACACCGACGCCGAGCAGCCGGCTGCCCATCAGCTTGCGATAGGTGGCGGGCGATTGCAGGCGCGGCTCGAAGCCGGCATCCTCGAACCACTCGACGACCTCGTTGAAGCCGTGCTGATGCGCATAGCGCGGGGTCATGGAGTCGTAGAGACCGTGCAGCGTGTTGACGAAGCGCCAGTCCTTACCGCGGGGGTTCCTGAGCTTGAGGAAGGGGTGCAGAACGCCGGCGATGGCATACATGGCGACGCGCCGGACCGCCGCCGGGCTGCGGCTGAGCACCGGTCGGAAGATGCGGTGCGTGATCACCCAGTAGAGCCAGACCATCCAGCCGCGCAGGCCCGGCACGACATGGGCGTCCTCGGCCCCGTAGACCCAGATGAACAGGCTGCCCCGCGGCTTCACCAGCGGCGCGATGGCATCGAAGGCGGCCTTGGTCGAATACGTGTGGTGGATCACGCCCTGGCTGTGGACGTGGTCGAACGCGCTGGCCTCGAACGGCAGGCGGAAGAGCGACGCCACGACGGCGTGCGTGCGCGGGATGCCGGCGAGCAGCTTGCCGGCCGAGACGAGCGCCAGATTGAGATCGACGCCGACGGTCATCGCGTTTGCGAACAGGTCGGCGAGAACGCGCGTCTCCTTGCCGAAGCCGATGCCGACATTGAGCACGGACGTGATCGCTGCGCGCTCGTCATCGGTCATGCGCAGCCAGACGTCACGGTGCAGCGCCTCGAGCTGGTCGTCGGTGTAGACGAAGGTGTGGTCGTCGTCGCCGAGGGCGGACCATTCCTCGGTGAAGGTGGCCTGCACCGAGCGCTCGCCGGGCATCGGCGACTGATCCGGTGCGCGGCAATCGCCGATCTCGGCCAGCACGCCGGCGTGGTCGCGCGCGAAGGCCTCCACCAGCGCGGTGCGGAACGTCAGCATGACCGGCACGTGATTGATGATCGGGTACCAGTGCCGCGTCCTGCGCGAATAGAGCACGCCCGTCTCGACGCCCTCACCGCTCGGCGTAATGACGCGCAGCTCGAGGGGGCCTCCACCGACCGGGCATCTCAAGAGCGGCAGCAGCGCGAGATCCATCCGTCAATGCCTCAGATGCGGCGAACGATGTCGGCCGGCATGCCGGCGATCACGACGCCTCCCTCCGGAAACGAGCGGCGCACGACGGCATTGGCGCCGACGATGGTGCGGTCGCCCAGCGTGATGCCCGGCAGCAGTACCGCACCGAAGCCGATCCAGCAGTCACGGCCGATACGGATGCCCTTGGTCGGCGGCGCCTTGTCGAAGTCGTTGATGTCGTGCGTCTGTGAGACGATGGCCACGTTCGGGGCCCAGATCGTGCCCTGACCGATCCACAGTCCATCGGCGCAGTTGATATAGCATCCGCCGCTGACCGCCAGGCTCGTGCGCACCTTGACGCAGTCGTTCTCCACGACCAGCCCCGCCGGATGCAGCACGCGCGTGGAGAAGTGCTTGCTGTAGCGGCAGTCCGCATCGATTCTCGCCAGGCGCTGGAACAACACGTTGACGAGCCATACGGACACGCCGGCGCCAGCAGGATAACCCATGCCCTTCAGGAGGGATCGTACCATCGCTTCAACCCGCCCCGTGGCAGCGCCGATTCTCCGCGCCTACATCGCACCAGTCGAGAAAGCGGGTCAATACCAGCCGCGGAGCATGCGGCAGAAAACCCAGGTGCAACCTGAGCTTGGCGAGCGGGGAAAGGAGCCCGAGCCAGCGCGCGGTGAGCAGCAGCGCGAAGGAAAGCAGCACGCCGCAGGCGAGCGCCGCGCCGGCCCCGAGGCGGATGGCGAGGAGGCCCGTGGCAAGCGAGATCGTCCCGCCCAAGGCAAGTTGCGCGAGCTTGCGCCGGGTCGCATCACGCGCTGCTCCGATCATGTCATCGGAGAGGGCGGTGATGAGCAGCGCTCCGGCCCACGTCGACAGGCTCAGGGAAAGCGCCGCGCCGATGCCGCCGAGCCGTGGCGTGAGGACGAGATTGAGCGGCACGCTCAGGACGGCCATCAGCACGTTCACGGCAACGACGCGGCCGATCATCGACGAGCTCGCACGCAGCAGCGGGCTCGCCAGATAGCTGATCAACTGGGCGGGCACCGCCGTCAGCAGCAGAACCAGGATAGGGCCGGCATCGGCGTAGCGTTCCGGCAGCGCGCCGGCGAGCAGGCGGACGAGTGCCAGCCCCGTTGGGGCGGCGATTACGGTGAGGGCGGTGGCTGCGAGAAAGATGCGGACGCGCTGGCGCGAGGCCTCGTGCTGCTCCGTGAAGACGAGATCCATCATGTGGGGCGCGATCACCGCGGAGAGCGGCATGAGTACGGCGCCCACCAGTGCGTGAATTGAGGCGGCCCAGCTATACGTGCCTGCCGCATCGGCGCCGACGTAGACGCGAACGAACCAGACGTGCATCCAGGCGGCGGCGAGGCCGACGCCGATCGCCAGCGGCAGTCGCCAGCCATAGGCCCCGATCTCCCTGGCGCGCGCCAGCGTCGGCGCCGAGGGATGCGGGTGGCGCGCGGGCAGGGCGCCGACGATCGCCAGGAAGCCGGCGCCAATCCCGCCGGCGAACCCCAGCAGCAGCACGAGCGGGCTGGCTGTTACGCCGGCCCCGATCGCGAGGACGGCGGCGAGCGGGCCGAGCTTGCTCAGGGCGGCGCCACGCCCGAGGCCCTGGAAGCGCTCGCGGGCCTGCAGGCCATAGCTCGTCGTCTCGAAGATGGCATTGAGGAGCACCGCGAGGGCGAGCGCCGTGAACACTGCCGGTGTGATGTCGACGACGTGGGAGAGCAGGGGGCGCGCCAGCCAGCCGACGAGCAGGATGGGTCCGAGGATGGCGGCTTGCAGCGCCACGGCCGTGGAAAGCGAGACGAGGCCGCTGCCGCCCGCGTTGATCTCGGCGCGCGCAAAGGGCAGCAGGGACTGCGCGACCCAGGACAGACAGAAGCCTGAGACGATCTGCACGATCGATAGCAGGATCCAGTAGTCGCCGAAGACGTGCGGCGGCACGACGCCGACGGCGACGATGGCCGTCAGGGCCGTCGCCAGAAAACCGGCCGCCTGATAGCCGACGACGCCGAGCCAGCTCGAAAACATGCCGCCGAGCGACGTCATGAGGGTGGTCCCTGCGCGTGCATGGTGCGTTCCCGGCTCATGGCGCGCAGGCGCGTGCCAGACGCTCCCCGAGCTCAGCAGGGGGCGTGCCGAAGAGATGGACCTCCGCGAACACCGCGAAGCTGACCAGCAACGAGGTCGCCGCATAGGAGGTCTCGAGCGCGCGGCGGGCGCCCTCGCCGGAGAAGATGCCGAGGTCGAGGTAGCGTCCTTCCTTCAGCAGCCATTCGATGCCCGGTCGCCAGTGCGTGCGCAGCAGCCGGTCCATGGGGATGCCGTATCCGAAGCCGATCTTCCTGGCGCCGACCAGATCCTCCGGCATGATCTCGCGCAGATGCTGTTTGGCGACCCATTTCGTGTCTGCGGCGCGCCCCCTGCGGCCGACGAGTTGCAGCGGTTGCAGCGAGGCGGCGAACTCGACAACGCGGTGATCGAGAAACGGCGAGCGCAACTCGAGGCCGTGCGCCATGCCGGACATGTCGGCGATGACGGCGTGCCCGTGCTGATGCGAGACCATGAGATCGGCGCAGGTCGCGGCCTGGAGCAGCGATTGCGCCTTGCTCTGCCGTATGGCCTCGGCCGCCACCCGGCCAGGCTCGGCTCCGGCCCATCGCGCGAGATAGGCGTCCGAGGCGACCTGGCGCATCAACTGTCGAGCGGAGGCCGAAAGCAGCTCGCTCCGCCATTCGGCCACGCCGTCCCGCGCCGAGGTCAGGAGTTGCGCGATGCGATGCCCGCCGGCGCCGACGACTCCCGGCACCAGGCCCGCGAACGGCCGCGCCACACGGCGCGCCATATCCAGCGGGCCGAGGCGCGCATAGCCGCTGTAGCCGGCGAAGACTTCATCGGCGCCGTTGCCGGTCAGCACGACCTTGACCTCGCGCCGCATCTCGCGGGCGAGCGCGTCGGCGTAGAGGGCCACGAAACTCCAGCAGGGCTGGTCGTAGTGAGAGAGCACGCGCACGAGATCCTGCGGCGTCAGAGGGGCGAGCGCGACGTTGCGATGCGCCGTCTGGAGCACCTCGGCGGCGATGGCGGCGCGCCTGTGCTCCTCGTCCTCACCTGCGTCTGCGGGGCTGCCGATGCAGAACGTGCGCACCGACGCATCCTGCTCCTTGGCGAAGCGGGCGATCGTCGTCGAGTCGATGCCCCCCGACAGCATGACGCCTACGGGAACGTCGGCCACGAGCTGCCCCTTGACGGCATCGCGCATGACGCGGCCATAGGTCTCGAGCGCGGATCTCTCGGTCCATTTCGGTCCGGGGCGCGAGAAATCGAGGTTCCAGTAGCGCGCGCGCCGCGTTGCGCCGTTCTCCCACGTCAGCATCTCGCCCGGCGCGAGCTGGCGAATGCCGCGATAGATCGTGTAGGGCGCCGGCAGGCTCTGGTAGGCGAAGAGGTGGCACACGGCCTCCTCGTCGATTTCCCTGTCGATCCAGGGCAGCGTGAGCAGCGCCTTGATCTCTGAGGCGAAGGCCAGCCGGCCGCCCTTCTCGGCGTAGTAGAGGGGCTTCTCGCCAATGCGGTCGCGGACAAGCAGCAGGCGGCGGCGCGGCTCGTCCCACAGGCCGATCGCGAACATGCCGACGAGGTGGCGGGCGACGTCGTCACCATGGCGCGCGTAGAGCGGCAGGATGACCTCGACGTCGGTATGGCTCTGGAAGACCTGTCCGGCCGCGCTCAGCTCCTGGCGCAGCGACTGGTAATTGTAGATCTCGCCGTTGCACACGAGTTGCAGTCGGCCGTCGGCGCTGGCCATCGGCTGGCGGCCGTTCTCGCTGAGATCGATGATGCTCAACCGGCGCTGGCCGAGTGCGACACCCCTGCCGAGCCACGTGCCGGAGCCGTCCGGTCCCCGGTGCACTAGGCTCGCCGTCATGCGCTCGATGTCGCCATGGGTCGGCGCCGGCGCCTCGCTCGTGCAGACAATGCCGGCGATCCCGCACATCTCGGCCTCATCCGGCCGTGGCGTCGCCCGCCCGGGCGATGGCGATGAGGCCGGCGGCCTGACTCGGCAACTTGCTGCCGAGGAACGCCATCATGGAGCGGCCGGCGGCCGTGCGTCCAGCCAGGGAGGCGATGCGCAAATGCGGGACGAAGAAGCCTTCGACGGCGATCCGGTCGACTTTGAAGCCGGCGGCCTCGAGGCTGCGGCGGAGCTCGGTGCTGGTGAAGAAATGTACGTGATCCGTCGTGCGCAGAATGGAGCGCTGCAGGACGCGGTTGCGCAGCTTGGCGAGCGTGCAGCCCTCGTTGGGCACGCCGACGACGAACAGTCCGCCCGGCCGCAGGATGCGCCTGAGCTCGCCGAGCACGACCTGCTTGTCGGGGATGTGCTCGAGCACGTGATTGAGCAGGATCATGTCGACGGACGCGGCGGCGAGGCCCGTGTCGGCGAGAGAGCCCACGCCGAGCTCGCAGTCGAGGCCGAGCGCTTTGGCGCGCTCGATACGCAGATCGTTGTAGTCGATGCCCTGCAGGCGAATTGGCCGGCGCAGGTCCGCGAAGATGCGCGAGAGGGCGAGCAGGTTGATGCCATCGCCGCAGCCCGCATCGAGGATGCGCAACGGGGCGCTGGAGGACGCCTGCGCCGGACGGTCGCGCTCGAGCCAGCGTTTGACTTCCGCTTCGAGCAGGCGCCAGCGCCCTTCGACGACGGCACGGGCCGCCGGATTGCCGAGCTGGCGCGCGAAATGCTCCTCGGAGTACCAGTGCCGCCGTTGTGGATCGATATTGTCAAGTCCGACCATGGCTCAGACGCCGCCTCGCTTGTCGATCAGCATGTCGTAGACCTGTCGCTTGCGTGCGACGGATGTCGCGAGGCTATGACGAGAGATCGCCAGCTCGCGGGCCCGGGTCCCCATGCGCTTTGCCGCCTCCGGAGTATCGAGGAGCTGTTCGACGGCATGGGCCAGGCCATCGACGTCGCGCTCGCGGACGAGATAGCCGGTCTCTCCGTCGATCACCAACTCGCGATGCCATTCCGCGTCATAGGCCACCGCAGGAGCCCCCGCGGCGCAGGCCTCGATCAGGCTGAAGCCGCCCATCGGGCAAAGCGCCACCGAGGATGCCTGACGCAATGCGGCGACGACGCCACGGGGCTGAAAGCCGACGAAACGTACGGTGCTTGCGAGCGGCGCATCGGCAGCAAGCACCGCCTCGATGGCGTGCTGCTCGCCGCCGCCGCCGGCGATGACCAGCACGGCATCGTTGCGCGTGCGTGCGAGCCGGCGCCCGACGGCCAGCACGTCGGCGATGTAGTTCTCCGGTGACAGGCGGCCGATGAAGCTCACGATCCGGCGGCCTGCCGGCAGGTCGAGCGCGGACAGCGCCTCCGGCGGTGCGGGCTTGACGAACTCCGAGAGATCGGCGCCGTGCGGGATGACCTGCATTCGCTCGCGCGCGGCGCCGCGGCGCTCGGCATAGGCGATGAGGCTGTCCCGGATCGGCAGGATCATGTCGGCGCGGCGCAAGACCAGGCCGTCGACGAAGGTGGCGAGGCGGCGCGAGCCGAAGAGGCGCGGTGCACCGTTGACCGGATCCAGCTCGTGGCGCTTGTCGAAATCGGCATGGATCGACACGCAGAAGGGCTTTCGCGCGCGCCGCGCGGCCAGCATCGCCACGAGCCCCGAGAGACACGGGTCGGTGGCGCGGATCAGCGTCACCTTCTCCGCTTGGGCAAGCTCGGCTATGGCGCGGGCGACGCGCATCACATGCGCCGGGCCTGCCAGCTTGCGGACGACCTTGCGCAGCAGCGCCGGGCGATCGCCGGCCGGGGCGCCGCCGAGCCCGAACTCGTGGATGACGAGCCGGTCGGACAGCGTCACGACGCGGTCGGCCGAGGTGTAGGGAAAGACCATCACGACCTTTGCGAAGTAGCCCTGCTCGTCGAAGTCATGAAGAAGCGAGGAAACGCCCTTGGCGACCGAGGAGTCGTAGTCGGTCGGGGCCACCAGCAGCAAGCGGCGCTCCGTCCCGCCGGCCGGCAGCGGCGCGGCGGTGGCGCGCTCCGGGCTCGCCTTGGCGGTGCCGGTCCATGGAGCCTGTCCCAGCTCGGAGCGCTGCGGTCCAGACTGTGCCGGCGACATCATGGGTCTGTCCGGCGATAGACGTATTCATCGCAACCCGAGCCGAACAGGCCGAGCTCGAGCGGACGCGCCAGCTCCCGCACCTTGGCGAACCCGAGCCCCGTCATGTGGCTCTCGACCTCGCCCGCCAGGATGCTCTCGTAGGGATAGCCGCCGAGCCAGTCGTGCAGGTCGTGCGTGTAGTCCATGCCGCGCTCCATCTGCGCCCTGCGCCCGGTGAGCGCGCAGGCGAGGCGATAGGCGCCGGTGTAGACGCGTTGGGCCGCGCGCTGGCCGGATGGAGATGCCTTGATGTACCAGCGCTTCTCGCGCGTCCAGAACCAGTCGAGGCGGGTGCGCCGGTAGAGTGCGAAGGCGAACAGTCCGCCCGGCGCCACCAGCGCGGCCGCCATGTCGATGGCGCGCATCATGTCGCCGGTGTGATGGAGCACTCCCCAGGAGTAGACGGCGTCGAAGGTGCCGACCTCTGCGGGGCGAAGGTCGAAAATGCTGCGATTGACGGCGGTCCACGGCGTGCTGCCGCCATGCTGCTCGAGCGTCGTCCTGGTCGTGGCCGTGCTGTCGGGATCGACATCGACGGCCAGGATGCGCGAGACGCCCAGTCGCGCCGCCGCGACGGAGTGCAGACCAGAGCCGCTGCCGATATCGAGGAACGAACGGCCTGCAAGCTCCTCGGCGCGAAGCAGCCGCTGCAACGCCGCGACTGCCTCGGCGATCTGCGGCTCGCCGATGAGCTTGGAATAGGAGGCCCAGTTGCGACCGAACGCGAAACGATCCTCGGGGCTGCCCGGGCCGGCTATGGCATCACGCATGCTTCCCCTCGACGCGGCAGACGGTTCTCGACATCCGCCGGTTGATCAGGCAGTTGACCTGTGAACGCAAGTGCTCCCCGGCGACCACGCGTGCTTAGCCGTGGAGTGTTCGCCGATTGTTGCACACACGCCACAAATCGTGAAGCGTGGCTGCCAACGTGCGCTCCGCCGTCGGGCGTCGGCCTACCCGAACCGCCTGGCGCTCTCCTCCTGGATGTCCTCGAACGTCCGCAGGCCTGTCGTCGGCGCGCTGACCAGCACCGCCATATTGCCCGGCTTGTGCTCGTTGCGAAGCATGCGCATGTGTGCCTTCGGGATCTGCGCCCACGGGAACACTTCCGACATGCACGGATCGACGCGGCGGTCGATGACGAGCTTGTTGGCCTGGCTTGCCTGCATCAGATTGGCGAAGTGGCTGCCCTGAACACGCTTCTGGTGCATCCACAGATAGCGGGCGTCCATAGTCAGGTTGTAGCCCGTCGTGCCCGCGCAGATGACGACCATGCCGCCGCGCTTCACGACCTGGACGGACACGGGGAACGTCGATTCTCCCGGGTGTTCGAACACGATGTCCGGATTCACGCCCTTGCCGGTGATGTCCCAGATGGCCTTGCCGAAGGCGCGCATTTCCTTGAGCCAGGCCGCGTATTCCGGCGTGTTGACCTTCGGCAGCTGGCCCCAGCAGTTGAATTTCTTGCGGTTGATGACGCCGACAGCGCCGAGCTGCCTCACGAAGTCGATCTTGTCGTCTTCCGAGACGACACCGATGGCCTTGGCGCCGGCGGTGGCGCAGAGCTGCACGGCGAACGAGCCGAGGCCGCCCGAGGCGCCCCACACGAGCACGTTCTGGGTTGGCTTCAGAGTATGCGGGCGATGGCCGAACAGCATGCGGTACGCGGTGGCGAGCGTCAGCATATAGCAGGCGCTCTCCTCCCAGGTCAGGTGCTGCGGACGCGGCATGAGCTGGCGGTCCTGCACGCGGGCGAACTGCGCGAAGGAGCCGTCCGGCGTCTCGTAGCCCCAGATGCGCTGGGACGTCGAGAACATGGGATCGCCGCCGTTGCACTCTTCGTCGTCGCCGTCGTCCTGGTTGCAGTGAATGACGACTTCGTCGCCGACCTTCCAGCGCTTGACCTTCGAGCCCACCGCCCAGACGATGCCGGCGGCGTCCGAGCCGGCGATGTGGTAGGGGTTCTTGTGGACGTCGCGGATCGGCGAAATCGGTTGACCGAGCGCCGCCCAGACGCCGTTGTAGTTGACGCCCGCCGCCATCACGAGCACCAGCACGTCGTGGCTGTCGAGCTCCCAGGTCGGCACGACCTCGACCTGCATCGCGGTGTCCGGCTCGCCGTGGCGCTCCTCGCGAATGACCCAGGCGTACATGTTCTTCGGCACGTGGCCGAGAGGCGGAATCTCGCCGACCTCGTAGAGGTCCTTGGTCGTCGGCCCCACCAAGCTGGCCTTCTTGCTCGCGGCTGCGGACTTTGCCATCGCGCTCTCAAGCTCCCGGATATCGAATTGATGGCGCTATATTGCACCGCGGGAGAAGCCTCGGCCAGTCGGTCTTTCGGCGCAAGACTTTTCTGCACTGCAGCATCCTGACGCAGCTGCGGATGCGCGGATTTTCCCGTGATATCCGTGTTGCAGGCGACGGTTATCGGACGAAAGGAAGGGTTTCGCATCGCAACAGCAGGCCCTACCCTGTGGCCAAGCGGAACCCAGAGCCTCGCAGGTGGCGGACATGACGACGAACAGACCGGGTGCGGACGATGCGGCCTCGCATGGGCGTCGCGATGCCCCGTGGATCATTCGCACCTATTCCGGTCATTCGACAGCGGCCAGGTCGAACGCCCTCTACCGCACGAACCTCGCCAAGGGGCAGACGGGGCTCTCCATCGCGTTCGACCTGCCGACTCAGACCGGCTACGACAGCGATCACGAGCTGGCGCGGGGCGAGGTCGGCAAGGTCGGCGTGCCGATATCGCACATCGGCGACATGCGCACGCTGCTCGACGCCATCCCGCTCGACCGCATGAACACGTCGATGACGATCAACGCCACAGCCGCCTGGCTGCTCGCGCTCTATGTGGCGGTCGCCGACGGGCAGGGCGTGGCCCGCACGAAGCTCACGGGCACCATCCAGAACGACATCATCAAGGAATACCTGTCGCGCGGCACCTATGTCTTCCCGCCGGAGCCGTCGCTCGCGCTCATCAAGGACACGATCGTGTTCTCCTGTCGCGAGATGCCCAAATGGAACCCAGTGAACGTCTGCTCCTACCACCTGCAGGAAGCCGGAGCGACGCCGGTCGAGGAACTGGCCTTCGCGCTCGCGACGGCCTTCGCCGTTCTCGACACGGTCGCGGCGTCGGGCGAGGTAGCGGAAGAGGAATTCGCCGCTGTCGTCGGCCGCATCTCGTTCTTCGTCAATGCCGGGCTCAGGTTCGTGACCGAGATCTGCAAGCTCCGGGCCTTCACCGAGCTTTGGGACGAGCTGACGGCCGAGCGCTACGGCGTCCGTGATGCCAAGCTGCGCCGCTTCCGCTACGGCGTGCAGGTCAACTCGCTCGGGCTCACCGAGCAGCAGCCCGAGAACAACGTCTATCGCATCCTGCTGGAGATGCTGGCCGTCACGCTCTCCAAGGGCGCGCGCGCGCGCGCCGTGCAACTGCCGGCCTGGAACGAGGCGCTGGGCCTGCCGCGACCGTGGGACCAGCAGTGGTCGCTGCGAGCCCAGCAGATTCTCGCCTACGAGACGGATCTCCTCGAGTACGGCGACATCTTCGAAGGCTCGACGGAGATCGCCCGCAAGGTGGCGGCGCTCAAGGTCGAGGCGCGCGCGGAACTCGAGCGGATCTCGGGCATGGGCGGCGCGGTCGCCGCCATCGACTACATGAAGCGCCGGCTCGTCGAGTCGAACACCGAGCGCGTGCGCCGCATCGAGGCGGGCGAGCAGGTCGTGATCGGCGTCAATCGCTGGACCGAGACGGAACCCTCGCCGCTCGATGCCGGGGCCAAGGGCGCCGTCGTGACCGTGGACGAGGCGGTCGAGGCGGAACAGGTGGCGCGCCTCGTCGCCTGGCGGGAGGCGCGTGACGGCAAGGCCGTGGCGGCGGCGCTCGCCGCGCTGGAGCGGGCCGCCACGGACGGCGCCAGCGTCATGGAGCCTTCCATCGCCTGCGCCAAGGCGGGTGTCACGACCGGCGAATGGGGCGCCACGTTGCGGCGTGTGTTCGGCGAATACCGTGCGCCGACGGGCGTCGGGCTCGCGCGCCGGCAAGGCGGCGACGAGAGCCTCGAGAGTGTTCGCCAGGCCGTCGAAACGGTCTCGTCTCGTCTCGGACGCCGCCTCAAGATCCTGATCGGCAAGCCCGGCCTCGATGGCCATTCCAACGGCGCCGAGCAGATCGCCGTGCGGGCCCGCGATGCCGGCATGGACGTGGTCTATGAGGGCATTCGCCTGACGCCGCGCCAGATCGTGCGTGCGGCCGTCGACGAGAGCGTGCATGTGGTCGGGCTGTCGATCCTCTCCGGCAGCCACATGCCGCTCATCCGGGAGGTGGCGAGCCTGATGCGTGAAGAAGGTCTCGACGACGTGCCGATCGTCGCCGGCGGCATCATCCCGCAGGAGGACGCCGAGGCCCTGCGCACGATGGGTGTGGCCGCCGTCTACACACCCAAGGACTTCGCACTCAACACCATCATGGCCGACATCGTCAGACTGGTCGAACGGTCGGCCGCGGCGGCGTGAGCGCAGGCAACTTCAAAGCGAAAGACGGGTCGGCGCAGGTCTCGATCCGTGCTATGGAGCAGGGAGCCTCGCGACGACAAGCGAAGCCGAATGAACGAAAGCACTCAGGAGGAGACCGTGGCCCAAGTTCGTTTGGAGGTGAATGGCAAAGCCGTAGAGGCCGACGTCGAGCCCAATACGCTGCTCGTCGATCTCCTGCGGCGGTCCCTGTCGCTGACCGGCACGCACGTCGGCTGTGACACCAGCCAGTGCGGCGCCTGTGTCGTGCTTGTGGACGGAAACGCCATCAAGAGCTGCACGTATCTGGCGCTGCAGGCCGACGGCAAGTCGATCACCACCATCGAAGGGCTGGCGGCCGGCGGTGCACTGCATCCGGTGCAGGAGGCCTTCCGCGAGATGCACGCGCTCCAGTGCGGCTTCTGCACGCCGGGCATGGTGATGGCGGCGGTCGATCTGCTGGCGCGCAACCCGTCTCCCAGCGAAGACGAGATCCGCAGCGGGCTCAAGGGCAATATCTGCCGCTGCACGGGCTATCACAACATCGTCAAGGCGGTGCAGTCCGCCGCCACTGCCATGAGCCGCCAAGCCGCCGCCGAATGAGCCGCCTCGGCCCCTGATGCGCGACATGCACGCAGCCACGGAGTTTTGACATGACCAGCCCGATGATCGGCGCCGCCGTCAAGCGCCGCGAGGATTTCCGTTTCCTCAAGGGAATCGGCCGCTATACCGACGACATGAGCCTGCCCGGCCAGACCTGTTGCTATATCGTGCGCTCGCCCGTGGCCCATGCCACGATCAAGTCGATCGACACGGCCGCCGCCGCCGCATCGCCCGGCGTCGTCGCCGTGCTGACCTCGAAGGATTTCGAGGGTGTCGGCGGCCTGCCCTGCGGCTGGCTGGTGACGAGCCGTGACGGCTCGCCCATGGCGGAGCCGAAGCACCCGATACTCGCCGAGGGCAAGGTGCGGCACGTCGGCGATCCCATCGTCGCCGTCATCGCCGAGACGCTCAACGCCGCCAAGGACGCCGCCGAGCTGGTCGTCGTGGAGTTCGCGGAGTTGCCGGCCGTCGTCGATATGCGCAAGGCGCTCGCTGGCGGCGAGAAGGTGCACGAGCAGCCCTCGGGCAACCTCTGTTTCGACTGGGAGCTCGGCGACAAGGCCGCGGTCGATGCCGCCTTCGCCAAGGCGCATCACGTCACGAAGATCGACCTCGTCAACAACCGGCTGGTGGCGAATGCCATGGAGCCGCGCGCCGCCATCGGCTCATTCGATCCCGCGACCGAGGACTATACGCTCGTCACCACGAGCCAGAACCCGCACGTGATCCGCCTTCTCATGGGCGCCTTCGTGCTGTCGATCCCCGAGCACAAGCTCAGGGTCTACGCCCCCGACGTCGGCGGCGGCTTCGGCTCCAAGATCTACCATTACGCCGAGGAGGCGCTGGTCACCTTCGCCTCGAAGAAGATCGGCCGGCCCATCAAGTGGGTGGCGGAGCGCACCGAATCCTTCATCTCCGATGCCCACGGGCGCGACCACGTCAGCCATGCCGAGATGGCCTTCGACAGGGACGGTCAGGCGCTGGCGCTCCGCGTCGATACCCTCGCCAACATGGGCGCTTACCTGTCGACCTTCGCGCCGTGCATTCCGACGTGGCTGCACGGCACGCTGCTCGCCGGCCAGTACACGACGCCCGCCATCTACTGCAACGTCAAGGCCGTCTTCACGAATACGGTGCCCGTCGATGCCTATCGCGGCGCCGGACGGCCCGAGGCGACGTTCCTGCTCGAGCGGCTGATGACCAAGGCCGCCATGGAGATGGGTCTCGACCAGACGGAGATCCGCCGCCGCAATTTCATCCAGCCGAGCCAGTTCCCCTACCAGACGCCGGTTGCCGTCGTCTATGACACGGGGAACTACGAGGCGAGCCTCGACAAGGCCATGTCGCTCGCCGACTACAAGGGCTTCGAGGCGCGCCGCGCGGAGGCCAAGGCGCGTGGCAAGTTGCGCGGCATCGGCGTGGCCAGCTACATCGAGGCGTGCGGAATCGCGCCGTCGAGTCTCGTGGGTGCGCTGGGCGCCCGCGCCGGCCTCTACGAGGCGGCGACCGTTCGCGTCAATCCGACCGGCTCGGTCTCGGTGCTGACGGGCTCGCACAGCCATGGCCAGGGACACGACACGACGTTCGCCCAGGTCGTCGCCGACAAGCTCGGCATTCCCATGGAGCAGGTCGAGATCGTGCACGGGGACACCGCCAAGGTGCCGTTCGGCATGGGAACCTACGGCTCGCGCTCGATCGCGGTCGGTGGCACGGCCATCGTCAATGCCCTCGACAAGGTCATCGCCAAGGGCCGCAAGATCGCCGCCCATCTGCTGGAGGCCGCGGAGGCCGACATCGTGTTCGAGGGCGGCGCCTATCAGGTGAAGGGCACCGACAAGCAGAAGACCTTCGGGGAGATCGCGCTCACGGCCTATGTGCCGCACAAGTATCCGATCGAGGAGATCGAGCCGGGGCTCGAGGAGACGGCGTTCTACGACCCGAAGAACTTCACGTTTCCGGCCGGCACCTACATCTGCGAGGTCGAGATCGATCCCCGCACCGGCGAGACGACGATCGTGTCGTTCTCGGCCGCCGACGACTTCGGAAACGTCATCAACCCCATGATCGTCGAGGGGCAGGTGCATGGCGGCCTCGCGCAAGGCATCGGCCAGGCCCTGCTCGAGCAATGCGTGTACGACGACGAGGGCCAGCTCATTACCGGCAGCTACATGGACTACTGCATGCCGCGCGCCGACGACGTGCCGTTCTTCAAGGTGGCGACCACGAGCACGCCCTGCACGCACAATCCGCTGGGCGTCAAGGGATGCGGCGAGGCCGGCGCCATCGGCGCGCCACCGGCCGTGATCAACGCCATCTGCGACGCGCTCAAGGACAGGGGCGTGCTGCACATCGACATGCCGGCGACGCCGGAGCGTATCTGGCGCGCGGTCGGCGGTGCGGCTGGCCGCGCCGCGGCCGAGTAGGGGAGGACGGAGCATGTATGGATTCAGCTATCAGCGCCCCCGCTCCATCGCGGACGCCGTGGCGGCACTGGCGAGCGAGGAGGCGCGGCCGCTCGCTGGCGGTCAGACCCTGATCCCAACCCTGAAGCAGCGGCTGGCGCGACACGAGACGCTGGTCGATCTGTCGGGCCTCGCCGAGCTCAAGGGCGTGCACACGGACGGCAAGGCGGTCGGCATCGGCGCCATGACCCCGCATGCGGCAGTGGCCACAAGCGCCGAGGTGCGCGCCGCGATCCCCGCGCTCGCCGCCTTGGCCGAGGCGATCGGCGACCCGCAGGTGCGCAACGCCGGCACCATCGGCGGCTCGCTCGCCAACAACGATCCTGCCGCCGACTATCCGGCAGCCGTGCTGGCTCTCGGCGCCACGATCGTGACGAACAAGCGCAACATCGCAGCCGACGACTACTTCACGGGTCTCTTCTCGACGGCGCTCGAGCCGGGCGAACTGATCACTGCGGTGGGCTTTCCGGTGCCCCGGCGTGCGGGCTACGCCAAGATGGCGCAGCGCGCCTCGCGCTACGCACTGGTCGGCGTGTTCGTGGCCGAGACGACGGCGGGCGTGCGCGTGGCGGTGACGGGCGCCGGCGGCTCTGGCGTGTATCGCTCGAAGGAGCTCGAGGCGGCGCTGGCGTCGAACTTCGCGGCCGCGGCGCTCTCCGGCGTCACGGTGCCTGCTGGCGATCTCTTGAGCGACCTGCACGCCAGCGCGGAGTATCGCGCCGCGCTCATCCCGGTGATCGCCGAGCGGGCACTGGTGGCGGCTGGCTGATGGCAGGCTGTGGTCCGTGCCTGACGGAGCGCGGCGAGGCACGCCGATGACGGCCCTGCCCGGCGATATCGACGGGACCAGAGCCTTGCTCGAAAGCGGCGGCTATGTCGCCGAGGACGGGCTGGCGACCGCGCTCTTCCTGGCGCTGAAGCTCGAACGGCCGCTGCTGCTCGAGGGCGAGGCTGGCGTCGGCAAGACCGAGATCGCCAAGGTGCTCGCCGCCGCTCTCGACCGCCCGCTCGTCCGCCTGCAATGCTACGAGGGGCTGGATATCGCGCAGGCCGTCTACGAGTGGAACTATGCGCGCCAGCTCCTGCACATCCGCTCCGGCGAGGCGACGCGGGCGCTGGCAGATGCCGGCGAGCTCGAGCGCGACCTCTACACGGAAGCCTTTCTCGTCAAGCGCCCGCTCCTGAAGGCGCTCGAGCTTTCGGCGGCAGGCGCCGCGCCTGTTCTTCTCATCGACGAGCTCGACCGAGCCGACGAGCCGTTCGAGGCCTTCCTGCTCGAGCTGCTCGGCGACTATCAGGTGACGATCCCCGAGCTCGGGACGATCAGGGCCGAGCGCCCGCCCATCACGATCATCACCTCGAACCGCACGCGCGAGGTGCACGACGCCATCCGCCGCCGCTGCTTCTACCATTGGGTCGAGTATCCGAGCGCGGAGCGCGAGCGTGCCATCCTCTCTGTGAAGGTGCCGGAGGCGGGCGCCGAGCTGACTCGCCAGATCGTCGCCTTCGTGCAGGGGCTGCGCGCCATGGACCTCTACAAGAACCCAGGCATCGCCGAGAGTATCAACTGGGCCCAGGCGCTGACGGCGCTCAACTGCGTGGCTCTCGATCCGGCAACCGTCGAGGGCACGCTCGGCACGCTGCTCAAGTACCAGGACGACATCGCGCGCGTTCGTGGCAGCGAGGCGGCGCGGCTGCTGGAGAAGGTGCGCGCGGCCGCCACCGGTGTGGCCACCGACAGCGGGCGCGCGGGGTGAGCCCTTCGGAGCCAGCACCGGCCGAGGCGAGCCCGACGGCGGTGAGGCTCGAAGCCAATCTCATCGTGGCCAGCGCCGACGGCGGCCGCCTCGCCGACAACGTCATGCACTTCGCGCGCCTGCTCCGCGCCTCGGGTCTGGCAGTGGGGCCGGCCGACACGGTGCGGGCCATGGAGGCGGCGCTGGCGGTCGGCATCGAGAGCCCGCGGCGGCTCTACTGGGCGCTGCACGCGACGCTCGTGCGCCGTCGGCAGGATCGCGAGATCTTCAACCAGGCCTTTGTCGCCTTCTGGAAGGACCCTGGCTTTCTCGAGCAGATGCTGTCGCTGATGCTGCCGCGTTCGCCGGCCGATGCCGCTCCGGCTGAGCCCGCCATGAACCGCCGCCTCGCCGAGAGCCTGTTCCGCCCGCCCGCCGAGCGGCCGGATGCCCGCGCCGAGGACCACATCGAGATCGACATGGCGGGCACGCATTCGGTCCTCGAGGTTTCGCGCACGAAGGATTTCGAGCAGATGAGCGCGGCCGAGCTTGCCGCCGCTCGTCGGGCCATCGCGCGGCTCCGGCTGCCGGCCGAGCTCGTTCGGACCCGGCGCCTGCGCGGCGGCCTGAAGCGCGAGCGTATCGACTTGCGCCGCATCGTGCGCGAGATGGCTGCCAAGGGGCCGGATCATCTGCTTCTGCACTATCGCGAGCGGCGCTGGCGGCGGGCGCCGCTGGTCGTGCTGTGCGACGTCTCGGGCAGCATGGAGACCTACGCGCGCGTGCTGTTGCACTTCCTGCACGCGCTCGCCAACGACCGCGATCGCGTCTCCACCTTCCTGTTCGGCACGGGGCTTTCCAACGTCACGCGGGCGTTCGCCGACCGTGATCCGGACGTGGCTGTCGCGCGCGTCACCGCCGAGGTGACCGACTTCTCCGGCGGCACGCGCATCGCCACCGCGCTCGATGCGTTCAACCGGCAGTGGGCGCGCCGCGTGCTCGGCCAGAATGCCGTCGTGCTGCTGATCACAGACGGGCTCGACCGCGACGCTGGCGAAGGCCTCGACACGGCGGCTCGCCGGCTTGCCGCCTGCAGCCGTCGTCTCGTGTGGCTCAATCCGCTGCTGCGCTACGACCGCTACGAGCCGATCGCGGCGGGCGCGCGGGTGCTCGCGCGTCATGCGCACGAGATGCGCGCCTGTCACAACCTCGCGAGCCTTGCCGATCTCGTGCGGGCGCTCGACGCGTGAAACCGCTCAGGACGCTTTCGCGCCCGCGAGGTCGAACCACGCCTCGACCGCGGCGCTGGCGACGACGGCCAGGTCGTTGTTCTCTGGGTCCGGCACGTCGAGCCCCCCCTTGACGACCTTCACGTTGATGCGTCCGTGCGGCAGCACGGCCTCGACGGCGGCGCGGTCCACCGCTTCGGGCTTCTGCACACCGATCGTCACCTCGACGCGCATATCGCTCGCCTTGAGGCCGAGGGCGCGGATGAAGGTCAGCGAGCTGTGATGGATGGCGTCGTTGACGGCGCGCACCGCCGCCTTGGTGTAGTCGCCGCCGTGCAGCGCCGTGCCGGCGCCGAGCTCGAGAATGATGCGTTGCTCTGCCATGGCTCTGGGTCTTCCTTCTGGCTGCGTCGGCTCAGGCCACGTCGAGCTTCACGACGACGGCGGCATGCGCGATGAGCGTCGAGTCGCTGCGCGTCGGGTTCTTGATCTCGAGGCCGCCGTCCACGACCTCGATGGTCGCCTGGCCATAGGGCAGAACCGCGAGCACGGCGGCCGTGTCGACCGTCTCGGGCCTGGGCACGCCGATGCGCACGACGAGCCGCATGTCCTCCGGTCGCTTGCCGAGCGCGGGTGCGATGGAGAGCGAGTTGCGGCGGATGGCGTCGAGCAGCGCGCGCTTGGCGGCCTTGGTGCTGTCGGCGCCTCGGATGTCCGTGCCCATGCCGAGCTCGAGCACCAAGCGTTTGAGAGCCATTTGTGATCCTCGTCAGTCGTGAGACTGCCGTGACCTTAGCGGGTTTGGCTGGCTGAGGGGAGTGGGGAGCACTCGCGGTTGGATTTGATCTGTCGCAGCCATTCCCAAGGCGTCGGCTGGGCCGCTTGCGCCTGCCGCACGGTAGCGTCCAGGGCCACCCTTCGAATAACCCCGAAATGTTGCAAATGTGTCATTTACACCAGCACTGAAGATCAGCAATCGTTCCAGCCGATCCTCCGCTCGATGACCACGAGATTGGTGCAGGGATGGATACGTAAGCAGAACGACGTCCTATCAAGCCATCAAGGAAATCGCGTCATGAAGACACTCGAGTTGACTGCCCTCGCCATCGTCGTCGCCGCCGGCTCGCTCCTCGCGACAACAAGCCCGTCGTCCGCCTATCAGCTCATCAAGCGCGGCGATGAACAGTTCTCGGTGATCTACAACCTCAAGTGCGCCGACGGAAAGGTCCACTGGATCCGGCAGGAAAAGAAGTCGGGCAAGTGGTGCTACAGCTCGCGTTGCTTCTCGAGCGTCGCCGATCTCGTCCGCAGCCAGATGTCGAGCTGCCGCTAGGCGCCGCCGGCGGACCACAAGCCAACGATCGGGAGCACGCGCCATGTCACGTCTTTTCGCCTTCCAATGGACAGCGCCCTGGAGTAGAGGCTGTGTTGCCGCGCTCCTGATCGTGCTTGGAACGGCCACGGTGAAGGCCGATACCTGCTTTCAGGCCAATTCCCTGGCCGTCCACGGTACAGCCAAGTGGATTCTCGACAATTGCAAGCAAACCCACAACGCTACGCTGGACTATGACAAGCTGGTGAAGCGTGGTTGGCGTGCACGTCCCGACCTCGTTGCGGAGTGCATGAACTCGTGCCGGCGGGGTGAGCCTCCGGACAGCTGCGTCAAGCGTTTCATCGGGCGGATCCTGGCGAGCTTCGATCGCGCCAATCGCGGCAAGCTGCGAGGCTTCTGTCTCTATCCGAAATACTGAGTTCGCCGGCCGTTCCGGCAACGCTGTGCAATCGCCGGCAGCGGCGCGGCAGACAGTGCGCCGAGTGCCTGGATCGGATGCGCGGGTCAGCCCCGCCTCTAGAGGGGCTCGCACGTCAGCGACACGGGCGAGGTCGGGTCCCCGGTGAAGATCTCGGTGCAGACTTCCCGCGATCTCCCCGAGCCCGGCCTGGTGGCGCAGAAGCCTGCCGTCGTCTTCCTGCCGAGCGAAGCCACGCACCAGTAATCGGCTCGCTTTCCCCCGAGCGGGCCGCAAGCCCGATAGCAGGACCGGAACGCCTCGAGGCATGCCGCTTCCTTCTGGATGCGTGTGACCACACAGGGCCTCAATTCGCCCGTCAGGCATTTGTACTGCTCTGCCGGCGGCACGGTGCGGCACTTGAGGTTCCCGGTCTTCATGCACGTCTCGTGGGCGGCATAGAGCGTCTCGACACAGGCGCGGCCCGTGCTCTCGCACTGCGTCTTGACGCACGTGAGCCCGCCTGCGGCCGCGGCCGGGCCGAGGGACGCGGTGGTCAGCAGGAGAAGCGCGAGGACG
The DNA here is from genome assembly GCA_041397725.1 of Hyphomicrobiaceae bacterium. Taxonomy (GTDB): domain Bacteria; phylum Pseudomonadota; class Alphaproteobacteria; order Rhizobiales; family Hyphomicrobiaceae; genus JAGRKR01. The sequence goes on along the minus strand of JAWKVZ010000004.1, from coordinate 116,055 downwards.
GCGAGTAGGCGCATGGTGGCGGACCCCGGAACCCGTGTGGAGCGTGGGCGGAAGGTTAGCGCAGGGCGCGACGGGTCGCCAGACTCGCGAATGGCGGAGGCGACGATGTGCCTGTCGCTGTCACGGGCCGGTATGCGCCATGTGCGCCGCCGCTCGAGCCGCCGCATCCGCCGGTCTGGCCCCGCGGTCCCGTCCCTTGCGTTGCATCCCCGGCCGGAGCGCGTGAGCGCTTGGAGCCGGGGCCTTTCCCGGTCGTGGTAAGGCCTGCTTCGGCCGGTGAAGATCGCGGATAGCCGCGCAGGGCGCGGCGTCCGGGAACGCAGGCAGGGAGATGGAGATGGGCGGTGCCTTCTGCGGGCTGTCCACGTGGCTCACAGGCTTCCGACGGCGAGGCTGTGAAGCACGGGATGCGATCGCGTGGTGGCATCGTGTGCGGAAGGCGAGTGGCCTCGTCCCAATGTCGCCCCCACCTCATCCACCACACATCCCCAACTTATCCACAGGCAACGGTGCTAGGCTCCGACGACTGATTCGGGCCAATTCTGTCGCGCGTCCCAAGAGAAGGACCACGTCATGAGCGCTTCGACCGTCGCCGATGTCGAGCGGGAGGCCGCGGCTGCGGCCGCAGATGCCGCCAGGGAGGCCCGCGCCGACGTTCTCGAGCGATCCGGGCCGATCGACACGGGGCCGCCGCGCTCGGCACGGCAGCAGAAGCGTCTCGATAAGCTCTCGGCCGACGCCGACGGCTACAAGCGCTTCGTCGTCGACGTGTGGATCACCAACCTCAACCACGTCGAGTTCGGGGTCTACAAGCGCTCGCGCAACCGCGCCCGCTCGCGCCAGTTCACCGCCGACATGGACGTGTTCGCGGAGATCATCGAGAACGGCAAGCGCACGGGCCTGCTCGCCTACCGCGAGGACCTCTGGGCCAAGAAGACCGGCCTCGACAAGCGTCTTGTCTTCAAGCTTTTCACGGAAGGCCTCGGCTGGCGCGCCACCATGGACCTGATGCTCGGGCGCAGCCTGCAGCAGACGCTCGGCGCGCGCGGGCTGCCGGTGATGACCTACTCCATCAACACCAACGACGACGACAACATCATCTACGTGGAGCGCTCGGCCAACAAATGGGTCGGCCTGCCGGAGAACTTCTCGTTCTTCCTGCTGGTGGACGGCAAGCCCTACTTCTATCGCCTGAAGCGCGATCTGATCGACCTCGGCGGCGACTACACGCTCTACGACCAGCAGGACAAGGAAATCGGCCATATCGACGGCCGCGTGTTCTCCATCGGCGGCTACTGGACGGGGCAGGTGCGGGCCGATCACGCCGACAAGCGCATGATGGCGACGCTCAAGCTCTTCTGTGGGATGCTAATCTTCAACAAGCAGTGCCGCCAGCATCTGAAGCGGCTGCACCGCGAGATGCTGCGCGGTACTCTGGACCTCAAGCTCGAGAAGCAGGAGGCCGACCTCTACATGAACCCGCGTCGCGTGCGCTGAGCGCGGACGAGCGCGGGCCGAGTACCGGAAGGGATGCCATGGCCAATCCCTATCAGACGCCCCGCAAGCCGGTGGTCGAGCGTGTCGAGCGCAAGCGCCGGCCGTGGCTGTGGATCGTGCTCGGCGCCATCCTCGGCCTCGTCGGGCTGATCGGCGGCTGCGTGGCCCTCATATTCGGCGTGATCGCCAACAGCTCCACGGTGCAGGAGGGCATGCGGCGAGCCGAGGCGCACCCGGCCGTCGTCGCCAAGCTCGGGGCCCCGATCAAGCGTGGCTGGTATCTGACCGGCAAGATCGAGACGAGCGGCCCTTCCGGACGGGCGAGCGTCGCCGTGCCGATCAGTGGCTCGAAGATGGGCGGCACGCTCTACATCGAGGCGACAAAGCGGGCTGGAGAGTGGACCTACCATCGCCTGGAGGTGGCACCCGACGACGGCAGCCCGCGCATCAACATACTCGGCGGCCTACGCTCCTGACCTCGCGGCGATGATCGCCGGCGGCGTTGGCGGTAGTGCTGGTCGTCGAGCGCCTACGGTTTCATCACACCACCCGCACAAAGTGCACAAGTTTTCATCATGATCTGCCCCGGCGTCGTGCTAGGCGCGCGCTAAGATGCTGTTCTATTGATATAAAATGAGTGCCCGAGCTGCTGGCACACTTCTTGTTAACTCCGCCCCTACGGCAAGCAGAGCGCCTAGAGAATGCGCGCCTGCATAAGAATAAAGCAACGGGGCTCGGGGAGCAGGAACCATGCAGCAGCTTCAGAATGGCGTCGACGTCTTCTTCCTCCTGATGGGGGCGATCCTGGTTTTCGCCATGCACGGCGGCTTCGCCTTTCTCGAGGTGGGCACCGTCCGCCACAAGAACCAGGTGAACGCGCTGGTGAAGATCATCGTCGATTTCGCCATCTCGGTGACGGCCTACTTCTTCATCGGCTACGCCATCGCCTACGGTGTCACATTCTTCATGAGCGCCGCGGATCTGAACGGTGCCGCCAAGGGCTTCGCGCCCCAGGGCGGCTCGCTCGTGAAGTTCTTCTTCCTGGCGACGTTTGCGGCGGCCATTCCGGCCATCGTCTCCGGCGGCATCGCCGAGCGCGCCCGCTTCCTGCCGCAGTGCCTGGCGACGGCGCTGCTCGTCGGCTTCGTCTATCCGTTCTTCGAGGGCATCGTGTGGAACGGCAACCTCGGGCTCCAGGCCAAGCTGTTCAAGGGCCTGCTCGGCGCCGAGTTCCACGATTTCGCCGGCTCCATCGTCGTGCATGCGGTGGGTGGCTGGATCGGTCTCGCCGCCGTGCTGCAACTCGGCGCCCGCTCGGGACGCTACGATGCCAAGGGTCGCGCGCTCGGCATCCCGCCGTCCTCGATCCCCTGGCTGGCGCTCGGCTCGTGGATGCTCTGCGTCGGCTGGTTCGGATTCAACGTCATGAGCGCGGCGGCCATCGACAAGGTGACGGGGCTCGTGGCCATGAACTCGCTGCTCGCCATGTGCGGCGGAATACTGGCAGCGCTGCTGGTGGGCGAGAACGACCCGGGCTTCGTGCACAACGGTGCGCTGGCGGGCCTGGTAGCCGTCTGTGCCGGCTCCGATGTGATGCATCCCATCGGCTCGTTCTTCGTCGGGGCGGTCGCCGGCGTGATCTTCGTCGAGATGTTCAAGCGCATGCAGAACAGGTGGAAGATCGACGACGTGCTCGGCGTATGGCCGCTGCATGGCCTCTGTGGGCTCTGGGGCGGTATCGCCTGCGGCATCTTCGGGCTGACGGCGCTCGGCGGCCTCGGCGGCGTATCGTTCGCCGCGCAGCTCGTCGGCAGCCTGCTGGGAGCCGCTTATGCCTTCGCCGGTGGTCTGCTCGTCTACGGCGGTCTGAAGATCGTCATGGGGCTGCGCCTGTCCGTCGAGGAGGAGCGCCAGGGCGCCGATCTCGCCATTCACAAGATCAGCGCCAACCCGGAAGAAGATGTGCGCATGGGGCGTGTGTGACGCCTCTCGCCCCTTCGGGGTGCTTCGGATAAGCTGGCAACGTGAGGGCGCGCCACGCGTGACGCGTGGTGACGCCCCTCTCCGTCCGGCAGGTGGCCAGGGCCGCCTGCCGTCGTATCGCGTTTTTCGAGGGAGTTTCGCATGGCCACGTCTTCGTCGTCCCCGTCTGCCGAAAGCGCTTGGCCGCTGCCCGCCGCCCGGCCTGAGGAGGTGGGGCTCTCGTCCGAGCGTCTCGCACGCATGCGCACCGCGCTGGAGCTGGAGGTCGCCGAGCAGCGCATCCCCGGCGCAGTGGTGGCGGTCGCGAGGCGTGGGCGGCTCGCCGTTCTCGAGGCCGTCGGCAAGCTCGACCCGGCCGGCAGTGCGCCGATGCAGGCCGATGCCGTCTTCTCCATTGCCTCCATGACGAAGCTGATGGTCTCGACCGCGATCATGATGCTCTACGAGGAGGGGCGGCTCCTGCTGACCGATCCCGCGGCGAAGTACCTGCCCGAGCTGGCGGAGATGAAGGTCGCAGTGACGTCGCCGGGCGGCGCCATGACCCTGGTTGCGGCCGAGCGACCGTTCACGATCCAGGACTTGCTGCGCCACACCTCGGGCCTGACCTACCGCGACCGCGGCACCAGCGAGGCGCACAAGCTCTATCCGGGCTCGTCGACGACGGCGGCGGTCCGCCTGACCAAGGCCGAGTTCCTCGGGGCGCTCGCCAAGGTGCCGCTCGTCTATCAGCCGGGCACGACCTGGGAGTACGGTTTCTCGACCGACGTGCTCGGCCTGGTGGTCGAAGCCGTGACCGGCAAAAGCCTCGGCGAAGCACTGCGTGAACGGCTGTGGGCGCCACTCGGCATGCGTGACGCCGGCTTCGCGCTCTCCGACGCCCAGCAGAGCCGCTATGCGCGCGCCTTCCCGAACGACGTGCTGACCGGCCAGCCGATCGCCATCCATCATGCGACGGGCAAGAGCTTCAAGTTCGAGAGCGGCGGCGGCGGCATGGTCGCAACGGCCGCCGACTACATGCGCTTCCTCGAGATGCTGCGCCGTGGCGGCGAGCTCGACGGCCAGCGCTACCTCGGCCGCAAGACCGTGGACTACATGACCGCCGATCATCTCGGCAGCCACGTCGTCAATCGGATCACCACGATGGACGCCGCCTGTGTCGGCTACGGCTTCGGGCTCGGCGTCGCCGTGCGCATGCAGACGGGGGTGGCGGGCTTGCACGGCTCGAAGGGCGACTACTACTGGTCGGGCGCCTACGGCACGTACTTCTGGGTCGATCCGGCGGAGGAGCTCTGCACCGTCTTCATGGCTGCGGCGCCGGGGCAGATTCGTCTGCGCTACCGCCAACTGCTGCGCGCACTGGTTCTGCAGGCGATCACCGACTGACGACATCGGGCTCGGCGGGGCCAAACCTGTCGGGGCCGCACCAAAAAGAAAAAAGCATCAAAACGAGAGTGGAGGAAAGGACCCATGCCAAGGACGCTTGGAGCTTTGCTCGCAGGCGCGGCCGTGCTTGCGGCGGCCGTCGTGGCGAGTGTGCCGGCGAAGGCGGACGCGGTTGCCAAATCACCGCTTCCCGTAGCCGATCCAGAAACAGTCGGCTTGTCGAAGGAGCGCCTCGCGCGCATCGAGGAGGCCCTGCAGCGCGAAATTGCGCAGGACCGGCTGCCGGGCGCCGTCGTTGCTATCGCCCGGCGCGGCAAGCTCGCCTACTTCAAGGCCATCGGCTATCGCGACAAGAGCAAGAAAGAGCCGCTGCGCACCGACGCTCTGTTCTCGCTCGCCTCGATGACGAAGCCCATGGTCTCCGTGGCGATCATGATGCTTTACGAAGAGGGACGGCTGATGCTCTCCGACCCCATCGGGAAGCATCTGCCGCTGCTCGCTGACCGGCAGGTTGGCGTCATCAAGAAGGATGCCGCAGGTAAGGAGACGATCGAGCGCGTGCCTGCGAAGCGTCAGCCTACGATCCAGGATCTGCTGCGCCACACCTCGGGCATCACTTACGGCGGTCGCGGCACGACGGCTGTCCACAAGCTCTATCCGCGCTCGTCGTCGACCTCGGGCATGACGATGACGCGGGAGGAGTTCCTGGCCGCCCTCGGCAAGGCGCCGCTGCTGTACGAGCCCGGCACCGTCTGGGACTACGGCCTCTCCACCGATGTGCTCGGTCTCATCGTCGAGAAGGTCTCGGGCAAGACGCTCGGCGAATTCCTGAAGGAGCGCATCTGGATCCCGCTCGCCATGTCGGAGGCGAGCTTCGTGCTGGCGCCCGAGAAGAAGGCGCGCTATGCGCTGGCGTTGCCGAAGGACCCGATCAATGGCAAGCCGCAGTTCGTGCTGCATGCCAGCGGCAAACCCCTCAAATTCGAGTGTGGCGGTGGCTGCGCGCTTTCCTCGACCGCCGACTACGTGCGTTTCGCCCAGATGCTGCTCAACGGCGGCAGCCTGGACGGCAAGCGGCTCCTCGGCCGTCGAACCGTCACACTGATGACCTCCGACCACCTCGGTCCGGAGATCGTGAACAACGTCGGGCGCACCTCCGTCGCCATGCAGGGCTACGGCTTCGGGCTCGGTTTCGCGGTCAGGCGTGGTGACGGCGTGGCGGGAATGATCGGCTCGGCGGGCGATTACACGTGGGCGGGTGCCTATGGCACCTATTTCACGATCGATCCCAAGGAACAGCTCGTTCTGGTCTTCATGGCCCAGGCCCCTGGCGCCATCCGCCAGTATCACCGCGAGCTCGTGCGCGCGCTCGTCTGGCAATCGATCGTTGACTGAGGCGTCGAAGGCGGTGTCGGGCCTCGCGACATCAGCCCGGTGGGTGGGCAAGCGCCTGTCCCGCCGGGCCAGGCGCGGGGGCCCGCCGTCGGATTCGGTGGCCTCGGGGCAGCAGGCCTGCTAATGGCATCCGCCAATGAGTGGCACCCACCGATCCGGCGGATGAGATCAGCATGAACACATCAACGGGTTCCGACAACTCGCTCGGCTCCATCGTCTCGCCGTTCGTCAAGCTGCGCGACCTGCTCGACGGCCTGCAGCCCGGCGCTGCGCCGATCGACATGACCATCGGCGAGCCGAAGCACGCCATGCCGAGCTTCCTGATGGAACGGATCAGCGAGGCCGCCGCCGATTTCGGCAAGTATCCACCCAATGCCGGCAGCGACGATCTCCGCCGGGCCATTGCCGACTGGCTCGAGCGGCGCTACCGGCTCGATGGGCGGCTCGATCCCATGCGGCACGTGATCGCCATCGCCGGCTCGCGCGAAGGGCTGTTCTCGGGCATTTTCCCCGCCCGCGAGCGTCGGCGGATGGTGACGCGGCCGGCCGTGCTGATCCCCAATCCGTTCTACCAGGTCTACGCCGGCGCGGCGATTTCCGCCGGCGCCGAGCCCGTCTACCTCGGTGCGACGCACAACACGGGATTCCTGCCCGATCTCGACGCGCTCGAGTCGGACCCGGAGCTGCTGTCGCGCACGATCGCCTTCTATCTGTGCTCGCCGGCCAATCCCCAGGGCACCGTCGCCGACAAGGCCTATCTCGCCCGCGCCATCGGGCTGGCGCGCCGGCACGGCTTCATGCTGTTCGCCGACGAATGCTATTCCGAGGTCTATACGCGGGAGCCACCGCCGGGCGCGCTCGAGGTCGCCGCCGAGATGGGCGAGGGGTTCGCCAACGTCATCGTCTACAACTCGTTGTCGAAGCGCTCCAATCTGCCCGGCCTGAGGATGGGCCTGGCCGCCGGTGATCCCGAGTTCATCGCACTGCTCTCGCAGTTCAGGGCCGTGACGGCTCCGCAAGTGCCGTTGCCCGTGCAACATGCCGCCGCCGCGATCTGGCGCGACGAGGCGCATGTGGAGGCCAGTCGGGCGCTCTATCGCCAGAAATTCGACGATGCAGACCGCATACTGGGGGGTCGCTTCGGCTATGTCCGGCCGGGTGGCGGCTTTTTCATATGGCTCGATGCGAGCCGTTTTGGCGGCGGCGAGACCGCCACGGTAACCCTCTGGAAACGCTGTGGTGTCAAAGTCCTACCGGGCGCTTACCTTACGCGCGGTAGTGGCACCGATGGAAATCCGGGTTCTGCTTACATCCGGGTTGCACTGGTCCAGGACGCGCCGACGACGAGGCAAGGGCTCGAGAGGATAGTCGCCACCCTGGTTTGAGTCCGTAGCGTAAAATGGCGTTTGAAAGTGCCGGACGGTCGGCAAAGTTGTTGCCGGATGCCGTCGAGGATCAGCTCAAAGGCTGGAGTGCGCGCCTGATCGGCGCGGGGCTCGTCGTGCTGGCCGTGTGCGGCTGGCTCGCTCTGCTGACCTGGTCCGTGACCGATCCCAGCTTGTCCAATGCCACGGGCCGTGCGGCGCGCAATTTGCTCGGTCCCATCGGCGCCATCAGCTCCGACATTCTGCTTCAGTGCTTCGGCCTCGGGGCCGTGTTGCTGTTTCTGCCGCTGGCGTCCTGGGGCATCGCCCTGGCCGCGCGCGAGTGCGTTGCCCGCCTGCGCCTGAAGCTGGCCCTGCTGCCGGTCGCCGTCATCGCCATCTCCGGAGCCTTCTCGTCCCTGCCGACGGCGGGGACCTGGCCGCTGCAACATGGCTTCGGCGGCATCTTCGGCGATATCGCCTATGGTCTTGTCTCCAACATCCTGCCGGGGCTCGGCTACGGCCGTGCGGGTACGCTCGCTGGCGCGCTGCTGTTCGCGGCGGGCATCGTGGCGCTGATCACGTCGCTCGGCCTGACGCGTCGTGAGATCGCGCTTCTGTGGCAGACGCAGCCGCGCCAGCCTCGGGCGCCGTCGCACGGCCGCCAGCGTGACCCGGAGCTCGTGGCGCCGCGCGCGTTCGGCCCCATGACCGCCGGCGCCCGTCCTCAGTCTCCGCCCCGTGGCAGCGGCGAGAGGCCGGTCGATGGAGCCGACGAGCAGAGCCCGGTGCGGCCGCCCGGCGGACGGGACACGGATTTCGACGATGCAACCGACAGCAGCAGCCGCAGCATTGCCGAGCGCTTTGCGCCCGACAACGTCTCGGGCGGCGCCGAAGAGAGCAGGGCCGTCCCGCCGGCCGGCAAGAAGCCTGGCGGCCTTCTTTCTGGCTGGTCAGCGCGTGGCAGCGCCGAGCCGACCTTCCGCCTGCCGTCCCTTCAATTGCTGAAGCGCCCGAGCGCCGCCAAGCCCGGCCCCGAGTTCACCCAGGCGGTCCAGCGCGGCAACGCCCGCCTGCTCGAGGACGTGCTTGCCGATTTCGGCATCAAGGGCGAAGTCCGCAACGTGCGTCCGGGACCGGTCGTAACCCTTTACGAGGTCGAGCCGGCGCGTGGCATCAAGGCGGCACGGGTCATCGCGCTGGCCGACGATATCGCCCGCTCGATGAGCGCGCACTCCGCGCGTATCGCCGTCGTGCCCGGTCGCAACGTCATCGGCATCGAGCTGCCGAACGTGCGGCGCGAGCCCGTCTATCTCCGCGAAATCCTCGAGCACGAAGCCTTCAAGGCCAGCGATGCCCAGCTTCCCCTGGCGCTCGGCAAAGCCATTAACGGCGATTGCGTGGTGACGGACCTCGCGCGTATGCCGCACCTGTTGATCGCGGGCACGACCGGCTCGGGCAAGTCCGTCGGCGTCAATTCCATGATCCTGTCGCTGCTCTATCGGCTGACGCCGGCGCAGTGCCGCTTCATCATGATTGATCCGAAGATGCTCGAGCTGTCGGTCTACAACGGCATCCCGCATCTGCTGGCGCCGGTCGTGATCGAGCCGCAGAAGGCCGTTGCCGCCCTCGACTGGGTCGTGCGCGAGATGGAGGAGCGCTACAAGCGCATGGCGAGCCTCGGCGTGCGCAGCCTGGAGTTTTTCAACGCGCGTGTGCGCAATGCCCAGAGACAGGGCGAAACGCTGCGTCGAACCGTTCAGACCGGCTTTGACCGGGCGAGCGGCGAGGCCGTCTACGAGACGGAGGAGCTTGATCTCTCGCCGTTGCCGCACATCGTCGTCGTGGTTGACGAGTTCGCCGACCTGATGATTGTCGCGGGCAAGGAGATCGAGGGCAACATCCAGCGCCTCGCACAGATGGCGCGAGCGGCCGGCATCCACCTGATCATGGCGACGCAGCGCCCGAGCGTCGACGTCATCACCGGCACCATCAAAGCGAACTTCCCGAGCCGCATCAGCTTCCGTGTCGCGTCCAAGATCGACAGTCGCACGATCCTGAACGAGCAGGGCGCCGAGCAGCTCCTCGGGCAAGGCGACATGCTGATGAGCGCTGGTGGTGGCCAGCTCGTGCGCGTCCACGGCCCCTTCGTCTCGGACGAGGAGGTCGAGCAGATCGCTGCCCACCTGCGCACGCAGGGCGAGCCGAACTACGTCGAGGGCATTACGGAATTGCGCGAGGACGGGGATGACGTCGAGCCGGTCGCTGGCGGCCCCGGCAGTGGCGATCTCTACGAGCGGGCGCTCGCGATCGTTCTGCGCGACCGCAAGGCGAGCACCAGCTATCTCCAGCGCCGGCTCTCGATCGGCTACAACCGCGCCGCCGACCTGATCGAGCGCATGGAGCGGGAGGGCATCGTCAGCCCCGCCAGCCCGACCGGCAAGCGCACCATCCTCGACGGCGGCGAGCCCAACTAGGGTGCGACGAGCGCGCCCTGCGTGGATCTGGAGCGCCGGCGATGCGTCTCCCACTCAGCCCTTGCGCGCGCTGCCCAGGGCGTCGGCGATCTCCTCGAGGATGACGGGATCGTCGATCGTCGCCGGAACCTTGAACTCGGTGCCGTCGGCGATCTGACGCATGGTGGCGCGCAGGATCTTGCCCGAGCGCGTCTTCGGCAGGCGCTTCACGACAAGCACCGTCTTCAAGGCAGCGACGGGCCCGATGCGCTCGCGCACCAGCGCGATGATTTCCTTCTCGATCTCCGCGGGGTCGCGATTGACGCCGGCCTTCAGCACGACGAACCCGAGCGGCAACTCGCCCTTGAGCGCATCCTGCACGCCGATGACGGCGCACTCGGCGACGTCGGGATGCGAGGCGAGAACCTCCTCCATGGCGCCGGTCGACAGGCGATGTCCGGCGACGTTGATGATGTCGTCGGTACGTCCCATGATGAAGAGATAGCCGTCCTCGTCGCGATAGCCGGCATCCGAGGTGCTGTAATAGCCGGGAAACTGGCTCAGGTAGCTGTCGCGCATGCGCTGATCGTTCTGCCAGAGGGTCGGCAGGCAGGCAGGCGGCAGCGGCAGTTTGATGGCGATGTTGCCGAGCTTGCCGTCGGGAACGGGCTCGCCCGCGTCGTCGAGGACCTGCACGTCGTAGCCGGGCATGGCGACGGTCGGCGAGCCGTGCTTCACGGGCAGGAGGCCCAGGCCGACGGGATTGCCGGCGATGGCCCAGCCCGTCTCCGTCTGCCACCAGTGGTCGATGACCGGCACGTCGAGCTTCTCCTCCGCCCATTGCACGGTATCGGGATCGGCGCGCTCGCCGGCGAGGAAGAGCGTGCGGAAGGCCCTGAGGTCGTAATTCCTGATCAGGTCGCCGTTCGGGTCCTCCTTCTTGATCGCGCGGAAGGCGGTTGGCGCGGTGAACATCACCGAGACCCCGTGCTCGGCGATGACCCGCCAGAAAGCGCCGGCATCGGGCGTCCCCACTGGCTTGCCCTCGTACACGACCGTGGTAGCGCCGTGCAGAAGAGGCGCGTAGCAGATGTAGGAGTGGCCGACGACCCAGCCGACATCGGAGGCGGCCCAGTAGACCTCGCCCGGCTCGACGCCATAGAGGTTCTTCATGGTCCACTTGAGCGCGACCATGTGTCCGCCGTTGTCGCGAACCACGCCCTTCGGCTGGCCCGTCGTGCCGGAGGTATAGAGGATATAGAGCGGGTCCGTGGCGGCGACGGATACGCAGCCGGCTTGCCGGCCCGCGGCCTTGGCGGCGGCGATGAGGGCATCCCAATCGTGGTCGCGCCCGGCGATCAAGCTGGCCTCGGCCATAGGCCGTTGCAGCACGATGCTGGCGTCGGGCTTGTGGGCGGCGAGTTCGATCGCCTTGTCGAGGAGCGGCTTGTAGGCCACGACCCGGCCGGGCTCGACGCCGCAGGAGGCGCTGAGAATGAGCACCGGCTTGGAATCGTCGATGCGCGTCGCGAGTTCGTTCGCCGCGAAGCCACCGAACACGACGGAGTGGATGGCGCCGATGCGGGCCGATGCCAGCATGGCCATCACCGCCTCGGGGATCATCGGCATGTAGATGATGACGCGGTCGCCCTTGCGGACCCCGAGATCCTGCATGACGCCCGCGAGTGTCGCGACCTCGTCGCGCAACTGCACGTAGGTGTAGGATCGCGACTGCTTGGTGACGGGGCTGTCGTAGATCAGCGCCTTCTGGCCGCCGCGCCCGCGCTCCACGTGCCGGTCGAGGCAGTTGTAGCAGGTGTTGCACTCCGCGCCGGAGAACCAGCGGCCGTACTGGCCGGCATAGGGATCGAACACCTTGTCCCAGGGCTTGTACCAATCGATCGCCCGCGCAGCCTCGGTCCAGAAAGCCTCCGGGTCACGCCTCCAGGCGTCAAAGACCTCGCCATAGCGGCTCATCGGGTGTCCTCCACAACTCTGCTGTGCGGCGCGGCAGCCGGCTGCGGACCCCGCAGAGGCTCGCAGCACGCCGGAAGAATGCGCCTCTCGCCCGATCTTAAGAGCATTGAGAGCCGTCGTCTGCAATTAGGCGAAGGGCAAATGCCGCACGGGGGCAGGCGCCCGCGAGCTGTCGGCGGAGGGAGGGGCTGCCGTCCGGCGCGAGGGGCGCTATAAGCGGCTGCCGCCTCGCCGATCGGCGTGCGGCCCCAAGGAGCAGTTCCGCCCCGCGCCCGAGGCCAATTCGCCGATGATCACCGATCCCTGGTTCTATGCCGCCGCCATTCCGGCGATCCTGCTGGTCGGGATGGCCAAGGGCGGATTCGGCGGACCCATCGCACTGCTCGGCGTGCCCTTGATCAGCCTCGTGGTAAGCCCCGTGCAGGCGGCCGGCATCATGCTGCCGATCTTGTGCGCCATGGATGTCGTGGGGCTGCTCGCCTATCGAGGCACGTTCGACCGCGGAAGCTTGGCGATCCTGCTGCCAGCCGCCGCGGTCGGCATCGCAGTCGGCTGGCTGGCGGCGGCCTACGTTACCGATGCGCACGTGCGGCTGCTGGTCGGCGTCGTGGCCGTCGCCTTCACGCTCGATTACTGGCTCGGCGGTGCGCGCAAGCTGATGCCGGCCGAGCCCAATCGCGCCAAGGGCAGCTTGTGGGGCGCGGTCGCCGGATTCACCAGCTTCGTCAGCCATGCCGGCGGCCCGCCGTTCCAGATGTACATCCTGCCGCTGAGGCTGGCCCCGCGGCTGCTTGCCGGCACCGCCGTCATCTTCTTCGCGGTCGTCAACCAGCTGAAGCTCGTCCCCTACTACATGCTCGGGCAATTCACCGGCCAGAACCTCGCGACCTCCGCCGTTCTGCTGCCTCTGGCGGCGCTGGCGACGGCCTTCGGCGTCTACCTGGTGAAGCGCGTCGACGTGGCGGTCTTCTACCGGGTCACCTACATGTGCGTTTTCGTGGTGGGAGTGAAGCTGATCTACGACGGCGCGACGAGGCTCGCAGGATTCTGATCGACAAAGCCTCTTGCGATCCGCCGGGGCCGCAGCCCATGCTGTCACACCAAACGCCCGAGCAGCAAGGACCAGGACGCCGATGGCCTCTTCTCCCTATTCGCAGCACCTCGATCCGAACGCCGCCAACCATCAGTCGCTGACGCCGCTGAGCTTTCTGGAGCGTGCGGCTCTCGTGTTCCCGGATCATCTCGCCGTCGTGCATGGCCGCCAGCGGTTCACCTACAGGGAGCTCTATGCGCGGGCGCGGCGGCTCGGCTCGGCTCTGGCGCAGCGCTACGTCGGGCCGGGCGACAGCGTGACGGTGATGCTCGCCAATACGCCGCCGATGCTCGAGGCTCACTACGGCGTGCCGATGACGGGTGCCGTGCTGCATTCGCTCAATACGCGGCTCGATCCGGCCATCATCGCGTTTCAGCTCGATCACGCCCAGACCAAGGTGCTGATCACCGATCGCGAGTTCTCCCCGACCATCCGCGCGGCGCTCGAGTTGGCCAGCGTCAAGCCGCTGGTCATCGACTACGACGACCCCGAGTTCGCGCAGAGCGGCGCCAGGATCGGCCGGATCGAGTACGAGCAGCTGCTCGCGACGGGCGATCCCGAGTTTCGCTGGCGGCGTCCACTGGACGAATGGGAGGCCATCGCCCTCAACTATACCTCGGGCACAACCGGCAATCCGAAGGGCGTCGTCTATCATCATCGCGGCGCCTACCTGATGTGCTACGCCAACGTGCTGGCCGCCGGCATGACGCGCCACCCGGTCTATCTCTGGACCCTGCCGATGTTCCATTGCAACGGCTGGTGCTTTCCCTGGACGCTGTCCGTGGTCGCGGGAACGCACGTCTGTCTGCGCTGGGTGCGGGCCAAGGCCATGTTCGAGGCGATCGCGGAGCACGGCGTGACGCATCTGTGCGGCGCGCCCATCGTGATGTCGACCCTGCTCGGGGCGCCGGCGGACGAGAAGCTGTCCCTGCCGCATCGCGTCGAGTTCATCACCGCCGCCGCGCCGCCGCCGGAAGCCGTGCTCGCGGCCATGGCTGCGGAGGGCTTCAACGTCACGCACGTGTACGGCCTGACCGAGACCTACGGGCCGGCGGTGGTCAACGAGTGGAAGCCCGACTGGGACGGCCTCTCGTCGGAGGAGCAGGCGACGCGGAAAGCGCGCCAGGGCGTGCGCTATCCGGCGCTCGAGGATCTGACGGTCATGAACCCGGCGACCATGACGCGCGTGCCGGCCGATGGGCAGACGCTTGGCGAGGTCATGTTCCGCGGCAACATCGTCATGAAGGGCTACCTCAAGAATCCGAAGGCCACCGAGGAGGCTTTCTCGGGCGGCTGGTTCCATTCCGGCGATCTTGGCGTACTGCACCCGGACGGCTACATCCAGCTCAAGGACCGCTCGAAGGACATCATCATCTCCGGTGGCGAGAACATCTCATCGATCGAGGTCGAGGACGTGCTCTACAAGCATCCGGCGGTCGCGGCGGCAGCCGTCGTGGCCAAGCCGGACGAGCGCTGGGGCGAGACGCCCTGCGCGTTCATCGAGCTCAAGGCGGGTGCGACGGCGACGGAGGACGAGATCGTGGCCTTCTGCCGCGAGCGGCTGGCGCACTACAAGTGCCCGCGTCACATCGTGTTCGGCGAGGTGCCCAAGACGAGCACCGGCAAGATCCAGAAGTACAAGCTGCGGGAGCGGGCCAAGGGCTGAGCGCACGCGCCAGACGTGGCTCGAGCCCGACGCGTGGCGGCGGGCGGTAGCGGCGAAGGATCGGCGATTGCTGAGTACCGCCATGCCGCCGCGCTCGGCGCGGCATGGCGGTCGTTTCGGATCAGAAGCCGCCGAAGACCTGCTTCATCCAGCTCTGGAAGGTCTGGGCGCCGGACGGCGTGCCGGAATCGGCGGGCCGGGCGACGCGCACGGGCGTCTTGACCTCGGGAACGGGCCGGATCTGCGACCACTTCCCGGCCAGAGCCAGCCTGATCCGCTGCTCGTGTCCATAGATGTCGCGGAAGTAGCGCATCTTGCCGTCTGCATCGGCGGCAGCCGTGAAATAGGTGATGTGAACCGGGATCTTCTTGCCGAGCTGGACCGGGTTCTCCTCACTGCCGCCGCGCGAGGCGAGGCCCGACACGTGAGCGTCCGACCAGCCCTTGTCGTGGGCGAGCAGGACTTGCGCCAGCTTCACCGGATCGCGAACGCGCATGCAGCCGTGGCTGTACATGCGGGTGCTGGAGTTGAAGAGACCCTTGGTCGGGGTGTCGTGCATGTAGACGTCATGCTTGTTGGGGAAGCGGAACTTCACCACGCCGAGCACGTTGCTCCGTCCCGGCGGCTGGTAGAAATGGAACCGGCGTACGTCGGCGCTGTTCCAATCGACCTTCGTGGGGTCGATGGTGCGGCCGCCTTGGGACACCTTCAGTCCATGACGGGCGAGGACCGCCGGGCTGTGCCGCAGGTGCGGCAGGATCTCGTACATCTTGATGGAGTTCGGCACGCCCCACTTCGGCTGGAACACGATCTCCTGCATGCCCATGGAGAAGATCGGGGTCTGCGTGTGGGCCTTGCCGATGATGATGCGCTCGCTGTGGACGACCTTGCCATCCTTGACGACCCGCACGGTGTATTCCGGCAGGTTGACCGTGACATAGAACGATCCGAGATCGCGCGGCATCCAACGCCAGGCTTCCATGTTGGCGATGAGGCGCTCCGGGCTGCCGCTCTCCGGCTTGCCACCGAAAGCCTTGCGCGTGCCGGAGCCGACGATCGCATCAGGACGCAGGCCGTGGGTCTTCTGGAAAGCCTTGACGGCGTCGACCAGCGCGTCGTCATAGACCTGTTCATCGGCGGGCTTGCCGTCGGCCGTCGCGACCGGAACCTTCAGTCGTTTGCGCAGCAGGGCGACGTGTGGATGCTTCATGCCCGGCTTGAGCGTCGGGCCGGGCGGCAGGGTGACGACCTCTTCGGCCTTCTCCGCCTTGCCGCGCATCTCCAGGAGCTTCTGCCTTAGAGCCTCGAACTGGGGATGCTTGGGATTGAAGTCCCGCAGCGCGGTGCCGGCGTCACTTGCGGTCGCGAGCGTGACGAGCACCTTGGCAGCCTCCGGCCGCGCCGGCTTGCGATCGAGATACTTGCTGATGGCCGTCGGAACTGTGCGGCCGCTGCTGGCGTGCCAGGCATACTTCAGAGCCGCCAGCCCGAGCTTGATCTCGGCGTCGGCAAGGGCAACGGGCTCCAACGGCTTTCCGTCCGCCGTGGCAAGCTTGGGAAGGGGGTAGTCGGCGGGGTCGAGACCCCAGTCGGCGGCCTTGGCGATCTCGCGCATGACCGATTCGGCGCGTGGCGTGAAGCCGTTCCTGGCGACCCAGACGGGCGCGGCGCTGCGGCCTTCGTAGAAAGCGGCAAGCGCGGCCATCAGCTCTTTGTCGGCTTTCGCGGCGCGCGTGCTGGCGGCGGCGATTTCCTGGCGAATCGCACCGGCGATCCTGTCTTCCTCGCCCAGAAGTCGCTGCGGCGCCTCCGGCTCGATCGCCCACGCGGGCGACGGGGCTTGAAGGCAAACGAAGGCTAGAAGTGCAGCGCTCGTCCGTTTCATCGCGTTGGCCCTCCTGGTGCGGCGGAGGACGCTATCGCAAGCATCTGGTCGTGGCTAGTCGCGATTGCGCCCCAACGCGGTTCTAGAGTGACCGCTCGCCAACATGTGATGGATTTTCAACACTCGGGCAAAGCCCGAGTGCACTCGACATCTACAACATAGGGGCGCGACTGTGCGGATCAAGGCGTTGCACGCAGTTGTGAGGCCAGGGGCGGGGAGCCGCCCCTGACTGAACGCGACCGCTCAGGTCGTGCGCATGTCGAGCCCGAACTCGCGCATCTTGCGGTAGAGCGTGGAGCGGCCGATGCCGAGTCGCTTGGCGACCTCCGTCATCTGTCCCCTGTAGCGGCCGAGGGCCAGACGGATCATGTCGGCCTCGATCGCCTCAAGCGGGCGGATGTCCCCTTCGCTGGTCATCGCGGGGATGCCGAGGGCGGCGCGACCATCGACGGGGCTGAGCTCCACGGTCTGGGGCACGGTGGCCTCGGCGCCGAGCAGGGCCGGACCCTCGTGGAGGGGCTTGCGCGCTAGTGACGGTGCCTTCGGGATTTCGGCCTTGAAGCCCTCGACGTGTGCGGCGATCTGCGGGAACTCGTTGACCGTGAGCGTATCGCCGTCGGCCAGAACGACCGCACGGAACACGGCGTTCTCGAGCTGTCGAACGTTGCCCGGCCAGCTGTAGCTCGCCAGCAGCTCCGCCGCCTCGCTCGACAAGGCGGAGATGCGCTTGCCTTCCTCGGCCGCGAACCGCACCAGGAAATGTCGCGCCAGCTCGGGCACGTCATCGAGACGGTCGCGCAGCGGCGGAATCCAGACGGGGAACACGTTGAGGCGGTAGTAGAGGTCCTCGCGGAACTTGCCCTCGCGCACCAGCTGGATCATGTCGCGGTTGGTGGCGGAGATCAGCCGGAAATTGACCTTGACCGGGCGTTTGGCGCCGACGGGATCGATCTCGCCTTCCTGCAGGGCGCGCAGAAGCTTGACTTGGGCGTCGAGCGGAAGCTCGCCGACCTCGTCGAGGAAGAGCGTGCCGCCGTCCGCCTCCTGGAACTTGCCGATGCGGCGCTCGACGGCGCCGGTGAAGGCGCCTCTCTCGTGGCCGAACAGCACCGATTCCACCAGGTTCTCGGGGATGGCGCCGCAGTTCACCGTCACGAACGGCCTGCCGGCACGCTCGCTCTCGCCCTGGATGGCGCGTGCGATCAGCTCCTTGCCGACGCCGGATTCGCCTTCGATCAGCACGGGAATGTTGGAGACCGCCGCGCGTTTGCCGAGCGCAATGACGCGCTGCATGGATTCGCCGCGGATGATGAGGTCGTCGAAGGTGAGCGTGCCCTCCGAGCGCTTCTTGATGCGCGTGATCTCGACGGCGAGCGCCTCGATCTTGAGCGCGTTCTTGATCGTGACCTCGAGACGCTCGGGGCTCACCGGCTTCACGACGAAGTCCGTGGCGCCTGCGCGCATGGCGCCGATGGCGGCCTCGATGGAGCCGTGCGCGGTCTGGACGACGATCGGGGGAGCTTCGGCGCTCGAGCGCATGCGTGTGAGCAGCGCCATGCCGTCGAGACCGGGCATGACGAGATCCAGCAGCACCAGCGAGATCGTCTTGCCGTCCTGGCTCTCGAGAAGCTTCAGAGCTTCCTCGCCGCTCGCGGCCGTACGAGCCTCGTAGCCGAACCGTTTGATGCTTTCTTCGAGAATACGGCGCTGAACAGGATCGTCATCGACGACGAGGACGCGCTTGACCATGGGATACTCTACTCGACTATACGCGCCGCCGACCGTCGGCACTGAACATGATCGGAACAAGCTGCTGGCTTACTGAGCGCCAACAGTTGAAGGATGGCGGACATTAGTAAACAAGCGGTTTCGCGGCGGCCGTTATTGGTGCTTTTTCGCCGAGCGTTGTCGCAACGTCGCAGCTTCGGGCGAGGCGCAGCGTTAAGGCTTGAATGTGCGAAGTTGCTGCGCTCAAACTGTTCGCGCGCGCTTCGTCGCCGATTCCGGCAGTGGCGGCGGGCGCCAGTCGGTCGCGCGTTCGGCGGGCGGGCGACGACGAGATGGCAGTGCGACGAGAGAAGCAAGGAATGACGCATATGGCGATCGGATTTCCACGGGCGAACATCGGTAATGTCGCGCTGCAAGCGCCGGCGTCCGATGCGTCGGCGCAGGTCGCGGCCGCGAACGCCCTCGGCGCGATGCCCGAATGGGATCTGGCCGATCTCTATCCGGGACCGCAGTCCAAGGCTCTGACCGGCGACATCGACAAGGCCGGCGCCGCGGCGCGAGACCTGCGCGAGCGCTATCAGGGCCGGCTCGTCGCCCTGGCCGCCGACGGACGGGCGCTGGCCGATGCGGTACGCGCTTACGAGAGCCTCAGCGACCTCATGGGCCGGCTCGCCTCGTATGCCGGGCTGCTCTATGCCGCCAACACCACCGATCCCGAGCGTGCCAAGCTCTACGGCGACATCCAGGAGCGCTTGACGGGCATCGGCTCCGACCTGCTCTTCTTCGAGCTCGAGCTCAATGCCATCGACGATGCGGCGCTGGAGGCGGCGTTCGCCGTTCCGGAACTCGCGCACTACCGGCCCTGGCTGGTGGATCTTCGCAAGGAGAAGCCGCACCAGCTCGACGAGCAGCTCGAGAAGATCTTCCTCGAGAAGTCCATCACGGCGCGTTCCTCCTGGACCCGTCTCTACAACGAGACCATGACGGCGCTGCGCTTCAAGGTCGGCGACGAAGAGCTGGCGCTCGAGCCGGCGCTCAATCTCCTGTCGGACCCTGTCGGCGCACGTCGCCAGAGCGCGGCCGACGGGTTGGCGAAGGTCTTCAAGCAGAACCTGCGCCTGTTCACGCTGATCACCAACACGCTGGCGAAGGACAAGGAGATCTCCGATCGCTGGCGCGGCTTCGCGGACGTGGCGGACAGTCGCCATCTCGCCAATCGTGTCGAGCGGCCCGTGGTCGATGCCCTCGTGGAGGCCGTTAGGCAGAAATACCCGGTGATCTCGCACCGCTACTACGCGATGAAGGCGCGATGGCTCGGCATGGAGCGTCTCGCGCACTGGGACCGCAACGCCCCGCTCCCCGACAAGCCCGAGCGGATCTATCGCTGGGATCAAGCCCAGGGCCTCGTGCTCGATGCCTACCGCGACTTCGCGCCGGAGATCGCCGATATCGCCAAGCGGTTCTTCGACGGCGGCTGGATCGATGCCCCCGTCCGCGATGGCAAGGCGCCGGGTGCGTTCTCGCATCCGACCGTCCCCTCGGCGCACCCCTACATTCTCATGAACTACCAGGGCAAGTCGCGGGACGTCATGACCTTGGCGCACGAGCTGGGGCACGGCGTGCATCAGGTGCTGGCCAACGCCCAGGGGCCGCTCATGGCCCCGACCCCGTTGACGCTGGCCGAGACGGCCTCCGTCTTCGGCGAGATGCTGACCTTCCGCCGCCTGCTCGCCAGCACCAAGGAGCCGCGCGAGCGGCGGGCGCTGATGGCTTCGAAGGTCGAGGACATGATCAACACGGTGGTGCGCCAGATCGCCTTCTTCACGTTCGAGCGGCGCGTGCACACCGAGCGCCGCCAGGGTGAGCTGACCTCCGAGCGTCTGTGCGAGATCTGGCTAGACGTCCAGCGCGAGAGCCTCGGGCCGGCCGTCGAGCTCAAGGAAGGCTACGAGGTCTTCTGGACCTACATCCCGCATTTCATCCATTCGCCGTTCTACGTCTATGCCTACGCTTTCGGCGACTGCCTCGTGAACTCGCTCTACGCCCGCTACGAAGAGGCGCATCCGGATTTCGTCGCCAAGTACGTGGCGATGCTGCAGGCCGGCGGCAGCAAGCATCATTCGGAGCTGCTGGCACCCTTCGATCTGGATGCCTCGCAGCCGGCCTTCTGGCTCAAGGGGCTGTCGCTCGTCGAGAGCATGATCGACGAGCTCGCGGACCTCGACGCGAGCGTTTGATGGCGGTCCGGCGGGGCGTGTCAGGCCGCGGCCGGCTGCGGCATGGTCGAAGGGGTCCAGTAGATCTCGGGGATTGAAGCCCGCCACTCGATGCCTTCGGGCGCCATGACGAGTTCGGCTGTGCCGCCCAGTGTTTCGGCGACCATCTCCTCGATCACCATGCGGCCGAAGCCCGTGCGCGTCGCGGGTTGCACCGTCGGCCCGCCGCGCTCCTGCCAGTGCAGGTGGAGCGCCTGCCTGCCGTCGGCATCGGCCGCGATCGTCCACGTCACGCAGATGCATCCGGCGGTCGTCGAGAATGCGCCGTACTTGGAGGCGTTGGTCGCCAGCTCGTGCAGCGCCAACCCGAGCATCTGTCCGGCTTCCGGCTTGAGGATCACGCACGGGCCGGCGAACTCGAGCCTGCCGCCGGCGGCGCTCGCGAACGGCGCGAGCTGCACCTTGACGAGCTGGTGGATGCCCGCGCCCGTCCAGTCGCGCTGCACCAGCAGGTCGTGGGAAAAGGAGAGGCTGCGGATGCGCGCCGAGAAAGCGCGCTCGAAGTCGGCCACGCTGGCCGACTGGGCGGCCGTATTGCGCGCCATGGCGGAGATGACCGCGAGCAGGTTCTTTGCGCGATGGCACAGCTCGCGCATGATCAGCGCGATATGCTCTTGCTGCGCCTTGGCCTCGGTCGTATCGCGCGCGAGCACGACGTAACGGATGAGTGAGCCGTCGCTGCCCGTCACCGGCGAGATGAGCACGTCGTACCAGCGGGCGGCCCGTCGTTTGACGCCATAGCTCGCCGTGTAGCGGGCGATGCTCTTCTGGCGCGCTTCCTCCAGCGCTCTGTCGAAGTCGGCATGGGCGGCGGCCGGCAGCACCTCCTGCCAGAGCCGGCCGACCCGACCGGTCGGGCTGGCGATCGCCAGGAGCTGGCAGCATGCTTCGTTAAGGAACTCGAGGCGGCCATCGGGCGCCAGCACGAGTATCGCGTCGCGGCTCGCCTCGAGAACGCTGCGGCTGAAGGCTTCCGCCTCGGCGAGCGCCCGCTCCGCCGCCTTGCGCTCACCGATGTCCCGCAGGATCAGCGAATAGCCGAGATATGTCCCGACAGCGTCGAATATCGGCGTCGCGGTCATGGCGACATCGACACACGCTCCGTCCTTGCGCTGACGGACCGTCTCGCGGCGGCGGGAGCGGCCAGCGCGCAGGAGATCGACCGCGCCTTTGTGGATATGGGCGAGGTGAGCGGGGATGAGGATGCTGGTCGGCTGCCCGATGATTTCGTCGGCGGCATAGCCGAACAGGGACTCGGCGGCGGCGTTCCAGGAGCGGATGCGCCCCGCGGCGTCCGCCGAGATGATGGCGTCGGCGGACGTCGAGATGATCGCTGCGAGGTGCGCGTATCGCCGTGTCCGATCGTCGCTCTGAGTGCCTGCCGCAGGAGCGGCACGCTCGGCGCCGGCGTCGGTGCCGAGCCCCACTCGCCGACGCTTGCCGCGGCTGCGCGCGCGCAGGAGCGTCATCATCAGTGCATCGGCTCCGGCTCGCGCGCGAGGGCGTCGTCATGGCCCCGCTGTGCCGGCGGCGTCAGAAAGAGCACCTGGCTGACGACCGCGCGCACCTCGTCCACGCTGAAAGGCTTGGCGATGAGAAACGCCGGCTCCGGCCTGCTGCCCGTCAGGAGGCGCTCGGGGAAGGCCGTGATGAAGATGACCGGCACCGGGCAGGAAAGCATGATCTCGTTGGCCGCCTCGATGCCGTTGCTGCCGTCGGCGAGTTGTACATCTGCAAGGACGAGCCCCGGCTTCTCCCGGTGCAGGGCGGCAATGGCCTCGGTGTGGGTGCGGGCGCGCGCGATCACGCGATGGCCCAGAGAGGTCATGATGGCGGCGAGGTCCCTGGCGATGAAGACCTCGTCCTCGATGATGAGCACGTCGGTGGCCATCTGCGAGGCGATCTCGAGCCAACCGTTCGCACTGAAAGCCGAGAACTCCCGCGGCGACACGCCGATGATGGCCGCCCCTTCCTCGACCGTGAAGCCTTCGATCGCGCTCAACAGCAGAGCCTGGCGCGTGCGCGGAGCGAGGCGCAACAGGGCGTCCCGCCGGCTGTCCACCGGATCGGGGTCTCCGAGCGTGGAAATGTGGTCGCCCGCCAGGCTGCCGCAAGTCGTCAGGAGCGCGCGATAGAGGGCCAGCTTGAGATCCATACCATCGCCGCAGACCTCGCCGGGACATCGCGAGATCCGATTGAGCGTCGCCATCACGGCCGTGTCGCCGCTGCGCTGATTGCCGGTCATGGCGCGCGCGAAGCGGCGCAGATGCGGGAGGTGGCAGGTCAGTCGTCCGTCATCGCTGCCGAGAGATACGCTTGTCGATTGCATTGGCTGCCCGTTCTACTCGATGAATCTCCGGGAACCATATCGCGCCACACGCTAACAGGCGGTTTCATTTCGAGGTTCAATTGCGGTGCATGTGGGCGAGATAATGTGTGTCTAATGAGCGCGATGATGGAAACGAATTATATAGGTTTATCATCCTATCACCTTATTGAAGGTCGAATTCCTGTTTTATTGGTCCGGTAATGCTGCAATCACACGCTGCCCTTTCGCCGCCCGCCAGGCGTCGGTCGCGGCCGCCCGCACGGCCGGCGATGCCGGCCCTCGAGCAGTGCGGCGAGGAAGCCCAGCGGTCGCATGCCTTCCACGTTGCGCTCGTGCGCGAGATCCCGCGACTGACGGCGCAGGCGCGGCGGCTGAGCGGCGGCGCTCTCGCGGCCGAGGATCTGGTTCAGGCCACGTTGCTGCGCGCATGGGAGCATCGCGCATCGCTGCGGGACGAGGCGAGCTTCCAGGCCTGGCTCGACGCCATCGTGCGAACCTCGGCAGCGCAGGAGCGCCGACGGCTGCGCGTGCGCCTGGAGTTCGAGAAAAGCTGGGAAATCAGTGCAAAATCAGCTGCGACGGCCGGAGGCGGAGCAATCGACCTGCACGGCCTCGTGCAGTCGCTCGAGACGCTGTCGCCGTCCGCCCGCGAGGCCGTCCGCCTCGTCTACATCGAAGGCCTGACCTGCGTCGAGGCGGCGGCCCTGTGCGGTTGCAGCGCGAGTACGCTGAAGAGCCGCCTGAGACGTGCGCGCGCCACCTTGGCGCGCGATCTGGACGTTGCGGCCTCGCACGGCGAGCGCGCGGTGAGATCCGGTCTCGACCTCTGACTGCGCGAGCGCGCCGTCATCGCCATCATGCCGTCGCCAGGCTGTCGCCGTGCTGACAGGAGCAAGCTCCCTCGCCCCGTCCGGGGGTCTTCAGTGGTGGCAGCGAGAGACGCGCGCGTGTCGCGGAATTTCCCGGAAATTGCGCTGAGAGAAACAAATGAAATTGCGATTTTACGGAAATGCGGAAGTTTCTCATCTGGCAAATGATGCGCTGGTGCGGCTAATTTCATTTTCAGCAAAAGTCGCGCAATCGTCGCGAGAGTGGGAAATGGGCGGACATCTTTTCCAATTTGGATAAGCGACTCCCCCGACAGCGTTGAAGATCGCGGTGGCCGTTCGCGTCCGGTACGGCGGGTCAGGCGAGCCTGAGGGACGGCGCGCCGGCGCTCATGGCGACGACATGGCCAATGATCGCGGCATCCCCATAGCCGAGGCGCACAAGGGCGTCGATACAAGACGGGGCTTGTCCGGCCGGCACGCCGGCGAGCAGGCCTCCGGCGGTCTGCGGATCGTAGAGGAGCCTCAGCCGCGAGGGGTCGTGCGGGTGGCCGTTGGCGAGGCTGGCGCCGGCGCTTCCGGCGTTCGACGGCGCCAGCGTGCTCTCGATGCCTTGCGCGAGCAATTCGACAGCGCCCGGCAGGTGCGGCAGATGCGCAAGCTCGAGCGCGCCGTCCATCCCCGATGCGCGCAGCATCTCGAGAAGGTGGGCTGCGAGACCGAAGCCCGTCACGTCTGTCATGGCTGACGCCTCGTGCTCGATGAGACAGCGTGCAGCTTGCCTCTGGGAGACCTGCATCGCGGCCAGAGCCGCATCCAGCCACGGCGAGCGGGTCCTGCCGCGCATGTCGCCGGCCAGCACGACGCCCGTCCCGAGCGCTTTGGTCAGGATCAGGGCATCGCCCGGCTGCAGGCCCGATTTCCGCAGCAGCCGATTGGCCGGCACGCTGCCCGTGACGCTGAAGCCGAGCGTCGCTTCGAGCGCTTCGCCGGTATGGCCGCCGACGAGACGGGCGCCTGCAGCCTCGATCACCTCGAGGCCGCCCTTCAACATCTGGAAAACCTCGTCCTCGACCTTCGCGTCGGGGCCATGCGGCACGAGCGCGATGGCCATGGCCGTATCCGGCTCGCCACCCATGGCGTAGATGTCGCCGAGCGCGTGATTGGCGGCGATACGCCCGAATAGATAGGGGTCGGCGATGAAGGCGCGGAACATGTCGACGCTCTGCACCTGGAGTTGGCCCGGCCGAGGCTCGATGACCGCAGCGTCGTCGGGTTCGGCGAGACCGACCGCGCTGCCGTCTCGGGGCTTGGGCGTGAGACGTTCCAGGACGCGCGCCAGCACGGCGGGGCCGACCTTGGCGCCGCAGCCGCCGCAGCGCATGACGTCCTGGGCTTGCGCGCCGAGCGGGTCATGTGCGGTCGCCGGCGGCGCCATGGGCTGCATGTCCGGCAGGATCTGATAGCGCTCCATCCAGCGGCGGTCGATGCGATCCTTGAGGCGCCAGACCCAGGCGCCTTCGCTGCAGAAGCCGCCCCGCGAGGCCACGGCATAGCGATCGCCGGCGCTGATCAGCGAGAGAAAGTCGCGCTGCGGGCGGAAAGCCTTCAATGGCTCGCCGATCAGCGCCCGCCTGAGATTGTCGGCGAGCGGTGGGCCCTGCCGCACCGCGAACACGCCGGCCTTCGGGCGTGGATGGACCATGTTGCCGGCGATATCCCCGGCGGCGAATACGCCGGGCGTCGAAATCGACTGCAGCGTCTCGTCGACGGCGATGAACCCGTTGTCGTCGAGTGCCAGGCCGGTTTCGCGTAGCCATGGTGCGGCGCCGGCCTGGGTGACCCAGAGCGCCTCGTCGAAGGCGATCGCGGTGCCGTCGGAAAGGCGCACTTCGCCCTCGCGGACTTCCGCGACGCCGCTGCCGGTGCGGACCGTCACGCCGCGCTCGGAAAGGATGCGTGCGAACTTCGCCCGCACTGCGGCGTTGTGCGTGCCGAGCAGCGCGTCGCGCGTGACGAGCGTGAAGCTGAGCGCATCGGGATCGCGACCGTCCTCAGCCAGGATTGCGCGCAGGCGATGGCGCATGGCGAGCGTCACCTCGACGCCGGCCGCGCCGCCGCCGACGGTCAGGAAGCGCCTGGGGCCATCGGCCTTGCGTGCCCGCTCCACGATCGCCTGCCAGCGGCCGTACAGGCCGTCGATGGGCTTCACGGGCGTGGTCCATTCGCTGGCGCCGGGCACCTCGTTGGCGCGTGGCGTCGAGCCGATGTCGATCGACAGCACGTCGTAGGGCACCGGTGGCCGCCCTTCGCAGATGACCAATTTGCGGTCGAGATCGAGGGCGGTCACGCGGTCGTGGTAGAGTCGGGCGTTGGCGCGCCGCGCCAGTGGCGCCAAGTCGATGTGGCACTGGTCATAGGTATAGTGGCCGGAGATGAGACCGGGCAGCATGCCGGAATAGGGCGTCACCACGTCACGCGTTACGACGGTGAGGCGCACTCCCGGCACGGGCCGCATGGCGAATGCCGAGATGACGTGCACGTGGGCATGGCCGCCGCCGACCAGCACGAGGTCCTTCAGAACAGGGGTTGGCTGCACGGGGGACTCGAGCGCTCCAGATGGGGCAGGCGGCGCCAGCCGGGCCGCGAGCCGGCTGGAGGCCTGTCAGCGAGACTGCGCCGTCAGGCATCGCCGGATGGGTCCGTCGGCAGCTAGCCCGTGCGCTTGGGCGCTACGATAGCGATCGGGTCCCGGAAAGCAATGACGGCCTCACGCGGAGGCCGTCATCCTGGTCACGATCTCGTCAAACGTGCGGTCGGCGAGCGCCCGCATCTCCTCGTCCGTGCGATCCTGGATGGGATGCGGCACCCAGACGATGGTCGGGTCGTAGCCGAGCGCCTTGCTCTGGACGTCAGCCGCCTGTTCGAAGGCGGTCGAGACGACGATCAGGGCGGGCACGCCGTTCGTGTCGAGTGTTGAGCCGTCGTGCAAACTGCACGTTGTGCAAGAGCCTCAATCCGCGAGGCCGATGACGGCCGCCTGCACCTCGCCGAGCATCTTCTGCCGCGTCTCGGCGCTTGCGAGCCGGCTCGGTGTCGGCTTGGCGTAGCGCTTCACGGCGATGCCGCGCTCGCCGAGCCGCTCGGCCACACGGTCGAGGTAGATGTCGCCGCGCGCCTTGCCGATGTCGAGCAGGCCGACCGTGAGCCCTTCGAGGCTGGTCGGCCGTGGTGCGGCCTTGCGACGGACCGCCGTGTGCTCGCCCGTCGGGTCGAGCAGGATCCTGGATGTCATCGTCAGTCCCTCACCTCCTTGGTTGTCACTTGCGAGTTGACCGAGCCGGGGCTCCAGCCTGGAAGAATGGCGGAGAAGAGGCCCGCGTTGCCGCCTGCCCGCACGACGTTGAGGCCGTCGGGCCTGAGCTTGGGTATGCGCTTGCCACGCATTTTTTCGCTGACGCCCGGCGTCATGCCGTCGAGGCCGGCCAGCACGTCGTCAGCAAGCACAGTGGTGAGCGCCATCAGCTCGGATTTGAATTGCGCCTTGGTCCAGCCGGCCTCGCGATAGATGCGGTGATGCTCCGGCGAGACCACGACGAAGGCATCGGGGCCGGGGAACACCTTCGGATGATACATGGCGCGCAGACACGCCGCGAAGCTGCGCGTAAGCGACTCCGGCGTGCGTGACGTCTGGTCGACGACGCCCTGGACACCGTATCCGGCGTAGAGCGTGACCGCCGAGCGGCCCGGCGCGACGCCCCGCTCGACCGACAGCGGCTCCCAGCATGAGCCCTCCTCGTCCTCGGCGAAGCAGAAGCCGACCTTGCCGGGCGTGCCGAGCGTGGCGCGATCGACGCCGCCCGGCTTGCCGCCTCCGACATTGCGGATCGTGAGCTGTAAGGCGCGGCCGATGGTCGAGTTGGCGCGATTGCCCTGACCGAGGGCATTGACGCCCGCGTTCATGCCGAGCGCGCGCCGCACCGGTCCGTTCACGACGACGATCGGCCCGACGAACATGGTGGTGGCGATGACGCCGTGCAGGCAGAAGGCGTCGTCGAGCACCGCTTCGACGGCGGCCAGAAGCACGGGCATATACTCCGGCTTGCAGCCGGCCATCACGGCGTTGACGGCGACCTTCTCGACTGTGCAGGGCTGGTAGTCGGGCGGCATGGCCCCGAGCACTTCTCCCGGCTGCCTGAGCGTGCCTTCGAGCATGCGCCGCACGCGCACCTGCGTCGGCGGCACGACCGGCAATCCGTCGGTCCAGTCGCGCTCGAAACAGGCCTCGTGCTCGTCCTCGTACTCGCCGATCTCCACCTTGCGGGATTTGAACGTGACACGGCCGAAGCGGATGTCGAGCTCGTCGGCGAGGCTCGGGTCGGTGTTGAGCGAGCCGCAGCCGGGCCGCTGCGCCGGCAGGTCGGAGCCGAGGCCGGCAACGCCCGCGACCCGCTCCCAGTCGGCGCGATGCCAGCCGACGGTCCGCTCCGTCTCCGCACCGTTCTGGATGCGCAGCAGCGTCGGTACGGTCTCGATGTCGAGCCGCCAGGAGAGCTCGAGCCCTGTGTCGTCAATCACCGTCGGGACGCCGCTCGGGAAGGACGTGTCGTCCTGGGTCAGCACGGTCAGCGTGGCGCCGCGTGCGGCCAAGTCGCGCAACACCGGCTCGACCATCACGCAGGTCGGGCAATCCCGCTTCACGACGACAGTGAGACCGTCCGGCAGAGCTTGCATGACAGAGACACCTTTCTGGTTCCCGAGCGAGACTAGCTGCGTGGGGGTTGGTGTGCAATTCCAACTCGCGCTAACCTCTGACGGCCGGTCGCTTCGTCGCTGCGCGCACCGGTTCACGCCGCATCGCGCCAAAGGGGGATAGTCCGTATGCCGTCGAGCCGAGTATCGGAAGGATGGGACGCCATGCTGATCGCACAGGGCGTGCCGCGTGAGGATGTCGCGCGCGCCAAGGCGGCGGCAGTCAAGATGGCGGAGGCGGCCGATGCGGTGCTGCTCGAGCTGGAGCACCCCGCCGATCCATTCGGGTCGCTGCATCCCCGTCCTGCCTCCGGTCGTACGGAGAAGCAGCCATGAGCGCTCGCTGGCCCGGCCTCACCATCGAGGAGACGCGCACTGCCATAGACAAGGGTGAGCTGGCGATCGAGGAGGCGGTGGAGATGACGCTCGCCGCCCTCGACGGCAAGGGCCGTCAGCTCAACGCCGTCGCGCGCCTCGAGCGCGAGCATGCCATGACTTCCGCAAAGCAGCTCGCCGGGTCGCGCAAGCGCGGCGAGACCGTGGGACCACTCTTTGGCGTGCCCCTCGCCCACAAGGACCTCTACGGCCGAAAGGGCTGGCTGCTCGAAGCCGGCTCCAAGCTCATGCAGGGCCACCGGTCGCCGCGCACCGCGCTTGCCGTCGCCAAGCTCGACGCGGCTGGTGCGCTGGACATCGCGCGGCTCAACACGGTCGAGTTCGCGCTCGGCACCATGGGGCATAACGAGCATACCGGGCCGGTGCAGAACCCCTGGAACACGGCGCACATCACCGGCGGATCGTCGAGTGGATCGGGGGCGGCCGTGGCGGCAGGACTGGTGCCGGCGGCGCTCGGCTCCGATACCGGCGGCTCGATCCGCCTGCCGGCCGCGGCGTGCGGCCTCGTCGGCCTGAAGCCGACGGCAGGGCTCGTCGGGCGCTCCGGCGTGGTGCCGCTCTCCGGATCGCTCGACACGGTCGGGCCGCTGACACGCACAGTGCGCGACGCCGCCATCGTCCTGCAGGCCATCGCCGGTCCCGACGCGGATGATTCCGGCTCGCTGGACGTGGATATCCCGGATTACCTCGCCGGCATCGAGGGCGGCGCCAAAGGTGTCCGCATCGGTATCGTGCGCAAAGGGCTCTACGATCCGGTGAAGCCCGACGTCGCTGCGCGCCTCGACGCGGCCGTTGCGAACCTCGGCAAGCTCGGCGCGTCGGTGCGCGAGGTCGAGATCGAAGGCATCGAGCTGGTGAACCGTCTGACCGCACTCATGATCAGCGTCGAGGCGGCGTCGCTGCACAGCCGCTGGCTGGCCGGCAACGTCGGCGACTACGGCCGGCAGACCGTGAGCCGGCTGATGGCCGGATTGTTCGTGCCGGGGGAGACCTATCTGAGAGTTCGCGAGCATCGTCGCCGCTTCGCGCGGTACGTGCTGGACACGGCGCTGAGCGAGGTCGACGTGCTGTTCGCGCCGGTCTGGCCCTATCCTGTGCCGACCATAGCGGAGACCGGCTGGCGGGCCGGTCCCGACTACGCCGAAATGGTCGTGGCTTCCGGGCATTGCACGCGCCCGATCAACTATCTGGGCCTACCGACCGTGAGCCTTCCCTGTGGCTTCACGGACAACGGCCTGCCGGCCGCCTTCCAGCTGATCGGGCGGCCGTTCGCCGAGGCGGAGCTCTTGCGCGTGGCCCGAGCCTACGAGCGCGAGCAGCCGCTCTGGCGCGAGCGGCGCCCGAGCGTTTCGGTGTGGGCGGACTGAGGCTGGTCTCAGGCGTCCGACGACGGCAGCGGGAAACGTGCGTCGGGATCGAGGAAGCGGTCGACGACGTTCTTCAGCAGTCGCGAGATGTTGTTGTCGCAGCCGTTCCACGGCAGGCTGCCGCAGAAGGTGATCGAGCCGACGGAGAAGACGGCGCCGTCGTTCGGTGCCTCGAAGAACGTCATGTCGGCCCGGATGAGCTCCTCCTTCGGCGCGCCGGGCAGGGTCGTGATGTGGGTGAGCTGCTCCTCCGGCACGAGCATCCAGGTCGGGTGTGTGTGGTCCTGCGAGGTCGCGACGACGACGGCGTGGGCTGGCGTGCCGAGGCGCTCGTCGGCGCGGTCGAGCTCGAAGCCGGCTGCGCCGCCGCCGGAGTAGCCGAAATCGCCGAGGCGCTCGTCTGCGATGCCGTCGAGCATCCACGAGACGCGCGCGTCCTTCGCTTCCGCGCGCACCCGGTAGTAGGAGCCGTAGAAGCCGCCTTGCGCGGAGAAGCCGACACCGACGAGCGCCTGCGGCGGGCGTCCGGCGCGGCGCCACAAGCCGCCCAACTCGCCGTCGAAGGCGTTGTAGTACTCGCCGGGCTCTGCGGCCCAGGCTCTCAGCCCGCCTTCGGCGCGGCGGATCTCGATGGCACCCGGCACGTCTTTCGAAAGGGCGACGCGCCAGTAGAAGCCGTTGCCGCCGAGATAGACGAGGCGGCCGCCGCCATTGCGGTAGCTCAGGAAGGCGTCGAGCGTCTCGCGCGTGTGGTATTCGGGATGCGAGGCGGTGAGCACGGTGCGGTAGCGGCTCAGCAGGTCGGCGCCCTCCTCGTGGACGTCGTGATCGCTGACCACGTCATAGGCGTAGCCCATGGTATCGAGCCAGATCAGCAGGTGCGTATCCGCCTGCAGGTGCCGCAGTCCGGAACCGACCTCCGAGGGAAATGTCAGGTAGCCCGGACGCCAGTTGATCATCGGCCTGAGCCAGGACGAATAGGCGATGCCGCTGCCGTCCGAATGCATGTTGTAGGTCGATAGGCCGTAGTCGCGATGCACGGCCGGATTGTGCGGGTAGGCCTGCCATGCCTCGGCGCGCGCGGTCCAGGCCGCGGAGAAGTCCGGCCGGGCATGGTTGGCATAGACGACGTAGGTGAAAGTCGGAATGACCAGGCAGAGGTCGGCGCGCCGGGCTCCGCGTGGTGGCGCGACCACGAACGGGATGTCGTCCACATGGCCGTCGGCCTCGAGGCGCATGGCGTAGAGGCCGCTGGCCAGATCGGCCGGCACCTCCAGCTCGAAATCGGTCTGCCAGCCGCAATCGAGAAGATCGTCGTCGTGAAAATGGATCGCGGCGAAGTGGCTGGGCGCGTGCCGCCAGCAATGCTCGCTGCCGTTCCAGCCGGAGCCGGTGACGGCGCGAGTCGGCAGATTAACGGCGCGGCCATGCAGCTTGAGCGGGCCGGTATCGACGATGTCGAGCGAGGCGATGGCGAGGCTGAAATCCCATCGCGCGAGCACGTCCGGGGAGAGCGCCTGCTGAGCCGACGAGGCCAGCACGGCGGCATCGGTCGCAGACCGGGCGACGGTCGGGGCTTCGATCTTGCCGTTGAAATGGCCGGCGACGGGCATGCCGCCGAGCGCGCCGACGAAGGCGGTCACGCTGGCCGCGGGCGCGATCGGCTCCGGTGGCCGGGCGGCCGCGGCGGCTTGCGGCCCGTGGGAGAAGCCGTCGCCGAGCGGGCTTTCGCTGATGCTAAGCTCGCCGCGCGCCGCGTCGTAGCAGGCGACGAGCCGATACCAGCTCCGCATCTTGAGCGGCCGCGGCACGGCGGCTTCCAAGGTTTCGCCCGTTGCCAGCCGAACGAGCGCGGAAGCGCGGCCATGGGCGTCGATTTGCAGTGCGAACAGGCAAGCGCCGTCCGTCTCGGTCAGCGACAGGATGCCCTGCTCCCCTTTGGCAGGCGTCGACGGCCAGACCGTGGCTGCCAGGGTGAGTGCTTCGTGTCCGAGCAGGGCGTCGGCGCCGGGGATGCGCACGTAGGAGCCGAGCGCCACCTCCTGGCGGCGCGCGGGAAACGGGCCCGAGAAGGCGTGCCCATGGTCGTCGACCCGGACACCGCCGATGGCGGGATTGGGATCGCCGGAACGCACCCGTACCAGCCGCGCGCGGTAGCTCCCCTCGAGCGTGCTGGAGACCTTGAAGCCGATCCGCTCACCCGGTCGAACCGAGAGCCGATCAGCGTAGCCGATAATCGGGATCACTGCGAACGCTCCCCGTCATTCGCCATCGCCATCGGCTTCGACGGCGGCTGGTCGCCGGTTCTCGAAGCCGCGTGTCACGCTCGAGCTTCGAGACGTGGGGTGCGCCACCGTTTCGAGAATGAGAGCGCACCTCGGGTGAGCATAAGCGGTGGCGAACGTCGCGCAAGGTCGATGCGCGATCGCGCGGGATCATCGCGTGAGTGTAAGGGCAGGCTCGGCTACGGTGGGGATCGCCTCGGATGGGCTCGTGGCAATCTGGCCGATTGCCACGAGAAGAATGCCCGAGGTCAGGACAGCCGCAGTGAGGGTCATCTTCATCGGTCGGTCTCCTGGTCGTCCTGCCTCGGGCGATCCGCAGTTCGCAGGCTGCGGCTCAGGCGCCGGTCTTGGCAATCTGCTCGAACAGCGTGTCGGCATAGGGCTTGGCGCCGGACTCGGTGATCGTGGTGAAGAAAGCGGTGGCGGCGAGAAGGGCGACTGCGAGCATCTTCATGGGTCTCTCCTGCATCTGTTGTCTCGAATGCGGTTTCGCGAACCGCCGTGCCGGTCTGTTCCGGCGATGACGCTGATATGGCCTCGTCCCGGCGCAGCGGGAGGGGCACTCACAGGCGTGTGATGAACGGTGATCAGGCGCGGGGCTAGCGTGAGATCGCGTGAGGCGTGTGATGGATCGGGGAGAACCGCCGGGGCGTGGGCTGGGCCCGCCGCGGGGCAAGCGCACCGGGGCGAGAGCGCCTCTCAGCGCGAGGCTCTTACCTCAGACGGCGTCGAGCCCGGCGCTCAGCAGCAGGGCGATCAGCGCCTCTGCGGACCGGGTGCGCTGGTCGCGCTGAAGAGCGTGCGCGCGGGCGGGCTCGCGATCGCGGATGGCCGCCGCGACGAGGCCGTGGTTGTGATCGTAGAGCCGGGGATGGGCCTGCAGGTGCGACGTCGACATGCGCGCGCGGTGGATCTGCTCGAGGGAGACGTCCAGGATCGCGCTCAGCCGGTCGTTGCCGGCGAACTCCACGAGCTTGCGATGGAAGCCGGCATCGGCGCGCGCCCACGGTACGATGGCGAGCTTGCGATGGGCTTGGCTGGCGCGTTTGGCGAAATCGTCGAGCGCACGGAGTTGCTTTGTCAGAAGGCCGCGCTCGGCCGCTCGCATGGCGGCCGTCGCTTCCAGGTCGATGATGATGTCGAAGATGTCCTGGATGTCGCCGACCGACAGAGGCAGGACTCGGATGCCCCGGCGCGGCCGGATCTCGACGAAACGTTCCTGTGCAAGACGGATCAGAGCCTCGCGGATCGGCGTGCGGCTCATGCCGAGCACCGCGGCGAGATCGCCCTCGAGGTGCTGAGAATCCGGCGGCATGTCGCCGGAAAGAATGCGATGGCGGATCAGCGAATAGGCTTGCGCCGTTCTCAGGTTCGTCCGCGGCGGTTTCGATGCTTCCGCGAACTGGGACGCCGTTGATCCACTTCTATGCCTCGACCGGGCCATGCCTCACGTCGTTCCTGGTATTGCCGAATGGCCTTCGCTCGTTCGCATCCGCGCCGGAGGACCAGAGATCCCGGTCGGCACAAAGCGAGCCGGACGAACGGACCACGATCCGCCCGCTCCTCGATACGCGGAGTGGCGGGAAGACCGGCGGTAGCAGCGCACCTCGGCATTCTGCCGATCAAATGATAGGCTTACGCACTAAATCGTCAGCATGCAAGGCAACAGCTTGGTTGCGCAGGCAAGGCGACCCCGGCTCGCTTGCGATGGTGCGATCCTCGTGCAATTCCGCCATGGCCCACGGTCGAGTACGGCCCTGGTCCCCGGTTGCGAGTGCGCCGGTGGCGGTGAGGTGGTACAGCCCCTTCCTCGTAAGCCCGCAGTTGAGGTACTGGTGGCGTTGCGTGTGGCGTCGCTCGAGGTTTGCGCCGGGAAAGCCGATATGAAGCAAGCCTCAGACGTTCCTGTCCGCGCGGCCCTTTGCCTGATGGCGATGCTGGCCTTCGTCACGATCCTGTCCCAGTTCTTCCGCTCGTCGCTCGGCGTCATCGGACCCGAGGTCATCCGCGAGCTCGGCCTGTCGTCGGGCGAGCTCGGGCTCGCCAACGCGAGCTTTTTCATCGCGCTGCTTCTGGCGCAGATCCCGGTGGGCCTGGCGTTCGATCGGATCGGCCCGCGCCTCACAGTCACTTTGCTCAGTGGCTTCGCCGTGGCGGGCGCGCTTCTTCACACGAGCGTGGAGACTGCCTGCGGTCTGGTCGCCTCGCGTTTTCTCCTTGGTCTCGGCTGCGCGGCGAGCTTCATGGCGACCATCGTACTGTCGACGCGCTGGTATGCGCCGAGCCTGTGGAGCACGGTGCTGAGCTGGACGTTCGCGCTCAGTCAGCTCGGCATCGTGCTTTCGGGAACGCCGCTCGCATTCGTCGCCAGCCAGTGGGGGTGGCGCTCGGCGTTCATTGTCGCGGCGGCGCTGGCTGCGCTGGCCGGGCTGCTTTTCTGGGTTCTGGTGCGGGACTACCCGCCGGGCGTCGCGAGACCGGCCGCCGCTCGCCTCGACGATCGACCTCTGGCCGGTCTGCTGCAGGTCTTGCGGACGCCGGGGCTTTATCGGGTGCTGGCGCTGCAACTCGTCGCCTACTCGAGCATCGCGACCGTGATGGGTCTTTGGGCAGGCCCCTATCTTTTCGATGTGCACGAGTTGAGCCCCTTGGCCCGCGGCAACGTGCTCGTCGCCATGGCGTTCGCACAGACGGTCGGCACACTCTGCTATGGTCCCTTGGATCGCCTCATCAACAGCCGCAAGTGGCTGGTCATGGGTGGCGGCAGCCTGAGCGTGATGATCCTGCTGGCGCTGGCTGCTGTGCCGAAGCCGAGCTTTGCCGCAGCGTTGACGCTGCTGATCCTGCTCTGCTTCATCGGCTCGTACGGACCCGTGCTGGTCGCTCACACCCGCAGTCTGTTTCCCGATCATCTGGCCGGGCGCGGCGCAACGACCGGCAACATCGCGCAGTTGCTCGGCAGCGTCGGGCTGCCCCTGACAACAGGCCTGCTCCCGCTCGCCTTTCCCTCCATCGGTGCCGGCTATGCGCCGGCCGCCTATCAGCTCATCTTTCTCTTCATTGCGGTCTGCCTTGCGGCCGGTCTCGCCTGCTACGGCACCGCTGCCGACAGCCGTCCGAAAGAATTATGACCACGGATTGTATTGGAAACGGCGGTTGCGATGCCTATGTTGGGCCTCTCATCCGTATTTTTTGCGAGGCGAAACCATGTCGATCGACGCCAAGAAGCTCCTGGACTCGTTCCTCGGAGGCGCTGCCACTCCCGGAGCGCCGGGGCAGGCCCCCGCCGAGGGCGCGGCCGGCCCGCTCGGAAACATCGGCGGCATTCTCGGCCAGGTCTTCGGGACCGCGACCGAGGGCGTGCGTGATGCGGCCGGCAAGGTCGAGCAGAAGACCGGCGTCGGCAACGCCCTCGACGACATTCTGCGCAAGGCGACCGGCGGCCCCGGCGCCGGCGATCTCCTGGGCAAGGCCAAGGATCTGATGGCCCAGAACCAGCTCGGAACGGGCGCCGTGCTCGGCGGTCTGGCGGCTGTTCTGCTTGGCACCCAGACGGGGCGCGGCATCGCCGGCACGGCTGCCAAGCTCGGCGGCCTCGCACTCATCGGCGGCCTCGCCTACAAGGCTCTGCAGAACTATCAGTCCGGGCGGCCTCTGCTCGAAACCAAGCGCACGGATGCCGAGATCGGCGATCTCACCGCACCGGCTGGCAGCGGCTTCGAGGAGGAGGCCTCCAACGAGGACACGGCGATCACTTGCCTGCGGGCCATGATCGCTGCCGGCATGGCCGATGGCTCCATCGACGAGACGGAGCGCAAGCGGATCATGGGCAGTTTCAGCGCCGCGGGGCTTGGCGACGAGGATGCCGAGTTCCTGAAAGGCGAGATCGCCGAGCCCGCGCAACCGGAGGATCTCGCCGAGGGGGTGCAGAGCGCCGAGGATGCGGCGAAGATCTATACGGCGGCCCGGCTCGCCATCGATCCGGACACCAACGAGGAGCGCGAGTTCCTGACGCGCCTGGCGACCGCGCTGAGGATCGAGCCGGGGCTGGTGGCGCATCTCGACGCCCAGGCGGCCAGCGTCAAAGTCTGACCGCCCTGGCGAGCTGACGACGAACAGGCCCGCGCATGCGCGGGCCTGTTGCTTTTTGCGCGGGGCCTGCTCAGGCCTTGCCGGCCTCCGCGAGGACGCGCTTGGCGATGCGGAAGCATTCCACGCCCACGGGCACGCCCGCATAGATGGCGATCTGGTGGAGCAGCGCCTGCAACTCGTCGACGGTGACACCGTTGCGCAGTGCGCCCTTCAGATGCAATTCCCACTCGGTCATGCGGTTGAGCGAAGCGAGCATCGCGAGATTGAGCATGGACCGGGTCTTGGCCGGCAGCCGCTCGTCGCCCCACACGAGGCCCCAGCAATACTCGTTCAGGATGTCCTGAAACGGCTTGTTGAACTCACCGGCCGCGGCGAGCGACTTCTCGACGTACTCGTCGCCGAGCGTCGCCTTGCGTTTGGCCAGTCCCTTTTCGTAGAGCGCGCGATCCATAGGGTCCTCTCCTGTCGTGCTTGTGCCAACCACGGCGCGGCGGGTGCTCAGTTCTGGCCGCGCCGGATGGCCAGAGGATAGGCAGGGCGAGCCTCGGACCGCACGTCTTTTCGTCGGGCGATGAGACCAATTGCCCCGCCTCGATCGCGATCGTTCCGCCCCGAGCTGCAACTCGACTATTGTCGGCGCGAATTCTCCAGGACCGTTCCGCCGAAAGACCCGCCTGAATGAGCATCGCCGCCACCGACGACTCGAGACAACGTCGCAACGTCTTCCTGCTGGCCATGTGCCAGGCGCTGTTCATGTCGATCCAGGCCATGTCGACGGCAACGACTCCGCTTGCCGGCTATGCGCTGCTCGGCACGGACAAGTCGCTTGCGACGCTGCCGCTCTTCCTCATGCACGCGGGAATCATGGTGACGACCATCCCGGCGTCGCTGCTGATGAGCCGTATCGGGCGGCGCGGCGGTTTCTCGATCGGGGCGATCCTCGGCATCGCCTCGGGCCTCGTATCGACCTATGCAATCTACTCGCGAAGCTTCCCGCTGCTGTCGGTCGGCGCCTTCCTGCAGGGCTCGGCGGCGGCGTTCGCCTGGTATTACCGGTTCGCGGCGACGGATTCAGCGGCACCGGCTTTCCGTGCCAAGGCCATTTCGCTGGTGATGGCGGGCGGCGTGCTGGCCGGGCTGTTCGGTCCCGAGGTTGCGAAGTGGGCCGTCAACTGGCTGTCGCCGGTGACCTTCGCCGGCGTCTACGTCGTGGTGGCGATGTTCTCGCTGGTCGTGCTGATGATCGTCCAGGCCCTCTCGATTCCGCGGCTGACGACGGCCGAACGGGGCAGCGGGGGGCGTCCGCTGTCGGTCATCGCACGCCAGCCGCGCTTCGTGGTGGCGCTCATCTCGTCCATGTTCGGGTACGGGGTCATGACGCTGGTCATGTCGGCGACGCCCCTGGCGATGCTCGACTGCGGCTTTCGCTTCAACGACAGCGCAACCGTCATCCAGGCGCACATCGTGGCGATGTTCCTGCCGGCGTTCTTCACGGGCGCGCTCATCAATCGGTTCGGCGTGCTCAACATCATCATCGCCGGCGCCGTCATTCAGACGGGGTGCGCAATCATCAACCTTGCCGGCATCGGCTTCATGAACTTCCTCATCGCCAATATTCTCGTCGGCCTCGGCTGGAACTTCACCTACGTCGGCGGCTCGACGCTGCTGACCTCGACCTACGAGCCGGCAGAGCGCGCCAAGACGCAGGCGGCGCATGACTTCACGGTGTATGCGACGACGGCGACCGCGGCGGCCGTGGCCGGCCTGTTGCAGCAGCGTGCCGGCTGGCAGCTCGTCAATATTGCGACGATCCCGCTCATGGTGATGGTCTGTACCGCCGCAGTGTGGCTGGCCCTGCACCTGAAGCAGGAGGCACGGCGGGCGGCGCAGTAGTCCGTTCAGGCGGCTGCGAGCAATTCGAGCGCCTTGGCCACGTCGAGCCGGCCGTCGTAGAGCGCGCGGCCCGAGATGGCGCCTTCCAGCATGGAGTATTCCGGTTTCGCCAGAGCCTCGATGTCGGCCATCGAAGCGAGGCCTCCCGAGGCGATCACGGGGATCGAGATCTGGCGCGCCAGGGCCGCGGTCGCCTCGAGGTTGAGGCCCTTCAGAATGCCGTCCCGGCCGATGTCGGTGAAGATGATGGCGGCGACGCCCGCATCTTCGAAGCGCCGGGCGAGGTCGAGCGCCGTCATGCGGGAGCTTTCGGCCCAGCCTTCCACGGCAACGAAGCCGTCACGCGCATCGATGCCGACGGCGATGCGGCCGGGATGACGCTTGCAGGCCTCGCGCACCAGCGCGGGGTCGCGGACTGCGACTGTGCCGAGGATGACCCTGTGAACCCCCTTGTCGAGCCACGCATCGATGGTCGCCATGTCGCGGATGCCGCCGCCGAGCTGGCAGGGCATGGTGATGGCGGCGATGATAGCCTCGACAGCGCCAGCATTGACGGGGCGTCCGGCGAAGGCGCCGTTGAGATCGACGATATGCAGGTAGCGGAAGCCCTGGGCCTCGAAGTGCGCGGCCTGGGCAGCGGGATCGTCGTTGAAGACGGTGGCGCGGCTCATGTCACCGAGCTCGAGGCGCACGCACTTGCCGTCTTTGAGGTCGATTGCAGGGAACAGGATCATCTCGGCTGGACTCGGCGGCTCTTGGCGGGGTGAAGGTGGCCGTTGCGTCCGGCATGGTGCGCACGGCAAGCGGCATTTGCGACGATGCGAGAGGCGGGGTCAAGCCCGTGGCGAGGGGCGGCGGCCTTCATGGCACCGCATTTGTTCTCTATTTGGTTCACGTCTGGCGTAACGAACCGCAGTCGGCAGAGCATGGCCATGAGCGAAGATGCAAGACCGTCGGGTCGCATAACGGCCGAGGATGCGATCCAGCTTTGGATTGCGCGGGCGGCACGCGTGCGCATACGCGAGCTCACCGAACGCTATGGGGTCGACGCACGCCGGCTCTACGAGGTCTGGCGCGAGGACCGCTTCGCCGGGGCCCGGGCGGAGGCGATCGCCCGCCTCGAGCGGGAGGGCTCACCGCTCGCGCAGAGCGTGCGGCTGCTCCCGCACGTCTCTCTGCCGCGAGGCTGCGAGGAGGGCCAGATGGAGTTGTTCTCGGGCGCATCGTAAACGGCGAGACGCCGGTCAGGGGCGCCGCAGCCCCGCGCGTCAGGTCTCCTCGGCCAGGGCGCGCTCGACCCATGCCGCTGCCGCCAGCAGGGCCAGATCCTTGCCGGGCCGGGCAGCAAGCTGCAGCCCGAGCGGCAGCCCGGACGGTCCCGCGCCGATCGGGAGCGTGATCGTGGGGAGACCAAGCAGCGTCCAGGCGCGCGA
This sequence comes from Hyphomicrobiaceae bacterium, assembly GCA_041397725.1. Lineage (GTDB taxonomy): Bacteria > Pseudomonadota > Alphaproteobacteria > Rhizobiales > Hyphomicrobiaceae > JAGRKR01. The sequence goes on along the minus strand of JAWKVZ010000004.1, from coordinate 75,978 downwards.
GAAGACCGGATTCCCCGTCCCTTCAGTGAACAGCGGCGCCTCGCCGGGTGCGCTCGGGGACACCAGGATATCGGCATCGGCGAACATCTCGTCGAGCCGATCCGCAGCCTCGGCGGCCTGCTGGCGCGCCTTGTCGTAGGCGGCCGGCGACATGGCTTCCCCCTCGGCGATGACACTCTGCATCTGGCCGCTGAGCCGTCGCCAGTGATGCTGACGCTCGAAAGCGTATTCGCGGGCGATCTCGTAGGTCATGATCTGAGACTGCACTGCCGCGAGGCGCTGGAATGCTGCGGGCGCGGCGCGCTTGGCGACCTTGGCGCCACGGCGGGCCAGACTGTTGCAGGTCCCCTCGATGGCCGCCAGCATGTAGGGCGTGGCCGTCGCCCAGTCGATGGTGGTGGCGAGCGCGATGCCCGGCGGTCGCCGCGCCGGATCAATGTCCATCCAGTCGAGCCGTGCCGTGACGACCCCGGCCATGAGCCCTGCGTCGGCGACGGTGCCGGCGAGGACCCCGCCCGTATCGAGCGCGTTCGAGAGAGCCTTGCAGCCGGCGAGGCTGATGAGTCCGCGCGTCGGCTTGAAGCCGACGACGCCGCAATAGGCGGCCGGCCGGATGACAGAGGCCGCCGTCTGCGTTCCGGTGGCCAGCGGCACCATGCCCGAGGCGACGGCGGCCGCGGAGCCTGACGACGAGCCACCCGGCGAGCGCTTCGGGTCGAGGGGGTGGCGGGTCTTGCCGGGCTTCCAGAACGCGAACTCTGTCGAGACCGTCTTGCCGACGACGATGGCGCCGGCAGCCCTGAGGCGGGCGACCATTGCCGCGTCCGCCGCCGGTCGATTGCCCGCATAGATCGGACTGCCGTAGCCGGTCGGGAAGTCGACCGTGTCGTACATATCCTTGATGGCGACCGGCACGCCGTGCAGCGGGCCGCGAGCCTTGGCGGGCAGGCGCGCTAGGCGCGCCGCCTCCTTGCCGACGGCTGTCCAGTCGAGGGCGATGAAGGCGCCGATCTTGCCGTCGAGCGCCTCGATGCGGGCCCGCGCCGCCGCGACGGTCTCGACCGGGGAGAGCCGCCCGGAGCGTGTCGCCGCGGCCAGCTCCGTGGCTGTCGGCAGCGGATCTGCGATCGTTCTGGCCGATGTCCTAGGCAAGGGTGCGTCCTCCATCCACGTAGATGGTCTGGCCGGTGATGTAGCTGCCGCCCGGCGCCAGGAGCAGGACGACGGTCGCGAGCAGGTCCTCGGCCGTGCCCACGCGCCCCATCGGGATGACCGAGAGCATGGCCGCGGCCGTCTTGGGGTCGGACAGCATGCCCTTGCTCATCGGGGTTTCGATGACCGCCGGCCCGACGGCGTTGACGTTGATGCCGTCGGAAGCCCATTCGCGCCCGAGCACGCGGACCAACTGCGAGAGCGCCGCTTTCGACGGCGAGTAGGCGGCATAGTTGACGTTGGAGACGTAACTCGACACCGAGGCGAGATGCACGATACGGCCGCCGCGGCCCTTCATGACGCGTGCGGCGGCCCGTGACAGCAGGAAAGCGCCGGTCACGTTGATGTCGAGGCTCGCCCGAAGCTGCTCGACCGGCAGCTCGGTGGCCGGCGCGATGCGCAGGATGCCGACCGTATTGACGACGCCGTCGACCTGGCCGTGGCGGGCAACCGCGGCATCGATCAGGGCGTTGGCTTCGTCCTCGCGGGTGACGTCGGTCTTGACGGCGAGGGCGTCGGGGCCAAGCGCGCGGGCTTGGCTTTCCAGCGCCGGACCGTCGAGGTCGGCCAGCACCAGCCGTGCGCCGCGGCCGGCGAGGCCCGACGACAGCGAGCGACCTAGGCCGCTGGCAGCGCCGGCCACGACGATGACCTTGCCGCCGATGTCGAAAAGGGGATCTGTCATGAGACCTTCCTGCTGAACGCCGCTTACAGTGACGGGAGGCCGTACGGCCGTGCCGGCCGGCGGTGGCTACTACACACCCGGGAGCACGCCTTGCCAAGGCCGGGGCCGGGGTCTCGCCCTGTTTTTCTGGCGTTTTCGGGCGCTGCCGCCATTGACAAGCGACCCCGGCTCGATAATAGTCCCGCCAATCACGGATGGCACCCGCCAGGTCCGTGTTTTTTGCGCTGCCCGAGGCTCCAGAACCGTCGGCGATTGCCGCGCAGGGGTTTTTTGCCCATTGCCGGTGCCGCTTTGGTCGCAAGTCCGTCTGCACTCCGCGGACGGCGCCACAGGGCGCGGAAGACGAAGGGAATGCAGCATGTACGCAGTGATCAAGACGGGCGGCAAGCAATACCGAGTCGCCGCAGAGGACGTCCTCGAGGTCGAGAAGGTGGTCGGCGATGCCGGTAGCACCGTGGAGTTCACCGACGTTCTGATGGTTGCCGGATCGGGCGCGCCGAAGGTCGGAACCCCGCTGGTGGCCGGCGCCAAGGTAACCGCCGAGATCGTCGAGCAGGGGCGTGGCCCGAAAGTCATCTCGTTCAAGAAGCGCCGCCGCAAGAACTCGCGCAGGAAGCGCGGCCATCGGCAGCTCCTGACGACGGTTCGCATCAAGGATATCGTCGGCGCCTGAGCGTCGCGACCAAGTATTCAGCAGAGGTCAATTCGTCATGGCACATAAAAAGGCAGGCGGCTCGTCCCGCAACGGTCGCGACACCGCGGGTCGGCGTCTCGGCGTCAAGAAGTTCGGCGGTGAGCACGTCATTCCCGGCAACATCATCGTGCGTCAGCGCGGCACCCAGTGGCACCCCGGTGCGGGCGTCGGCATGGGCACGGATCATACGATCTTCGCCGAGCGCGAAGGGCGGGTCACGTTCGCGACCAAGCGCAACGGGCGCGTCTACGTGTCGGTTCTGCCGCCGGCCGAGGCCGCCGAGTAGTCGGAGCCCCTCTCCGGACGGACGAGGATCTAGCGAGGGGGATGGCGCGCCATCTCCCTTTTTGCATTGAGCGATCGGCACCAACATGGTCGGGTTGAGCACGAGCCGCCTGCTGCTGCGTCCCCTCTCGCGCGAGGATGCGGCCGACGTGTCGCGGCTCGCCGGCGAGTGGCGCGTCGCGCGCATGATGGCCGATATGCCAGCCGGCCTCTCGGTCGACGGGGCCGTCGCGTGGATCGACGATGCGACCAGCCATGGCCGCGTCTTTGCCATCGTCACGGAGGGGCGCTTCGTCGGCGCTGTTTCACTCATCGACGTCGAGCCGGGCATCGCCGAGCTCGGCTTCTGGCTCGGCTCCGCATACTGGGGGCGCGGCATCGCGCTCGAGGCTGCGCGCGGCGTGCTCGAGTGGTGCGGCCGCCAGGACTGCTATCACACTATCGTATCGGGGCACTATATCGACAATCCCGCCTCGGGGCGCGTTCTCGGACGCCTCGGCTTCGCGCCGACGGGGCACTCTGAGGTCTGGTCCGAGGCGCGCCAGCGCCATGTCGCGGCCTTGCGGTTCGTGCGCTCCGTGGCTCCCGATGTCGAGGGCGACTGCGAGCCCGCCGCGTCGCGTGATCCTCTGCAGGCCCTGGCGGAGAGGCGCGCGTGACATGAAGTTCCTCGATCTCGCGAAGATCTATGTGAAATCCGGTGACGGCGGAAACGGCTCGATCAGCTTCCGCCGCGAGAAGTTCATCGAGTTCGGCGGTCCGGACGGCGGTGACGGCGGGCGCGGCGGCAACGTCTGGGCCGAGTGCGTCAGCGGCCTCAACACGCTGATCGACTACCGCTATCAGCAGCACTACAAGGCCGAGCGCGGCGGTCACGGCATGGGCCGCAATCGCGCGGGCGCCAACGGCAAGGACGTGACGCTGAAGGTGCCGCCCGGCACCGAGATCCTGGCCGAGGATCAGGAAACCGTCATCGCCGACCTGACCGAGGTGGGCCAGCGCGTGCTGATCTCCAAGGGCGGCAACGGCGGCTTCGGCAACGCCCATTTCAAGTCGGCGACGAACCAGGCGCCGCGCCACGCCAATCCGGGCCTGCCCGGCGAGGAGCTGACGCTGTGGCTGCGCCTGAAGCTCATCGCGGATGCCGGGCTCGTCGGCCTGCCGAACGCGGGCAAGTCGACCTTTCTGGCGGCCGTCAGCGCGGCCCAGCCGAAGATCGCGGCTTATCCCTTCACGACCCTGCATCCCAATCTCGGTGTCGTGCGCGCCGGTGACGTCGATTTCGTGCTGGCTGACATCCCCGGTCTCATCGAGGGGGCGCACGAAGGTGTCGGTCTCGGCACGCGCTTTCTCGGGCATGTCGAGCGTTGCCGCGTGCTGCTGCATCTCGTCGACGCGACGGAGCCGGATATCGCCGGCGCCTACAGGACGGTGCGGCGGGAGATCAAGGCCTACGGCGGCGGTCTGGCGCGCAAGAAGGAGATCGTCGCACTTTCGAAGTGCGATGCGGTCGGTCCCGAGGAGATCGCCGAGAAGGTGGCGTTGCTGCAGAAGGCCGCGCGCAAGAAGCCGCTCGTACTTTCCGCCGTTGCCGGCCTCGGAGTGAAGGAGGCCCTGTTCGCATTGGCGCGCGAGATCGGTCGCAAGACCTCTGCCGAGGACGAACTGGAGGCGGAGGACGGCAAGCCTCGCGGTGCGAGCGAGAGGGCGCCGTGGCGATCATGAGCATCTGTGCGCGTTCCTTGGAGGCATCGCAAGACCTATGGGCAAGGCTACGCAATTCAATGTCGTGCTCGACGATGGAAGGTGCGTGTGGGTCGAGGCGATGTACCTGCGGCAGACCTATGCGGGCTTCATCCAGGGGAGCCGTGCCTGGATGAACGAAAAGATCGTTGCGCGCATGCGAGACAAGCGGGTCTGGGCAGCCGTGCCGCAACACGCCGTCGTGCCCGAATGGTATCCCGCGGATACCGATCGGCGCTTTCCGCAATGGACCGTCGATGTGGTGATGACAAGCTACCCCGTCAGGGGCGGCTCAGGTGACGTCAACCGTGACGAGCAATCGTACCTGACGGTCTCGTTGATGACGGATACGCCGTTCGAGCCGACCGTCGCCGCGTTTCTGCGAACGAGCCTTGCCGCCATTCCGTGGGAGTCGGCCGCGGAAAACAGCGATATCCTGTAACTTGCGGCCAGCACTGCACACCCCGGCTCGCAATGGTGTCCGAGATGGAAACGAAGACGACTGCCACGTCGGCCCGTCGCGAATGGCGAGAGGCAAGGCGCATCGTAGTGAAGATCGGCTCTGCGCTTCTGGCTGATCGCGCCACCGGCGGCCTCAAGGCGGCATGGCTGGCCTCGCTCGCTGACGACATCGCCGAGCTGAGCCGCGACGGCCGCGAGGTGATCATCGTCTCCTCCGGCGCCATCGCCATCGGCCGGCACGTGCTCGGCCTGCCCAAGGGACCGCTGAAGCTCGAGGAGAGCCAGGCAGCGGCCGCCGCCGGTCAGATCGGCCTGGCCCATGCCTACCAGGAGATTTTTCGCGCCCGCGGACTGATCGTCGCCCAGGTGCTGTTGACGCTCGGCGACACCGAGGAGCGGCGCAAGTACCTCAACGCCCGCGGTACCATCGCGACGCTGTTGCGGCTCGGCGCCATTCCGGTCGTCAACGAGAACGATACGGTGGCGACCACCGAGATCCGCTACGGCGACAACGATCGCCTGTCGGCCCGCGTCGCCTCGATGATGAGCGCGGATTGCCTGGCGCTGCTGTCCGATATCGACGGCCTCTACACGGCGCCGCCGGCCCTCGACGCCAAGGCGAAGCGGATCGAGGAGGTGCGGGCCATCACGCCGGAGATCGAGGCCATGGCGGGCGACGCCGGCACGGAGCTGTCCAAGGGCGGCATGGTGACCAAGATCGAGGCCGGCAAAATCGCGCTCGCCGCCGGCACCAACATGGTCATCGCCTCCGGCAAGGTGATGCACCCGCTCAGGGCCATCGCCAGCGGCGCCCCGTGCACTTGGTTCATCGCGCCGTCCGATCCGGTTGCAGCCCGCAAGCGCTGGATCTCCGGCAAGCTCGAGCCGCGTGGCGTCGTCGTCGTCGATGCCGGTGCCGAGCAGGCGCTCGGGCAGGGGCGCAGTCTGCTGCCGGCCGGTGTTTCGCGTATCGATGGCAGCTTCGACCGCGGCGATTGCGTGATCATCCGCAGCGCCGACGGGCGCGAGCTCGGCCGCGGCCTCGCCGCCTATGCACGCGAGGATGCGGAGCGTATCATCGGGCGCAAGAGCAGCGAGATCGAGCGCATTCTCGGCTACAAGGGGCGGGACGAGATTGTGCATCGCGACGACATGGCCATGAACAGGACGCGAGAGATATGAGCGGCGCCGAGCAGAGAGCCGAGGCCACGCGCCGAGAGACCGCCGCCGACGGGGATGTCGGCGCGCTCATGGGCAGGCTCGGCCGTGCGGCGCGTGAAGCCGCCGCAGAGCTGGCGCTCGCCACCACGCAAGCCAAGAACGCGGCGCTGTCGGCCGCCGCTGCCGCCATCCGGGGCGACGTGGAGGCGATCTGCGCCGCCAATGCGCTCGACGTCGCCAAGGCGCGCGCGGCTGGCCGGCCGGCTGCATTCATCGATCGGCTATCACTGGACGCCGCCCGGATCGAGGCCATGGCGGCCGGCGTCGAGCAGGTTGCGGCCCTGGCCGATCCGGTCGGCGAGATTATGGCCGAGTGGACGCGGCCCAATGGCCTGGTCATCCAGCGCGTTCGCGTGCCGCTCGGTGTCATCGGCATCATCTACGAGAGCCGCCCGAATGTTACCGCCGATGCCGGTGCGCTGTGTCTCAAGTCCGGCAATGCCGTCATCCTGCGCGGCGGCTCCGACAGTCTCGCCTCGAGCCTCGCCATACGCGATGCGATGGCCAAGGGTCTCGCTGCGGCCGGCCTGCCCGATGCCGCCATCCAGATCGTGCCGACCGGCGATCGCGAGGCCGTGGGCCTGATGCTCAAGGGGCTCGGCGGCACCATCGACGTGATCGTGCCGCGCGGGGGCAAGAGCCTCGTGGCGCGCGTGCAGGAGGAGGCGCGCGTTCCCGTCTTCGCGCACCTGGAAGGCATCTGTCACGTTTATGTCGACAAGGCCGCAAGCCTCGACATGGCGCGGGACGTTGTCGTCAACGCCAAGATGCGCCGAACGGGCATCTGCGGGGCTGCCGAGACGCTGATCGTCGACAAGGCAGGCGCCGAGCGGTTGCTGGCGCCATTGGTCGCCGCGCTGCTGGAGGCCGGCTGCGAGGTGCGCGGCGACGCGGCGGCCGGCAGGATCGACCCGCGCGTGGTGCCGGCGAAGGAGGCGGACTGGTCGACCGAATATCTCGACGCCATCATCACAGTGGGGCTGGTTGACGGTGTGGACGGAGCCATCCGGCATATCGCACGCTACGGCTCGCAGCATACCGACGCGATCGTCACCGAGGATGCGCAGGCGGCCGAGCGGTTTCTTGCGCGCGTCGACTCCGCGATCGTGCTCTGGAATGCGTCCACTCAATTCGCGGACGGTGGCGAGTTCGGCATGGGAGCCGAAATCGGCATCGCCACCGGCAAGATGCATGCGCGCGGGCCCGTCGGGGTCGAGCAGTTGACGAGCTTCAAGTACGTCGTGCGCGGCAGCGGGCAGACGAGGCCCAAGTGACCACGCGCGTGCGGATTGCCGGATCGGGCGTTTACAGCGACAGGTCCGTGCCGTGAGGTCCCCGCGCGCCTCTGCCGCCCGTAGTGCACCGGTGCGGTTCGGCAGCCTCGCCGTGCGCGCACCGCTGGCGTCGGCTCATCAGCGCATCGGCCTGATGGGTGGCTCGTTCAATCCACCGCACCTCGGGCATCTCGAGATCAGCCTGATCGCGCTCGCCCGACTGCGTCTCGATCGCGTCTGGTGGATCGTCAGCCCCGGCAATCCTCTCAAGGAGCGCGGCCACCTGCCGGACGTGGCGACGCGCATCGCCATGGCGCGTGCCCTGGCGCGTGATCCGCGGATCGTGCCGACGGGCTTCGAGGCTGCGTTGCCGACCCCGTTTACCGCCGCGACGCTGGCTCACGTGCGGCTGCGGCAGCCGCGAACGCACTTCGTCTGGCTGATGGGGGCCGACAATCTCGCCGGTTTCCATCGCTGGCGCTGGTGGCGCGACATCTTCGGGTTGATGCCCATCGCCGTTCTCGACCGGCCCGGCTGGCGCCTGCCTGCGCTGGCCTCTCCGGCCGCTAGGGCCTTTGCCGCGGCGCGACTGCCGGAGCAGCGGGCGGCGACGCTGGCAACCAGCCGGGCGCCGGCCTGGTGCTTTCTCACCGGGCCGCTCTGTCCACTCTCCTCGACGTTGTTGCGCTCGCGCGGCCTCGCCGATGCCGGCGAGACACACCGTTGACCGCGTCTGGCCGTCGCGCCGCCATGCGGGCCGCGATCTCTCGTGATTTCCGGGCCTTAACGGCGCGAGGGGAGGCGGGCCAAGCTGGCCTGACCATTGCGATAAGGTATTGAAATCACGCGACCGGCGCGGATATCATTTGTGTTGCGCGTCGCGGCCGGCGGTCGGGACGCGCGGCAAGACCGAAGCTGGCGCCGCTGGCTGCGGTCATGGATCGCTGCTGATCGAGAAACGATGAAAGGAAACTCACGACAAGATGCGAACGGCGCATGAGGCGGCCCGGCGTGGTACGCCTCCCGGAGAGCTCGTGTCCAAGCAACACGACCCTGAAGAGCTACTCAACCGGATCAGAGGCTGGCTCGACGATGCCAAGGCCGAGGAGATCGTCACCATCGATCTCAAGGGAAAGTCCGCTATCGGCGACTACATGGTGGTCGCCAGCGGCCGATCCGACCGACACGTCGGTGCCATTGCCGAGCAGGTTCAGCGCAAGCTCAAGGAGGCCGGCTGCGGTCGCGTCCGCCTGGAGGGCATGGCCAACTGTGATTGGGTTCTGATCGATACCGGAGACATCGTCGTCCACGTGTTCCGGCCCGAGGTTCGTGAGTTCTACAATCTCGAGAAGATGTGGCTTGCCGACCGGCCGGCCGACGCCGTCGCGAACTGATCGGCGGTCGGCCCCAGGCCAGGGCTGACGAGCAGCCGTATTTCGCCTGCCGCGTCCCGCGGTTCGCGAGCGCGCGTGCCGTTGTCGTAGCGACGCGCGGCGAGGGACGGACCCATGCGAATTGTCATTGCCGCCGTCGGGCGTTTGAAGGACGGACCGGAGCGCGAGCTCTATCGCCGCTATGTCGGGCGCTATGACGGCCTTGGCCGGGGCCTCGGACTGAAGCCGGTCAGCCTGAAGGAGATCGCCGAAAGCAGGGCGGACAACGCCACTGCGCGCGCTGCGGACGAGGCGCGTCGTCTCGTCGAGGCGAGCGATGGCGCGGCATTGCGCGTTGCGCTGGACGAGACGGGAAAGGTGATGAGCAGCGAGACCTTCGCGGCCTGGCTCGGCGAGCAGCGCGACCGCATCGGCGGCGACGTCGCCTTTCTGCTCGGCGGGCCGGATGGTCACGGCCCGGCGGTGCGCGAGAGCGCCCGTCTCACCCTCTCGCTGGGTGCGATGACGTTCCCGCACGGACTTGCGCGCGTTCTCCTGGTCGAGCAGTTCTATCGCGCCGCGACCATCATGGCCGGCCATCCCTATCACCGCTCATGAGCGCATCGCGATGCGGTCGAGCAGCCGTGCCGGCAGCAATCGTTTGAGAACAGGCGCGGCCCGAGCCGGCACCGTCACGCGATAGTGCAGGCGTGGGCGCTTGCTTTCGACAGCGTGCAGGAGGCTTTGGGCGACGGCCTCCGGCTCGAGCTTGAAGGCTTCCTTGCCGCCGCGCTCCATGGCGGCGAGGCGCGCCTCGTACGTCCGGCGATGCGGCGACCCGGTGATGTCGATGTTGGCGCGGAAAGCCTGGAGGGCGCGGGCGACGAAGCCGGTGCGTATCGGTCCCGGCTGGATGATCGCGACGGCGATGCCGCTGCCGGCAAGCTCGAGGCGGAGCGCGTCGCTCAGTCCTTCGAGCGCGAACTTCGAGGCGCAATAGGCCCCGCGGTAGGGCGCGCTCATGACGCCCAGGACCGAAGAGCACTGCACGATGCGGCCGCGCCCTGCCGCGCGCATGGCGGGGATGACGAGGCGCGTGAGCTCGTGTGTGCCGATCAGGTTCACCTCGAGTTGCCGACGCAGGACGTCGGCCGTCAGATCCTCGACGGCGCCCGGCTGGCCATAGGCGGCGTTGTTGAAGATGGCGTAAAGGCGCCCCTCGGTGCGCTCCAGGGCCTCGCGTGCGCAGGCGGCGACGGAGGCGAGGTCGGAGAGCTCGAGCGGCAGCGCCTCGACGCCGTCCTGCTCCGCGAGCCTGGCCAGATCCTCGCTCCTGCGCGCTGTCGCCAGGACGCGCCAGCCGCGGCTCTTGAGGAGCCGCGCCGAGGCGAGGCCGATGCCCGAGGATGCCCCCGTGACGAGAATCGAGCGATCGTTCGGGTTCGTCATGTCGCCGCGCCTTCTCCAGTATCGTCTCTCGATCCGGCGCGCCGGCTCCCAGGGCCACCGGCAGCGGCGGCGACGTCAACCCATGTAGAAGAACTCGTGCGAGGCCCCGACGATCTTCGGGTCAGGCGCGCCGACGACGGCTTTGTCCTTGCCGTCGTAGTCGATGGCGGCGAGCACCACGCGGATCGCGTTGAGCCGCGTGCGTCGCTTGTCGTTGGCGCGGATCACGGTCCAAGGGCATGTCGGCGTATGGGTAAAGCGGAAGATGTCCTCTTTGGCCTTCGTGTAGTCATCCCACTTCTTCATGGCGGCGAGGTCGATATCCGTCAGCTTCCACTGCTTCAAGGGATCGTGGCGGCGATCATGGAAGCGCTTGAGCTGCATCTCCCGGCCGATCGTGAGATAGAACTTGAACAGGCGGATGCCGTCGCGCACGAGCATGCCCTCGTACTGGGGCGCCTCGCGGAGGAAGTCGGCGAGCTGGTCGGCGTCGCAAAAGCCCATCACGCGCTCGACGCCGGCCCGGTTGTACCAGGAGCGGTCGAAGAGCACGATGTCTCCGGCGGTCGGCAGATGCGCGGCGTAGCGCTGGAAGTACCACTGGCGGCGCTCGGCATCTGTCGGCTTCGAGAGCGCGATGGCGCGAGCGTGGCGGGGATTGAGGTGCTGCATGAAGCGCTTGATCGTCGAGCCCTTGCCGGCGGCATCGCGCCCTTCGAAGACGCAAACGACGCGCTCGCCCGTCTTCTGCACGTGGCTCTGAAGCTTCATCAGCTCGATGTGCAGCGCCTGCAGCTCCTCCTCGTAGGGGCCGCGCTTCATACGCTTGTCGTAGGGGTAGTTGCCGCTCGCGAGCGCTCCCTCCTCGACCGCCGGCGGCAGGTCCTCGTCGTCCAGATCGAAGGCGTCGAGAGATGTCGTGGGCTGCTGGCTGCCGCCCTTCTTGCCGGTCTTGCTCTTCTTGCTCATGCGTGGCGGGGCTCCTCGACCGGAAGTGACATGAAACGGTGAATATAAGTGGGTATACTGGGACATCGCCGTGCGACCTGGCAATGGTCATGGCTCCCACGTCGCACTATCCTGCCCCTCAGGACGACAAACCGCCGTCGGTGCTCCGCGCCGCGCCGGTATGTGCCGACGATCGACGATGTTCGCGAGGTCATGGCGCTGCTCGACTCTCTCGTCATAGGTTTCCGCAGACTGGTGCGCAGGCTCGGGCGCCGCTGGCGGCGCGTCCCTGCGGCGACGCCCGCTGCGCGGCCTGCCGCTCAGTCGGAGTCCGCCGAGCCGACGTGGCGCGCCATCGTTGAGGCCGTCGCTGAGCCTGTCGTCGTCGTCGATCGCACCGGCGTCGTGCGCCAATGCAATTCGCCGTCCATAGCGTTGTTCGGCCGCGTGCGCCCGGGCCAACACATTTCGATCATGTGCCGGAATCCGGAGCTGCTCGACGCCATCGAGACGGTGCAGGAGAGCCGCGAGCCCGTCACCGTCGAGATCCTCGTGCTCGGTCCGTCGCTGCGTCACATGACGGCGACCGTGGCGTGGCTGGGCGGGGCATCGCTGCCGCCCCCCGCGCCCAAGCTGCTCGTGACGTTCCGTGACCGCACCGAGGAGGATCGCCTCAACCGCATGCGAGCGGATTTCGTCGCCAACGCCAGCCATGAGCTGAGGACGCCGCTGGCGTCACTCCGGGGGTTCATCGACACGCTGCGCGGCCCGGCGCGCGAGGACCGGGAGGCGCGCGAGCGGTTTCTTGCCATCATGGCGGCTCAGGGCGAGCGCATGACCCGGCTCATCGACGATCTGCTGTCGCTCAGTCGCGTGGAAATGCGGGCCCATCTGCCGCCGAACTCGCTTGCGGATCTGGCCGAGGTGGCGCGCAACGTGGTGCAATCGCTCGAGCCCGTGGCGACGGCGGCCTCGATCACGCTCGAGATGGCTGGCCTCGCGGATGCGGCGTGGGTTCGGGGCGATCGCGACGAGCTTACCCAGGTCGTGCAGAACCTGGTGCAGAACGGCATCAAGTATGGCCGCCCCGGTGGACACGTCACGATCCGGCTGGTGTGCGAGCGGGCTGCCGCCAGCCAGGGCAAGGAGACCGCGCGCCGCTACAGGTTGTCGATTGCCGACGACGGGCCGGGCATCAGCCCCGAGCATCTGCCGCGGCTGACCGAGCGGTTCTACCGCGTCAACGTCACCTCCAGCCGGGAGAAGGGCGGCACGGGGCTCGGCCTGGCGATCGTCAAGCACATCGTCAATCGCCATCGCGGCGATCTCGACATCGACTCCAAGGTCGGCCAGGGGTCGACCTTCTCCGTCGTGCTCGATGCGGTGGAGCCAGCCGACGCGGCCCGGCCTTAGTCCCGCTCCGGTGAGCGACTGAAAACTCCGTTATATCAATGCTCTAAGGTGTCACGAAACCGTGTCCTGTGTGGTCTAGAAGGGCGTTGGAGCGGCCGGCGCTGTTGCGGGGTTGGCCGAGAACTCCAGCCAGTAGCGCGCAAACCACAAGGGAGAGCGTTGTGAGACACAAGATTCTCGGCGTCGCCGTTGCCGTTGCAGCGGGCGCCATGACGATCACGTCCGCCGAGGCCCGGGACCAGGTCAAGATCGCCGGCTCGTCGACAGTTCTGCCGTATGCCAACATCGTTGCCGAGCAGTTCGGAAAGGCCTACCGCAAGCTCAAGACGCCGGTCGTCGAGTCCGGTGGCTCGTCTGCCGGCTTGAAGCAATTCTGCCAGGGCGTCGGCGCCAACACGATCGACATCGCCAACTCGTCGCGCGCGATCCGCAAGTCCGAGCGCGAGGCCTGCGCCAAGGCCGGCGTCAAGGACATCGTCGAGATCCGCTTCGGCTACGATGGCATCGTCTTCGCCTCGGACGTCAAGGGCCCGGCGTTCGCCTTCACGCCGAAGGATTGGTACCTCGCCCTCGCCGCACAGGTTCCCGGCAAGGACGGCAAGATGATGCCGAACACCGCCAAGACCTGGAAGGACGTCAATCCGGCATTCCCGGCCTGGAAGATCGCCGCCTTCATTCCGGGCGAGAAGCACGGCACGCGTGAGGTCTTCGAGGAGAAGGTGCTGCACGCCGGCTGCAAGGCCGCTGGTGGGCACGCCGCGCTCATGAAGGGCGGCATGGACAAGAAGAAGGCCGACAAGGCCTGCATTCAGGTCCGCAAGGACGGTGCCTCGGTCGATATCGACGGCGACTACACCGAGACGCTCGCCCGGCTGCAGTCCAACAAGCAGGGCATCGGCGTGTTCGGCCTGTCGTTCTACGAGAACAACACCGACAAGCTGAAGGTCGCCCCCATGAGCGGCATCAAGCCCTCGGTCGAGACCATCGCTACCGGCAAGTATCCGGTGTCCCGTCCGCTCTTCTTCTACGTGAAGAAGGCGCACATCGGTGTGATCCCCGGTCTCAAGGAGTACGTCGAGTTCTTCACGTCCGCCAAGATGATCGGCTCCAGTGGCCCGCTCGCCGAGTATGGCCTCGTGCCGATGCCGAAGTCGGAGTTCGACGCGCTCCAGGCGCACGTCAAGGCCATGAAGACCATGTAGTCCGACGCGACCAAGGGGCTGGCTGGCGCTCCTGCGAGGGGGTCTGCCAGCTCTCCTGGGTCCGTCAGGTCTGGTCACTGCGCCACAGCCGATAGGGTCGGGCCGACACCTGCATAGTCTCGTCGGCCCGCCTGAGCTTTCGTCTCGATCTCGGTTGCACGCGCGATGCGCCGTGACCACAGAAGACGCGATGCGCGACCGTAGACACGATGTGAGGTGAGCGGGTGTCCGTTTGGTTGATCCTCCTGGCGCTAGCCGTCGCAGCCGCCCTGGCCGCAGTGATCGGCGTGACGCGCGCGCGTCGTGCGGTAGACGGCGAAGTCTCCAAGCTTCATTCCCGGCTTGGCTACTACGGTGCCTACCTCGCAATCCTGACCGTTCTGCCGGCCGTCTTGGTGATGGGTGCCTGGCTGGCGCTGGAAAACGCCGCGGTCACCCGACTGGTCACGAATGTGCTGCCGGACAAGGTGAAGACATTGGCGGCACCCGAGCGCAAGCTGATGCTCGGCCGCATTCGATCCGTGGCTGAAGGATTGCCGAGGCTTTCGGCCGAAGACTTGCACATCATCCGCAGCGCCCGCTTCGGTGTTCGCACGCCCGACGATGCGCGCAAGGTGCTCGAGTCGCGCAATGTGGTGATCGGCGCGGCGCCGGAGCCGTTCGTGATCGCTGCCGCCTATGACCAGATGGTCTACAAGCAGTCGAGCCGGCAGCTCATGACCGCGCTCGTCGCGCTGCTGGCGCTGGCCTGCTTCGTATATGGGTTCTTGAGCATCAAGCCGCGGCTGCGCGCTCGAAATTTCGTCGAGCGGGTCATCCTGGGCGGCCTGATTGCCGCCTCGACGGTTGCCATTCTGACGACCTTCGGCATCGTCCTTTCCGTCCTGTTCGAGACCCTGCACTTCTTCCAGCTCGTGCCGCCGGACAACTTCTTCTTCGGGCAGGTGTGGGACCCCCGCTTCGCCTCGGCCGACAACAATCGCGGAGACGGGCAGTTCGGCCTTTTCCCGCTACTATGGGGTACGCTTTTCATTTCGTTCGTCGCACTGTCCGTGGCGGTCCCGATCGGTCTCTACGCCGCCATCTACATGTCCGAGTACGCCAGCCAGAAGTTCCGCGCCTTCGCCAAGCCCGTCCTCGAGATCCTGGCCGGCATCCCGACCATCGTCTACGGCTTCTTCGCGCTCATCACGTTCGGCCCGTTCATGCGGGATCTCGGTGCCGCGATCGGCCTGAACATCTCGGCCACCAGCGTTCTGGTCGCGGGCATCGTCATGGGTGTCATGATCATCCCGTTCGTCTCGTCGCTGTCGGACGACATCATCAGCGCGGTGCCTCAATCGCTCCGCGAAGGATCGCTCGGTCTCGGTGCAACACAGTCCGAGACGATCAAGAGGGTGGTGCTGCCGGCGGCGCTGCCCGGCATCGTCGGTGCGGTCCTCCTCGCCGCCTCGCGGGCCATCGGCGAGACCATGATCGTGGTCCTTGCCGCCGGTATCGCCGCGAACCTCACGATCAATCCGTTCGAGCCGGTCACGACCATTACGGTCAAGATCGTCAGCCAGCTCACTGGCGACCTCGAGTTCACGAGTCCGCAGACGCTCGTCGCGTTCGCCCTCGGCCTCACCCTTTTCGTGATCACGCTCGGGCTCAACATCTACGCGCTGTACATCGTGCGGAAGTACAAGGAGCAATACGAATAATGGCGCAGGAGACGATCGTCGATGCGGCGCCAAGGCAGGCGATGCGGGGATTGAACGATCCCACGTTGCTCAAGCGCCGTTATGCCGCCGAACGGAGGTTCCGTATCATCGGGCTTGCGGCCGTGCTGTTCGGCTTCGTGTTTCTCGTGGTGCTGCTGGGCTCGATTGTCGCGAATGGCTGGTCGGCCTTCCTGCAATCGTCCATCAAGCTCGATGTCCAGCTCGATACGGCGATTATCGACCCCACGGGGAAGAAGGACATCGACGAGCTCTATCGCGCCGACTACACCGCCCTGGCGCGAAAGGCGTTGATCGCCAAACTCGGAGTCGACGCCAACGCCCGGCCCGTTCGGCGCGATATCAACGGCATGCTCTCGCGCGGCGTCGACGTGCAGCTCCGCGACATGGTCATCGCCGACCCCACGCTGATCGGCAAGACCGTGACCGTCTGGTTGCTCGCCCATGGCAACGTCGATGCGCTCGTCAAGGGGCACATCGATCGGGCAGTCCCGCAGGAAAGGCGCCAGCTCAACGACCGGCAGGTGTCGTGGGTGGACAAGCTCCATGCGAGCGGTGACCTGAAGCGGCGCTTCAACTCGGGGCTGTTCACGTTCGGTGCCTCGAGCCAGCCGGAGACCTCTGGCCTGGGTGTGGCGCTGATCGGCTCACTGTTCATGATGCTCATCGTCGTCCTGCTTTCAGTTCCCCTCGGCGTGGCGGCTGCCGCCTATCTCGAGGAGTTCGCGCCGAAGAACCGCTGGACCGACCTCATCGAGGTCAACATCAACAATCTCGCGGCCGTGCCTTCGATCGTGTTCGGCCTGCTCGGGTTGGCGGTGTTCATCAATTTCATGGATTTGCCGCGCTCAGCCTCCCTGATCGGTGGCCTCGTGCTGTCTTTGATGACACTGCCCACCGTGATCATCGCGACGCGGGCCGCCATCCGCGCCGTGCCTCCCTCGATCCGCGAGGCGGCACTCGGCGTCGGAGCCTCGCCGATGCAGACACTGTTCCACCATGTGCTGCCGCTGGCGCTTCCGGGTATCCTGACGGGCACCATCATCGGTCTCGTGCAGGCGCTCGGCGAGACAGCGCCGCTGCTCATGATCGGCATGGTTGCGTTCGTCGCCGACTATCCCATGACTCCGATGGAGCCGGCGACAGCACTGCCGGTGCAGATCTACATGTGGGCGACCTCGGCAGAGCGGGGCTTCGTCGAACGAACCGCAGGAGCGACGCTCGTCTTGCTCGGGTTCCTGTTCGTGATGAATGCGGTGGCTGTCTATTTGCGCCACAAAGTCGAACGCAAGTGGTAGGAGGGCTGTCGCAGCCATGGACGGTCAGGTGCAATCTCCAATCCCGGTGACGGCCACGCCTGTTGCCGATACGAAGCAGAAGGTGAAGCTGGAGGCGCGCAAGGTCAGCGTCTTCTACGG
The DNA here is from genome assembly GCA_041397725.1 of Hyphomicrobiaceae bacterium. Taxonomy (GTDB): domain Bacteria; phylum Pseudomonadota; class Alphaproteobacteria; order Rhizobiales; family Hyphomicrobiaceae; genus JAGRKR01. The sequence continues at coordinate 58,878 of JAWKVZ010000004.1, read as the reverse complement.
CGCGAAGCAGGCGCTGTTCGACGTCAGCATCGACGTCATGGACAAGGCCGTGACGGCTTTCATCGGTCCGTCGGGTTGCGGCAAGTCCACATTCCTGCGCTGCATCAATCGCATGAACGACACGATTCCGATCTGCCGCGTCACGGGTGATCTGAAGCTCGAGGGGCAGGATATCCATGATCCCTCTCTCGATGTCGTAGAGCTCAGGGCCCGGGTCGGCATGGTCTTCCAGAAGCCCAATCCCTTCCCGAAATCGATCTATGAGAATGTCGCCTACGGTCCGCGCATCCATGGTCTGACCCGCAACCGCCAGGAGCTGGACGAGGTTGTGCAGACGTGCCTGGAGAAGGCCGGGCTGTTCAAGGAGGTCAAGGATCGTCTTCAAGAGCCGGGGACCGGGCTGTCCGGCGGCCAGCAGCAGCGCCTGTGCATCGCGCGCGCCATCGCGACGCGCCCGGACGTGATACTCATGGACGAGCCGTGCTCGGCGCTCGATCCCATCGCCACGGCCAAGATCGAGGAGTTGATCGACGAGCTCCGCAAGAATTACTGCATCATCATCGTGACGCACTCGATGCAGCAGGCTGCGCGCGTGTCGCAGCGCACCGCCTTCTTCCATCTGGGCGTTCTCGTCGAGGAAGGCGCGACCGAGGACATCTTCATGAAGCCGGTCGACAAGCGCACGCAGGATTACATCACCGGCCGTTTTGGCTGATCCGCATCCGAGGCCCGAGCGAGGGCCATCCGGCCAGGAGACACGTCGCATGCCCGAGCATCAGCACATCGTGAAGTCGTACGAGGAAGAGCTTGCCGTCCTCGACAGCAGGATCGCGCAGATGGGCGGCAAGGCGGAGCAACTGCTCGGCCAGGCCTTCGAGGCGCTGGAGCGCCGCGATCCCAATCTCGCCAGCTCCGTCGTCGCCGCCGACTTGGCCATCGACGATCTGCAGCGCGAGATCGAGGAGAAGGCCATCACGATGATCGCACGCCGTCAGCCGATGGCGCTCGACCTGCGTCAGATCATGACGGCCCTCAAGGTCTCGGGAGATCTCGAGCGCATCGGCGATCTGGCCAAGAACATCGGCAAGCGGGCGCTGGCGGTCTCTGGCGAGAGCCATCCGAAATCGCTGATGACGGGCTTGCGCCACATGGTCGAGCTGGTGATGCATCAGCTCAAGGACGTGCTGGACGCCTACACCGAGCGTGACGCGACCAAGGCGCTGGCCGTGTGGCGTCGCGACGAGGAGATCGACGCGGTCTACAACTCGATCTTCCGCGAGCTGCTCACCTACATGATGGAGGACCCGCGCAACATCGGGCTGTGCACGCACCTGCTGTTTGGCGCCAAGAACCTGGAGCGCATCGGCGATCATGCCACCAATATCGCCGAGAACGTACACTTCCTGGTGCACGGGCGTTCGATGCAAAGCGATCGTCCGAAGGGCGACAGCACGGCCAGCATGCGGCCGAACGACGAGGAGCGGTCGAGCTAGCCGATACGAGCCGAGGCAGGAGCCATGAGCGCAAAGGTGCTGGTCGTCGAGGATGAGGAGCCGCTGGCTCTCATGCTTCGTTATAACCTGGAGTCCGAAGGGTTTCGCGTGGCCGTCGCGACGAGCGGCGACGAGGTGGAGATGTCCGTCGACGAGGAGAACCCGGACCTCATCGTGCTCGACTGGATGCTGCCGGGCATATCGGGGCTCGAGGTCTGCCGGCAATTGCGGGCGCAGCCGCAGACGCGGCACATTCCGATCCTCATGCTGACCGCGCGCAGCGAGGAGGTGGATCGCATCCGCGGGCTCATGACCGGCGCCGACGATTTCGTGGTGAAGCCGTTCTCCGTGCCGGAGCTGATGGCCCGCATCAAGGCCATCCTGCGCCGCGCCAGCCCCGAGCGCATCGCCGACGTGCTGGTCGCCAACGACATCGAGCTCGATCGCGCCGCCCACAAGGTGACCCGCAACGGCAGAGAAGTGCGCCTCGGGCCGACGGAGTACAAGCTCCTCGAGTTCCTGATGCAGAGCCAGGGCCGCGTGATGAGCCGCGCGCAGCTTCTCGATGGCGTTTGGGGGCGCGACGTCTATGTGGACGAGCGGACCGTCGACGTCCACATCGGTCGATTGCGCAAGGCGATCAATCGCGGACGCGAGATCGACCCCATCCGCACCGTGCGCGGGGCCGGCTACGTCTTCGGGGATCGACCGACCGCGCGCGAGTGAGCGCCGGTCAGGTCAGGAGTTTCGCCGCGCTCAGCTTGCCGGCCTGGATCCAAGCGGCGAGATAGCCCGCGGCACGTGCCGCAGCGCCATCGGGATCGTCGTAGGTCGCCAGCATCTCGCACAGCACGCCGAAGCGAACGCCCTTGCACGCCTCGTCCCACATCATGCGCTCCTCGTCGGAGAGCTGGCGGATCATGGGCAGCTCGCCGCTGCGCCAGGCGATCATCTCGGCCGCGATCTCGAGCGGCTCGGCATCCGGTGGCTCGCCTTCGTTCTTCAGCGCCTCCCAGATGGCGAGCGCGTTGGTCGTGAGCCGGAACCGCCGGGCGGAAACATGTGGGACAAGTTGGAGTCTCGGCCAGTCCGCCGGCGCGATCACGGTCAGCCCCTCGATGGCCAGCACGGCCCCATCGGCGGCATCGAAGGCGTCGCCGAGGGCCTTCTCGATGCTCGCGAGGTCGGCCAACTCGGGATAATTCGACCAGGGGTCGCTGGCGCGCAGGTAGTCCGGCAGGTGGCGTGCATACCAGCGCGCGTTGGGATGAGACGAGGGATGCGCCTCGATATAGCCGCCCGCCATCGCCTCGAAGTGCTCGTCGCCCATGTAGGCGTGCAGAAGCTCGTGGTCGTTCTGGAGGAACTCGACGAGGCGCAGCGCGTAGGCGCTGCGATAGACACCGAGCAGTGTCTCGCGCGTCTCGCGCGGGCTATCGGGGATATGCTCGAGAATGCGATCGTCGCGTGCGAGGATCGCCGCTTGAAAGCGGTCCTGCAGTGTCTTGAGCGAGATCATCGGCGCGCCGTCCGGCCCGCGCGCTGCATCTGGGCCTTGCGATCGCGCTGGGCGGGGCGGCGGGTGCCGGTTGCGCGCGCGCCGCGCGTGCCCGGCGTCAGGCGTACCGTCGGCAGTGTTTCCTCGGCGATCCGACGGGCCATGTCGACCTCTGCCAGCAACTCTGCCAGCGGCGGGATGTTGTCGTCGCGCTCGATCATCGTCGAGACCGGGCCGAAATGCCGGAGCGCGTCGCGGTAGAGATCCCACACCTCGTCGCACACGGGATGGTCGTGCGTGTCGATGATGTGCGTGTCCATATGACTATGGCCGGCCAGATGGAACTGCACGACCCGATCGGCGGGAATGCCGGTAATGAACGTGCGGGGATCGTAGCCATGATTGAAGGCGCTGACGTAGACGTTGTTGACGTCGAAGATCAGCCAGCACCCCGTGCGGCGACTGAGCTCGCTGAGGAACTCCCACTCGCTCATCTCGGAATGCGCGAACCGAACGTAGGTCGAGACGTTCTCGAGGGCGATCGGGCGACCGAGGAACTCCTGCACGAGGTGCACGCGCGAGACGACGTGCGACAGCGCCTCCTCGGTGTAGGGGATGGGGAGCAGGTCGTGCAGGTTGACGCCGTGCACGCCCGTCCAGCACAGATGATCGGAGATCCACTGCGGCTCGATCCGCTGCGCGAGCGCCTTCAGGCCTTCCAGGTACTCGTAGTTCGGCTCGGCGGTCGAGGCGATGGAGAGCGAGACACCGTGCATGACGACGGGGTAGCGGGCGCGAATGCGGTCGAGCATCGCCAGGGGCTTGCCGCCCGGCACCATGTAGTTCTCGGAAATGATCTCGAACCAGTCGAGCTTAGGCTCGCCGTCGAGGATTTCCGAATAGTGCTGCGGCCGGAGGCCGAGCCCGAAACCCAGGAACGGTAGACGCTCACGCGTCGAGGCCGACTTCTCGGCCGTCGGACGCGCGTCGGAGATCGCTCGTGCCCGCTTGGTCATCAGCTGGACGTTACCTGACAGGCGCCGCGACCGTCGAGGTGTCGAGCCGCCGCGGTCGCTGGGCAATCGCATGAAGGCTCGGCGACGAATCGCCAAGCCTTCGGTTGTTCTCTCAAGCCAAGCACTCGCAGGTGCCTGCCTTCAACCCTTCTTGGCGGCCTGGAACTTGCCACCGGCCTTCTTGCAGGCGTCGGCGGACGTCAGCGTGAAGCCCTTGCCCTTGCAGGCGTTCTTGCCCTTGCAGGCGTTGCTCGCCGTCTTACACGCCGACTTGCCCTTGCAGGCGTTGGCGCCGACGCACTTGCCGTCGCCCTTGGCGGCAACGGTCAAAGGTGCGGCGATGGCGGCGCTGGCGATCAGCAGGCTGGCGGCGGCGGCGGCGATCGTAGCGCCGGACTTGGATGCAAGCTTCATGATCTTCCTCCTTGGTATTCAGCTACGCGTCTGTCGAGGCTGCGCAAGGATCGCCTGCGACCCCACGACACGGCTTCAGGAGACGTGAAATGGGGCGTAGGGGCAAAGCAACTGTCCGTAGCGAAGTAACACAATCCCGTGAGGGTGCACCGGCGACGCGTCAGGGCGCGTCGCTCACTCGCGGCATTGCCCCAGGTGTCACGCTCAGCGCGCCGATTGTCCTGGCTTGGGGTGATCGGCGGCAATTACGGAGGCGCTGTCGGGGCGCGAGGATTTGCTCATGATGGTCACAGCAATGAACGCGGCCGATGCGACGGTCAGGGCAAGGGCCGCGGCGATCTCGCGATATCGCAGTCGGATGCGCTGATTCTTCATTGCCACCTCCTTGGCGGCACCGGCGCGGCGGCCGGAGCGTATGCACATTTGTCCGATACTGCTGCGCGATACGTCGAGTAGCGCCGGCGCTGTCACGATATGCCGGGCCATCCCACAGCAAGAACCGAAACACCCGAAACCGAAATACGCATCATCCGGAGACCTGTAACGGTCCCACTATGGCACCTGTCGAATGTGAGAGTGATTGATAGCCGGCGGCCGCGCCAGACGACGAAAAGCCGCGTGGACGCGAAAACCAGCGTGTTTTCAGGCGATTGTTCCAGGCAGGGCGTGCGACATGGCAGCGCAATCAGGCCCGCCGGTCCAAAAGACGAACCAACAGTGCCATCACGCCTCGCTTCAGGAAGCGTGACAGTCAGGACCGTGGCCGACGCCGACGCGAAACCGTCAGAGGCCGCGCATCACCGTGCCGAGCAGCAGAAGCAGGTAGGCGAAGAACAGTGTCAGGAACTCCCGGCCGGTAATCAGCGGAATCTGCGCCTTGAACAGAAACGCAACGAGCGCACAGACCGCGATGACGACAGAGAGCAGAAAGACCAGAATGCTCGGTGCTTTGAGACCCATCGTAGTCGACTCCCCCGTTTGGCCTGCCGCTGTGGGCACACGTCCATGCGTGCCTTCGGCCGAATGTTCTGCGGCTTGCGCGCTCAGGCAGCGTGCCCGCGCATTATCGGGGCTCGGCACCTGTCAGTGCCGCGCCCCCGGCGCCGTCACGGACAAGACCCAACCTCGAGATCAGGCCACGACGCGCTGCGCCTTATACCAGCTTGGCCCGGCGTTACCAGCCCCGCCAGGGGTATACGCACAGCTCCTCAGGCAAAGTTGAAGCCTGTGCCGAAGACGACGACGGCGATGGCCCCCGTGGTGATGGTCGGGTGCACGATGCGCACACCAACGAGTCCGTCGTAGCCCTGGGCCTCGGCGCGTCGGGTGAGTTCCTGGAGCGCGCGGTCGATCGTCTTGTCGAGCAGCGATTCGTAGCGGGTCATGTGGCCGCCGATCGTGTTGGTGACGGCTTCCCGCATGTCCCGGATGATGTTTGCGCCGCTGATGGCGTTGGCATGCAGCAGGTTGCCGCGCCGGATGGGTCGGTCGTCGGCTTGGTCTGAAGTCGAGAGGATCATGGCCTCGTGTCTCCGCACTCGTAGCCTCTGCGCGGGATCCGAAGGGGGCGGCCCCTTCTGTATCGCGCGCGCCGTGTTCAATCCTTGTTCGGGGCCTGCACGATGATGCGCGTCCGCCGTCCGAAGACGAGGCGCCAGAGGAACATCAGAAACGCGAGGGCCAGCACCGCCACGATCACCAGCGAGACCGGATGCTTCTCCCACAGCAGGATGGGGCTCACCTTGCCGTCCAGCACGAGCCGGAAGTTCTCGTTGAGCTCGACGATATCGAGGCCCGACGAGACCCTGAGCACGACGTCGAGCGCCGCCGCCTGATCCCGGCTCGCCAGGATGGCATCGCGAACCAGCGGCCGCGACAGGATGAGCATCTTTGCCGGGTCCATGCCGACGGCCGCCAGCACGCGCTGTGCGTTCGCCGGCTTCAGCTTGGACAGGTAGCCGGCGAGGCTCGACAACTGCTGCTCGTTGAGGCCGCGTGCGAGTGTCCTGAGGCGCGGCGTCTCGAGCTCGTAGAGTGGCTGGCGGTCGGCCGGCCGCATGGACACGAGTCGCGAGATGGCCAGCTTGTCGTCGAGAGCGAGCACGCGCATGAGGCCGCTGCGCGTGAAGTCCTCGGGCTTGGCGCGGCGATGCACGTCGTTCTCGACGACCTTGGCCAAGAGCGTGCCGGCGAGCTCTGACCAGGCAAGGGCGAGCGACAGCGAGCGCGTATCGCGGGCAATGACGATCGCCGGCTCCGGCAGGGCGTTGACCGCCCGATGCAGTGAGCCGTTGGCGACGCGCTCGAGCACGCCCTTCTCGCCTTCGCTGGCCAGTACGAGCGCGACGATCTCATCGAGCCGCGGCATGCGCTCGGGGCGGATCGTGTCGAGGAAGGCCTTGAAGCTCGCGTGCTTCTCCGTCAGCTCGACGACCTTGGCATGGGCGCGGCGGAACTCGCGCCAGACCTCCACCACCCGCTCGGCCGTGGCGATGGCGATCTCCTTGACGTTGGTGCGGATCTGCTCCGCCATGGCGACGGCGATCTCGTCGCGCACCTTCTCCTTGGTCGTCTCGGACTTGAGCTCGTCGGAGATGATCGGCATGACGCCGTGCCGGAAATCCCAGATGTCCTTGGCGATGAGGATGAGGCCGACACCGCCGGCGACGGTCGCCACGATGCGGCCGAGCACGGCGCCGACGATGCGCTGGCCGAGGCGCTGGGCCATGCCCGCGAGTTGCCGGCGGACGATCAGGACCACCGCACCGGCGATGCCGCCGGCCCCCTCGGTGATGACCCGGCCCGTGCCGATGCTCGGCGTGACGCTGCCCGGCTTGATCTCGAACTCACGGCTCGCATCGGCACCGACCACGCCCGCGACCGTCGGGCCGTAACGCTTGCCGAGGAAGGCGCGCACGCAGGCGATGGCCGGGCCAGATGCGTCGATGGTGGCGAGCTCGATGCTCTTGCCGATGTCCTTGCCGGCGCCGACCACCAGCGCTTCGAGCGCGTTCTTGACGGCATCCGACCGGAATACGCGCTCGGAAACGGCAACGGCCAGCTTCTGGGCCGCGTCCTTGGAGGCGAGCGACGACCACAACGACAGCCAGCTCGCCTCGCCCCGCACCTGCTCGATCGAGGTGTCGACCTGCTTGTCGATCACGAGATCCATGTTGGTGCTGCGCCACTGGTCCCGTACCAGCGCCTTGTAGTCGAGGCTCGACAGGCCCTTGGTCAGCGCCGCCAGCGTGACCTCGGTGATGGCTCTCCGGAAGCCCGCTTCGTCCTGCGCCTGACAGGCCGCGTAATCCGCCGGCTCGCCGCCAGCCGCCCATGCCGATGGCGCGGTCGGACCGATCTGCGCCGTCGCCACGGCGCTCGCGACGAGGATCGAGATGAGGCGTTTCGGCAGGGTGATGAGCACGTCTGATGTCTCGATGCTTGAAGCCGGTGGTCCACAGGCTACCCTGGCATGTCCGGCGTCGTCGCTGCGGGGGCATGTCGAAGGCAGGCGCGCTCGGAGTATAACGTCATCATCGTGAGCGAACAGTGGCAAGCCGGCGACGGCGTCGACCTGAAAGGATGGCGCGCCGACCGGCGTCGCGAGTGGGGAGGGGCGGCTCGTGAATGCGATCGTCATCGGCGTGGCGGCTTATGTCGCGTTGCAGTTCGCCATCGGGGCCTGGGTCTCCCGGCGCATCAAGAGCGAGACGGACTACATTCTCGCAGGTCGTCAGCTCGGCGTCGGTCTGGCCGCCTTCTCCATCTTCGCCACCTGGTTCGGCGCCGAAACCGTGCTCGGCTCGGCCGGGCGGGTCTACAAGGACGGGCTCGCGGGCGCACAGGGTGAGCCGTTCGCCTATGCGGCGGCCATCGTGATCATGGGGCTGCTGCTCGCCCGCCCGCTCTGGCGGCGAGGCCTCGTAACGTTCGCCGACTTCTTCCGTCAGCGCTTCTCGCCCGGTGTCGAGACGGCCGCGACGCTGCTGCTCATTCCAGGCACGGTCATCTGGGTTGCGGCCCAGATCCGCGGCTTTGGCCAGATCATGAGCACGACCGCCGGCATGGACATCGCCCTGGCCATGACCCTCGCGGCCGTGGCCGTGGTCGCTTACACCATGCTCGGCGGGCTGCTCGCCGACGTCTATACCGACTTGTTGCAGGGCAGCGTGATCATTGCCGGTCTGCTGGCCGTCTTCGTGGTCATTGTCGTCCAGCTTGGCGGCGTGGCCCAAGGCCTGGCCAGCATCGATCCGGCGCGGCTGAAGCCGATGACGCCGGACCAGCCGCTACTCGACTTCATCGAACAATGGGCAATCCCCATCTGTGGCTCGCTCGTCGCCATCGAGCTGATCTCGCGCATCCTCGCCTGTCGCTCGCCGGAGGTTGCGCGCGCTGCCGCCGGCACCGGCGGCCTCGTCTATTTTCTCGTGGCGCTGGTCCCGGTCTTCCTCGGGCTGGTGGGGCCGAATCTCGTGCCCGGCCTCAGCGATGGCGAGCAGGTCATCCCGGCCCTGGCCAAGGCCTATTTCCCGACGATCCTCTATGTCGTGTTCGCTGGCGCGCTCATTTCCGCAATCCTCTCGACGGTCGATTCGGCACTGCTCGCCGCCGCTGCTCTGGTCTCGCACAACCTCGTCCAGCGCGTGCACCCTGGCCTCACCGAGTCGCGGAAGCTGCTGCTGACGCGCACGTGCGTTGCCGGTCTCGGCATCGTCGCCTACGTTTGGGCGCTCGGCTCGACCAGCATCGCGAGTCTCGTGGAGCAGGCCTCCGCCTTCGCGACCGCCGGGATATTCGTGGTGACGATCATGGGCATGTTCACGCGGGTCGGCGGGCCGCTCGCGGCCTACGCGGCGATGGCGACGGGGGCGCTGGTCTGGCTCATCGGCTCCAAGGAGTACGGCATGGACTGGAGCGTTCCATACTTGAAGGCTCTCGCCGCGGCGGTCGTCATCTATCTCGCCGGCGCGCTGATCGAGCGCCGCCATGCCGGTTGATGTTCCCGCGCGCTGGGTGGAGCAGCTCCCGTGGGACGAGGTCGGCAGGCGCCTGGCCGCTGGCGCGCCGGCGCTCCTGCCCGTTGGCGCCGGGGCGAAGGAGCACGGCCTGCACCTGCCGATGGGCACCGATCAGATGCAGGCGCGCTGGCTGGCGGAGCGTCTCGCCGGGGAGCTCGACGGCTTGGTCTGGCCGACGCTCGCCTACGGACACTATCCCGCCTTCACCGCCTATGCGGGCAGTCTGTCGCTGATGCCCGCGACGTTCGGGGCGGTGGTCGAGGAGATCGTCGTCGGGCTTCTGCAACACGGGGCCGCACGGGTGCTCGTGGTCGATGTCGGCATCAGCAGCATTCCCGTGATCGCCGCAGCGCTCGCCCGCCTGCCGGAGGCCGACCGGCGACGGGTTCGCCATCTCACGGCCTATTCCGGCCCCCGCCTCGACCTGGCGCGCCAGCGCCTGTCCGAACAGGCGTCGCGGGGTGGGCACGCCGACGAGATCGAGACGTCGATCATGCTGGCGCTGGCCTCATCGAGCGTTGCGCTGGGGCGTGTGCCTGAGCGGTCCGGCCTCGGTGATACCGACGAGCCCGGGCCGTTGCAGCCGAACGAGCCACACGCGGTCAACTACAGCCCGAGCGGGGCGACCGGCGAGCCCGGTCTGGCCACAGTGGCCAAGGGCGAGGCGTTGCTGGAAGCGATGCTGGCGGACCTCCTGGCAGCGGCCCGCGCCTGACGCGGAGGGGCTTGCGGATCGGCGCAACAAAATTGTTCACAATCTTGCCGACGGGCGCTAGTGTGTCGCTCCTGCCCCGCCATGCCGCCCACTTCGGGAGCCTCGATGTCGGACAAGGTCGTGACCATGCCCGCGCGCAAGCGCAGCGCCAGCCGGACGCCGGCCCGTGCTGCACGCCCCCGCGTTTCCGGCAAGGCGCGCGGCGTCGAGGTGCTGCAGATCCTGAGAGCGCGCATCGCCAACCAGGACATTCCTCCCGGCGCCAAGCTCAAGGAGCAGGAGCTGTCGGAGGAGTTCGGCGTGCCGCGCACGCGCATCCGCGAGGTCTTCAGCGCGCTCGAGAGCCGCGGCCTGATCGAGCGGATCCCGAACCGCGGCGCCGTCGTCACGCGCCTCGATCTGGCACAGGTCTACCAGCTCTACGACGTACGCGAGGTCCTCGAGGGGCTGCTGGCGCGCCAGGCGACGGAGAACGCCCCGGCAGAGAGCTGGCAGGACCTCGTCGACTTTTTCGCCGGACCCATGCAGCGGCTGCTGGAGAGCGGCGAGCTCGATCGCTACATCGCCGGCTACGAGATGTTCCGGGCCCGCGTCACGGCTGCCGCCGACAACGCCGTGGCCGCGCAGATGATCGACAGCATCTTCGAGAAGACGAAAGTCGTCATCCACCGCATCATCATCCTGCCGGGGCGCGCCGAGGTCGGTCTCGTCGAGCATCGGGCGGTGCTCGCCGCCATGCGCCGCGGGGATGCGGCCGAGGCCGAGCGCCTGCGCCGGGCCAACATGCGAAGCGCCAAGGCCTACCTGCAGCGCTATCAGAAGTTCGTGCTTTGAGGGACGAGGGGAGGAGCAAGACCGTGGCAAACGAAGCGGTGACGCCACTGCGCGGCGTGCGCGTGCTGGAGATCGGCTCGACGGTTGCCGGGCCGTTTTGCGGGCGCATGCTCGCCGATTTCGGCGCCGAGGTCATCAAGGTCGAGATGGCCGAAGGCGACCCCGTGCGCGCCATGGGCAAGCACGTGGACGGCAAGTCGCTCTATGCCGCCAGCATCTTCCGCAACAAGAAGAACATCTCCGTCGACATGCGCAAGCCGGAAGGCCAGGCGCTCATCCGCCGGCTGGCGCTCGCTTCCGACATCGTGGTCGAGAACTTCCGTCCGGGAGCGCTCGAGCGCTGGGGCCTCGGCTACGAGGAGCTGTCGAAGGAGAACCCGCGCCTGATCATGGTGCGCGTGTCCGGCTTCGGCCAGACGGGGCCCTACAGCAAGCGGCCGGGCTACGGCGTCATCGCCGAGGCGGTCAGCGGCATGCGTCATCTGACGGGCGACCCCGATCGTCCGCCGTCGCGTGTCGCCATCTCGCTGACGGACTACATCACCGGGCTGCATGCCGCCTACGGCGCCGCCATGGCGCTCATTGCCCGCAATGCGACGGGCCGCGGCCAGGTCATCGACGCCGCGCTCTTCGAGTGCGCCTTCAACTTCATGGAGACGTGGATCGCCGCCTACGAGAAGACCGGCCACGTAGCCAACCGTGAAGGGCCGCGTCTGCCGGGCACGGACCCCAACAACCTCTACCCCACCAGTGACGGCGGCTACATCCACATCACGGCGATGGCCGACGCGATCTTCCGTCGCCTCGCCAAGACCATGGGCAAGCCGGAGCTCGGAGACGACGATCGTTTCGCCACGCTCCTGGCGCGCACCACGAATTACGCCGTGCTGGACGAGATCATCTCCGAGTGGACGCGCACCAAGACCGGCAAGGAGATCGAGGCCCTGATGCTGGAGGCGGACGTGCCGGTGGCGCGCATCTTTACCATGGCCGACATCTTCGCCGATCCCCACTACAAGGCCCGCGGCGCCATCATCTCCGTGCCAGATCCAAGCTTCGGCACGGTCACCATGGCCGAGGTCATCCCGCGCCTCTCGGCCACGCCGGGCCGCGTCCATCACACCGGCCACGAGACAGGTGCCGACACACGGGCCGTGCTGGGAGACATCCTCGGCCTCGACGACGCAGAGCTCGATCGCCTGGAGCGTGACGGCATCGTCGCAACCAAGCCGATCCCGCGACAGAAAGCCAAGGGAGCCAAATCCTGATGACGCCGACCGAGAAGTCGGGCCTCGCGGCCCTCATGGAGGCCTACGAGGCCCGCCGCAAGAAGGCCCTCGGCATGGGGGGCGAGGAAAAGGTCGCTCGCCGCCGCAAGACGGGCGTTCTCAATGCCCGGGAGCGTGTCGGCCGCCTGGTCGATGCGGGGACTTTCATGGAGTCCGGGCTGTTCGGCACGTCGTCGAGCCGGCCCGAGGACCGCGATCGGACGCCGACCGACGGCAAGGTCGCAGGCTTCGGCAAGGTCGACGGCCGCATGGTTGCGCTCGTGTCCAACGATTTCACGGTCATGGGCGCCTCCTCCGGCGGCACCAATGGTCGCAAGATGGGACATATCAAGCGCGTCGCGACGCAGCGCGGGCTGCCGATCGTCTTCCTCGGCGAGTCTTCCGGTGCCCGCATGCCCGATCACATGGGCTCACGCGGCATGGGCACGCTGCTCGGCAACGACGGCGCGCAGTACCAGCGCATGCGCGAGACGCCCTGGGCCTCGGCGACGCTCGGGCTCTCTTTCGGCTCGGCCTCCTGGTACGCCGCGCTGTCGGACTTTGCCGTCATCCGCAAGGGCTCCGTGCTGGCGGTCTCGAGCGCGATGCTCGCCTCGCTCGCGATGGGCGACAAGGTCGATCCCGAGGAGCTCGGCGGCTGGCGTGTGCACGCCGAGGTGACGGGCCTCGCGGATGCCGTAGCGGATACCGACGAGGAGGCGATCGACCTGCTGAAGCGCTTCCTCTCCTACATGCCGCAGCATCACAAGGAGGCGCCACCGGTCGCACCAGTGCCTGCCGGCTCCGGCGAGGGCATGCCCGACATCGCCTCGATCCTGCCGGCCAAGCGCACGCAGGTCTACGACATGCGCAAGATCGTGCGCACGGTCGTCGATAAGGACAGCTTCTTCGAGCTCAAGGCCCGCTTCGGCAAGGTGGCTGTCACCGGTCTTGCGCGGCTCGACGGCCATACGGTCGGCATCGTCGCCAACAATCCGCTGGTCAAGGGCGGCGCGCTCGACACGGACGCCTGCGAGAAGGTGACGAGCTTCCTCGTGCTCTGCGACAGCTTCAACATCCCGATCGTACTGTTCGTCGACACGCCGGGCTTCGCCATCGGCACCGAGGCCGAGCGCAAGCGGGCGCCCGGCAAAATCATGAACTTCATGAATGCCCTCTCGCTCGTCACGGTGCCGAAGCTCTCGGTGATCGTGCGCAAGAGCTATGGGCAGGCCTACCTCAACATGGGTGGCGGCAAGAACTCGGACGAGGTCGCGGCTTGGCCGACGGCGGAGGTGTCCTTCATGGACCCGCAGTTCGCAGTCAAGATCGTGCACGGGGTCGCACCCGGCGACCCCGGCTACGACGAGGCGTTCGCGCAGATGAGCAAGGACAGCGAGCCCTGGGACATGGCCTCGGTCTTCGCGGTGCAGGACGTCATCCGGCCCGAGGATACGCGCGACTATCTCATCCGCATGCTCGACATTCATCGACTGCGCATGACGAACGGCGTGGGCCAGCACCTCATGCGGGCCTGGCCGACCAGCTACTGACGCCCGACGGGCCTGAATAAGAAGGACGAGAGACAAGATGTTCAACAAGGTTCTGGTGGCGAACCGCGGAGCGGTGGCGGTGAGAGTCATTCGCGCGCTGGAGGAGCTCGGCGTCCACTCCGTGGCAGTCTACTCCGACGCCGATCGCGATGGCCCGTGGCTCGACATGGCCGGCCAGGCCTATCGCCTCGGCGAGGCTGCGGCGAAGGAGAGCTATCTCAATCAGGATGCCATCCTCGCCGTCATGAAGGAGACGGGTTGCGACGCGGTGCATCCCGGTTACGGTTTCCTCTCCGAGAACCATGGCTTTGCCGCCAACGTAATCGATCGCGGCCACGTCTTCATCGGACCGTCGCCCAAGTGGATCGAGGCCATGGGCCACAAGACCAGGGCGCGCGATCTCGCCGCCCAGCACGGGCTTCCCGTCGGGCGCGGCTCGGGCGTCGTCTCGCGCGAGACGGGCGCGGTGCTCGAGGCCGCACGGCGCATCGGATTTCCCATCCTGGTGAAGCCGGCAGCGGGTGGCGGCGGCATCGGCATGCTCGCGGCGCGCAACGAGGAAGAACTGCTGAGCGCGGTCGAGCGCGCGGCCTCGATGGCCGAGCGCGGCTTCGCCAACGCGGAGGTCTATCTCGAGCGGCTCATCGAGCGTCCGCGTCACGTCGAGATCCAGGTGCTCGGCGACCGGGACGGCAAGGTCACGCACCTCTTCGAGCGCGATTGCTCGATCCAGCGCCGGCACCAGAAGGTCATCGAGGAAGCGCCCGGCCCGCTCATCCCGCGCGAGCTGGTCGAGCCCCTGGCCGCCCGTGTCGCGGAGACCATGTCGAACATCGGCTACGACAACATCGGCACGATCGAGATGCTGATGGACGCCGACGGCGAGTTCTCCTTCCTGGAGATGAACACCCGCCTTCAGGTCGAGCATGGCGTGACCGAGGAGGTGACGGGCGTGGATCTGGTCCAGGCCCAGGTGCGCTCGGCGGCCGGCCAGAAGCTCGCCGAGGTCTTGCCGAAGACCCCGAAAATCACGGGCCACGCCATCCAGGCGCGCGTCTATGCCGAGGACCCCAAGCGCTTCTTCCCCTCGCCGGGCAAGCTCAAGACCTACCGCCCGCCCGAGACCGGCGTGCGCGTCGAGACCGGCTACCGCGAGGGCCAGGACGTGACGCCGCACTATGATCCGATGGTCGCCAAGGTCATCGCCCACGGCAAGGATCGCCGCGACGCCATCAGCAAGCTGCGCGAGGCTCTCGGCGATTTCGTCGTCGAGGGGATCAAGACCAACATTCCCGCGCTGGACGCGATGCTGGCCTCCGAGGAGTTCGCCAAGGGCGAGGTGCACACGGGCCTGCTCGGCGAGGTGATCGCCAGAAACAAGTAGCAACCGAGTGGAAAGTGCCCGGGTGCCGCCGTGCGGCGCCGGGGACGACAAGACCGGCCAGGGGAGGCGAGACGTGAGCGAAGCGAGCAAGGGTGAGAAGGTGACCGAGGGCGTATGGGCGCCCGAGGCTGATGAGGTCGCGACCCGCCGCGAGCTGGCCGGCAGGCACGGCGGCCCGGACGCGGTCAAGAAGCACCACGATCAGGGGCGTCTCACCATCCGCGAGCGCATCACGCGGCTGACCGATTCCAGCAGCTTCCGTGAGGTCGGCTCGATGACCGGCCAGGGTACCTATGGTCCCGATGGCAAGCTCGTCAGCGTCATGCCGGCGCCATACGTGATGGGCATCGCCAAGATCGACGGTCGGCCTGTGGCAGTCGGCGGCGAGGATTTCACCATCCGCGGCGGCGTGAGCTGGTCTGGCGACCGGCGCAAGGGCGGCCAGGGCGGCTTCATCGAGGACCTCGCCAACACGTATCGCATCCCGCTGGTCAATCTGATCGACGGCTCCGGGGGCAGCGTCGCGTCGATCAAGCGGCGCGGGCATTCGGTGTTCCCTGGTGTCGACGGCTTCGAGCGCTCGGTCGAGCTGATGGGCAAGGTGCCGGTCGTGTGCGCGGTGATGGGCACGGCGGCCGGCGGGCCGGCCGGGCGCGCCATCCTCTCGCACTGGTCCGTCATGGTGAAGGACACCGCCCAGATTTTCGCTGCCGGGCCGCCCGTCGTCGAGCGCTCGCTCGGCCAGAAACTCACCAAGGAGGATCTCGGCGGCTCACCGATCGCCGTCGATGCCGCGGGCACCATCGACAACATGGCGGAGAGCGAGGAGGACTGCTTCGCCATGATTCGGCGCTTCCTCTCCTACATGCCGAGCAACGTCTGGGAGCTGCCGCCGCGCATCGCCTCGGACGATCCCGAGGACCGCGCCGACGAGGCGCTGCTGTCGATCGTGCCGCGCGAGCGCCGCCGCCCCTACAACATGCGCAAGCTCATCGAGCACATCGTCGACAGGGGCTCGATGTTCGAGATCCAGCCGACCTTCGGCAAGGCGCTGATTACCGCGTTCGCGCGGATGGGCGGTCGTGTCGTCGGCATCGTCGCCAACAACCCGATGGTCTACGGCGGTGCGATGGATTTCCGCGCCGCGCGCAAGCAGACGCATTTCATGGAGCTGTGCGACTGCTTCCACATCCCGATCGTCTATCTGGTCGACGTGCCCGGCTTCATGATCGGCCGCGATGCCGAGGCGGCCGGCACGCTGCGCGAGGGTATGCGCGCCGTCTACGTCGCCGCGCAGGTGACGGTGCCGGTGTTCACCGTGGTCATCCGCAAGTGCTACGGCATGGCCGGCATGGGCATGACCGAGAAGGGCGGGCTGGAGTTCAAGATCGCGTGGCCTTCAGCCGAGGTCGGCTCGCTCCCCGTGGAAGGCGGCGTCAAGGCCGCGTTCCGGCGCGAGATTGCGGCAGCCGCCGATCCGAAGGCGCGCGAGGCCGAGCTCGAGGCAGAGCTGCGGGCTCTCGCCTCGCCGTTCCGCACGGCAGAGGCGTTCGGTGTCGAAGAGATCATCGACCCGCGCGAGACGCGCAGCTATCTCTGCCGATTTCTGGAGGCGGCGGAACCGCGGATGCGCACGACGGTCGGCCCCAAGGCGAAGCTCGGCGTGCGGCCCTGAGCCGGGCCGGCCGGCGGCCGCACCAGCTCAAGGCGTCGGCAACGCGAGGCAACGGCGGCGAGAGGCGTCTCGCCGCCGAGCCGTTTCAGGCATTGTCCTTGCGGCTGCGGATCTCGCCGAACACCTGCCAATCCGGCTTGTCGGGCATGCCGAGGCGCTTGCGGATGGCTGGACTCGAAGGCCGCAGGAAGGGGTTGGTCGCCAGCTCCGTCTCGAGGGTGGTGGGCAGCGTCGGCTGGCCTCTGGCACGGGTCGCCTCGATCTCGGCGGCGCGCCGTTGCAGGGCATCGTTCTCCGGCTCGATGGTCAGAGCGAATTTGGCGTTGGAGAGCGTGTACTCGTGCCCGCAGTAGAGCTTCGTCTCGGGCGGCAGAGCCATGATCTTCTGCAGGGAGCGCCACATGACGTCGGCGCCTGCCTCGAAAAGCCGGCCGCAGCCGAGCGCAAACAGCGTATCGCCGACGAAGGCGACGTTCGCCTCGGGGAAATGGTAGCTGATGTGGCCGCGCGTATGTCCCGGCGTCTCCAGCACGTTCACCGTGAACGAGCCGAACTTGAAGCTGTCGCCGTCGCCGACCGCGTCGTCGATGCCCGGAATTTTGTCCTTCTCGCCTCGCGGCCCGACGATCCGGCAGCCGGTCTCCGACTTGATTTCGAGGTTGCCGCCGGTGTGGTCGCCATGGTGGTGCGTGTTGAGAATGTGGGTGAGCCGCCAGCCCGTGGCCTTCAGGGCGGCGCGCACGGCGGCTGCATCCGGCGTGTCGATGGAGGCCGTGACGCCTGCCGCTGCATCGTGAATGAGCACGCCGTAGTTGTCGCTGAGACAGGGGAACTGGTGGATTTCGAGATCGGCCATGCCGGGGTCTCCTCTCGCGTGCCGGGTTGTCAGCCCTTCGTGACTTGCGGCAAACTAGCATTCGTAGGCTCGAAATCAACCGGCACAGGCTCTCCGTTGGACCGGCGCGGGATCGCCTCGGGATCAGCAGGCGCCGTCACAGACCGATCGGCTTTCGGATGGATGTCGTCGAACTCCGCGATTTCTACGCCCGGCCGCTCGGCGCTCTCGTCCGGCGTCTCGTCTCCCGGCGTATCCGTGAGCATTGGGGCTCCGTTGCCGGGCTCAACACGTTCGGGCTCGGCTACGCCACGCCCTATCTCGGCGCGTTCCGCAACGAGGCGGCGCGCCTCGGCGCCCTGATGCCCGGGCACATCGGCGGCATCTGCTGGCCGCGCGAGGGACCGCTGAGTTCGGTACTCGTCGACGAGGATGCGCTGCCACTGCCCGATGGCTCGGTCGACCGGCTGCTGGTCGTGCACAGCCTGGAGTTTTCCGAGCGCGTCCGTCCCACATTGCGCGAGATCTGGCGCGTCCTGGCGCCGGAGGGGCGCATTCTTTTCATCGTCCCCAATCGCCGCAGCATCTGGGCGCGGCTGGACTCGACGCCCTTCGGCCATGGCCGGCCCTACAGCCGGGCTCAGCTCCTTCGCCTGCTCGACGAGGCGCTCTTCACGGTCGTCGCCACCTCTACCTCGCTGCACGTGCCGCCCATGCAACTCGCCCTCATGCTCGGCCCGGCGCCCGCCTGGGAGCGCGCGGGACGCCGGCTCTGGCCGGCCTTCTCCGGTCTCATTCTGGTCGAGGCGCGCAAGGAGATGATGGCGCCTGTCGGCAAAGGCGCGCGTGCCGTTCTAGTGCCGCAGTTGAGCCCGGAGCGGCTCGGTCGCTCGCGCATCGAGACGATCCGTTGCGGACTTGTCGGAGACGGGAGCGGAGAAGTCTTGCATCGCGATGAGGCGCCGGGCACTGTGACGCCCCGATGAACGATGCCACGCCTCCGTCGGACCCGACCAGTGCCACGAAGCGCTGGCAACTTCTGTCGCCGACGGCCCAAGCCATCCTGCTGATGATCTTCTCGACGTTTGCCTTCGCCGGCATGAACGCCGCGATCCGCCATGTCACGAAGGAGCTGCCGCCGATCGAGGTGGCGTTCTTCCGCAATTTCTTCGGTTTGATCGTTTTCCTGCCGGTCGTCTTCTGGAACGGCTTCGGCTTCCTGCGCACCAAGAAGTTCCATCTGCACGCCCTGCGCGCGGTGCTCAACGTGACGTCGATGTTCGCCTACTTCACGGCGCTTTCGATGACGCCGGTGGCGCGCGTGACGGCGCTCGGCTTCACAGCGCCGCTCTTCACGGCGGTGCTCAGCGTCTACTTCCTCGGCGAGCGATTTCGGCTCAGGCGCTGGACGGCGATCGGCTGCGGGTTCCTGGGCACGCTCGTCATTCTGCGGCCGGGGCTGCTTGAGATCGACACCGGCTCGCTCCTGACGCTCTTTTCCGCCTCGCTCTGGGGTGTGACGCTGATCCTCATCAAGGTGATGGGGCGGACCGAATCCAGCATGACGATCACGGGATACGCCAACCTGTTGCTCAGCGCGCTGGCGCTTGTCCCGGCGATCCTCGTCTGGCAGTCGCCCTCGCTCGACGGTTGGATCTGGCTCATGGTGATCGGCGTGAGCGGCACCTTCGGCCAGCTTGCGGTCGCCGAGGCGCTTCGCCTGGCGGAGGCGACGGCGCTCATGCCGCTGGATTTCCTCAAGCTGATCTGGGTGGCGATCCTCGGCTATGTGTTCTTCGCTGAAAGCCTCGACACCATGACCTGGATCGGCGCCGTCATCGTCTTCACGAGCGGCTTCTATATCGCCTACCGCGAGAGCCAGGTGAAGAAGAGTGGCTGAGCGCCAAACCGGCCCGGTCCGCATGGCGCGACCGGACCGGCTCGGCATGACTGATGCCGGATGCTCGGTTCTGGCTCAGGACTTCTTCTTCGAGGCCTCGTAGCGCGCCTTGTTCTCGGCGTTCGGCGGATAGAGGCCGGGCAGTGCCGCGCCCTTCTCGACCTCTCCCATGATCCAGGCCTCGAGCTGCTCTTGCTCGGGAGAGAGCGCCACGACGTCGTCGAGCAGCGCCGCCGGAATGACCACGGCCCCGTCCTGATCGACGACGATCACGTCGTCGGGGAACACGGCCACGCCGCCGCAGCCGATCGGCTCCTGCCAATTGACGAAGGTGAGGGCCGCGACGGAGGGGGGGGCAGCCACGCCCGCGCACCAGACCGGCAGGCCGGTTCCGAGCACGCCGGCCCCGTCACGCACGACACCATCGGTCACGAGAGCGGCGACGCCCCGCTTGTGCATGCGCGCGCACAGGATGTCACCGAAGATTCCGGCATCCGTAATGCCCATGGCGTCGACGACCGTGATGCAGCCATCCGGCATCGCCTCGATGGCGGCCCGGGTCGACTTCGGCGATGACCAGGACTCTGGCGTCGCCAGATCCTCGCGGGCGGGCACGAACCGGAGCGTGAAGGCCCGGCCGACCAGTCGCGGCAGCCCCTCGACGAGCGGCATCGGCCCGCGCATCCAGACATTGCGCAGTCCCTTCTTCAGCAGAATTGTGGTGAGCGTGGCCGTCGAGACGGCGGAAAGCGTGTCGACCGTCCTGGCGTCGAGCGTCATGGTGGATCTCCGGTTGGGCTGCGCTGTGATGGCCCGCGATGGCGGCGCGTGGCGCGCCCATCACGAGGGACGGCAGCATCTGACCTGGCGAAGCCGAGGCTGGCAAGGGACTTCGTCGATCGGGTGACGGGCGGACCGGAGCCGGCGCGCCGGTCAGACGCCGGTCGAGTGGCGCGCCGCGCTTCTGCCGAGATAGGCGTCGAAGCGGGACGCGATGGTGCGGATGAACGGCCGGCCGCGCTCGGTGACGCGAAAGCCGGTCGAGGTTGGCTCGAGCAGGGCATCCTCGTCGTTGTGCAGAAGGGCCTCGGCCTGTGTCGAGACCTCGGCGGCCGCCGGCCCGAAAGCCGACTCGAGGGCCGTTCGTGAGTACTCGAGGCTGCACATGAGCTGCTCGATGACGAACCCGCGCACGCGGTCATCCATCGACAGCTCGATGCCTTTGGCGGTCGCGAAGCCGGTTTCGCGAATGGCCCGCTTGTACTCGCCGGTCGCCACGGCGTTCTGGACGAAGCCTTGCGGCAGCTTGCCGATAGCGGAAGCGCCCAAGCCGACGAGGGTCTCGCAGGTATCCGTGGTGTAGCCCTGGAAATTCCGGCGCACGGCGGCGTCGGCGAGGGCGTCGCCGGGTCTGGCGAAGTGGTCGAGTCCGATCTGCACGTAGCCTGCGTCGGTCAGGCGGCGGGCGAGCCGGGCGGCGAGCTTGGTGCGCACGGCCGCGTCGGGAAGCACCGTTTCGTCGATCAGGCGCTGATGTTTCAGGCGCGCGGGGAGGTGCGCATAGCCGAAGGCGGCGATACGATCCGGCGCCAGCTCCAGCACGAGATCGAGGGTGCGTTCGAGGCTGTCCATCGTCTGGTGCGGCAGGCCATAGACGAGGTCGATATTGACCGATCTCACACCCTTGTCGCGAAACGCCTCCACGGCCCGCTGCGTAAGCTCGAAGGATTGCTCGCGATTGATGGCGCGCTGCACGGCGATGTCGAAGTCCTGCACGCCGAACGAGACGCGGGTTACGCCCGATCTGGCCAATGCGCTCACGCGCTCGAGCGAGATGTCGCGCGGATCGATCTCGACGGCGAATTCGACGTCGCTCGCAAGCGTGAAATAGGCGCGCACGGCCTCGGCGAGGCGGGCCGCGTCGTTCGGTTCGAGCAGGCTCGGCGAGCCGCCGCCCCAATGCACGTGGCGCACGACGTGACGGCGCGGCAACTCTCCGGCGACATTCGAGATTTCGGCCGTGAGGCAGCGCAGGTACTCCGCCACCGGCGTGTAGCGCTGCACCGCCTTGGTGTTGCAGCCGCAGTACCAGCACAGCTTCTGGCAGAACGGCACGTGCACGTAGAGCGAGAGCGCACTGTCGGGTGCGACGGACTGCAGCCATTGCCGGTAGCGCTCGGGACCGACTTCGGCATTGAAGTAGGGCGCTGTCGGGTAGCTGGTGTAGCGCGGCACCGGCGCAGCATACTTCCGTATGAGATCTGGCGTCATGCCGGTTCTCCGTTGGCCCGTCTGGGCATCTGTGCGACGGGCGCCGTCCTGCCGAGGGAGGAAGGCGTTCGCTCTAGTTGCGGAACTTGCGGCGCGTTCGGGTCCGCTCGGGGTGAGTGATCAGGAGAATGCGCTCGATGGATCGCTTGGCGCAGGTGGCGCGACCATGCTCGCTCATGCCGGCATGCAAGCTGACGAGATCCTCCGGCTTGAGGATGGCCCGCGCGATCGGGATGAGGACGTTGTTTTCCCAGCTGATGTGCCGCCGCTGCCCCTCGAAGAACCCGCGCAGCATGTAGCCGAACATATCGGCGTTCCGCACGTTGCCGTCGAAAGCCAGGCGCTCGAACTCCTCCGCCACCTCGTCGGCGAAATGGCAGTCGTGAGAGTGCTCCTCCTCGAGCCGCTCCATCACGGGCAGGATGGGATCGTTGGACGTTGCGCGTTGCCTAAGCGCTGGGAAGAGAAGCTCCTCCTCGAGCTGGATGTGCTTGGGCCAGCCGTCACGCAGAATGGGCACCATCGCGTGTGCCAGCCGCCTGTCGGGAATTTCGGGAAGACTGTCGGCAAAAAATTCCAGGACGTCGCAGAACTCGAGCTGGACCGTGTGCTCTTCCTCGATCAGCCCGATCGGATCGCAAAACCCGCCAGAGCGGCCATTACCGTTCATGCTCGAACCGTTGGCCTGGCGTCGCTTTTTCTCGGCCATCAGCAGTTCCTTCGTCCGTCCTGCCTTTAGACAGAGACACCTGCCTCTCGTCCAGCAGGCCATAGTCCGCGAGATTGATCCAGAAATATGGTTGTACACGTCGTCGCGCCTTGACCCATGTCAAGGCTGGATCGGGTGACCTCTGCGATCTGAGCAATTGGCCACCCGCAGGTTGCACCTGGGGTGGGTTTGCTGCCTGCGGAGGGAGATTACGCATGGCCGATACGAGAGTTGAAAAGGTCGCATTCTCCGATGCGATCGCTGTAATGGGGGCTGGCCTGGGCACCCTGCTCGGGCTCTTTCTGGCATTCAAGGGCGCGGATGAAGCAATCGCGTTCCACGGCGTCGTGCTGGCAGGCGCCTGCATTCTCGCAGCGCTTTACCTGCTGACCCACGCCTTCAAACCCGTCGACGCGGCGGAGGCCCAGTCCTACATGGACGGGCCGGTGCGCGTTGCGACAATCGCTACCGTTTTCTGGGGCATCGCAGGCTTCCTCGTCGGCGACATCATCGCTTGGCAGCTCGCCTTCCCGGCCCTCAACTTCGACTGGCCATGGACCAATTTCGGCCGTCTGCGCCCGCTGCACACGTCGGCGGTGATCTTCGCATTCGGCGGCAACATCCTGTTGGCGACGTCGTTCTATGTGGTGCAGCGTACCAGCCGCGCGCGGTTGGCCGGACGCTGGGCGCCGTGGTTCGTGGTCTGGGGCTATCAGCTATTCATCGTTCTCGCGGCGACGGGCTACATCCTCGGCGTCACGCAGGGCAAGGAATACGCCGAGCCCGAGTGGTACATCGACCTCTGGCTGACACTCGTGTGGGTGGTCTACTTCCTCGTCTTCGTCGGCACGCTGGCGAAGCGCAAGGAGCCGCACATCTACGTGGCGAACTGGTTCTACCTCGCGTTCATCGTCACGATCGCGATGCTGCACATCGTCAACAACCTTGCGATCCCCGTCTCGCTGACCGGTGGCAAGAGCTACACGGTCTTCGGTGGCGTGCAGGACGCGATGACGCAGTGGTGGTACGGCCACAACGCGGTGGGCTTCTTCCTGACCGCCGGCTTCCTCGGGATCATGTACTACTTCATCCCGAAGCGGGTGGAGCGGCCGATCTATTCCTACCGGCTCTCGATCGTGCACTTCTGGACGCTGATCTTCCTCTACATCTGGGCAGGTCCGCACCATCTCCACTACACGGCACTGCCCGATTGGGCGCAGACGCTCGGCATGACCTTCTCGATCATGCTGTGGATGCCCTCGTGGGGCGGCATGATCAATGGCCTGATGACGCTGTCGGGCGCCTGGGACAAGCTCAGGACCGATCCGGTCGTGCGGTTGCTCGTCGTGTCCGTCGCCTTCTACGGCATGAGCACCTTCGAAGGCCCGCTCATGAGCGTCAAGGCGGTCAACTCGCTGTCGCACTATACCGACTGGACCATCGGTCACGTGCACTCCGGTGCGCTCGGCTGGGTCGGCATGGTCACCTTCGGCGCCGTCTACTGTCTCGTTCCGTGGCTGTGGAAGCGCAAGGCGCTCTACTCGCTCAAGCTCGTCGAGTGGCACTTCTGGATCTCGACCCTCGGCATCCTGCTCTACATCACCTCCATGTGGGTGTCGGGCATCCTGCAGGGTCTGATGTGGCGGGCCTACGACAAGCTCGGCTTCCTCTCGTACTCGTTCATCGAGACGGTCGAGGCCATGAAGCCCTTCTACATCATCCGCGCCGTCGGTGGACTGCTGTTCGTCCTCGGCTCGCTGATCATGGCCTACAACGTCTGGCGGACCGTGCGAGGCGATGAGCCGGTCGATGCCG
Source organism: Hyphomicrobiaceae bacterium (assembly GCA_041397725.1). Lineage (GTDB taxonomy): Bacteria > Pseudomonadota > Alphaproteobacteria > Rhizobiales > Hyphomicrobiaceae > JAGRKR01. Next base: position 34,477 of record JAWKVZ010000004.1, on the reverse strand, counting down.
CTGATCAACCCGCTGTGGCCGCCGCTCCGGAGTTCCGTCCGGGCGCGCTTGCTACTCCGGCTGCGTGAACGGGGACCTATCCATGAAACATGAAGTCTTCGAAAAGAACTCGATCGTGATGCTGATCGGCATCCTGATCGCGGTGGCTATCGGCGGTCTCGTCGAACTCGTGCCTCTGTTCTTTCTCAAATCGACGATCGAGAAGGTGCAAGGCATGCGCCCCTACACTCCGCTCGAGCTGGCGGGGCGCGACATCTACATCCGTGAGGGATGCTACAACTGCCATAGCCAGATGATCCGCTCGTTGCGCGACGAGGTCGAGCGCTATGGCCACTACTCTCTCGCGGCCGAGAGCATGTACGACCATCCGTTCCAGTGGGGCTCGAAGCGTACCGGGCCCGATCTGGCGCGTGTTGGCGGCAAGTACTCGGACGCCTGGCACGTCGAGCACATGCGCAAGCCGTCGGCCCTCGTACCGGCGTCGATCATGCCGGGCTACCCGTTCCTCGAGAAGCGCAAGCTCAAGTACGACGACATCGCGGCGCGTCTGCGGGCGAACCAGATCGTCGGCGTCCCCTACACGGACGAGATGATCAAGCTGGCGAAGTCCGATCTCGAGCTGCAGGCCAAGGGAGGCAGCCGGTCGCGGCGAGAGCTGCAGAAGCGCTATCCCAAGGCGGACTCCCGGGTCTTCGACGGCAAGCCGGATGAGATTACCGAGCTTGATGCCATGATCGCCTACTTGCAGGTGCTCGGCACACTCGTCGATTTCACCAAGTTCGACGCCAAAGGTCCCAATCTGCGGTGAGGAGGCAATAACCCATGACTTATCAAACCGTTGCCTTCGTCTCGCAGATCACGGCGATGGCATTGTTCACGCTCTTGTTCGCCGGCGTCCTCGTCTACGCCTTGTGGCCCGGCAACAAGCAGAAATTCGATCGCGCTGCGCGTCTGCCGCTCGAAGGAGACGAGCAGAACACGAGGACTGGGGGCAGACATGGCTGAGAAGCACGTCGACGAAGTATCCGGCATCGAGACCACGGGTCACGTCTGGGACGGCGACCTGAGGGAGCTCAACAAGCCGTTGCCGAAGTGGTGGCTCTACGTCTTCTACGTCAGCATCATCTGGTCCATCGGCTACTGGATCGTCTACCCGGCATGGCCGACGCTCAACGGCTATACGAAGGGCATCTGGGGGTACAGCCAGCGACAGACGGTGACGGACGAGATCGCTGCAGCCAAGGCCCGTCAGACGAAGTTCGTCGAGGGCATCAAGGCGACGCCTCTCGCCGACATTCAGAAGAAACCGGACCTCTTCGCCTTCGCTCGGGCGGGCGGTGCGGCAGCCTTCGGCGACAACTGCGCGCCCTGCCATGGGCGTGGCGCCGCCGGCACGGTCGGCTATCCCAATCTCAACGATGACGACTGGATCTGGGGTGGCCGGCTCGCCGACATCGAGAAGACGCTGCTCCACGGGATCCGCTCGACTCACGCGAGCACCCGCATCAGCGACATGCCGAAGTTCGGCGTCGACAAGCTGCTGAAGGATAGCGAGATCTCCGATGTCGCCGAGTACGTCCTCAGCCTCTCGCGTCGCTCCACCGACGCAGCGGCTGTGCCTCGCGGCGAGAAGGTGTTTGCCCAGCAGTGCGCGTCTTGCCACGGCAAGGACGGAAAGGGCATGCAGCAGCAGGGCGGGCCGAACCTGACGGATGGCATCTGGCTCTACGGCGGGCGGCGTGCCGACATCGTCGAGAGCATCCGGACTGGACGAGGTGGCGTGATGCCGCATTGGGAAGGCCGGCTTGATCCCGTCACGATCAAGATGCTCACCGTCTACGTTCATTCGCTCGGCGGTGGCGTAAAATAAGGGGTTGCCATGTGCACCTGCTGTCTCTGTCTGGCCGTGCGCGGCGATGAGGGTGCAGGGGCGGGGGAACCCGAGAGCACGACGACGGCGGGCATGCTGCCCGCCGCCGCACCTTTACAGGTCGAGCGATTGCCCGAATCTTCTGTTGCTGTCGGTGACGGAGATCGCGGCTGGCTCGCAGGACTGAAGCGGGCATTGGACCGCTGGCTGCAGGACAGGCGATGAGCAACGTGGACGCAGCGAACAAGCCCGATCGGGACGCCTATATCTCGCCCCTCGCCGGGAGCGAGGCCGCGCCGGGCATTGCGGTCGTGGCGGCCGAGGCCGTCAACCGCAAGGAGACGCGCGATCTCTATGCGGGCCGTCAGAAGATCTACGCGCGGCGCGCGAAGGGCCTGTTCCGCAATATCAAGTGGATCGTCATGATCCTGACGCTCGGCATCTACTACGTGCTGCCGTGGCTCAGATGGAATCGCGGGCCGCATCTGCCCGATCAGGCCGTGCTGCTCGACTTCCCGACTCGGCGCTTTTTCTTCTTCTTCCTCGAGATCTGGCCGCAGGAGTTCTATTACGTCACCGGCCTGCTGGTTCTGGCATCCCTGGCTCTGTTCCTGATCACCTCCGTCGCCGGCCGCGTCTGGTGTGGCTACACGTGCCCGCAGACGGTGTGGACCGATCTCATGATCGCTGTCGAGCGGTTCTGGCAGGGGGATCGCAATCAGCGCATGCGGCTCGACAAGGAGCCCTGGGGAGCCAACAAGATCTTCAGAAAGGTAATGACGCATCTCTCGTGGCTCCTGATCGCGCTCGCCACGGGCGGTGCCTTCGTCTTCTACTTCGACGACGCGCCGAAGCTCGCACGCGAACTCGTCACGGGCAACGCGCCGGCCATCGCCTACATGTTCATCGGCATCTTCGCCGGCACGACGTACCTGCTGGGCGGGATCGCTCGCGAGCAGGTCTGCATCTACATGTGCCCGTGGCCGCGCATCCAGGGCGCCATGTTCGACCGGGACTCGCTGCTGATCACGTATCATGATCGGCGCGGCGAGCCGCGCGGGCCGCACAAGAAGGGGCAGCCCTGGGAAGGCCGTGGCGATTGCATCGATTGCAAGGCCTGCGTCGCCGTCTGTCCGATGGGCATCGATATCCGCGATGGCTCGCAGCTCGAGTGCATCCAGTGCGCGCTGTGCATCGATGCCTGCAACGACATCATGAAGAAGGTGGGACGGCCTAAGAACCTGATCACCTACGACACCTTCCGCAATCTCGACGCGGTCGAGCACGGCCAGCGTGCCAGGCTTCAGCTCATCCGGCCGCGCACGATCCTCTATACGGCGCTCATGGCCGTGGTGGGCGTGATCATGCTCGCGGCCCTGTCGCAGCGCGCCCTGCTCGAAGTGAACGTTCTCGCGGATCGCAATCCACTGTTCGTCACCCTGTCCGACGGCAGCGTGCGCAACGGTTACACGGTCAAGATCCTCAACAAGCGCTACGAGACCCGCCACTTCCTGCTTCGCGTCGAAGGGCTGCCGGGCGCCAGCGTGCGTGTCCTCGAGTTCGAGGCGGCGAATGCCTCCATCGACGTGGTCCCCGACGACCTGCGAGCTCTGAAGGTCTACGTCACCGTTCCTCCGGTGGAGGCCGCGAAATTGAAAAGGGGCTCGACGTCCTTCTCTTTCGTCGTTCGCGACAAGGATCTGGGCGCCGAGACGCGCAGAGCAACAACTTTCAGGAGCCCCGAGCGATGACGAGTTCAATCTTTCCCGAGGGGATCAAGGGGCGTCACGTCCTCTACGGCATGATCCTGTTCTTCGCGACGATCTTCGCCGTCAATGGGGTGTTCCTCTACTACGCGCTCAAGACGCATACCGGGCTCGACACGCCGGACGCCTACCGCAAGGGGCTCGCCTACAACCAGCGCATCCTGGCGGCGTCGGAGCAGGAGAAGCTCGGCTGGACGGGCAACGTCGCGGTCGCCGACGGCAAGCTGCGCCTCGTGCTATCCGACAAGGCGGGGCTGCCCATCTCGTCGTTGCAGATCCAGGCCGTGCTCGGGCGTCCCTCCACCGATCGCTTCGATCGCCGGCTGGTTCTCTCCGAGATCGCCCCTGGTCGCTATGAGGTCTCTGTCGGCGCGCTCGATGCGGGGACGTGGATGCTGGGTGTCGAGGCTCTGCGACAGACCAGCAACCGCGAGCAGGTCGTCTATCGCATGAGGAAACGGCTATGGCTGAAGCCCTGATCCGACCCGCTGCGAACGCCGCCGCACTCGCGCGGCAGGGACAGGCGGGGGCTTCGGCGGAAACGACGCGCTCCGTGACGCTCGCCGTCGAGAATATGCGCTGCGGCGGCTGCATGAGCACGATCGAGCGCGCGCTCCGGGAGGCCGACGGCGTGCGCATGGCGCGCGCGAACCTGACCGCCAAGCGCGTCACCGTCGTGCTCGACCCGACTGCGACGGATGTGCCGCGGCTTATCGACGTGCTCGACCGCCGCGGCTTCAAGGCCGCCGAGCTGACGCGCGAGAACTCCGAGGACGACCGCGCCTACGAGCGCGATCTTCTGCGCCGCGTCGGCGTCGCCGGCTTCGCCGCCGCCAACGTCATGTTGCTCTCGGTTTCGGTCTGGGCGGGCTACGCGAGTGACATGGACGCGACGGTCGGCTCGCTCTTCCACTGGATTTCCGCGCTCATCGCGCTGCCGGCGATCGCCTACGCCGGGCAGCCCTTTTTCCGCTCCGGCTGGCGCGCTCTCCGAGGCGGCCACCTCAACATGGACGTGCCGATCTCGCTCGGCATCATCCTCGCGACCGGCATGAGCCTGTTCCAGACCATCAGAGGCACGGAGCAGGTCTATTTCGACGCGGCGATCACGCTGGCCTTCTTCCTTCTCATCGGCCGCTTCCTCGACGAGCGCATGCGCACGCGCGCTCGCGGCGCCGCACAGAACCTGCTCGGCCTCAAGTCGATGGTGGCAACCGTCATCGGCGAGGACGGGCGTCTGTCGCGCGTGCCGTCGCATGCCCTCATGGCGGGGATGCGCGTGCAGATCGCCGCCGGCGAGCGCGTGCCGGTCGATGGGCTGGTGCGGCGCGGGCGAGGCGAGATCGAGGAGAGCCTGATTACCGGCGAGACTGTGCCGCGCCTCGTCGAGGAGGGCGCTCGCGTCTACGCCGGCACCGTCAGCACGGTGGGCACGCTCGAGGTGGAGGCGACGGCGACGGACGAAGGCACGCTCGTCGCGGAGATCGGACGCCTGATGAGCGCCGCCGAGCAGGGGCGCGGCCGTTACGTCCGGCTCGCGGATCGCGCCGCCAGGATCTACGCCCCGGCGGTGCACATCCTGGGTCTGGCGACGCTGGTCGGCTGGCTGTTGCTGGGGGTCGGCTGGGAGACGGCGCTCACCTATGCCATTGCGGTTCTCATCATCACCTGTCCGTGTGCGCTGGCGCTGGCGGTGCCGGCCGTGCAGGTCGCCGCCGCGAGCCGGTTGTTCGCACGGGGCGTCGTGATCAAGGCTGGAGACGGCCTGGAGCGACTGGCGGAGGCCGATGCGGTGGTGCTCGACAAGACGGGTACGCTCACCCGCGGCGAGCCGCGACTGGCCAACGCCGACGAGATCGGCGATGCGGCGCTGGCCGCCGCGGCGCGACTTGCCGCCCACAGCCGCCACCCCTACTCGCGCGCGATCGTGCGGGCTGCGGAGCGGCGAGGGCTCAGCGTGGCAGCCGTCGACGGCATTACCGAGGTGGCGGGCTGCGGCCTCCTGCTCGAGACCCCGCAGGGACAGGAGCGCCTCGGCCGCGCCGATTGGGTCGGCATCGCTGCCGTGGGATCTGCCGACGGCGCCACGCTATGGCACCGGCGCGGCAAGAGCGAACCGGTCGGGTTCCGCATGGAGGACGCACTGCGTCCGGACGCGCCCGAGATCGTCCGCGCACTTGGCCGGGCCGGCTACGCCGTCGAGTTGCTGTCGGGTGATCGCGCCGCTGCGGTGGACGACGCGGCGCGGGCGGCCGGGATCGGCACCTGGCGCGGTCAGGTGGGGCCGGAGGGCAAGATCGCGCGCTTGCAGGAGTTGCGTGCCGCCGGTCGCCGGGTCGTGATGATCGGTGATGGCCTCAACGACGCCCCGGCGCTGGCGAGCGCCCACGCATCGATCTCTCCGTCGAGTGCCGCCGACATCAGTCAGACGGCGGCCGATGTGGTGTTCCAGGGCGAGCATCTGGGGCCGGTCGTGGAAACGCTGGCCGTTGCCAAGGCGGCGCGCGCCATGGCGTTGCAGAATTTCGCGATCGCGATCGCCTATAATATCGTATGCGTGCCGCTGGCCATGGCGGGTCTGGTGACGCCCCTGATCGCGGCGCTGGCGATGTCAGGGTCCTCGATCGCCGTCACCGCGAACGCGCTGCGACTGAGGACCCGGAAACTGGAGTTGCGCCGATGACTGCGCTTGCATGGCTGATTCCGGCGGCCCTGGCGCTCGGCGGCCTCGGACTGCTCGGCTTTCTCTGGGCCCTGCGCAGCGGCCAGTTCGAGGATCTGGACGGGGCGGCGTGGCGCGCCCTGGAGGACAGCGATGGTCCCGAGGACCGGCGCTGACGAACGTCCCGTGAACGACTGCGGGGCTGGTCAAGGCTGGCGATTGCCGTTATAACGCCGCTCTGACAGCTTCCGCGGACCGCCGCAGAAGGGCGCAAAGGCCCAGCCCGCGCCCGGCGACCGGTCGGCGAGACGTGATGTTTCCGGCACCCGTGCAACTGGTCGAGACCCGGCATGGGTCCTGCCGGTTATTGCGATTCAGAGAGGGTAAGATGGCAGTTCCCAAGCGAAAAACCTCGCCGATGAAGCGCGGCTTCCGGCGTTCGGCCGACGCGCTGAAGTCGCCGACCTACGTCGAGGACAAGGAGTCGGGCGAGCTGCGCCGGCCTCATCATATCGACCTGAAGTCGGGCAAGTACCGCGGCCGCCAGATCCTCGAGCCGCAAGAGGACGTCTAGAACGCGAGCGGCTTCGATGGACGCGCGGGGCGCCTTCATCGACAGCTCGGCGCGTTCTGATCGTTTCCCATCGAGAACAGGCGTTTCAGCGTACGGTGTGTGATCCACCGCGCGGTGACACGCGCGCGCCCATTTTCGTGCATAGGCTGAAAGCGGTCGGATGCACGCGCGGCGCGCTGGCGCCGGGCACGTGACTGACGCCCCATGATCAAATTCGCCCCATGATCAGGATTGAACGTGTGGTTCACGGCTGCGAGGGATCGCGGATGCGGGGCCTCGGAGCGGATCCCGCTCTAGAGCCATTGTGCATTGCTGGCCGCATGCTCCGACAGAGGGTGTGCACGGCCGGCGCGGCAAGACGGCTTGCGCGTGATATCGTCCGAGCCATGCGATTGCGAGATCTGCTATAGTTTCCGCGCAGGTCCGGCCAAGGAGGGAAGCATGCTGTCTATCAGGTCACTGCCGCTTATCGTTATCGCGCTCATTCTCTACAATGTCGTGGCGTTTCTCGGCGGCCAGGGTACGCCGGAGGCTATCCAGGCGTGTGGCTCGACCGCGCCGGTATTCTGCAAGATCCTGGTCTCGGTTCCCATGCTCAAGGGAGGCGTGTGGAAGTTCACGATCGGCGACCTGATCCTGCTGATCACGCTGCTGCTCTTCTTCGTCGAGCTGATCAAGGCGACCTATACCGGCACGGCGGCGATAACCGATCATGCCCTTTCGATGATCGTCTTCATCATCTGCCTGATCGAGTTCCTGGTGGTCCCGCAGGCTGCGACCTCGCTCTTCTTCTTCATCACGATCCTGACGCTTATAGATGTGATCGCCGGATACACGATCGGCATACGCGTGGCGCGGCGAGACATCGGATTCGGCGGCGGCGACTAGAGTATGAGCGGCTTCGAGGGTTGCGCCGTGGCGCCGCCTCGAGGTCGTGACGTACGCTCCGGCTGGAAATGGCCGACTGCAAGGTGCAAACGGCCCCGGGACAGCATCTCCCGGGGCCACTTTGCGTCTGAGTGCGCCGCGCCCCTTATCCCTTGCGCCCGCCGGACCCAATGTGCGCTTGGGTGGGCAAGTCGCGGAACGGTTAGCGAACTCTCACTGCTGCCGTAGCATTTTGAATTTGATACGATTTTCATTTTTCCGAGGTGAGGGCACAGCCGTTTTGGCGGCCTCGGGTGTTAATCCGGGAACCCGCGTCTTTTCAGCTTGTTAAGTCTTCGTCCCTACGCTCCCCTTGGACGGGGACAGTCAGTGATTTGTCATGCCCTGGACGTCGGCGACCCCAGATCTCGAGGGTTGGTCGGCCGCCGGACTGGCGGACGCCTCGGTGGATGTGGGGCAGCCAGCAGCGGCCCTGCCTTCGTGAGGGTTCGTCGCAGCCCAGGCTCCGTGTGAATGGAGTGGACGTGAGCGCGCCAATTGAGCTCGAAACGGTCGATCCACGATCGAGCGCCCCCGGCCTGGAGCCGGCGCTCGGCGCGCCAGCCGTTGCCCCCGGCCCCCCAAAGCGGGTTGGCGGTCGGGCGGACGGCAAGGCGGCCGGGTCCGACGGGGGCTCTGCAAGCTCGCTCATCTCCATCCTCACGGCCGTGCAGGAGACCGCCTACACCTGGACCTTCGCCGACGACGTCATGGTCTGGGAGGCGAATGCCGCCGAGGTTCTCGGCACGCACAGCATCCGCGGCATCGCCACGGGGGCTGCATTCCAGTTCCTGATCGCCCCGGAGCATATCGAGCGCCGGCACAGCGCCGTGGCGCAGCATGTCGGCTCGCCGGTCGGGGATGCGTCGGGTTATCGGATACAATACCGCTTCATGCCGGGCGGACGTCGCTGTTCGACGGAGCTGTGGCTCGAGGAGCACGGCGTCTGGCAGCGCGACGAGGCCGGCAACGTCGTCAGCGCCCGCGGCGTCGTGCGCGTCATCAACGAGCGCTATTCCGAGGAGCAGCGCCTTCTCTATCGCAGCGATCACGACGAGCTCACCGGCCAGCTCAACCGCGTGCGCTTCATCGAGGCTCTGGGCGCCGTCATCGATCGGGCGAAGTCGTCGGGCCAGAGCTGCGCCCTGCTGATCGCCGCCGTCGACAATCTGGCGGCCATCAACAACGCCTTTGGTTTCGAGGTCGGGGATCAGACGATCTCCGCGGTCGGCCGCCAGTTGCGGAGCCACTTGCGGGGCGGCGATACGCTCGGCCGCTATTCGTCGAACAAGTTCGGCATCGTGCTCAACGACTGTGGCCCCGGTGCCATGCGACTCGCAGCCGAGCGTCTGATGCGCTCTGTGCGCGACATGAGCATCCAGACCTCTGTCTGCCAGCTCTCCGCGACCATCTCGGCAGGCGGCGTGATGCTGCCCGACCAGGCCGGCACCGTGAATGCCGCCGTTTCGCGGGCGCTCGAGGCGCTCGAGAAGATCAAGCAGCGCCGGCAGGATCGCTTCCTTGGCTACGAGCATTCGACCAGCCAGGAATCGGAGCGTCAGCGCAACATCAAGATCGCCGACGAGGTCATCAACGCCCTCAACGAGAACCGCATTCTGGCGGCGTTGCAGCCGGTCGTGCGCGCGTCGAACCAGGAAATTGCCTTCTATGAATGCCTCTTGCGCCTCGAGCAGCCGGACGGCTCCATCATCGCTGCCGGCGAGTTCATCCATGTCGCCGAGCAGCTCGGCTTATCGCGGCCGATCGACCGCCGGGCCCTGGAGCTCGCTATCGGGCTGCTGAAGCTCGATCCGTCGCTGCATCTGGCGATCAATGTCTCGGGCCTGACCACCGCCGATCACGAGTGGCTGGTCGCGCTGCATCGCCTGACCGGTGGCAAGAAGCACCTGACGGAGCGATTGACCGTCGAGATCACGGAGACGGCCGCCATCGAGGATCTCGATCAGTCGATCACGTTTGTCGACACTCTGAAGGAGCTCGGGTGCCGCGTGGCGATCGACGATTTCGGGGCCGGCTACACGTCGTTCCGCAATCTCAAATGCCTCGGTGCGGGCATGGTGAAGATCGACGGCGCCTTCGCTCGCAATCTCTGCGAGGACGAGACCGACCGCATCTTCATGAAGACCATGATCGAGCTGGCCACGAGCTGTGGCATGGAGACCGTGGCGGAGTGCGTCGGCGACGCGAAGACCGGCGACATGCTGCGCAGCTTCGGCGTCACGTATATGCAGGGCTACCACTTCGGGCGGCCGGAGCTGGCCTCCGCCAGCCGCCAGCACCCCATGGTCGTCGGCCGGATCTGAGGCCTTTTGCCCAGGCGGCGACTAGCGGAGCCGGCCGCGTCGCAAGCGTCTCGGGCAGGCGCCACTACTTCTGTTTGTCACCAGACGCGAGCTTGTTGATCTGGGCCTGCATGAGGGCGAGCTGCGCCTTGAGCTCGGCCAGATCGTCCTTGTCCTTGTCGGCCTTCTCAGGCGCGGCCGCCGGCTCACGCTGCTGACCTGCGGGCTTCGCCTCGTCGCCCTTGGTGGGCTGGCGCGGCATGCCGGCGCCGAAAGGCGTGAACATCGACATGGCCTGCTCGAACATGGCGAGGTTCTTGCGCGCCTGCTCCTGCATGGCCTCGAAGGCGTTGGCGCCGAAAGCGCTGGCGAACTGTTTGCGGAAACGATCGTGCTCCTTGGTCAGCGTATCCAGGCTGACCTCGAGATAGCTCGGCACCATCCGCTCGATGCTGTCACCGTAGAAGCGGATGAGCTGCCGCAGGAAACGGATCGGCAGCAGGCTCTGCCCGCCCCGGCTCTCCTGCTCGACGATGATCTGCGTCAGCACGGAATGCGTGAGGTCATCTCCCGACTTGGCGTCGTAGACGATGAAGTCGCGCTCCGAGCGCACCATCTCGGCAAGGTCGTCGAGCGTCACGTACGTGCTCGTCTCGGTATTGTAGAGCCGCCGGTTCGCGTATTTCTTGATGACCGCAGGCTCGCGCTTGTCGATCACTTTCGAGGACTTCTCTTGCATGCTGGCAACCAATCCTCAGGCTTTTCCGCAATGCGAAATGATAACATGCTAGGTGTGCCAGTCACCATAGGTTTGTGGAGCCGGCGCGACAAATGCTCGATAGCATGAAGGCTTATCCGTCGGAGGTCTCGATTGCGGCGCGGAAGCCCTAGCTGCTATCGTCGCCATCAAGCCATCGCGGTGCGGCATCATCACGACGCGGGATGCGTGCCGGATCGGGTTCCAAACAGCCTTTAGGAGTTTGGCAATGAGCCAGCAGGACAACACGATCGTCATCGCAAGCGCCGCCCGTACTCCGGTTGGCTCGTTCAACGGAGCGCTCGCAGGCATGCCGGCGCACGAGCTCGGCAAGGTGGCGATCAAGGCGGCACTAGAGCGGGCCGGTCTCGAGCCCGGCGACGTTTCCGAGGTCATCATGGGCCAGATTCTCGCAGCCGGCGCCGGCCAGAATCCCGCGCGTCAGGCCGCGATCGCGGCGGGCATCCCCGTTGATGCGCCGGCCTGGGGCATGAACCAGCTGTGCGGCTCGGGCCTGCGGGCCGTCGCTCTTGGCGCCCAGCAGATCCAGCTCGGCTCCTCGTCGATCGTGGTGGCCGGTGGGCAGGAGAGCATGAGCCAGTCGCCGCACTGTGCGCATCTGCGCGACGGCACCAAGATGGGTGATCTGAAGTTCATCGATACGATGATCAAGGATGGCCTGTGGGATGCCTTCAACGGCTACCACATGGGCACGACGGCGGAGAACGTCGCGCGCCAGTGGCAGATCACGCGCGAGGAGCAGGATCAGTTCGCCGTGGCCTCGCAGAACAAGGCCGAGGCCGCCAAGAAGGCCGGCAAGTTCAAGGACGAGATCGCGCCGGTGACGATCAAGACCCGCAAGGGAGACGTCGTGGTCTCGGACGACGAGTACATCAAGGAAGGCGTCACTTACGACGGCATCAGCAAGCTCCGCCCCGCTTTCGAGCGGGACGGCACGGTGACGGCTGCCAACGCCTCCGGCATCAACGACGGTGCGGCGGCTGTGGTGCTGATGAGTGCGGCCGAGGCGAAGCGCCGCGGAATCACGCCGCTGGCGCGGATCGTTTCCTGGGCACATGCCGGCGTCGATCCCTCGATCATGGGGACCGGCCCGATCCCGGCCTCGAAGAAGGCGCTGGAGAAGGCCGGCTGGACGGTCGGGGATCTGGACCTCATCGAGGCGAACGAGGCGTTCGCGGCCCAGGCCTGCGCGGTCAACAAGGGGCTCGGCTGGAATACCGAGAACGTCAACGTCAATGGTGGTGCTATTGCGCTCGGCCATCCAATCGGCGCCTCGGGCGCGCGCGTCCTGACGACGCTTCTCTACGAGATGAAGCGGCGCAACGCCAAGAAGGGACTCGCTACGCTGTGCATCGGCGGTGGCATGGGCGTCGCCATGTGCGTGGCTCGCGACTGACGGCGTTGCCAGCGGAACGATGCTCTCGGCCGGAGCGACCGGCGGCCGGGGGCGCGGATGACAAGTGCGACGGTCGGTGCGAGGGAGCGAAGCGCTGATGGCTAGAGTTGCGTTGGTGACGGGCGGTACGCGCGGTATCGGAGCCGCCATTTCGGTCGCGTTGAAGCAGAAGGGCTATCGGGTTGCGGCCAACTATGCCGGCAACGACAGCGTAGCGCAGGCCTTCCAGGCGGAGCACGGCATCCCCGTCTACAAATTCGACGTGGGCGACTATGCCGCCTGCGAGAAGGGCGTCGCCCGGGTGAGCGCCGATGTCGGACCCGTCGACGTGCTCGTCAACAACGCCGGCATCACGCGCGACGGCATGTTCCATCGCATGACCGCCGAGCAGTGGTACGCGGTGATCAACACCAATCTCAATTCGCTCTTCAACGTCACGCGTCAGGTGATCGAGGGGATGCGCCAGCGCAACTTCGGGCGCATCATCAACATTTCCTCGATCAATGGCCAGAAGGGCCAGATGGGACAAGCCAACTATTCGGCCGCGAAGGCGGGCGACATCGGCTTCACCAAGGCGCTGGCGCAGGAAAACGCCGCCAAGGGCATTACCGTCAACGTGATCTGCCCCGGCTATATCGGCACGGAGATGGTCATGGCGGTGCCGAAAGAGGTGCTGGAGAAATCCATCATTCCCCAGATCCCCGTGGGCCGACTGGGACAGCCCGCCGAGATCGCGCGCTGTGTCGTGTTCCTGGCGGCCGACGAGGCCGGCTTCATCACCGGCTCGACGCTGACCGCAAACGGTGGCCAGTACCTGATCTGACGCGATCTTGCGATGAGGGCGCAGCAGAGCACGCGCACGGCGACGTTGCGTGGAATCGTCGCCATCGTGCTCTGGGCGGGGCTGGCGACGCTCACCACGCTGGCGCGCCCTGTGCCGCCATTCCAACTCGCCGCCATGACGTTCGCCATCGCGGCCGTGCTCGGACTGCTGCTGGGGTGGCGGCAGGGCGTCCGGCTCGCGGAGTTGCAGCGCGTGCCCATCCGCGCCTGGGTCCTGGGCATCTACGGCCTGCTCGGCTTTCACGCCTGCTACTTCTTCTCGCTGTCGGCGGCCCCTGCCGTCGAGGCCAATCTCATCAACTACACCTGGCCGTTGCTGATCGTGGTGATGTCGGGTCTCCTGCCGGCCTCGCTCGGCGGCGGCCGGCTGCGCTGGTGGCACCTCGCTGGCGCGCTGCTCGGCTTCGCCGGGACGGTGCTGCTGCTGGGCGCGGGTGAACGCGCGCAGTTGAGCGGCAGTTTCGCCGGGTATGCCGCCGCATTCGCCTCGGCCTTCATCTGGTCCAGCTACTCGGTGGCTTCGCGGCTGTTTCCGGGCGTTCCCAATCATGCGGTGACCGGCTACTGCGCGGGAACGGCCTTAGGCGCGCTCGGCCTGCACCTGGCGCTCGAGACGACGGTCTGGCCGGCCGTCGCCACAGCCTGGCTGGCCATTGTCGCGGCGGGCGTCGGCCCCGTCGGCCTCGCGTTTTTCCTATGGGACGACGGGGTCAAGCACGGCCACATCCGCGTTCTCGGCGTCGCGTCCTATGCCACGCCGCTGCTCTCGACGCTGCTGCTCAACTTCACGGGGCAGGGACAGGCCACAGCCAGCGTCTGGCTGGCCGCCGTGGCCATCTCGGCCGGCGCGCTCGTCGCCAGTCGCGAATTGCTCGTCGGCCCCAATAAAAAACGCACCCCATCCTGAGGATGGGATGCGTCTTCGAGATCATCTGGCCTCGTGGCTCAGCCGCGCTGGCGTGACCGCACGATGCGCGGGAGTTCGTCGCCAAGGCCGCTGCCCGGCATGGTCGGTGCCGTGTGGCCCTGGTTGGTATCGGCGATGCCGCCGCCAGTCGCCTGCCTCGGCTCCGTCCACCAGCGCTCGATCTGCTCGCGCTCCGCGGCCATCGGGCCGGGGGTCGAGGTCGGCGTCGTGCGCTGCGGCTGACGCGCGTCGCTGGATTGCGTGTAGCCTGCGGGTTCGACGACCGGACGCTTGGCTATGGGGGGCGCGTGCTGGCCGCCAGCGAACCAGGCATCGATGAGGTCGAGCTCTTCGGCCGACAGGTTGAGGCCCTGGCTCCGACACCGCGCCACGACGAAGTTGCGGAAGCGGCCGGCGAACAGGTTGGCGGAGACGCCCTGCTCGAACCACGGGTCGGCTTCGCTGATGACCTCGAGCACGAAGCGGACGTCGTCGCGGCGCACGTCGAGACCAGTGTTCTGCACCCGCTGCGCGATGTTGCTGACGGTCTGCGACCCTGCCAGCCCGTTCTCGGTCAGCTCGCTGCTCATCGCCTCGAACAACTGGCGATATTCCGGCGGGGCGAGCGGCGGGGCCTGGCAGGCCTCGTGGATGCGCGCGATCGACTGCTGCAGAGCCGACGGGTTCTCCGCCTGCGGGCGGGCTTGAGGCTGCGAGCGCGGGGTCTCGGAGGCCGGCTGAGCCGGTGCCGCCTGAGCGCGCGGCGCTTCGTAGGTCGGCGCATGGGCCATCGGGCGCGGCGCTGCCGGCTCGGCGTCGTAGCTCGGCCGCGTCACCGGGGGCAGGGCGCGCGTCGGCGGCTCGACGGGAGCGGAGACGCGGATCGGCGGCGTCGGGGACGGCGGCTCCTGCGGGACGGTGCGCACCGGCCGCATATCGCCGATGTCGACGAGGTGCCGCCGCGGATCGTAGACGACATAGGGCGGCTGCTCGGAAAGCTTGAGGCTTTCAGGCAGGTTCGCCTGCAGGAAGGCACGGAAGGCGCCGAAGCCGGCCCAGCTCGTGCCGATCGTGCGGTCGTGTCCGAGGGCTCGCAGCGCGCGATCCGCCAGGGCCTCGATCGGCACGGGCGCCGTCGCAGCATTGACGCTCGCCATGATCTCTTCGGTGATCTCGCGACGGATCGCGTCGTAGTGGCCGGGGTCCAGCCGATCGGTCTCGAGGGCGGGCGCTTCCTCGCCGGGCAGGCGACCATCGACCAGGAACGCCAGTAGGTCCGCCTCGCGCACCTCGCCATCGCTGATGGCCGTGTAGGGGGCGGCCGTGTAGTCGTTCGCGAAGATCACCGTGCGCCGGGCATGCGCCCTGAGGCGGTGCAGCACGGGGGTGAAATCCGCATCGCCCGACAGGATGATGAACTCGTCGAAATAGGTCTCGTGCGTCAGGAAATCGCGGACATCCATGACCATGCGGATATCCGACGAGTTCTTGAGCTGCGCCGTCAGCGGCGGACAGTCGATGATCTCGAACCCGGCGCGCAGGAAGTGATGGCGCACGAACGGGAACGAGTTCATGTCCGTGGAGTTGTCCTGCGGGTTGCGCCGCGGCACGGGGTTGCCGTAGCAGCGGTTCATCACGATGCGCCGGTTGACGTCCGACTGCGGCCCATTGGTCGGCGTAATCAGGCGTCCGCTCTCGATCTGGCGCAGCCAGGACCCGGCGTCTTTCGCAAACTTCTTGGCCGCATCCTCGCTCTTGCGCTTGAGCGACAGATAAATGTTGTCGTAGTCGACGAACACCGCGCTAAGGCACGGTCCACCGGACTCCCGCTTCATGTTGAGACTACCCCCGCCTTCACCGCATTTGTCATGGGCGCGGAGTGTAGTGGCAGAACCGAGGGTCGCAAGCGCCGCCCGGGCAACGCTCTTGTGCTTCCTTTTAAATCGCAAGAATATCAATGGGATGCGTGGCATTTGTGAGTGTAACGAGTGGTGGATAAGCCTGCCACCTGGCCGGCGTCCGCGCGGCAGCGCCCATCAAACTCGATTCGCGCCCGTGGCGGTTCGAGTCGTTCCGGTCAGGCGCGGCTGAACGGGCGCGTCGGCGGAGTGGTCCTCACGACGCCTGATCGAGCATCATGTCTGCAGCCTTCTCCGCAATCATGGCCACCGGCGCGTTGGTATTGCCAGAGATGAGATTGGGCATGATGGAGCAGTCCACCACGCGCAGGCGCTCGATCCCCCGCACCCGCAACCGCGGGTCGACCACGGCCATGTTGTCCGTGCCCATTTTGCAGGTGCCGGCGGGATGGAAGATCGTGGCGCCGTAGTTGCGGCAGAACTCCTTCAGATGCTCGTCGGTCTCGGCTTCCGGCCCTGGGCGATACTCGCAGAGCGTGTAGTCCTTCAGGCTGTCGGCATGCGCGAGCCTTCGGGCGAACTTCACGCCGGCCAGAGCGCACCGCCAATCGTAGTCGGTCGTCAGGTAGTTCGGGCGGATGGAGGGCGCGTCCGAAGGCTCGAGCGACGTGATGTGGACCGATCCGCGCGATGTCGGTCGAAGCTGGCACACGCTGAAGGTGAAGCCTGGGAACGAATGCGTCTTGCCGCCGGCCATTTCGGCCGAGAGCGCCGCGAAATGAAACTGGATGTCCGGGCCTTCGGACTCATCGAGCACCTGCGTGAACATGCCGGCGTGATTGATGCCAATGGCCATGGGTCCCGAGCGCGAGAGCGCGTACTTCAGACCGATCCCCAGTCGTCCTCGCCAGGATTTCAGGAGATCGTTGGTCGTAATCGGTTTCTTGCAGCGGAAGATCAGCCGGAACTGCAGGTGATCCTGCATGTTCTCGCCGACACCCGGCAGGTCGTGCACGACGGGCACGCCTCTGTCCTGCAGCAATTGCCCCTGGCCGACGCCGGACATCTCCAGCAAGGGCGGGCTCTGCACGGCGCCGGCGGCCAGGACAACTTCCCGGCCGGCCCTCGCGATGCGCGCGGCGCCCTTGTGGCGGTAGGCGACGCCGGTTGCCGTTCTGCCCTCGAACAGCACGCGGCTGACCAGCGCCTCGGTCTCCACGACGAGGTTCCGACGCTTGCGGGCAGGCTTGAGGTAGCAGACCGCCGTCGAGCTGCGCCTGCCGTTGTGCGTGAAGAGCTGGTAATAGCCGACGCCGTCCTGCGAGGGGCCGTTGAAATCGTCCGTGGTGCGGACGCCGAGCTCGTTGCCGGCACGAATGATGGCTTCCATGAGCTCGGGGCGCTCGTGGATGTCCGAGCACTTCAGCGGACCATCGCCGCCATGCAGCTCGCTCGGACCGCGCTCGTTCGTCTCGAGCTTGCGGAAATAGGGCAGCACGTCCTTCCAGGCCCAGCCGGGGTTGCCGGCCTGCGCCCAGAGGTCGTAGTCACGCGCCTGGCCGCGGATGTAGATGAGGCCGTTGATCGAGCTGGAGCCGCCGAGCACCTTGCCCCGCGGCCAGTAGATCCGGCGTCCGTTCAACTCCGGCTCGGCCTCGGTATGGAACCCCCAATTGTATCTGGGGTTGAACATGGTCTTGGCGTAGCCGATCGGGATGTGAATCCACGGATAGTTGTCGGCGGGCCCCGCCTCCAGAAGCAGCACCGTGAAGCGGCCGTTCGCGGTCAGGCGATTGGCCAGGACGCACCCCGCCGTGCCGGCACCGATGACGATGTAGTCGAACGTCCGCTCGCTGGCGTCCATCGAAAGTCCCTCGTTTCGCTCGTGAGCGAGCGATGGCAATGCCAGTGGCCATCGCCCCGGACGGCCGTCAGCTCTTCTTGCGCGGCGGTCGCGGATGGTGCGGCGGCACCTCGGCGACGAACGGCAGGCGCCGCCTTGCCTTCGTCGCGGTGGTGTTGGGGTCGATCGCACCGCGGACGTAGGCGCGCGTCGCGTCGACGAACGGCTGATGGTCCCAGCCCGTCCAGATACCCTTGAGCAGCGCCTCCTGCACGAACAGCCGGCGCTTCTGGGACGCGAGGATATCCTGCTCGAGGCGCTCGTAGTTCCACCGCGCCTCGATGTCCTGGCGCATGCTGCGGGCCGTCTCGGCGTAGGCCGGATCGGTCGCGACGTTGCGGCGCTCGCCGGGGTCCTTGGCGAGGTCGAAGAGCATCGGCGGGTCGGTGCGGCAGTGCACGTACTTCATGCGGTCGCGGACCAGCATGAGGGCAGGGGCATAGACGCCCTCGCCCGTGAATTCCATCCGCACCTCGTCGGGGCGGCCCGCATTGTCGCCGGTGAGCATGCCGGCGAGCGAGCGACCGTCGAGCCGGTCGGCGAGTTGTGGCGGCTTGCCGTCGGTCGCGATGTCGAGGAAGGTCGGCAGCAGGTCGACGAGAGAAACGGCCTTCGGCTCGACATAGCCCCCCTTCACGCCGGGGCCGCGACAGATCATGGGCACGCGCGCCGACCACTCGTACGGCAGGAACTTGAACCAGGTGCCCCGCTCTCCCAGCATCTCGCCATGGTCGGCGATGACGAACACGTAGGTATTGTCGGAGAAGCCGCCGTCCTCGAGCGCAGCCAGCAGGCGGCCGACCAGACTGTCGAAATAGGAGACCATGCCATAGTAGGCGTGCCGGGCGTTCCTGATATCGGCCGCCGTGACGTCGTGCTCGTCCTCGCGAATGGTCAGGGCATAGCGCTGGGACCAGGGATCGCGCTCGGCGATGGGGATGTGAGGCACGCCCGGCAGCTCGATGCTGTCATGGTCGTAGAGGTCCCAGTACGCCTGTGTCGTGACGAACGGGTTGTGAGGGTGGGTGAACGAGGCCATCATCAGAAACGGCCGCTCGTCGGTGTCGCGCGCGTAGTCGTAGATTTTCTGCACGGCCTGGAAGCAGACCTCTTCGTCATAGTCGATTTGCAGGCTGCGCTTGCACACGCCCGCCTCGACGATCGATCTGAGGCTCATGCGTGACGGCGCATAAGGCTCGTCCTGCTGGGTCCAGTCGGCGGTCCAGCCGAAATCGGAAGGATAGATGTCGGTCGTCAGGCGTTCCTCGAAGCCGTGGAGCTGGTCGGCGCCGACGAAATGCATCTTGCCCGAGAGGCAGGTCCGGTAGCCCAGGAAGCGCAGGTAGTGGGCGAAGGTGGGGACCGAGGACAGGAGCTCGCCGGCATTGTCGTAGCAGCCGACCTCCGACGAGAGCTGGCCAGTGAGCATCGACGCGCGCGAGGGGCCGCACACGGGATTGTTGCAGTAGGAGTTGAGGAACGTCACGCCATTCCGGGCAATGGCGTCCATGTGCGGTGTCTTGACGGTGCGGCCGCCGTACATCGACAGAACCATGGCGGTGAGCTGGTCGGCCTGGATGAGCAGGATATTTGGACGGGTCATTCGATCCTCGTGAATGGGGGAGCCGATGTTGCAGGCGACGCAGTCGCCTCACTAGATCGTCATGGGGGCCTGAGGCTTCGGTGTCTTCGGCCGATTGGCGCGGAATACGCCGAGGGCCAGCCACTCGAAGATCTCCTTCACGGCCTGGTCGCGCCGTTGCTGGTGCGCAGGGTCGTGCCAGAGGTTGCGCGTCTCGCCGGGGTCAGCATCGAGATCGTAAAGCTCGCCGTCCGTCTCTCCGGCGTAGACGACGAACTTCCAGCGGTGGTCGCGTCGCATGATCAGGTATTCCGACGCGGACTGGATATGGTCGCGGCCGAGTTCTGCATAAACGTGCTCCCGGAACGCCCCGGCGGGCCACGCGCCGTCGATCAGCTTCGGCGCGAGCGAGCGGGCCTCCCAGTTGCTCGGCACCTCGATACCCGCGAGGTCCAGGATCGTCGGTGCGAGGTCCATGAGCTGTACGAGATCGTTCGAGACCTGCTGGCGCACGCGCCCCGGCGCCGAGATCACGAGGGGCACGCGCGTGACGCAGTCGTACATGGTCCACTTCTGGATATGGCCGTGATCGCCGAGCGCGTCCGCATGATCCGAGCAGAAGATGACGATGGTGTTGTCGAGGTAGCCGCGACGCTCGAGAACGGCGAGGATCTCGCCGACCTGGCTGTCGATCATCGACACGTTCGCCGCATAGTACCGGCGCAGGCGCAGGAGGTCTTCGCGTGAGATCTGCCGGCGCCAGGCGACGCTGTCGATGTTGAAGTCCACCATGCTCTGCCGCAGCCGCTCGTGCATCCGCGGCTGGCCCAGGAGTTCCTCCGTCGAGGGCATCTCGACGGGGATGTCGGCATCGGCGTAGAGCGCAAGCGCGTCGGCCGTCGGGTCGTAGGGCGGGTGAGGTCCGGGAAAGCCGATCTGCAGGAAGAAGGGGGAGGGCGCCTTGCGATCCTCCAGCCACCAGCGGGCGGTGTTGCCGACGAAGTTGTCGGGGTGCATGTCGTCGTCGACTTCCCAGACGAAACAGCCGAGCGCCCGCTTGAACTCCTCGGCGTCGGATGCTGCCCGCGTATATCGCGAAGGCTTGACCAGCCCGCGCGCCTTCAGCGCCTTGTCCCACTCGTCGTAGATCGCCCGCTCGTGCTCCTCGAGGAACAGCGGGCGGTCCTTGTTCTCGACCGGGAACCTCTGATGGAAGCCGCCCTTCGCGTCGTAGGGGTTGATGTGCATCTTGCCGATGTTGACGCAATGGTAGCCGGCGTCCGCCAGCCACCGCACCCAGGTCGGCTCCCACGGCTCGAAGTTGGTGTAGACGTTGGTCGTGTGCGGATACATGCCGCGAAAGAGGCTGGCGCGGGACGATACGCAGACCGGCGACGTCACGAAGCAGTGCGTGAAGGCCGTCCCTTCTTTCACGAGGCGGTCGATGTTGGGGGTCTTCATCCACGGCGCGCCGAGGCTCGCGATCGAGTCGGCGCGCTGCTGGTCGGTGATGATCAGGACGATATTGGGGAGTTGCGACACAGCGAGGCACTCACGCGGTTTGCACGTTGATTTCGTGCGACAACGGTATCGGCCACCGCGCCTCGCGAGGGGACGCAGTGGCCGCGACGGCTATTTCGAGGTGCGCTTCACGAAGTCCTCGATGCCGGGTACGCCGATCTCCCGGTAGTACTTGAGGGCGCCGGGATGCAGGGGCGCGGCGAAGCCGTTGAGCACGGTCTCCTTGCTGATGCGTCCGAATGCCGGATGCACCGCCTTCAGCTTCGCGAGGTTCTCGAAGATCGACTTGGTCATGTCGTAGACGGTCTTTTCCGGAACGTCCTTTGAGATCACCATGCCGTTCGCCAGGCCGAATGTCGGCACCGCCTTGTCGATGCCCTTGTAGCGGCCGGCCGGGATCGTCAGCCGGAAGAAGGGCGGATACTTCGCCTGCAGCTTGGCGAAGATCTCGTCGGTCACGGGCACGAGATGGACGTCCCGGCTGGCCGTCAGCTTGACGAGAGGCGGCAGGGGGAAGCTGCCATTCCACAGCGCCGCGTCCAGGTTCCCGTCGGCGAGGGAATCCATCATGCTGCCGAGGCGGATGCGGAATGGCTTGAAGTCCGTGTCGGGCTTCAGGCCGAGTATCTGCATCAAGGCGTCGGCGTCGAGCATCGAGGTGCCGCCCGGCTGCCCCATGCCGACGCGCTTGCCCTTGAGATCCGAGAGCGAGGCGATGCGGCTGCTCTTCAAGGTGACGATGTGCATCGCGACCGGAGCGATCGACATCCAGCTCAGGATTTTGCCCTTCTGCGAGCCCTTGTAGGGGCCGGTCGCCATGTAGGCCTGATACGCGGAGAGCGAAGTCGCCATGGCGATCTCGAGCTGGCCGCTCTGCATGAGCTTGATGTTGGCGATGTAGCCCTTCGTCTCCTCGGCCGTCAGCTTCACGCCCGGGACGGTCTTGCTGACGATGTCGGCGATGCCGGCCGACCACGTGTAGGCCGTGCACCCGACGGGACACGAGCCGATCGAAAGGCGCAGATCTGCGGCGCCGGCTGGAGCGCCGGTCGCAAACGCCGCCAGAAGTCCGGCGCCGATCAGCGCCTTCAGGCTTGCCTTCGTCATGGTTGTTCTCCTCCCATTATGGCTGTTTTCAAGTTGCGCTAAGCCATTTCCTTCTGATCGTTCTCCCGCCTCAGCCATTGAAACCAGACGAGGCCCGCAAGCAGGCAAAGACCGGTGATGTCGGTCAGTGGTCCCGGGTCCAATGTCAGGAAGGCGACGATCATGAAGCCGATGCGCTCGAGAATGGTCATCCGCGTGAGAAGCCACCCCTGGACTGCCGCCGCCAGGCACAGTCCGCCGATGACGGAGGTGAATGTCGCCTGCAGGATCGCGAGCGGGGCTGCGTTGATGCCGAGGATCGCCGGGTTGTACGCGAAGAAGTACGGCACGATGAACGCGGCGCTGCCGAACTGGCAGGCCTTGACTGCGATGCGAAACGGATTGGCGTTGGACAGTCCGGCCGCCGCGTAGGCGGCAAGGGCTACGGGCGGCGTGATCGCAGAGAGCATGGCCGAATAGAAGACGAAGAGATGCGCGGCGAGCTTGTTGACGCCCATCTGCTCGAGGGCAGGCGCGGCCAGCGTGGCCACGAGAATGTAGGCCGCTGCCGTGGGCAGCCCCATCCCGAGAATGAGCGAGGCGATCATCGTCAGGAGCAGCGCCAGAAAGAGATTGCCGGCGGAGAGAGACAGCACGAGCGACGAGAACTTGAGCCCAAGCCCGGTCAGCGTGATGACGCCGATGATGATGCCGGCGCACGCGCACGCGGCGGCCACCGGCAGCACGGCCTCCGCGCCGCTGACGAGCGTCTGCACGAGCTTGGCCGGTGTCAGCCACGTCGATCGTCGCACGTAGCTCAGCGCCAGTCCCGAGACGAGCGCCCAGAAGGAGGCGTACATCACGGAGTAGCCGGCAAACAGCATGTAGATGAAGACCGGCAGGGAAAGCAGCAGGTGACCGCCGCTGATGAATGTCGCGACCAGCGGTGGCACCTCGTCCGCCGGCACGACGGCGATGTTGGTCTTCACCGCTTCGAGGTGCACGACGGCATAGAGAACCACGTAGTAGAGGAAGGCCGGCAGAATGGCGGCCTGTGCGATCTCGAAATAGGAAATGCCGGTCAGGTCGGCCATCAGGAAGGCGGCGGCGCCCATCACCGGCGGCATGAGCTGGCCACCCGTCGAGGCGACCGCTTCCACGGCGCCGGCCACCTCGGCCCGGTAGCCCGCCCGCTTCATCAGCGGAATGGAGATGGTGCCGGTCGTCAGCACGTTCGCCACCGCCGTGCCGGAGATCATGCCCATCAGGCTCGAGCCGACCACGGCCGCCTTGGCGGGACCTCCGCGTGAGCGGCCTGTGAGCGACGTGGCGATGTCCATCAGAACCTTGCCGGCGCCGGAAGTCTCGAGGACCGCGCCGAACAACACGATGAGAATGACGAATGTCGCGCTGACGCCGAGCGGGGTTCCGAAGATGCCGCCGCCGCCGAGGTAAAGCTGCGAGATGATGCGCTCAGTATTGTAGCCACGATGGCCGGCGATCCCCGGCAGCGAGCTGCCGAAGTAGGCATAGAGCAGGAAGATGACGGCCAGCACGACCATCGGCCAACCAATGACGCGCCGTGTGGCGTCGAGCAAGATGATCGTCGCGGCGATGCCGAGGTAGAGCTCGAGCCGGGTCAACTCGCCGTAGCGCTCGCCGATCTCATTGAAGAAGACGACATGGTAGATCATCACCGCGAAGCCGATGACCGCGAGGGCGACGGCGAGAACAGCCTCGGCGCGCCCGCGGGCGGGGGCGACGCATGATTGTGCGACGAGGGCGCCGAGATAGATGAGCGTAAGGACGAGCCCGAGATGCACGGATCTCTGGATCATGTCGGGCATGACGCCGAAGATCGCGGTGTAGAGGCTGAACCCCACGAGAACCGCTGCGGCGAGGATGCGGATGATCGACACCACGGACGGGCCGCCGCGGGGGTTCAGGACACTGCTGTCGAGAGCTGCGGTCACCGGCCGTCTCCTGCTGATGTCCCTATTGGTGGCAGGTAGGTCGTCAGGTCGAGTGCGGGCGAGTAGACGCGATCGAGCAGCACCAGCATGGCCGCCGCCTTGACCGAGCGGACCTCTCCGATCCTCAGTTTGCCCGCCAGCTCGCGGCCTTGCTCGCCGCTCTGCTTGAGCCTCGTCCGCATGCCTTCGAGGTAGGCCGCGACCCGGGACATCGAGCCGTCGAGCACCAGCACCTCCGGCTCGAGGAACAAGTCGACGATCTGCAGGGCGTCGGCCAGCGCTGCGCCAGCGGCTCGTAGGGTGCGCACGGCATGCGCGCCAAGCCGCGTCTCGGGCGCAATCGCGAGCTGATCGATCGCGTCGGCGTAGGCCGTCATCATCTCCGTCCTGTAGATGGGATCCGAGACGATGCCGAGGCGCGCCAACACCGACCAGCCCGAAGCCGAGCAGTTGAGGCAATCGTTGCGTCCGCACGAGCAGACGAGTCCTGTTCGGCCATGCCGGAAGTGTCCGATCCGCCCAGCCCGCTGCTCGTAGCCCCGCACAACCCGGCCGTCACGCAGCGTCGCGGCCCCGAGGGACGTCGCCGACCGCACGAGCACGACGTCGCTCGCATCCCGCGCGACTCCGAAGCTGCGCTCGGCCAGGGCGAGTGCGTTCGTGATGTTGTCCGCCTGCACGGGCAGCCCGGTGATGCGCTCGACCGGCGAGACGAGGTCGAAGGGCTTCCAGCCGAGATATCCGGCTCCGACGATGCAGCGGCGTTTGGAATCGAGATGTGCCGCGACCGCGATCCCGACACCCGCGATGCGCTCGCGCGGGATGTCCAGCTCCGCGATCAGGCTGACGAGGGCATGCGAGGATGCGTCGATGACGCGCTGGCCATCGGTGTGTGATTCGACCCGGACGCGACGCCGCCCGATGACGCCACCGACAGCATCGGCAATGGCGATTTCGGTGCCGTAAGCACTGAGAGCGATGCCGCAAGCGAATACGCCGTCGGGCCTGATGCGCAGCAGGGTCTGGCTGCGACCCGGGCCGGTCTCGCGTTCGAGATGGCCCGCCTCCTCGACAAGGTCGGCGTCCATGAGGTCGCGAACGACTCGGGAGACGCCCATCTGCGACAGCCCGAGCTCGTTGGCGAGCATTGTGCGAGACATGCCGCCAGTCGCCAGGATGCGGGACAGCGCCAAGCCGCGATGTACGCGGCGCAGCGAGGAGGGCGCCCCTGTCCTGAAACTCGCACTCATGGCGGACCCAATTGTTAACTAAAGGTTAGTTATCTGCAGCCGGAGTGCCTGAGTCAAGCTGCACGACTGCCGGGCGCCGTCGCCCTCCGCGCAATCGGTGATCAGTTGCGCCGCTTCGCGAACTCGCTGGCCAGATGGGCGATGAGGGCCCGCTCTGCGGGCAGCCGGTCGCTCTGCGCAGGCAGTATCCTGCGCGAACCCGGCCCGCGAACCTCTCTCATCTCACCGTCAGCTCACCCGTTGGCGGCGTCAGGCGAACCGTCCGACCAGCAGGAGGAGTGTCGGCAGCGACTGGGTAGCGGTCCTGGCATAGATGCGCCGCAGGTGTGACTTCATCGTCTCTCGGCTGATGCCGAGATGTTCGGCGGCCTGTGTGGCGGATGCCGAGCGTGTCAGCGCCGCGACAACGCGCTGCTCCATCGGTGTCAATCCGTAGGCGGCGGCGAATGCGCGGATATCGGGCTCGACCTTCGGCGAGAGCTGACGCACCGTGACGACGCGGCACCTGCCGGGGCTGCCGGCCGCGATCCTGTCGAAGGCCGGGAAGGACTCAAGAATGGTCACACTGCCATCGTCCAGCCGCAGAACGAAGGGGCGCCGGGAGGGCAGGTCGTCGGCGATGAAGCGCCGCAGGGCCTCGGTGTTCTCGCCCGCGCGTGTCGAGGTCGAAACGAGGCGCCCCGCGCGCACATGCAGACCTTTGCTGGCGTCGAGCAGGGGCTCCAGGCTGGCGTCGACATCGATGACGCGACCGTCCTGGCCGATCAGCAGCATGCCCTCCACCGCGCGAGCGGCATGCATGCGCTGGCGACGCGTCTCAGTCCTCAGGCGGCGGGCGAGCATGCAGCGACGAATCTCACAAGCGCGGGCGATATGCGCGGCCAGCATTTCGAAGCCCCGCGCTTCCTCGTCGTTGAAATCTGCCTGGCGCTTGCGCCGCAGCACATTCATGTATCCCAGGCCGGGGCCGTCGCGGTGGAAGGGGACGATGAGGCCTTTGTCGATGGCCTGCGGCTGGAGGATGGCGCGGCAGGACGGATCGGCGTCGAACGCCTTCTTGTCGAGAAATGAGGCGATGGACACGGAACGCCCCACGGGCGTGCGGAACAGCGCAGCGACACCGGGATTGGCGTCCGGCGTCGTGTAGGCGTCGAAGTGCACGAGTTTGAGCGATGTGTCGAACAGCGCGGATGCCGCATGGCCAAACTCCAGCCCCGCCGTCGCGTTGTCGTCGATGACGATTGCGGCATCGGCAAACAGGCGGCTCATTTCATTCGCGACGACCGGCCAGAGGTCGTCATCGAAGCTCGCCTCGTAGATCAGCGGGATGATCCGCCCCAGTTGCTCCGCATCCATCCGTGCCCCGCACCCGATCGATTTTTCGTTCTCACGCGATCAAGGCACCCCGGAGCGCCGGCTATCGTACGGAATTGCCCACAATACTGAACATATTCCGTCCCGAAACCCCTCCGGACCACCACACGTGAAAACCATAAGTGCTGAGCCGCAGCCTGCAAGTCGAAGCTGGCGCTTCGGCCCGAAATAATGCTCTCGAATGGCATTTGTTCCTCAAATGGGGGATGTTTCGCTCAGCGTGCTGCGGTTCTCGTGTCGTCATCGGTGAGCTGAGCAATGTGGATGACTCCAATTGTGGGGAGCCGATATCGTGGCGACCTCCAGAACAGCCGCTAGATCGGCAAGCGCATCCATGCGTTCGAGACGAGCAGTGCGGCGAGGCCTTGTTGCGCCGCCCCCTGGCGATGACCTTCCTGGCGGGGCAGGTGTCGGGATCGGAGACGATGCGCGTGGGCATCTGGAGTTGCCGGTCCGTCGAGGAAATCCGCCTCGCCTGCGCTACAACTTGAGCAGCTTGGACACGAGCGGCGATTGCCGCCTGACGTTGGCTTTGGCAAAAACCCGTTTCAGCACCGTTCGCACGGTTCCCTGCGTGATCTGACGCGGATCGGCGATTTGGCTCAGGGATAGCTCCCCCAGCAGTGCCGCAACGACCTTGCGCTCGGATTCGGGGGCGTCCGCACACATCACGCTCAGCATGAATTGCAGCCGTTGTCGCGCAGCATCGTCATGCCGCAGACGGCAGTTCTCTGACGATCCGGGGCGTCTCTCGGCGCCAGCCTGCCCGCACGAGCGCATCCAGCCGCCAAACGAGAAATTCTTGTCGCGTCGTACCCCATTTGGGGGATGACGGCGCCCGTAATCACGCTCAGCGTTTGCAAGCGGCATTGGGACCTCGGGCAGCCGAGGGGCTGGGCAAGCCTCGATCGGCAGCCAGAGCGCGGCGCCGGCCCGGTGAGATTCGCTCCTCGTTGGCCGAGCCCCGGAGAGACAGTCTCATCGGCGTGCACGCGGCATGCTGCGCAGCAGACGCCTGCGCGCCCGCACTACTCTGGAGGCAACGACATGGCCAATACAGCTCCCACATTCGGTCTTGGCGACGGCATCGTCACGACGGCGATCGGCAGTTCGCATGAGGAAGCACGCGGCGTTGTCATCCAGCCCGACGGAAAGATCCTCATTTCCGGGCAGAGGTTCGACGGGACCAACTGGGACACCGTTGTTCTGCGCTACAATGCAGACGGCTCACTCGATTCAAGCTTCGGCAACGGTGACGGCATCACCATCACGTCAGTTGGATCGAGCAGCGACTTCGGTTGGAGCATCGCGCTGCAGCCGGACGGCAAGATCCTCGTTGGGGGAGAGGTGCGGCCGGGAACCGTTGGGTTCAACGATTATGGGCTCGTCCGCTACAACTCAGACGGCACGCTCGATACGACATTCGGCGGGGGTGACGGTATCGTCACCACATCGGTGGCCATGAATGATGCTGCCGTGTCGATTGCGGTCCAGCCAGATGGCAAAATTCTTCTCGGCGGCCATCACACGCCTGGTGGCGGCTATCAATTCTCCCTGGTTCGTTATGACTCTGACGGCGTGATCGACACGGGCTTCGGGGAAGGCGACGGCATTGTCACGACCCTCATCGGAGGAACCGACGAAAAGGCCTACAGCGTCCTCTTGCAGCCCGATGGCAAGATCGTGCTTGCTGGATATGCCTTTCTCGGCTCGAACAACTACGATTTCGCAGTGGTTCGCTACGACGCCGACGGCACGCTGGACACGACCTTCGGCGGCGACGGCATCGTCACGACTCCGATTGGCTCATCCTATGATCAGGCCTTCGCCGTTGCACAACAGTCGGACGGCAAGCTCGTTCTCGCCGGCTACATGTTCAATGGCGCCAACGAGGACTTCGCCCTTGTTCGATACAACGCCGACGGCACGCTGGACACCAGCTTTGGTGGCGGCAGTGGCATCGTAACGACGGCGATAGGCGCGAGCTATGAAAGTGCGCTCAGTCTGGTCATTCAAGCAGATGGGAAGATCATCCTCGCAGGCCACACGCAAACCGGCGCAACAGGCTGGGATTTCGCGCTCGTTCGCTACAACGCGGACGGAACACTGGATGCGAGTTTTGGTGCCGGCGACGGCATCGTCACGACGCCCATCAGCTCGGGGAATGACTTCGCCTACAGTATTGCTCTGCAATCGGATGGCCAGATCGTTGTCGTCGGGCGGAGCTCCAACGGTTCGAACGACGATATCGCCCTCGTCCGCTACAATTCCGACGGCTCGCTCGACCAGACGTTCGATGCGCCAAATTCGCTCGGCGGCACGGTGGCGTTCATCGAGGACGGCGCGCCGGTCGTGCTCGATTCGAACGTGCAGATCTTCGACACGCAGCTCGCCGCGCAGGGCCACTACGACGGCGCCACGCTGACGTTGGCGCGCGACGGCGGCGCCAACGCCGACGACGTGTTCGCTGCGACCGGCAATCTCGTGCTCTCGGTCGGCGACGTGATCCTTTCCGGTGTCACCATCGGCACCTTCACCAATTCAGGCGGCACGCTGGCGATCACGTTCAACGCGGCTGCCACGCAGGCGCGCGTCGACGAGGCGATGCGCGCGATCACCTACGCCAACAGCTCCGACGGACCGCCCGCCTCCCTCGACATCCTCTGGACCTTCAACGACGGCAACACCGGGAGCCAGGGCACTGGCGGCGCGCTGGAGACGACGGGCACGGTGACCGTCACAGTGACCGACGTGCCGGATGTCACAAGCTTCAGCGATCTGGTAAGCCCGATCACGTTCTCCGAAAGCGCGATCAATGCCGCAGCGCAAGTCCTCGATCCTGACATCACGTTCACACGATCGTCGATCGCCTCTCTGGCAGGGGCGGTATTCGCTGTTGGGTATGTCTCGGTAAGCACGGCGGACGATCAACTTGGCCTCCTCGACAGCGGGGCGCCCAATGTCGGGATCAACGTCAGCGGGAGTAGCGTCCTTTATAACGGCGATGTCGTCGGCACGATCACGAGCGATGGAACGAACGGCCTTGGCTTGGTCATCACGCTTACGGCGCTCGCGTCTGACGCCGCGGTCGAGGCATTGGCAGAGGCTGTCACCTACCGCAATCTCTCTGATGATCCGGCCGCGAGCCGCACCATTCAGTTCGTCATCGACGACAACAACTTCCACACCACCGATGTCTCCGCTCAGACCGTCGTCAACGTGACGGCTGAGAATGATGCACCCGCCGGCACCGACGCGACGCTCGCGCTCGACGAGGACACGACGCGCGTCCTGACGCTCGCCGACTTCGGCTATTCCGATGCCGAGAGCGATCCCATTGCCTCGGTGCGCATCGACACGCTGCCGATGGCCGGAGCGCTATTACTCAACGGCGCGCCCGTCGGTGCCGGCCAGGTGATCTCCTCCGCCGATATTGCCGCCGGCAAGCTGACCTTCACGCCCGCGCACAACGCCAACGGTTCGGGCTATGCGAGCCTCACCTTCTCCGTCTCCGACGGCACGGATTTCGACGCCTCGCCCAACACGCTCACCTTCGATGTGACGGCCGTCAACGACGCGCCGACCTTCGCCACGGGCGACGGCATCGTGACGACAGCGATCGGGAGTGGCAACGAGTACGGCTTGAGCCTGGTGGCTCAGCCCGATGGCAAGATCATCGTTGCCGGATATAGCCTGATCGGCAGCACGGAAGACTTCGCCCTTGTTCGCTACAATGCCGATGGTTCGCTCGATACGAGCTTCGGGGGCGGCGCCGGCATCGTCACGACTGCGATCGGCACAGGGTACGACAGAGGCATGGCTGTCGCGCTGCAAGCTGACGGCCGCATCGTCGTCGCAGGCTACAGCGAAATCGGCGGGCCGGAAGAGATCACTCTCGCGCGCTACAACGCCGATGGCTCGCTGGACACGAGCTTCGGCGGAGGTGACGGCCTTGTCACCACATCGATTGGCGCATCGCACGATTACGGCCGCAGCCTCGTGATCCAGGCTGACGGCAAAATCCTCGTCACCGGCGGCAGCATCGGCACCGGGCACGACGTCGCCCTCGCGCGCTACAATGCCGACGGGACGCTCGACACGAGTTTCGGTGGGGGCGACGGCCTTGTCACGACCTCGATCGGGGTCTCCGATGTCGGTTATAGCGTTTCCGTGCAGCCCGACGGCAAGATCTTCGTGGCCGGCTTCAGCCATAATGGCTCGAACTACGATTTCGCTCTGCTTCGCTACAACGCGGATGGCACGCTCGACACGTCGTTCGGCAGCGGCGACGGAATTGTAACCACGGCCATCGGCGCGTCCGACGACCTCGGCATCAGGATGGCGCTACAGGCGGACGGCAAGATCGTCGTGACTGGGTGGAGCTCCAACGGCTCCAACACCGATATTGCGATCGCCCGTTACAACAATGACGGAACGCTCGACACGAGCTTTGGCGGCGACGGGATTGTCACGACAGCGATCGGCGGCTCCGCGGACCAGGGCTACGATGTCGCCATCCAGAGTGACGGCAGGATACTGGTGACGGGTTTCACAAGCGATGGCGCCAACGCTGATGTGGCACTCCTTCGCTATAACGCTGATGGCTCGCCGGATACTTCGTTCGGTGGCGGCGATGGTGTCACGATCGTGCCCCTGGGCACGGGGGATGATGTGGGCAGGAGCCTTCTGATCCTGCCCGACGGGCGCATCGTCGTCACAGGGCACAGTCACAACGGCACGGACAACGACTTCGCCCTCCTGCGCTTCAACGCCGACGGCACGCTCGACACGACGTTCGATCCGGTGAGCACGCTCGGCGGTACGGTGGCGTTCACCGAGGACGGCGCTGCGGTTGTGCTGGAAGGGGATTTCGTCGGCATCTTTGATGCGGATCTCGGTGGTACGTTCAATGGCACCACTCTGACCTTGCAACGCCTCGGGGGGGCAAATCCCGATGACCAGTTCGGCAGCGTTGGCGCGCTCCAGCTCACCGGTGGCCAAGTCAGGCTGTCTGGCGTCTTCATAGGCACTTACACGGACTCTGGAGGCACACTGCAGATCGAATTCAATGGCAGTGCAAGCCAGCCTTCCGTCTTTCAGGCTCTCCGGCTCATCACGTATAGAAATGCGTCCGACACGCCACCCGCCTCTGTCGATATCCTCTGGACCTTCAACGACGGCAACACGGGGAGCCAGGGTACGGGCGGTGCGCTGGAGACGACCGGCACGGTCACGGTCAACATCACCGCCGCCAACGACGCGCCCGTCGTGGCGAGCCCGATCGCCGACCAATCGGTCGCCGAAGACACGGCCTGGAGTTTCGCCGTGCCGGCGGGCACGTTCACGGATGCCGAGAGTGGCCTGACCTACACCGCCTCGCTCGCCAACGATGACCCGCTCCCCGCGTGGCTCAGCTTCGACGCGGGCACGCAAACCTTTACTGGCACGCCGCCGCAGGACTTCAACGGCGTGATCTCCTTGAAGGTCACGGCGTCCGACGGCACGGAGAGCACCTCCGACACCTTCGATCTCACGGTGACGGCGATCAACGATGCGCCCGTGCTGGACAGCCCCATCGCCGACCAGTCGGTCGCCGAGGACACGGCGTGGAGCTTCGCCGTGCCGGCGGGAACCTTCACGGACGTGGACGGCGCGCTCACCTACACGGCGACGCTCGCCAACGACGATCCGCTGCCGGCCTGGCTCAGCTTCGACGCGGGCACGCAGACCTTCACTGGCACGCCGCCACAGGACTTCCACGGCGTGATTTCGCTCAAGGTCACAGCCTCGGACGGCACGGAGTCCGTCTCCGACACCTTCGACCTGTCGGTGACGGCGGAGAACGATCCGCCGGTGGCGGCCGATGATGCGGCCTCGGGCGCCGAGAACGCGATCGTCTCCCTCAACGTGCTGACCAACGACACCGATGTCGACACGGGTGACAGCAAGACGCTCGTCTCCCTCACCGCGCTGACGGCCGGCGACGTCTCGGGGCTTGGTGCGCTGTCGGCGGGTGACCTGGCGCTGCTCGACAGCTACTTCTCGTTTGCGGGCGACGGCACGGTGACGCTGACGCCGGGCGCCGGTTTGCCGGGTGGGGCAGAGTCCCTGTTCGATCGGCTCGATCCCGGCCAGCAGGCCACGGTCTCGCTCACCTACACGGTCGAGGACGGGTCGGGTGCGCAGGATACCGGCACGGTGGTCTTCACCGTCAGCGGGGCGCGCGAGCTCGTCAACGGCACGACGGGCGACGATCCCGCACTGACCGGCACGCCCTATGCCGACCTGGTCACGGGCCTGGCCGGCAACGACACGCTGTCGGGTGGGTCTGGGAGCGACATCCTCGACGGTGGCGAGGGGACGGACACGGCGGACTACTCGGCCGAGACCAGCGCCGTCAACGTGTTCCTCTTCAATGTCGCCAACTTCGGTGGCGACATCGGTCTCGCCTCGCTGACCGCGGGCGTGACCTCCGGCAGCGACTACCTCAAGTCGATCGAGAACGTGATCGGCGGAGCGGCGGCGGACTTCCTCTACGGCGATGCCGGCGCCAACAGGATCGAAGGCCGCGACGGCGGCGACCGCATCGACGGCCGCGAGGGCAACGACATGCTCTACGGCGACGCCGGCGCCGACCTCATCACCGGCGGTGCGGGTGACGACACCATCTACGGCGGCGCTGACACCGACACCTTCCTGCTCGGCGAAGCCGGCATGGATACGATCCACGGTGACGACGGCGACGACCGCATCGACGGCGGCGCCGACAACGACACACTCTATGGCGACGACGGTGCCGACCGCATCACCGGGAATACCGGTGACGACACCATCTACGGCGGCGAGGGCGACGACCAGTTCCTTCTTGGCGAGGCCGGCAGCGACACCATCTACGGCGGCCTCGGTGTCGACTTCATCGGCGGCGGCGCCGACGACGACTTCCTCTACGGCGAGGAAGGCAACGACGCCATCACCGGCGGTCTCGGCAACGACACCATCGAGGGCGGCGCCGACGACGACTCGCTCTACGGCGAGGACGGCGCCGACACGATCCACGGTGGTGACGGCAGCGACCTCATCGCCGGCGGCCTCGGCGACGACATCCTGCTGGCGGGCGATGCCGGCAGCGACAACATCCTCGGCGGCGACGGCAACGACACCCTCGACGGCGGCGGCGACAACGACTTCCTCTACGGCGAGGGCGGGGCCGACACCATCCACGGCGGCGACGGCGCCGACTTCATCGCCGGCGGCAACGACAGCGACACGCTGCTGGCGGGCGACGCCGGCAACGACACGATCTTCGGAGGTGCTGGCGACGACATCATCGACGGCGGCGGCGACAACGACGTGCTCTACGGCGAGGCCGGCAACGACACGATCTCGGGCGGGTCGGGCGCGGACCAGATCTATTCGGGCGGCGACAACGACACGATCGACGGCGGCGGCGATGCCGACTACATCCTGGCCGGCCTCGGCAACGACATCATCGACGGCGGCACGGGCAACGACACCATCTTCGGCGAAGGCGGCACAGACACCTTCAAGTTCTCCGACGGCTGGGGCCACGACACCATCCGCGACTGGCTCAACGGCACCGAGCAGCTCGACGTCTCCGCCGTGACGGGGCTCGACAACTTCGGCCAGCTCACGATCTACAACATCGCCGGTGGCGTGCAGATCTTCTTCGGCGGCAACACCATCACGCTGAGCGGCTGGAACACCACCCACATCGACGCGAGCGACTTCATCTTCTGAGGAATGGTGACGACATGCACGGGAAGAGCATCGAGCCTCAATGGGGGCGTGAGACCTGAAGATCACGCCTCCTGTGGGCGCTGCTCATGGTCTCTGGCCGCTTGGTCCGTTCTGCAACCGCCAGCCAAGGGCAAAAGCTCTCTCT